>NZ_LBMD01000001.1 GCF_001293645.1 Bacillus sp. CHD6a
GATTGTAGCATAGCTTATCGCTTCTTACTTATGAAAAATAATGAAGGCCTTCAACTAAAAAAGGTATTAGCAATATTAAAATGTATTTAAATTGAGAAGGGAGAAATGGAATGTTAAAGCACAATTTCAATAAGTGGTATAGTTTGTTAGCTGTGCTTATTTACTTTATTTATGCTTACAATGCTAATATTTTTGAAAGAACTGCATTAGATTATTTTGATTTAATAGTTAATTTCGGGCTAATGATGTTAATAACAGTATGGATAGTTAGTAAATCAACAGTCGAAAGTATTTTGGAATTTATAATTTTATTTTCACTGATCCTATATTTATTCGTCCTACATTCATATGTAACTTACGTTGATATTTCTTATTATTTTAATCAAGAATTTATCGGTAATCCATTTGTGAGTATGGAAAAGATAAATTTAATCCCCTTCTATACAATCTATAATGATTTATTTGGAACAGTCGTTGCACTAGTAACAATTATACAAACCATTGGTAATCTATTTTTGTTGTTACCATTGGCGTTTGCATTATTGTCATTGGGATTATTAACTAACAAATATAAAGTAGTTTTGACTATATTTTTTACTTCGATGTGTATAGAAGTATTTCAGTTTTTGGTAAACTTTAGTGTTTCCGGATATTTGTACTCTGAAGGAGGTTATCGTGCTGTTGATATTGATGATGTCATACTAAACACAGCAGGTGGAATAGTCGGAGTTCTAATTTTTATTATTTATAACCAGCTCGTAACTAACAAAATCACAAACAATAAAGTCTCGACATTAAATTAACGTAATAGGGTATCTCATTTATGTTTTATAAAAATAACGGAGATTGTGAATTATTTACTTAATGTAACGGGGCAGTTAGTTCAATAACAGTATGCTGCAATCTAGGAGCTTTTTTGGAAGATTTGTGAAGCCCATATCTTAATTAACGATTCTCTGCAATCGTGCTCGATTGTTTTAAACGGTTGCGCCGTATTCGAGCTAAATTGTTGAGGAACTCTCCGATGAACTTTATAAAAAGAGGTGAAAAAAATGGAATTTTTATTGGTACTTTTCATTTTCCCTGCTGCTGTTATTGTAGCTTCAATCATTGGAATTCTTTTGTTTAAAAAGTGGTTTATAGTTCCAGCGTTAACATTAGTTGTTTTTGCAATCTTAATGTTTACATTATTTAATGAATCATTCTTTATTTGGGTAGTGGTTTATACAATTCTTTCGGTCATTATTAGTTTGATAGTGAAATTTACCAAAGTGCTATTTATCCGATAAGAGGCAATACACCTTTATTCAATTACCGGGCGCCATTCTTGATAAAGAATCGGTGCTCATTTTGTATTTTAGGGCCATTATATGGAACAACCATTTTATATGAAGCTGACTCAAGTCTAGAAATTATCTGGTTCTAGAGAACTAAAAGATTGGAAAAAACAGTTCATATCACCTACAATTAAAAGCCATGATTTTATGGCTTTTCTTTTTAATTATTACATTGTAATGCGAGGTAATTTGTATTACTATATAAAAGAAAGGAGGAAATAATTTGCAGATTAACAAAGAATTACTAAAGGGGCATATCGATACCATAATTTTGTCTCTATTAATAGATAGCGATTTGTACGGATATCGAATCTCACAAATTGTGAGAGAAAAGACAAACAACAAATTTGAACTTAAAGAAGCAACTTTATATATTTCTCTAAAGAGACTAGAGAAAAATAAGTGTTTGAAATCTTATTGGAATCATGAATCAGGACCTGGAGGGAGAAGAAAGTATTATCATATTACACAAGAAGGTAAGGAAGTTTTGAAAAATAGTCAGGCAGAATGGACGTATGTTAAAAAGACAATTGACTTATTTTTGGAGGCGGTTAATATTGAAGAGAATTGATGAATACATTAATAAACTATTTGAACATACTAATCTTAACGATAAAGAAATTATTGAGACAAAAGCTGAAATTAAGAGTCATTTATATGAATCATATCGTCACTTAGTACATAATGAGAATGTTCCAGACGAAGATGCACAACAAATAGTCATTGAACGTTTTAAAGAAGAAGATTTCTTACAAGCACTTTTAAAAGAAACTAACAAAAAACAAAAATTAGCTTTCAGGAAAGGATTTTTAATAAGTTTATTATGTTTATTTATTGGGATTAGCCTTTACTTTACTTTCCACAAAATAAGTGTGGATATGGTAACACAGCAATCAGATGTAACTGGTAGCATTATCACATTGTTACAAAATAAAGAAGAAATAGATAGTAACTTAGAAGATGAAATAATCTATACACTTCAAAAGAGCGTCATAAAAAATATGGATATATATAAATTAGAAGATAGTAATAATTTATTAAATAAACCGAACGAACCAAGTTTTGTCTACGAAAGAGATTATTACTTTGCGGAGCCGATATATAGGTCCTTTCACGAAGGTGGAGTAAGAAGAGATGGATGGGCTATCGAAACAAAATACAGTCATTTTTATGAGCTTGCAAGTTTTTGTCTAGTCTTCGGGGTGTTATCTTATTGGATCACATTTACAATATGGGCTACATTAAAAGCTTACTACTTAAGGAAATCACCGTTTGTTTGGGGTATTGTATTCTTGTTAACGAATATATTAGGTTATATATACTTCGATATTAGCAGAAGAAGAGATTGACCGTTTCCTCGGCTACTAATGTTGCTGGGAACCAAGTCCTTCAAAAGCAGCACATTGTATGATATTTTGTTACTAACCTGTAAAGGAAAGTATTCCATACTAAAAGCATTTCTCTGAGAGATGATTCTCACTTGAGATTAAGTGAATCGTTTCAGGAGAAGTGCTTTTTTGTGCCTTAAAACAAATTATAGGAGGATTGGATTGTGAATCACTTAAAGAAATAGTACAGAGTAGTGTGTGTCAATCAAAGAAGAAAACGGGATTGGGACAATGAGAAGGACTGATTTAGTTTGAGTAAAGGTCTCATGTAATCGAGTTATCATTGACTCCCAGATGTATTCTATTCTTCCGATTAACACCAGTAGGAGTGGAAATAAGGGGTTCCGTTTTGGGAGAGAAAATAACAAAAAGCAGGATAAGTAGCAATATAAATAGCAGGCTTATTCGCAAACGAATTAGACCTGTTTTTATTATTGTTAAATCAATGAATATACCTGTTCTGGCACTGAATTAGCTCTCCAATTAGCACCCAAATCTGCAAGCGTACAATAAATGGATATTACCCAGCTAAAAAAAGGCGCCAAATAGGGTGTTAAAAGACTTACCAATTCACAACCTGTTCCACTCAATAACTACTATTAAATCCATCTTACAAGGAGTTTTATGATACAATTGTAAATATTGGATATTCTATTAAAGGGCGCAATTATCTAATATTGCGTCCTTTTTGTATTGAAAAATGATTGTCAGATCTGAGGATATTTGAAATAATTGGTATTAAGTTAAAGGTTTGTGGAATAAGAAGTAAGCTGCACGGTTTTAATTTACAGTTATGAACAATTGAAGAGGTGAATTGATGAGGCAAATTATAGGAGTAAGTATCTAAGGAGTTGAAGAATATGTTTTCTAAGAAGAAACGTTCAAAAAAATATAGATATGTGGAGCTTTTTCTTACTTGTATAATGTTTATTGTAGCTATCATGCTCTTAGAGTTACCTAAGTTTACACTCGTTATAGTTGGGGTAGTTCTACTTCTCCAAATATTAAAAATTGAAACAAAATATCCAAAAAAAAAACAAAAAGCCATTAAATTAAAGGCTTTTGTTTTTTTCTTTATAAATAGTAATTTTGCTCAAATAGTAGTATCCGTCATTAGAACCTGTTCGCTTTTACACATAATTTATTATAGCCAATTCCTTATTCAAGAATCGGGAGCTTTAATCGAAGTTCACTTTACAAGTTCTCTCGAATTCAAGTCTTCATGGAAAGGGCGCTTTTTTGGAGAAACGAAAAAAAGTCCAATTTCTCAATTACAACTCCGAGAAATTGAGCTTTTTTATATTTGATTTTTACCTAACGTTGTAAATCTCCTATCACTTCCCCAATCCTTCTCACTCCAATCGGGATTTTCCGATCCTCCACCTGTGATACGCTCAACCGTATTCGATTCTCCTTCTTATACTCAGGGAGATACATATTAGTTGCATCCTGAACCAGTACATTCTTCTTTTTGAGATGTTCCACAAGCTGCTTTGCTTTCATTCCTCTAGGAAGTTTAATTGTCGAGTAGAAACCAGAGTCACCGCCTGTAAATGAGGCCTCGGAAGGGAGGTGGTCGAGATAGGCCTGTTTGAGTATGGTGCCTTTTTTCTTATATTGCCGTCTAAGCTTTTGAATATGCGCGTTATACATTCCGCTGCTTAAGTAGATTTCAAGAGCACCCTGAGTCAGGACAGGTGTATGCACGTCAGCTGCAAATTTTGCCCTTGAAAAATCTTTTAACAGTTCTTCAGGCAAGACGGCCATTCCCAATCTTAAGCCAGGCAATAAGACCTTTGAGAAGCTCTTTGTATAAATCACTCTCCCGGATGGGTCGTAAGCAAACATGGGATCTGCCTTTCTTTTTGTATCGAGATCTCCCATATAGTCATCCTCAATTATGTACACATCATATTTCTGTGCCAATTTCACGATTTTCTTTTTTTCCTCATTTGTGTAGCTGTAGCCTGTTGGATTCTGGAACCTTGAGACTGTATAAAAGAATTTGATGCTTCTTGCCCTAAATACTTTTTCTAAATAATCGAGGTCAATGCCATTCTGGCTTATTTCGATGCCAACAGCTTTCAAGCCGCGGGAAGTGATTGAATCGATAAAACTAAAATGGGTTGGCTGTTCAACACAGATTTCTTCTTTTCTATTCGGGAATGGGAGTGAGACTAAAAGATCGAGTGCCTGCTGAGAGCCTGATACAACACATATCCTTTTTGAAGAGGCAAATACCTGCAGATCCTGCAGCTGCTGTGCAAGCTGATATCGAAGACTTTGTAATCCAAGCGGTTCAGAGTATTGAAACATTTCTTCTTTATAAAGATCAATTGCTTGATTCATACAATGCTGATAATCCTGATAAGGCATTTTCCTTTTATCAGGGCCTGCTGAGGAAAAATCAATGAACATTGGGTCGGACTTGTTCAGCTTGTCGCTACCAACCAAAAAGTAACCACGCTTCGGAACGGAGTATATTTGATGTGTTTTTTCTAATTCAGCATAGGCCTTTAAAATGGTATTGATGCTGCAATTCAATTCTTTTGCAAAGCTACGGATTGAAGGGAGTTTCCCCCCAGGCTGCAGCCATCCAGCCTTGATTCTGGATTTAATTTCACCAATGATTTCTTCGTATATATACCCCATGCTTGTCCTCCTCTTCATGCATCTGTATGGGTACAGACGGCAAAAACATTCCTTTTCTGTGCCTGTCGGACTACTTATAGTATAAGGGAACACCAAAGGACTGACATCATGAAAATTCTATTTTGTGAGGAGGAAATATGATGAAGTGGATGAGAAGTGCAGGTTTAGTATTACTTTCTGTGTTTTTGCTAATTGGTGGAACGGGAGCTTCTGCTATAGCTGAGCAGAAAAACACAAAGAACCTGGATATTGAGGGGCTATTTAACGGAAAAGAGGGTACGATGGTTCTAAAAAATCTTAAGAATGAGCAGGTATATGTCTACAATAAGGAGAGAAGCAAAGAGAGATTCACGCCTGAGTCGACTTTTAAGATAGCGAATGCGCTGATTGGCTTGGAAACCTCTGCAGTAAGAGATGAATATGAGGTAAAGCGCTGGGATGGTGTGGGAAGGCAATTCGAAAACTGGAACAGGGATCACTCGCTTGCATCTGCCATGCGGGAGTCGGCAATATGGTATTACCAGGATCTTGCAAGAACCATTGGGAAAGCAGAGATGCAAGAAAACGTTAATAAGATGAATTATGGAAACCAGGATATTTCAGGAGGAATCGATACATTCTGGCTGGACAGCAGCCTTGAAATCTCAGCATTCGAGCAAACGTGCTTTATTGAAAAGCTGGTAGAGGAAGAACTTCCTTTTACCGAGAAGAATATAAAAACAGTCAAAAGAATGATGATCCAGGATGAGCAGGATGTATATACCATTCATGGAAAAACAGGAACAAGGCTTTCTGACATGAGATTGGGCTGGTATGTAGGATTTATTGAAAATGAAAAGGGTATATGGGTGTTTGCCGTCAATATTGATGGATCTGGTACAGAAGCGAAGAATATTGCCGTGGAAGTATTGAAGGAGAAGGATATTATCAGAGAAGGAAGGGACGAATCGAGATGAGATGATGATGAAATGGACTGAAGATATCTGGAATACTTGGAAACATTATCATGAATGGACGAGAAACATAAGCGAGAAAAAATTTTTTACACTTAATGTTAACTAATCCACCAATATTTATGGTAAATTATGTCGCACTTGATATTATTATGCTAATTGCTAGATTTTCTTTAACATCAGTGGAGGATATACCTTATTTAACGATCTTCAGCAAACGGGCGCTATTCCATAGGGATTTGCGCTCAATTTGCATTTTATGAACAGATAGTTGAAGAAGAAATAGCAGGTAGTTTTATAAAAATGCAGAATCTTAAATAGAGGTAATTTATTTATTGGGATTTTTGAAATTCTAAACATTCATGGAGGCGATGACTTTGAAACGAATTGACTTACTTTTAAACGTACTAGATTCCACATTTAATAAAGAGAGTTGGTATGCTCCGTTTATACATGCTATAGAAGGACTTACAGCTGAACATGCTATCTGGAAACCATCTGGAGAGGCAACCAAAAACATTTGGGAGAACGTTAATCATCTAATTTACTACAAAGAGAGACTTTCTGCAAAATTGGAAGGTCGTGAATGGACCCATAATCTCGACGGTGATGAAACCTTTTATCTTACCGATCAATCTATTGATGATAAGGAATGGATGAAAGTCGTTGAACGTTCGGAAAACGCTCAACGCAATTTAAGAAAGGTATTGAGTAAAATTTCCGATCGAGGGCTTGATCAAAATTCACTTGAGGGGAAATTACTAGACATCATGCTTCATGATGCTTATCATACAGGACAAATTATTCAATTAAGAAAAATGCAAGGATCTTGGCCATCAAATCGTTGACGATTTTCTTTATAAGTATTTTAGTAACAGCCGCAGTTTGTTTCATTCCGGTGATTGGCAATAGAGAAATGGAAAATTACCATGCTTATGGTTTCCCTTTCGATGCAATTCATGTTCATGAAAAAGCTGGAGGGATTTCAATTGCAAGTTTGGGACCGTATGTTAATCTAGCGTTGTTCTATTTCTTAATTTGGTTTATATACAAAAGAGTGATGAAATCCAAAAAAGCAGAAGTGTAATTTCAACCCGGAAGGATTCCCGGGTTTTTCTTTTTGAGGAATGTTGGTAAGGATCTTAGGTTGCAATTAAATATGCTTTGCCCCTACCTATACCCACCTCAATGCAAAATAGGTGAACAAGTGTGAGAGGGCTAGAAAGAGCATCCGGGAGATAATCACTACTGGGTGTTTCTTTTATGAAAAGAAAACCCATAAAGATAGGCGCTCATTTTTGTTTAATCCTGGTTGGAATATCTTATTGTAGGAATTTTTAGATTATGAAACAATTGGTATTAAGTAATAAAGTAGCGTTGCTAGAGAACAGTTATATAAATTTCTAAGTTAAGGAGAAAAAGGATGAAGAACCTTCTAATAGAATCACACTGTATATTTCCATCTCACGATATATTAAAAACTGCAGGTTTTTATGAACAGAAAATGGGTTTCAAAGCTGTTCATTTTTTGAAAGCAAATGAACCACATATTTGTTTGTCTCGTGATACAACAGAGATAATCTTAACCAAAACTAATGGTCAAAAAGTAATTTCGAATAGAGACCTATATGGTAATGGATATGATGCTTACTTTAAGAATCAAGAAGAACTCCAAGAAGAGTTGATTAATTCAAATGTTAAAATAGCCCGTTCCTTAGAAAATACTGATTACAATAATAAAGAATTCGTAGTTGAAGATATCGATGGAAATGGATAGCCTTTGGAATTATAGTTGGTTGAGAAGTTTAAGGTTAGAAGGAAGAAGAAATATATTAGTAACTTTTTTGGGGGAAATCTTATGAGTACGTTTATTTATATGGTGAGACACGGAGAATCGCCAAAGGAAGGGAATGAAAGAACAAGAGATTTAACGGAAAAGGGTCATTTAGATGCTCAAAAAATAACATCAATATTAATAGATGAAGATATTGATGTTGTTTTCTCAAGCCCGTATAAACGTTCCATTTTAACTGTAGAAAAATTAGCAAAACAAATAGGACAAGAAGTTTTAACTTTTGAAGATTTAAAAGAAAGAATATTTTCTTCTGAAGACAATCGAATATCTGATAAGGAATTGATTCCGCTGTTGGAGAAGTCATTTATTGACCCAAATTTCGCTTTAGAAGAAGGAGAATCTAATGCTGATTGTCAAGAAAGAGCGATAAAAGTTTTAAAAGAAATATTAGATCTTTTTAAAGATAAAAAATTAGTAATAGGTACTCACGGGGCTGTTATGACCTTGATGATGGGACATTTCGATCGCATTTATGACTTAAATTTTTTACTTAGCACATCAAAACCTGATATTTATAAAATGGAATTCAATGAGCAGGAATTAGTGAATGTTCAAAGATTATGGGGTGTTAATATACGAGATAACAAATAAAAATCACTTTTTTTTATCAACTAAAGGGCGCTTTTCAGTAGTAACGAAAGCGCCTTTTCCTATGTTTCCCAAACTCTATGTACTATCCTAAACTAAACCATTCCACTAGATTGTTGAATAAAATCGTATAAAACCTACTTTTCTAGTCAATGTTATTCCTAAGTTTAATTGGTTTGTAAACTAGGAGAGTGAAGTAGAATGTTGTTGTCAAAAGTTTGGGAAGAGTTGGTGGCTTTTTATAGTTATAGCGGGTATTCAGTTAACGTTTCCTACCCAAATTTGTAGATAGTAAAATCTAGCAAATAAAGTTATAATAGTGGACAATAACGGAAGGTGGTATGAAATACCCTGTTTTTCTTTAAAGTGTAGATGGGTAAATATGCCTGTCCCCTCAACCCTCCGTTCAATCTTTTAGGAGGAACCAATGGATATTTTTGATATTGCAAAACTCGCCAACGTTTCGAGAAAAACGGTTCAGCGGGTGTTAAATGACTCGCCTCAGGTAAAGAAAGAAACACGTGAGCGCATTATTACTATTATGGCGGAGCATAATTACCACCCTAACGTCTCTGCTAGACGCTTAACAAAAAAGAAAACGAAGACGCTAGGTTTATTTATCATTCAGGATCCAGAGAAAAATAATATATATGCAGATGACCTCTTTTACAGTACGGTAATCAGCAGTATGATCAGCTCTTGTGCGAATCGTGGTTACAATGTGCTTGTAACGACTTCAACGCTTACCGACACCGCACCTATTCTGAAGCTCTACAGGGAGAAAAGCATTGATGCAGGCATGATTATCAGCTGGTCATGCGTACAAAAAATTGTAGATGAAATTAGGGAAGCTGACTTTTTAGTAGGTGTATTTGATCAGAATAATATTTCCCCAAACCAGCAGCATGTGCCTATTCCTATGCTGTTAAATAAAGAATCAGCCCTTCTTGCGACGGAATACCTGATTGAGCTTGGTCATCAAGAAATCGGAATTATCACTGGCGAACTGGAAAATCGTGCTGCCATGGAACGTCTTCAAGGATATAAAGAGGCTCTTCAACGGGCAGGCATTAAAAATGGCCCTGTTTTCGAAGGGAGCTTTGTAGAACAGTCAGGCTATGAAGCAACGCTAGAATGGATAGGAAAGGGCACCCTCCCAACTGCTATTTTCTGCTCTAATGATCTGATTGCTATCGGTGCATTAAAGGCCTTAGGAGAACATGAAATTGCAGTACCAAAACAGATTTCTTTAATCGGTTTTGATAATGTTCGGCTGACGGAATATACAAATCCCTCTCTGACTACCATGCATCTACCTAGAATGGAAATGGCGGAATATTTGGTGGAGCAATTGATTAGTCAGGTAGAGGATGGATACCCTGCACCTGAACAATTTTTCAAGGCCACTTTGGTTGAACGTGATTCCTGCGCACAGCCTGTATCGACGTGAAAAGGCACCTTTTTAACTAAATCCAACACCATCAAAAGCATTCATTATTGTAAAAAAATGTTGTAATAAATAATGAATGCTTTTATAGTTATATACAAATGTCCCACGTAGGACAAAATGACGAAAGGGAGACTATTTGTTTTTCAGGTCAATGTTTATAAGTTTTTTGAAAGCGCTAACACCAGCAAGTTGTGTAAGAAGTCATGAGGTCATTCTTTTTGAGAAAAGATTTACAAGGGGAAGAAAATTAGACGGGAGATGTGTAACTATTGAGCAAATCAAAAGCTAAGAGAATGAAAATGTTGAGTGTTATTTTAGTGATGAATATGCTTTTAATCAATTTAGGGGTTTTAAATGGTCAAGCTGAAGGGGGAAAGCCTACTTCGCAAGTCATTACTTCGATGACTGCAGTTGGTGCTACTACCATTCAAGTAGGGATGGATGGAGGAGTGGGGTTTCAGTTCCCCAATTTTAATAATGGAGCTTCTTTTGAAGAGGTAAAGAATGATATCGCTCTATTTGTTAAGGAAGGAAGTAATGATTGGGTACCAATCGATAATAATGCGGCTAGTGGCTGGATTTACGATGTGAATTTTGGAAACTGGTGGGAAGGACCGGGTGGCTATTGGTTTAATCCGGTAGAAGAAACGACCAAAGTAAAAGTCGCATCCAAAACAAATACTAACATTTTTGTTGAGTATACGTTAAATGTTACGCTGGCAAATCCTCAAGTCATAACGTCCATGGCTCCTGCTGGTGCGACTTTATTGGATGTATCACCTTCTGGTGGAGTTGGATTTGAATTTCCGAGATTTAATAATGGCGCAACGTTTAAGGACGTAAAAGATGATATTGCACTTTTCGTAAAGCAAAATGATGAGTGGGTTTCCATTGACAATAATGCTGCGAGTGGCTGGATTTATGACAATAACTTTGGAAACTGGTGGGAAGGACCGGGTGGCTATTGGTTTAATCCGGTAGAAGAAACAACCGTTTTTAAAGTGGCATCTAAAACAAATCCGGATGTATTTGTAGAGTACACATTAAAAGTTACTGTGCCTGTAAGAAACTCCCATACCATCTCAAATTATGACGGAAGGTCAACTTTTGAAGCCGATGAAAATGGGGCAATCGGTTTACCTCTTCCCAAAATAGATGGGGGAGCCGCTATTAAAAAAGAAGTGGATAACTTTGTATATGAAGTGAAGGTTGATGGTGAGTGGGTAAACATCTTAGAGACTGACTTCAGATATTCCGCTAATGGGTACAATAGAATGTCGTCTGCCAATCAATGGGGATATTGGACGGACTACATCTTTGGCCTTTGGTTCCAACCTATTCAAGAGGACGTAGACTTACGTATAGGATACCCCCTGAACGGTGAAAAGGGTGGAGACATTGGAGCCAACTATGTTCAGTACAAATTTATTGGTAACCCTGATGCCTTTCGTCCTGATGAGGTAGCATTAGATGATATTGAAATAGGGACATCTACAGATTCAGAAATTGCAGGCTGGGAATTAGTCTTTAATGATGAGTTTGAAGGGACGGAATTAGATACTAACAAATGGAATTATGAAACGGGTTACTATCTAAATGATGATCCAGGAACATGGGGCTGGGGCAATAATGAACTTCAGCATTATACAGATAGTGAAAATAATGTTTTTGTAGAAGACGGAAACTTAAATATTATGGCACTTGATGATCCTGCTACATTTCCTCAAGATCCAGAGCGTGTAGCACCATACTCTTCAGGAAAAATTACGACACAAGACAAGTTTACTTTTAAATATGGAAGAATTGATTTCAGCGCGAAGCTTCCTGCAGTTTCTGGAGCTTGGCCGGCACTTTGGATGATGCCAAATGATAATGTATATGGAGGTTGGGCATCTTCTGGTGAAATAGATGTTATGGAAGCCAGAGGGCGTGTTCCTGAATCCACAAGCGGTGCAATCCACTTTGGTGGGGAATGGCCATCTAATCAGTATCTTTCAGGTGAACAAACTTTTGAGGATGGCGGAAGAATCGATACAGACTATCATGTCTATAGTGTCATTTGGGAGGAAGATACCATCAGTTGGTATGTGGATGGAAACTTCTTTTATAAAGTAACTAAAGAGCAATGGTTCTCTGCAGCGGTCAGAGACAATCCGCTTGCACCTTTTGATCAAGACTTTTATGTCATCATGAACCTTGCGCTTGGCGGCTGGTTTGACGGTGGAAGAGAACCATCTATAGAAGATTTCCCAATTACGATGCAAGTAGATTATGTTCGTGTGTATAAGGAAGAAGAGCGAGAGGAAGAAGAACCAGTTAATGTCCCTGTAACGGGCGTGAAAATGAACAAAAGCGAAGTGACATTAACAGCAGAAGGTCAAAAGACAACACTTTCAGCAACTGTTGCACCATCTAATGCTACCAATAAAAAAGTAACATGGTCATCAAGTAATCCAAGTGTAGCGACAGTAAGTGGCACTGGTGTTGTTACGGCACTGAAAAATGGGACAACCACTATTACTGTAACGACAGAAGACGGTAACATGGTAGATACAAGTACCGTTGTTGTAGATATCATCCCGCAATTAACACAAGATCAAATTTTCCCATTGAAAAATGGGTCGTTCAGTCAACAGCTTACCAACTGGTCAGCTTGGAGCTGGAATAAAAACGATAGCTTTATCGATGAGATCCAAGTAGTAGATGGAATAGCAAAAATTAATGTTCCAAAGTTTGATGCTAGTGGTACTGGCGCAGAAAAATGGGCGGTACAATTCAGGCAAAAAAACCTTCAGCTTTTAGAGAAAAAAGAGTATCTAGTTTCCTTTGATGCTAGTTCAACTGTCGCTCGTGATATGGAACTGGTCGTTCAAAATAGTGCCTATAATAGAGTTTTAGAAAAAACTATATCTTTAACTTCAGAGAGTAAAAGATATACCTATTCATTCAAAGCGACAGCAGAAGAACTAGTGGAACTGAACTTTCTACTAGGAAAATATGCTGATTATGACCAGCATGAAGTTACAATTGATAACGTAGTGCTTGAAGTAAAAAACGCTCCTACAAACAAGATTAAGAATCATACTTTTAAAGAAGGTGCCTCTTCATGGGAAGTATGGTCGGATGTTGGAGCAACTTCAAAGATTAATGAGGAAAAGCATGAAATTACAATTCCGTCATTAGGTAATGAATTCTGGAGTATTCAATTTAGTCAACTTGGTCTTCCATTAGAAAATTCCAAGTCGTATAGACTAGTATTTGATATGTCATCTACTATTGATAGAAAAATAGATGCCATATTGGAAAGTGCAAGCTATGACAAATATTTATGGGAAACGGTAGAAATAAACGAAGAGTCAAATACCTATGCCATAGAATTTACGCATGATAAAAATACTGATCTTGCTGCAAAGCTTGTGCTTGCATTAGGGAAGGTGGAAGGACAAGAGGCGATAGGAGAGCATGTCGTTACGATAGATAATGTCTATTTGTACGAAATTTCTGCCTTACCGGCTGAAGACCCGGAGGATCCAGTAGTTCCAGATAGAGAAGGCTATGGGGTAGGAACAATAAAAGAAAACTCCGTGGAATTCTATGTGGCGGATGTTCCTTGGGCGATTATTAGTTACATTAAAAATGGTACAACTCAACAAAATATCATGATGCATAAAAACGGTGAAGATGTAACTTACACATTAACTGGCGTCAAAGAGGGCGATGAAATCAGATATTGGTTTACGTATGGGTTAGAAGCTGGGGGACAAGCTGAATATCCTGAGCAAGTTTACACGCATAAATTTGAGACCGCACCAGAACCAGAACCAGAACCAAGGCCAGAAGCACCAATCGTTAATACAATTTCTAACCTTACCAAGAAAGTAACGGGTACTGCAGAAACAGGAGCCGTGGTAACCGTTCAGATTGGAAAAAAGAAGTATACGGAAACCGCCAATAAAAAAGGCAAATTCAAAGTTAAAATCCCAGTTCAAAAAGAAGGAACATCTATTACTATCACAGCAACAGACGCAGATGGAAAAATAAGTGAAGCTGTTACTGTAGAAGTCGTGGATGAAATTGCTCCTTCCACTCCAAAAGTAGATAAAATTTATAGCAACACTACTTCTGTGACAGGAAAAGCAGAGGCATTTACCACCATTACGATTACAGTGGGCAAAGAGGTCATCGGAACCTCCAAAACAGACAAGAACGGCAATTTCGAAGTTACCATTTCTAAACAAAAGAAATCTACGGAACTTAGCGTTACCGCTACGGATGCTGCAAACAATACTAGCAAAGCGAAGAGAGTGAAAGTGAAAAAATAAAAAGAATAACCCCCTTTCCGCATAACGGATAACCCGTTCAGTTGAAAGGAAGAAACCCATAAATTGCAAGGTAATTTGCGATACAATTTGCATAGCATTTTGTATCGCCTTTTTTTATTGAAATATCATTGTTTTTATTGATTTTGCACGTGAATTTGGATGCTAATATGCAACCCAATTTGCAGTACCACATAAAATTATGGGGTCTTGCAGTTTGAACTATATATTATGTAACAATTTTACCGCCAAAGTCGTTATAGCACCCTGCTTATGATAAGCTATGGTTAACAGAATTTTCTAAATGGTGGGCTGCCACTGACGTTCAATTATAGAGCAGGATAATTGAATAAAACCTCGAAACAAAACAGGATATTTATATTAATATCACTTCTGATTATGAAGAAATGTACTTAAACTAAAGTGGCAGGTTAGCTGAAGAAGAACTAGAATAAATGTAAAAATAAGACTGATTTTTTGAGTGAGAAAATTATGAATTCTTAAAAGGGTTATTTATTGCAATCCATTCGTAAATCCTTTGCTTGCCCCTTTAAGATTTTTTGAGTGGAGATCTAAAATAGGGTAGTTTGTAAAAAAGCTAGATGCCATAATGTTTAAATGGTACAAAGATAGAAGGTGGGAAAGTTTCAATTAAATAAAATACAAAATTCTTGGAGGTAATGTAGGTGAAAGCAGCGGTTTACAGTACTTATGGTCCCCCTGAAGTTATAAGTATTAAGGACGTCGAAAAACCAACTATCAAAGAACAAGATAGGGTATTGATTCGTGTACACAGTGCCTCAGTCAATACATTAGACTACTTGTACAGAAAGGGTTATTTACCAACAAGAATGGATAATGGACTAACAAAACCTAAGAGTCCCATACTAGGCATAGATGTTGCAGGGACTATTGAGGCTGTAGGTGAAAATGTACACAAATTTAAGGTTGGTGATAATGTTTTTGGGAGTTGCTTTGGATCTCATTCTGAATATGTCGCTCCTCGTGAGAATTTCCTAAGTCATATGCCGAAAAACATAACTTTTGAGGAAGCGGCTGCTATACCGTGTGCTGCTCAAACAGCGTTACAAGCATTACGAGATGTAGCTCAGGTAAAGCAAGGTCAAAGAGTGTTAATATATGGAGCTTCTGGCGGAGTAGGGCATTTCGCTGTTCAACTTGCAAATTACTTTGGGGCTGAGGTAACTGCTGTTTGTAGTACCTCAAATTTAGATTGGGTCAAGAAACTTGGGGCACAGTATGTCATTGATTATACCAAAAAAGATTTCACGGATAATGGAAATAAATACGATGTTATTCTGGATGCAGTTGGTAAACGAACCTTTTTCAGTTGTTTACACTCTTTAACCGAGAATGGTCTTTATATTACGGAACACCTATTTTTTCCTAAGTACCATCCTTTTCAATTGATGATAGGATCATTAATAGGTAGCAAGAAAGCAAAAATTCATTTTACGAAACCGAATGCTAGGGATTTGGATTTCCTAAGGGATCTTGTGGAGGAAGAAAAATTACGACCTGTTATTGAAAAATGTTACCCTTGGGAACAAATTGTAAAGGCACACGAGCACATTGAAACTGGACGTACAAAAGGAAAGATAGTTCTTAGAGTCAAATAGGTTGGATATATTTGATGATGTGAATTCCATCTTAAACAAACAGGGCCTTTTATTGGTTGTGAAAAAGTGTACTTTATCAAACGGGCTCGATTGCGGCATAGTGGATCGCTCCTTACTTAAGAATTGGGCAGTTTAGTTTAACAAGTCCAAATGATAAGATAAAAGAAATGATGGTAAATTTCGGGGTGGTGCAAAATGGATAACTGGAGGAATATGGCGATTTGGTTTGAACAAATACCAGATAATCTTCAATCTCATATAAACTTAAAAAAAGAAAAATTTAATGAGATTCAGCTTGAAAACATTCAATATTTAACTCTTTGGCATCATAAAAAGAATAAGTTGGGAAACTTTATTGGTTTTCCAGAAAATCTCCTTTATCTAGAATTAAACTGGTCCAATATACAAGATTTTCTTTGTATAGAAAAAATGAATAAATTAAAGCGTTTAGAACTACATAATTGTACTAAATTAAAAAATGATTTTGGTTTGTCTGGGTTAGCCGATACGCTAGAACATTTACATATTAATCAATCCAAGAAATTTGTACCAAATGAAGAAATATTCTCTCTGAGGAATCTTCGGGTTCTGTGTCTTAATTCTTGTGGTAATCTTGAGAATTTGCATTTTTTAAATCAATTTCCTAACCTTATTGACTTTAGATTTGTTGATACTAATGTGTTAGATGGTGACTTAACACCGATTTTAGACCATCCTACAATCCGAAGTGTTGGCTTTCTAAATAAGAGACATTACAATATCAAAGATGATAAGATGGATGCTCTATTAAAGGAAAAAAATGGTGGAGAAGAATTTGAAACTGTTATCAAGTATGGAAATTATGAGACTTGTAGATATATTTATTAATTCAAATTGTTATTGAACTAACGCGGGCTTAACTATAAAAAGGATAAATTATTGAAAAAACATTGTTCGTAAAACGATGACATAACAGGTCAACTCTAAATGCGAGGAACAAACCAATCCATTTAATTGCTCAGATAATCTAATATATTCCAATAACCAGTTTGATGAGTATGGGTTAATAATTAACGAAAGTGGTAGTTCTAGTTTACATACATATATATTATTGTCTGCAATCGGGCGCAATCCTGTAACAAGGATTAGCGCTTTTTTTTGCGAGGATGATAAATAAATTATTGTAGGAATTTTTAGAATATGAAATAATTGGTATTAAAACCATTTAGCAGCAATCAACTTAAAGAATGCACTAAATTAAAAGGGGGATAAACAAAATGATAGTACTTTTGGGGTACATAGTACCAACAATAGTAGCGACATTTTTTATTGGATTTTTTGCACCTTTAGTTGGAATGGGAGTGGGTTTTTTTATTCATATAATCGTACTACAATTAAGAATTTTAAAGAAAATAGATCGACTTATGGATAGGTTAGATGCTAGTGAAAATATTAATTCTTGAAATTTATCTTTAGGTAACCTGAGCAAAAATATTGAAAAGGGTTGTCGAGTGTAAACAGGGAGGGGATTTTTTTTTGAAATACTACTTCGAAAAAATAACGGATCATGTGCATGGCTTTCTCTTATGGGATGAATCGTGGAATTCTTATAATAACTGTTATTTGGTAATGGGAGATAATGGCTATACACTTATTGATTCTGGTAAAGAAGAGCACTTTGATTACCTAGAAGCCTCCATGAAAGACATCAATCTAAATAAAGAGGAGATTTTCGCATTCATAGCTACACACGGTCACAAAGACCACATCGGCGGACTATCCTTTTTAGAAAACATTAAAAGTTATATTCATAGTGAAGATCTCAGCCTAGTGCCGGAAAAGCTGAAAACCAATCTTACAGGAACGCTCCCTGATAATGGTATGGTTATCAACGGGTTGGAGTGTATCATCCTAGGTCATCATACACCAGGCTCGGTTGCTCTTTTTCATCAAGAAAGTGGTGTGCTGTTTTGTGGAGACCACCTTTGTTTCTTTGGTGAGCCTTTGCCAAATGAAAAAGTTGCGGGTAATGGGAAAGAAATGAAGGATAAATACGTAAAGTTCATCTCGGAGTGGGCAAAAAACGAGGAGATGAGAAATAAGCATCATTTTGAGTTGTTTATGGAAGGGCTTAATAAACTTAGGGAGATTAAGCCAAGTATCCTTTGTACAGGGCATGGGGTTGTGATTAGGGATGATGTGGATTCTTTCTTATTAGACCTCATCCAGGGCCAGTTTGTATAGTTGAAGAAACGGATAATTATCTTGAAATCCAGTCTTTAACAATCGGGTGCCATTCTTAAAGAAGAATGGGTGCTATTTTTGTATTTTAGGGGTAATTAAATTTACTGGGGGAAGAGCAATGTTTCCTATTGGAGAACAACCAGAGTTTATTAAAGATCTAAACCAATTTGAAGAGGTTCCAAGTGAGATTGCTATACAAGGAAAAACCAAAAATCTTGAACGACTGAAGGATTTGTCTGGTATTGAAAAGTTATGGTTGTTCAGTGTAAATCAAGAAGAGTTTGATATAATTCTTCAATCCGTAAGGCCCAAAACACTTTATGTTTACGAAATGAGGGTAGAAGATCTATCTTCATTGGAGCTTCTTTCAGATACTGAAACATTATATTTATGTTGGAATACAAAAGCGACCAAGTTGTGGGATTTAAATAAAAATTTTCACCTCAAGACTTTGTCCCTTGAAGATTTCAAGAGATTAAACAGTTTGGACCCTTTACAGCATTGCCCAGCCCTTGAGGAGTTACATTTATCAGGTGGCATATGGAACACATTAAATATTGATACCCTAGAACCCCTCAAGCAACTAAATGCCCTTAAATATTTAGGATTATCTAACATACGGGTAAAAGATGAATCCTTGGAGCCTTTATCGTATTTACTCAATTTAGAGGAACTTGAAGTATCTAATCAGTTTCCTACAGAAGAGTTTGCAAGGTTATCCGTTGCCCTTCCTGATACTAAATGTGATTATTTCACGCCTTATGTAAAATTAAACGATCCTATAGATGGAAAAGATATTATGGTTATTGGTAAACGCAAACCTTTTTTGAACTCATCTACCGATACAAAAAAGCTCCAAAAATATGAGGGTGTATTTAAAGTGTTCCAAGAGAAGCATAAAGAGCAGTACACTAAATAGAATCTTCTTGTGAAATACCAGGTGGATTCCTGTAGCAAAGAACGCAATGTTTTGTTATTAAACATACCACTAAATAGAAGCTTCAATAATCTTTCACAATCGGGCGCTATCCTGTAACAAGTTTCAGCGCTCGTTTTTCATATTGACCTAAGGAAATATCTTATTGAAGGAATTTTTAGATTATGAAATAATTGGAATTAACCAAAGGTAAGTATTTTGGGAAATTGACATGTTGAGAGATGTAAAAAAATTGGGGAGCGATATATATTAAAGAATGGCATGGATCTGCAGCGATTTGTTTTAATGAAAATAATGAAGTTCTTATGGTAAGAAGTAATGATTCTATGGGGTGGAGTGTCCCATCTGGAGGAATTGAAATAGGCGAGACACCTGAAGAATGTTGCATAAGAGAAGTAAAAGAAGAAACAGGATATGAGGTTAGAATTATAGAAAGGTTGTTTATAAAAGAGAGTGTAATTAAGGGGATAAATGTGAACACTCATTACTTTAATGTAGAGAAAATAGGAGAGAGCGAAGGGATTAATGACCCTGATAAACAATAATTGAAGCTGCTTGGAAGACTTTATTAGAATTAGATAATTTGATACATATGTATCCTGAAGATTTAGAAACAATTCAAAGGGTGTTGAAAATGAAATTTAACGTTTATGAGAATGCTCATGATTTTGAGAAAAAGATCGATTCGTTTTTATTGGAAAAGGAAGATGTATTCAGTCTTTTTTATGGTGTACTGCAAGCGATTAAAGCTGGTAATTATGAGAATCCATTTATGGCAACAATTGAGGAAGACGGAAATGTGTTAGCCTTTTTCCAAATGACACCACCGCATCCGTTAAATATTATTATTGTCGATGAAAACCGTTTAGATGAAATAATTGATTTCTTCATAAAAAATATGGTCGATCTTAAAATTGAATTTCGTTCAATCATCACTTTGAAAGAGTGGGCATACAAAGTTGCGGAGAAGTGGGAAGATAAAACAGGTAAGGCTCATCAACTGCTTATGGACCATGGATTGTATCGATTAGATACGATTAATGAAATGCTAGTACATAGTCCAGGTTCTTGGCGATATGCGGAAGAAAGTGATTCTGCAATTATCGAGAAGTGGTTTAACTCATTCGAAAATGATGCAGGACTTTCGACTTCGCCAATGGAACAAGTGAAAAAACGTGTTGCAATGTTTCTAAAGGAACAAGAGATCTTTATTTGGGAGGACAAAGGAAAAATAGTGTCAATGATGAAAAAGTCACGTCCTACTAAGAACGGTGTAACCGTTAGTTTGGTTTTTACTCCAAAGGAAGAACGCAAAAAAGGATATGCTCGGACGCTTGTTACGGCGGTATCAAAAGAACTGCTTAAAGACTTCAACTTTTGCGTCCTATACACAGATTTGATGAATCCGACATCAAATAAGATATATAGAGAAATTGGCTATGAAAGGATTGCAGACTCTGTTCATCTAGGCTTTGATAAAGGCGAATAATTCAGTTTTAATAACTACTCAATATTAAATCGAACCTTCAATTATCGGACGCGCTTTAGGAATATGAAGTGTGTCTTTCTGTTTTTTTTGCTTTCTGGGATAAAGCAATCGAAAAAATATTTCGGATTTTGATATGTTTGAATAAGGTAGTTTAATGAAGAGGAATGAGATGATTTAAGTGTATGCATTTGAACTTGGAGGAAAAAAGGGACATATTCGAATTGAGTTAGTTGAAGTATTAGGCTTTCCAGAAGAAACAAGTTATTTGGGTGGCTATGATGTTAAGGGGAAAATCGAAATAAGAAGTGGGAATTATTACTTATCGGATGCCGAGCTTTGGTTTTCAACAGGTCAAATATATAATTTCTATCACCAACTACTTAAAAGCTACAATGAGTTAAAGGGTATTGTTTATTTTCAAAATCCCGATTCATCAGAGCTTAAATTAGCGATTGAATTTACTGAGTTAGGTCAACTTTCAATACATGGCAGTTTCCAAGAGTATCTATCGGAGGAGAATTCTTTACATTTTGAAATTGAAAGTGAACAGAGCTATTTGACTTCTACACTGGCTGATTTAAAAAAAATAGTGGATCATTATGGTGGAAATGTAGGAGTAAAGAAATAATGCTTGTTTTCTATAGTAAATGCGTTTTCTTTTTACAACTCTATAGTATCTTCAATCTTCGTCAATTGGACGCTATCCTGTAACAAGAATCAGCGCTCATCATTATTTGCACTGGATGAAGATTAACATATTGTAGGAACATTTAAATTATGAAATAATTGGAATTAACAAACGGTCAGGATACTTCAATAATATATCCGTTTGCAACTTTGATAATAGGATTTATCATAGTACTATTCTTTTTTTTATATAGAAGACTGAAGAAAGATTTTTTAAGACAGCATGATAAGGGTGGATAAAATGAATACATATGTTGAAGACGAGTGGAAAAAAGATAGGATTGCATCGGCACATAGTGGTGATAACCCAATGATTATTGTACGAATGAAAAGTGGTTTTGCAGCTATTGGAGATACACAGTTCTTACCTGGTTACACTGTATTGTTACCCACAAAACCATTTAGATCACTAGAAGAACTTAATGTGAAGGAACGTAGTGACTATTTGTTGGATATGAGTTTGATTGGAGAAGCGATAGTGGAAGTTTGTAAACCTAGAAGAGTTAACTATTCCATTTATGGCAACACAGATGCTTACTTACACGCACATGTTTTTCCTCGATATAATTGGGAACCTAAAGAAAGAATTCCATATCCTGTCTGGCAATACTCTAGTGAAAAATGGAGCGATCCAAAATATAAATATACTTATGAATGCCATGGAGAAATCAAAGAGCAATTAAGAATCAAAATCCAAGAGTTAATGAAAAATTCATATTGAGGAGTAAGTAAGGTGTGAAATTTTACTGTTATTCCGCAAAAGGGCGCCATTATTGAAGAAGAATCGGTGCTCATTTTGTATTTTAGGGCCAGATAATGGAATAAAACCTTTTAGAAAAGAAGTGAAATATAGATAATATTGTGACTGATTACACTTAAACTAAAGTTGCAGGTTAATAGTAGAAGCTGCCGATACCAGCAAATCCAAATTATGATAATCTTAGCTTATTAAGGTTTTCTTTTTAAGGGGAGTTATTAATGATTGAGATAATATACGATGTTAGTACCCTTGAAGGTTCTTGTTATATAGAAATTCTCCCTGACAAGTATAAAGGAGATTGTTGGAGTAGTTCTTCTATTTTCTTTTCAGAAGATAACTTTAGCTATATAATGCCTATCTTCGAAAAGTGCTTTGGAAAATTTGATTATTATGCCTTCAATGAAATAGATATTGAAACGTGGAAATCGATTATAAAGGAATTGCAAAAGATGAAGGATTGTCTATCTAATAATCCTAAACCAAATTCTCTAAAAGCTGTTATTGGGTTTCCGTTCATCTACTCAGAGGAAGAATTTATGGGAAAATTTACGGAAAACTATGATAAGAATATACAGCAGCTTATAACTATGATTACGGAATTCCAAAATTGGATAGAAGCAAAAATCCCTTCAACTAAGGTTATATCCGTTTTAGGAATGTAATTAAATAAGTATGAATCGAGCAGTAATCTAGCTGAATATGCATTTATTCATATGAGTTTGTTAAGCAGTATACTTAAGCCAAAGGACGCATTTACGTAGCAATGACATCTATTTATGGAAGTGATATGTTTGTCTCAACCAAGATTTAAAATGAAGAAAATTTGGACTGATGTAGATTTTTTTGAAGTAAACCTATCATTATCCTGAAATGGTTGTAATGTAAATATGGATATATATTTAGATAACGGACATTTAGAAGAACTGCAAAAGGGTATTGATAATTTTGCAAATCAAATTGGAAACAGGGAATTCACTTGAGTAACAGGACATCTAAAATACAACGCACTTCTTATCGATGAGGTTTTTTATACATGATAAAAGAGGCGTTGTAGGTATTGAGTTTAAGATAGACAACAAGTTAGAACCCCAGTATAATATGCGAACTAACTTCTATATCCTTACTGAAATAAACCAGTTGGACGATTTGACAAGGACGCTAGGGGAATTTATAAAAGAAGAAATTCATGAATTAGAAAGTTTTAAATAAATAAAGTTTACTCAACAACCGGGTGCCATTCTTGGAAGAATAGGTGCTCAATTTTTATTTTTGATCCAGATTATAGCATGAAAATTAAAACTGAATGGGGGATTAGGATGAATGACCTTTCAAATAAATTAGAACAATTTTTAAAAAAACATTTTGATGATCTCGTTTTAGCGCCGGGGTTGTTTTATTCCTGGAGATATGGACTGCGTTTTGAAATTTCCAACCCTGATTTATCTTTTCAGGAAAAGGCTAATCTTAAGCAAGTTTATGAGCGTAGTACGGATATATTTAAAAGGGTATTCGACGAAAATGATGAAGTTTTATTAGTGACCAATGTGTACTGTCACAAAGCAAATACTTTCCTTCAAAGTAAGCCATTAAATGTGTACAGAAAGTATGTTAAGAACAGGAAATCATTAAACAAATTAAGGCATGACGTTTTGCCAAGTATCGAGTGGGATGATGAAAAAAGCGATGAATATGAAAATGAAGTTACTCATCGTTTTATATTTCAGTGCAAAAAAAGTGAAGTTCGCTATAGACAGCTTTTATTGGCGATAAGTTACGAAGACTTCGGGCATCAATCTTGTATTTTAAAAAGCTCTCCTAGGAATGGGTACGATATCTTTTTTTTGAACATATCCAAAAAGATTATTTATCATTTATACGATGATCGTGGATGTGATGTTATAGCAGCAGATAGAGAACATATACGCTTACTCTATGAAGTTCGCAATGAATGGATACTTGACTATGACCGAGACAAAATAGACAGCACATTCAGCTAAGTAGGGTTGTTAGCGTCAATGCTAAACAGCCAGGCGAGATAGTTTAACGATAAGAGTGCTACGGCGCTTTTTTTTTTGCAAAACATTAGTTCAAAAGGTTTTAGATCGAAATGATTATTTTAGGAATAAAACGCAGACATTATGAAATATGCATAATTCTTTTTGAGGACGGAGGTATTTATATCTGCAACTTAATTGGTTTTGGTATTGGTTTTTTCTTTCTCATTTTCGGTGGATTCTTCTTATATGTAAATACAAAAGATGATCCGAAATCTTTAAGGCTAATTTCTCTTTTATCTTTTGAAGGTGGAGCAATACTACTAGGTTTATTAATTGTTTTAATGACTACCCTTCCTATTCTGGGTATCGGAACGGGAACGTGTGAAAGTGATTTCTTCAATTAAAGGATGCTAGGGGGAGGAAATGAGTATTGGAAAGCAATTACTAATAGCAGTGTTAGTTTATGTATTATCAGCAGTAATAATTGAGATGGTACTTTGGTATTTTAATCTTTCTATAGGTGAATATCTTAGAATTGTTATTGTCGCTTCTCCTGCTTATAAGTATAAAAATTTAATGAAAGATTTTATTGTTGAAGTAATAACTGTTGAGGATTTTGAACGTGACTATCTAAAAACATTTAAAAATGAGACGGAAAGAATGGATTACACACTATTTGATATCCTAAACGGAGTTTTTGAAGCAGTAGATTGTTATTGGCACGAATGTCTTCCTGGACAAGAAACTGCTTTTGAAATATCCGAACAACAACTAAGAAAAGAAGTATGTGAAGCATTAGTTAAAATTAATTGTATTGAATAAGCCTTAAATTGTATTCAACTAAATGGATCGATTGGCGTATTCGAGTTATCTCAAATAATAATAAACAAGTGTGGTGTTTTTATTGTTTCGTGATCTATTAGCTTTAATAGTAACTACATTAATTATTGTATTTTTTATGTTGTTAAATGATTTATATAATCCTAATATAGAAATTAATAATTTCTTATCATTCATTTTCACTTTTGAATCTCTATTCTTGACACTAACCTTTGGAATATTATTCTTTATTTTTTTTATTCCAACAGCGTACCTAATTGAGCATAAATTAAAAGCACAAACAAGAATTACTCAGGTTGTTTTGTTCCTGTTAATTGGAGTTATAACGGTACCAGTCATTTCTTTAATGTTGCATCGAAAAATTTCATTTGATTTAAATCTTACACTATTAATAGTGGTAGCATTTCCTTTGTTTGGATTTTTAAGGACGATAAAATTAAACAAATACCATCTTTAAAAGTATGAGTTTGACAGGAAACTTTTTTATTCAACAATCTAGGAGCTTTAACCGAAGAACAAATAAAAGTTATCTCGAAATCTAGTCGGCAATCGGGCGCTTTATTGAGAAACTCGTTTTTTTTGTATCGTGCCATTTTTTGTTTCAAAAAGGAAGCTATCTGGATTATTTAGAAATAGCATATTATGCATTTAAAGGGGTAGTTTAGCGTGGCCACCGACCAACTAAATGGATGCTTAGACTCAATTATTGGAAGGAAAGTTTTATCCTTTTGGGAATTTATTATACATGCCGAAATTAAATTCGCAAAAAATCGCGGTAGAGCATTGGAAAGAACATTTTAATTTTCTATAAATCCATAGAGAGGTGATTACGCATGAATCAAAGACCGACAGAAGAAGAATATGCCGGCGACTTCGGAAAGTATATCCGGTTGGTGCCGGATGGTAACATCATCGACATTCTACTCGTCCAGGAAAAGCAAATGACGGAGTTGCTGGCATCGTTGACCGAAAGCCATGGTGCGTATCGGTATGCGGAAGGAAAGTGGACACTGAAAGAAGTCGTGGGCCACATCGCAGACGGAGAACGCGTCATGACCTACCGCCTGCTCCGGTTCGCAAGAGGGGACAAGACGCCTCTGTCCAGTTTCGACCAGGAATTGTTCATGCCTCCTTTCAGAAGCTGGACAACCGCTCAATTGGCTGAAGACTACCGGGCCGTACGGCAATCGACGATTACACTGCTGCGTGGGTTACCGGCGGAGGCGTGGTCCCGCAAAGGCACTGCCAATAACGCAACCATTACTGCGCGTGCCCTAGCGTACGGCATCGCAGGACACGAGATTCATCATATGGGGGTCATCCGAAATAGGTATTTGAGTTAGTTGTCCCTTAAATTGCAACGGATGCTGCACTTAAAACGCGGCTTCCGTTCTTTTACTATCGCAGTCTTCCCGCCCCGTTCATAGATTGATATGAAGAGAGAACAAGACGAGTTTAAAAAAGCAGAAGCAATTGGTTGCATACTGAATTTTGTCTAAAAATGAAAAACGAATAATACTATCAAACAAGGAAAAAACTAAGGCCTCTTCGTTAAGCTAACGAAGAACGAGCTCAATATATCATACGAATGACAAATAAAGATTGATGGTTATTCCGCAAAAGGGCGCCACATACTCCGCAATCGGGCGTGATCAATCCTGGAACAAGGATCCGTGCCTACTTTTCATTTAATGGCCCATATAATTGAAAAAGACATTAGAAAACCTTCCAAATCTAAGAGCGTAGATACATAATAGACTGAACCGACATATACAAGTCCCGTGTTGCGGTAGTGTGAGAGGACGGGAGTATTTTACTCCCTCCAACTCAATTATTATTTATTCACCACAGTTTCCCCTAAACTCCCTAATCCACGACTCCAGTTATTCCTATTTGGCATCTACTGCAAGGATATCTTTCTCTGCCTTCTGTTCTGGAAAGAGGAACGTGTTAAAGGTAACTAACACAGTACCAATAACAAGTAAAACCGCGCCAGAGGATAGATATAGGGGGATGACGCCGAAGAGATGAACGAGAAAACCACCCATTAGCGGAGAGGCTAATACGGTAAAGCTAATAATCGTACTAAAAATCCCGGAGACACGCCCGATTTCGTGTTCTGTCGTTTCTATTTGTATAATGTATTGAGTCGTGATAGTTAATAACCCCACCCCTAATCCACCAATAAAGCAAAGGAAGATGGGATAGAGAATATTAAAACCTTCGTTTAGGAAGCCCACTCCTCCAAAGCCTACGCCTACTAACAGCATGCTAGCCCCAATAAGCCGTCCATAATGCTTTAATGTTTCAAAGCGATTTAAAAAGATAATCATGACCACCGCCCCAAGTCCTGATCCGCCCATTAACCAACCAGTGAGCTCAGGAAAATGTGGAGCAAGTTCACGGAAAAGAACAGGAAATTGAATGTCCACCATTTGAATGACAGTCAAACCTAAGAAGGTTGCGATGAAACTAACAACTATTACTCTACTTTTAAAAATAATGAGCCAGCCCTGTCTCCAAGCACCCCAAAAGCTTTCTTCCATCAATGCTGTTTCATTCTTTGGTACGGTAGTCTTCCTTTTCATCTCTTTATCTAAATACACGAATAATAGGATAAAAGCAGAAATAGTAAACGCGATGGCATTAATTAGAATGCAAATCTTTGGGGACACGAGGCCAATAATCGTAGCCCCAATAAAAGGGCCGATAATTTTGGCTAATTGATTCACTGTACCGTTAAGAGTGATTGCTTTCATAATCAGGTTTTCTTTTACGACTAGTTTAATAAGTCCTTGCTGAGCAGGGGTGTGTACGACATTTACTGTTGCTCTTAATGAAATGATGACTAGTGCCATCCATGGTGTATTAGTAAACAGAAGACATACAGTTAAGACAGCGGTAATGAAGTCCGCGTACATCATAATTTTCACTTTATGAAATTTATCGCTTAATACTCCTGCAAATTGTCCAAGCAAGACGTGAGGCAGTGCATATGCAACAGGGATAAGAGCAATCATTATAGGATTTGCTTTCCAAACGTATCCAAATAAAATAATAATTGCCACCATATCAAACCAATGCCCAAGCATCGATACGGAGTACGAGGCAAATAGCTTCATAAAAATGGAGTTTTGCCAAATCGTCTCTTTCCTTATATTTACACTTGTCATTAATAAACATCCTTTCAAAACAAATTGTTATTTGTTTTAAGGATATCGAGTGTATGTCAGAGCAATATCAGAGTACGGAATCAAATAACGTTTTAATTTGTTTTTTAAGCGGAATTAATTGATATTTATCAAAAACCTCGTCTTTTTTAAGGAGAATTATTTCTTCGGCTTCTTTACAGTGAAGATCAGCCTGCAATAGTTCAGCTACCAAAATAGAAATTAAAATGTGCATGACAAATTTTGTTTTTTCAAGAACATGAAACGATTGAGAAATCAAATCCACACCGAGCGATTTTTTTTTCTGATGGAGAAAGTATATACCCTTTAACATTAAAAACACGCCGTATTCTCTTTGATATGGTTTATCTTTAAAGAACAAATGTAGGCACTTTATTTTAGCTTCTGCTAATTTCCAATCTTTCCGACCAATAGCATAGGCTAGCCAATTAATTTGGAAAAAACCATAGAAGCCAGGTACCTCAAGAGAAATAGTCTTTTCAGTTGCTTCCAAAATTTCAAAAGCATGACGCAAATCTTTTTCTCTTAAACAAAGAAAAATTTTGAATAAATCAATCTCTTCCTTGCCCTCATTTTCAAAAAGCTGTTTGTCTTCAAATATACGATAATAGTAATTTATTACGTGGATGTCTTCTTCCATTGTCGAGTATAGGAATAGCAACGGCAATGCTTTATCCTTAAAAGGTAATGGAGAATGTAAAAAGGCTTTAAAATCACCACGTAATAACTTCATAACTAGTAGCAACTTTTCATCTATTTCTATTCCAAAGGTATGCTTACTTAGTAACTCCTCAATGGCTTCTCCATGCCCAAAAAGATGATATTTACTTATAAGATTTATGGTAAGTTGTTGAAATTCCTGGTCCTGTACAAACGGAAACGACTTGAACTCTTTTTGTTGAAACACTGTTAATTTATACCCAAAGCCTTTAACCGTTTCCAGTTTTATAGCATGCTCCCACTTCTTTAGCTTTTTACGAAGGCGATAAACATGATCGTCGACGGTCCGGTCGGATGGTTCCTGTAAAGGCCAAACTGCATCCAAGAGCTGATGTCGAGATAAAGCCTTGTTTCCATTTTGATAAAGGTACTCAAGGAGTAAAAATTCTTTTCGTAAAAGCTTTAACTCTTCTCCGTCAAACATAACGGTATAGTCACTAATATTGAAAACGACCGGCATAAGCACACCACATTTCTATCATTATTCCTGTAAACATATAGTATCATTAGCTTAAAAATGATGGTTGATATTTTTTTATATTTCTGAAAAAACTGGTAAGTAAATACTTCAAACTGTAAACCTCTTAAAGGATAATGGAGAGGAAGAAATTATTCCTTATCCATGAATGGGGGCAATCCTGTAATAAGGTTCAGCGCTTTTTTTTAGGCCAATAATGAATAGCTAAAAATACAGAAAATTATGTCTTTACAATACACGTTTCCATTGATACTATATAAAAAACTAAAAAATTATAATTGCGATGACGAGAAGAGTAGATAAATTTTATTCTTTACAGAGAGCTCCGGGTGCTGAAAAGGAGTAAGGATGTTTTATTGAACCAAGCCTCTAAGCAGCACAAAGGAACTTAATTGGAGGGATATTGTGACAGGTGCTCCTGTTTTAGAGCTAGGGTATAAGTAAACTGTACCTGAAGAGGTTAATATGGTGACATATTAACAAACTGGGGTGGTACCACGAAATATAATCTCGTCCCCAAGACATTTATTGTCTTGGGGGTGGGATTTTTTTATATGAGTACAGAAAATCAATGCAGGATTAAAATGGAAGGGGGAGAATGTTTTATGTGGAAAGCCTGTTGGAGAAATTTCCTTTATATTCTTAATCACAAATTAAATGTTTTAGTTGAATGTTGGAAAGAAGGATTATTTATCCAAGGGATAACTCATGATTTATCGAAATTTTCCTCTAAAGAATTTGTCCCATATGCGAAAAAATTTTTTTCAGATAGAGAACTAAGTGCTGAAGATGAAATGAAATGGAAATATGCTTGGCTGCACCACCAAAATAAAAATAAACATCATGCAGAATACTGGGTTGTTGATCCTCAAAATAAAACCGCTTTGCCAATGCCAAGAAAATACCTGATAGAAATGGTATGTGATTGGCGATCATTTTCTAGGAAGTGGGGGAGAAAGATGAAACAATCAGAATTGGATCTTACTGAAAAGCTCGTTTTGCATCCTGACTCTAAAAGGGAGCTGGAGTTAATCATGCTGAGAAAAAGAGAAGCAGATAACAATGAGTTAAATAAAAGAAGGAAAAATGTTTCGACCATTAGTAAAACAAAAGGGTAGCATTCCTGTAAGGAACTTGCATTTTAGGGGGTATTTTATGTTAGGCGTTAAGAAAGGTGAAGTGTTTTTAGTTAACCATATGGACAATTGGAAGAGGCTGTTTGATAAAGAAAAAATTTTATTGGAGTCAATTATTAGGGACAAGACAAAGGATATTCAACATTTTGGCAGTACAGCAATCAAGGGGGTTAAAGCCAAACCTATTATAGATATATTAATTGGTGTAGATTCATTAATGGATGTCGAAATGTTTAATAAAGAAAAATTAAAAGAAGCTGGGTACCATCATTTATCAAGAGTTCATATTGAGGGGAAAGAGGTTTTTGCTAAGTTTTCTGACTTAGAAAACCTAACCAAGACACATATTCTTCATGTGGTTGAGTATGATGGGAATTGGTGGAACAAACATATTTTATTCAGAGATTATTTGAACATAAACCCGTCAGTTGCTAAAGAATACGAGTCGCTCAAGACGTAATTAGAAGCAAAATTTCCTAACGATGAACGTTCTTATACAGATGAAAAGAAACAGTTTGTGGATGATATTATAAAAAAGATGTAACTTCGATTTTCGGCTAAGAAAGAGATAGGATCGAACTGTAACTTGAAGTATTAAGGTACGTTATATTGGAGGTGAGTTACATAATGAAAAAAGTAAAAACAAGTATAGCTATTATTATTGGCTTTCTTGCAATTTTTTTTATTGTGAGTCTATTAGATGGGAACTATCGATCTTCTTCAGATCTAAAAAGTAAAATAGAAGTTTCACGAGAAAGACTCCAAGATCATCAACCTCTTTTCAGACCAATAAACACTTCCTATAATCTTGTATTAAGCAAACCATCCAAAGAAAATAAAGAATTATTGTTAAATACAACAGAATACGTAGATACCATTATACAAACTCACATACTTTTAACAGTTGACGAGAGTATTCTAGAAGAGAAGTATAAATTAAAGGATATTAAAAAAAATGGACTTGCAAATAAAAAATTACTGAAACTAAACTTTGAAGATCCATTAGATAGATCTAATGCATCCGCTTGGTTAGGCATTGTCCTTAATTTTCAAGAAAGTATTTTTACAATTAATGAGGACCCTGAACAATTTTTAGATTCCTATATTGAAGCTACAAGGGAAGTTGACGCTATCCTTAACAATTCAGATGAAAATTAACAAATATTATTTTCGTTTCACATACTCGATTATGTAAGCCAACTATTTATTTAGACTATTCATCTCTTTTTAATAATTGGGAGCTTTTCTGGAAGACCTGTGCAGTTTTTATTTTACAATCCTTCCTTATAAGGACTGGGAAACCAGCGGCCAAATCCCCAAGCGTCTAATTTAGTTTCCTAGAGGACTTATTCAACAAACTGCGAGCGATTGCGAAACTAGGTAATCGCTCTTTGGATTTTAAATAGACGACTCACCGTACTTTTATTGGAAAATTAAGATTTTAGTGGTAAAATATGCTTATCACTTGAAAGGTGGGATTAATAATGAAAAAATTGAAAATTTACAATCCATTGCATAACATTTGTGAGATTCAATACGGGTAATTCATTTACGTATGAATGCTCGTACATTTGTGAATTTTAGGAGGAGCATTCATGTTAAATAATCGAGGCTTTAATCTTTGGGCGGATAACTATGATAAAACAGTTCAAGTTAGTGAGGATAATAACCTATATCCTTTTGCAGGATATAAAAAAATACTAAACAGCATTTTTAGTGAAGCAATGCAAAAAAACAATTCGGATGTCTTAGATATTGGTTTTGGAACAGGTGTGTTAACAAGCAAATTATATGAAAATGGACATCGAATTGACGGGCTGGACTTTTCAACCGGGATGATTTCAATTGCCAAAACTAAGATGCCTAATGCAAGTTTGATTGAGTGGGACATCTTAAATGGTTTACCATTCCAAATAAGAAGAAAAAAATACGATTCGATTATAAGTACGTATACTCTACACCATTTAACAGACGAAGAGAAAGTTTCGTTTATTAAAGGATTAATTCCTCTACTTAAAGAAAAAGGGAAGATTTTTATTGGTGATATTGCGTTTAATACCCGAGAAGATATGGTGATTTGCCGGGAAGAAAATATTAATCATTGGGATGAAGTTGAATATTATTTTGTTTATGATGAATTCAATTCATCGTTGAATAATGATTGCCGATGTGAATTTCACCCAATATCTCATTGCGGCGGAATCTTTATCCTATCAAGAAAATAATGCAAATATACAAGGAGTGGCATTTTGATTGCTGCTCCTTATTTTCTTATTCAACAATCTGGGAGCGATTGTAGGATAATTTAGATTGATAGAAAGCTTAAAAAGGGGGAGTAAGATGAAGACTATTGTTAAGGCTACTCTCGAAGATTTGGACAAAATGGTAAATATAGACTATGAGGTTATTGGCCACACGAACAGACGAGATTATATTGAGAATGCCATTGAGTTAGGACACTGCATAATTGCGAAAAATGGTGGTGACATTGAGGGATTCTTAATTTACGATACTAACTTTTTTGAATGCTCTTTTATATCACTAATTATTGTTTCACCGTCCAAGAGACGAAAAGGAAATGCAAGCTTACTGCTGGATTATTTGATGAATATATCTCCCACTACGAAGGTGTTTTCTTCTACTAATCGTTCTAACATTAGTATGCAGAAAGTATTTCATGCAAAAGGATTTACAGAGAGTGGGATAGTTGAAAATTTAGATGCAGGAGATCCGGAAATCATATACTTTAAATCAAAGTAGTGGTTATTCCAGAATAGGGCGCTTTCCTGTTTTAAGGATCAGCGCCTATTTTACTTGACCAGCGCGATTATGATATATTGTTGGAATTTTCATCCTATGGAATAATTGGTATTTAGCAATAGGACAGGACAAAAATACTTGATTTCAATATTTTCGTTATAAATAGTAGAGGTGATTGCTTATGAAATTTAGAAAAGCATTAAAAGAAGATAGTGAATCACTCAGTAAATTAGCTTATATGTCAAAGGCATATTGGGGATATTCAGAATCATTTATGAAGCAATGTAAAAAGGACCTAACTGTAACAGAGGAATATATAGAGGAACAACCTGTCTTTTTATTGGAGTACAATAATAAGATCATAGCATTCTATAGCTTCTCCATAACCAACTATAAACTCGAGGCATTGTTTATTGATCCAGATTATATCGGAAAAGGGGTAGGGAAAATAATGTGGACTCATTTAAAGAACAAAGCTAAAGAATTAGGAATGAATGAGTTTACACTCAATAGTGAGCCAAAAGCAGAGGGTTTTTATTTAAAAATGGGAGCAATAAAAACAGGTTATTCTCCATCCACAGTATTTCCAGATAGAAAATTACCCCTAATGAAAGTTCAAGTAATATAAAGTTTAATATTCCATTATGGGGCGCTATAAAGAAATAACTTTGATTTGAATAAGTCATGAAGAGGTGATTTTTTGGAGAAATACGGTAAAGATTTATTTAAAGGTGCTATTTGTCAAAATATAGGCCTCTATTCAGCTATCGTTGGCGATAATTGAAACAGAGTAGATTTTTCAAGAAAATAAGTTAATTATTCTATTAAAAGGCGTAATAGCTAAGGAAGTATCTAGGAATTGAGACCAGATGTTTTACCGAATGAATCTGATGTAATCATTATAAAGGAGAAACTAATGAAATTAATTATTGCTCTAGCCCAGTTTAAACCAACTCTTGAAGTCTCAGAGAATCTCAATAAGATGGTTAAGCTGATAAGCCAAACTAAAGAGAATGATATTGTGGTTATGCCTGAAGGCTGTTTATCAGGGTATTCACATAACCTTGAATTTTTAAATGAAGATATGGCTCTTGAAATAGAGCAAGCACTATTAAAACTTCTATTCTATACGAAACAACACAATGTTCATTTAATATTTGGTTCTTGTATAAGGGAAGAGGGTAGTTGGTATAATGCAGGAATCTACATATCTCCCAATGGAATTAAACATATCTATAAAAAGGTGAATTTGGCCATTCATGAAAGAGGAATTCTCAAAGAAGGAAGCAATCTTTCTTGTTTTGACTTTCATAATGGAGAAGCAAATATAAAAATTGCTATTCAATTATGTCGAGAGATACGTTTCCCTGAACAATGGAAGTTCCTTTCTTTAAATGGTGCAAATATAATTTTTTATCTCACTAACATTATAGATACTGAAGAACTGGATATTTGGAACGCTCACTTAATTAGTCGTGCAGCAGAAAATCAACGCTATGTTATTTCATCAAATATAGCACATGTAGAACAAGGCTGTTCATCAATGGTAATCTCACCCAAGGGTAAAGTAATTAAAACGCTAGAAGTGGATTGTGAGACATTAGAAAGAATACAAATAGATCTAAGTGAAAACTCTAATTGGTATTTGAGCCAGAGTCGAAAAGATTTACTGGATGTTATAGCTTTTGGTCCTTTAAATAATACTAGCAAAAACAGTTAGAACAATATTCTCTCATTAGAAATTACTAGATAGCGTTATTTTCAGGGAGGTTGATTGATGTATCCAAGAGCAAATACACTAGGAATAAATGTGAAGGACGATTATATCCTTCATGTATCTGGCAGTTGAATTAAATAAAGGTGACAATTTAAAAAGTGGTGATATAGTGGCTTTCAAGACTAATAATATTGAACAAGTTGTTAATCTGATTCATTTAAATCTCAAAAAACAATCAACCTTAATAGTTGGAGTAGATGGTTGTGGAGGTTCAGGAAAGAGTACTTTAGCAAATAAAATAAAGAGTAAATTTCCTAATGTAACTATTGTACATATGGATGACTTTTATTTGCCATCATCTCAAATTATTAAATTAAACTCAGAAAAAAAGCCAATTGGAGCAGATTTTGATTGGAAACGTGTATTAAAACAAGTTCTTGAACCTATTAGTCAAAACATAGAAGGACAGTATCAACGTTATGATTGGGAAACGGATAAATTAGCAGAATGGCACACAGTTCCTATTGGAGGGGTTGTACTAGTAGAGGGTGTTTATTCTATTAGAGAAGAATTAGCTAATAAATATGATTTTACAATATGGGTTGAATGTCCACGGGAAACGAGGCTTTCACGAGGTCTTAAAAGAGACGGGAAAGAAGCACTGGAGATGTGGAAGAATAACTGGATGATTTCAGAAGATATTTATGTTAAGGAACATAAACCCAGCCAAAAAGCCCACCTTATTTATAATGGAACTAACTAAATTTGTACATGGTTTAACAGCATTGTTGCAGTTTGTACTTACTCCTTTTACAAACTGCTTTGTTAAGCAATGGGGCGCGATTATGTAATAACAAGAAAAGGAGATCCATCAACCGTGTATTACTACCAAAGTAAATAAAAAATGATTTTTTTAATAAATTGATTTGAAAAATTTTTAGCTTTGTGATCACAATCATTTCTTATGTTAGGGAAAAGAGTATAAGGGTTAGTAAAGTAAGATAGCAGTATAAATTCACTAAAGAGGTTTTTTTGGATGAATGCACAAACAAATAAAAAAATGCAGGAAGCATTACTAAAATCTTGGTCAATTAATTCAAGTTCCAAATGGACGGAAAACAATCCAGGTAGGGGCCAATGCGGTGTAACAGCATTAGTAGTAAATGACGTACTTGGTGGAATTATAAGAAAGACCCAGTTACCTGAAGGCTGGCATTTTTATAACGAAATTCATGGTGTTCGTTATGATTTTACGTTTTCACAGTTTAATGAACAAATCAAGTATATGGATATTTTGTCAAATAGAGAAGAGGCATTCTTGGATACGAATCAGAAACAATATGATTATCTCAAGCGAAGTGTAAATTTACACTATGAAAAACAACCTACAAAAGAAGATATAATAAATCGTCTGAAAAGCGTGGTAAATGGTCAAATGACCAGAGAAGACTTTAACATCTGGTCATTTATATGGGTAGAGAATTTTGATAGTAGAACTCATTTATCTATAGATGAAGATAAGATGCATAAATATCTCATAGACCTATTAGCAATTGATTTAGAAATAGAAAAGGGTGTATATTTTCACGAAGTTGATGAAATAAATGAATGGATTGAGAATATAAAAAAAGGAAAATTGTTATAAAAAAATCTTCCTTTTTGGTCGCTGATAAAAGCTAATATTAGCCTTTTGATATTCAAGAATAGCGAGCGATCCAGGACGATGGAACGGCAGCGCTATTTCTTTATTTTAGGATTATTTTCTGGGGAAAAACATTGATTTCATTTGATATTTGGAATATTATATAATTAATAGGAGATATTTGGAAGGAGTCTTATACTTTATGCCAACATACTTGTAATGGTCTTATTCAAAAGCATATAAATACCCTTTTTTACCAAGGGAGTAGTATGTCTTTTTTGCATTGCAAGGAACGCTGACGCTAAGTATAATGTTTCTTTATACTGCAGAGCTGCCTTTGGGGAGCTTTATTTTTTTACCATACCTTCTCCTATTATTCATAGGCGTTCTTTGAATGAAATATTTTCTAAACTTTCTACTATGTTCATTTGGAGGTAAATCTATGAGTATTATGAAATTAACACGTTCGAATCATGCAGAAGTTATCAGATTATTTAGTAATGATATTGAAAACTATTACTTTCTTATCAATGATTTAATTGTCAATAATTATCAAGGCGATCATTTCAAAGTATATGGAGAATATGAAAACGGAGAATTAGTATCTATTTTATTAAATAATTTTAACAATGTTACTTATTATTCTCAGTCAGATCGAGAGGTAGAGATTTATAAAGAAATTTTAAGTAATTTATCTTTCAATAAACTATCTGGCCCCAGTGAGTTAATGATAAAGTTTAAACCTTATATTAATTTGAAAAATGAGGCTATATCTCATATGGGTGTAGTGAAGACCGTAGAGGTAAAAAAAATGTACCCAGATTTAGAGGTGAGAATTGTTCAATCTGAAGAAGAGATAGGAAAACAATATGATTTATTATTAACAACTGATGAGTTCCACGGTAGTCTTCCAGAGGATAGAGACGATTATATTAAAATGGAAAGTGAGAGATTAAAAAACACTACTGACCGAACTGCATATTTAAGTATTGATAATGTCATGGTTTCATCTGTCGCTACTATTAGAGAAGGTGATAAAAGTGCCATAATAATAGGTGTTTATACAAATCCAAAATATCGTGGTAAAGGATATGGAACAGAAGTATTGACTGGCTTGTTTGATAAGTTATTGACCGAAGGAAAATATCCATATTTATTTTATAACAATCCAGTTGCTCGAAGTGTCTACAAAAATATAGGCATGACTGAGGTTTGTGAATGGCGTGTATTAACTGTTTAGAATAATCTACTGCTTTATAACGATAACGACAAATGGGCGTGGTTCTGTAAAGAATCTGCGCTCATTTTAATTTTTGATAAGATGAAGAATTTCAAATTGCTGGAATTTATAAATTATGAAATAATTGGTATTAAATAGTGGTGGCTTGATTAATGAATTACTATCGATTTTGTTCAAAGGTGGAGAGCAAATGAAACAAGAGGAGCTTAGTAAAATAAATGAGGTAGGTTGGAATCAAGCAGCTTATCAAGCCTGGGTAAATTGCCATGGGTCACCAAGTAGTTATTCTCAATTATTAACAGAAAACCCTACTAAGACTGTGAACCATTATCTAGGGTACATGGGTGATGTTAAAGGTAAGAAGATAATCAACCTTTTAGGATCAAAAGGGAATAAAGCAGTTTCGTTAGCATTATTAGGTGCTAGTGTAACCGTGGTAGATATTTCTGAAGGAAATAGACAATATGCATCTGAATTAGCTCACGCAGCAGGTGTCAACCTTAATTATGTAGTATCAGATGTATTGAATTTACTATCTCAAGATCAAGTAAAACTAGGGGATTTTGATTTTGTACTGTTAGAGCTGGGGGTATTGCATTATTTCGTAGATTTAAATCCTCTTTTTGAAATAGTGTTTAAGCTGTTAAGACCTGGTGGAAAATTTGTATTAAGAGATTATCATCCTTTTGTCTCAAAGCTAATCAATATTGTTGATAATATAGTGGTTGCTAATGGTAATTATTTCGATCAAGAAGTAAAACAAGTCGAGGTAGCATATAGTTTGCTATTAACAGAAGCTGAACGAAAAAAATTAGTAAAAAATAGTATAAGAAGATGGGGCTTAGGTGAAATCGTTACGTCCATTATTACTGCTGGTTTAACAATGGAAAGTTTAGAAGAAGAAGCAGGAATTAGATGGGCTTTCCCGGAAAATTCTCCTGATGACATTAAAGAAAATATTCCTGGACTCTTTACAATTTTAGCTAAAAAATAAAATTAATTATTAATTGTAGCTTGCCAGTCTATTAAGAGAAAAGCATTTTTGGGTTATTGAACTTATATTAATAGATGGTCCTATTGTTTAATAATTTTAGGGATTGAAACCTATGATGAGAAGGTGGTGGTTTGAAATGGAGTCTATTCAAATAGTTAGTTCAATATTAAAGGACAATAGACTTGTTCGGGTATATCTTGCGCAATCCTATACCAAGGATTAGCGTTTTTTTTGATTCGAGGATCATATAATAAGAGGACATAGATGTGAGTATAAATTGAATAAAAACGACTTCCGTAGAAATCGTTTTTATTTGTTAGTGTCAGGAAAAATAGATTATTAAATAGTTTGGGAAGAAAATGTACATTTACAAAAGCGCGCTTTTCTATAACAGGGATTAGCGCTTATTTTAATTTATCCAGGGTGGAAATGACTTGTTGTAGGTATTTTTAAAATATGAAATAATTGGTATTATGTAAGGCGCAGATTTTGGACGAAGGGGGATTACCTTGAGCAACATACATATAGGTTATTAGGTTGGGTGTTTGTTTTGGCAAGTGGATTTGTTTACACATTAGAGCGACTAAGGAGTGCGATCGTTTATGTAGGCGTAAATGTTAGTCAGAACTCATATATAAGCAGCCCCAGTCCGCCATTTCTTTTTGAAAATGCATATGTTTTTTTCTTTCTATTTTTTGCCGTTTGGTTTTTCTATAAAGCAAAATAAATCAAACCTGAAGGTACAGCTTAGTTTTTTTTATATAAGAATCAGGATGCGCCATTTACTTAATAATAGAGTAGTAATCTTCCATAACGTTCTAAAATAGGTGGAGGTATAATTTAAAACATGAGTAATGTGTACTTTAAAGACATTGATGTTACTAATGAATACCAAGTTAGAAATATAAAATTAAAATCTGGACAGGAAAAATATATTGAAACTGTAGATGAATGTTTGAAAGAAGCTACCATCTATCAGGAATGGCATCCAGTAGCTATATATTTTGGTGAAGGAGTTATTGGCTTTGCTATGTATGGTTCTTTTGGTATAAATAAAGATACTTGGATAGATAGAATAATGATAGATGAAAAATATCAAGGCAAAGGCTATGGTAAAATTGCAATGATAAAACTCATGGATATCGTTTCAAAGGAATACGATGTAAATGTTATATATTTAAGTATTACAAAAGAAAATAGTACAGCTTATAGCTTATATAAAAGTCTAGGGTTTGAATTTATGAATGAAGTTGACCCGAATAATGGTGAACTCTTGTTTAAGTACACATTAAAATGAATAGTTGCAGAAAACTCATATAACATAGACTAGGAGCTAGGCTGGAATAGATCCAGCGCGATCCTAGAACAAAGGATTAGCGCTTATTTACATTTCTAGCTTCACATTTAAATATAGATTCAAGTAGTAGCATATAATCCCTATAAATTTCCACTACATAATAAAATAGGAATATACATTCTAATCGAGTTAAATCACATAAATTTTAGGGGGGGCCAAAGTGAAAGTAATTGAGTATAGCCAAGTATGGAATTTAGATAATCTTTTTCCAGATGGAAGCACTTCAATTCAGTTTAGGGAACATATAAAATTCCTAGAATCCAAGGTTTGTGATTTAGAAAAAGAATTGAGTCATTTTAATACCCCAAAAGGAATTAATGAATCATTGACAGTTGCGGAACTAATTGATTCCATTGGACACATAAGAATGAATCTATCACAATCGAACTCCTATGTAACCTGTCTTCTTGCTCAAAATACAAAGGATCAAAATGTACCATTGATACGAGATAAAACAGCCTCTATAAATGCTCGTTTTGAGACAGCGCTAAAAAAATTACAAAGTATACTACTTAAAACGGAATATGAAATAATGGGTATAAAACAATAGGGTAACATTATTGTTATGAAGTAAGCTGCTAGGTTGAAAGAAGGATGAAATACATATTGAAGAGGTGAATGGATGAGGCAAATAATAGCTATGGGTGGAGGAGGTTTCTCAATGGAGCCAGAAAACCTACTACTTGATAACTACATTTTAGCACAAACAAAAAGAGACTTACCCAAAGTGTGTTTTGTTCCAACCGCTAGCGGAGACCAATCAAATTACATAGAAAGATTTTATAAGGCATTTAAGCTTCTTCCTTGCCAACCTTCTCATCTCTCTCTATTAGAACCGGAATTTAAAGACTTAGAAGACTTTGTACTTCATCAAGATGTGATATATGTTGGAGGTGGAAATACCAGAAATTTGCTTATCTTGTGGAAGGAATGGGGATTGGATCAAGTTCTTAAAAAGGCTTATTCCAATGGGATTATCCTTGCAGGACTAAGTGCTGGTGCCATATGTTGGTTTGAAGAAGGACTAACTGACCCGTTGAATGCATCGTTGTATAAATTAGATTGTTTAGGTTATTTGAAGGGAAGTTATTGCCCTCATTATGATGGAGAGAATAAAAGAAAGCCTTCTTATCACCAATTAATCTTAGAAGGGAATATGAAAGAAGGATATGCTGTAGATGACGGTGTAGCTCTTCACTTTGTTAATGAAAAACTACTTAAATCTGTGAGTTCTAGACCAAAAGCAAAGTCATATTCCGTTAAAGTTGTAGATAAGAAAATAATTGAAGATGAGATTAATACAATTTACTTAAGCTCTTGTTTGTGAAATTCTTATTCAATCTGCATAGAAGTATTAAAATTTAGCTTTTTATATAAAAGAAGTGACCACAAATTTGAAAATGAATAATCCAAGCATAATTCATAACTTCTATAAAAAGGTTGGTATACATAGTAACAAAATATTAGTAATAATTAAAAAAAGTGAGATGGAAAAACACTTAAATGATCTAACACGACATGATTGAAACAGCAATCTTATAAGGTGTTATGGAATTTAGAGTACATCAACAATCGGGCGCAATCCTGTAACAAGGATTAGCGCTCGTTTTACTTTAACTAGGGTGAAAACATATTGTAGGAATTTTTAGATTATGAAATAATTGCTATTAAGCGATTAGCAGACAAGTCGATAGCTTAAATCAAGTTAATATTCGTAAATAAACTTCTAACTATAATAAGGAGAAATGAAATGGGTATAAAAAAAGACTACATTAGCTTTATTCGTGAAAAAGTTGGGCACGATTTAATATTTCTTAATTTTGCTGGAGGCATTGTTTACAACGAAAGAAATGAAATTCTTTTACAAAAACGAGGAGATAGAAATGAGTGGGGTTTCCCTGGTGGTGCGATGGAACTTGGAGAATCTATAGAAGAAACAGCGAAAAGAGAAATTTTTGAGGAAACAGGATTAACGGTTGAGGTCGAACATCTTATTGGTGTCTATTCAAAATACATAGAAGAATATCCAAACGGGGATAAAGCCCAATCTATTGTTTATAGTTTTCAGTGCAAACCAATTAGCGGGAAACTCACATCAGATGGTATTGAAACTTTAGATTTAAAGTTCTTCCCTCTGGATCAAATACCACCATTATTCACCAAGTCGCATGAAGATGCCTTGGAAGATTGGTTATCCAAAAGAACAGGAGTCTTTAGATAGAACACCATGCATAAAAACTATTGATATTAATACCTGTATTTTGATATTAAAATCTATTTTCGAAGTTAATTGGGCGCAATCCTGTAACAAGGATTAGCGCTTATTTACTTTTCCGGAAGAATAAGAACTTATTGTAGGAATTTTAAGATTATGAAATAATTGGTATTAAGCGATCGGGCAGCATTTGAAAATGGACCACATTAATAGAATGGTCAAATAGGGGATAGAAGAAATGAAAGATAAAGAGTTTTATGTTTACCACGTTGTTACCAGGAAAAAAATGAGTATGGGTCAGATACTTAACTTCGATAAGAATCAAAAAAACACCTTATATAGTTTCTTCTTTGAAAAGGAACAATTGAATTCAACTGGTGAAGACTTTATAAGAATTATTAACGGTCATTATACTAGTGAGGGCTTATGCTTGAATAGTGAAAATGCTGAAGTAGCAATTAAGTATATAGATCAAACAATTAGAGCTATTAGAGAAGTAGTAGTGGAAATGGTTAGGTTAGAAGAATATCCAGAATATCCGTCAAGATTATCTTGTTTATACGCAACAAAAAGTTATGAAGAAGCTTTGAAATGGAAAGATATTTTTGAATCTTACAATAGAAAAGTATTGCAAATTGTTAAACTCAAAGTTATAGGTAATTCTTATGAGGGTGATGGAAACAAATTACCGAAAGAGGATGGAGCTCCTATTGCAAACAAAATTAAACAAGCAAGAGAATATTGGAGTAGTAATGTAAATTCTGACCTAACTGAACTTTTAATTAACGGTAAAATTGAAGTAGTAGAAATTATTGATGATTTCTTAAGCTAAAAAAATTGACAAATCTTTTATGTTCCATACTCTAGGAGCGATCTTTTTACATAAAAATTTCCAAAGGATAGGTTTTATGAAGCTGGGTGAAAAAAGATTTGGATGTATATTGGAGTATCGATTATTATCATTATAGGTAGTATTCTTATTATTCAAGGGTTTAAACTTACTAAAGCTAAGCATACGGAAGAAAAATATATTAATGGTACTGCTGTCTATAATGTAGGAATAGTGGAATCTATTGTATTATTTTTGCTTACTTTATTATTTAAATATATTCCATTTTGGTTAATGAGAGGAGCTTTGATATTTTTCGGTTTTGTTTTTATCATAATGGGCATCCTGATTTTACTATATGGATAATTTAACTAAAAAGGGTGTTTTAAGTGAATTAATACTTTAGAAAAATAACTAATCATTAACCTTTGCAGCTGTTTCGCATGTTCAGATATTCCTTATTCTGGCGCAATTCTTTAACAAGGATTAGCGCTAGTTTATTTTATTGGTCAATAAAATATCTTATTGAAGGAATTTTTAGATTATGAAATAATTGGAATTAAGCAAACAGGCAGGATTAAGAAAAAATTTTTATACTCTCATTAGAAATTTCTAGATCGCGTTATCTTTAGGGGAGGTTAATTGGTGTATCCAAGAGCAAATACACTAGGAATAATTGTGAAGGACAACGATATCCTTTTGGAAGAGCAGGAAGGAAAGCATTCAAAAGGGATAGGTTCATATTACCGTCCCATTGGCGGTACAATTGAATTCGGCGAAAGGTCAAATGAAACATTGGTGAGAGAGTTTACTGAAGAATTAGGCGTTGATGTTGTTATAAAGAGATATATTTCCTGCATAGAGAATATATTTACGTTCGACGAAAACTTAGGTCACGAAATAACACAGATATACTTAGTGGAATTTAAAGATAGGAATTTATATCATAAAGAATATTTTACAGTATCTGAAGGAAATGAAATTACTTATGCAAAATGGATTGATAAAGATGAAATTTTTTCTGGGGAAAAAGTCCTTTACCCAAATGGATTAACAGAATTATTGAAAAAGGAAATTTAGGTTTTTAGGTTTTGTAGAGGAAGGAAAATTAAGAGAAGCAGGGTGGCTATTTGACCATTATGTAGAACATATTCTTTATTCTCCTCCCTATTGGCAATGATTAATATTAAATGTAGTTAATTCTAATTAATCTATTGGAGCTGCTGTATGAAAGGTAATGATAAAATCATTGATGTTTTAGAAAGTAAAGGATTGTTAAGGAATGCTGAAATAGAATTAAAGCGCATGAATAGTGGGACTACTAGTGGAATCTTATATACTCTTATATTAGATAAAAACCCTGTTTATGTTATCAAAATGGATGATCCAAAAATCATAAGTTCAACTAAAGATTTCTTGCGGGCATACAAAGAAATAAGTGTAATACCTGATGTGATTTATGCGGATGAAAATGATAATTACATAGTTTATACATATATCCCTGGAGAAACTCACCACAACCGTGGTTCTAAATTAGAGTGGATGACCATTTTAATCCAAGAATTATTTACTAAATACAACAAGATAAATAATGATTCATCATGGGGAAGGGTTAATGGAATACATAGAAGCACTTGGACAGATTTTAACAATATTAGTTTTCAGCTTGCTCATGAAAGCATAGGAAACCATCTACCTTATGAAGACCATAGTAGAGTCAAAGAGTTAGTAGAGAAACTTAGAGATTATCATAATCAAGAAGATAAATATTATCTTCACGGAGATACAGGAATCCATAATTTCGTCTACCATTCAAATAAACTAGTCGGGGTTATAGATCCGTCACCTTTAATTGGACCAAGGATTTATGATTTTACGTATGCATTCTGCTCCTCTCCTGATAGCCTGGATTTTGAAACGCTGCAGCCATTATTCAACCTATGGAAAGGTAATCTACCCTTCACAGAAAAACGTCTTATCGATGAGGTGATTTTTCAACTGTATACCCGTATTGGAGTATGCATTAAAGTTCATCCTCAGGATTTTAGTAGTTATATTCAAGCTTGGAGTGAGTGGAGAGAGTATCTATATTAACCAAATGATGGAAGGAGGCAGACAACAAAATAATTGAAGCAATGAATTTACTTTATGAGGAATATATAAAGCAATCGACAGCAGTACGTAATTTTAAAAAGAGTAGTATTTAACATATTCAAAATTAAAAACATAAGAAATTAACTTCAATTATGAGGAGAGGATGGGGTTATATGAATTTAAATAACAATCTAAAAGTAGTCATTGGTGCAGGTGAATACAATAACAATCCAGAATGGCTTCAAACGCAAGAAAATGAACTAAATTTGTTAAGGAGAGTTGATTGGAAGAATAAGTTTTCACCTAACTCACTTGAAGCTGTATTGGCAGAACACGTTTGGGAACACCTAACTTATGAAGAAGGAGCTGAAGCTGCAAAGATTTGTTTTGATTTTTTGAAACCTGGTGGCTATATACGTTGTGCCGTTCCTGATGGTTTTTTTCCAGATAAAGAATACCAGGAAGAGGTTCAAGTAGGAGGACCTGGACCTAAAGATCACCCAGCAGCAAGTCATAAAATTGTACATACTTACAAGACATTTAGCTCTATGTTTGAACAAGCTGGTTTTGACGTTACTCTACTAGAATATTGTGATGGGGATGGTAAATTTCATTTCAATAATTGGGATGAAAAGATGGGATTTATCTATCGTTCAAAGCGTTTTGACCACCGAAATCAAAACGGCAATTTGGGTTTTGTTTCACTCATAGTCGATGCTGTGAAACCATTATGAAATTACCAATAGAAGATTAAAATTGTTCCCAAGCTTCGGAATTAGAAAGCCTACGTAGGTTATCTTGATGTTAAGACTTCAAACAAACGCGCGCTATCCTAGAAGGATTAGCGCTTATTTTTCATTATGAGGCTAAAAAATTGAGCAACACTTGGCAGCTAAATTGGATATCTATGTTAATATAAGTGAAGATTGTGAAGGGTTTTAAGTTACCAGAAGAAATTTACATAATTTTTCTAAAGTTAATAAAAGTAAGGATTGGTGGCAGCTTGGCTATAGAGTGGATTGAGATAACGAAAAATAGTACAAAGTATTTTGATGAAGTAATGAAATTATATGAACAATCTTTCCCACTTGAAGTCAGGGAATCACAAGATATTTTTCATCGAAGCATTAGATATTCGGAAAGTAGTTTTCCAAATACTTTTCGTTTTTTGGTAGGGATTGAAGATGAAAAAGTATTATCATTTGCAACAGGCCATTTTTTGGCTAGTGTTAATGCAGGTTTTGTTGTTTATATCGTGACAAACCCTTCTATAAGAAGTAGTGGATTAGGTTCTAAAACTCTCCATAAGCTAGAAGAGTTACTTAATGCAGATGCTATAAATGCAGGATATGAGAATATAGATAAGATACTGCTTGAAACTGAGATAAAAGAAATGGTTCATACTGAAAAAGAAAAAGAGGAATGTGGTAAACGAGAAAAATTTTTTAAGAGAAACGGTTATTTTCATCTAAGTTCAATTGATTATAGACAACCACCTTTACACAAGGAAGAGCAATCAGTGCCTCTTAAATTATTTGTAAAAAAGTGTAACGCTGAAGACATTTCGTATGATAGGTTACAGCAAGCAATAGTTGCTCTTTATCAAGAGAAGTACTTCCATGTAAATGGGATAAAAAGAATGGTCCTTCATAACTGTTTGAGAGAGATGGGAATAGAGGAAAGAGGCATAACTTTTTAAATTTATCTATTCTTAATTTATCAGGAGGGTATTTGGAATATCCTTGCAGCAAGGCTGTTTCTGGACGACCTTCCATTATAGGGGGCAAGAGCCATTCGAGAAAAGGCGCTATCCTATAAGGATTAGCGCTTATTTTCTTTTAAAAGGATAACAATTATTTATTGTAGGAATTTATAGATTATGAAATAATTGGAATTAAGCAAACGAGCATTTTTAATGAATAACAATTTACAACAAAGTTTTAGTTGAGGTGATAATTTTGCTAGGTGCTTTACGTTTAGTCTTCATTGGATTAGGGTTGGGATTGTTTGTATTAGGATGTGAGAAAGAAACAATCGTTTACGAAACCACTCCAACTTTTGTTTCTGAATCGGAGGAATTTGCTGGAATAGAGGGTAAAGCAGGCTTTTTAAACGGTGTTTATACTGCAAATGAACCTCAAAAGACTTTATGGCATTTTTGGGGGCCTTCTGATGAAATAAATGGTGCTGTACGGGTGGAAGGGACTCATTTAGAAACAGGAGAAAAAACTCCAATATTATTAGACGGTCATAGTTTTGATGCTGCAACTTGGGAGTTTGACCACGGATTTACTCAACCTAATCTTGGAGCAACGAAGACGATGCCATCCTATGTTGGATTCGAGAAACCAGGTTTTTGGGAAGTTTCCGTTTATACTGATGGCAACCATATAGGAGATTTTATAGTAGATGTAAATGAGTGAAGAGTAGAAGCAATCTGTGAAACAATCTTGGAGCGTTCATAGCATATGTATCTTCCTCTCATCAAAATACGGGATCATAAGATAGGTAGGACAGGTGAATAAAATTTGAAGATTAAAAGAGTGTATGATTATGAACTTGATGATGGTGTAAGGAGAAGTATCCAAGAGTTATTATTAAACTGTTTTGAAGAGGTTTATCCAAAAGAAAGAATTTATTATAAGCAATTGCCCCATTTTAGATACCTAGTTTTTAATGATGAAGATATACTTGTTGCTCAAGTTGGATTAGATTATCGAGTAATGAATCTAAATGGCAAGCCTGTAAACGTTCTTGGAGTAATTGATTTATGTGTTTTAAAAGAATACCGTTCAAATGGATTAGGCTCAACGTTACTTACAGAAGTTGAAAAATTTAGTAAAAACAAGTTAATAGATTTCTTACTTTTATTTGCAGACAATAAAAATTTGTATTTAAAAAATGGATACAGGTCCGTAAAGAACAAATGTAAATGGCTTATGATAGATAATGAAAGCCATAGTTCTTTAGGTTTAGGAAATGAAGAGATTAATGAACTTTTGATTAAAGAGATAGGAAATGTAAAGTGGCATAATGGAGAACTAGATCTATTGGGCTATCTTTATTAATAGGAGCACTATTCAACTATTTTGGATTCTTTCTGGGAGACCTGTACAGCCATTTCTCTAATAAATGATTTCCAGCAATATGACACTTTTGTTAAATAATTTTGGTTAAGCAGAATTATGCTATAATTGAAAAGTCTGAATTATTACGGGACAATAACTGTTATAGGAGGCGTTCATTATGTTAAACAAGAAGGATATAATTGTGAATAAATTTATGGGGATTACGCCGAATTAACAAAGTTGTTTAGCGTTTTCCCAAATTCTGAAAGGGGAAACATTTGTGAGTACAAAAAACGTGAAGCTTGTAGAATTGAATGAAGAGAACTGGTATGAGTGCTGTAAATTAGAGGTATCATTAGAACAAGCAAAATTCATAGAATCAAATGCAATATCAATAGCTCAATCAAAATTTGAGCCTACATTAAAACCTTATGCTATATATTTTAAAGAGAGAGCAGTAGGCTTTTTAATGTATAATTCGGTTCCAGAAGAACTTGATGGTTATTGGATTTATAGAATAATGGTTGATAAAGAATTCCAAGGCAAGGGTATAGGCAAAGCAGCAACAAATTTAATGATTCAAGAAATGGAAAAATTACCGAATGGAACGAAAATTGTAGTAGGTTATCATCCTATGAATACAAGTGCCCACCAGCTATATTCCAGCTTAGGGTTTATAGATTATGGAGATAGGTTTGGTAAAGAAATGGCAGTAATTAAATATATTAAGTAGTATTTAATTAAGAAGGGGCCTAAAATTAGTTTTTTTGGATTTTAATGGATAATGTTGTTTTTCTAAATAATGAATGGGGACTCGATAAATGTTTTGAGTTCCCTCGTTCAATAAAAGGTCTCTTTACTGAAGAATACTTTATTTGATGGGTAAACTTCCGCAAACCACCTCAACACTCCATTATGATGGTTAGTTATTTGATATGCTGAAATGTTACTTGAGTCCTCGTACTGTATATATCTGATTTGAAAGGTGATTTACTATATTGAAAGTCCAGCGTCAAGTAGTATCTCCATCATACACCGCTTCTCCCTCTTGAAACTTTACTTTTTAGACATCAATAGTCATTAATGTCTTTACTCATAATACTGCATTCTCTCTCCGTTATTTAAACGCATCTTCCTTAGTCTAATTCTTTTCGAGATATCACTATTTTGAGGCAAGAAATCCAATAAAGAATAGCTTTTGTAACTTCAATAAACGTCTTTACGTAGTCCTTGGAGTGGTAACGTTGGCGTACTAGATTGCGGTTACCAGTTAACGTTTTAAGAATAGGGCGTCTTTTTTTAAGGCTCATACATATTTGTTTTATATCGTATAGTAAGATATAATCTATTTATACGATATAAAGAGGTGTTTTCAGAATGGATTTTAATGTAAAGACACTAAATAATTATTGGACAGATATCTATTTTCATTTGCATTATCCTCATAAGGAAAAGATTACACACCAAGTAATTAGGGTTCTGCAAATAGTAGAGAAAGAACAGAACATTGGAATTAACGAAGTTTCTTCACACTTAAATGTATCTCACAATACAGCTTCTGAAAATGTTAAACGCATTATTGAAAAAAAATATTTAGTTAAAGATAGATATCCATCAGATGAAAGAAGAGTAATTTTAAAATTAACGGATTTAGGAAGAGAGGTTTTACAAAGAAATACAAGTCTAGACGAGAGCAAGTTAATTGATATATGGGATAGCATGTCTCCCGATGAAAAATCGTTAGTAGAGTCTGCCTTTAAATTATTGAGGGAGCGTGCGCAGAATGTACCTTTTGGCTAAGATTCTTGTATCAGCATTGATCATAGGTGTTGTAACAGAGATTGCTAGGCACTTCCCTACTTATGGAGGAATTATTGCAGCCCTTCCTCTTGTAAGTTTGTTAAGTATTATTTGGTTATCTGTTCAAGGCGAATCAAGTGAGAGCTTGAGTAAATTTGCTCTAGGTGTTCTCTCGGGATTCCCTGCAACTGCAGTTTTATTGCTGATCGTTTATATGTCTTTAAAGCAATCAATAAATCTATACGTTTCTATTACGTTCGGTATTAGTGGCTGGCTGATCTTCCTAATCATTCAACAACATTTAAAAGATTTTCTTAAAACAATTCTCTTTGATTGAAAGTAAGAGAGTTTTATTAAAAATGTATTGATAACTAAAGGAGTATTGTTAAATGATTAAATCCTTTCATAGTATAATAGAAGTTTTTCAAGAAAGAGATATACCTGGATTAATTGAATTATCTGCTTCAGTAGGATGGGACTATGATAAAAATGAAATTCAAACGATAATGTCATCAGGTAAAGTTTACGGTTACAAGATTGATGAAGGGGTAATTGTGGCTAGTGCTGCAATAATTCCTTATGGCGTAAACCTTGCATCAATAGTATGGGGTTTATATATACAGATACTGTAAATAAATATCTATGTGACAATTATACCCCTACAAATTTAGATGACACTCTTGAAATAGAGATTCATCAGATGCGTAAGGAAGATTTACCTCAGGTTGTAAAATTAGATAAGAATGCAGTTGGTGTAGAAAGAAGAGTTTTTATTAGCAATAGGATAAACCAAGCTAAAGAGTCACTTGTTGTCAAAAATCCAGATGGGAGAATTATTGGATATGGCTTATCTATTTTAGGGCCTATCAATCTTATACTTGGCCCAATTGAAGCACCTAATCATCATGTAGCGTTTGCATTACTTAATAGATTAGCTGGAAGTCATCAAGGTAACTTAAGAATAGATATTCCATCTGGAAATGATGCATTTATGGCGCATTTAGAAAAAAATAATTTCATAAAAGTTAGTCAACCTCCTATTCTGATTAAGAATTCATACCTACTACCACCACGTACTAAAACATTATATGGCATAGCTGCACAAATTTTCGGATAGATTCGTTCTTCAGCAAACCGGATTAGCGCGCTTTTTTTATATGTAACATGGAAAAAGTCTTATTGAAGGGATTTTTTGATCATGAAATAATTGGACTAATGATCTGGGTAAGTTACTTTCTGAAGTGCAGTTGAATTTAACACTAAGGGAGATTATAATGCATATTGATTTTTTATCAAACCATCCTCAAAAAATAAAAGAAGTTTCTGAAATGATTTATCAAGAATTCGTATTAAAAACAGAGAGTGGTTTGACGTTTGATGATGTAGTTAAACATTTTTCTAATACAAAACACAATGAATTTCCAATAACTCTTGTGGCATTAGAGAACGGCGAATGTCTAGGGACGGTATCAATCTTTGAAAATGATTTAAAGATAAGAGGTATGTATAGACCTTGGCTTGCATCATTATATACCAAACCAGAATATCGCAGCATAGGGATAGGGCAACGCTTAGTAGCTAGAACAATAGATGTAGCCAAAGATTTAGGGTTTAAAGAACTTTATTTAAGGACAGAAGATAGTTCTGATTATTATAGAAAGCTAGGTTGGACTTTTGTTGAAACCGTTTCTGATGGAAAAAACGAAAATATAGATGTATTTAAAATTAATTGTATGGAGTCAAACTGATTTCCTCTAACAAAATTATATACTTTAGACTTTACTGGAGTTTTTATGGAATATAAGATTACTTTACCTTCAGATATGCACACCACTTGGGATTCACAAGATATTATTGCACAGCAACTAATAAATCAACATAACTCTCTATTACGGGGTGATACAATGTCAAACTCTAAGAAAGAAGTACTGTTATCTGGAGGGAATGTCTCGAATGTATATCGATTTGAAGATACTGTACGACGAAAAATAAAATCTGATAGTTTGAAAATACATAAATTGTTGCAGCACTTAGAGAGCAAAGGTTTTAATTATGCCCCGAAGTTTTTGGGTATAGATGAAAAAAATAGGGAGATATTATCCTTCATCGAAGGAGAGGCTGGAAATTACCCTTTGAAAAAATATATGTGGTCAAATGATGTATTAAAAGAAATAGCACATATGCTTCGTCTTTATCATGACGCAGTAAGTGACTTTCCTTTGTTAGATGAATGGATTCCAATTGACAATACCCCTATTAATAGAGAGGTCCTATGTCATAATGATTTTGCTGTGTACAATATTATTTTTAATCATGAACAGCCAGTAGGCATTATTGACTTTGATGTTGCAGCTCCCGGCCCAAGACTTTGGGACATAGCTTACACCCTCTATACATGCGTTCCTTTAAGCAGACTTTATCATAACTAAGCAGGTGAGGCTGTCTATTATAATGCTTTAAATGATGCAGAAAGGATCAAAACAAGAATTAAGTTGTTTTTTAATTCTTACGATATTGAAGGTATAGAAGAAGGTTTTTTAGAGATGGTATTGTTGCGGTTAGATGGGTTATGTAAATACATGAAGAGAAAGTCCAACGAAGGAGACACGGCATTTCAAAAAATGATAGACGAAGGACACCTTGAGCATTATGAAAATGATATGGAATTCATTCGTGAATATGGAGGAGAGTGGCTTTGATCAGAAGTAATTAATTGAACTTTGAGCTACTAGACTATCTTGTATCTCAAGTGAAGTCCAAAACAATCTAGATTGTTAGTTGAGTAATTCCATTTAAGAGCGCGTTTGTTTAAACACGTCCTATTCTTATGTAGGGTTATATTTTGAAGGAAGACGGGACATTATTTTCACTGGATATATGACCTTGAGTTTAATGAAGAAGGGGCAAAGAATAATAGAAAGTAAATTTCAAATGGAGGTGAAATTTTATGCCTAAAATTGACAATATGTTAGCAATCATATGGATGCTTCGGTCAGGTAAAAAAATTACTGCAAAACAAATATCAGAAAAGTTAGAGATGAATATAAGGACTGTTTATCGTTACATTGATACAATTTCAACAAGTGGCGTACCAATAGTTTCAGAACCAGGACATAACGGTGGATACACTTTATTGAACAATTTTATAGAGGCTCCTCTTTTTTTTGATTTTGAGGAGCAAACTTCACTACTTCATGCTGCTGTTTTTGCAGAAGAAGCGGGATATTATGGAGGGGAAGCACTAAATAGGGCTATTTCAAAACTTAGAAAATACTCAAATCAAGAGCAGGAAACAAAGATAAACCAACATTTAACTAGTCTTGAAGTTATAAGTCGATTCAGTTCACTCTCTTTGGAGCCTATTTTGAAGGAGTTGGAGCAGGCCGTAGCTGACGGGTACTCAGTAAAAATTCTTTACCAAAAAAGTGGCGAAAAGAAATTAAATAATAGATCGGTCGATCCGTACAGAATTATTTATTGGAATAACAAGTGGTATGTGATTGGATTTTGTCATCTTAGGAATGATATCCGTAGTTTTAGAGTAGATCGAATGGAAAATCTAATGATAACGGAAAATAAGTTTAATCGGCCAGACAATTTTTCAGCACATGACTTTTTTATAAAAAGCCTTCTTCCAAAGATAGAAAATAAGGAAGGGGTTATTTCTTTGGTTATTAATGCGGATAAAAGTGTATTGGCTGATATTTGCGACCATTGGTTTTTAGGACATTATCTACAAGAACGGACTTCAAATCATGCAGTTTTTCTTCTTGAAAAAGATGTGATGCATACATATGTCCCTTATCTACTTTTACCGTACAATAAATCTATTAAAGTTATGGAGCCAATAAGTCTTAAGAAAAGACTTATTGAAGTTCTGTCGGAATTAACAAAATTTCATCAAATATGATAACTTCCCTGACGTTAAATGTCAGGGAAGTTATTTTATAATAGCTATATCAATTGTGATTGGAGTGTGATTAGATGCAAACAAAAAAAGCTTTTCTATATGTATTTAATACAATGTCGGACTGGGAATATGGATATTTAATTGCTGAACTAAGCTCAGGAAGATTTTTTAAAAAAGATTTAGCACCTTTAAAAGTAATTACAGTAGGAGCTAATAAAGAAATGATAACTACTATGGGAGGACTGAGTATAAAACCAGATATTTCACTTGATGAATGTACTCTTCAAAGTAGAGACCTTTTAATTTTACCAGGAGGGACTACTTGGAGTGAAGAAATTCATCATCCTATCTTGGAAAGAATCGGTCAAGCATTAAAGCTTGGCACGATTGTTTGTGCGATTTGTGGTGCAACGGACGGCCTGGCAAATATGGGATACTTGGATACTAAAAAGCATACAAGTAATAACTTAGAATATACTAAAATGGTATGTCCTAACTATAAAGGAGAAAAGTTGTATGAGTTGAAATCTGCGGTATCTGATGCGAATTTAGTTACTGCATCAGGGATAGCTCCTCTGGAATTTGCAATGGAGGTTCTAAAAAAAATAGAAGTTTTTACTCCAGATACATTACATTCATGGTATAACCTAAATAAGACTCATCAACCTGAATACTTCTTCCAATTAATGAATTCCATTAATAAATGACGTAACTGAAAGATATAGAGTAGATGATTCAATGAATGATGAAAAACACTTGGAAAGCACTTCAGTCGAAAGTATGAATTGAAGTGTTATTTTTACTTGGCTTTTCCAAAATCCATAATCTTAACCTTCGATTTTATATTAATATCCATTGAGCTGTATAATTGATCCCAGTTTGTTTCCTGCCATTGTTGATAAGTCATATGGTTTCTTACGTATTTACCTATACCTATAGGATCACAACCAAATTCTTGTAGCTGTCCCATAAATTCATTTGTACGATTATTTAAATACTCTTCAATTTTTTTTTCAATTATCTTTTGATTTTTTTCCTCGCTTAAGTTCATTGAACCTGTATACTCTAATAAACTAATCTCTAACTCTACATTTTTCTTCAGTTCAACCGTGTCATTTTTTATTTTCACACTTGTATTCGAGTCACTTTTTTTGTAATCGAACGTTACTCTGCTTTGTAAAAGCTTGTCATCTTCCTCCTCCTCGCCAACAGATACATTTAGATTAATAATCCCCTTATTTATATCATCCCTTAAGTAAAATAAGATTAGGGATTGACCCATATTGATCTTTTCTACGTATTTATCCTTCTTAAATAAACCGTACCCTACAATCGCTTGTTTATTATCTTTAATTGATACTATTGGAAGAAAAGGATCTATGCCATCGTCATAATAATCACGAAAGAATTGAAATGTATGGTAGTTTACTGACTCTTTTTCAGCTTTTAATTTATTGAACATGGTTAATAAATATGAAGCACTTGAATCCCCTTCCTTTGATTCAAATGTTAACAAATCAAAACCATTGTCTTCCGCAATTGCTAGGTTGACATGCGACCCAATATTAGGATCTCGTTTAAAAGTATCTAGAATCTGGAGGATTCCTTTTTCAGCTAATTCTCTTCCTAATAATGCTAAATGAACCTGTCCACTAACTACTTGGAGGTTAGATAAGTTAGTAAATTTCATACGTGCATCTTTACTTGATTTTGATTGAACGCTTAATATATCGTTAGTTAATTCCCCTTCATTATTTATAATTGGATAGTTTATAGTCACCTGTAAAGGTTCTTCCTCATTTTCAGATAAATCGTAAGAAATCACATTAATTAATGCTAGTTCTTCTACAATTTGCTTTCTTTCTCCACAAGCGCTTAGAAGCAATACAAGTAAAATTAATATTATTCTCATTGGGAAATCTTTCTCCTTGATTTTAAGAAATTTTCGATAAAAATTATTAGTAGAAGAAGGATAGGGATTATCATAGCGAGACTAGAAAGGATGTAAGTAAACCACTTTAACCATAAATCCACATCTCTTAATACTTTTGGAATGAGAGAAATAAAATATCCTACCAACAATACAACAATATTAATAATTTTTGAATTTACATTATGATTCACTTGTTTAATCATTATTGTGGCTGCCCAAAAATACATAACAATCGTTATTAAAACTTTTAAAGAAAACAAGGAAAAGATGGCATTTTCCACTCGTTCAATAAAAGGAATATCGATAGACTCTAATATTGTAATGACAGGATACATTTCCATCTTCAATTGTTCAAAACTGAAAAAACCATAGCTTACGAAGGATACACCTAAATAAATAATGGTTGTTATTGCATTACCAATAAAAATACTTTTAGTCCACTTTTTTTGTACGTATGGGAACAGCAACAATGATAGCTCAAAGCCAAGAAAAGCAGTATAAACATTCATACCATCTTTAAATATAGATTTTTCACCTTGAAACAAGAATGGTGTCAACCTAATAATTTCAAACTCTTTAATGGGAAATGCTAAAAGGAACACAGTCCATATGGTGATAAAAAATAAAACAATAGTAGTTTTACCTATTTGGTAAATACCTCCTGTTAAAAGCATATACGATAGAAGAAGTGCCATACAGAAAAAGACGAAGAAAGGTGTTTCTTGATAAAACAAAATCTTTAATAAAATGATATATTTTTTGGTGACTAATACAGCAAGGACAATAAACACTATAGATACAGCTAAATAAAATGGAATAAGAAACCATCTAAAAATATTCGACTCTAGAATTTCAAAAATTGAACGTCCATGTCCGAATTTATAGCAGAGAGATATTAATAAGATATTAATGTTTATAATGATAAACACAATAATTAAACCAGCCCACCCGTTTGTACCAAATGCTTCTGCCGTTAACCGTGGAATACTAAATAGAGTAACACCTGATTGGGTCATATATATTAATATTGCTATTTGAAACGGGTGGAGCCTCTCATTCATATTTTCCTCACCTATTTCTTCATTTTGTTAATATCTTTATTTTTAGATCTAGATTGGACAGGTCTGTCTTTTATTACACTAAATGGAGCGCGAATAATCGTGTCAATCCAATCACCAAAATATGTAGGGGAGACCGGAATGAAATATGGAGCTTTCAAGTTCGTTATCCCATTTAAGTGAATAACAAATAAGCCGATACCAAATGCTAGACCGATATTTCCCCAAAATGCAGCTATCAAAATAAAGCAAAAACGAATAATTCTAATGGAACCACTCATTAAATAGCTTGGTATTACGAAGGACGCAATAGCAGAAGTAGCGACTACAATAATTAAGATGTTACTTGTAATGCCAGCTTCTACAGCAGCTTGCCCAATAACAATTCCACCGACAATTCCAATCGTTTGTCCTATCTTAGTTGGGAGTCTTGCTCCTGCTTCCCGTAAAAATTCTATGACGAGTTCTAAAAACAAGGCTTCATATATAGGTGGAAACGGTACCTTACTTCTGGATTCGATAATACTAGGTAACAGTTTTTGAGGAATCATTTCATAATGATATGTTAAAATACCTACATAAAAGGCAGAAAACGTTAGCGTAATAAAAAGCGCAAAGTATCTTAATAATCTTATAAATGTAGAAGTAATCCACCTTTGAGTATAATCATCGGGTGATTGCATAAAATCAAAAAAACTAGAAGGGCTACAAAATACATATGGACTTTCATCAATGATTCCGATTACCTTTCCAGCAAATAGCTTGGAGGCAACAACGTCTGGTCGTTCGGTTACAAAAAATTGGGGAAAAGGGGAGTATGGGTTATCATCAATAAGCTGTACTAATACGTTTGTATCCAGCACCCCATGTATCTCAATAGAGTTTATTCTCTCCTTTAATAATTCTACAAATTCAACATTTGCAATATCCTCAATATACATTATGGTTACATTTGTCTTGGAAATCTCTCCTACCGAGAGAACAACCGATTTTAAATGAGAACTTTTTACTCGTTTTCTTATTAGCGAAATATTTTTATCTGAGGATTCAATAAAAGCTACATGTGGTCCGAGAATAATTGACTCTGTTTCAGATTCTTCAATAGGTCTTGTTTCAGAGCTCGATGCAGCAATTGTAAATACTTCATCCTTATAGAAAACAACTATGTTTCCATTTAGAACTTCTTTAACTCCTTCTTTATTGGATGAAACTTTCTTTGTATCTAACTGCGAAATGATGGACTCCATTTGATTTTCAGATAGATCTCTAATATTTGAGACAATATTTCTATCCAGAATTTGTTCATCAACCATATTTTTGAAATATAGCAGCTCTAATGATGTATTCGTAAACTTTCTATGCGTAAGGTCAGAGCAATTATGAAATTGAGAAATAATATGATCTTTACTGAGTTCAATTTCTGTTTGTTTGTCTGTTTCTTCTGATGAGTTAATCTGATTATCTGGTTTCATTGCTTACCCCGTGGTACTTTTATCCTTATTATGAACAGTTTCATCCGTTTTACTCGCTTAGGTTTAAATCGATTACGAAACATATTAGAAAAGATAAAACTTTGCCAGATCTACACATTTCTATCTATTTTGCTGGTTATGACCTAATGTCCTTCCATTCAATTAAATACTCAAATACCTCTTATGGTTTGCCAATGTGGGAAAATTAGATTTAAAATTGGATGAAACGAGACACTCATTAAACCGAACTATTAGGTGTTTAAACTTCACTGGGAACTCTGTGATATTAGTAATTTTGAAAATAAGGTAATGCTTTGAGATCCAGTGAGAGTACTGGTAACAATTTTTTTTGTGCTTTAAAATATAATAGAAGAACTGAAAACAAACATTATTTATGTAAACTATAAAAATGTAGGAGTGAGATGTAACATGCAATATGATGTAAAGAATTCTGAAGAATATTTTGAATTGCTTGAAGACGATTGGCGAAAAGAGAAACTTCTCTTCATTAGAAGAATAATCCTTACATATGCACCCGATTTAGAAGAGGTGATTCGCTATAAGATGTTGAATTATGGTAAAGATGATAACTATGTCTTTGCGTTAAACGCGCAAAAACATTATGTCAGCCTCTATGTCGGTTCAATCGATAAGATAGGAAATGCAGAAACGTTATTAGCGGGTTATAACTATGGAAAAGGCTGCATTCGCGTTAAAAAATCAATAAAGATGGAAGAGACGGGATTGGAACAATTTATTCATAAAACCGTTGATATGTGGCGTGCGGGTGAAGACATTTCTTGTTAATACTGAATGAAAAATAACAGACTTTCCACTAATCAGTAGTAAACATTGGTTATCCATTCTTTGAAAGATCACCATTTTATTATTCAAATAGAGGCGCGTTTATATTTTTGGTTGTGAAGTTAAACGGTGGGATTAGAGGTGGAAAAAATAGGTCTGTCCATTTCATTCTTAAAGGGGGAAGTTTGATTTATGAAACGAGTAGATGTCACTTACGTCCTACTCTTTGATGAGCAGGGCGAGAATGTATTAATGGTAAAAAATAAAGGGAAGAACGCTTCTTATTATACACTTCCTGGAGGTGCAGTTGAGACTGGAGAAACACTTGAAGAAGCTGCAATCCGTGAAGTAAAAGAAGAAACGGGTTTAGATGTGGAGATACATGGTGTTTTTTCTGTGGGTGAAGCATTCTTTGAAGATAGGGGACATCATGCTGTTTTCTTTACTTTTAGAGGGATAATTATTGGTGGAGAAATCAATATATCAATGCCAGAAGAAATTGAAGAAATTACGTGGATGGATTCTGAGAAAGCAGAAGATTACATACATATAACCAATACAAAGGGATTAATTAATAGTAAATCTTCCGTACCATATTTACTTAGAAAAAGAATTATTTAATAGTTTTTACTATTTTCGTACATGCACATGTATTTCCACGATATAATTGGGAGCCAGAAGACAAGGAACATAGGGAATTGAAGGAGAAGTTAAGTAATAAGATTTATGAGTTAATGGAAAAAGCTAGTTATCCGTTGTTTTTTCAAAATGTTGTTTAAATATATTAAAATTAAGCATTTACATAATTGATTGAATATTGGATAATGTTAAATAATAGAAAAAGCGATGAAGAGAAGAGTAGGTAATGGTAATCATTCACAGAGAGCTCCGTATGGTGAAAAGGAGTAAGGATTTCATTACTGAAGCAAGCCTCTGAGCAGCACATTGGATCCATTTAAGTGATAATGTGACAGGAGCTCCTGTTATAGAGCTATGGTATATGTATGTGTTTCATACCGTACCTAATGAGGGTAAAATGGGAACATATTACCAAACTGGGGTGGCACCACGACGCGCAATAACTCGTCCTCAAGATAAACTTCTTGGGGGTGAGTTTTTTTTTATTGTCCAAGTTTTTATTCTAAAAGGAGTGGAAATAAAAATGCGTATAAAAATGATTGTACAGTCGTGGAAATACCCTTCTATTTTATTAACTATTATTGGGATTTCTAGTATAGGGGAATGGGTGTACTTTTTAGCATTAAACTTAATTGTTCTTGATATGATGGGGGTTTTTGCTGTCTCAGGTCTATATATACTTAGAGCTTTATCTACTTTATTTACTAACATTTGGTCGGGTAGTTTGATTGATCGATTGAATAAAAAGCATCTAATCATGTGGCTTACTATATTTCAAGCAGTGTTTGTTGCCTTTTTGCCTTTGTTTTCATCTATTTGGACTATATACAGTCTTGTCTTTTTAATAGGTATAGCTAGTTCCATGGCTGGTCCTACAACAATGACCTACATAACTAAATTAATTCCTCAAGCTCAGAGGAAACGATTTAACTCTCTCGTAAGTTTCATTGATTCTGGCGCGTTTGTTACCGGACCTGCCATTGCAGGAATCATATTCATGAGTGGCACCCCTAATATTGCGATATTTTTAAATGCAATAGCGCTTTTTTTAGCAGCACTATTCACATTATTCATGCCTAATGTTGAAAAAAATGATCTAATAGAAACAAAAGGCGAAAAACTAAGCTTTAAGGTACTGAAAAATGATTGGAAATTAGTTGTTGATTTTAGTCGTAAACACGTATATATAATGGTTATTTATTTACTATTTAGTGCGGTCATGGTATTAGCAACGATTGTAGATTCACTGGAAGCAGCCTTTGCTCTAGAAGTGCTTTCTTTATCAGAGGGAGATTATGGATTCCTGGTAAGCATTGCTGGTGCTGGAATAGTTGCAGGCTCCTTAGTAAACATAATCATTGTTAAAAAAGTAGCTACGTCTTGGCTGATAGGTCTTGGATCCTTGATGGTATCAAGCGGTTATATGATCTATGCTTTATCGGGTGAATTTTTGATAGCAGCAATTGGTTTTTTCATTCTATCGTTTTCAATGGCTTTTATGAACACAGGATTCTACACTTTTTATCAAAATAATGTTCCTGTCGAGGTAATGGGGAGGGTTGGTAGTATTTATAGTTTTATCGGAGCTTTTTTCACCATTATTGGCACTTTAATTTTTGGAATTATGGCTGAAATACTATCTATTCAATTTGTCGTCATAGCAGGAACTTTACTGATGTTTGCCGTAACGGTTTTATTATTTATCTTTAACACGCAGCCGTCTAAGGCAGGTTTTTATACTGAAGAAAAAACTGAATCAAGTTTCTGAAACTGTTTAGGGTTAGTGTATGCCTTGCACAATCCAGGAAATATCAAGGGGTGAAAGGTAAATATGTTCATAAATAATGATGATACTTCAAACCTAAATGCATTCGTTAACGCTAATCAACGATATATACTTGCCATAGATGGCCTCAGTCGTTCTGGGAAAACCACTTTTGTAAAACATCTTAGTAATGGGCTAGAGAAAGAAGAGGTGGAATACACGATTTTCCATATTGATGACCACATTGTTAATCGAAGTGAGCGTTATAATACGGGATTTGAAGAATGGTATGAGTATTTTTATTTACAGTGGAATGTTGAATGGTTAAGAAAAAATTTATTTAAAAAACTTAGAGACAGCAGTACTTATGTCAAGCTGCCATTTTACGACAATGAAAATGATAGGCATTTAATGAAGAAAGTTGAGTTACCTAAAGCTGGGTTAATTGTTATAGAAGGAGTTTTTCTCCAACGTAAAGAGTGGAAAAACTTTTATAACGAAATAATATACTTGAATTGTTCTCGAGAAAAAAGGTTTGGGCGTGAATTAGAAGCTACAAGACTTAATCGTGAAAAATTTGAGAAGAGATATTGGAAGGCAGAAGAATACTACATTAATACCTTCAACCCATTAAATAATGCTGACACAGTCATCAAGACTTAGACTAATAAATGTGGATGAATTCTTAATGAGACCAAGCTTCTTTTCTCGCCAATCGTCTTCAAGCAAATCTAAAAATAGAAAGGAATTGGGTAAGATGATAAAAGGTTTTGGAGGAGTTTTTTGGAGAACAAATAATCTTGAAGTAATAAAAAAATGGTACAGTGATGTGTTAAATATTGAAATCGAACACTGGAATGGGACGGTGATAAAGCCCCAGTTAGGAAATGAGACAATCTTTTCTTTCTTTACAGAGAATGACAGTTATTTTCCATCAGAACAACAAGTAATGTTAAATTTCCAAGTACATAACATAAACGAAACAATTAAACATCTGGAACATATAGGTGTACCTCTTGCCAAGAAAATAGAGATTAGTGAATATGGAAAGTTTATCTGGATTGAAGATCCTGATGGACGACTGGTCGAACTTTGGGAGAAATAATGAAATGCCATTCTTTAAGTATTGGGGGTAAATGATATTTAAAAAATGGCGCAATAGTTGAAGGGAAAATGGGTTGGTGCGGCAGCATACTTAGAATAGCTATCAAACGGCTAGAGAGATAATAGTAATGCTTGAGGAGGTTCTATGAAGACACTAGTTGATGAAATAAAGAACATATTTTTAGATATATCTGCAATGGGTAAAGGACTAATCTATGGTTTTCTTATGGTTGCACTATTAATTCTAGTTGGTGGAACTTTATTATTTGGGATTTTGTACATTCGTAATTTAATATTTTAATACCAAATTATCCCTTCATTATCGTGGAAAATCCTGTAACAAGGACTAGCGCTCACTTTTCTTTGAAGCAGGATAGCAATTTCTATAGATTATGAAGTAATTGTTATTAGAAAATAGAGGGGCCATCGTATGAAATACATAGAATTAGGCTTAGGAAACACTTGGATAATAAGGACAGAAACAGAGCTGGAAGATGGCACTGAAAAAGAGGAGAGAGGAATCATTGGACCAGTGAAATTCCACTCTTTTTATATACGAGTATGGATTGGTAAGACCGTTTTCATTTTTGATTTAAGAGAAGGTATTAAGCGTGTAAAGAAAAGTAGAAAAGAATACAAATTTATCATAGGTTTGATTAGTTATTAACTACGATAATGAACCGATCTCACTATACAAGGATATATCTTTGCTTTCTAGAGGTGGTGATGTAATGTGAATAAAACTGAAAAATGAACATTTGCTTGAGGTTAGGAATTATAGAAAAGAAGACTTTATCCATGTTGATAAACTAAATGCAGATGAAAAATGGAATAACCTTGTTAAAAACAAGGAGAGTACAAAGGAAGCATGGAATAATTCAAATATTGCCTATGTGGCAGAAATAAATGGACAGTTGGTTGGGTATATTAGAGGGCTTACCGATAAATCTATTACATTGTTCATTTGCGAGGTGTTAGTACATCGTACTTACCGTGGGTTAGGAATTGGAGAAATATTGCTTGAGTATGTACATAGTTTATATCCAACTACAAGAATTGAAATGCTGGCTAACAGTACCTCTCGTACTTTTTATGAGCAAAAAGGGTTTAGATTCTTTTATGGTTTTAGAAAGACATATATAGAGTAATCGGAGAGATTTGTCTACCAATAAAGAGAAGTTAGCGCATTAAAAAGGGGACTTAAATGGATTACATAAAGGATTTACGACAGAAGGTAGGCAACATGCCACTAATAATATGTGCAGTAGGTGTTATTGTTTCAGACTCTAACAATCAAATTCTCTTAATCAAAAGAAGTGATGATGGTAACTGGTGTATACCTGGTGGGGTTATGGATGTAGGAGAAAGCATTCAAGAAACCGCAATAAGAGAAGTATATGAAGAAACAAATATGAATATAGCAGAATTAAAGTTGTTGAATGTTTATTCTGGCAAGCAGCAGCATCACATTTATCCAAATGGTGACGAGGTTTACTTTGTTAATGTAGTATTTTACACAATAAACTATAGTGGTCAATTTAAACCTGATGGTATAGAAAGTGCCGAAATTAAGTTTTTTAGCATGAATGATTTACCTGCTAATATTTCCCCTACAAATAAACCCTTCTTTGAGGACTTTAAGGAACTAAGTAGGAAAAAATACAAGGGAATACTATAACAAGGTAATGGGACAAATTACTTTAAATATAAATAATGAGGTATTTTTATGAAAACTATAGGATTAATAGGTGGAATGAGCTGGGAATCGTCGGTTGAATATTATCGAATAATTAATGAAGAGGTAAAAAACAGATTGGGTGGATTACATTCAGCACAATGCCTTTTGTATAGTGTTAATTTTGAAGAGATCGAGCGATTTCAGAAAGAAGGCAATTGGGAAGAAGCAGGTGAAATGTTAGGAAATGTAGCCCTATCATTAGAAAAAGGAGGGGCAGATTTTATTGTTATTTGTACAAATACGATGCATAAGGTAATAGATTTGATTGAGGAAAAGATCCATATTCCCATTTTACATATTGCTGATGCAACAGCAAATCAAATAAGAACATCGAATGTTCATACAGTCGGACTATTAGGTACTAAGTACACGATGGAGCAAGACTTTTATAAAGGACGAATAACGTCAAATGGTATAAAGGTTTTAATTCCAGATGTACATGAACGAGAGATGATTAACAAGGTTATCTATGAAGAGTTATGTTTAGGAAATATCAATCAATCATCAAGGAATTATTACATTAATGTAATCAAGAACTTGGTTGATAAAGGTGCTGAAGGAATAATATTAGGGTGCACGGAGATTGGATTGTTAGTCAAACAAGAGGACTCAAAAGTTCCTCTATTCAATACAACAGAAATTCATGCAATTGAATCAGTTAACAAAGCATTGCAATAATACGTGAATATTCCAATTTCCAATCAATTTATCGGGGCTCGTTTTTATTATAGCCATGGATAATAACTTATTGATACAGATATTTTAATATGAAATAATCAAAATGGAATAAATCGGCATTCTTGATAAACACAATGTATTTCAACTATGGGGGGAAATATGAGAAATAGAGGTTCAGTAGTTTTGGTTGAAGATCAAAAAATAGCTCTAATTAAGAGGAATAGAGGGGATTCGGTTTATTATGTATTTCCTGGAGGTGGAATAGAAGATGGAGAGACACCTCAAGAAGCAGCCAAAAGAGAAGCTCAAGAGGAATTAGGGGTAACAGTTACTATAAATGAGTGTATCGCAACAGTTGAGTTTGAAGGCACTCAATACTTTTTCCTTGCTGAGATAATAGCGGGGGTTTTTGGTACAGGGAAAGGTGAAGAGTATACAAATTGTAATAGTAACCGAGGAACTTATCTACCTATGTGGATAGAGATAAACCAGTTATCTTCTATTAATGTTAAACCAAAAGAAGTGGCCATAAAAATACAATCAATCTTTGAACATGTAAAAGGAAGCATTTCAACAGTTAGTTAACTATTAGTGGTTGGAAAAATGCTAGTTTTAAGCTTATAGGGCTACTAATTTTTTATTATATATAAAATCTATTTCATCATTGTTTTTAAAAGAAAAAGTTTTTATACATTATTAGGTCTTTTTGTTTTGTAATAGATCTTACTTTGTTTCCTAATCCTTTTCTTGAAGAAACAATAGAAATTCAGAAACATCTTTCTTCATAAATGCAGGCGACTATTCACGGTACCTGGAAGAGAAAATAGAATCAATATTTTTAAGATCGGCTATCATTTATTCTTTGATGGGGGTTACTTAATGGAGTGGTTTAAAACCGAATTTATGATCAGTGACGATGAAAAGTTAATAGATATTAAGGTTGTAACACAGTTACTCTCGAACACCTATTGGGCTTCTAATAGAACCGAGCAAACTATCGAAAAAAGTATAAAGAATTCCCTTTCTTTTGGTTTGTATGAAAGCGGCAAACAAATTGGATTTGCCAGGGTTGTTACAGATAAAGCAGTATTCTCTTGGATTATGGATGTGGTTATAGATGATAGCTACAGGGGGAAAGGTTTGGGGCAATGGCTAATGAATTGTATATTTGAACATCTAGAAATAAAAGATACAGCATTTGCTTTGGCTACTACTGATGCTCAGAACTTTTATAAAAAATTAGGTTTTCAAGACAACCAATGTATGACAAGGCCCATTGCGATTGGACGCAAAAGCAAATAAGGTCGAACATCTAGTTATTGTGGGATGTAAAACAGAACATTGTTTAGACATAGCTGTAAGAGCTGCTACAGTCTAAAGTTTTGATGTTACTTTAGTTAAGGACGGCCCATTCAACCTGATGGTCATTATAATATCGACCATTTCTCTGATGTTAGAAATACATAAGAAGAATTGGTTCAACCTATGCCTAATGATTAACGATAAGTAAAGACTCAACTTTAAATAATGAACAACACCTATAAACATTACCGTTCATGGCCTGTCGTTTACGATTATATACGATCGAGAGACTGTAAATTCCCCCTGCACGTGCGGCAAATGCATATAGACATCTATGAGCAAGCAGACGAAATTTTTCCCGTATCGAAAAGTTGCAACTCGTGCTTTGCCACCGGGACTTCTGGATAGCCAATCTTATCTATGCTGACGGAAACGTCACGCTTATTGATTGGGATACTTGCGCATGGGTTATCTAGGCAGAATCTAACCCGATATTAATAAAATGGATGAACACTACCAGCGATGTTTCCCTGCTAATTACAAAGGGTTTTCGGAGTATGTGATATATCCTGTATTCGGGTACATGCTTGTAGAAGGATATCTTTACTCAGAGGGGGAGGACAAGAAAATACTCTCGAAAAAATCTATGACATGAAAACCTTACCTTTGATGGTGTAATAACGTTTACAAAAAAATTCAAGTTTAAACGAGAGAAAGTTTATTCGAGAGTATGACTTCAGAATAATACTCTTTTGTATAGCCTGCGCTCAATCTTCTATGCGGAGTCTTGTATAGAAAAAGCCCCAATTATGGGGCTTTTCTGCTATTATCTTCCACGGCGTTCTTCGGATGGCTCTTCGTCCAAGTCCGGCTCTTCTTCATCCATGTTATACGGAGTATCACGCTCACCAGGTTCTCTTACATCCCTTGGGTCTGTGTCAATATCAAGACCCCTGTTCAGGTCACGATCAAGATCACGGTCATAGCGGACAGGGCGATAGTCTACATCCTCCGGCCCATTATCAGGCTCGTTGTTCCCCATATTACATGCAGTAAGTACACTTAATGAGAAAATAACAGACGCAAGCAAAAGCATTGATTTCTTCATTTTTATGAAACCTCCTTTTGGTTTGAAAGTGAAATCAATTTTAATATTTGCTATCCTTGAATTTTTACTCGCCCTGAAAAAAATTCTTTATAACATATTGAAAGGGAGGGAAAAAGCTTTTTAAAAAAATAAGATGGTGGTCATAATACTAGTAGTTAAAAAATTATAAAGGCTCTCCCACATTAACCTAAGTGAGAGAGCCTTTATTATATTCCAATGAAGAAGTAGTGCTTATTTGAGCTTTCCATTGCAGACACTTGTTTAGTATAGTCAACCGAGAATACCTGTTGCATTCTGCGATCTGTTTTATTTTTTATCTCTTGATCAATCTCTAGCATTAGATTTCGAGCAGTCTCCACAGAAATATGAAAGTGCGTTGCTGCTTGAACATAAGGGTGATTTTTCACAAGTAAATCGAAATAATGTTCAGGTGTTTCTGCTTGTTCCTCATAAGCATTCTCCAAGTCTTCAACAAACTTGTAGAAGAGCTGTTTTTCAGGTGGAAGCTCTGCCACAATACATTTTGTAAGGTATCTGTATAAGCTTTCCTTCATTAACAACACCTCCATTATCTTTGTGAATACTACTTACCAACTTGCCTTTTTTACACCAGGTACCTGCCCTTTGTGAGCAAACTCTCTAAAAGCAATACGTGACATTTTAAATTTGCGTAAATAACCTCTAGGTCTGCCAGTTACCTCACAACGATTTTTTAAACGAGTAGGGGAAGAGTCTCTTGGTAATTTACGTAGCCCTTCTATATCACCTTTTGCTTTCAGTTCTCTGCGGATCTCTGCATACTGTTCAACCAGCTGCTGACGCTTTCTTTCTTTTACCACTTTAGATTTCTTAGCCATAAGTTAGTTCTCTCCTTTTCGAAAATAGTAATCATTACGATTTATTAATTAAACCATAAATGGAATTAGAATTCAATAATAAAGTATTTTGTCACGAACTTTAGATATAACGTACTCACTTGGAAGGTGGATTTAAAGTTAGATCGACGCTTTAAAAGGATGTTAAAGGGGGAGGAGGACTTTTGGAAATAGCCAGCTTACCCAGCCTGAGTTAATTTTCATGAAAAAATCTTAAGTTTACTGAATATACCCGGATAGACAAGGGGATATACTCATAATCATTGCGATTTGAGTCCATTATGCCTGTATTTATTAACACAAAACACAACCCCTCCTCAATTTTGAGGAGGGGTTTCATTAATGGTAAAAGCTCATATAGAATCTATGTATTATTTAGGGACGATGATATGATTATACTTATTTAATAAAGTATCATACTTATTTAATAAAGTATCTAGTTCCTGGCTGAGCTTTAATGTTTTAGAAGAGGACATTCCGTACTTTGCGACAATATCAATCAGTTCGGATCGCTTTTTTTCAATTAGTTCTATTAATTCGTGTTTAGTAGCCAATGTTGAATACCCTTCCTTCTTCCAATTCGTAACATCATTATACTAGAATTTAGGAGGCAATACAAAGGTAAAATTGCAAGTTAATGGTACTTTAATAATTGTTAAACTAGTGAAAAATAATTAGGATATTTTGTCACGGTTTCGTCATAGATTATTATAAACCACCTGTATGTTGTTATGCATTTTCTGTTACTATATTAACTATAATTGAATAGGAGTAGTGATATTATGACTGCAGATGTTACGCTGTTGTTAGCGTTTGGAGCGGGGTTTTTATCGTTTATTTCCCCATGTACACTTCCAATTTATCCTGCGTTTCTTTCCTATATCACCGGTGTATCGGTAGGGGAATTGAAAGATGATAAAGGAATGTTTCGTAGTAAAAGTATTTTACATACAGTGTTTTTCTTATTAGGATTTTCTATTATCTTTATTTGGTTGGGCTTCAGCGCATCGTTTCTAGGACAAATTTTTGTACAGTATAATGATTTGATTCGGCAGATTGGTGCCATCTTGATCATCTTTTTTGGACTTGTTATTCTAGGTGTTTTCCAACCGAAATTTTTAATGAGCGATAAAAAAATGACTTTTAAAAATAGACCCGCGGGGTATATCGGCACTGTATTAATTGGAATGGCTTTTGCAGCTGGATGGACACCGTGTACAGGCCCGATTCTTGTATCTGTCATGGCTTTGGCGGCAGCCAACCCTGGTTCGGGAGTCATGTACATGACTGCTTATGTACTTGGATTCGCCATACCATTTTTTGTCCTATCTTTCTTTATTGGAAAATTATCATGGATTAGACGCAACCATGTGCCAATCATGAAGGTTGGTGGATATATTATGATTTTCATGGGTATTCTTCTTTTCTTTAATTGGTTAACAAAAATAATTGCTTGGCTCACTGCCATTACCGGAGGATTCCAAGGATTTTAAATTGTGTGATATTTTAGTTGATTCTTATGTCCGAAAAGAGTAAAGTTAAAATTGGGAATAAAGGAAAATTACAACTTTTTTATAGGACATAAGGAGGACTCTGCGGTGGCTAACGTTTTAGTAGTGGATGATGCAAAGTTTATGAGACTAACAATTGGGAACATTTTAACTAAATCTAACCACACTGTGATAGGTGAAGCAGAGAATGGAAGGGATGCGGTTTCACTTTATCGCGATCACCAGCCTGATCTCGTAACAATGGATATTACAATGCCTGAAATGAACGGTATTGAAGCTGTTCGTGAAATAGTGAAAGACTATCCAAAAGCCAAAATCATTATGTGCTCAGCCATGGGACAGCAGCGCCTGATTGTAGAAGCAATTGAAGCAGGTGCAAAAGACTTCATTGTAAAGCCTTTTGATGAAGGAAGAGTGTTAGAAGCTGTTAAGAGAGTGTTAGGATAAATATAAAAACTATCGTCTATTTGAACGATAGTTTTTTTCGTTAGTTACTATATTTAGTATTATGATCTCTACCGGCTAATTGGTGGGTCTTAGATACATTTTATTTAATACTGTTCACATTCTTAATGGTTGTTTCCACTATGATTTATCGCGCTTTACAAAAACCTTAGATATGACTTTTAAAATTTCTCTTTTTCGGTATAATAGTAAGAGGTTAAAAGTTGTGAAAACAGAGGATGATTAAAGTGAATACAGCACTATCTACGATTATCGCAGTTTGTATGGCATTGCTTGTTTTGTTTATTCGAATGAAAGCTGCGAAAAAACCTTCATCAGTAAAAAAAATTGTATTACCTCCCATTTTCATGAGTACTGGGGCATTAATGTTCCTATTTCCTGAATTTCGCGTTTCTTCTTTGCAAATAGTAGAAGCTCTGTCAGTTGGTGCGATATTTTCCATTTTCCTGATAAAAACTTCTAAATTTGAGATGAAGAATAATGATATATATTTAAAGAGATCGAAGGCGTTTGTGTTTATATTGCTAGGTTTGTTGGCCGTGAGGATTGTCATGAAGCTTGTTCTTAGTACACAGATTGATATTGGTGAACTAACCGGAATGTTTTGGCTGCTTGCTTTTGGGATGATTGTACCATGGAGAATAGCAATGTATGTAAAGTATAAGAAGATAGAGAGTGCTTCCATTCCACCAACGATAAAAACCTCGGTATAATAACCGAGGTTTTTCCTTTAAAATAAGTGTTGATACGGGGTATGATCAATCTTAAGGTGTTCCAATTTTTTTATCAGGAACTTATGATCCCGTTTAGGTGTAGCAAGAATATAGCCACGAATAACATGTTCTCTTGTAATTTCTTTTGCATTTTCTTTATAGGCAATTTCACCGATTTTTCCGGCTATCTTTTGTCTGGCAATATCTCGGAACAATTCCGGTACAGGAGAAACGAGCTCCTCTAGTAACTGTTTCAAATCATCCGGCCATAGGTGACGAGTTTTTTCTAAATAGAAGTCCTGCCAATCCAATTCCGATTTCCCGTCTTCTTTTGGCATCCTTTTAAGAAATTTACGAAACATAAAGAATCCGCCAATGGCTAGTAAACCTATCATTGTGACAACCCAAAATAAAATTAACCATAAAAACCATCCGGTTAACATGTTCTTTTCCCTCCGAACTCGTTAACATTCTTGTATTATTATAACCGAAACTATTATAATTGCACTAGTAAATGAAAAATCCAACTCAAATGATATAGAAAAAATGACAAAGTTTTGACGGAGGTGGCGACGATGAAAAAGATTGGTGCCGTTATTGGCAGCATGGGGAAAACCGAGATCCTTTCCCAAAGAGTCTGCCCAAAATGTAATAGAGAAGTAAAACGCGTTCGCATGCAAATAATCGGTGGGGAAAATAAAGGTCAATGGCAAGAGTATGAAAATGAGTGCGATTGTCGATTAGCTGCTGAGACGATGCAAGCGGAAAAACGCAGAAAACACAAGTATTTTGAACAGTTCTGCATAATTCCAAGAGAGCTCGAAGATGCTACTCTTGAGAATTTTAAAGTGGACTATTCCAGTCAAGGCGAAGCTTTAGCAAGCACGATTGACTTTTTCGATCAATTTACAGGCAGAGAAAACTTATATTACTTTGGTCGAACAGGTAGAGGCAAAACCCATTTAGCAGTAGGCTTGTATAAATATTTTAAAGATAATAATATTACTGCGATGTTTTTTGATGTACCGAAATTAATGGATACCATTGTCGCTTCTTGGGATAATGATTCGGGATATTCGGAAAGTAAATTTATGAAGGCCATCTCGGAAGTGGATGTACTTATTCTTGATGATCTTGGTGTAGAAAGGGTAAGTGAGTGGGTGGACCAAACCATCTATTCTATTCTCAATCAAAGACAAGGAAAGAGTATTGTGTTTACATCAAATATTCACCCTGGGGATTTGACGAAACGGTATGGTGAACGGATTGCAGACCGTATTAAAAATAAAATGAGTCAAAATCAGTTGATTTCCATTGTGACACCAGAAAGCTTCAGAACCAAAGATTTAACGATGTTCAAAGACTAATATAATAATTTTTTTCATAGCCCATAGCAAACTGTTGCTATGGGCTTTTTCTCATTGTGAAATAGTTGCTAAAATTTGTCTATTTATTCATGTGAAATAATGGTAAAATAATTCTAAATAGAAAGAAAAATTAAAAAGGGGTGCCAAATAGTGAAACAAGTAGAACAATTAAAGAAAGAAATGTCTAACGTAATCATTGGTAAAGACGAGGTGGTAGAACTGTTATTTATCTCGTTACTTAATAAAGGGCATGTGTTATTAGAGAGTGTTCCAGGGACAGGTAAAACGATGTTGGCAAAAAGTTTTGCCAAGACAATGGATGCAGGCTTTAAACGAATTCAATTTACACCAGATGTGCTGCCAAGTGATGTCACAGGGATTCAGTTTTTTAATCCAAAGGAACAAAATTTTGAATTAAGACCTGGCCCGATCATGACAAATATCTTATTAGCAGATGAAATTAACCGTGCCACCCCAAGAACGCAATCAAGTTTACTTGAAGTAATGGAAGAGCGACAAGTAACCATTGATGGAGAAACATTAGCTATTCCGGGTCCATTTATGGTGCTTGCAACACAAAATCCAATTGAATCTCAGCAAGGGACATTTCCTTTGCCCGAAGCGCAGATGGATCGTTTCTTTATTCAAATTGATTTAGGCTATCCAACACTAGAAGAAGAAAAGGAAATGATGAATAAATACCGTTTAGACGAGCCTATTAAACAATTGACTGCTTTCTTTAGCAAGGTGGAAGTAATGGAACTGCAGGAACAGGTGAAACAGGTCAAAGTATCTTCCGTAGTAGAGGATTACATACTCAATATTGTCCATATGACGAGAAATCATGAAGAAATAGAGCTTGGGGTAAGCCCGCGTGGGACATTGGCATTAATGAGAGCCGCACAAGGGGCAGCATTTGTAAATGGTCGTGAATACGTCACACCAGGAGATGTTAAGAAAATGGCTCCATATGTCTTAAGTCACCGATTAGTTCTAACAATGGAAGGGTCGTTAAAGAAGACCAATAAACAAGTTGTGACAGAAGTGTTGGCAAGAGTAGTAGTGCCTGTGGAGGCGACATTATAGGAATGACTAGGTGGAATCAACAAGTAGATAACCTGACGCACCATATTTATTTCCGAGCATGCGCATTTGTCATTATTGCAATCGGTTTCTTTACAGGACATCCGATCATATTTTTTATGGGAAGCTTGTATTTTATGTACTTCGTTGTCTCCTACTATTATTTAGCCAATGTAGGGAAAAAACTGACGCTTACAATTGTGGACGGGCTAGTGAAAGTTTTCCCTGGAGAAACAGGGATTATTAAATTGAAGATCGAACAACCTTCCTGGTTACCTATTTTTTCTGGACGCATCCAACTTGTTGCTGATAATAACATAGAGTTTCAAAACGGAGACAGGAGAACACGAATTAGCCAGATATACCTGCCATTTTCCTTAATGGGTAAAAGTGAAGTAGTCATTGAAATTCCTTTTACTGCATTAGAAAGAGGAGTGGCTAAATTACATCATATTGAGCTGCAAATATCTCATTTCATTGATTTTGGAAAAGTGTATCTCCAAAAGAATGATCTGACGAAATTTGAAGCGCTGGTTTACTCTGAACAGATGCCTGTAACCGGTTTGGAAAGAATTGTGCCAAAGAATCAGGGCACTTATCCTACTCGGTCGTCCCTCTTTGAAGATGTTAGCACAATTATAGGTACCCGTGATTATACAGCCGGGGATTCTTTTAATAGAATTCATTGGAAAGCTTCTGCTAAAGTCACAAGTCTTCAGACCAAAATGTATGAAAAGACTTCTCAATTTTCTTGGTTAATTGTGTTTGACATTAGATCTGGTAATTTAGAAGAGAGAATCAAGGGTATTACCCATTTGTTACATCATGCAACAAAATTTAATATTCCTTATTCCTTACTTGTAAACATTAAGAGAGTTGGGACACCAAGTTATTTTGAACTGCCTTATGGGGAAGGCAAGCGCCATTTGCAAACTGCGTTAACCATGTTGGCGAGATTGCAAGGAAACAGTGTGTCCATTGGCATGCCAACTTTTGAAAGAATAACCTTTCAACATGCTGCACATACACCATACGTAATTCTTTGTGGTGAGGAAGAGCGCTTGAAAGGGTGGAGGCTGCCCACTGGCACAAATGTAAACCTTCTTGATGTAAAGGATGATAGTTGTAATCTAATTACATGGCGATCTGAAGCAAGGAAGGAGGCTGTAAATGGGTAATCTATGGAGAAACTGCATTCATTTATTGCTTGAGCTTAATATACTTTATTTTTTTATTTTGCTCTTGTACTTAGATTCCGGAAATCTACCTTCTTTTGCGGGTGTTTTGTTGCCATATGGGTTTGCCATCGCGATTTTTGGTTTTTTAAACAACAAACTTCCAAGTAGCTATGTGGCCATCATGCTTATAGCACCTTTATTAGCTCTTTTTGCTTATCTATCTTCCTATAGCATTGGGCTTTCTCTTATTATCGGGTCTATTATTAGTTTCCGCGCATTTATGTATTTTGTAGAGGAAAGGTTTATTTCCACTTTTGCACTGTTGATTATGTCATTCATCTGGATGCCTTTTGTATACGGTGCTGGAACATTGGTTGACTATCCTCATGGCCTTACATTAATGATTCTATTCGGGGCGCAGCTGGCTCTTGTTATTTTTTTGTACAGTGGAAATGCTGTGATTCATTTAACCGGCAACCCTTATATGCAAAAAAGGGTAGTTGGTGCGACTGCAGCCGTTATTGTAAGCATCGTTGCTGTTTCTGCATTCTTTGCAACAGTAGGTAAATATCTGATAACAGTGGGGCTTTCGTTATTTGGTGTAAGCATTAGTATTATTTTTGATACGCTGGCTAGGCCAATATTTTATCTGTTAGGTTTGCATGATTGGACTATTCAGTCAGGAGGTCCTCAAGAGGAGGGAGCCATTGAGATGGGGGAAGAGGAAGAAACGGAAACCGCTGAGCTCTTATCTTCTGGCTTATTTGATAGCCCTGTAGTGGTAGCTGTTTGTATCATTGTTTTCTTATCTGTCCTTTACCTCCTATTAAATAAGAAAAAAGTGAACAACCAAAAAAGAGAGATACAGACTGAACAGCAATTTAATGCTACGATGACCAAAAGAAGTGGTGAAGGATTATTCGCTGGTAGAAGAAAACAAAAGCCACCGGAAGATGAAGTAAGGAAACTAATGTTTGAGTTGGAGCAATTGGCAATGAAAAAGAACCGTGGCCGTCTACCAAATGAAACATTGGAGGAATGGTTAAAACGGGAGACCACATTTAAGCAAAGCTTCATGGAGTTGTATGCGAAAGTGCGATATGGAGAAATGAAACTCTCCTCTTCGGAAATAGAAGCTTGTAGGACAATGGCGGAGGAAATTCGAAAAGTGATGAAGCAGTGGAAAAAAGCCAGTTAGATATGTATTTTGCAGTGTATCCTTTTGTGGGTACACTGTTTATTTATGTGAAAACCCATTGGAATGAAGCTCTAGAGTAGTATCCCACATTTATCCATCATCAAATTTGGCCATATTTGCTCATAATCAGCGATTATTACGCTTCTGCTGGAATTACACGAAGGTCGATATTATTGGTAGCGTTTACACTCACTATCTGGCTTTCATGCGAACTAATTGCGCAAACACCCTTGATATACATCCTCTACATGTTACGATTATAAACGTTGTTAAAAACGAACGGACAGACGGGGGCGATTAGATGCTGAAAGAAAAAGTAATTGGATTTATTGGAGCAGGATCGATGGCGGAAGCGATGATTTCAGGAATTGTAGCAAGCGAAATTATTCCTGCCAATAATGTTGTAGTAAGTAATAGATCTAACATCGACAGATTAATGGAACTTGAGAATAAATACGGTGTTCGTGGCGTCATGAAGCAGGATTTGAATATGAGTGAACTAGACATTATCGTATTAGCCATGAAACCGAAAGATATAGAAATTGCACTAGCTTCATTAAAAGATCAACTAAATTCGTCACAATTACTGCTTTCCGTATTAGCAGGCGTATCCACTAGTTATATGGAAGAAGGATTGAATCCAGGGCAACCTGTTATACGCGTAATGCCTAACACGTCAAGCATGATTGGTGAATCAGCAACAGCGATTTCAGCAGGGAAGCATGTTGGGATGAATCATATGGTAGACACGAAAGTCATCCTTGAAACAATCGGCAAAGTCTACACCATTGAAGAAGAGCAAATGGACGTTTTCACAGGAGTAGCCGGAAGTGGTCCAGCATATTTCTATTATCTAATGGAGCACATGGAAAAAACAGCGAAGGCTGCAGGACTTGACGAAGAAGTAACCCGTGATGTAGTTGCCCAAACAATTCTTGGAGCAGCAAAAATGATGCAGACAAATAACGAAGAACCTGCTTCGCTACGTAAGAAAGTAACTTCTCCAAATGGTACCACCGCAGCTGGCTTGGAAGCATTAAGTGAAAATGGTGGCGGTAAAGCAATCTCAGCAGCCATTAAAGGTGCAGCAGAACGTTCAAAAGAAATCAGTGCTGAAAAAGAAAAAGAATTGGTTTTACAGTAATTTTTACAACTATGTTAGTACAGGAGTGATTGAATGACCCCCGATAATAAGACAAAACGGGTAGTAATAAAAATTGGAAGCAGCTCATTGACAAGTTCACATGGTGAAATTAGCAGAAGAAAACTAGAAAGGCTTGTTGATGAAGTTGCTCAACTGAAGGATCAAGGCTATGAAGTCTTATTGGTTTCTTCAGGTGCAGTGGCAGCAGGATATAGAAAATTAGGCTGCCTGGATCGACCAACAAGTTTACCGGAAAAACAAGCAGCAGCGTCCATTGGACAGGGCTTGTTGATGGAGGCTTATAGCGAACTGTTTTTATCTAACGGGTACGTTGCCTCTCAGATATTAATTACAAGAGAAGATTTTTCGGATGAAAATCGCTACAATAACGCGCGCAACACCGCAAATGTTCTTTTAGAGCGTGGTATTGTACCGATCGTCAATGAAAATGACACCGTCACGGTAAACCGTCTGAAATTCGGGGATAACGATACACTTTCTGCAAAAGTGGCAGGACTTGTTGATGCAGATATGTTGCTAATTTTATCTGATATCGACGGATTGTATGATGCAGATCCGCGCAAAAATCCGGATGCCACTCTTTTACGCAAGGTGGAAGAAATCACCCCTGAAATCGAAGCGGCAGCAGGAGATCCTGGCAGCTCCGTAGGTACAGGCGGAATGAAATCAAAAATTGATGCTGTGAAGATTGCCATGGCGTCTGGAATACCTGCGTTTTTAGGAAAAGCAGGAGTACCAAACATTCTACTGCAAGCAGTCGAAAAAGAAGCAACTGGAACGTATTTTGAATCGAAGGATTCTGCAGTGAACTTAAACCACAAAAAACAATGGATTGCGTTTAACTCAGGACCAGAGGGTGAAGTAGTACTAGCAGAAGGTGCCGATGTTTCCATGCTAGGCAAACAAAGATTATTACCTTCAAGCATCAGTAAGGTGAAAGGCTATTTCCAAGAAGGATCTGTCGTTCGTATTCTAGATTCTGAAGGTAACAGAATTGGACTTGGCGTGGTCAACTACTCTTCCGAACAATTAAGAGAGTACGACCAAACTAAAGATAAATACGACGAAGAAGTGGTGAAAAATGACGATTTAGTATGTCATTTAGAAGCATCCATTCCGGTTGGGATTTAGATAGCGTAGCTGATGATTGTAGCAACGGGTTTAGACTCTTACGTGGTAGTGGTTAGCGAAGACCCCGCAGGTACATGAAAAAGACCTTGAGTTTGAAATTTTATTAAACACCGCTGTTGATTTCCGCAAATGGCTTCGCTTTCCTAGGGAAGGTGCTTGAGCCTCCTCGCTATTCGCTGCGGGGTCTCAAGCTACCTTTATCTCCCTCAGGAGTCTTCGCCTTTTGCTCCAATCAACAGCTAGGAATCAATAAAAACTTTACGTTATCAATTTTTCAGTGGCCTCGGGTAAAGCCGAGGAGATTCCACAAGCGCCCCTTGGAAAGCGAAGCCCGGTTCGCAAATCGAGAGCGGTTTAAGTATGGAAATAAAAATTAGGAGGAATTTGATGTCTTTATTAGTAGAGACAAATGTAGAAACTCAAGCAAAGGAAGCGAAGAAAGCAGCAAAGGCAGTAAGCCTACTGACAACAGAAGAAAAGAACGAGATTCTTAAGCATATTGCCAACACTTTGGAAAGAAACGTTTCCCATATCCTTGAAGCCAATAATAAGGATTTGGATAAAGGACGCGAAAAAGGCTATACAGAGGCTTATATGGACCGCTTGGCACTATCTGAAGACCGAATTGCAGATTTTGCTAATGGGCTACGAGAAGTTGCGGAACTAGAGGATCCTGTTGGTGACATTCTTTCGGACTGGACTTTGGAAAATGGCTTGCAAGTAGAGAAAGTTCGCGTACCACTTGGTGTTATAGGTATGATCTATGAAGCACGTCCAAACGTTACAGTTGATGCGACTGGACTTGCGTTGAAATCCGGAAACGCGATTGTACTAAAAGGCGGATCATCTGCGATCAACTCCAACCAGGCGATTGTAGATGTGATTCACAAAGCGTTAAAGACCACTTCTATTCCAGAAGAAGCGGTGCAATTTATTGCAAGTACCGACCGCAAAGCAACTCAAGAGTTGTTCACGATGAAAGAGCATATTGATGTCTTAATCCCTCGTGGAGGAGCGTCCCTTATTAATGCAGTCGTAGAAAATGCTACAGTACCTGTTCTAGAGACAGGTGTAGGAAATTGCCACCTTTATATTGACAGGGATGCGGATTTGGAGAAAGCTTTATCTATTGTGGTTAATGCCAAAACGGACCGTCCGGCGGTTTGTAACGCAGCAGAGACATTGATTGTGCATGAAGCATGGTTCCACGCCAATAAAGAAGCTTTAATCAACATGTTCAAGGAAAATGGGATTACTGTGCACGGGGACGACACAGTTGTAAAAACAATTCCTGGAGCAGTTATAGCTGGAGAAGAAGATTGGACAAACGAGTATTTGAGCTTGGATATTGCAGTGAAAGTGGTTTCTGATAGTAACGAGGCAATCGACCACATTGATAAATATGGTACGAAGCATTCCGAAGCTATCATCACTGAAAACAAAGAAACTGCCAACAAGTTCATGAAGCTTGTAGATGCAGCAGCTGTTTACCACAACGCTTCTACACGTTTCACAGACGGTGGAGCATTAGGATTCGGTGCTGAAATCGGTATTTCTACTCAAAAACTTCATGCTCGTGGTCCGATGGGATTACCTGCATTAACAACGGTTAAATTCCAAATGACTGGTGACGGTCAAATTAGATAATAATGGTTTGTTAGGAGTCTTGCCTATATGAGCAGGGCTCTTTTTTTATTAAACATTTATAGTCAAAAGAGGATTTTTTTGTCGAAAGTGGAATACATAGTGTATAGAGAGAAAAGGGGAGATACTATGCAAAATCAAATAGGTGCAGTACTTAAAGTAGTAGGTAGTATAGTAATAGCACTAGGTTTATTGCTTGGGCTTATCGGTGGATCACAAGCAAACAGTTTTTTATTTTTCGTTACTACTTTTCTGGGGTCACTTGTTACAGGAATGGTTTTAATTGGCCTGTCTGAAATCATTCGCATCTTAGAAGTGATCAACGAAAACATACCAAAAAGACGTAGAAAAATGGTACGGGGATCAAACGACACACTTTTTGATTCACCTTCCCAGGCGATGAGCACGAAGGAAGAGGATGATATTAAAGATTTTCTCCAAAAACATGATATTGAAATAGAAAAGATTATTCCGACTCCAACGGAAGATTATTTTATCATAAAGACTTCTGCAAGGTATATCCTAATTGAAATGGGCGGCTTTACACCGAAGATCATAAATGAAGATAAGTGGCCAGAAGATTTGGTAGGTTGGTTTGAGCATAATATTCAAGATTAATTTAAGAAACACCTTTGTATTCTCCATTTAGAATGCGATGGTGTTCTTTTATTTTTTTTTGAAATTTAATAGATTTGACTATTATATTTACCCTAGCAATTTGGAATTACTAGAATAATATATAGTAATTCAAAGAAAAGGGGGTGAAAAAATGGCAGAAAAAACATTTAACAACCGTAGTGCAGCTAGCTTGCAAATAGTTCTCCTAGTCCGTCGAGGAAGCAATCCAGCTAATTTTGCAGGAGAAGTGGTATTCACATTAGCTCCAGGGCAGACAAGAACCATTTTCTACGGAAGTGAAGAAAATCCGTTCTTAAATGGTATTTTGATGTCGACTAATTTCAACGGAGATATTTACAGTAAGTCTCAAATTGTTACAGTAAGAGGAACTCCGTTTGATAATCTATTAAACACTAATAGCATTATCGACATTTTACCAATATCCACAGACTATGTAATGTTTGGGCGAAATCCTGAAATGGCTTTGGATGGAGAGTAACATTACAACTTGAAAAATGGTAGGACTTGTTCCTGCCATTCTTTTATGTGAAAAAAACATTTCTCGATAATTGTAATGATTAATTGAGGATTGGTGAAGATTATGTATGGCGGGACTGCGTGGGAATCGAACCCACCTGAGACGGCACGCGCCTCACAAGCGGTTTTGAAGACCGAGACAAGCACCAGCATTGCAATCAGCCCCATAAAAGGTTGTTAAATCAACGTTTATTTCAGCATTTACTCGGTTTTCTTGTAAATACTGTTTCGGTTTTACTCTTATATCGCACGGTTTTATTATGAATGAAAAATGATAGGAATACAAGCAGAAAAACCGTTGGTAAATCATCAACGGTCATTTTTATTAACTATTGAACTTAAATGAGATAACAGGTTTGCTTTCTTCTTGATGTTTAAATTCAATTTGGCAAATATAATGTGCATGAATAATACCTTCTATGGTATCTTCAAGGCTAAAATCTAATCCTGAAATAAGGTTTTGACTTTCAGCAATAAATTCTAACTTTTTATAACAAACATCTGACAAATTAACTTTTAATTCTTTCATTTTTTCTCCACCTTTTTCTTTTTAATATTGCTTTTTACAAACCTATAACAATAGATAGTTGTCTTTCAGACAATTTTAGTTATTAATATATCTGAATCGTATAACTGTAAAGCATACAGGTGGATTTTGTTTGTAATAAAATTGCAGTTTTTAGCTACAATTAGGGAAAATTGTTATATACTTGAAGAAGGTTAAGCTAAAGGGGATGAAGGAGATAAATAGAAAAAAATTGATTTACAGTATCTTGAAGGAGATTGAAAAAGGTAACGAACCAAAGCGTGAAGATTATGGACTAGAATTTGAACAGTGGGGGGAACTTGCTGAACTAATAAGGGATTGTGGTTTTGTTAGGAACTTAGGAGTAATGTATGCAAATGATGTTGTATATATTGTTTCCTTTTCTTCAGCAAAGATAACTATTCAAGGACTTGATTACTTGGAAGAAAACAGTGTGTTTGCAAGAACCTATAAAGGATTAAAAGAAGTTCGAGATTGGTTAAAATAACTATTTACAAAACAATTAATGAATTAGTGGGGTGAGTTTTTGCAAAAGAAACAATACTATTCTGAAAGAAATGGTCTAGTTAAAGAAAAATACCGCATTTCATTAAGAGAGATGAGGTATTATTTAGATAAGATTTACAATGAATATAAACCGTTTGGCTGTTTTCAAAAGTTATTCGATGAAGCAGGACATGATTACTCTCTCTTTTCTATTGAAAGATTTAACAAGGTACATATATTACCTTTCAAACCTGAATTTAATTACCAAGAAGATGATATATTTGATTTAATTGAATTGTTTTATGAGTATATTGATGTACATTCAGGAAAAATGGTTTTTAATGCACCATTAAATTATGGTGCATTAAAAGTAGATTATCAAAATGACTTCCGAAAAAAAATTAATCGAGTATTATCTAAGTATGATGATGGCTATTATCTGACTGAAGAAGGTGAAATCAGAATAGGTGTTACCGATGGTTTGGACATTCTAGTGAACACTGAAATTACTATTGATGAAAATAACTTAGATGATGTAAATAACAGTAATGAAGTGGAGAAAGCTAAAGCATTATTCTTACACCATAAATCTTCTGAAACAGATAGGAGGAATGCCTTATTAATTTTGGGAAGGGTACTTGAAGAAAACAGAAAAGAACTTAAGACAGAGTTTATGGGTAAGGATGAATCAGAACTTTTTGATTTGCTAAACCGATTTAACATTAGACACAGTGATATGAAACAAAAGAAAGGTTATCCTACAGGCATTTACTTTGATTGGATATTTTATAACTTGTTATCTGCAATTGATGCTTTCTATAAGATTAGGACTAAATGAAAACCGAATAGATACTTCTAAAGTTATTAAAGGGGTGAACTCAATTTGGCTAGCGTACATGCAAGTAAACAATCAATGTTTAATGAATTTGAATTAAAAGGTAATTGGTGGTTGCCTAATAGTGATAAAAAAGTATCAGGTATTTTATTCTATAAGCATGACAAAATTACTTTAGAACTTATTGGGGATTTGAATAATTCAGAAGGAAGAAGTTTATATTTTAATTCAGATACGTTTGATACAAGTTGTATCTTAGGGTTTACAGATAAGGGTGAGAAAATAACATTATTTGATTCTATAAAAATAAATTCCAACACACATATCCCAGGGTTCTCAACAGAAACTTATAGTATTCAAAAATTTATAGTTGGGGGACATTTTAATAAACAGAATGATTTAATTAATTTTCACTCGATGATATTTTACCCTACTTTATTTAATAAATGGACGGCAAAAGTACCCTTTACTAGAACTGTATTAATTGAAGATGATAAGGTAAAGGGGATTGACAATATTAAATTCACCAAACCTAACCTCTTTAAAGTACATGTTGATTCTATTAATGCTAGCGTTGAAGAAGCATATACTACTAATCTTAGCGGAAACGTTAATGAAGACATAAAATGGGTTTATAGGGGTGGTTTTAACATAATTCCTACTGTGTTTCAAACTGCATCCTGGTTTGAAAAACAGATGTATAGTTTGAGGAACTTATTTACACTCTTTCTTGGAACTTCTACCTACTTCGATTCTATAATTCTTTATGGTGAAATAGATAATCCGAATGTGAATACCCGAAAAAAATATCATTTGTTTTTTGTACAAAAAGAAGTTAAGCAACCTAAGAAATTTGAAAGCTTTGATGTGTTGGTAAATTTACATGAGATTGAACATAACCTTTCAGCAGTATTAAATTCGTGGTTTAGCAAAAGAGAAAAGTTAAAGGAAGTATTGAACCTTTACTTAAGTAATTTTTATAGCAAAATGTATCTTGAAAAGAAGTTTTTAAACGCAGTTCAAACACTTGAAGTTTACCATCGTAATACAAAAGAAGGTATCATGTTTGAAGATGCTGAATATACACAGTCTGTTGAAAAATTAAGAGATATTTTAAATGATAATGAATTTAATAAGGACTTTATTGAAATCCTTGAGAATAAATTAGCGTTTGCAAATGAATATTCTTTAAGTAAAAGATTAAAAGAATTGATAAATGGTTTAAGTCAGAATAATAAAACAACTTTAATAGGAAATAGTGATAATAGAAAGCGTTTTATTTTACAACTGGTAGATACAAGGAATTATCTTACTCATTATGATAAATCCAATAAAAAATTTGTACTTAGTGGACAAGAACAATATTTTGCCATTGAAAGAATGAACGCCCTAATTACAATTTACCTGTATAAAGAATTAGGAATTAAAGAAGAGTTAATTACAGATAAACTTTTCCAAAATAAACAATTTAATTTTTCATTAGTGGCTGCGAAAGAAATACTAAACAAATAGATTCATTTAAAATTTAAAGGGGTTTGTAAATTGAAAAAAGATATAGTTAGAAGATGTGGTATCATTATGCCGATAGCATCAATGCCTGGTTATTCTGCGGAACATTGGGCAGAAGTTAAATCGATAATTACAGAAGCCACTAGCATAATAGAAGGTATAAAATTTAAAACAGATATTGTAAGTGATTCTGATGGAGAAATTGATGTAATACATAAAAGGATAGTACAGAACATTTATAATGCAGACATAGTAGTTTGTGATATTAGTGGTAGGAATCCAAATGTAATGTTTGAATTGGGAATGAGGTTAACATTCGATAAACCGACAATTATAATTAAAGATGATGAGACGGATTTTATTTTTGATACCGGAGTTATTGAACACATTACTTATCCAAAAGATTTAAGGTTTTCTAAAGTAGTTCACTTTAAGGAAGAATTAGCTAGGAGAATAAATGCAACGTATGAGAAAGCACAATCAACTCCTGATTTCTCGACTTTTTTGGGGAATTTTGGACAATTTAAAGTACCTTCTTTAGACCAAAAAACTATTAGTGAACCAACCGAATTTCTTTTGGAAGAGTTAAGTCTTATTAGAAGAGAATTGACATCTGTAAAGAAAGAAGTATCTGCTTCAAAAAATTATTACTCCGATTCTTTCGTTGTATCTCCTTCAGAAGATTACAAGTTTAAAAAATCTACAGAAAGTCTTATTAAGGATAAAATGAGAGAATATGTTTCAAAAAATAAAAAAAATAAGTTATTATCATCAGAAGAAATTTTTGCTGATAAAGAATTCAAAAAATACTTACTAGAAAACAGTATAAGAATGACTTCTAATTCCAAAAGAAGTGATACGTTATTGAAATTAATTGAAGAAGTTCAGGAAGAGTTCTCGGATGGATAATCTTCAATAAAGGAGAGAGTTGTTTATCTCCTTTATTTTTTTTTATCCATAATATTCTTCACAATAGCTTCCCCTATATTAGGAAACATAGCCAGTAAGGACGGATTAGGTGCTTTATGGCTTCTGGATGCTACAAATGGATTTACAAATATTCTTGTATATCTTTCACCAGCATCAATGCCTTCACTAATTAAAAATACATTAGTTTTAAATAAGGTGCATTTTAATAGTAAGGTTCTGAATGCTGATGGTTTATAACCAAACATTTTCGCCAGTTCATTCAGTTGAAGTGGTTCTGAACCTTCTTCTATTGGATTATTAGGATATTTACATAATGCACTTGATTCAATATGAAGAAAAGGAAGCATCATAAACATAATGTAAAGATTCTTTGGTGTATTAATGCTTTTGCCATTTTTCCCTTTTGCCTTGTATAACTCTTGAATCTGTCTATCATATGTTTTAACAGTATCAGCAGAAGATACACCAGCACCTTTTAACGTGCCTTTGAAATGGTAGCTGCTATTCCATTTCAGACGTATCTCGTAACGACTTTTTACTTCTTCTTCAATAATTCCCGCTTCGACCATCTTGTTATATAGATTGTAAAATTCTTTCTTACCCTTAATTTCAAGCAATTCCTGTAAATCGCTTTTTAGGATACATTTGTTATTGTTCGTAATTAAGTATCTACCATGTGATTCATATGATACATAGCTACCTAAGAACATAATTCTGGCTTTTTCCATATCTGTAAAACTAATATCTTCATTAAAAGCTTTCAATGTATCTATTAACATAAAAGTGAAACCCCCGGCAATATCTTTATAGTTATCGTATTGTTTCTTTTCAGCGTGATATTTTAGAATCTTGTCCTGTGATTCTTGTGTAATGACTTTCCCTTCAAAACCTTCTTCTAGTAAATTACCTCGTACCAGTTCCCCTGTTTCTCTATCAATATACTCTTTCAATTTAGCAACTGTCATTTTCATTTTCCCCCGTCTAATTGTATTGGTTAGGAAAGTTTTGAAGTTTGGTTTTTTGTAACTTCACTACTTTTCCCTACTATTAGGTATCTGAACAGGGGTAAAAGTACGACAAACAAGGGGTGAATATTTTTCATATTTACAAATTATCTAACCGAGGTCAAAAAAACTAACCTGAAACCTCCGTTTTGGTCAAAAAACTTAACCTAACATGAATCGATGAAACCGTTGGGGGAGTAAGGGTGAATGTGGTTTTTGGGGTAATCGGTAACTCTATTCTATTAGATATAATCCTATTTAGTACCTGAAAAATTCTAAGGTCAAGGTCAAAAGACAACCCTTTACATTCGTTCAGGGTGGGGAAGAAAAGCACTTCCCCCAATATATTAAACAAACCATTAGTAATCTGATAAAAGAATAGCTGACAAATACACGGTTATTATTCAGGGGTATCTTTTCAGGATTATTGTTTAGGTTTTAAAGCTTGGAAGGAAGGGGTGGTGTTCCCCTTTCTTTCAAGAAGGTATTAATAACGGTGAAAAAGTTTTATTCTTTGAAAAATAGCTGCTATCAATAAATTACAGGAAAAAAAGTCTACTTTCTTATAAAAAGTTGTTTATGGTTTGTAAGCAACTATTTAATGAAAGGATGGTACCAATGTCAGAACAAGTATTAAGCGAAATCGATTTAGAAATATGTGGTTCAGTATTAATGAATGAGTGGGGAAAACGTTATAAACGTGTGTTTAAATTTGAATACTGTTTTAAATGTGGAGATACAGACCGTATAAAAGATATGGTCAGGAAATGGGGGTATGATAGAACGTTCATTTGTATGGCTGGTGCTATACGTTATTATCATGAATTATGGAGAAGTGATAAGTTTAAATGGCTTACAATTAACCAGGTATTTACTTGGATTGGTGAAAAGGTTTGGAATATGTATTTGAACAAAGAGTTTAAAGTGAAGATTGTTAGACCAAGAATATGAAACTGTAAGAACAGGTAAATATACTGGTGGTATTATACGAGGAATTAATAATAGCAGTATTGTACTTTACAAAGTTGTGACTAATGTGTGAACAAAAATAAGTTTACACTACTAAAAACTAGGTGTGAAGTGGATGGAAAAGTTCATGTATTGCGGTGTGGATGTAGAAAAGAAAAGAGTTAGTCAATATTTTTTCTTTACACTGTAAAAGGTGAACCGTCAAAGCAGTCCACCTTTTATGTTATTTAATGTAATCTTCTGGGGTGAGTTGTTCCTGTACTTTGAAGTAGATTTTATGTAGTTTGCCTTTCGTGGTGTTTGTGAAGTAGGTTGCTTTATACACGGTTCTATCAGGACTAAACAGGACACATTCCTGACCACCAGTGTTTTCAAACCTCGTTACCGTATCCTTTGCTTTCTGTTCTTCATCGACAATACTTTCACTGATAACTATCTTTGACTTAGCATCTACAAACTGAATAGTGTGCATATGAATCACCTCCTAATAAGCACTTGGTACTAGTTTAACATAGTTGGTATAGATTGGTAGGTAGGTTATATAACAAATAAGAACTGAAGAAAAAATCAAATCAAAACATCTAAATCAATTTAAAAGGGTTTATAGACAAATTGAAAATAGGGACTTCTAACCATTGTACGAATTATCAGTTTATTCATTGGTGGACTGTTTCACAAACTTTTAACATTCAGTAAAACCGCAAAAAACGTTGCTACGGAAGGTTTTGCATAAAATGGTGCATAGACGATAAAAAATAAACTTTGTGAAATGCTATTAAACTAACGTTTATACATACTTTCCACTTCCCATAGGTATGATTATGTAACCCTATTATGAATATACAATACATTAAACTGTATGCAAAAAGTTACTCTATATCTGATGCATATAATTGAAAAGGGTGTACCCTATCAAAATTAAAGGGGTATACCCTTATCGGTTTAAAAGGGTAGGGAATAACCGGCTTTTAATGTGGACCGGTCTTTATTATATCCAGTGACTATACCAGTCAATACAGAACCACCTGAAGCTTCTGAAGTGGATAGGGTAGGTGGATAGTATCAAGTAACTATTTAGATACAAATAAGTAATTATTCCAATGGATATACAGAAGCGTTTGCTGGTGTTGTAACGGTGTATGTTGCTGATGAATATAAACGTATCAATGAAATTATATAGAATTGACACAAGGAAGCTGGTGGGAATCTGAAACATACAAGCAAAGCTGAAGCAATCAGAAGAACAAACCGAATGAAGTTAAAACATATTTATCAGAAGCTTCTTTATGTGTGCTGATGAATTGAATAACTAAAGTTAAAGATTAATATTCAAAAAGTCATGTATGGGGTGAACGGGTGACGGGGGTGTCTGTCTTTGTGGGGTTTGCCTGTAAATAATGGCTGATATTTTTTTCAGTGCCTATACTTTACCAAACTGAATAAAATACAGGGACACCGTTACCTACTTGTGTAACTAACTTTAACAAGTCTGTTTAAATATCTTTAATCGGTCCATTAAAGAATTTTGAACTAAACAATAACTATTAAACAATATCCAGTAAACAACACAGGAAATATGCAATGGGGGTATATCAGGAATCACTGGAAACAGAATCTGAAAAACCTGTTAAACAAAATTATAAAATTTTTTACATTTGATTATTTTTCAGAAGGGAATAGTTCGGATTTTAATTTAAAAATGGTAGGTGCTGCAACTGTAATCATCCGTATTTAAGGTGGTTTTGGGTAGAACCCTGGGTTTAATATAATTCGGGATTTACTGTTATTCTTCTGTCCTTTGTCTTACTTCAGGGGTTCTTGAAGTACCTATTAATAGAAAGTTTTCAGTGTTGAAATGATACATACATAAGAAAGTTTTCTAATAAAAAATGATGAAGATATTCTATTTTGTGTAGAACCATGACAATTTTCATTATTTCTTTTTCGTGTGCTTTATCATGACAACTACCACCGGTTGAAGGATAAAGTGTGTAAGGGTGTCGGACTATTCCGGCACTCTTTTCTTTATGTCAATTATTCATAATCTGTGAATCTAATACAACAAGACAAAAAACAGATACGACTTAAACAAATATAAAGGAAGTGAAGTAATTTGAACCATGAAGGAATAAAACACTCAAGGCAACTGGCGAACCTGACACAACGGGAACTGGCTTTAAAAGTGGGTGTTGATACATCATATATCAGCAAGTTAGAGAACGGAACAATTCCATTACAACCAGCAATAGAAAGAAAGATACTGGAAGCCTTTGATGGTGCTGGTATAGGTGAACAGGAAATTAAGAGTTTGAAAAATGTGTATATAGCAAGAAACCTTAAAACAGTACATAAAGGAAGTGTGACAAATGGAAACCGTAAAGCAGAACCTTCAATATATAAAAACTTCTATTGAAACCGGCACACACCACCAGCAGAAAGCAATCGTTCACTTGATGCTGGAAGATACAGTTTTATCAGTGAAGGAACAAGTTTTTAAATATGACCTTCCACAAGTAACAGTGAAAGAAGATTATCATATACCAATATTCGTTGCACGTTCACGAAAAGCAAAGAGTAGTATTCTAAGCGACCTTCACGAACTGCAAGTATATATGAGTAAGGGAATCCATGAGAAGCGTTGTGTCGCTATTATAAACAAACTTTTCACAACCAACTTCTATCAGAATGAAATACACAAAACCATAGGGAAATGGGTGAATGTATCAGGAAAGAAGGTTGAAGTAAATATCAAAAAATTGAATGTAAAGTAAAGGGGAAAAAGGACCATGAAGAAAACATTTGCAGATGTAACATTACCACAAGGATTAAACGAAAGACAGATAGGTGTTGCACAAGATTATGTAGTTTCACGATTACAGGACGGATTTACAATAAATAATTTTGTATCAAAGCATGGACTTTCGACAAAGACCTTCTACGCTTGGAAGGAAATTGAAGGGTTCTCTTCTTATATTGATGAATTGAATGAAGTTCTAATACCTTCAGATGTACTATCAGCAGTAGAGAAGTTTAGAAAAAGGGTTATGGAATTTGTTGAAAAAGAAACTATGACAAAAGAAGAAATGAACCAGTTTCATTCTATGTTCAAACACGTTATCGACGCAAGCAACCGCATGGAAGCTGAAAAGCTAGGTTTAAATATTAGTGCAGGCAGTCCGACTTCTGTACCAACAAAATCAGTTGAAGAACGGAAAGCTTCACTTTTATCAAGATTAAAAGGTAATACCACTACAACCAGCAAAGGGGAAATTTAATAATGAAAAAAGTATTATTAAGCTTATTTAATAAGGCAGACCAAACCGAAGAAAGATATGAATTAGCACTTGAACGTAAACAGGAAGAACTGATGCAACTGAAATTGGACCTGAAAGAAGCTTCTATTGTACATGCAGAGTTTCAGAAGATGAAAATTCTTGGTGATATTACAGGGGAAGTTTATGATGCTGAAGCAAGAAAAGTGGAAGCAATTCAGAAGCAGATTCAGGAAGTACAGAAGGAAATTCAGCTTATCGACAAGTATAGGACGGATGATGTAAAATCAGTACTTGAAGAACTTGACGCTGAAAAGCTTAAAGGTAGTAAGGAGTACCATGCAGAATTAGAGAAGCTGAAGCTGGAATTGATAGCAAGTAAATTGGAATACCTTCGGAAGATGAAGGAAAGCAAGGAAAAATACGATATGTTAGTTGCACCAACACGAAAATTAGATATGTTGAAGCAAAAAGTAGGTTTGCAAAAGCATAGTTATGTTTCCGGCAGTTACGAAGCCTTGAATTATTATTCGCTTCCAGACGGTAGCCATGAGTTTCTTATTATTGAAACACCGGAGATTAGTAATGCACTTGGGTATGGAAGAATTCCAGAACGCTTGGAAAAGATTGTAAAAGATGCAAAAGATAAAGGTATTATCTAATTGAATATTAATATACAAAAAAGCACTTGGTTCAGTAAATATTCTGAATCAGGTGCTTCTTTTTTTTATTCATTTATAAGGAAAAATTATGAAATATATGGTAAAATATGATTACATATAGATACGGGGTGATAACGTGGCAACACAAGATAACCTAATTGCTGAAGAAATTGAAGCTTCGTTGACAGAGAATAGTAAAGTTATTATTGAACAGTTTTTAACACACTATAAACAACGGTCAAGGAAAAATATGAGAAGTGCAGTGAATAGACTTTTATACCTTGAACTAGAAAAAGATGATGTATCAAATGTAAATTATGCAGATTACTTAAAGATATTTCCAAATAAAAAATTTTCTTCACAAGAAAGCTATAGACATAGTTTTTTCAAATTCCTATTTGCATTTGACTATCTAAAAAACTCTTTTGGATTTGAAGATATATGGTCTAAGGAAAAAGAAAGATTAAAGTTTATTCAGAATAAACAACCGAAAGTGAAAGTTGTTAAAGAAAAACCTAGAAAGATTCTAACTATTGAGGAGTTAGCGAAGGTTCAAAATGTAATAGAAACAAATTCTTCTAAATTAGAAACCTTAAAGATTCAATTTTGTTGGTACTGTATTTTTGAACTTGGTATTGAAGTAGATGAATTGAAATTTAATATTAAGGGTGATAATTTTTCAGATGGAATATTAAATACTAAAGAAGGTGTTTTTAAGCTTCCTGAAAAGTTTCAGTACATGTTTGAACTATTAAATGAACGTGAAGAACATAACGGATTTGTGACATTAAATGATTTATTTGCCACGCTTGGACAAATTGCAAAGCTAGATAGGAAACTGCTGCCTATCATGGTCAAGCTTACACGAAAAGGTTATATGGTCACATGTGCCAATTGCGGAAATGAATATACGAATCTATCTCATAATTGGCGTTCTATTAACAACCGTATTGTTTGTTTGGACTGTACTGAATCATTAAAAAAAAACTGAATTTTGAAGTTAATATTACAGATATTGAAAATATAAACATAATAGAAAATGAAACTGTAGAATTATCATCCCTTTATGCTTATGCAGACTTAAAGCGGAATTTTCAAATGAAACCAATAGATTATTTAACTCTACATAAATTCCAAATTGAAATTGGTAAGCTTGGTGAAGCATATGTATATGAACACGAATGTTTAAAATTAAAGGGTACACCTTTCATGATTAAAGTTGATGATACTATTGCTACCAATCCTTTAAATGGTTACGATATTCTTTCTTATACACGAGACGGTAAACCTTTGCATATAGAAGTAAAGGCAACTTCAGGGACAGAAGATACTTTTTATCTATCTAAGAACGAATATCAGACTGCTGAAAGAATGAAAGTACATGGATTAGAATACATTGTATATTTTGTGAAACGAGTACTTTCAGATAACCCTGAACTAGTTGAAATTAAGGATATTACTGTAAATCAAGGTTATTCATTTGAAGAAGTAGGTTGGAAGGTAACGAAAATTTAGTTGATTGAAATCAATATTAAAGTTTTTAAGGTGTGTAGCGGTGGTGTTCACAAGTTACATTCATTAGAAAAATCCCCCTTCAATGGCTGGTGCAGATGCACCGGCTATTTTTTTTGTTGTATCATTAATGATTATTAGAAAGCTTTATTAAACATGTAGGTAAAAGTTATGAGAACCACTAGTTTTTTTGTTTTGTTCATAATCAATCATAACCAATAAATTAAGCAGGTTTGTTTAGTGATTTTTCCTGTATCATTTAATACAGGAGGTGGAAGAGATGAAAACATATACAAAAGAAATAATAAAAAATGTAAATAAAATTGATTCTGAAAAAGAAGCGATTATCTTATTAAAAGGGGTAGAGGTATTTTGGAATTTAGATAAAATAATTGATGACAATGTTAATCACTTTACAAAAAATATTGATACTTACACGTACTCTATTAAGAAAAAACACCAAATAACTGAAGTGAAAGAATTGTTAATGGAATTTGGAAATAAGATAAGTGACAATTATTTAAACACTGGTTTAGGCGAGTATTTCTCAAAAGAATTACTTATCTACTTAGGATTTGATTATGATGATATCGTATCTGACATTATTTCAGATTATGCGATGTCAGATGAAAAGGATATGACTTTACTAAAAAACCAACTCATAGATTGGGCAATTGAGATAGACGGTTATAAAGATTAATACTAAAAAACGTTCCCTTAAATGTGGGAACGTTTTTAGTTTAAAAGATACTATTCAAAGGTGAGAATGTGTTATGTTGCCTTCTGACATCTGTATCTGTCATTTGAATATACTTTCTTACCATATTCATATGACTATGTCCTAATATTTTTTGCAACGAAAAAGGGTCGCCACCATTCATAATATACAGTAATGCACCAGAATGTCTGAAGGTGTGTGGGCTTACCCTTTTGTTAGTAATACCGGCTAGTTTGCCGTACTTTGTTAAACTCATTCGTACAGTGGTGGGAAACATATCATGCCCATCATAAGTTAAGAAAAGGTGTTCATCATCAAAATCTTCAGTTTCCTTAATGTACTCTTTTAACAGTTTTATAGTTTTAGTAGAAATGGGAACCGTTCTAGTCTTTCTCGTTTTAGTTTCCATTGCTTCTAAAGTTATGAATCCCCCTTCAAGGTCAACATTACTTCTCTTTATTGCAACTAATTCTGAAATCCTAACAAGGGTATCAAGCAGTACCAGGATAATTATTTTATCTCTAAATCCAGTGTACATATCTTCATCTATCACAGAAAGCAATCTCTTTATTTCAGACGGTGTGAGTGACTCTAAGGTGTCTTCAGGTGTTTTTACTGGTTTAAATTTTTCATGTATTGGTGTGTTTATAAAACCTTCAATATAACAGTATCTGATAAAGGCACGCATAGTCCTAATCCTTACGTTTGCAGTTACCGGTGATAACTCTAATTCATGTAACATATGGCCGGTGAACCCACGGAATACATCAGCATCTACATCTTCAGTGGTTAAGTCTTCACCAATATACTTTTTAAAATACTCAAAGTTGTTATAGTAATCAGTAATAGTTCTGGAAGATAAAGCTTCAGTTTTCTTTACTGTCATGAAGCGGTCAAACATTTCAAATAGAGTAAGTTCATTTGTTACCTTATTAGTGCTTATCGTACCCTGCCCACGTTTGTATTTACGTATAGTTTTCTTCTGCATAAAAATAAGCCCCCTATGGATTAAAATAGGCGACTAAGAGTAAATGTTCAGTACGGTTTTCCTTATCGGACTGTATCGGTTTTGTATAAAATCACCGAAAAGACCGTACCAAACATATTGAGTGATAAACGTTGAAAACCTTGATATACCTGAACTTGTTACGGTTTTTTACAGGTAAAACAATTAAGCGGTTTTGAAGACCGAGACAAGCACCAGCATTGCAATCAGCCCCATACTTTGGATACTACCATTTTACTTTTTGCTATGGAAGAATGCAATAGGAAGATACCTCATAATAGTGGAAACGTTTGTTCGGTTGTGGTACATTCTTTACCAAGAAGTTTAATTTCCAAAAAAGGGGAGAAAAAGATGAAATTAGAGAAAGATACGCAATACATAAGAGGCGTCACATTGAAAAGAGAATCCATTTCCTCATTTAATCACTTCCCTTTCAACCTTCCAGTAATAAAAGACTTGAACACACTTCATCTTCATCCTAATGTCACCTATATCATTGGAGAAAATGGAATGGGTAAATCCACACTGCTTGAAGGAATTGCAATTGCTTTGGGCTTTAATCCTGAAGGAGGTACATTAAATTTCAACTTTACAAACTATGATTCTCATTCTGAGTTAGACAATTATTTACGGGTGATAAAAGGCGCAGAGAGACCAAATGACAGCTTTTTCTTTAGAGCAGAGACTTTCTATAATGTCGCAACTAATATTGAAGAAATGGACCGAGAATCGGGTGGCGGAAGAAGGATTATTGATTCGTTTGGAGGAATATCACTGCATCAGCAATCGCATGGGGAATCTTTTTTTGCTGCATTTGTAGAGCGTTTTCAAGGAAAGGGTTTATATATCCTGGATGAACCGGAAGCAGCCTTATCTCCGCTCAGGCAGATGTCTATGCTAGCCAGAATCAACGAGCTGGTGCAAGATGGATCACAATTTATCATCTCTACTCACTCTCCAATTGTTATGGCTTACCCCGATGCCAAAATTTTTGAACTGACTCAAGAAGGGATGTGTGAAACCTCTTTGGAAGAGACTCCACACTATACGATTATGAAGCAATTTTTTGATGATAGAGAAAGGATGTTACACCACTTGTTTCAGCCTAATTGTTATTAAAGGGAGGGAGTCAATTGATAGTAATGGGTCTGGACTTGGCTGGTCCAAGTAATCATAAAGATACCGTGCTTACCTTTTTTAAACAGAATGAAAATCATTTATTGTTCCAAAAAATGATCTCAAACATTAGCGACAAAGAAATACTAAACGAAATTATAGACTTAAGTGGATTAGATGAGCTCGTCATCGGAATAGATGCGCCATTATCCTATCAGGATGGTGGTGGAGACAGGGTAAGTGATAAACAGTTACGGAAGTTTATCATCTCCCTTGGGATGAAGCCAGGTTCCATTATGCCACCGACATACTCTAGAATGGTATATCTTACATTAAGAGGGATCAAACTCACAAGAGAGATAGAGAAACTCCATACAACTTTCCCTGTTTCTATAGTTGAAGTGCATCCTGGAGCAGCAATGGGGGCGAGAGTAACGAAAAAAGAATTGGATTACGTTCTTACATATAAGCAAAATCTTTCATCACGAAAATATCTTAAAACTTGGTTTGAACAACAAAATGTAATCGGGCTGCCAAAAGGGATAGAAAATGAAAGTCACTCCATCGATTCTTGTGCAGCATCGTTGGCAGCGTGGCACTGGGCGGACCATTCACTAAAGGCACCATGGATATTTTCTGCGCAACCTCCCCTGCATCCATTTGATTATTGTTGTTAGTTCCAAATTTTGAAAAGGATATTTCTATTTCACATCGAATTCTATTAATGGTGAATTTATCCAAAAAGAGCGGGTGTTTGTATGATTCAGAATTCTATTGCTACATTTAAGTGTGAAGTGGTTCAAAGAAAACTTCAGTTGGTTGGAAAAAGTGCGACAGGTAATTTTCCGCAGTCCTTTCCAGAAGTTGCGATGAATGTTCAACAAGATTTCGAGAATAGAAGAGACGAAGTGAATCATGTAGTAGATCATGAGGTAATTTATTGTCCGTACCTTGCAAATAGTCTTATAGCTACTTATTTTGCCTGTGTGGAAGTGAATGAATTTTCTTCCATTCTCGATGGAATGATGGCTATAAGTATACCTATGACAACATACGCAAAAATAAGCTGCTCAAACAAAACGGTAGATAAAGGATATGAGAAAATCTTTTACTGGATGAAGGAAAATGGATATCGCCAAGAAAGTCTCGAGAAAGCTTTTCCAATGGAAGTTTTTTATTTTGAAGACGATGTAGAAGAAGAAATTGTAGAATTATATATTCCTATTATTAATTAATAGAGGGGGATGCTTTAATGAAAACACTAGTTGGTGAGATAGTAACCATTCCTTCTTATCGTGCGATGGGTCTTAAGTGGGAAGGTTCTTATGCGGAAGTTCCAACATTAAAAGAACTAATTATACAGATGAGTAACAGAGTTAACGAACTAAGTTATATAAAAAATCCAGAAACGCAATTAGGGTTATCTTATCACCTAAGGCCAGATGGATTTATTCACTACTCAGGTTTTGAAGTGGGTGAAAAACAAGAGTTACTACCTGGAATGGTTGAAGTTACTGTTCCCGAGATGAGTTATTTTAAGGTTGCACATCCTAAAGGAAAAGATATCGGTGCCACCTATACAAAAATTTATCAATGGTTCAAAGAGTGTGACTATCAACCGTTAAAGGAAAAAGGGATAAATTATTTTGATGATCTTCCAATTAAGCATGAAAGATATCCTGTTGACAGAGATTTAGAAGATCCACATTTTGAAATCCTTATTCCAATTGAATTAAAATCATGAATAGAAAACGATGCCACTAGCAGGTGTCGTTTTTTTGTGTAAAAATATTCCTCTTTATCCGTTGCATTATTTTGGTAAATATAATATACTACATTACAACACTAATGCACTATGGTTGGATGGAGGTGGAACATTGATTCTGAACACGGATGGTACAAAGCCAATATATGTGCAAATTGCCGAATGGCTTGAGACGGAAATCTTAAACGGAAATTTCCTCACGGATCAAAAAGTATATTCGCAATATCAATTAGCAGAAATCTTTAATATAAATCCTGCAACTGCAGCAAAGGGTCTTACATTATTAGTGGAAGAGGAAGTCTTATACAAAAAAAGGGGACTCGGCATGTTTGTGACAGAAGCTGCACAAGCTATCATCCTGACAAAGAGGCGAGAACATACGTTAAAAAGGCTGGTTACTGACTTGGTATCAGAGGCCGAGCAACTAAATGTAGGCATGGATGAACTGCTTGAGATGGTTAGAAAAGAAGGTAAACAAAGCAAGGGGGAGTAATAGATGAAAGTAGTGGAATGTCAGGGATTGGTAAAGGAATATGGTCGCTCAAGAGCACTAAATGATTTGAGTTTCCAAATTAATGAAAATAAAATAACAGGGTTGATTGGTAGAAATGGTGCTGGAAAAACGACGCTCTTAAAAATAATGGCTGGTTTTCAGAAGCAGTCTTCAGGAGAGATCAGAGTGTTTAATGAGCAGCCATATAATAGCTTGTTGGCCTCAGCTAACAGCATTCTTGTCGATGATCAAATGGCGTTTCCAATTGCGTTAAATTTGGGAGAGGTGTTGGAGGCATTAGCATCATTTTATCCAAAATGGGATGCAAAGTTTGCAAGAAAACTATTTGAATATTTTTCCTTCCGCCAAGATTACCGTCATAGTGAATTATCCAAGGGGATGAAAAGTACCTTTAATATAATTGTTGGATTAGCATCCCGTTGTACACTGACTATGTTTGACGAGCCTACAACTGGAATGGACGCCTCTGTGCGTAAGGATTTCTACCGTGCGCTTCTTAAAGATTATATTGCCAATCCGAGAACCATTATTATTTCGAGTCATCATCTGGAAGAGATAGAGGACCTTTTGGAGGATATTCTATTGTTGAATAACGGTGTAAAACTGTTGCATATTCCCATAACTGATGTTAAGGAGTACGCGATTGGGGTGCAAGGTAAGACGAGTGTTCTTATTGAATGGTTAGAAGATAAAGAGGTACTTCACAGGAAAACGATCGGAACAGAGATATCTTATGCGGTTATAAAAAACACTTATACGGAGAAAATAATCCAAGATGCTAGAAAGTTAGAGTTTGTGCTTTCCCCCATCTCCTCCAACGACATATGCATCTACTTAACTAGTAAAGAAAGAGGTGGAATTGATGCAGTCTTTGAGTAAGGTTTCGTTTGATCAAGTCGTTAAGAAACAGTTTTTATATAAATTACGTGCCTATTCTGGGGTTTATATTTCATTGATTATCTTACAAGTAATAGCGGTCCTATTCTCTTTGAATGGAGTAGGTAATTCAAGTGGAGGTTCCGAGCTGGTCAGGTTGAACATTCACTATTATTCTGCGAATCTAATTTTCGTTTTTACGATGTTATGGGTTTTTATTGTATCCATCATCATCACTTCAAAAGCATTTAGGAATGATGATTTTTCTTTTGTAACAAATAGATTGAGCAGTGATCTGTCCAATGTTTGCTTTGTGGTATTGGTCAGCACCATTGGAACCATTACAGCACTTATGTCGAAGTACTTGCTACAAATAATCGTTCAATTGTTGCCCACATTCGATTCTTTTTATCATTTCCCAGTTTCCATGAACTATGGCAGCTTCCTTGTTATGGGAATCTTGACCGCATTTCTATATGTTTTGTTATGTGGTGCTGCTGGATACTTCGTGGGGACTTTGGTTAGGGTTTCTAGCTTATTCCAGATCCTTATCCCGGTTCTTTTTGTCGGATATCTAATTATTGGAGGCTTTGTTAGCCAGGTAAGTAGCCTTGCTCCCATTGTGGAGTTCTTCTATTTGGAAACATCTTTCATTGCATTTGTTTTGAAAGTACTCCTAACGGTGCTCGTTCTATTCGCAAGTTCTGTAGTAATATTCAATAGAATGGAGGTTAGACAATGAACCCAATGGCAGGTATCATTATCAATCTGGTAATCTTTATGGGAATTATTCTTTTTGTCTTCCTCTTGTTTTCGAAAGGGCTTAAAAGAGCACACATTACTTCCTCCGTTAAGAAGAATAGTTGGATTTTAGGTGGTTATATAATTATTTTATTTTTTTCTATGGTGATATACTTTCTAATGCCTGAAGCAGAACATATAAAATGGAAAGGCAGAGCAGAAGGTGAAAGCGACTTTCTCCTCTATGAAAGACTGATGAATAAAGAGAATATTGAAGAAAGTTACTTAGCTAGTAAAGAAACATACGACCTCACTGAAAGGGTTCTCGAAATTAGAAGTCAAGATAATTATTTTCAAGAATATATGATCATGTATGAAAAAACATCAGAAATAAAAGGTGAAATAGAAGTAAGACTATACAAGGGCATTCTTACTGTTGAACAATTTGACCTTTCAGAGGAGCTTCCAACTCCATCTATAATGTATTCTAATGGAATCCTAGAAGTTGAACATCCAGTATATTTTGAAAAGAGTATTGCCTATACAGCACCAGAGTTTCCATTCTCACAATTCAGTGGTCAACGTTGGACCATGCAAGGATACGGTCATTCTTCTAGTGATGCCATCATTTATGTCAAAGTTCCTGAAGACATAGAAGTTACATGGAATGAGGAATTCATGATCATACCTGAAGTTAAATAGCTTGTTGCAGAAAAAACCAAGCATGTAAAGTGCATCATGCTTGGTTATCTGTTTTTCTCATCTGATTTCTTTTTGGCGACATAAAAAGCCAAAATGACTAGTGGGATTGCGATAAAGATTGGGATGTTAATGTGACTCTGTGTCACAATAGCTAAAAGGAGTAAAACTCCTATTCCAATAATGATATACAAACATCCTCTGCCGAACGTCTCCAATCATTCTCCCCCTTAGACGCATTTGTTATTATTTAACATATGCTCTTTTTCAATGGAACAACCCTAAAAAGAACTTATTAATTTTCGTCTGAGATTTGGAAATGTCCGAAGATTTAACAGATTTGACCGAAGTTTTTGGAAAGTTGACCGAAGTTTTTCGGGAATTGACCGAAGATTTCATAAATTTGGCCGAACGAAATTTTCATATGACTGAAGGCGAGAATTTTTTGACCGAACAAGGGTATTGAATTGTCCGAACCAACCACTTTAAGGCAGCAAAATTGACCGAACTATTGAGAAAAGTGACCGAACCAAAAATTCACAACAAAAAACAGGGATATTTGCATTAAAAAAACCCTTGTCCATTTTCATACCATTTATAAGAGCCAACTCCTTCCATCGGTATCCTCGCCTTAAACCCGCCCCAACCTATTTTTACACCTCCCTGTCACAATTCTTAACAAAGCGCATATACTTTCCATTGTGTGATAAAAATTTTGAAAGGGAGTATGACAATTGAAGGAATTAATTATAAATGATCAAATGGTATTTGCAGATTATAAAGGAGAGACATATGCAACTGATTTTAAAGTAATCGAAGTGAATGTTTCTGATTCAACAGAGACCTTACCTGCATTAGTTAATCCAATAAAACTTAATTTTTAACATTTAAATAATGAGATCTTGCCATCCTACATAATGGAAAAGCAAGAAGGAAGAAGCGTAGCGACCATTCGTTACGCTTCTTTTGCATATACCAGTACAATATTTCAAGTTTGTCCAATTGATTGGTATAATCATAAACAAAGACGGTTTTAATGGAGGAACAATTTGGACCAGTATTGTACAAAGCATAAAAAAGCTCTCGTTGAGCGTTATCATAGAGACACGCAAGAAATTGAAGTGTATTGTGTGGATTGTGAAATAGAAAATAAATACGAAACTCAAGTGCAGAACAGTAGTCAGGTTAATAGAAAGATAATGAAGAATTTGAGCGGGAAAATATGGACAATTTTAGTTTTGTGCGCTCTAATCATTCTTTTTATCCCGATACATACTTTTGTGAAGGTTACCCTTTGTTTCATTTTATTACTTTTAGCCATAAAACTGATTTTCGACCCGTTTCTTTCACGGCCCCCTGAAGATCGAAAACCTGACTGGGACGATATCCGTGCTAAAGCGCTCAATCAAAGCAGCATCCAGGCGAATGAGGTAGCAAATATTAAAAGACAATGGAAAAAAGGCTTTTTGCAAGAATACAAGCATACATCCTGGACGGAAGAAGAGTGGCAACAATACTTGAAACAACACTATAAAAAATAGGACGTCCACCTATACAAGCATAAACATGCTGTCATACGCTATCAAAAAGGGGTGGCGTAGATGGGTTGTTGTATAAATAAAGTAGTGATAAAGAATGTAAATGGTGGGGTTGTAAACTTTGGGAATATCTTTAAAGCTTGTCCAATAGCGGAGGAAACAGGTGTAACAGGTTCGGGATCAGGAAATCTTGGGCAATGCATCAAAACTTTTACGAAGATTAGTGTCGTTAATGTGTGTGGCAAGAAAAACGTAGAAATAAATGATGAAATAGGTGAGGATTTTGACTGATAAGCACTATACAATTGGGATGGCAGGACATATTGATCACGGCAAGACTACGCTGACGAAAGCTCTGACCGGTGTGGATACGGATAGGCTCAAAGAAGAAAAGGAGAGGCAAATATCCATTGAACTCGGGTATGCGCCTCTAAAGATGGCTGATGGCTCCCTATTATCAATTATTGATGTGCCGGGGCATGAACGATTCGTTCGGCAGATGATTGCAGGGGTTTCTGGAATCGACCTAGTCATATTGGTTGTCGCAGCTGATGAAGGCGTTATGCCACAAACGAGAGAACATTTGGAAATTGTTAAATTCCTGCAGATTCAAAAAGGAATTATCGCTATAACCAAAAAAGATAGAGTGGAAGAAGAATTTCTGGAGCTTGTTAAAGAAGAAATCAAGGACGAGTTAGAGGGTTCCGTATTTCAACATGCGCCAGTTGTCTTTATAGACAGTACAAAAAATATAGGCATCGATGAGTTGAAGGTCACGATTTTAGATCAAGTAAAGAACATAACAGTCAAGCAGGAAAGTGGAGAGTTCCGTTTGCCGATTGATCAGGTATTTACGATTAAAGGACAAGGGACGGTTGTCCGGGGAACGATTATGGAAGGGTGGATACGCACAGATGACGAGCTTCAAATTCTTCCTTCAGGAGTGCCTATAAAAGCAAGGCAGCTACAAGTGCACAGTAAAATGGTTGAATTAGCAAGGGCTGGTCAGCGTGTTGCAGTGAACCTACCTAATATAAGTGCTGAAGCTATCAATCGAGGAGATGTGCTTGTTCATTCACAAACTTATGAACCAACAGATACCATTGATGTAAGTTTAACATTTATTAAGAAGCTTCAATATCCAATTAAGCAAAGAAGCGTAATAAAAGTACATATTGGAACAGCAGAAGTAATGGGGAAAATTATTTTTTTTGATCGAAATGAAATTCAAGACTCAAGGGAAGAAGTTTTGTGCCAGTTGCGTTTAGAGGAAGCAGTGACAGCCAAAAGAGGAGACAAGTTAATCATTAGAAGACCAACTCCAGTTGAAACAGTCGGCGGTGGTTGGGTTATACAAACAAAAGGCTCCAAATATAAATTTGGCCAAAACACGTTACGAATTCTTCAAAAAGTGAAAGAAGGAAGTCCGGAAGAAAGAGTCTACCAAGCACTAAGTAAAAATAAGTTGTTAGACATTAATGTACTACAAAAAGAAACCGGCTTAAGTAAAATGGAGTTAGAGGCTTTAATAGAAGCCGATAAACTAATCCAAATTACAGATTATTACTTTTCGGGTCTAGAGGATGTAAAAACTACTTTAGAACAAGTACTAAACTATATCCGTGATTTTCATCAATGCAACCCTTTAAAAGCAGGAGTGGCAAAAGCGGAAATACTTTCCCATTTTTCAAAATTGGCGCCTAAAGATCTAGTAGAATATGTTCTTCAATCACTTCAAGATGAACGGAAGGTAATGCGACAAGAAAGTTTGTTGTTTGATGCGGACTTTAAACCTCACTTCCCACCTTCTTGGAAAAAAAGGATGGAACAGGTTGTGACGCGTTTGGAAAGAGACGGTCTTACTCCTCAGCCATATACGGAATATGGACGTGAGGCTGGACTTCCTGAAAAAGAGCTGCGTGAACTCCAACACTACCTCATCAAGCAGACCAGGATGTATGCGCTGGATGACAAGCATCTAGTTAGTGTGCAACATGTAGACAATTCTATATCGATATTAAAGAAGATCTATCCGGAAAAAGTAGAGCTGAGCGGGGTAAAAGAAAACCTCGGATTGTCGCGCAAATATTTAATTCCATTTATGGAGTTATTAGATTCTTTGCAGATCACGAAAAGAGAAGATTCTGTTCGGTATTGGATATAATGGGTAACGGAGCTACTGAAGTATTCAGTTAGCTCCGCTTTTGTTAACATATATAGATTTTTCGTTTTTTTCTGAAACGGATCCAATAATTGTAGCACACACATCTTGCTCTTTCAGCTTACTTACATATTGATTCGCTTGAGATACTGGCATGCTTACAAGTAAGCCTCCTGATGTGATGGCATCACACAATACAAGTTGCTCATGGAGAGTGACGGAATCATGATAGTAGACATCGTTATTTATCCATTGGTGGTTGGATTTAGATCCTCCTGGTATGACACCATCTTCTGCCAACTCATATGTCCCAGTCAACACAGGCACCTTTTTCAGGTCGATATGTAAGCTTACGCCGCTTCCTCGAGCAATCTCACTAGCATGACCTAAAAGGCCAAAGCCTGTAACGTCTGTCACGGCATTTGGGCTGAATTCGTTCAACGTTTCAGCTGCACGTTTGTTTAGGGAGGCCATGGTCTCTGTTACAAGAGTAATTTGTGCATCCGTTGCCTTTTCCCTTTTGATAGCAGTAGTAATAATCCCTACTCCTATTGGTTTTGTCAATACTAGTGCATCCCCCGGGCGTGCGCCTGTATTTTTCCATATCTGGTCTGGATGGGCAAAACCTGTTACGGATAAGCCGAATTTTGGCTCCTGATCATCAATGGAATGTCCACCAACAATGACTGCACCAGCTTCCTTCACTTTGTCTAATGCACCTGAAAGGATAGCATGAAGAATATCTGGACCCAATTTCTTAATGGGATATCCGACAATATTTAAAGCTGTTTTTGGAGTGCCTCCCATGGCATAAACATCACTCAATGCATTGGCAGCAGCAATCTGTCCAAACATATAAGGATCATCCACAACCGGTGTGAAATAATCAAGTGTTTGAATCATAGCAATTTCATCAGTAATTTTATAAACGCCAGCATCATCAGAAGTGCTAAAGCCAACCAATAAATTGGGATCATAGTTATTTGAAGGTAAGTCACGCAAAACTTGCGCGAGGTCACTAGGACCAAGTTTGCATCCTCAGCCAGCTTTAGTCGATAGTGATGTTAAACGAACTTTTTCGTGTTCCGTCATAAAACCCACCTCCTGTCTACATTAAAGTATATTCCTTCTTTTCACACTTATCCAGTGATAAAGAATTGAATTTTGCGAAAAGATAGTAGATGTACTATGATAGTACTAGTGACTAAGAAGGAATATCTTGGTCATCGTAGTGAAAACTTGCATAGGAGGAAAAATCATGAGCAATTTCAAGGTTTCAATCGAATTTTGCATGCAGTGAAACTACGCGCCAAAAGCCGCGAGTTTCGCGGAATCGTTATTCACTCATTTCCGAACTGATATCTCGTCCATGGAACTAATACCTAGCTCCGGTGGAAAATTTGAAGTATCGGTAAATGGAGAAAACATTTATTCCAAAAAAGAAACAGGTGTGTTCCCGAAAGCGGAAGACATTATTGCACAATTGGAGAACAAGTAAGAGGGAAGGGGCAACCCTTCTCTTTTACGTTTTCCGTAAGGTATAATAGTTAAATGATTCAATGAAAAAGGTGAAAAATATGAATGACATTTTACGAAATATCCCTTCAGTTCATGAATTGAAAAACCAACATACATTTATCCTACTAGGTAAAAAGTACAATCTAGATGAAACTGTGCTTACTTCAGTACTTAGACAGGCTTTAGATGGGGTAAGAGAGAAAGTTAAACGTGGTATGCTAACGGATAAAACACTTACTTGTTTCATTTGGGATGAAATAGAAGAGATACTGAAATCAAAATGTAAACCTAGCCTTCATCCTGTTATCAATGCGACAGGTACCATCCTACACACTAATTTAGGACGTGCAAGGTTAAGCAGAGAGGCAATAAACCGGGTGATAGAAGTTGCGGAGAACTATTCCAATCTTGAGTTGGATATAAATACTGGGAAGCGGGGCTCTAGGCACAATCTTGTGGAGGAGTTAATAAAAGACGTAACAGGGGCAGAAGCGGCAATTGTGGTGAACAATAACGCAGCAGCTGTATTCATAATTCTTCATGCTTTTGGTAAAGGAAAAGAAGTGATTGTTTCAAGAGGCCAACTAGTGGAAATTGGAGGTTCTTTTCGGATTAGTTCTATTATGGAAGAGAGTGGTGCCAAACTTGTAGAAGTAGGTACCACAAATAAAACCCATTTAAAGGACTATGAACAAGCTTTGAGTGACGAGACCTCGATGGTATTAAAAGTACATACCAGCAATTTCAAAATCATTGGATTTACCCAATCTGTTTCAACAGAGGAGCTTGTCGGGTTAAAACAACGGCATGAAGACTTAATCGTCTATGAAGACTTAGGAAGCGGTGTGCTTTTTGATTTCTCGGTAAATGGAATCGGAGAAGAACCTGTCGTGAAAAAGGTGCTGCAGACCGGAGTGGATCTTGTATCCTTTAGTGGTGATAAGCTATTAGGCGGTCCTCAAGTAGGAATTATTGCCGGCAAGAAGAAACTTATTGATCAACTCAAAAGCCATCAATTAGCACGGGTGTTAAGGGTGGATAAGATGAGCTTTGCTGCTTTAGAAGCGACAATGCAGGCATACGCTAATAACAAAGCTGAGAGTATTCCTGTTGTGAGAGATATGCTTCTCACTCCAGAAGAAGTTCGCGAAAAGGCCATGATTTTCCTGGATTCCGTGAAAGAATTGGAATTATTTATATGGGATATTTATGATGTCGAATCAATGGTAGGCGGGGGGACTATGCCAGAAGTGTCACTTCCATCGATTGCAGTCAAGGTTAACTCGGAGGCCCTTTCTGCGCAGGCTCTAGCAGACGAATTAAGAAAAGGTACCCCAAGTGTAATTGTTCGTGTCCAAGAACAACAAGTGGTTCTGGATTTCCGAACTATTTCACATGGGGAGATACCTAAGCTTGCAAAAGCTTTTCGTGAAATAGAGCTTACATATCGTGGCTAGAATTATGTTTTTGGCGTGTATGCTGACGGTTTTTCACTTTATGAGATCCGCTTAAAGGTGCGGGCTGGCCTGATTGATTGTCTTTAGGTTGGTTTCTGACCATATCTTTATGACTGTTTTTGTTCATTGTTTATCTCCTCCTTTGCTTATAGTTTTTGAAAAATGGTCAGGTTTATGCTTCACTGTCTGAGGTATATTTTTCTTTTAAATGGGCAGTATAGGTAGAGCTATTACTTACATTGACCTAAAGGAGCGAATAGATATGCCATATCATAAAGATAAACAGCAAGCTTTCCAAGCAGCGCAACAAGGAACAGAACAGGCAAGAGATGTATACGAAGCAATTGTCCGCAATGATCCAAACTATGGCCATGATTTCAAACGATTAGAAAATGAAGTAAACGAAGCCATGGAACAGATTAACAATGCCCTTGAGGTAGCATCTGAAACACAACGCCCGCAACTCATGCAATTTCAGGCGGATCTGCAACGTCTGATACAGCAAGGAGAAGGGAATACGTTGGAGTAAAAGACTGTTTGTTTGTGGGTATATTTAGGCCAACCTTCGCCCGATAGTTTGGGTTTTAGGTTGGTTTTTTTGGTGTTGTTGTGGAGTGGTTGTTCATACGGATAGGATATTGATGGTCTTTTGTTTGGAATTGAGGAGAAAATGCTTGTAATGGGCGAAAAACGTCTGGCTTTTTTGGTGTTAGAAATGGTTCGGTCACTTTTGTTCTATCTTCGGTCAAAAAACGATGAAATTTCGAGAAGTTCGGACAATTAATAGGGGTAGTTTGGACATTTTTTGCGGGGTGTTCGGCCAATTAGAAATTTGGTTCGGTCACTTTTCGAAAAACTTTGGACAACTTGGCAGAATCTTCGGAACTTCGGTCAAATATCCAAAAACTTCGGACATTTGTATTTTGCAACTACTATTTACCTCATACTGACGTAGTGAGACCAGCAAGTAACAAATACAAAAAATCAACCCCACCAATCGGAGTTGATTTCACAACAATAAGTACTACTATTACTGATTCTTCTTACGTTTTTTATTATTCTGCTTTTGTGCTTCTGTCAAAGGCTCATTGGAAAGTTCCTCATTGTACCCGGCACCTTTTCCCTGTCCGCTAGCACTGTTCATTCCTTCGATGACATGGTTCGATTTTCTTTTTGCCACTTTGCCTCACCTCCAATTATAGTTTCTCCTGAGGTTTGAACGTCATGTATTGGTGGAATATTATGAAAGATAAGGGTAACTTATGTGATTTGATAACTTTATTGATATTTACTTATGAGAAATGTTGTATTAAGATAATATTGTAAGGACTATTCGGTGGGAGAAACAACTCGAAATTTGTCTCAAAGAAAAACATTCGCAAACGCTTTCTGCAACAAAGAAAGCTTGTTTTTCAATGCCTATTAATTGTTCATAGCGAGGTCCTATTAAACTATGAGTAGCAGGGGGTAATACATATGACGAAGCAAGATGTTTTTAATGCCCGCACTTCTTTTGATGTAAACGGCAAAACGTATCATTACTATTCTTTGCAAGCGCTTGAAAAAGCAAACATTGGTAACGTATCACGCTTACCATACTCCATTAAAGTATTATTAGAGTCCGTTCTACGCCAAGTAGACGGCCGTGTTATCACGAAAGAGCACGTTGAAAACTTAGCAAAATGGGGAACAGACGAGCAGAAGGACGTGGATGTACCATTCAAGCCTTCCCGTGTTATTCTTCAAGATTTCACAGGAGTTCCAGCTGTAGTTGACCTTGCGTCTTTACGTAAAGCAATGGCTGACGTTGGTGGAGATCCTCAGAAAATCAACCCTGAAATTCCGGTTGATCTTGTCATTGACCACTCTGTACAGGTGGATAAAGCTGGTACGGCTGACTCTTTAGACTTCAACATGAAGCTTGAGTTCGAACGTAATGCAGAGCGTTACAAGTTTCTTAGCTGGGCGAAGAAATCGTTTGACAACTACCGTGCAGTTCCACCAGCAACTGGTATCGTTCACCAAGTTAACCTTGAGTATTTAGCAAATGTTGTCCACGCAGTAGAAGAGAATGGCGAATATGTTGCCTTCCCTGACACGCTTGTTGGTACTGACTCTCATACAACGATGATCAATGGTATCGGTGTTCTTGGATGGGGTGTAGGTGGAATCGAAGCAGAAGCAGGAATGCTTGGCCAACCTTCATACTTCCCAGTTCCTGAAGTTGTTGGGGTTAAATTGACAGGTGCACTACCTAACGGAACAACTGCAACTGACTTAGCATTAAAAGTAACACAAGTATTACGTAAACATGGTGTGGTTGGTAAATTCGTTGAGTTCTTCGGACCTGGTGTATCTGAATTGCCGTTAGCTGACCGTGCAACGATTGCAAACATGGCACCTGAATACGGAGCAACTTGTGGATTCTTCCCAGTTGATGAAGAGTCTCTTGATTACATGCGTTTAACTGGACGCAGCGAAGAACAAATTAAATTGGTAGAAGCGTATTCTAAAGCAAACGGATTATTCTTCAGCCCTGACGCTGATCCTATCTACACAGATGTAGTAGATATCGACCTTGGGGAAATCGAACCAAACCTTTCCGGACCTAAACGTCCACAAGACCTTGTGCCACTATCCATGATGCAGGAAACTTTCCGCAATGCATTAGTAGCTCCACAAGGGAACCAAGGCTATGGTTTAACTCCTACTGACATTGCTAAAGAGGTAGAAGTGACATTGGCTTCTGGTGAGAAAACAACGATGAAAACAGGATCTATTGCGATTGCATCTATTACTTCCTGTACAAATACATCCAACCCATACGTATTGATCGCTGCTGGTTTAGTTGCGAAAAAAGCGGTGGAATTAGGATTGGAAGTACCAAGCTTCGTGAAAACATCCTTAGCGCCTGGTTCTAAGGTAGTAACAGGATACTTACACGACTCTGGACTTCAACCATACCTAGATCAATTAGGTTTCAACATCGTAGGTTACGGTTGTGCGACATGTATCGGTAACTCCGGTCCATTAGCAGATGAGATCGAAGAAGCAGTAGCAGAAAACGACTTGCTCGTTACTTCTGTACTTTCTGGTAATCGTAACTTTGAAGGGCGTATCCATCCGCTTGTAAAAGGTAACTACCTTGCATCTCCACCTCTAGTTGTGGCATATGCATTAGCTGGTAATGTTGACGTTGACCTTCAAAACGACGTCATCGGAAAAGACAAGGATGGAAACGATGTATTCTTCAAGGATATTTGGCCGTCCATGACAGAAGTGAAAGAAGTGGTTAAATCCACAGTAACTCCAGAGCTATTCCGCAGAGAGTATGAGCATGTATTCGATGACAACAAGCGCTGGAATGAAATCCAAACTTCTGATGAGGCGTTATATTCTTGGGATAATGATTCCACATACATTCAAAACCCTCCGTTCTTTGAAGGGTTGACTGCTGAAGCAGGAACTGTAGAGCCACTTTCCGGTCTACGTGTTGTTGGAAAGTTTGCTGATTCTGTAACAACAGATCACATCTCTCCAGCAGGTTCCATCGGAAAAGATACGCCTGCAGGTAAATACCTACAAGCAAACGGTGTTACTCCTCGTGAGTTTAACTCTTATGGTTCTCGTCGTGGTAACCATGAAGTAATGATGCGTGGTACGTTTGCAAACATCCGTATCCGTAACCAAATCGCTCCAGGTACAGAAGGCGGCTGGACGACTTACTGGCCGACTGGCGATGTAATGAGCATTTATGATGCTTGCATGAAGTACAAAGAAGAAGGCACTGGTCTTATGGTCATCGCTGGAAAAGACTACGGTATGGGAAGCTCCCGTGACTGGGCTGCTAAAGGAACAAACCTACTTGGAATTAAAACAGTTATCGCGGAAAGCTTCGAAAGAATCCACCGCAGTAACCTTGTTCTAATGGGAGTTCTACCATTACAATTCAAAGATGGCGAAAGTGCAGAAGTACTTGGCTTGACTGGTAAAGAAACGTTTGAAGTAGCTGTTGACGAAACAGTTAAACCACGTGACTTTGTAAAAGTTACTGCTACAGACGAAGAAGGTAACAAAAAAGAATTTGAAGCACTTGTTCGTTTCGATAGCGAAGTAGAAATCGACTACTACCGTCACGGTGGTATCCTGCGTATGGTATTGCGCGACAAGCTAAAAGCATAATGAATGATAGATGGGCTGGTCTCTTAAAGAGGTCGGCTTTTTCTTTTGATTTAAATGTTATAAAATTGACATAGGTTAATGGAAATTACATCATTACGTATGATTAAATGATAGTAATACAATGTAGAGGAGTAAGAAATGGATGCTATTCAATTAGGTCCGCTGTTAATAAAGAAGTCGTACCTGGTTCTTCTTTTTTCGTGTCTGGTAGCATATCTTTATATTGCTATCTACTTTAGAAAGAAACCAGAAATCTTTAAAACGGTGGAAAATCATTTAACAACGGGGTTGCTCATTTGGGTCCTTATTTTTAAATTCAGTATTATTATATTCAGGCCGTCCATTATTTGGACAAATCCTTATGGACTGTTATTTTTAACAGGGGGGACTAGGGGATTTTATTTAGCAATGGTTGTAACAATAGTTTTCTTATTTTGGAAACTTCATCAATCAAACATACATATCAAAACTTCTGTAATTATTCTGATTCCAAGTATTTTCATAATCATCTCTAGCTATTACGGAATAATGGCAATTTTATAAAGGTGGGAATAAAGATGGTAAAAAAAATAATAGCAATTGCCTTTCTATTAGCATTAAGTGGCTATGCTATCTTTCAGGTTTTTGGAGAAAAAGATCCGGCTACTGGTACACAAGCAGGGGACAAAGCTATGGACTTTGAACTAAGTACATTAGACGGAAAAACAGCCCAACTTTCTGATTATGAAGGAAAAAAAGTCATTGTGAATTTCTGGGCTACGTGGTGTGGACCATGCCGAGCTGAAATGCCAGAAATGCAAAAGTTCCACACAGAAAATGAGGATGTCGTGATGCTTGCTGTTAATTTGACTACTAGCGAGCCGAGTATAGATTCAGTAAAGAAATATGTACAAGAGGGAGGATATACTTTTCCAATTCTTCTTGATGAGGAGGATATCTTTAGGCACTATCAAGTCTTGACTATGCCTTCTACTTTCTTTATCGATTCAGAGGGTGTCATTTCCTACATGCATTTAGGACCCATGACATATGAATTAATGGAAGAACAGGTTGCGAAAATGAATTAATGAGAGAGGTTGTACAGAGAAAAATCTGTGCAACCTCTTTTAAAATTTCCAGCGAAAATGCCCGGTTATTGGCGATTTAAAAGATGTTAACTTAATTTCAGATGCAAAGGGGTACGTATTGTGAATAATGTATGGGATCCCATCTTTTGTCCGTTTATTAGAAACGATGCCAACATGATCAAAATCTCCACCAAGAAACACGACGATGTCACCAGGTTGCCATTGACCTAAATTTTGTCTATCACCTTTTTTAACTTCAGTGGTCAATGATTCTGCATACCTTTCAAAAAAGACAGCTTGGTTTGGGACACGCCTAAAGTCAATATTAGGGTCAGGTGAATCGCCGACTCTTGGATACAATCCTGTATTTTCAGCAATGTCTTGATCCATAAGTTCCTTTAAGTTTATTGCTGCTCCTAATAAGCCACGCCAGACCACGTCCGTACAAACACCTTCTGTATCTGGTGGATATCCACCGTCATAATACACACTTTTATAAGGTGTACGCTGCTCTACTTCTTTTCTTGCAGTATAGACGATGTCTAACTGATCTGGAATACCATTACTATTTTGATCTGAGTCAGATAAAGTGGATGGGATATCTATCGTTTTCGTAAAAGGAAGAGACACATTGATCCCAAAATAGTCCCAAATGATCCCCTCTTTAAAGAGAAAGGTAAAGCATAAAAGAATGGTTAGGAAACATGCGGTAATCATCCACGCTTTCTTCTTCATGACTCACCTCCAAGTCAGTCAGTAAGACTTTTAATTTGTTCCATATGGTGCATATCGTGTTCCACAAACATGCGCAGGAACGATTCGGGAGTATAATTGCGCTTATTCTTTCCGATGGTGAAGGTAACTTCTTGGTCCAAACTCTCCATTTTGTCCATTAACTTATTCCTTGTGATCACAAATTCCTCTAAAAGTGAATGAGAGTCTCTAAAGGATTCAATTGATTCAATAGCTTTTTGATTGTATGTATCATGGTCAGGGAAGTCAGGAAGAACGCTGTTGTCTTTCATTTCAGGTACCATGTTTTCCAAAAGAAATAAATCCCAGAAGTAAATATGTCCGATGATTTCTTTTATTGACCACTTGCCTGTTGAAATAGGTTTGATTAATACAGTTTCGTCCTTTGTTAAAAATGAACAGAAAAACTCCATATTGTATTGATAATTTTCATAAGTTGAAGTTGTCGATTTCATCAGTAACCCTCACTTTTCAAAATATTCTTTCTTTAAATTGTACCTTAAAAACATTAAAGTAACAAGAACATATATTCGGCTATGCTAAATGGACATTTATACCAGTTTTCAATTTTCTGAATTTGGTTATATAACTACTAACTATCCTCCCTTACTACTTTCTAAAGACTGACCTCTTCAAATTTTCATGAAATTCTAATTAATTTCGCAGAAAGTTATCATAATTTTAGAGTATTTTGGACATTAATACTATTACAATAATAATTAAGTAGGTGAGACGATGAGAAGAATACGTAAACGTTCATTTGAAGAACTTGTTCTAGAAAACAAACAGCTGTTATTAAAAGATGAAGAGGCACTGCGTAAAATTGAAGATCGCTTAGAAGAAAAAATGTTAAATAAAGCAGCAGAATAATTTTCAAATATTTCTTGTTATGAAAATCCCTCCTCCTTGAGATAGTAAAGGTAGGAGGGATGTTTTTATGAGTAATCCAAAAAGAGTCAGCAAACGGATGGAACCAACACATATTGGTACAAAATCACGTGAGGCTGGTGGAAATAAAGGCAAACAAATGCAAGATACATCAGGTAAACACGCTCAAGTAATGCAAACAAAGGGTGAATAACACATCCAACTTTTTCAAGTGTTTTTTATGCTTTCAGAGTAAAGAATATAGCTTGTAGTACCATTCATTCGATAAAGGGAGGCGTTTTGTTATGGACCAAAATAAACAACATCGTGCAAACCCGGATGATCGCAGTGATAATGTAGAAAAACTACAAAGCATGGTGCAGAACACAATAGAGAATATTGAGGAAGCACATGACTCCATGCAATTTGCCAATGAAGAGGAAAGAGCTCGCATTGAAGCAAAGAACCACCGTCGCGAAGAAAGCATTGCAGCTTTTAGATCTGAGATTAAAGACGAAGCGAGTGCTCGCGAAAACGGTTTTAAGTAAAGAAGAAAGGACGGGCAGCGTTATGCCCGTCTTTTTTGCACTCTTTTCATGTGGAAAAATATTCTTTTATGTTATCATTATCAAATACATCTAAGTAAATGGGGGAGAAGAAATGTTAATTTCTAAAAAAGAGATTGAAGTTCGTTATGCGGAGACAGATCAAATGGGGGTTGTGTATCATGCTAATTACCTGGTTTGGATGGAACTCGGCAGAACACAGCTTATTAAAGACTTAGGCTTTTCCTACGCACAAATGGAGCAGGACGGAGTTATTTCGCCTGTTATTGATATAAATGTTACATATAAGAAACCGCTTCGTTATGGTGAGGTTGCTACAATACATACTTGGATTGAAACATATGATGGCTTTCGAGTGGTCTATGGTTATAAAATTCTTACACCACAAGAAGAAATAGCATTGTTGGGAAGTTCTTCTCATGTTTGTGTTAAAAAGGATAATTTTAAGCCAATAATCATTCGTAAAAAATACCCGGAGTGGCATGCTGCATACGAAAACGCTAAAAAACAAGGAGAGTAAAACATGGCTTTCGGAATCAAACGTGGGGAACTTCAAGAATGGAAAGAAAAAGTAAAAAGAGGGGAGATTGCCTTTCTAACACACTATTGGATTCATCCTCGTTTTGATGGCATTACCACAGTAACAAAAGCCGGTTGTTGTGATGTGAATAAACTCATCAATTGGGGGCGGCAATATGGCTTGAAGGAAGAATGGATTCATAAAAGAGAAGAATATCCCCATTTTGATTTAATCGGAGATACCCAGCTGGAGATTTTGAAAAAAGAAGGTCAATGGACACAGGTTCATCGATTCTTCGAGCATAAATAAAGAATTAGGACTTATATAGCCCTAATTCTTTTTTATGTTCATTCGTAGTCAAATTTAGGTTCATTTAATTGTTCATCGAATTTAATATGAAGATCATGACCATCAAAGTACCAAGCATCTTTTTCTTCCACAAAGAACGTAATGCCGTCTTTTTCTGTGGTAGCAACAGCTTGATCAGGCTCTTCTTTTACAATTCCTAAAGAAAATCCCTTTTGGACTGTACTGCATCCTCCATAGCGCACTTGGAATTTTATGTTATCTCCTTTTTCTAAATGCAGCTCTTTTTTATACCATTCTAAAGCTTGCTCTGACATGTGAATATTCATAACAGCAACTCCTTTTGTCTCTTTGATTGTATTACGTTGCCTTGAAAAAAGGAATGATGCTTTCGCATGAACGCAATATGTATTTACATCCTTATTATACCTGAATTCCACATATGCAACCAAATGAAACAACTTTAGACAAAATAAAAGCACCGACCCCAATTATTGGTCCGGTGCTTGAGAATTTAGTTTCTTATTTCATCTTCTTGTAACCACTGATACATATGCTTCATCATTTCTTCGTTCTTAGCTTCTGCCTGTGGAAAACCAAATGAAGCTGCGTCCTTTAAGGGAACCACATGATATTTAGTAGGATTAATCTGTGAAACATACGTAGGGATAAAATTATCTACTTTAATATCAATTTTGCTCTCTGGACCATTTACCGTTTTTTCCACATGGAGTTGAAGAATACCACCAATATCTTTATAGTCATCTTTTTGACCAGAAAGGAAATTACCCAAAGAATAGACAACAAACATCTTTCCGCCATCCGGCCTTTCCATGAATTTCATCGGTTGAAGTACATGAGGGTGATGACCTATAACTATGTCGACCCCAATTTCAGCCAGAAAGTCTGCAAGTTCCTCTTGTTCGGAATTTGGATAAAGGATATATTCTACCCCCCAGTGCATGGCTACTACGACGACATCAGAATTTTGTTTGGCTTCTTCCACGTCTTTTTTTATGGCCTCACGATTAATCAGGTTAACAAAGAACTCTTTCCTTTCCGGAACAGGAATACCGTTTGTACCGTATGTGTAAGACAAGAAGGAGAATTCTATGCCATTTTTGGACAGGGTCCGTAATCGTGCTTTATCTTCATTGCTCTTATAGCCACCGACATATTCCATCCCGATGGTTTCATAATGGTTAATGGCATTCATGATGGCCTTTTCGCCGCGGTCCAATGTGTGGTTGTTGGCGATGCTAACAATATCAACGCCAGCTTCTTTTAGAGCATCAGCCACTTCAAAAGGACTGTTAAAACTAGGATAATTTGATAACCCTATTTCCGTTCCCCCTATGATTGTTTCTTGATTTGCAATGGAGATATCGGTTTCGAGTAGATAAGATTTCACTTTGTCCAGCATTGGATTAAAATTATAGCTGTTTTCCCCTGTTTTAGCAGCATTATAGACCGTGCTATGTATAAGCAAGTCTCCTACAGCGGAAAGGGTTGCTTCCGTACGAAAACCCTTTTCTTCTTTTAATGACTTCGTGGAATGATGTAATTTGGCAGGTTGTACAACAAGCTCTTCATGATTATTGTTCCCAAAGAAACTGTCAAAATGTTTAAAAGACAATACAGAAAAAATGGTTCCCAATAGCAACAAAATAAGAATTGGGATTAAATATTTTACTTTTGTATTCATTGTATATGACCCCTTATATCTATTTCTTTACTCCACAATATAACATAGTTAAAGTGAAGTTAACCATAATTTGTCGAAATTTCAAAAAATTAAAGGATTTTTGTTTTAAATCAAGAAGTAGTAAGGGAAAACAGATAAAGGGGGAAGTCAATTGCTTACGTTCAAAAAACCGGAAGTGGAACAGTTCTTTAAAGTATTTAATATTGAAGATTTTACGTTAAGTCCTGATGAAAAACAGTTAGTGTACAGTACAAATCTCACTGGTCACTATAATGTTTGGGCAATGGATTTACCGAATCAATATCCATACCCGCTCACATTTAATAACCAAAGCTGTCATGGCTTAAAGTACGACCCAAACGGAAAATACATATTAGCAAGCTTCGACCAGGATGGGAATGAACTGACGCAAATTTATGCTTTACCAAGCAGCGGCGGTGCATTGCAGGATGTTAGAGTAGAACTGGAGCACCGTCATATGTCTGCGAGTTTTTCTAAAGACGGCGACAGAATCTATTATACAAGCACCAAAGGAAACGAAACATATTTAAACTGTTATTGTTACGACTTAAATACAGAAAAAGAGGAGTTATTGGTCGAAGGGACAGATGCATCTACCTACTTAATAGCCGTTTCAGAGGATGAAGAAAGCTTCATCACCTTAAGACATTATGCAAATACGTACACACAAGCATATTTACATCAAGGAGGCACATCAACTAAACTAACTCCAGAAACAGAGAACCAGCACACCGTGGACAGTGCAGTATTTACTGGGACAGACTCTATTTATCTTGTAACGGACTATGAGGATGATTTTGGTTACCTCGCACATTTTGATCTGGAGACGAAGAAGTTTACGAGAGTTTCGAATAGTGACATGCATTTCAATGATATGTACTTAGATAAGACAGGAAATAAGTTGTATCTTGTTTCCGCAAAAGGTGTGGAAGATAAGCTCTATACTTATTGTTTAGAGAACAATGAACTGAATGAAGTTAACAGTCCGGTGTCTATTATTGAGAAAGTAGTAATCGGTAAAAGTGAATCGGTCTATTTACTAGGAAAAAATGCTTCAAAACCAGCAAACATATTTAAAAAAGAAGAGGACGGTTGGGTTCCTTTAACAAATAACCGTGTCCCTGCCGTGTCGGATGAAGATCTTTGTGAACCTGAAATTCTCTCGTATCCATCCTTTGATGGACTTGAGATTGAAGCTTTATTTTTTAAGGCAAAAGAAGAGGTTTCAAATGGTCATGTGATCCTTTGGCCGCACGGTGGTCCACAGTCTTCTGAACGAAAGTTTTTCCGCTCCTATTTTCAATTCCTTGTAAATAGAGGATATAGTATTTTTGCTCCAAATTTCCGTGGATCTTCTAACTACGGACTCGCCTATATGAAAATGGTGGAGGGAGACTGGGGACATGGACCTCGTCTTGACAATATACATGGGTTGGAATGGATCATTGAAAAAGGATTTGCAGACAGAGATAAGATATTTTTGATGGGCGGCAGCTATGGTGGATACATGGCATTATTGCTACATGGTCGTCATCCAGAGTATTTTAAGGCTGTTATTGATATTTTTGGTGTCAGTAATCTGTTTTCCTTCATTGATTCTGTGCCGGAACACTGGAAACCGATTATGAAACAATGGGTGGGCGACCCAGTTGAAAATAAGGAGCGCCTGACAATTGATTCCCCTATTACCTACCTTGATACCATGACAAAGCCAATGCTAATAATTCAAGGTGCTAACGACCCCCGCGTGGTCAAAAAAGAGTCAGATCAAATAGTCGATGCGTTAAAAGAAAAGGGTCGAGACGTAGAGTATCTTGTACTGGAAGATGAAGGACATGGGTTCTCAAAAAAGGAAAATGAAATTAAGGTATTCAGGGCTATCTTGAACTTTTTAGAAAAACATAAATAATTATTTACAGATTGTGTGGGACTCGATTTTTATCGGGTTCTTTTTTTTCACAAAGGGATGGAGCTCTAGCGGTAGCCTCATCTACGCCTCAAGAAGGATTTTCCAAAAAATCGTCTTTATTTGAATTTGTACAGCATATAATCAATTTTGGGTGTTGGGAATGTATTCTTATTATTGTGAATGGGGAGGAGACTTTGAGGATGTCGATAATGGATTTTGTTTTAAAAAGGAAAATCGCTGTTGGACTTTTAGTTGTGTTCGTATTTATGATTGGCTTCTATTCGCTGAACAAACTAGATCAGGAATTGATGCCACCTATTTCCTTTGACATGACAATTGTCCAGGTAGACGCAGGACAAATGCCTGTATTGGATGTAGAAGATAAAGTAACAAAACCAATTGAACAAATTCTAAGCGGATTAGATGGTGTGGAATCTCATACTTCTGCTACATATGTAGGAAAGTCTTCTATCACTGTCATGATAGAAGAAGGAAGAGGGGATGAAGTACATAAAAATATAGAGGCCGCAGTAGCACCTTTGTCCACGCAAATTCCTGGTGTTCAGTATATAAATAGTTTTCAAATGACTACCAGTCAGGAATATGAGTTTTATATGGATATTTTTAAAGGTAACATGCAAGACATTTCGGCCTTTGCAAAAAATGTAGTAGAGCCCAGACTAGAAGCATTGCCGGAAGTAAGCGATGTGAAGTTTGATGGATTAGAAGAGAATGAAGTGATCATTCAATTAAAGAATAATGAATTACAAAAAGCTGGTGTGGACTCACAGCAAATCATTCAAACAATCCAACAGTCTAATCTGATAACGTCCTTCGGAGAACTAACGGAGGAAGCAAACGAACCAACTGTCAGATGGAATACCTCTTTAACAAATGTGGAGGATATTAAAGGTATTCTTATACCGACAGTGTCTGGTGTGAAAGAACTTAATGAACTTGCTGAAATTAATCTCCAGGTTCGGGAAACTTCTTCGGGTGTTTGGAAAGACGGTAGTCAGGACGTGGTAATGGTACAAATTGGGCGTGTTTCTGAAGTTACACAAATCGAAATGGCAGAAGCGGTCCGTGCGGAAGTGGAGAAAATAAGGCAAGAAGGACTTGTTAATGGATTTGAATTTGAAGAAGTAGTAGCTCAAGCAGATTATGTTAGCGAAGCAGTGGATGGTGTTTCAAGCAACATATTAATCGGAGGATTGCTGGCCATCGTAGTGCTTTTCCTATTCCTTCGAAATGTAAGAGCAACCATGATCATTGGTATCTCTATTCCAATATCTATCTTACTTACTTTTGCAAGTATGTGGTTTTTAGGATACAGCATTAATATGCTGAGTTTAATAGCTCTAGGGTTAGGAATTGGTATGATAGTGGACGCTTCCATCGTTATTTTAGAATCGATTTATCGTAAAAAAGAGCAAGGTTTACAGAACCGGGAAGCTGTATTAACTGGGGTAAAGGAAGTTGCCTCTGCGGTATTTGCCTCGATGCTAACCACCATTGTTGTTTTCTTACCAATCGGTTTGTTAGGTGGAGAAGCTGGGAAGTTCATGATCATATTATCTGTTGTAGTGATTGTGACACTCGTTAGTTCAGTGATCGTTTCTTTCACACTCATCCCATCCCTTTCTGAAAATTTCTTGACATTGACCAAAAAGCAACAAACTAAAAAAGAGAGTAAAGTTATCTTGTCTTATGGTAGGTTCATCAGTTGGCTGACCGTTAAAAAGCGCAGACGCTACGGTGTCATCTTTCTATTTTTCGTCATGTTTATCAGTTCTTTAACGTTAGTAACAAAAGTGCCGATGACCATCATGCCTGACATGTATAATCGTTATTCGGAAATAATGGTTACCTTAGATAAAGGAGTGACACCAGACCAGAAAAACGAAATAGCAGAAGCAATACATGCCAAGCTTGTTGATACTCCGGATGTTAAAGAAGGTTTTGTACTCGATCAGATAGAATTTATGTTTGTTCTAATTAACATGACCCCAGAAGAAGTAGCCACCTTAGAGCAAAAAGAAGTAAACGAGCAAATTCTTTCGGGATTGCTTGAATTAAAAGAAGATTATCCTGTTGTGGACGTTACTTCTGTTATGAGTGCTGGAGCAAGTTATCCTGTTCAAATCGAGTTAAGTGGAGAGGATCTTGATGGTCTGACGTCGCTTTCCTCTGATTTGGTAAAAAAATTAAATGAGATAGATGGAATCATAGGAACCACTACATCACTTGGAACACTGATGGACGAAGAATTAATTGTTCTAAATGAAGCAGAGATGACAATGGACGGAATAACTCCGTTACAAATTTTAGGGCAATTAAATAGTTTATCTTCTTCCGTTCCAATAGGTGCTTTGCAAGACGAAGACGCAACACCTATTTTAGTTGCTCCAAATGAAGTAATCACAAACAAAAAGCAGTTATTAGATCTTGAGGTTAACACACAGGACGGTCCTAAAAACCTTTCAAATTACATTTCATTTAAGCAAGTGAAAGCACCAGGGCAAATTGATCATAAAGACGGGGAGCGGGTTGTCAAGGTTCTGGCGAATATCGAGGAACGTGATTTAGGCTCGGTAAACAGAGATGTCCAAAAGATGGTCGAGGAATTTAATACACCAGATGGGTATACCATTTCTCTTGGCGGAAGTTTGGAGCAACAACAAGAAGCCATTCAGGATATGTTAGTCATCTTAGTCATTGCTATCTTCTTGGTATATGTTGTGATGGCTGTCCAATTCAACCATTTGCTACATCCAATCATTGTGATGACGATTATTCCAATGACATTCACTGGTGTTATTCTTGGCTTGCTTTTAACGCAGCGTGAATTGAGTATTATGTCAGGGATGGGGGTCATTATGTTAATTGGGATTGTTTTAAATAATGCTATTCTATTGATTGACCGAGCCAAACAGCTGAGAGCAGAAGATTATGCAGTAGGGGAAGCAATGGTAGAAGCGGGTATGAATAGAATACGCCCAATCTTCATGACGACGTTGACGACAGTTGGAGGAATGTTGCCGCTTGCCATTTCAACAGGAGCAGCAAGCAACTATCAGGCACCATTAGCCACAGTGGTCATTGCTGGACTATTGTTTTCAACTTTAATAACATTGGTACTGATTCCTTCTGTCTACATGCTTTTCCATGATCTTGGAGTGGGTATCCGTAAAATGTTCAATCGAAAAAGAAGAGATGGAACAGAAATTTCAACTACTAAAAAAGCAGTTTAACTAAAAGAAAGCATTCATTGTCATTGAGAGAATGGGTGCTTTTTTCTATTTTATGGTAACATGTAAACTAGAATTATTATTTCAAAGGTGGTCTTTATTCATATGAAAACACTAGTCTGTTTTGGTGATAGTTTAACTGCAAGGCATGAAGGAAAGGATAACCCTCAACTTACTGAAAAACTTACTTTTCAACTTCCTCAGTTCAGAGTTGTTAACGCAGGGGTATCTGCTAACACCACGAAGGATGCATTAAAAAGAATGGAAAAGGATGTATTAACACATAGCCCCGATTTAGTAACTGTTTTATTTGGCTCGAATGATGCTGCTGTTCATAAAAAGGTGGCACTTAACACTTACGAAGAGAACTTGTTAAAGATCACCAAACTAATCGGACCAGATAAAACGATACTCCTCACTCCGCCTCCAGTGGATGAAGCATTACAACCAAACAGGAAAAACAACGAACTGGCTAGATATGCAGAGGCAGTTAAACGAGTTTCAAAGGAAACTGGCAGCTATTTGATTGACTTCTACACAGAATTGTACTCTAGACCGGATTATAAAGAAGTACTTGTCGGCATATTAAATGATGGTTTGCATTTTGGTGATGCTGGCTATGACATATTGGCAAATTTGATTACTGAAAAGATAGTTGAACTAGAATCAAGCGAAGAGCAAAAATTTGATTAGGGCAGTTATATTTGATCTTGATGGGACACTTTTGAATAGGGCTGTTTCCTTAGAGAAGTTCGTTGATGATCAGTATGAAAGGTGTAGGGAAGCTTTCAGGCATATTCACAAAAATGCCTATATGGATAGATTTATCGAGTTGGATGCTCGCGGGTATGTTTGGAAGGATAAAGTCTATCAGCAGCTTATTGCTGAATTTCTAATAGAGGGACGGACTTGGAAAGAACTTTTGGATGACTATATCCATCACTTTCCATTGCACTGTACCCCTTTTGATCATGTAGAAAACACACTTAAGCGACTTTCTTAAGACAACCTTTCATTAGGAATGATAACGAACGGTTTTGAAGTTTTCCAAATGAACAATGTAAAAGCGCTGGGAATTGCCCCATTTTTCCAATCTATTCTTGTTTCGGAGCGGGAAGGAATCAAAAAGCCGAATCCGGAAATTTTCCGCAGATCAGCGGAATCTCTACAAGTATCAGTAAACGAATGTCTTTTTGTTGGGGATCATCCCAAGAATGATGTGACTGCTGCTAAAGCTGTCGGCATGACAACAGTTTGGAAGAGAGACTCATATTGGAATGAAGTGGATGCAGACTTTATTATAGAGGATCTCGGTTGTTTGCCTGCTATTGTCAAATTTATTAATGAGAAGGAAGGCAGAGAATTTGGTGTTCGAAGAAGTAACCCTAAAGCATGAGCTTTTAACAATTGAAGATAAAAAAATACTAGAAGACGAAACTTTTCGCGATAGCCTTATAGATTCCATGTTGAAGCACATCGGTTCAACAGACCCCATTCTTCGTGATAATCTGATTTACTCTAACTTTGCAAAATTTATTAACAGTGGATTCATCCCACAAAGTAAGGTTCATAATATGTTAGAAATATGTTTGGATGAGAAGCATCTGTTTTATAAAATAGGAGAAGAAAGGACAGACTCTGTTTTCACTAGATCCTTCGCTTCTTTGGTTGTTGCATTAATTTTGGCGAACGACGATGGGAGAAATATTGATGCTATTAGATTGCTAGAAATAAAGACAGCAATCATAGAATATCTAGATAAAGAAAAGGATACCCGCGGATTTGTTAAGGATAAGGGATGGGCGCATAGTATCGCTCATGGAGCTGATATGTTGACTGCCCTGGTAAGGCATCCTCATTTTCATATCACTCTACTTTCTGATGTACTTAAAGCTATTAATACTTGCCTCCTAAAAGAAGCAGTATACCAAGATGAAGAAGAAGAGCGGCTTATTTTTGCTGTAGAAGCCCTGTTAGAACAAAATTTGGATATAAAGACGCTTATGAGCTGGATAAAAGATCTCTCATTTATCTTGAAAAAAGAATACATAAAGCATGGACAAACAATGCCCTTTTACCAAAGTAAAATGAACGTAACTAATTTTTTTAAATCCCTTTACTTTAGATTAAAGCTTATGAATCCTGATAGGGAACTACTAGAATGCTTAGAAAATGAAATTCATTACTGGTTCAAAAAATCCTATGGAACAGGGTAGGTGCTGTTATGATCTATCATCATGAAGAGTTACTGGTAAGAGAACTCCAACAAGGAAAGGACGAAAATTATTTACTTAAATGGTTGACTGACCCCAAAGTGTTGGAGTTCTATGAGGGGCGAAATGTTACATTCAACATGGAAAATATCCTAAGGAAATTCTTTAATAGAGATGATGAAGTATTAAGGTGTATGGTCGTCTATAAAGGAAAAAACATTGGTTATATTCAAGTTTACCCCATAAATAAGGCTACTAGCACACTAGAAGAATACTTTGAGATGGAGAGGGTTTATGGCTTAGATCAGTTTATAGGGGATACCGGCTACTGGAACAAAGGGATAGGAACCCTGCTCATTACAACAATGGTTACTTTCCTATTAACTAAAAAAGGGGCCAATCAGATAGTGATGGACCCAATGTTATCCAATGGAAGAGCGATAAAATGTTATGAAAAATGTGGCTTTAAAAAGATAAGAGAATTACGTGAGCATATTTTACATGAAGGTGAGTACAGAGATTGTTGGTTAATGGAATTTAGTAACTAATTTTATTTCATATCTTTTGAAACCTTATCCTTCTATCAATCGTATTATGAATGTCTATTAAATTTTCATGATGAATGGAGGAGTATGGATGTCTTTTTTTAACAAAGCATTAGCTAGTGTGGGTATTGGTGCTGCTAAGGTAGATACTAAACTCGCTAAATCAAGTTTTGTATGTGGTGAGGAAATCAAGGGGATTGTTGAAATCACTGGTGGTTCTATTGAGCAGAAGATCGATGAAATCTACTTAACTTTACTAACAAATTATATAAAAGAATCGAATGATACGAAAGTTCACAAACAAGCCGTTTTAGAAAAAAAGAAAATTGTGGATTCGTTTGTAATTGGTGTTAATGAGAAGAAAGAAATTCCTTTTACATTGACATTGCCATATGAAACACCTGTAAGTATGGGTAACACAAAGGTGTGGTTACAAACAGGGTTGGATATCAAAAATGCAGTGGATCCTTCCGATAAAGATGTGGTTCATGTTCAACCATCTCCCCTAGTCTCAACCATCATGAGTGCTGCGGAGCAATTAGGATTTCGTTTAAGAAAAGTAGAATGTGAAGCTGCTCCTTATAGGTGGCAAACTCATTATCCGTTCATTCAAGAGTTCGAATTTGTTCCAACGTCCGGCCCGTTCAGAGGAAAACTGGATGAAATTGAAATGATTTTCTCAAATAATACTGGAAATTCAGTAGAATTGGTTCTCCAAGTAGATCGTAAAGTTAGAGGTCTTGGCAGTTTTCTATCGGAAGCACTGGAAATGGATGAGACGTTCGTTAATATGCGTGTAACAACCCAGGACCTTCCTGGTTTTAAAGAACAATTAGAAAGTACTATACGCCGTTATTGTTAAGGCTATGTATTAGGGAGGACACCTATTATAAGGGTGTTCTTTTTTATATTTTCGAGTTGTTATTTCAAATAATTTAAATTAAACTAAAAATTCATTCTACTTATTTTAAAGGGGTGCGTTGTCATGACAAGACTAGGATTTACTCGTTATGATTTAAATATTACCTCTGTTTCCATGGTCAAAGTTCGTGAGGGACTGTGGGAATGCGAATTATATAATTGTACGAAGCATCTAGGAGGGAAGTAGAAGATGGGTTCTCGATTAATGCATATCATTATTGCTCATGAAATTGCTTGCCGAATTAAAGTAGTGGATATTTCTTCCTTTATATTAGGAGCCGTTGCACCAGATGCTGTTGCTCCTAAGGATCTGTCTCATTTCTACAAAGGAAATCCAAACGACTACACTAGGTCCATTGATTATGAAGCTTTCCTACATAAATACAGTAATTTCAAGGATCACCCTTATATTTTAGGCTATTATACACATCTAATTGCAGATGATATTTGGCTTAAAGGATTCTTTTTACCATGGTTAAAAAACAGGCTGGAAAATGATTCTACTATATTAGAAAGATATCATCATGACTTTAAGCTCTTAAATTCTAAATTGATGTTTCAATATCAGACTGAACCTGATTTATTAAAGGGAATTCTAGATGCAGCGAAACCACTGGAGTTAGAGGAAGTGTCCCTTAATCAAGTATCATCTTTTATCCCTTATGCTGAACAGGATATGATGCTCCCACAAACTGACGAGCCGTTACAAGTTTTCACGATGGAAATGATTATTGGGTATATCGAGACTTCCATTGACCTGGGTGTACAGTCCATAAAAACAGCAATAGATTGGAAAGTCTTGCTAAAATAGTGCTTTCTTTTGTATAATGAGAATATACGTTCGCATGCCGTGAAAGGAGGCATTTTTTTGTTAGACAATGAAAAAGATGTTTTGAATCTGATTGAATCAGACGAATGGATGATGGATATTTTGAGAGCGGCAAAATCCCTAAACCTACCTGATTGGTGGGTATGTGCTGGATTTGTCAGAACAAAAGTCTGGGAGGCATTACACGGGTATAAAAGTAGAACTCCTCTGCCTGATATTGATGTTATCTTTTTTGATGAAACTGATATAACGGAAAGAAAGGAAAAATTTCTTGAGTTAAGATTGCTAGAACTGTTCCCAGGTGTACCCTGGTCAGTGAAAAACCAAGCAAGAATGCATGTCATTAATCATTTACCACCCTATGCTAATTCAACGGAAGCAATGTCTAAATTTCCAGAAACCGCGACGGCTATAGGCATAAAGTTAAATCAGGAGAATGAGTTACAATTAGCGGCTCCTTGTGGTATTCAAGACTTGTTAAATTTAATGGTAAAACCCACTCCTCTCTTTAAAAAAACTGCAGAGCATGCAAGCATTTATGAAAATCGCATAAAACAGAAAAATTGGCAGTCATTATGGCCAAAAATCAGTATTTTACATGTGGAAGGTGTTAGTTTATGTCAGGATTGATTCATCATATAGAACTGTACGTGTCGGACCTGGAGAAAACGAAAGAATTCTGGGGATGGCTTCTCGATGAACTGGGGTATGAGCCCTTTCAAGCGTGGAAAAGTGGCCAAAGTTGGAAAATAGAAAATACCTATATAGTATTTGTTCAAGCGGAAGAAAGATTTTTGGATGTTCCTTATCATCGTTGCAGAGTAGGCCTTAACCATCTTGCTTTTCATGCAGCATCGCGAGATCAGGTTGACGACTTAACAAAAAAACTGAAGGCTCGTGGAGTAAATATGCTATATACGGACAAACATCCATATGCTGGCGGGGAAAACTACTATGCGGCATTTTTTGAAGATCCTGACCGGATTAAAGTAGAGCTTGTGGCTCCTTCTGAATAATGGCTTTCAAAGGCGGAAAATAAAATGACTAAGATTAGCATGTACACGATGTGTCTTGTAGTGGACGGAGATAAAGTTCTATTAATTGATAGACCTTCCCATAAAGGGTTTCCAGGCTATATAGGACCAGGCGGGAAAGTAGAATTTCCCGAAAGTCTTACAGAAGGTGCAATAAGAGAAGTTCTTGAAGAAACCGGTTTGCAAGTTAGTAACTTAATTTATAAAGGTTTAGATGAATATGTAAATGAGTTGGAAAATGAGAGATATATGGTGTTTAACTATGTGACCTATACATTCGGTGGACAACTGTTATCTTCTCCACCAGAAGGCGAATTAAAATGGGTAGCAATATCGGAGGCCTTAGAGCTCCCTATGCAAGACTGGTTCAAGAAAAGGTTCCCACTATTTTTTGAAGAAGGAACTTTTGAGAAACATGTAGTATGGGATGAAGCGGTCAAAAAAGCTGTAAAAGAAGTGGTAACAAAGCATTAATGAGATAAAAAAACATTCGAGAAAACTCGAATGCTCTAAGATACCTTCTTCTTTTTTAAACTTAACCAAGTGATCTTTGGCTCTGTTTTCTGGATGATTCGGCCGATGTTTGCCCGATGTTTAAAAATAACAAATGCCGTAAGTAGTGACACAGCAATAATAAGCGGAAGATCTCCAAATGCAATACTATAAATGGTGGTGACTACTCCAGTAAGCATCGATGATAGAGATACATACTTCGTCAAAAATAAGAAAAGAAAAAAGCAGAATAACATTAAGCCGAACAGAAGCGGACTAGCGAACAATAGGACTCCACCGGAAGTTGCTACTGCTTTACCGCCTTTGAATTTTGCAAAAATCGGATAAACATGTCCGACAACGGCACAGGCACCGGCAAGAAGCGGATGAATGTCAGCTCCTAGTAAGATAGGCAACGAGGCAGCGAATGTCCCTTTTAAGATATCGCATATCGTTACAATCATTCCTGCTTTTACACCCAAGGTACGAAATGTGTTTGTACCGCCTAAGTTCCCGCTTCCATGTTCACGGATGTCGATGCCATAGCCTATTTTTCCCACCACAAGTGCGAAAGGTATGGAACCGATAAGGTATGCAAGTATAATAATTAGTAGTTCAGTCATTCATTAAACCCCTTTATGTAATAATCCCTATCTTTAATATATGTTAAATTTAACAGGATGCAAAGGGTTAATTGCAATTATAGCGAATTTTTTGTGAGTAAGTACTAATATCAGGTTACTATAAGTTGTTAAAACGGGATTAAACGGGTATAACAGTAAGAATTGACTTAAAAAATTTGTAAAGGGGACAGAAAATATGAAAATTCCTAGCAGAGAAGAAATTGGAAAGATATTAAAAAAGAGCAAGCGGATTGCTGTAGTTGGTTTGTCTGATAATCCTACGCGTACATCCTATATGGTTTCAAAAGCGATGCAAGATGCAGGATATGAAATTATTCCAGTTAATCCTACTGTAGACGAAGTGCTTGGGGTAAAGGCTGTTCCTACTTTAAAAGAAGTGGAAGGTCATATTGATATCGTCAATGTTTTCCGTCGTTCAGAACATTTATTTGGAGTAGCTGAGGAGTTTTTACAAATAGATGCAGACGTATACTGGGCACAACTCGGGCTTGCTGATGAAAAAACCTATGAACTGTTAAAAGAAAAGGGCTATACTGTCATTATGGATCGTTGCATTAAAGTGGAGCACGCTTTAACCAAATAGGTCATATTCGTCCTTGTTTTTTTCGAAAAACAAGGATTTTTATTCATTTAATGACAATTTACGCCAGATGATATTGGCTAAAGTCTAAGAACCCTATACAATAGAACATAGACAAGTTTCAAATGTATGATAATATATAAACGAATATTTGTTGTGAACAAACGACAAATCCGCATAGATAAAAGGAAATTCATACATAACATGTTTTATTGGTAGTAGTAGTGAAAGGGGTATGTTTTTGGTGGCAAAAAATACGATTGAATATAACGATGATGCGATACAGGTATTGGAAGGTCTAGAGGCTGTACGTAAACGTCCTGGGATGTACATTGGAAGCACAGACAGCAGAGGTCTTCATCACCTTGTATACGAAATCCTTGATAACTCCGTCGACGAAGCGTTGGGTGGATACGGGGATCATATCATTGTGACGATACATAAAGATAACAGCATTAGCGTGAAGGATAAAGGCCGTGGAATGCCTACCGGAATGCATAAAATGGGAAAGCCTACCCCCGAAGTAATTTTAACGGTATTACATGCAGGAGGAAAGTTTGGTCAAGGCGGTTACAAAACGAGTGGAGGACTACATGGTGTAGGTGCATCCGTCGTGAATGCATTATCCGAATGGTTGACCGTAACGATCAAGCGGGACGGTATTGTATACGAGCAACGATTTGAAAATGGAGGTAAACCTGTCACAACACTTGAGAAAATTGGAACAACCAATCAAACAGGTACGACTATCCATTTTAAGCCCGATACAACCATCTTTAGCACCACAACTTATAACTTTGAGACATTATGTGAACGTCTACGAGAATCTGCCTTTTTGTTAAAAGGGCTAAAAATAGAGTTGAATGATGAAAGAAATTCTGTAAAAGAGGTATTTCATTATGAAAGCGGCATTGAGGCTTTCGTCACTTACCTGAATGAGGAAAAGGATTCTCTTCACAATGTTGTTTCTTTCGAAGGTGTCCAAAACGGAATTGAGATAGATTTCGCTTTTCAATTTAATGATGGATATTCAGAAACCATCTTGTCCTTTGTTAATAACGTGAGAACGAAAGATGGCGGAACACATGAAGCTGGCGCTAAAACAGCAATGACCCGTATATTTAACGAATATGCTAGAAAAGTAAACCTTTTAAAAGAAAAAGACAAAAATTTGGATGGGTCAGATATAAGAGAAGGACTATCTGCGATTATTTCCGTTCGTATCCCAGAGGAACTCTTGCAGTTTGAAGGGCAAACAAAAGGAAAACTAGGAACAAGTGAGGCACGTTCTGCGGTAGATAGTGTGGTGTCAGAACATCTTGCCTACTTCCTGGAGGAAAATCCAGAAACAAGTTCGATGCTTGTTAAAAAATCAATTAAAGCTTTCCAAGCGAGAGAAGCGGCTCGAAAAGCAAGAGAGGATGCACGGAGCGGGAAAAAGAGAAAACGATCTGATGCGATGCTTAGCGGTAAATTGACTCCAGCACAATCACGCAACCCGCAGAAAAATGAAATTTACCTGGTGGAGGGTGACTCTGCAGGCGGTTCAGCAAAACAAGGTCGTGATCGCCGTTTCCAAGCTGTCTTGCCACTACGAGGAAAAGTTATTAACACGGAAAAAGCGAAACTTGCAGATATCTTTAAAAACGAAGAGATTAATACGATCATTCATGCGATTGGCGGTGGAGTTGGACCGGACTTTTCAGTAGAAGACATCAACTACGATAAAGTGGTCATTATGACCGATGCCGATACAGATGGTGCACACATTCAAGTATTGCTGTTGACGTTCTTTTATCGCTACATGAAGCCGCTTATTGAAGCTGGAAAAGTATTTATCGCACTTCCACCTCTTTACAAAGTAAGCAAAGGGACCGGGAAGAAAGAAGTATTGGAATACGCTTGGTCTGATGAAGAGTTGCAAGGAGCTATTCAGAAGATTGGTCGCGGCTATACTATCCAACGTTATAAAGGTCTAGGGGAAATGAACGCGGATCAATTATGGGAAACAACGATGAACCCGGATACTCGTACCTTAATACGTGTACGAATCGACGATGCAGCCCGTGCAGAACGCCGTGTAACCACACTAATGGGTGACAAAGTGGAACCAAGACGTAAGTGGATTGAAAGCCATGTTGCCTTTGGATTGGAAGAGGACCCGAATATACTTGAAAATGATAACTTGTTGGTCGCAGCAGAGGAGGTATAACAGATGACACAGATAGAGAAATTTCACGACTTACCCCTAGAGGAAGTTTTAGGCGACCGATTTGGACGTTATAGTAAATACATTATCCAAGAGCGTGCATTACCAGATGCCCGTGATGGACTTAAACCAGTACAACGACGAATTTTATATGCCATGTATGCAGAAGGAAATGTGCATGATAAACCATTCCGAAAGTCTGCGAAAACAGTCGGTAACGTAATCGGTAACTATCATCCACATGGAGATTCCTCTGTGTACGATGCAATGGTGCGTATGAGTCAGGACTGGAAAGTACGTAATATGCTTATTGAAATGCATGGTAACAACGGTAGCATTGATGGTGACCCACCAGCAGCAATGCGTTACACGGAAGCAAGATTATCACCAATCGCTTCCGAGCTTTTACGTGATCTTGATAAAAAAACCGTAGAATTCATTCCTAACTTTGATGATACATCCCAAGAACCGGTTGTTCTTCCTGCCATGTATCCAAACCTTTTAGTAAATGGTTCTACAGGAATATCTGCTGGATATGCAACGGACATTCCTCCACATCATCTTGGAGAAGTCATTGATGCAACTATTATGCGCATCGATAACCCTACCGTGACAGTTGATGAGCTTATGACTGTGGTTAAAGGACCTGATTTTCCTACTGGAGGAATCATTCAAGGAGTAGAAGGTATCAAGAAAGCCTACGAAACTGGAAAAGGAAAAATCATCGTTCGTGGATTGGCAGAAGTGGAGGATATCCGTGGCGGCAAGCAACAGATTGTTATTACAGAGGTTCCATATGAAGTGAATAAAGCAAATCTAGTAAAGAAAATTGATGAACTCCGCTATGACAAAAAAGTGGACGGGATCTCTGAGGTTAGGGACGAAACCGACCGTACAGGCTTGCGTGTTGTTATCGAACTGAAAAAAGAAGCAGATGCCAATGGTATTTTAAATTATCTTTATAAAAATACCGATCTGCAAATCACGTTCAACTTCAACATGGTTGCCATCTATAAAAAACGCCCAACATTAATGGGATTGCCACACTTTTTGGATGCATACATAGATCACCAGAAAGAAGTAATCTCAAACCGCTCACGTTTTGAGTTGAATAGAGCAAAAGAACGTCAACATGTAGTAGAAGGCTTAATGAAAGCACTCTCTATATTAGACGAAGTAATTGCTACTATCCGTGCTTCCAAAGACAAGCGCGATGCAAAAGATAACTTGATTGCCAAGTTCACTTTTACAGAGCCACAAGCGGAAGCAATCGTTTCCTTGCAGTTATACCGTTTGACCAATACGGATATCACGGCATTGCAAGCGGAAGCCGATGAACTTGCTAAGAAGGTTGCGGAGTTAGAAGCAATTCTAGCAAGCGAGAAAAAGTTATTCTCTGTTATCAAGTCAGATTTAAAACGCGTGAAGAAACTCTATACAAATGAGCGCCGATCAAAAATCCAAGATCAAATTGAAGAGATTAAGATCAACCTGGAAGTCATGATCCCTTCAGAAGACGTCATCGTAACCGTTACAAAAGACGGATACGTAAAGCGTACAAGCTTACGTTCTTTCTCTGCTTCCAATGGACAAGATTTCGGCATGAAAGAAACGGACAGAATTATCTCTAAGTTAGATATAAATACAACGCAAACGTTGCTATTGTTCACCAACAAGGGTAATTATTTGTTCCTGCCAGTCCATGAACTTCCGGACATCCGCTGGAAGGATATGGGCCAACATGTAGCAAATATTGTTCCCATTGACCGAGATGAGTCGATTATAAAAGCAATACCTGTCAGCAATTTCGAAAATCCTCAATTCTTGTTGTTCGTAACACGTAACGGAATGGTCAAGAAAACAGAATTGAGCGCCTATAAAGCACAACGCTACTCTAAACCACTGATGGCTGTAAACCTGAAAGGTGATGACCAGGTAGTGGATGTTCACCTTACAGATGGCAATCAGGACATCTTTTTGGCGACAAGAAGCGGGTACGGACTTTGGTTTACAGAAGAAGAAATTAACGTCGTAGGTGCCCGTGCGGCAGGTGTAAAAGGTATAAACTTGAAAGATAATGATTTTGTTGTGAGCGGCTTAGTATTCGAGAAGGAATCAAAAGCCATGCTGTTTATTGCCACCCATCGCGGTGCCGTGAAGAAATTAAAAATTACCGAGTTTGATAAAGCATCACGCGCTAAACGCGGGCTAGTTATGCTTCGAGAAGTAAAAAATAATCCACATCAGATAGCAGCAGTTGATCTTGTGGAGCCTTCCAGTTTTATTTATGTACAAACTGAAAAAGGCTTGGTGGAGAAGCTTGCGGCCGCCTCTTACCGCAACAATGACCGCTATTCAAACGGATCCTTCGTCCTGGATCAACAGGAAGCAGGAGATGTAGTGGAGATGTGGGTAGAGAAGGAAGAGGAAGTAGAAGGTAAGGAAAAATAGGATAAAGTTAGTTTGGACCGCTTTTCTGCGTTGGGTTTTGGTGTGGAGGGGCGGTTTTTTTGTATATGTTTGGAGAAGAGTGTTACGTAGAAAGTGATATTAGGTTTACAGGAATTATATTATGTAAATTATATAAGTGTTTTGAATGGTTAATTGTAGAACAAAAATGTAGAAGTAAATCCGGGAAATGTAGAAGGTGGTAGTTTTAAAGTAGAAGATCAGTATAAAAAGGTAGAACAGCTTAAAAATGACCAAACTCTCCAGTTTAAAATTGTTTCTGTAACAGGAGAGAATGCAATTCCTGATATAATATGGAATAATTAATGCACCAAGAAAAGTTAATCCAAGCCTTTATTCAAGCATATCTATAGTAAAGGTCTAATAATATAGTGGAGGAAAGAGAGGGGATGTATTATGAAGCCGGTATTACTAGTTGTAGATGTACAAAAAGGATTTGATGATCCAGCATGGGGGCAACGCAATAACCTGGATGCAGAAGATAGAATGCTAGAACTGATGAAATCATGGAGACAAAATGAGTTTCCTATTATTCATGTTCAACACGTATCCCAAGACCCAAATTCTAAACTTCATCCCAGCAACCCTGGATTTGCTTTAAAACCGGGATTTGAGCCGATGGAAGATGAATATTTTATCCGTAAAAATGTGAACAGTTGTTTTATCGGAACAGAATTGGACAGTTACCTAAAGAAAAATGGCTTTCAAACACTAATTGTTATTGGATTAACCTCCAATCATTGCATATCCACTACAGTAAGAATGGCTGGAAATCTCGGTTACAGAACGTATGTTTGTAGTGACGCAACTGCAGCATATGAGACTGTTTCCTATGACGGTATGAAGCTACCTGCAGAAGAAGTGCATCACCACGCCTTATCCGCATTACACCAAGAATTTGCAGAGGTTATTACAACTCAAAAAGTAAAAACATTGTTTCAACAAAAAACAATAAAGAATTAATAAAAACAACGCCATTGCAACGTGGCGTTGTTTTTCAATAATGAGTCCGATCAACTTTTTTACTCCAATTTATAAATGGCTGCAAGGAGTTTACTAGAGGTAAATGAATAAAAGGGAGGGTTCGATTTGCAGGATCAAGTTGAACTTCACGGTAGATAAATTCATCATCAAAATGAATGGCGGCAGCGTCTTTTCGATCTGCAGCAAAATATACAGTGGGAATTCGTGCCCAATATATAGCTCCAAGACACATCGGACAAGGCTCACAGCTGCTATAAAGTATACAATCTTTAAGTTCAAAGGTTTGTAAACTATAGCAAGCCTGCCGTATAGCCATTACTTCAGCATGGGCTGTTGGATCGAGGTTACTGGTAACTTTGTTGACACCTTCAGCAATTATTTGATTATTTTTTGTAATAACTGCGCCAAATGGACCGCCGTTTTCTTTAACATTTTGTACAGCTAAATGAATGGCGTGGTGAAGAAAGAATTCATGCATATGCTTTTCCAAAGAAACACCTCCACAGAAAGGGATTTCTAACATCTTATTGCATTACTTTAGAGTTAATACGCTTGAGCAATAAATACATGTAAAGATTATTGGCAGCAATGGAGGGACAAAATGATTGCGGTAATATTATTATGTAAACCGTAATAAAAAGAGATGAATGTACATTAAGGTTTATAATAAATTTCATTAGGGACAATAATAGATCAAAAAATAATTAAATCCGATCAGCCAGAAAAACTTAGTTTGGTTTTTGGTTCTGAATTTAATAATAAATATATTAAGTTTATTAAATAAATCCAATTAATATTAATAAATAATTAAACAATGCATTTAAATCATTTTTATTAATTTTGTCTCATTATCTTAAGTTTACTTTGTTTTTGATACAAATAAGTTAATTTTATATAACTTCCTATAATTAGAATTATGTAAACCCAAACTAAAATTTAAAAGAGAGCACATCCACTCTCTTTCATTAAGTATATGACGAGCGACACAAAAGTACTAAATATATTGACACAAAAGTCTTTTTGAAATGATATAGGGTTTACTTGTTATATTATAATGACACAAAAGTCCTTAATATTAAGGACTTTTGTGTCATTAAATCTTAAAAATTTTAAACCATGCTTTAAAAATAGCTATCCTTCTAAACTAAACAATAGCCTTTTCGTTATGATAATATGGAATAAACTGTTCTGCTTTTTTCTGGAAAAATATCGTTTCAAGTTTGTTTAACGTTTTTCGCGCTTCTGAATCCCCCAATCCTTTTAACGATTCTATTTCATTCACTCCATCAAGTTTATAGCGATTTTTTTCAACTGAAATATCATACCTATGAACATGTTCGGAGCCTGCGAGAAGTTTTGCTGTCCCTAGAGATTGTGATGATTGACCGCTCATAAATGCTTCTACAGCTTTAATTCCCCAATATCCTCTTCCCAATGCTAATTTTCTGGCACGCTCAATTGAAAATGGTTCCGATAAGCATCCTATACTTAGCACCTGAAATGTTCCTGGTTTCCAATTTAGCACTCCAATTGCCTCTACTACTGCAATTCCAACAGGGTTATTTGCCCACATTCCCCCATCTACTAAAGGAGTGCCAGACTCGGTACGCTTAGTTGGAAAAAAGGTAGGTGCCGCAGATGTTGCTAGAGCTGCTTCAACAATAGATCTCTTAAAGTCCCTCTTGAAACGGTCGTGATGAGCGGTTTTATATAAATATACTTCCCCGGTCTCTAAATTTAAAGATGGAATCATCACCCGGGTTTTACACTCACCTATTTTTTTTGAGCCAAAACAATTTATTAAGGCAGTTTCTAATGGTTTTTGACTATATTTTGCCCATCCGATTTGTCTTAGTGTTTTCAATAAAGAATTCCCTTTAAAGATTGATGGGCCTTCACTTTCATAGAAGGTAAGTATTTCCTTTGCACCCATTCCACATGCTAATCCTAACGCAATAATACCGCCAGTAGAGGTACCAACAATTAAATCGAAATAATCTCCTATGTTACCCTCTATTTCATCCTCAATAGAAGCTAAAAAGGAAGATGGAAAGACTCCTTTTATCCCACCACCATCAATGGTTAACACTTTCTTCATTTATTTTCCCCCTCTTTTTAATCGGTTCAAAATGTTCACCGCCACCTAACCATTCTCCTGTTGCGTGCCACAATTCATAGTAGTATAGCCAAAGGCTTGTCCAGGGGATAATAGTTTCAGCGATATACATATTTTTTGACCATTTTTTTTTTCTTGGTCGGAACAAACAAAGTTTTAGTCCCGGATATATATGAGGGATCTTCTCCTCTCCTCTTTTTGTTAGCTGAGGAGATTGAACTTTGACGTATGGTTGCGACATGTCAAGTGAATACGAAATTTGTATTGTATAAGTAGCACTAATTTCAGTAGGTGTAAGGTTACCGGTCCAAATTACCGTATTTTTCTTCCAACTTACTTCAAATGAAGGAAACAATTTTTCCATCGCAATTACTTGGTTTCCTAAAGCTAGGTGGTCTTTCTTGAAATACTTACTCTTACTGGCCATAGAATGTATTCGTCCTTACCTGAACCGTATTTTCTTTTGAAGCTGCTACCAGTATCCCGGAAGATGCTATGAATAGCGTATTCGCTGTTCTATTTTTCTCCACCAATTCCGCCTGCTCTTTGAGGCTTTCCTCAATAATAGTCTCTCCAAACATAAGCTTTAGCTCTGTCGTAACATCTTTAATGCCTTCTAACTTATTTAATTTATTCCAATGCTGTTTAAAGTCATGAATAAAATCTAAAAACCTTTCGTATAAATCAGGTTGACCTTCCCAACGCTCACTTAATTCTTCCTTTTTGTTGGTTGGGTTGAACACCTTCATTCGGCCAACTTGAGGAATATTAAGTATAATTTTTTCTAAGATACAATCAATGGCTTCGTTAACAGAAACCTCCCCGTTATAATACATCCCTGCTAATGTAGTTAGAACAATGCTTATTGGAGCAAACTCTAAGTCATTTTCGAAATAGATGTCCCTGTAACGTTTAATTAATTGGACTGCACGTTTTAACGGGGCCTTACGATTTAGATCTTCGTCAATAGGAAGTGGCTGGATGGAAGATGCCTTCTTTTCCATAAGTACATGCCAATATTGTTCTGATCGATCATTAAACCACTGGGCATAACCTTTTGGATTGCTATCCTTCCAATCTTCTGCCTTTCTATCTGGCACTTTGACATTGGTATTATTACCTTTATCAGTGGGATAAGCTGGCAGAATATCCAGATGAAACTCATTTGCATAATTTAGTCGAATGCAACGATTTTTTCTTGTTCTCTGAGGCGTTTTTCAATGGAATCTAGAAATTTGATGGGGTCTTTTCCTTGCCAGCTTTCATTAATTTCACAAACAAGGTCAAGATCGTATTCTTGTTGTTTACGTGGTTTGACAGTGGTGTTAATGCTTAGGGATGAGGATAAATAAGTATGTCTTTCCCGTTGAAGTATGTTTCATCTTTTGATAACCAAGTACTTACTGATAGGTATCTATTTTCTGCTAGATCTCGCTGCGATTTGCTTATTTGAAGCTTTTGTCCGACACGTTGTAATAAATCGTCTAACTGATTATTAAAGTTACCAAACATATATGTCCCCCTCTAAATCGAATGTTTGTTCTATCTTTAATCATTATATCCCAACCTATTTTATTTGGTCAACAAAATATCAATATATAGTATGTTTGGTGGGTGAAAAACACTTTATATAGTGCGTTATATTGAATGATTTTGAAACATTCTATTAAAACTACTACTTTAGTGAAGAGTGTTTAGTTGTCTATGATGTACAAAAGTTAAAATCCGCATAGCCTTATGCCGGCTCATAAATTAAACTTAGTTCATTAAAATATTAAGAATCTTCATATGCTAGCTTTTCCGTTATGATTTCTATTTTGCTCTCTTGGATATTCAGCACTACTCCCATGAAATTATTACAATTTAATAAATTCCAATCAATTCTAGAATCTGTATATTTAAAGTGGTGATTTAAATCATGTGAGTTTTGAATTCTCTCCAAATCAAATAACAATAGATGGCAGAATAAAAGTAATAAAAAATTATGAAGGTCTCTTTTACGGATCCCATATGAATTGATTTCCAGGTAAAGTCGAGAAATAATTTCATCATATCTACTACACGCTAATCTAGGTTCATCCCAAATAAAAGGATACTTTATTTTTCCGTTATCAATGTTTCTTAGATCATAATTCATCGAAATATACATTCTCCAAAGAAGATAAGCGGATACTTGTTTAGAAATAGGTGAAGAAAGTGGATGTAACCTAGATAAATTATAAGCTAACTTATATTCATCATTTCTTAATTTTTTTCTTATATTTTTCTTTACTGATGCCAAAATCATTTTTGAATTCCGAAAAAATTCTTTAAAGTTAAAGTTATTACTGTTATTTATACTTTGGTTAAAATATTTAGTTTTTATTGAATATCCATTTTGTTCATTTGGGAATTGGATAATCTGAAATATCTCAGGAGGTATTGACCCGTATATTGGAAAGATTACCGTTACGCCTTGCATTCTTAATTGTGAATCTATCCATTTATTTATCCGTGTCGGTGTGGTGTGAATAGTTTTTTCTGAAAATAGATTATTTAAGAAAGTGTCTCTATTTATAAAATTAAAATTACATTTACAAACAAAAGCATTCCTATTCTCGAAAATGCTTTTATAAATCAATTCACAATTGCAGTTAGGGCAGCGACTATATAGTTTTTCTTTATGAAAGATACATTCTTTTAATAGTGTGAACTGATGCAGATAGCTGTGATATCCACGATTAATACAAATTGGACAAAATCTCACTTTGGTTGAAATGTAAATTTGATATTTTTTATTAATAGTAAGGTAAGAAAGGTGATTTAATTCGGAATTTGTAATTTTTCTAATTAAAGGACCGCAATGTTTATAAAAAATCTCCTTAATTCCTTCATCCTTCAACTCTTCACCTGATACTTGATTAACAAACTTAAATTTTTCGGCGATTCCCCATGTTGATTCGTATTCTTCCATCCAACTTTCTCTCCATGAAATCATAGCTAAACCTCACTTTTTAATATCAGTGAGGACAACTTATTTAGCTTTTATACATCTCAGCGAAAATATCTTTTAGGTTTAGGCTTTACATAAGTGGAATCTATTCTAAACTTATTATTATTTACACATTTTTTTTCGTTAATTAGTATTAACTTCTTTTTTATATCAGTTAGTTCAGATTTTGTTCCCTTTATCAAATAATAGTTTCCCTCAGTTTTAAAAATTATCAATTTGCTCATATACTTAAAGGTAAATATTGAATCAATAGTATAAATGTTTTCTTGATTGTTCCAGTTCAGGGCATATTCTAAACACCTATAAAATTCGGCCCATATCATTTCTCCTATAAAATTGTTGATGATCCATAAATAAGTGTGTCTAGATAATGAGATAGAACTGGGTAATATACCTTCTCCTTCCAATTCCTTTAACCAGTTTTTAAAACGAAGGGATGACACTGGGTAACCATAATCAAGTATTCTAAATCTATAAATAGGGGCCGTACCCCAGTTATCTACATCTTCATAACTTTTAAATCCCTGAAGTCTTAGTCTCCAATAAACATAAGCTATTGCAATAGGACATAAATTTTCGTCATTAATATCATGTCTGTATCTTGTTAATTCTTTAATACAACTAATATGATTTTTTAAGATTGTTTTTCTTAGGTGTCTTGAAATGCTATTAAATAGCTTATCTGTTTCATTATATGAATATTCGACATCTTTGTTTTCAAAAAGCGATTCGTAATAGTATTCGTTTTTTAAGTAGGGTCTTTTTCTAACTCTTTCCTTTACTAAACACTTATCTAAATATTGGTTACGTGATTTATGCTTACAAGAATCCTTTTCATTTAATATTGAAAGTAAGAATGGAATGTCATATTTGAATTCCACTTCTTCATTCTCCATTTTCAAAAAATGTTCGTCAAAAATTATGCTAGTCCTTATTTTATTGATTTCATTAATATTTAGTGTTAACCACCTTTCTACATTCTTATCTGAAATTTTTGGATAAAAATCATAATTTAAATGTCTTTCATCACTTGAATATTCAAAACTGCAAAAAGTACATGCATATTTGTTATTTATAGTACCACCATTATTTAGGTCATATGGAATTTTCGCTTTACATTTAGGACAACAGTTAATAAGCTTAACATTATGAAAAGGACATGTATGGACGAAGGAAAATTGATGTAATGTTGAATGGAATTTATTTGTAATACATAAGGGGCAGAAGTTTAAGTTATTATCAATATATTTATATTTTAAATCTTGCCTATTACTTAAAGGAGCTAAGATTTTCGTTAATAATTGTTCATTCAATTTTTTCAATGGTGAAGCAAATACTTTCTCTAACTTAATTTCATTAAATCCATTTAATAATAGAACGGATTTGTTAAATGCTTTTGTTTTGCCTTTTGAGTTTAGTGTATCTTCTTCTCCAAATATTAAATACAGTTCTGAAAAAGTGAGTGCATTTAAATAACAGTACTTCATAAATATACTCCAAGGAGATTCAAAGGAGTAGGTCCAGGATTTATTCCAGAGACTTTCTGCTACAGGTCTTCTTTTATTCCTAATTATTAACTGTTGGATGATCTAAGCACCTCCGCGTTTAAATAACCTGATACGAAAATGGATTCCTTCCAAATTGCTGCAGTTGGCCAAAATATTGCTTCATCATTTGCTCCATATTTGAGCAATACATAATTAATCACTGCTATTAGATAGTGCATCGGTATTTCTACACCTTTTTTAATTCCATATTCAGCTCGAAGTTCAACAATTGAATTCCATATATTATTTGTTTCATTTTCAAGCCTTTGGCCTTTCACAAATCCTTCTGGAAAAAAGAAATTTGTATAACTACAATTACTCCCTTCGGGAAATTCAGTAATGCTATCATATGAAGCTAATAAATAAGCCAACTCATCTTTTCTTCTTATCCCAAAGAATCTTTCTTCGTGGATCATAAACCTTCCTACAATTTGCTTGTCCGTAGTTATAAATAAGTTACGTCTTTGAGATAACTCCGTTTGTCCAAACAATAAAGTTGTTAGTGTAATTCCAAAACTATCCAGCTCGTTATACAAATCCATTAACCATTCGTACTCTATATTGGTAAGTCGTTGAGCATCATCGATAAATAATACTATTTGATTTCTTATTGTTTGGTCACCTTTGTCTAAAAGGAAATTAGTCAACCTGTCTCTTTTGGCGCTTGGCTTTCCTATTGAATAAATAGAATGTCCAACATCTTTAAGAAAAAACTCAAAAAAACTATCTTCATTAGGTGTTCTTTTCTTTCGGGTAAGTATTGATAGATTTAGCCACTGATTAGGATACTTGTAATCAAAAACATTCCTAATGTACTTTATTGCACGTGACTTGCCTAACCTAGGTTCACCAAAAACAATTCCTCCTGGGACTCTTAAGTTAATCCAATTTAAAATTGATTCTGCAACTGCATTTATAGCTAATGTGTCCACTATATAATCCCCAGTTTCAACTGGGTGTCCCCCCACCGGTATAGTTGGTCTTTTTAAAATTATTTCTTCAACAAAATCCTCATTTTTTTCCATCTTCAACATACTCACCTCATCTTAAGAATTGAAAGAAAATCGTTCTAATTTTGGTTTTTTTTGTGTGTTGTTAGATCTAAACAACCGTGTTACATTACTGTTTTTTTCTTCCGAAGGGTCTATATTTTGCTGACTTGTGTAAGCCTGTGCATCAGCTTTGTATTTTTCCTCTATTTCCTTTTGATGTTTTGCTATTTGATTGCGAGCCTTTTTGTTTGTTTTTGCTTTTTCTAACAGGTAATTGTGGTAAATTTCGATAGGATCATCATCAAGTAGAAATTTAATTTCTCTTCTATATGCAAGTTTGTTAATTGTCTTTCGTATTTTTAAAGAATGTTTGCGAATGCACCATTTTCCTTGTGCTTTTAATAATCCCAATTCACTTCCATCGGGTAAGTAGGCTGTGATATATCTGAGGTCCTCAATATTCACTTTTAAAGCAACCTTTGTATTAACCAGGGTATAATTTTCAGCTAATAATTCATTTCTATATTCTACCCCTTCATAGTGAATATAGGGTCTCTTCCCCGTCTTCATATTACCTCTAATTACCCTTGCATCTTGTATAGTAGTAAATTCTGATCCATCCCTATATTTATCGCCGAGTATTCTAAATGGTGAATTCCTTTGAATTCTTTGATTCATTACTTCAAGTGGACTCAAATGGTTTAAAGATCTTTTTGGAGTATTATTTAATCTCGCAATCAATACTTCTACTAGTTGCTCAATTTCATCTGGAGTAATTTCATATTTAATAGCTTTCTCCACGGGTTTTTGTTTTTTGGGGTCTTTAGGATTGCTACCCGTAGTGCTAATAGTCCGATGAAACCCACTTTCTTCTAATAAGTCAAATAATTTTTCAATATGTGGTCTACGAGTTGGCGTTCCAACCGGACCGAAATTCATACGAGAACCAAATAATTTTTTTGTTTTATCTTTAACTATTTCAGCACGGTTTGCTTTAGCATTATCCATTGCAATTTCATCCCATATTGCAAACTGTGTTTCTGAAATAACTTGTGAATGGTAACCATTTGTTGGAGCACATAAACCATTTATTGTGAATTTTGGTGACTTGTGAGGTAGTACAGAATTTTTAAAGCATTGTATAACATCAAATGCACTATACTCTGAATCCAAACATATATGATACCCAAGTGTTACGGTGGTGGCACAATCTACAACCGCTAAAATCCAAATTCTATTAATTTCTTGTACAATCTCATCACCTTCTAGAGTTGTATATTTTATTGCTAAAGTAATATCAAGTTTGTGACCGTCAAACTCCACTCTCTCAAAAGGTCTCTCAATTATATGATTCATGTCACCAACTCCCGTAGAGTTAAAAAGAGATATTGCAGAATCACCAAAATCTTTTATAGCCCTTTGTGGATTCTTTTCTTTTAAATTTTTCACGTAACGATAAATTGCCCTTTTTCCCCAATCAACAGTATTGAAAGGATACTCTCCTTTTTCAGGAGAAATATTTAATTTTTTACATTCTTCAATAAATTTTTTGTGAATATCTTTAGGTCGTTTGTAATTATTGTCCGGCTTTATTTTTCGTTTAGGAAAAACTAAATTGTGAATCAATTCATCTAGTTGCGGGTATAAGTTTAAAAGCTTCTTAAATGCACCAGTTAATTTCGTGTCACTATTCTCAAAACCATTAATAGACTCTAACCTGTTATAGGAAACTAACCGTTTATATGGAATTAACGCAACATAGCCATTTGGTAGTCCTTGTTCATTTAATGAAATACATCTATTTAACAACCTGTACAGTTCAGGAACGACAATCTTAGAAGTATCAGATATTTCTTCTACTGATAGTTCACCATCTAAAATTGAATCAATAGCATTTTTTCTATTTAAAAAGATTTCTCTTTTATCTTTATCTAAGCTTTCTGGATTAACTGATGGCCAATTTCCTCTGCAGATACCTACATAATCATTATTCATTTTTATGAAACACCTCAGTATATTGATTAATTGGAGCTACTTCAATATTCAACATAATTTTATTGTCTAGATATAATGAAAAGATATAGTTATACAATTCCGAGATCTGGACTTCTTCAAAATAATTGGAAATGGCTTTTATAGTTACTTGTTCGGTACTTTTTAGAAATTTTAGTATTCTGAAATATATTAAATCTGTTGTAGCTCTCTTCCCTAAATGAATATAAGGCAATATTATTCTTGAATTGCTAAATAAAGGATTAACTCTTATTTGTTTCTCCGTCACAATTCTATAATTATAATTATTGTTTTCACACCAATTTTGTTGGAGCCGTATTTGTTTTGACACTCTATCTTTACGTTTTTCAAGATTTTCAATGTCTCGTGAATACTTAACCTCAACAAACTCTTCTTTTCCATCTTCCCATAAAAGCCACATATCAAAAATTGACTCTCTATACTCATTATCTATATAACCACTTATTTTTAATGGCTGCTCGCAGAATGCTTTTATGCGAGGATTACTCTCGATTAGTATCCAGTGATCATATTCGAGTTCACTATAAAAGAATACATCTCTACCGATTTTTTTGCTGTTACACTCCCAAAAATTACTTCCAAAATGACTTGTCTTTTTTTGTTTAACAGGAATATACACTTTAGATGCCTCCTCTTTCTTCTATTAATTTCCATAGATTATTTGTTTCATCCCATAATTGACAACATTCGGAAGGATTATTTATATTTCTCATTGACTTCTCTTTAAACTAGATATTTTCCTTCAAAGAAAAAACACTAGTTTTGCTGAATCTTGATGAATCAACGCTACCATATACAACATTATGCTATTTGATATAGGATTCAATAGCTGAATCATTTATTAATACATGAAAAGAGCCAAATTGTGTAATGGAAGCATCTACACAATTTGGCTCTTATTTATTTTTGGAGTATTAAGCCTTTTACTTACCAACTATTGCGCTAGATAGCTGAAGACTTGAATTCAAGCTAACTTGTATAAATTCTCAATTATAGCCTTCTGTAACGAAATAACATTAAGTTTATCCAGCCATAAATTACATCTATTTTATAGGTCGTTCTTCTATCAAGTTAAAGTGAAATTTTTGTGTACAACATAAGTAATTGGCCCCTTAGTTAGTAAGACAAATTTATTCTAAATCATCCATTACTTTTTTAACTACTTCTGCAAAGATTTCTGCTGTTCTATATGTCTCTTCCAAGGAATTTTCTATACCACCTATTTCTACTAATACAGAATTAGGATGAAGGTCTTGGTTATAGTTGTTACGTGCACTTTCACCAGGTAAATATATTCCTCTAGTGATACCTGGATATAGTTCTTCTAGTTTTGAATTCAGTTCTATAGCAAATTCGTTGTTAATATCATAATGTTCACCGATAGAAGATACAGCAAATAGAATCCTTGCATAGTCTTTTCCATTAATTTTAACTGTTGTGGCTTCTCTTTTTTGTGAATCTCTGTGTAGATCAATAACCATTTTGATACTTTCGTGCTCATTTAATGTATTTTGTAAAATCTCTCTTGAAATTAGATAGGAATCTGCAAACATTAGATCCCTTTCGTTTAAAACACTAGCTATGTCGGTATCATCATAGATAGCGTTTATATTCTTCTCATTTAGAGCTTCACTTAATTTCTTACCAACTAATGTAATATTTTTAGAATCACTAAATGCATTTTCACTACTACTTTCATTTAGTTCTGGAGTGAAGGACTCTTGGTTATGTGTGTGGTAAATAAATACTAATGGTTCTTTTTTAGTACTATTGATTACAGATGAAGATGCCCCTTCATCTAAGTTGTATAAAGCATTAATCAATACATCCTTTCCACTGAACAAAAATATCCAAGAAAAAGCAACTGCAAAAAGAAAGACGCCACTCCAGACTGCAGATAATCTTTTTACTTGTATTCTTTTATCCATACTTCTAGCTTTTTGTCTTAATATTTTTTCAGTAGAGACAACGAACTCTTCTCTTGGCTGTTGCTGATAAGTTCTTTTGATAGTATTCATTAAATCTTTCTCATTTAGCATTTGTCAAAACCTCCTCAGTAGCAAAATGCAATTTGTTTTTCAGTGTTTTTAAGGCTCTATGATAATCCACTTTCACTTTTGATTCACTACATTTAAGAATTTCTGAAGTTTCTTTTATCGAAAATTCATTTATTCCACGGAGAATTACTACAGCCCTATAACTGGGCTTTAATTTTGAAATTGCATCATGCACTATTTCTTTCATTTCATTAATTTCATATTCTTCATCAGGTTTTTTATTATTTGATTCTAATTGTTTAAAAAATCCCTCCCTAAATATTGTGGCAAACTTTCTTTTTCTATAATGATCAATTGCAACGTGTTTCGCGATGGAAAAAATCCACGTCTTGAGGTTATTAGTACAATTAAAATTGGGTAGATTTTTTAACACTCGAATAAATACTTCCTGTGTTAAGTCCTCTGCATCATTTAGATTTCCAGAAAAGCAAATAAGAAATCGATAGACATCTAAATGGTGTTTATTGTAAATGACAACAATACTGGATTCGATATCCTTTACATTAATCAATCTTTTCCCCCCTTGTTTTCAGTTCATTTATAATTCGTTTGAGTTATGTAAAAAGTTACAGTTAATTAAAATAAAGTGCCGCTTTTTCATCAGACGATGTTGTAACCGTTAACGAATGACCAACAACAAAAAATCCCCATCCATTTATTGTCTAAATTCATTAATGGGAAATTTGTATAGTAAGCTTTTTACGGTAAGTAAATAACTTCCACAAATAAAATCGTAACCCTCTTTAGTAAGCACTGTTAATTGGAACAAATAAAAATAAGCGCTTATCCTTTTTTCAAGGATTGCGCCCAGATTGCGGAAGACTCGATTTCGAGATAACTTGTATATGTTCTTCGATTAAACAAAGGGTAATTTCCGGCCTCTCCTTCAATGAAGGATAATATCTCCCTATTTTTTCATCAATACCCAAAAACTTCGGAGAATAATTAAAACCTTTGCTCTCTAAGTGCTGCAATAATTTATGTATTTCCAAACTATTAGGTTTTATTTCTCGTCGAACTGTATCTTCGAATCGATATACATTTGAGACATTCCCTCCAGCTAACTTTTCTTCTTCCTTAGAGTTTGACATTGTATTCATCTCCCTTACTAACAATTAAGGCTCTCTATATTACTCTCCTATCATCCGTTGTTAAAAGAAAAAACGATTGTCTATATTGAACAATCGCCCTATGATTGTTGAATAGATAAAACCACACAGAATTACTGTGTAAAAAGGGCTCTTTCATCAAAAAAGATGTGCGGAGCCCTTCTACTTCAGCTATTTATGTCACAGCCTCTTTATTTATGGAATGTTACTTCTGTTTTCCATTCACCGAGATTGTTCTCTTCTGCGATTTGATTAACTATATTCCTAATGCGTTGTATAGTTACATCTTCTTTTTCAGTTTTTGGTTTAACTACTTCAATGAACAGGTTTTGGATACTGGGTGAAAATTCTCCCGTGAATGTATGTCTTCTATAACCAGCTTTTTTTAGTTCTCTATCAATTTTGTTATGAAAATCCGCATCAATAATTTTTTTACCTATAGCGTTAGTTCTTCTTTCAAGTTCAGGATCCTTTACGTTTAGTACTTCTCCTTTTTTGAGTTGAATTTCTTTATCTCTTGGATTAGAATTAAGGCTTTCTGCCTGAAGAAGCAATTCATTAGAGAAAAAAAGTGAACCAGTTATTAAGCATACAACTAAATATCTAAAAAACATTATTCATCTTCTCCTTTATTTATATCCTTATTTCCTTAATTAGTCATTATGTTTTCCTAAAAAAAATAAGTTATGAAAATTACACAGAAAAAAACAATAAAAGACATAACGACACTCTAATATTGACAACCAAACTGGAAGCTTAGAAAAGTAAAAAGACTCGTCGATCGTTGACGAGTCTTTTGTCTTGTAATATAAAGTGTTACCGGTATAACGATCTTCAATTAAAGCTCTAAGATTGTTGAATATGAGAGGTTTTTACATTTCAACTCTTTATCACCCTAATTGACTATAAAAAACGTATATTATCGCTCCTGTTAGAAATAAAACCACTGAAGATCCAACAATCACTCTAGTTTTATCAAGGGATCCATCATCCTTATTAGAAAAAAACCTTTTATATTACGACATAAATCAATAAAAAGAGTTATTATGTCCAATCTAGTACCTCCTCCGTAGACATACATAATATAAAATTCTTTAACTAGAAAAAAACAAAAAATATAGAATATTACGCGAGGTGTCCTCTTGTTTTAACCAATATCTAATACCTATTGCAGCCAAAGGTCCGTCATTTTATTTCAATATTAATAAACAGTTGCTCAGTTAATGCTGTACAATTCTTAAGTAAAGAAGTGACACCCTATATGCTGCAATCGCTCCTATATTCCGAAATAACAACCCAGTTCAATTAGATTGACTAAATGGACTTGCTATTGATTCAGTACAGAAAATCCAATCCAAGCAGTTAGTATAATGTTCGGAAAGATCAACAACACAGGCACCCACCTAATATTCTTTCTGAGAGTGAAAGCAGCTCCAAGGTAAAAGAGTGGAAATATTAACCCCCACCACTCAAACCGTGGTGTTGCAGCTAAATATAGTGATAAAGGTAATATAAGTATGCTGGATATTACAAGAAATTTTGACTTGTTAGTTCTTAAAGCTATAAAAGCTAATAATATGGATACAATCATAAGCGGCCAAAATAATATTCCCATAGCAAGTACCTCCTTAAAGCTTCCCAACAACGCAAAAACCATTTTCATATCACTATAAGTGTATTCGGGACTGATATTGAGAATTCCTTGTTTATTACACTACCCTTTAATTCAAAAAAAGAACATTTCTCCTTCTTCAAAAAATGCCCTAGTTTGTTGAATAACAAGGGAGTGTTTAATTTTTAATTTCCCACTCTAACTCTTCATTCTTAATTACTTTTTCTAATAAGTTATCATCTGCGATCTTAAAAAATCCATCTCCAATTTGTATATCACCTTCACCGAAAACGATACCATCAACTTTTGAATCGGTATAAAATGTAAGTGAGTATTCAGTACCAGGAGTTCTATTTTGTTTCTTTAATTTCATATCAGAAGGCTCTTCTAAAATCCTATTTATAGTATTTTCATCAGTTATGATAGCCGTTCTCTGTACATACACTTGGTTATCGTCTCTTGTCCTCCAAAGAATTTCAATTTTGTTAACTTGTTCGCCTTCACTCAGCATATTCGATACAGCTTCCTCATAATTAGTGTTTTTCATTCTATCCTGGATAAATAATATCCCAGCAACTATGACAATTAAACTTATCACAGTAATGGTTATTTTTCTGTTCAAATCGTTTTCCCCCCTTTGTGATGAATATTATATACATACTCTAAAAAATCCCTTTTTGAACTATTTTGAGAGACTATCACAATTAAAATTTGCGGACCGTTTTTTCCTACCATAGATTCTAAGCAAAGAGCGAAGCACTATGCTGCAATCGCTCCTATTTTGTAGAAAAGATATAAATTTCTCAAAATGGTAATGGGAACTCCGAATTCTTAACTTTGTCAAATTGTAATAATCTAATTGTCCCTTATTAAAACTTCTGTAAAAAGTTCGCCTTTGGTCTTAAATACTGGAAAAGAGCAAAAATTAGAACTAGCAATATTAAAGAGTTCTTTACTAACCCTGAACTTTTCTCTTATTGTTTTTATTTTGAATAATGAGAAGGATAATTGCCTGGGTTAAAATAGCCAATAAAAGAAAAAACAAATGTGAAGTACGATATTGTAATAAAGAGCTTATAAAGAATATAGGAGCTGAGGAAAGTAACGATATATATTGGTTCTTTGTTAAGAGGTAAATTATAGTTGATATACAAGACGTTATTAATAGCAGTTCTAGAATCATTCCTATAGTATTTCCGTTCATAATATCGAGTAGCTGATATATATAATTCATTTATATCTCCTCTTTCTGTGGAATGTAATTTTTCTGTATTAGGTTTATTTTTATCATCTTTTTGAATAAGGTGTTCCCGAACCAATTGGTGTTAAAACACCTAAAATCATAATTATAATTCCAAATATAATTAAGCTGGCAACCAATATAACTCCTCCTTCTTCAAATATCATTATCCACATTTATTGGTGCAAAGTTTTAGCGTGCGGTTCACTTCTTATTCCATTAAACTGCCCTTTAATGGAATAAGAAACATTTCACATCTATATAATACCACAAATTTCCCAATTATCTTTTAACTTACAAATAGTATGACAATTAAAGGTGCAATATCAATGAAAAAAGTAGTCCATTTTGGACTACAATTTAAAGTTTTGTACTCGAAAACTGAACTACTTATTAACTTAATAAGGGCTTATTACCTTCGCTCAGCATAAAATTCGTCTTCATTTTCAGTTGCATCTAATATTTCGGTATCACAGCATAAATCAGAGTCATAAGAAATTTTAACAAACACAGTATCGTTACTGTTCCCTTTTAATAAAGTAACTTTTAGGTTTTGATATTGTTTACCTTCTATATTTTCGTTAATATATGATACCTTTGCTTTTTTATGTCCCTTAGCGTAAACATACATAATTCCCTCTTCTGAGCCTAAGCTATGAATGATTTCATCTTTGGAGGTTTCCGCACCAATTAACCATTGATTAACTTCATCTGGAATTACAGCATCTTTAGAAAGATATTCATAACCGATTATGTTTTGGTTCTGATTTTGTTCAATATTACATCCACTAAAAAGTAATAAAGAAAGCATTAGTATTACACTGAAGCGTCTCATACCATCCCCCTATTCTCATTGAATTAGACGAAACCCCAACTATTTTTGTTTCGGTGGTATTCAATTAAACTCCCTATTCTTGAACAAGTGTCTATCCGAACTACTCCTACATTCACACTTGTTAAAACAGTATATTATCTATGGTTTGATTTTCTCAGTTACTAATTTCTGCATTTCTATCCCAAATTTCGATAATCTCACCGTTCACATCATATCCGACTGCATTTTCCAATTCTTGAAAAAACAGTACTGAGTCTATTGATAAAAAAGTTGGATACTTGGTTATGAATGTATTATTCTTTGCATCAATTTCTTGTGTTTCTCCGTTTTTATAGTGGAGAACAAACTTTTCTACCGTATGTTCATCTGTTGTAATTGCACCATGAATAACATTTCCTATTCCATCAAAATGGTTAGCGGAAACCAAAAAAGGTAGACCTATTTCAGATGAAAAAGTCATACCAACACTTTGCTCGTTGTCATATTTGTACTTATTACCTTCTTGTTCATAAACCCCTAATATATGTTGATTTTGGTCTAGATAGTAGACTAATTTGTTCTCTCGGTCTTCGTTTATTACTTTTATTGGAGATTTCCAATGACTTTGAACCGCTTCTTCAAGAGTCTGGTATCCATTGTTACAACCAGATAAAATAAATAAAATGATTATAAAAATTGATAATATCCTCATTTTTTCACTCCCTATATCCAATAACTTAATACCAATTATTTCATAATTTAAAATTTCCTACAATATTTTATTCTTCATCCTTTGCCAAAATAAAAATGAGCGCTCATCCTTGTTTATGAAAAGCGCCAGTCTAAGAATCAAACCCCAAGTTCCTAAAATAAATTAGTGATTTTGTATATAGTTATTCTTCTTTAAATAGTTATCAATTACTTTTGGGTTTTCATGCCACCATAGAATGGGGACATCACCCAACTTTTTAAATCCAAGTTTTTGTGCAAGTTTGTTGGAAGCTTCGTTCCCAGCATCACAATCCCAGTATGGTTTTAGTCTTAGCTCTTGGCTTTTTTTTATAAATTGTGAACATACTAATGTAGCTAATCCAAATTTACGGAATTTATCTAATGTTATAATGTCTGGAGCAATAAATTTACTATCGATATAAAAAGTATTGCAAACACTCGCAAATTCACCGTCTTCAAGTATACAAAAGCCAAATGCATGTTGAAGATATCTATTAGATGACTCCCAAAGATAAGCATAGGAATCATCAATTTGTTCCTTATACTTATCAAACAACCCTTTATCCATTGATTTAAGTTCGAATCCTTTAGGTATAGCAACTTCTTTTACTTCTGAGTTAAGTTCTTCTAAAACGTAATGGGTTCTTTTTAATTCAACAACATTGCCTTCAAGTGAACTTTTTAGAAAATCCAACCACTCTATTGATGATAAATACATATCATAAAAATTTGCATGATTGGATGGTTCCATTAAAAATTCTACTAGTAATTTGTTAAATACGTTATCTGATACATCACCAAAAACGTAATAGCATCCACCCTGATTTACAACTAAACCTGAAGTGGGATTAGTTCTATTATTAACAAATATTTTACCTTCCTGTTTTTGTTCAATAACCGAATATACAAACACATTATGGATACTATCTGGTCGTTTCACTAGTTCAAATAATTTATCATACTCTTCTTTTTTCAATTCAATCAAAATAGTTGTACCACCTTTTATATAGTGCTAGTTTTTATATAATTCATAATATTGAAAACTGAACCCTTTTTATTTTAACACAAATAACCAGTTTGTTGTATTTGCGTTTTGCGTTATTCAATTATATGGCCCTTTAATGGAATAACTGCTTACACAATGTTGTTAATACTTTTGTGTCAATTTACAAGGTTGTTAGGACTTTTGTGTCAAAAAAAATGACACAAAATTCCATAGAGGCTACAATTAAACATATTAATATCAACTACTTATGAGTAAGGACTTTTGTGTCACTCGTCAGTATACTATTAAACTCCTGTTCAAATATCCTATCTTTTTTCAGCCAGGTTTTGTAGGTATACGGACTAATTCCAATTATTTCACTAGTGAGCTTTACACAACCATTTACTTTTAATAGTTTTAAAAAAATCTTTCTGCGTTCTAACACTGCTTCTTTAGTAAGTTTTAGAGCTCTATCTTCCAACTCATCGAATGGTGATTTTTCTTTATTAAATTCATTAAACTTCCTTTGGAGAAATAAAGTTTTGTCTTTGTATATCCAGTTAGCGAAGATTTGTATAGATTTTCTCCCAGTAATGAAAAGACGATAATGTGACTTTTTAACCTTCAAATATGGAGTAAATTGTTGCTTTTCAAGTACCTTCATTAATTCATTAAGAAATAGTTCAGAACCACCAACAAATGTAACAACGTATTTTTCATAATTAATACTTCCATCCCCATCAAAATACCCTCTTATAAAATGATGCATATATTCTTCTGGTACATAAGGAGATTCTACAGTTCTAGATTTGTTTGGGGTTAAACCATGGATATTCATTAGGTCGTCTTTAATAACTTTGCTGTTTATATTAAGAAAGTGTACTCCATTTTTAAATTCACCTATTGGATGAACTGAACTTAGTTCATCCCTTATCTTTTCAAGAATCTCGATTTCCTTTTGAGCAAAACTTACTGATTGTCATTCTCCACTTATTACTCCAACCGCCAAGAAAAACCCTAATATATACGCCATGTTCGGTGACCAGTGCTTAAAATAATCCTCATTTATATGATACTTCCTTTTCCAATGTCCCCTAGGACGCAGTTCCACATTATTTTTCTTTAGAATTTGTGTAATTCTTCGACTTGATACATTTCCTGCAATTGCAATTTCAGAGGTACTCATACCATCATTATACATTTTAATAATTTCTGGGAGGTCTAAGGTGATTTTTCTATTTCGCGTCTGCTTCATATTTTCGCCTTCCTCTCCGATAGATCTAGATCTAATTACCTATATTTTTATTATACGAACATTCGTTCTTATGTGCAAATAATAGCACTTCCCTCCCTTAAAAAAAGAAAAAACCGCCCATCAATGAGCAGTTTTCCCTTCCATTTTCATTAATTTAACCGTCAACCCAACAGCCCCCATCACCATGACTCCCCCAATCCATGGAGTATGGATCAGACCTATAGAATCCACAATAATACCACCTAACAACGATCCAATCGCTATCCCTACGTTAAATGCTGCAATATTGAGCGCAGAAGCCACGTTTACTGCAGAAGGTACATATTTTTCCGCAAGATTCACAACCAACACCTGAAGTCCAGGTACATTCATAAATGCAAACATTCCCATTAAGAAGATCACGATTAACCCTACAACTTTAAATGGTGCTGCAAATGTCAACACAACCAAAATGACAGCTTGCATTATAAACATCCACATTAGTGCTCTCAAAGGATTTTTATCTGAAGCCTTCCCACCAATTACATTTCCAAAAGCAACTGCTATACCGTAAACAAGTAGGATTCCACTTACCCATTTTGCACTAAATCCTGTTACATTTTCTAAAAGTGGTGTCAAATAAGTGAAAGCCACGAAAGTACCACCATATCCTAAAGCAGTTATTGCAAAAGCCATCAGCAGCTTACTGTTTTTCAATACATCAAGTTGCTCACGTAACTTTGATGGTGGTGCCTCTTTCAAATTGCGCGGAATTAATATTGCACTTGCTACTGCTCCAATCACCCCCAACAAAGCAACACCCCAAAACGTTGCTCTCCATCCAAACATTTGTCCAATAAAAGTCCCTAGTGGTACACCTGTTACCGTTGCCACAGTCAATCCTGTAAACATTAGAGCAATGGCGCTCGCTCTTTTGTTAGCTGGAACAAGATCAGCAGCAATGGTTGCTCCAATAGAAAAGAAGATTCCGTGTGAGAAAGCGGTGATAAACCTTGCTACCAATAGTAATTCATAACTGTTGGATAAAGCTGCTACCGTATTACCAATAATAAACACAATCATGAGTGAGATGAGTAGTGTTTTGCGATTCATTTTATTTGTCAGTGCCGTTAATACTGGTGCTCCAACAGCAACACCCATTGCATAACCAGAGATTAACAAACCGGCCATTGTAATGGAGATGCTCAGATCATTTGATATCGTTGACAATAAGCCAACTGGAACAAATTCAGTCGTTCCAATTCCAAAAGCACTTATTGCTAAAGCTAACAATGCTAACGTACTATTTTTTCTGTTTGTTTTAGGATGATCTATAGAAACTGCTTGTGAATTCATCTTAAAAGCCTCCTTCATATGTTGTGGACTTCCTGTCAGCGCCATTAGGAATCCTTTCGAGTTCTTATTATGAAGGCAGTTGTTTAATAGTGTAAGTACGCACTTTAAAGTGAGGTAGGTACCTGGAAGTACCCTATTTACCTATAAGATCTTGGTGGTATAATGAGAAAAATAAATACCTAATAAAGAAGGGATATTTTTATGAAGGAATACAACATTCCAGTGGAAGCTGCATTGGAAGTTATTGGTGGTAAGTGGAAAGTAGTTATTCTGTGTCACCTAATAAAAAGTAAAAGACGCACTAGCGAATTAAAAAAACTAATGCCAAATATAACTCAAAAAATGCTCACACAACAATTAAGAGAGCTAGAATCTGATGGTGTGGTTAATAGGATTATTTATAATCAGGTTCCTCCTAAAGTAGAGTATGAATTAACCGAATATGGCTGGTCCTTAAAGCCTGCATTAGACATGCTTTGTGTATGGGGTGAGCATCATATAGAGAAAACCTACCCAGATAAAGAGTTAGTTTTAATGGATACAAATGAAAAATAAGTAACCCCCTTTCCATTACTTTGAAAGGAGGTTACTTCAAATCGGCAACACTTCATAAGCAATCTTCCGAATAATTTCCTCGTGTTCGGGATACTTTGCCATTAAATCCGTTTGTGTGAACATTTCAAAATCCTTGAATTCAAACCCAGGTGACACCATGCAACCTACCAGGGCATAACTATCTGGAGTATCGACACTTGAACCAAAAATAGAGTTTTTCGGAACTAATACTTGGGGTCTTTCCTCTTCATGTAAATTTAAACCTAACTTGTGTTGCTCATACTTCCCTGCTTCTGTAATGACGTGGATGGTTAATGAACTCCCCCCATGAAAATACCATAATTCATCTGATTTTAACCGATGAAAGTGTGAAATGTTTTTATCTGTCAGTAAAAAATAGATGCTTGAATAGAGCTTTCGCTTACCATCGAAAGAAACAGATAGTTCATTATCAGTGACGTTTTCCCCTGATACATATGTTTCTTTATAAAAGCCACCTTCTGGATGTGTTTCAAGCCCTAATGCCTCTACCAAATCTTTCACTTTATCAAGACTCATAATTGCTCATAGACTCCTTCCCCAATTAAATCTGAATATATAAAAGTATAGCAAACAAAAACAAAAACCCAACAAAAATATTGGGTTTAGTCTTCTCTCTTCTTCTTTTCATGAACACTTAGCTCTTCTGAGAACTCTGTTTGGAGTTCCATCGGTCGACCTTCCCTTTTCGCTTTCTTTCTTGGATGATCCGGGAATACCCTTTTAACAAGGTATAGATGAAAGAACACTTCAAATACAGTAATCGTAATTGCTGCAATCGCAGAAGGTAACAAGAATCCGCCACTTAGATTGGTAAGAATATATACCATAAACGCAATAACGGCAAAGTTAAATACAAAGTCAAAAACAGCAGCAAAAGTATAATTTGTACGAGGCAAGACCAAATCATCCACTACAAAGTACGAAAAAGTAATAAGAAGAACGGTTGTCAAAAGGATATCAAGGAAAGAGATCTCAACAAACTGATTCAAGAAAAAGGATAAGATTAAAAAGCTGGCGATGAATTTAATTAATAGCGGCAAAACATGCTTCATGTTTTTCACTCCTTTTCACATGTAGATTGCTCGATGAAAAGGTGTTTTATACAGGTAAACCCCCTCGTTATAAAAACGAAGGGGCCGCATTATCTTGTGATATCACGATTGCGAAATCCTAAAAACCCTACAATCATAAGAATGATTGCAATAAATGAGAGGGTCGCTAGCGTTACATAGTTGATTTCTTCTATTGGGATCTGTGGAATGTGACCATAAGGCGATAAATTTGCCATCCATTCAGGTAGCTTGAGCATGCCGCCAAGATAAACAACAAAAAATGAATAGCCAAGTACAAGCCAAGTGATTCCTGTTAGTTTTGGTTTTAATCCAATGGTGGCAACTCCAATTCCGGTCATGATCCACAAAGCGGGCAAATAGACTAAGCCAGCTTTTAAAAATGACTGTAAAGAGATAGGATCATCCATGACGGAATCTGCTGCCACCCATAATCCTAATATGGCTAAACCTAGCATTATGAAGCCGAAGATGAGAGACAACAACAGATAGCTTCCCAGTAACTTTGATCGTGACACGCTTCTGGAAAGTATTGGCTCCAGGTGCCCTCTCTTCTCCTCCCCTTTTAGCTTCAACAAAAACATGATGGGAGGAATCGTACAAAGCATCGAAATTATAGCCATGAGCATGGTCATAAATTGTTCGGTTAACGTGTATCCTTCCACAGGGGATAACATTTGAGTTAACATTTCATTGCTAGAAAAGAAAGTTTCTAGGTCCCCAAGAACGGAACCATATGACGCACCTAAGATAAACATACCTATCGCCCATGCGATAATCCCTGTCCGTTGGAGCCTGAAGGCCAATCCGACCGGACTTTGCAATAAACGAGATGCATGTATGCTCCCTGGCTTTGTCGGGATGATCCCAGACCCAAGATCACGGAATCCATGCAAATAAAGCGCAGTCATGGCAATAATAATGGAGCTGATTAATGTAAGAAAAACTGGCCACCAATAGTTGTTCACATAAACCTCTGTTCCCAATACCCATCCGAGCGGTGAAATCCAAGACAAGCCTTCATTACTTACATCACCTACCGCACGAACTAAATAAGAGACTGCAAGCACAGTAAATGACAACCCAATGGTACTACGAGAGTTGGAAGAAAGTTGTGCAAATAGAAGCGTAATGCTTGTGAAAAATATCCCCGTAGCACCTAATGCTGCACCGTATAAAAGGGAGCCATTAAGATTAATGCTGTCAATACCTAAAGAGAATAAGGTTAAAGCAACGAAGATACTTAAACATACATTGGTAGCTATCACAACGGCAAGTGTAGAAGTAACAGTAGCTAAACGACCTATAGGTAAAGAGCGGATTAACTCGACACGTCCCTCCTCTTCATCATTTCTTGTATGACGTGTAACGAGCAGGATACTCAAGATTGCCACCACAATGGCAGTAAACAGTAGCATTTGATGTGCCAACATGGGTCCTTCTGTATAGTTTTCCAACCCATACCCCTTGCCGACCATTGCGGTCATGGCAGGATTCTTCATTGTTTCAGCGATTGCTTGTCTTTCCTGTTCATTTGCATACAGACCAGAAAAAGATGTAGCAGTTAAAATTGTCATCATAGTAATGGACAGCAACCAAATTGTGATACGAATCTTATCTCGTTTCAAAGTGAAGAGTATGAGACTACCCGTGTTAGTAAAACGTTGCTTCCACATTAGGCTTCCCCTCCCGCTCCTGCATTGGAGGTATTGCCACCATCATAATGTCTCATAAACAAATCCTCTAATGTAGGAGGAGAACTCTCTAGTTTAATTAGACCGAAATCGCTCACATGCTTCATGACATTAGCAAGGTCCTCTGCGTCCACTTGAAAAGAAACCGCAGCATCTTTTTGTTCTACTTCATGTACACCTTTCAATGAACGGATATCCACTAGAGGCTGTTTTGTTTCAACTAGCAAATTTGTTCTTGTAAGATGTCTCAATTCTTGTAAGGTTCCTGTTTCTATTATCTTTCCTTGTCGGATAATTCCAACACGATCACATAACTTTTCAACCTCAGAAAGAATATGACTTGATAGAAGCACGCTCTTTCCAGCGAATTTAGCTTCCAATACGCATTCCTGGAAAATCATCTCCATCAATGGATCAAGACCTGATGTAGGTTCATCTAGTATAAATAAATCTGCATTTGAAGCAAAGGCCGCAACTAACGCTACTTTTTGCCGATTCCCTTTAGAATAAGTTCTGCATTTTTTTGAAGGATCCAGTTTAAATCTTTCAATTAACTCTTCTCTCTTCTCCGTATTGTTCCCGCCTCGAAATTTCATGAATAGATCAATGACCTCTCCTCCCGTTAGGTTTGGCCACAAAGTCACATCACCAGGTACATAGGCAATGCGTTTATGAATTTCTACAGCATCCTTCCAAGCATCTAGGCCGAATATCTTCGCTTCCCCATGTGTTGCTTTCAATATACCCAATAATAGACGTATGGTGGTGGATTTCCCCGCTCCGTTTGGTCCGATGAAGCCGTATACCTCTCCACTGTTAACACTCATATCTACCCCATCTAAAGCAGTAAAAGTACCAAATGTCTTCTTTAAATTTTTCGTCTCTAAAATGGTCAAGAAAGACCCTCCCTTAATCTACATGATAAACATACAGAAAAGAAAAATATGAAATATTTTAACTTATATAGTTCATAATATATATAAAAATATCCTTTGACAAGAGTTTATGAACTAATTTATTTGTTTTATTACATAATTTTGATTAAGATATAAGGGAGGTGAAGGAAAATGGACGGTTTTCAACGAAGGAGAGAACAAAAAAAGCAGGATATTTTAGAAGCTGCTTTGGTACTTTTTATGGAATTTGGCATTCAAAAAGTGTCCATAGCGGAAGTTGCAAAAAAGGCCAATGTTTCTCAAGTGACGATCTATAATTATTTTGAAAGTAAACATAGATTAACAAGTGATGTGTTTGGATATTACATAAATAAAACTTCTGCCGACTTCGAAAAGCTCATTCATAGTGATAAGCCGTTCCCAGAGAAAATTAAACAAATTATTTTTAATAAAAAAGAAATCTCAAAACAGATTCATGAAGAATTTTATCATTTTATGATGAAGGAATATGCCACGGAAGGTAATATCATTGAGAAAATTTATGTAGAAAAAGCACTTCCCTATTTTGCAAAATTATTGGAGGAAGGTAAGGAGCAAGGCTATGTTGATCCCAATCTTTCCCAAGAAGCCATTCTTTTCTATGTACAGATGCTAAAAGATTATATGCAAAGAGAAGAAGTTTATCAAAAAGTGCTACCGTTAACAGAAGACATTACGAATATCTTCTTTTATGGGATTATTGGTAAAAAAGAATAAAAACAGGCTCTCGTAAGTGAGGTGCCTGTTTTTTTGGTATTATCCTTTTTTAATAACCTCGTCAATGATTCCGTAATTTTTTGCTTCACTAGCTGTCATGAAATGGTCTCTATCAGTATCACGTTCAATTTTCTCAAGTGGCTGACCAGTATAGTCAGCTATCATTTTATGCAGATCATCCTTTAGCTTTAGAATTCTACGGGCAGAAATTTCAATATCTGTCGCTTGGCCTCTTGCCCCACCGAGTGGCTGATGAATCATAATTTCACTATTTGGCAGTGCAAGCCTCTTCCCCTTCGTACCTGCCATCAACAGCATTGCTCCAAAAGAAGCGGCCATTCCTATGCATATTGTTCGAATGTCTGGTTTGATGTAGTGCATGGTGTCAAGAATGGCAAACCCAGCAGTAGTAGAGCCGCCTGGGCTGTTGATATAGACGGATATGTCTTTTTCTGGGTCATCAGCAGCTAGAAAAAGTAATTGGGCAACGACACTATTGGCAATTTGATCATTGATTTCGTCCCCAATCATGATAATACGGTCTTTCAGTAAGCGAGAATATATATCATATGAGCGTCCTCCTCTAGAGGATTGTTCAATAACATATGGTATTGTATTCATGATTATTCCCTCCTTCGTTATGCAACGCACGTAAATGCATTGGTCGGAGTGTGAGTAGAAGGTTTATTCGATGTGGCATTATGATGGAAGATAGTCGGTAGTGCATCAACGAGCACTCCTGGATCTTCTTCCTGAAGACTTTGCTGGAATAATGGTGGCAATAGTTGTTTTTCTTCCTCGGTCCAAAAACTTTCAATGAGTTCAAGGTTAGGTCCCTCTTTTTTGTTTAGTCTTTTTCTAGAGCGATGCAAAGCTGCTTTTACCGCTCCTTCTGTTGTGCCGAGCATGTCAGCAATTTCAGCAGATTGATAACTAAATGCCTCTGTAAGAAAGAAAATTACTGCTTGTTTTGGTGTTGTACGTGTAAGTAATGTATCTGTAATGATGAGGGCTTTCTCCAAATGATGATGATACACCTCTTCCTTAAGAACATCCTGCAAGATTTCTTTTTGTCTTCTCCGTACAACATCAATCCACTTGTTGTAAGCAACTTTCTTAAGAAGACTTTGACTAATAACAGAAATATGAGAGTAATGCTTAATGGCCTGTGCCATGGTTTCTTGTGCAAGGTCACTTCCATCCCATTCGTTTTTCGTAAGAAACAGGCAATATCGGAGTAATGTATGATAATGGTCCTGTAGGTACTCTTCCTTGGACAATAAAGATTTGGTGACCAAATCACTGTTTGAATTTTTCATTGAGCAACACTCCTTTACTCCACTCTATTATATAAACGCTTTATAAGCCCCTGAAGATACGGGGTGCTCTAAATTTTTTTGAAGCTTTTATTATGTAAACAGACTGTAAAGAAAAATACCCCCACAAATCTAAGTATTTTCTTTAATATTATATATATAATACGTAACCTTAGTATCAGTATGTTCATGGGAGGTAACTATGCAGACATATGTAAAGGATTCTTTATTAGAATGGAAAGAAGAAATGTTGAAGCAGAAAAAAGAGATTGATGATGAATATGAAAAAGTGAAATCAGATCTTCAGTTATATTCTATTAAGTTCAGTATTACAAAACAAGTGATCCAATCCACCATTAACGACGAAATTATCGACAACATTAAAGAATCGTATCACAAACCATATGAAGAGAAATTCAATGAACTTAAACAATACATAAAAGAGTTAGATGAAAAAAGAAAAGTGTTTCAAATGTTTGTAGATAAAATAGATAAAGTCAGTGAAACAGAGATGATGGAGAAATGAAAAAGATTGGCCAGGTGGAAACAAAAGTAGAATTTCCACTTGGCCAGTTTGTTTATTGTGGATTTACCATTTTACTCGGATCAACAAAGGCATCAAATTCTTCTTCTGTTAGCAATTCCAATTTTATTGCAGCTTCTTTTAACGTGGTCCCTTCTTTATGTGCAAGCTTCGCTATGGTTGCTGCTTTTTCATATCCTATGTGAGGATTTAGGGATGTTACTAACATTAAAGAGTTTTGAAGGTTTAAGGCTATTTTTTCAAGATTAGGTTCCAATCCGCTTATACATTTGTCGTTAAAACTGTTCATGCTGTCTGTTAAAAGTGTAACGGATTGAAGGAAATTATAGATAATGACCGGCTTGAACACATTCAGTTCGAAATTCCCCTGACTTGCTGCAACTCCAATCGTTACATCATTACCCATAACTTGTGTGGCTACCATCGTCAGAGCCTCACTTTGTGTTGGATTGACTTTGCCTGGCATAATAGAGCTTCCAGGTTCATTTTCCGGTATCGTTATCTCCCCTATCCCGCTTCTTGGACCACTAGCAAGCCATCTTACATCATTGGCAATTTTCATTAAATCTGCAGCAAGTGCTTTTATTGCTCCATGTACATACACAACCTGATCGTGACTTGTTAATGCATGAAATTTATTCGTTGCAGATATGAAGTTTTTCCCCGTCAGCCGTGTAATCTCCTCCGCTACCATCTGCCCAAAATCTGGGTGCGCATTTATTCCTGTACCTACTGCCGTTCCCCCTATAGCCAGTTCTTTCATATAGGGTAGACTTTCTATAATCATTTTCTCCCCTTTTTCAAGCATATGATGCCATCCGCTGATTTCTTGGCCCAGTGTCAGAGGGGTAGCATCTTGTAAGTGGGTTCTTCCTATTTTTATGACATCCTTGAAATCATCTGACTTTTGTAGCAAAGTCTCTTTTAATCTTGTAAGAGCTGGAAGGAGTCTTTCCTCCACTGCTAACACGCCAGCAATGTGTAAGGCAGTCGGAAACGTGTCATTGGAACTTTGGGACATGTTTACATCATCATTGGGATGTATCCGGTCCTCTTCTCCGCTTTCCATTGAAAGTTGGTTAGCCCTGTTGGCAATCACTTCGTTTACATTCATATTGGATTGAGTTCCGCTACCTGTTTGCCACACAACAAGGGGAAAATGCTCATCCCATTTACCAGTTAATATCTCTTCAGCAGCGGCTGTAATTGCCTCTACTTTCTCGGGAGATAGTTTGCTTAATTTATGATTAGTTTTTGCTGCTGCTTTTTTTAATAGAGCAAACGCGTGTATGATCTCTATTGGCATCTTCTCGGCACCAATAGCGAAATTTTCAATGCTTCTTTGTGTTTGTGCCCCCCATAGCTTATTCTTCTGAACTTTTATATCTCCCATTGTATCTTTTTCAATCCGGTATTCCATGTATGTAGTCTCCTTTCTTTTCATTACTTACTATTTACCTCTATTGTTAAAAGAAAAACGTAGTCTTTTCAGATAAGTATTTCTTTAAGCGCACAAAAATAACCTGTCTCTCATTTGAGAAACAGGTTAGCTAAATTAGTTTGTAACTTCTTCTTTAATTGCATCCATTCTTATGCTTACTTCTTCTTCAGTTAATCCATGTTCTGTAATATAGCGATTTCGAGGGTGCACACGGCATTCGTGGGAACAACTGCGCAAGAATTTGTGTTCATTTTCCTCAGAGCTCAAGATCTTCTTGTTACACTCAGGGTTTGCACAGTTTACATAACGCTCGCAAGGTTCACCTGTGAAATGGTCTTTCCCGACAACTACATGTTCTTTTTGATTGATCGGAACACTGATGCGCTCATCAAACACATAGCATTGTCCATCCCATAGTTCTCCTTGCACTTCAGGGTCTTTCCCGTAAGTGACAATTCCTCCATCGAGCTGGGAAACATCCTCAAACCCTTCTTCAAGCAACCATCCAGAGAACTTTTCACACCGCACTCCGCCAGTACAATAGGTTAGAATCTTTTTGCCTTCAAAATTCTTTTTGTTTTCTTTAATCCATTGAGGAAGTTCTTTAAACGTATTGATATCCGGTTTCACTGCACCTCGGAAATGTCCAAGGTCGTACTCATAATCATTACGAGCATCAATTACCACTGTATCCTCGCTTTGTAATGCTTCTAACCATTCTTTTGGTTTCAAATGTTTCCCTGTTGTTTTGCGGGGATCGATATCATCTTCCAGGCGTAGTGTTACCAATTCCGGACGATAACGAACCTTCATTTTAGGGAATGCATGTTCCGTTACTTCATCTACTTTATAGATGATATCTGAGAACAGGGGATGGGCATTCATATGCTCGATATAAGCGTCTGTTTGCTCGATCGTCCCTGAAACAGTTCCGTTAATCCCTTCTTTTGCAATCAATACACGGCCTTTCAACCCTAACTCGTTACAAAAATCTAGGTGTTGTTGCGTGACCTCTTCAGGATTCTCAATATCGACATACTTATAATACAATAGTACTCTATAGTCTTGACTCATTATTATCACCAATACCTTTATAAAATTTATCTATTTACATAGTTAACATAATTGTTTCTTTATATAAGAAGTTACAACATATTACTATATCAAAAATGGTAGGATTGTGACAAGCTTTTATTACGATAACGTAAGGAAGTGAGTGCCATTTCGTTATTTTTAATAACCATGGTAGGTGTTAGTACAATACTCTATTTTACTAGCACTACAGAAAAAACAGTTGGACCAGGGAATGATTTTAATCTCTATCACCAATTAAGTGGAGGATTTCGGTATCAGGGAGTAATAAACAATCCACTTTTACAGATAGTAGTTTGGATTGTAACTTTTCTGAGGCTGATTCTAACTTTTTCTTTCGTTATTGTAACTTTCTATAAGTTTATTCTGACTTTTACACCTGTCATTGTGACATTTCGGATTTCGCAATAAAAACACCACAAAAAAGAGAGCAGCACCTAAGCTGCTCTCTCTCCTCATACAAACACTTATTAAACATCCAACTCCATATCCGTAGATGCTTTACTGTTAAATACAGAAGTATCAAGGTCATTCGTCACCTTACTCGTCAGCACACCTGCGGTCATACTACCACTAACATTCACTGCCGTACGCCCCATATCTATGAGAGGTTCAACAGATATTAATAATCCTGCGAGTGCAATCGGTAGGTCCATTGCAGAAAGAACTAGAATGGCTGCAAAAGTTGCTCCGCCTCCTACTCCCGCAACCCCAAATGAACTGATAGCTACAATGACAATCAACATAATCAAGAATGATGGATCTAGCGGATTTATTCCGACAGTCGGTGCAATCATCACTGCCAGCATAGCGGGATAAACACCTGCACAACCGTTTTGGCCGATAGATAAGCCAAAAGAACCTGCAAAATTGGCAATACCATCTGACACACCAAATTCTTTCGTTTGTGTATTGATGTTTAATGGTAAAGCTCCAGCACTTGTGCGAGAAGTAAACGCAAAAGATAGAACTGGAATCGCCTTACGGACATATGTCAATGGATTCAATCCTGCAATCGCTAAGAGAATTAAATGAATACCGAACACAATTGCCAGGGCCACATAGGATGCTGCTACAAACTGCCCAAGCTTGGCAATTGCTCCGTAATCACTCGTTGCGGTAACCTTGGACATCAACGCCAAAACCCCATATGGAGTTAAACGAAGAATTAATGTCACAACTCTCATGATAATGGTATAAAAGGTATCTACTATCTTTGCAAAAGATTCTGCCTGTTCAGGTTTTTTGCGTCTAACGCCTAAATAGGCAATTCCAATAAATGCGGCAAAAATGACTACTGCTATTGTCGAAGTCGAACGTGCACCCGTGAAGTCAAGGAATACATTGGAAGGGATGAAATCTAGCATCTGTTGTGGGAATGTTTTGGATGCCAGATCACCTGCACGCTGTTCCATCTGCTCTCCTCTAGCTGTTTCCGCTTCTCCTTGTTCAATTTGGATTGCTTCTAGATCGATGACAAGTGTGGTACCGATCCCAACGGCTGCTGCGACAGCTGTTGTACCAATTAAAATACCAATAATCAATCCGCTAATCTTTCCAATGTTACTCTTTAACGTAAGTCTTGTGAATGCAGCAATAATACTGATGAACACTAACGGCATAACAATCATCTGCAGAAATTTCACATACCCAGAACCTACAATATTGAACCAGTCGATAGAACCGCTTAACACTTCCGAACCTGATCCATAAACAAACTGAAGGCCAAGACCGAAAAGAATCCCTATCCCCAATGCAGAAAAAACACGCTTAGAAAAAGAAACGCCTCTTTTTTGCATCGTATATAGCCCAAAGCAAATTAAAAGTAATAAAATGATATTAAGTACAATAAACAAAGTATCCATACTGTCTCCCCCTTCTTTCTCACTTAAATACCTTAATCCACTAAAACACCCCTTCCAAGTAGGAATTGGATATGGAAGAATAACTTTCCAGGGGAAAATCATTCTTTGATATAATGTATGGAGCTTATTTTCATACATGCCTTTAAACAAAAAAAGAGGCTGTCCTTTTTTATAGGACAACCTCTGTAGTATTATTGTTCTTTGTCTACCATCGTTTCGAAAGCTGCTGAAACTTTATTAAATTCTTCGTCTGTTTCAATCTCCGATAATTCACCGTCTTCTTCCACTTTTAAGAAGAAAATATCAACGTCACCAGTTGTGTCTTTTGCAATTTCCTCTACAAAACCTACTGCTACATATACGGAACCTTCCACGTCCATCGTGCCAAGCACCTCAAGCTCTTGTTCCTGATCGTTCTCATCGGTCACAATAAAAATATCTCCTACTTCTATCTGTTCCATTTTTAGATCTCCCTTCGGTTACTTAGTGCTCTTGTAAGTATTTTCCTAGTACTCGCAATTCTATACACTACATAGAACTTACTTATCTTAACACACTGTGTTAGACAATTGGTGTAGCCTTCAAATAAAAACGAGCCTCCACCTTAAAGATGGAAGCTCGTTTTTTAGTGTGTTTTAAAGGAACAAGCCACAACTGCCGTAACTTAGTATAAGAAAGTTTTAAACCACCACTCCTGAAAGTGGGTGTTCGCAAAAACATTCCTGTCGTCCTCTATCCATGGAGGCATGACATTCCTGCTTTTATATAAAACTCCCTAGCTAAGTATAAAGGTTAAAACTTTGTTATGGTTACGTACATCGTAGCTTGTTTCCCTATAGTACAGGAGAACGAGAAAAAATGCAAATGGTTTTAATTATAGTATTGTCTTAAAATGTTCTCCACAGTATGCAAGTACAGCCTGTTCTTCTTCCTCTTCCATTTCGAAATCCAACGCTTTGTTGGTATTTTCTTCATAGAATTGATATTGTGCAACCCTATGTCCATCGCCATCTACGGCAAGGATTACCTTTAAATATACGCCTTGCTCGGAATATAACTCATCTTCTTCATCAATTTGCAAGTCTAGAAAAAATTCATATCTATCTCCCTCGATAATTCCTGTTGGATCTTTAAGTTTTTCCGCCTCATGGCCTTTAATATTCATTGGTTAATCTTCCTTTCTATCTCTTAAAATTCTTGTTAGTAAAATCTTTTTTCTTTGCTTTTTCTTTTCTCGCTTTCGCAATATTAATAGTGCGCTCTTCTTCGTAATCGTCGCGGTCAGGAATACTAATGCCTTTAAAAACGAGCTTCTCAAGTGGCATATCTATTCCTTTTTCGATCATTTGAAGGAAATCCATATCCCTTGGAGCATAAAGGGTATAAGCCTCCCCTGTACCGCTCGCTCGCCCTGTGCGGCCGGTACGATGGATATATGTTTCTAAGTCTTGTGGAATGTCATAATTATAAACATGTGTGACTCCTTCTACATCAAGCCCACGAGCAGCTACATCTGTTGCAACCAGGTATTGAAGTTTAGCGTCACGGAACCATTTCATGGCTCTGTTACGTTTGGATTGTGGAATATCTCCGTGTAAAGCTTCACATTGTATTCCCTCATGTTTTAGAACTTCAGTCAGTTTTTGTACCCTTGCCTTTGTCCGGCAAAAGATTATAGCCAAATAGGGATTGTGTTCTTTGATAAGATGAAGCATCGTACCTTCTTTACGGCGGTCCGTTGTTTCCACCGCATAATGGTTGATTGTTGCTACAGTCACTTGCTTTTCCACAATTTGAATGTGTTTAGGCTGCTTCATATATTTTTGTGCTAAGGAATGGATTTCATTTGGTATGGTTGCAGAAAACAGCATTGTCTGACGAGAAGAAAAGGTTTCTGCAGTGATGGTATCTATGTCTGGTAAAAAACCCATTAATAGCATCTGATCTGCTTCATCAATGACAAGCATGGAGATAGTGGAAAGATCAATTGTTCCTCTTCTCACATGATCTAGTAAGCGTCCAGGTGTTGCCACTATGATATGTTGTGCTCCTTTTAGCTTTTTTAGCTGAGATTGGACATCCTGCCCTCCGTACACGGCAAGAACGTGTAAATCATCTATATTTTCCTTTAAATTTTTTATCTCTTTTGTAATTTGATGGGCAAGTTCCCTTGTTGGAGTCAGTATCAGGGCTTGCGTATCAGGGTTATTCACATCGACTTTTTCTAAAATAGGAAGAATAAAAGCCAATGTTTTTCCCGTGCCGGTCTGCGCCTGTCCAATTACATCATGTCCCTCAAGAACTGTAGGAATGGTTTGTTCTTGTATGGGGGTTGGGGAAGTTATTCCCATGGATTTTAAGGAGTGATTTACTGCCTTACGAACCCCTAACTTAATAAAATCAGTCACTCTTATCACGTCTCTTTTCTAAATATAGCCTTGAAATAGCTTTCATAACTATATCACATATTAAAGTAGAGCATAAACAAAAACCGATCTTCCTCTTAGATCGGTTGTTAAACATTCTATCCAATTTTATTTAAACCAACCTTTTTCCTTGGATTGGGTAATAGCTTCAATTCGGTTTTTCACTTCCAGTTTATCGAGTATAGCGGAAATGTAGTTTCTTACGGTACCTGATTTAATGCTTAATTCATCAGCTATTTCCTGTGTGTTTTTTCCATCTGCCACCAGTTCCAGAACTGCTTTTTCTCTTTCTGTCAGCGGATTTTCTTCTCCGTAGAAATCATCCATCAATTCAGGGGCATAGACGCGTCTTCCTGACATGATGCTTCTAATGGAGTTGGCCAGCTCTTCACTTGGACTGTCTTTTAGTAAGTAACCTGTAACACCTGCTTTTAGAGCTCTTTGGAAATACCCTGTTCTTGCAAATGTGGTCAATATGATTACTTTGCACCCTAATCCTTTTAACTCTTCCGCTGCCTCCAAACCGGTTTTTTCTGGCATCTCAATATCCATGATACATACATCAGGCTTGTGTGTATGGTATAAAGCAACAGCCTCTTCCCCGTTCCCGGCCATTCCGACCACTTCCATATCCTCTTCCAAATCTAGTAATGAACCTAAGGCGCCTAACATCATACGTTGGTCCTCTGCTATTACTATCCTTATCATGCTTTTTCCTCCTGTTCCCTCTGATTGACCATTTTAGGCACCTTGATACGGATGGTAGTTCCCTGTTCCCCACTAATCTCCATCAAGCCATTTACAAATTCCAGTCGCTCCTTAATACCGAGCAGTCCACTGCCTTTTCCTATATCATCCTGCTCTGTCATACCAACCCCGTTGTCTTGGATGATCAGCCTAATTTCGTCGCCTAATTGTTCCATACGGACCATGCATCGGGAAGCTTTACTATGTTTAACTACATTGGTAACCGCTTCTTTCAAACACATACTCAAAATGTTCTCTAAGAACAATGAATTATCCTTTAAAGGTAAATCGTGTTCCAATGTTAGTTCCATTTCTGCAGCGTCAAGTAGTTGTTTTATCCTTACAAACTCCTCTTTTAATCGAATTCCCCTCATTTGAGACACCATTTGTCTCACTTCATTTAACGCTGTCCTTGCTGTTTGTTGGACATCCTTTAGCTCCGCTTTTGCCTGATCAGGGTTTTTATTCATTACCTTCCTAGCCAGATCACTCTTTAAGCCAATTAACGAGAGTTTTTGTCCAAGTGTATCATGCAAGTCTCTTGCAATTCGTTGCCTTTCTTCTTGGATGATAAGTTCCGATATTCTTTTATTGGCTACATCCAACTGCTCTTCTAACTGATCCTGTTTTCGCTTATTGTAAAGATTAAAAGGCAATAAGATTACAGCAATCCAAATAATCACTACAAAAGGGATTTGCTTTAGAAACAACTCGTCTCTCATGACTACATTTATGTTGATTGCTACTGTAGTTGCAATTAGGTGAATGATATACAGCACGATAAAGGCAATCTTATTCTTTATTTTCCCATTATAAAATGCAATATAGAAAGCAAAATAGATGAAATGAAACAAGATGGTCATCGTTATGGAAATCCCTATCAGTAAACAAGTCCATAAATAAACCGGCCACTTATTAGAGATAAACGCAAATCGATAAGCAATAAAAAATAGTATAGTTAAGAAAATACCCACAATAATTTCAGGTGTGGATGATGATTGAAAGATAAAATAAAACGGAAGGATGCTGAATACGCTCCAAATGTATGGAGATATTCCAGAGCCCTTCTGAAACATTAAGTATCTCTTTTTCATAATAGTTAAAACCTCATTTACCTTTAACAAGTCTTGTATCGTTATTATAACAAATAATACTAGGAAAGTTTTGTAAAATACTTACCCACCTCATTTTACTATTATTATAAGACTTGTCATAGTCATACGTGTCATTAGACAATTATGACAAATGTCATATATTTCATTAATTAGGTGGATTCTTACTGAACTTTCTATTCGTTATTAAATTTAACACCGCCATCCCATCGCTTGGACAGCCATTTAAGTGATTAATTGGAAACAATGAAAAGAATAAAAAGTAAAAGGAGAAATAGGTAAACTGATAAAAGAAAATGCTTGGCTCTAAAAAGTCATTTAAGATTAATGTGTTCAAAATGAAAATGGACAAAATATTGAAAAGGGATCCCCCTAAATAAACTAGCACTTTATCAAGTTTAGATGCCTTTTTACTTAACGATATATACTCGCACCATCCATCATAAAAATATAACTTCCTTATGCGAATCGAACCAACCTTGAATAGGATATTACCTGTCCCTATATGTACAATCACCCTACCACCAAAAAGCTTAGCAAAGAAATAATGCCCCATTTCATGAATAATTGTCACGATAGGTAGCACAAGAAAAAAGGAAAGAAAAAACTTCCACAAATCATTTATCCCGAACAATGTAAACACTACCTTTCTTATAAAAAGATTAAATAATGCTTACATACCCTATATTGGTTAATCAAACATAAATTTTTTAAAGATTTAACTAAAACTAATTTACCATTTCTATTTAAAAATCCCACACTAACATTCACAGTGTGAGATTCTCCTTCATTTTCGTTTAATAAGAGGTTTTGGATTTAATATTTTGCAAACAACTGTTAAAAAACTCACTCGCCAACTTGAATTGCTGTTGTTGGTAATAGTACTTTGCTAACATCTCCATATATTTAATCGTGTAACGTTCATTTCCAGCATTCTTAAAATAAGGAATCACTTCTTGTTGAATGTATAGCTCTAACTCTGGATCACTATTCAATAAATAGATATGTGCAGTAAAGTGAAGGATATATTCTTCTAAATCAGACCTCGCAGCCAATCTTAAACCTTGATCTGCCCATTCTTTAGAAAATTCTGTTTGACCCAAAAAGTAATATTCCTCGACTAGCCCTAATATAGAATAGACACTTCTCTCTTCTTCTTTTTTCCTTTTTAATGATTCAAGGTAATAATAGATTGCTTCCTCTGACTGTTTCTGATAAGACTTGATGCAACCAAGATTATGTAGTGCCATCGATTCCAGATATGCATCTTCAATGGTTTCCCCTATATTTTTTGCAGACAGATAATGTTTTTCTGCAAAATCTTGTCGTTTGGAATGGTTAAAGTTGACGCCAAGAATGATATGACACTCAGCAGAACGCTTATTAATAGAGAGACTTTGGTAGAGTGAAAGGGCCTTTTCTGCAAAAAAAATGGATTCAAACGTATCGCAAGTTTTTATTTTTGTTAACGCGACTTGATAATACAATTCTGCTTTATCGATTTCAGAAATATAAGGTAGTTTTTCCGCTAAGGATAGGGCATTATCAAGCGCTAATGTGGATTGTAAAAAGTTATTAGTACGATAATAATAGATACCTAATGTTTTATGGTGTATATATTCAACCGAGGGATCTGTGCTAGTAGGTAAACTTCTAATTTTATTAAATATTGGCTGATATAATTTTCTATCATTATTTAAGATAGAGTATTTAAGTTTCACCACCAGGTAAAGTAAGTTCAGGCTGGGGTCAGACAATAGACTGTCTATATCAAACTCATCGTTTAAGTATTGGAACTTTTCCCTTGCCGCTTTCTTATTTTGGAACACTGTATGATCATAGATTGTGTATAATAGTTCTTCCACTGGTGTATTAAATTTTAGATTCTCTTGAACTTTCATACGATCTTTCTGGCCTTCTGATAATTCATAGGTGCCAACGATTTCTTGATCTAGAATATAGTTCAGAGAGAATGTGTCTCTGGAAAGCCTATTAATATGATTTTTTAAATAGCTCATCAAATACACCCTTTGTGTGAATTATAAGAATATTTTACCACTTTCTTCTACATATTTATACAACATTCTTTTTGTTTCTACGTATTTTCTGTAAATTCTCCATCTTTCCTTTCATCCCTTCCAAAAACCTTTGCGTTTGTTAACTTGAATTACTTTCGCTGTTCGTTGGTTGTCACAAATTAGCCGAATCTTTGCCATAAAGCTGTCATATTCAAGCGCTTTCTCCCTGTTTTGCTTCTTGTTTAAAGGGAATATACTAGTAAGAGAGTTTGCTTGATGTTTATTATGTGAAGTATTGAGCAATCTATTGTATAATAAAAAATGAATCTTGAAGACAGAAATTTTGTGTTAAAAAAGGAGTGGAATTTGGATGTTTGGGTTATTTGAATACGATCCGGTTTTGTTAAGCCGAATTCTAACAGGTATTACATTGGCTGTACACGTTATCTTCGCCACTGTCGGCGTCGGAGTGCCCCTTATGATTGCTTTGGCAGAATGGATGGGGATAAAAAGAAATGATGAGCATTACCGCCTTCTTGCAAGAAGATGGGCCCGTGGATTTGTCATTACCGTGGCAATTGGGGTAGTGACCGGAACCGCTATTGGTTTACAGTTAAGTCTGCTATGGCCAAACTTTATGCAGATGGCTGGGCATGTTATTAGTCTTCCGTTATTCATGGAAACCTTTGCGTTCTTCTTTGAAGCTATTTTTCTAGGAATCTATTTATATACGTGGGACCGATTTAAAAAGAAAATTTATCACTTTTTCATCTTGATTCCTGTAGCACTTGGAGCAATGGCTTCAGGCTTCTTTATCACAACGGTGAATGGCTTTATGAATGCACCTAGAGGATTTGACCTTGAAAACGGTGTGTTAACCAACATTCGTCCATTAGAAGCAATGTTTAATCCTGCAACCCCCACCAAGGTTGCTCACGTTTTATCTTCGGCGTATTTAACAACAGCTTTCGTTTTAGCTGCTATAGCAGCATTCGCAATACTACGAGGCAAGAACCATGTGTATCATAAAAAAGCACTTCATCTTACCATGACAGCAGCTGCAATCTTTGCTATATCCACAGCGATCATCGGTGATTTCTCAGGTAAGTATCTGGCAAAATATCAACCTGAAAAACTTGCAGCAGCAGAATGGCACTTTGAGACTACATCACAAGCTCCGTTAATTGTGGGTGGTGTGCTTCAAGAAGATAATGAAGTAAAATACGCATTGGAAATTCCTTACGCCTTAAGTATTTTGGCTCACGGTAACCCTGATGCGGAAGTAATAGGTTTAGAAGAATTCCCTGAAGAAGAGCTGCCTCCATTAATCGTCCATTACTTTTTCGATACAATGGTCGGAATTGGCATGTTCCTGGCGTTTATATCAATCTTATATGTATTGTTTGCAAAAGTTCGGAAATGGAACGAATGGAACAAGCCTCTGTTGTGGGCAATCGTTGCGGGTGGACCGCTCGCAGTCCTTGCCATTGAGATGGGTTGGTTTTTTGCGGAACTCGGAAGGCAGCCGTGGTTGCTTGTAGGTTATATGACGGTCGAACAAGGGGCCACAACTTCAGAACATGTTGATCTAATGATTGTCCTATTCGTTCTTCTTTACATCGTTCTTCTAACAACATGCGCGACTGTATTACGGAAAATGTTTAAAAATAACCCGGTGGAGAAAGAACTTCACGATAGGGGCATGGAGTAAGGGGGTTGAAGAATGACTTATGAAATAATTGGAATTACTGTTCTGTGGACGTTTTTGTACGGGTATTTAATTGTAGCATCCATTGATTTTGGCGCTGGTTTCTTTAGTTATTATTCCACCATTACAAAGAAAAACCACTTAATTAACAAAGTAATCGTTCGTTACCTCTCCCCTGTTTGGGAGGTAACGAACGTGTTCCTAGTTTTCTTCTTTATAGGAATAGTAGGCTTTTTCCCATCTACTGCCTATTACTATGGAACAACCTTGTTAGTTCCAGGAAGCATCGCCATTGTGCTATTGGCTATACGTGGATCATATTATGCTTTTCATCACTATGGGGAAAAAGGGAACAATTTTTATCAAGCTTTATATGGGGCAACTGGTCTCTTGATTCCTGCTTCTCTTTCTGTTGTGCTTACCATTTCAGAGGGGGGCTTCATTTACAAATATGAAGACTCGGTATGGCTTGATTATGGAGCACTTTTCACTAGTTTCTATTCTTGGGCAGTAGTCATCTTGGCGCTTGTAAGTGTACTCTACATTTCTGCTTATTTCTTAGCATTTTATGCTAAAGCAGCACGAGACGAAAATGCATTTGAAGTATTAAGAAAATATGCATTAAACTGGAGTCTTCCAACCATTCTTGCCAGTGTTCTTGTATTCTTCGCTTTAAGTGACCATAACCCAGAACACTTTGATAATATGTTGGGACTTTCCTGGATGTTCAGTCTTTCGTTTCTCTTTTTCCTAGGAGCGGTTTATCTTATGTGGAAAAAGAAACGCCTTGGTGTAGCTTTTATCTTAGTAATGTTCCAATTTGCAACGGCCTTCTTCGGTTACGGTGCATCTCATATGCCATACTTGCTATATCCGTATTTGACAATCTATGACGGATTTACGAATGAAGCCATGGCTGTAGCATTAATTACGGCTTTCATTGCGGGATTGTTTCTGCTAATCCCTTCATTGTATCTATTAATGCGACTATTCTTATTTGACAACAAGTACGTACAAGGAAAAAAATAAGGAGGTTCTTTACATGGAAAACTTCTTGATTATGTATGCTTCACCATTGATAGTGGCTGCTGGTATCTTTGTTCTATTCTTTTGGGGAGCTAAGGGGAAAGAAAAATATAAATAACATTTAAAAACTGCTTTCCTGAAATGGGGAAAGCAGTTTTTTAGTGTTAAGAAATCTTATTAATAATGGCATTTAATACATCTCTGTAAAAATCATCGCTATGCGGAACAAAATCGGCTTTGTTTACCTTCCATTTACTCGCTGCAATCTTGCCGTCTTTATTTTCAAATAATCCTTCAATTAATATTGTATCTTGATTATCTTTAAACCATAAATTCATAAATTCATCTATAGGAACAAGGTACATTCCACTCACCTCTTCCTGTTGAAGCGTAAACTCATGAAACGGAATCACTCTTTTCAGTAAAAATACATGCGCATGCTCTTTATCAATGAATTCCCCCAATATTTTCTCATATGGAAATATCCCTAGATAATGTAACTCTTCTATCGTTACATTCAAACCTATTTCTTCTTTCACTTCCCTTATCCCATCTTCTATCCTTTCATTATGTAACAGGTGTCCTGCCGCTGTTATATCTAATAGTCCCGGATAGTCTTTTTTAGACTCGCTTCTGAGTTGGAAGTAAAGATAGTTTTTCCCGTCTATTTCAGCAACCAGCCAAAAGTGAAACGTTTCATGCCAATATCCTTTTTTGTGGACCTCTTCTCTTGAAGCGATTCTAACAAATTCCCTTTGTTTGGTGAAAACTTTAAATTGTTCTGGTTCTCCCACGTTCACCTTCAACTCCTTACTGCTACTTATTTATTCTACAAAACTGATTTATTAATGACTTTCTTTAACAATATCTAATTTACCAGCAATCTATCAACCTAAAATTAATTTCATGAATTCAGGAAATAATTTTGATATAACAATATTTTGTTTTTGTAAAATAACACCCACATTGCGAGTAGTTATACTTGTCCATTATACTAAGATAACAATAGCTTGAATGCCGATAATTATTTCCCGATTTATAGTTACATAAAAAAAGCGATCCCATTTAAGGATCGCTTCAGTGTGTAGACAAAGCTAAAAATAGTGAAATTCTCTAGTTGATCGCAGTGGAAGGAGCGAAGACTCCTGCGGGAGGAAAGGACATGGAAGACCCCGCAGGGCGTAGCCCGAGGAGGCTTCCGGACTGCCCGCGGAAAGCGAAGCTCCTGCAACGGAGATCAACTCTTCCAACAGATAACCTAACTAGTTTATAGTTTGTCGACAGTCTGAAGCGATCCCATTTAAGGATCGCTTTTCTTATGTGTTCTTAACATACTGAATCAGTTGGTTTTGGATTTTTTAATCCGAAAAGAGGACGAATAAATAATGCTAACAATGTTCCAAGCATGGCCATGACCATCCATACCCAACCGTGTAAACTGAAGGATGCAATTCCTCCAAAGTATGCTCCTATATTACAACCAAAGGCAAGTCTTGCACCGTAGCCCATTAATAACCCACCAACAATGGAAGCTCCTGCGATGCCAGGTTTAATTTTCTTCGGTTTAAAGGTACCTTGTGCACTGGCTGCAATAAAGGCTACTAAGATGATTCCAAAGTTCATCACACTAGTTGAATCAGCCAACACTGTTTGAGTTAAAGCTTCTCCGTTTGCTCCGCCAAAATATCCCCAACTGGAAACATCTATACCTACCAGCATTAATGCCTTCCCTCCCCAAAGGGCGAATGCAGATGTGATACCCCAAGGATTTCCTCGTACTGCTAATGTAAGAGCGTTAAGAAGTGCTAAGATGATAGCAGCCGCAAATAAAGGCCAAGAACCTCGCACTACCTTTCTCCACCCGGTTGTTGTTGCCAATGGCTTCATGTTTGGCGGGTTTTTTCGCTTTGCTATTTGTACAGTTACCCAGTAAATACCCGCAAACAGTGCCATTTGGACCGACCATCCGCCAAAGTACCCAAGACCAGTAGATTCAGCAATTGAAATAGGCGGAAGTGCAGGGGTATCTTCCATCCAAAACGTAAAGTGATAGGCTCCAATAACAGACCCAACGATGAAAGAAAGTAGCGTTAAGATCATGGAAGAAGAGCCTCCCCCCACCGAGTAAAGGGTACCAGATGCGCATCCACTTCCCAGCTGCATCCCAATACCAAACATGAAAGCACCAACTAACACACTTACTCCTACAGGTGATACATACCCTGTCGGTGTACTACCAGTAAAACTAAAACCTGTGCTTAAAATGATAGCAAACAATGTAGTTGCGACCGCCAGCATCACCATATGCGCCTGCAGTCCCTGTACATTTCCTACAGACATCAAGCGCCTGAATGCAGATGTAAATCCAAAGCGAGCATGCAATAGTGTTACACCGAGCGCCAAGCCAATAATATATAACGTCCCTTGAACCCAATCTGTTGTAGCGACAATTGTTATGAAAAGAATGATGCTTGCTAGTACCCCAATCGTCAAGAAAGGTTTTTGTATAGGATTTAATTTAGCAACAATAGTTGTTGGCTGTTTTTCATATCGGACAGTATTATAAGCTGTTCCCGCCAATTCAATCACACCTTTTCATATTGTTTTTATCGGAATTAATTTGTTGTACAAATGATAACTTCTTTCTAACCTCTTGTAAACCTTTCTGCTTTCATTCTATTTTTCTCTGAAAATTTGACTTTTTCATCTATTTATCTATAATACGATTAATCTATCGAAATCTATGTAAGTTGATTATTTAGTCGAATTGAATTAAACTAATGTGGAATTCTTTTTGGAAGGAGTGAGAAATATGAAGTACCCTATTTCCATTTTTATAATGGATGTGACAAACTCTTCAAAAAATTGGGACGAAATAACAGCCTATTTAGGAGAAATGGAAGGCCTTGTGCGAAGGTGGACAAGAGGACTCCCCCATGCACAGGTTAAACACCGACTAGGAGACGAAATTGTCGGGTTGTTTGATCATTATTCTACTGCATATACAGTTGCATTTTATATAAGCCAAATTTGGAAATACAAAGAACAGCCTCCCTACTTCGGTATCACATTTGGAACAGTTGACTCAAGCTTACAAGAAATTGATTTAGATAAATGGAATCATCCGCTTATGCGTCAGGCTCGGGTAGCTAATGAAAAAATAAAGCACTCCTCCCAACGTTTATCCATGTTATTGCTCCCAGATGATGAATACATGGAGAATACGTCATTAGGAATGGCAAATTTGCTTTTATCCTATCAGCATAAATTTATGAAGGACCAAACCGCCTTGCAGCAATTAATATCAACGCTGTACGCCATCCTTGATGAGCAAAAAGCCATAGCAAGGCTAGTAAATAAGTCGCCTTCTACTATCTCTAGTCACTATAAAAAAGGGAATTGTGAGATAATATTGAATACCTTGTACACGCTTCAAGAAACTTTTGATAAATTAGAATCAACCAGCTTTGGAACCCAACCGCAAAATATTACAAAAGAGTTGACCCAAACGATTAAAAATGAGCTTTATAAGAATATCGATTCAATCATTTCTATATGATTATTTATAGGAAGGAGCGTTGGAAATGATAATCCTTTCCCTTATCTTAGCCCACTTAATGGCCGATTTTTATTTTCAGACAGAGCACATGGTGAAGGAAAAACGGAAATTTTTAAAGCTCCATTTATTTCATCATGCTGCTATCTTTCTTATTCCTCTTCTCGTCATTTACTTCTATCAAGGAAAGGATTTGATGAGAGAGGTCTTGTTGCCTACCATACTTTTAGTGGGAATTCACGGGGGTATTGATTACTTTAAGATCTCTATCCAGGAAAAGACAAGTAAATTAGTACGAAAAAATGCCTGGAATCTTGGCTTATTTATTATAGATCAACTATTTCATGTGATTACTATTTTGGTAGTCTGTTACTTTACATTACAAGTAGATTTAAAGACTACCTTCCATTCTATTCTATTACTACTCCACTTAAAAGAAGGCTTACGACCTGAGATTGGGTTGTTTGAGGGTCTTTTGTTTTTAATCATAATGTTAATACTATGTACCACTGTAACAGGCCATCTTATAAGAATTCTGCTTGGATCACTAACTAAACATATCTCCCTTTTTGAAGGAAAATACACATTGAAAGATCTTGCCGTCAGTTCTAATAGTGAAAAAAATATGTCAGAGGAATATACATATATGGTGATGAAACACCAGGACCTATCGCGTGGAAAAGTGATTGGGTATCTCGAAAGATTGTTAGTAGTAGCATTAATATTGATGGGCTCTTTTTCTGCGGTTGGATTCATTGTTGCAGCAAAGTCACTTACTCGTTTCAAACAGATGGATGACCGCGATTGGGCGGAGTATTTTTTGTTAGGGACACTTACATCCTTCCTATTTGCAATCATTTTCGGAGTGTTGTTGAAGATAGTATTCTTCGGTTCTTACTAGCAAATCATATATAAGGGTTAATAGATTTTTAAAAGATAATAGAAAAAAGGTATATACCCTGTCCGATTCTATCTGAAAGACAATGACTGATTTAAAGGTTTCAGTCATTGTCTTTCAGATTTTAAATGAAAAACAACACTATAAGGACATAGTGCTGTTTTCCTCTGCATTCCTGGCTTTAGTAACCGTATTCTTCAGCAGCCTCGGCATCAGCTTTGGTAGGATGAACCGTACCAAACGGGTGATTTGGAGGGGCATAAATCGAATAAAGCTTTAATGGAGTATTACCAGTATTGGTCAGGTTATGCCAAGTGCCGGCTGGAATCACTATTGCATAATCATCTACAACCATTCTTTCAAAATTAAGATTATTTTTATCTTCTCCCATCTGCACAATTCCCTGTCCCTGTTCTAAACGGAGAAATTGATCAACATCTGGGTGCATTTCTAATCCTATATCCTCTCCTGGATTTATGCTCATCAATGTTATTTGAAATTGTGTTCCGGTCCATAAGGCAGTTCGAAACGTATTGTTTTGTAAAGTAGCCTGGTTGATGTCTGTAACAAATGGGTTTGGACCATAGTCTGTTAACTCAATAGCCCTAAAATTGTTGTTCGAATGATAAGCATTATACACCGTATTTGGCCAGTAACTGTTTCTAACATAATTGTATGCATACGGATTTGCAGCATAAGGATACGGATGAAAATTTGTTGGATAAAACATTCCTTCATCTCCTTCTTAAAACTCATTAAATTATCCTATTCATTTTTACAGGAAAAGTACGTGATAAGGGTAGGTTTAATTCAGATCATAAAAAAAGCCTATTTCTTTAAAAAAAGAAACAGGCTGTATCAAAGATTATTCTTTTGTAAATTCTTTTGTACTTCTTACAGTATCAATTGGTCTGACAAGCTTTTCAATTTGCTCGCGTTTCGGTTCAAGGAACGGAGGCAAAGAGAGTTTCTCTCCTAATGTTTCATACGGCTCATCCCCCATGAATCCTGGGCCGTCCGTTGCGAACTCAAATAAAATCTGAGGCGCAACTCGTGCGTATAACGATTCAAAGAAATAACGATCCACATGTCCTGATGTGTTAAAGCCAAACCCTTTCAATCTTGCATCCCACTCATCAATGACAGCTCGATTGTCTACTCGGAATGCCGCATGGTGAACGGTACCGAATCCTTGCTGCGCTTGAGGAAGTGTGTCATTATGTTCTACAACCAGTCGGGCACCATTGCCTCCTTCTCCTACCTCAAATAAATATGTGTTACCAATTTGATCTATTTCTTTAAAAAGTAAGACTTTCTCTAATACTTCCTTAAAGAAGTCAAAATTAGCTACACGAATGTGAAGAGGTCCTAGTCCTGTGATGGCATATTCTAAAGGAATGGGCCCATTCTGCCATGGCGTACCCGGCTCCACCCCTTTATTGTTTTCATCGGAAACTAACTGATACTGTTGGTCATCAAAGTCTACAAATGACAGGGTCTTGGTCCCAAACTGTTCTTTAATGCCTTCATGCTTTACCTTTAGACGGTCAAAACGGTCCACCCAATATGTTAATGCTTTGTCGGATGGCACTCTGAAGCCTGTCTTGGAAATTTCATTAGTTCCATGGTTTCCTTTTGGAATACCAGGGAAATCAAAGAATGTCATATCTGTTCCCGGACTTCCTGAGTCATCTGCGAAAAATAGATGGTAAGTTTGTATATCATCTTGATTAACTGTCTTTTTTACTAGCCTCATACCAAGTACATATGTGAAAAATTCGTAATTCTTTTCAGCGCTGCTGGTTATTGCTGTTACGTGATGAATACCTTTTAAACCGTTTATCATAAGGATCTCCCCTTTATTTTGATGCAATTTATCTTGAATTCGAGATAATTATATCGTGGTTGGATGGGGATGTCAAATTGATAAGTGTATATAGATTGTATTTTATCGACTTGGTGTTTCCAACAGTTTGAAGTCCCATGGATTTTAGGATCCTTTTCATTACATTAGTAGATGGTACACTTAGAAACTCTCTAGCCTCTATATTGGAAATTGTCTCTTTGAATAATAAACAATAATCTCTTAACGCCGGTATATGTGCGTCTTTTGATTTATTGTTGCACTTAGGACAACGTCAATAAGAATGAGTCCTTTGCATTGGGATAGCCAGGCAGTTTGAACATAGTACACCTAATAAAAGTTCACTTGGGTTAATGTTTAACTGTTTTAAAGTGAGGGTTGGTTTAACTTTATGGTGCTTCATAATGGTGCGCGCAAGGTTATGAATTTCTTTAGTGGAAAGAATCTGTTTATTGGAGATTGTTTGTTGTTGTTCGATTTTTGTGGGGAGATAATGACCATGAATGACTATTTGGTTTGTTGATTTATCTTTGGGATCGACTTGAATCATGCAAGAAGGATTGGAGATGACTACGAATGAGGTAAGTGGTAGTGATGGAATATCAAACTGTTCAATCCATTGCTTTAGCAGCCTTTCTTGATTACTGACCTGTATTATCGGACACTGATAATATTTCACATTGCCCATGTAGGTCTGAGTCAGCTGATTGAATTTCCTGTCAAAATAAATGGTCCCACCCATATTTTTCACTTCTAATAGGGATATGAAGTTAGCCGACAGGAGTAACGTATCAATATGGAAATTTTGATTTTGGAATTGTAAACTGACGGAATGGAGAATGTGATAGTCTTGATTAGGAAGGATGCTTAAGGGGTAGTCAATGGCACTTTCGCCTTTATGGCCTTTAAATTGCTTGGCTATCAATTCCTTTACTCGCGGCACCGAGGGGTGATCTTCATCAATGCGTCTCTCAATAGCCTGTAAAAATAGTATGTTAACAGGGTATTCTCTCTCTTTTAGGTAAAATCCACCCACCCGCCTCCGAGGCCACTGAAAAACTGATAACGTAAAGTTTTTATGATTCCTAGCTGTTGATTGGAGCAAAAGGCGAAGACTCCTCGAAAATGCTACGCATTTTCTTCGTGCGATGAATCGCTGTCGAAGCCTTCCTTGTCCTGAGGGAGCTAGCGCTAGGTGGAGACCCCGCAGGCGTAGCCGAAGGAGGCTCACGTCAGCCCCTAGGAAAGCGAAGCCATTTGCGGAAATCAACAGCGGTGTGTATTAAAATACTAAAATCAAGACTTTTTCAGTGGCCACCCACCTCATGCTATTCTTTTTCCCAAAGTCAATGCTGCCAATCAAGCCCCCCCCTCTACAACTCATACTCCCACTCTTCCTTCATCTGCAAATACAAAACCAGCAGCATATCTTCTAATTCATCATAATGTTTAGTAGAGGGATCTAGCCCTATTTTCGGAAACAAGATATCAGCCATTTTTCGAGTCAAAACGATGCGGTCATCGTTAGTTAAAGTATCCAAACGCTCTGCGTATGTCTTCAAAAGCTTCCACTCTTTAGCTCCAAGGGATTTCAAAGCCCATTCTTCTACTAGGCCCCCGTCCAAACTGAGACCCTTTTCTGCCATACGTTTGTCCAGCTTGGAAACTTTCTTTTTCTTCTTTCCTCTTCTTTCATGGACAACAATAGTACCTGCAACAAGGTCCCCTAAGCGTTTGTGCTTAGAGTGAAAGAAAATCATCAATATCCCAACTAGATAATTCGCAGGTAACATATCAATAATTCGTAGAAAGTTGCGGAGTAAACTGGATAGCAAGGTAATACTGTGGCCATTTTCTTGAATGACACGTATGCCAAGCATCTTTTTGCCAACTGTTCTGCCGCCTGTAAAATATTCAAGCAAGAAGTAATAGCTCCAATTTAATAAAAAAATTAGAATGATGACTACTGCAAACATATAAGAGGGCATGTCCGTTTCAACGTACTCAAATATACTTGCATTCAAGCCGAAAACAAGTGCAAGTAGAATGAGAATGTTGATGATAATCAACAAGATGGTGTCAAGAATAAAGGCTGCTGCGCGGCTGCCTAAGCCTGCTGCGTGAAACTGTAAAGATACATATTCGGGAGTTTTGATATCCACTTGTTCTGTCTTCAAGATGATTCCCACTTTCTATGGATAAATTTAACTTTAGGGTGTTTCTATTTATCTATAATATTACTATAATATAGAAGATAGATGAAAATGAGACACGAGGTGTAAAAGATGAATGTCAAACAATTTATTAAACAACACCGCGGCCAGTGGAAGGAGCTAGAAAATCTAGCATCTGATATACATAAGCGAAAGAATATTACCGGAAAGAACCTTGAGCGATTCCACAGTCTTTACCAAAAGGCGGCACAGCACTTATCTTATAGTCAAACTTATTTTCCTGGAGAAGAAGTCACATCTTACTTGAATGGTCTTGTATCCAAGTCTCATAATCTTTTATACAAAGATCAGATAACAAGTTGGAAGCAAGCAAGCGACTTTTTTGGTCATAAGTTTATTGGACTCCTTTTCGAACAATGGAAGTTTGTGTTGATAGCTATGCTTCTTTTTACAATTGGTGGACTTGGAAGTTATTTTGCTGTTCTGTATGACCCACTTTATTTGTATTCCATTCTACCAGGAGATATGGCACAAAACTTTGACCCCGAAAAACTTGGTGACAGTGACGGGATGGTGGATGCCCCTGTCATGTCTGCAAGTATTCTGACCAATAATATTCAAGTGGCCATCCTTGCATTTGCCGGCGGGATAACCTTTGGATTGTTGACTGTTTATGTATTAATCTACAATGGAATTATTGTAGGCGCGATCGCTGCCCTTTTTTGGCATTATGATAAAACATACGAGTTTTGGGCTTATATTGTTCCACATGGGATGATTGAACTGACAGCGATTTTCATTGCCGGCGGCGCTGGTTTACTAATGGGGTACAAGCTTTTTGTACCTGGTGAATATTCGCGGGGCTATCAGTTGAAGTGGAATGCTAAACGATCTGTGCAATTGTTACTTGGAACGATTCCTTTGTTTATTATAGCAGGGATAATTGAAGGATTCATTACCCCTGCTGCCATATCGTTGGAAGCCAAGTATTTGGTTGCTGGATTGACTGTTATGGGATTAATACTTTATGTTACTTTAGGCAGTCTTAAGCTTCGTAAAGCCCAGTTACAATAATCCTCTGTTCATGGTATCAATATAATAGGATACAGCGGTTGTAGCAAGCCGCTCTTCACGGGCCTCCATCATCAAGAGGCCTTGCTTTTCCCACCTTGCTTTCTCCCGTTTCTTCGTTAAAAGTTGTTGCTGGGCAACCCCTTTAATCATCGTTTCTTCTAAAGACGTTACAGGGTTTGCTGCTCTTTTTCCCAATACCTCGTCTTCAACTCCTATCATGAAAAAGAGATGCCTTTGCCTTACCCTCTTAAGGTAAATAAGGGCGCTTTCTTCATGCAGAAATGTTTTAACGTCGCTAAATAATAGGATAAGGCTTCGCTTCTTTTGAACAAGCTGTAAGTATTGAAAGACTTCAGCATAGTTGGATTCTGCTGCATCGACTTGAACGTTATAAATAGTTTTCAGGATGGTTTGCAAGTGAGGCAACCCTTTTGCAGGGGGGACATATGCCTTTACCTTTTTGGAAAAAGCAAGTACCGCGACATAATCCCCTTTTTGCAATGCTGCTGCAGCCACCGTCAAGGCTGCTTCTAATGATCGCTCCAAACGGTTGCCTATTTTTAGTTCTGCCCCCATCATTCTTCCACAATCAATAAGTATGGTGATGTATTTTCCGTGCTCTGGTTCATACTCATTTGTCATGACTTCCTGCAATTTTGCTGTTTGACGCCAGTTTATTTTCCTAGGATCATCCCCTACCACATAAGAACGAATTTTAGAAAATTCCCCAACGCCACTTTTCTGCTTTCTAATAGTTACTCCTTCATGTATCAGAAATTTTTGGGCACTCTCCAAGTACTGTTTGGTTTCCGTCATATCTGGAATGACTTTAATTGTATCTTCTTTTGCAAAAATCATTTGCTTTTGCCAAAGGCCAATCCTACTTTGATAGCGTAAATATAGTTGTGAAACATGATACTCACCTCTAACAGGCGCAATGGTGTGATAGGTAAATTGCTTTCTAGTGTTTTTTTCTACCATACCGGTAAAAGGAAACGTGCGAGAAAAGGACTGAGGGATACCATCTTTCATTTCTACCTTCATATCAAGTTCTGTTGGATTCTCCACCACAATGTTAACGGAATAACTAATCCCTCTTTCCATCTCGCTAGGTATAATTCTCGTCATACTAAGTACTTTTTTATTTGGTGTAAGTAGAAGGTCCACCAAACTAAAAAGAATAACAAATACATTCATTAGAAAGATTATTGGCCATGAAATGTTTACAAAAAAACTCAATAGAATAAAAACAAAAGAAAGTACAGAAAGTAAGAGAACTAGTCTACTAGTTGGAAGAATGCCTTTATCTCGGAACAGGAATCGACCCCACAAGTTCTTCAATGATTTGTTCAACAGTCGCTCCCTCCAATTCCATATGAGGAGATAATTGAATCCGGTGACGAAGCGCGGGTTTTGTCACCATTTTAATATCATCAGGAGTTACATAGTTACGGTTGCTTAAGTAAGCCCATGCCTGTGCCGCTTTCCCGATAGATATTCCAGCGCGAGTGCTAGCTCCGAATCTGATTGAATCTGACTCACGAGTGTTACGGACGATTTGCATGACATAATCGAGGATACTTTCACTTAGAGTAACTTGCTGGATCTCTTTTCTAATGTTTAGGAAAGTTTCCATATCTAATACTGGCTTGGTATCGGTTTGAGTAAACTTATTTTCCATTACTTGTTTTAGTACTGCCGTTTCTTCTTCCAAGCTAGGAAAATCAATACGCAGCTTGAAAAGAAAGCGGTCTTGCTGTGCTTCAGGTAGCGGATATGTTCCTTCAAATTCAATTGGATTTTGAGTGGCAACCACAAAAAACACATCTGCTAATGGATATGTCTCACCATGAATCGTAACCTGTTTCTCTTCCATCGCCTCTAACAGAGCAGCCTGCGTTTTTGCAGGGGTTCTATTAATCTCATCTGCAAGGAGTATGTTACTGAAAATAGGTCCCTTCAATGTTTCAAAGCTTCCTTCTTTCATATTGTAAATAGAACTTCCTGTAATATCACTCGGTAAAAGATCTGGGGTAAATTGAATCCGGTTGAACTTACCGCCCAACAGGCTTGCAAGGGTTCGTACCATTTGCGTTTTCCCGGTGCCAGGCACTCCTTCTAATAAAACGTGGCCGCCTGCCAGTACGGAAGAAAGTAAAAGTTTCAAATTCAAATGTTGACCTAGTATTCTTTCCTCGTATTTCTCAAGAAGAGATGTTAATTCTACTTTCATCCCTCTTCCACCTCTTTCCTTAAGGTATCTAATTGTTTGGACCATTCAAGATATTCTTGTTTTGTTATTTTCTTTTTTTCTAACATCTGTGTTAATTGATAAGTAAACAAATCTATTTTTCCATCTTCTTTTGTTTTCCATTTTTTATGCAGGAAGACTCCACACTCTTTCCAATCCCTGTTATATGGAATACCCCATCTTTCTTGCAGTAGATATTTTACATATTCCGCCTGATTGCTTAGAGAATCATGATATGCATTTCCTTTTACGTACCATGCAGCTAAAGCTCGAAGACTTTCATCACTATACCTGACTGTTTCCTCACGAGGCTGTACTATAGGACCGAATCTTTTGCCTTGTTTCCAAAGAAGTAAAATTGACACTAGCAATCCCTGGAAGAGTAACAACAAGAACCAATCTTGGTAGACATTTAAAGAAGATGTCCCGGTATCCCCGTGGTTGTACTCATCGAAGAGAATAATTGTGTCATTATTTAACCCTTCTTCTTGAATAAGACTAAGTACAAGAAGGAGATGATCTTTTTTTAGAATTTCTTGATTTGTTAGCCAGTAAGGCGTCAATGCTACGATGAGTGTTCCATCTTCATACTTCCGTTTAACCGCTACATCACCGAGTTCATCGGAGTAAAGTATTTCATCTTCACCTGCTGGCTCTATCCTTACAGGAGAATGAATATCTCCTACAAAGTTGATTGGACTAGTATCATTGATGGTTTGCTCAGGAAACATTGACTCAACAAAGGTTGTACGAATATCAAAAAATCCTTTTGGATTATTCTTAAATAAAAGAATGGTATTTCCTCTTTCTAAGAAATCCATATAAGATTCCATCGTTTTTGTATCAGGAGTAAAGTATGGTTCAACCATCACCAATACCTGTCCATTTTCATTATCAGGTAAGAATTTGGGGGATTGTTCCCATCTATTCACCATCCCTATTTCGTTTTCCAGATAGCTGTAAAAAGCTTTCAAACCCGTAGGTGAAGGAGATTCTGAGTCATATGGTGAGAATTCTTCCGGTTTTTGGGATAAAACAAAGTAGGAGCAGATTACAAACAGAATGAGTAAAATTCCAAACCATATCCATCCTTTTTTCTTTGTGGTAATTCCGTTCAAGTCCCACCCTCCTTCCTTTTATAGATCTTGATTTGTATCATTGATCCATTTCAATGCAGTATCACGGTAAGATAAATAGTCGTCTTTTCCAATTTTTTGTTTACCATAAGTACCTTTGTCGAATAAAAGTGCAAAATGAAAGAAAAAATCAGCTAAATTTCTCTGTTCTCTTCGTAATTCCTCATAATACTCCCAATTTGTTTTCCATATTTTTGCTACGAGCCAATTCCGCTCATGAAAGTTGAGTAATAAACCCAAAAATAGATGTCTAGTAGCAAGTGAATAGTCTTCCATTTCTTCGTATTTCTTTGCCTCCGCCACATGTTGGTGAAAAGACCATTCTAGCTCTTCCCCTGATTGAAAAGGCTTCATTCTACTATTACGACTATTTCGTTTATTTTTTGCAAGGTAAGTAATGATCCAAGCCGCTAATATTACAATTACAAGAATGATGACAAGAATCATTATATTCCCTGCTGTTCCGCTTGTATTTTCCATGGAAGGGAAAAGTCGTGAGAGTAAATCTGCGAGCCATGCTTTTAATTCATCCCACCAAATTTGCAAGGTATTTCTTGAATCAGTATAAAATGCTTGATATTCCTGTTGATCTAGAATCTCTGCCAGTTGTTCTCTTGCTTTTGGTTCTGTAAGCACGTTATATCACCTGTCCTTTTCTAAAGGAATCCGGGTTTATCCAATATGATAATCATCAATAAGTTCTCTCAAGTCATCTGCATCATGACGAACTTTCAAATCCAGATACATGACAGCGTACCCGACTGCCATAATGAGTGTTGTAAAAAGAGTGCTAAAATTAACAATTAATCCAAGAAGTACACTGCTCCCAAGGAAGACTGAGAACGATAATTCTATCGCTACTCCTATGGCGGTAGTTATCAGAAAGAAAATGATGTATAAACCAATCAACTTAAATGTTCTACCTTTAGATAAATTCCAGCTTCTTGATAAACCCGGAGAGTTTTTATCCAACACTACAGAGCCGAAGAAGAAACTCCATTTTGTAAGGAGAAATGCGCCAATGAGCAAAAAACTCACCGTCATTACGATGGAAACAATGACTCCTGCAATCGGATCGATTGCAAAGACAAAAACCGAAGTGAATATCCCTACCATTGTGAATCCGAAAATGATACCAAACGCTATAAGTACATATAACAGAGAGGAACCAATTAATGGGAAAAATCGTCCAAATGCTTGTTTGACTATTTTACTGACAGTAAACTCTCGATTCTGGTATATGTGATTAACGCCAAATATGATTGCAGCTTGAGCGACAGGATATGTAAATAATACTAATAATGAAACAAATAACATGCCAAGGTCCGCTGCAAGATTAGAAGATAAAGAGGCTTCTTCCGTCACTTCAAGATTACTTATGATCTCTTCATACCAAGCTCCCCCGACGCCTTCTTGTCTAACAAAGCTTTTTCCAGTCGCCATTTCAATAATTGCTTGCAGAAGGTAAATGGGACCAACTAAAAGTAATAAAATGAAGAAGAAATCCTTAAACTTGTATTTACTAATTTTAAACGTCTGATCTAGAATCTCTCCGAACCCTTTTGGTTTATTAAGATTACTGTTCATTCCTTTTCCTCCCTTATAACTATTCCAAATGTTGTCATACCAATAATTTTACCATTAATCTAGCAAAATTCGAGAAATATATTGCGAGAATGTGCAGATTTAGGAAAAATGAAAAGCCGTTCTCCATTTAGGAGAACGGCCTTAGAACTTTTGAACTCGAGTCATCATTTATAGAAAACTTTTTCAACATTATACTTTGCTTGAAGTGTGTTAGCGATGTATGTTTCATATATTTCTCTTTCCATAGGGTCTTCTACGATACACACGTCTATACGATATACTTCATCGCGGTTATTTTTTATTGGAGAAACAGTGTCCTCAAAATGTTTTTTAATTCGTTGTCGAAGCTTTCTCGCTTTTCCGACAAACAACAAATCTTCATTGATATTAAAGAACATAAAAATCCCGCCTTGATCTCGTGGGATTTTATGAAAATCAATAAAGCCATTGATTGGTGTAATAATTGGTTCATCATTTGTGCGAATCTGCTGGCGTTCCGTAATGGAGACACTTGGATTAGGTATAGTTATTTTTATCATTGTTGTTCACGTCCTCTTTTTCAGTAGAAATTCATGGTAACACAACGAATGGATAATAGCTATAATTGTTTTTATCCAAGAAATTGAATGGCTCCTGCTACATCATAGTTACTTATATCAAGAACCGTTTGTTGTCCCATGGCTAGCCTAGCTAATTCTGCTCCTAAAAAAGGTCCGCTTGTTAGACCTGATGCTCCAAGACCATTGCAAATGAAAACATTATCATGCTTTGGTAGCTTGCCAATCACCGGAAGAAAATCTGGTGTAAACGGACGAAATCCTACTCTAGTTTCCATTATGGTCCCATTTGATAAACCTGGAGCAATTTCTAATGCCTTACTTAAGATCTCATTCATGCCACTTGCAGTAACCCTTGTATCAAAACCTGCATTGTCTTCATGGGTTGCCCCTACCACAATTCTACCATCATCAAAACTAAGGATGTACTGATTATTTGGCGGCATAACGACTGGCCAATCTTTCGTATGTTTCGTTTCAATCTCGATGTGAACAATTTGTGCCTTTTGAGGGACCACATTAAATTTCATTCCCAATTCTTGAAATAGTTCCTGTGACCAGGCACCACCCGTCACAATAATTAAGTCTGCTTCTACTCTCTGTTCTCCAAAACTTACACCTGTCACCTGGTTATCTTTGACATTAAGGCAAGCATCGCCATCAATAAACTTAGCCCCATGCTTTTTAGCACCATTTTTAAGAGCGTTGCGAAGGGAGCGTCCATTTACCTTTGCTCCTCCGGAAATGTGGACGGAGCCAAAACCATCTGACAAAACTGGAAAGAGTTCTTTCGTTTTTTCTGCACTTAAAATTGTCACCTCGCCAATTTCAGGAGCTTCTTCTCGTCTTTTAATGGCTCTTTCGGCCATTTTCTCGAGTTTTTCTTTATCATTATGTAAGCTAATTGCCCCAACACGGTTATATCCCGTTTCTGTTTCTCCATCATTTTCTAGCTGATCAATGAGAGTTGTATAATACCTCGCACCGTTTTTGACCATGTTATACCAGGCTTTATTACGACGCTGCGATATCCAAGGACAGATAATTCCTGCTGCGGCATCTGTTGCCTGACCTTTATCAAAACGGTCAATGACCGTGACATTTTCGCCTGCTTTTGCTAAATGATACGCGGTGGATGACCCAAGAATCCCCGCCCCAATAATTATGATATTTTTCATTTATAAATAGCACCTTTTCTATTATGTTTGTTTTATAAGTGTACAGGATTTTTAATCCCCGCTCAATTTTCTGATCAAAAAACCCCCTTTCTTTAACAAGAAAAGGGGTTGCATGTTAGTTATTAAACTTAATTTTCATTGCTTTTGCCATTAATTTAGGAAGGTCGGTGTTATCTAATAAACCGCTGAATTTATCTGATTGCGGACCATAGGCATAAACCGGTAAGTCAGTTCCTGTATGTGCAGTAGTTGTCCACCCGATAAGAGCACGGTCACTTACTACTTCATTAATTGCAATTGAAGGTTTTTCTGCCTTTTTGATTCTCTCCACTTCTTCTTCTGTTAAATCAAAGGAAGTATACTTTTTTACCACTTCTTTAATATTACTTTTATCGGTATTAAGTTCGCTTGCCATTTTGTCACCTGTTGCTGTTACGCTATCTAGGACATCCATTTTTAAGTCATATTCACCGTTTGATCCAACGGACATTCCACCTGTTTCATGGTCCCCTGCTACAACGACTAATGTATTTCCATCTTCTTCAGCAAATTCTAAAGCCGCTTCTACCGCTTTGTCAAATGCTTCGGAATCAGTCATAGCCCATGCTGGGTCATGAGCATGTCCTGCCCAATCAATTTGAGAACCTTCTACCATTAAAAAGAAACCTTTTTTATTTTTACTTAATGCATCAATTGCTGTATTGGTCATTTCAGCCAAGCTTGGTTCATCCGTTTCGTCACGGTGCATCTCAGGAGACATCGCATTGTTTGCAAACAAACCTAGTAACTTATCTCCTTCTGCATTTTCCAACTCTTCTTTGTTTGAAGCATATTGATAGCCATTTTTCTTTGCTTGCTCAATCAAGTCGCCTTTAGGTTGTTTTCCACCATTTTCTTTACTAACAAAGTAGTCTCTTCCACCGCCAAGAATGACATCAACGCCGTTATCAAAATATTGTGGGGCAATAGAAGCTTCATCCGAACGGGAAGCGACACTAGCTCCAAACACTGCTGGAGTAGCATGAGTAATAGTAGATGTTGCTACTAGTCCGGTAGATTTCTTGGATGATTCTGCGGCATCTAAAATGGAATCTACTTCTTTCCCATCAGGAGTCACGCCCACCATGCCATTATTTGTCTTTACTCCAGTTGCCATCGCGGTACCTGCTGCTGCAGAATCCGTTACTTCTGTGTCTGCTGAATGCGTCTGGATCAACCCTTTTACATGTTGATCGAAGGAAGATTCTTCTCCTTTATACCATCTGTAGTTTGTTGCATAACCCGCATTGTATCCATCTGGAATCATATAAATGACATTTTTGACTTTACCCTGTTTCTGTTCTATTTTGGTATCTTCCTTTTTTGCTTCCGCTATATCCGTTCCTACACTTACTTGTACACCTGAGATTACTAATCCTGCTGCGACTGCAACACTTGCTACTTTTTTAAACATGATCTTTCCTCCTTGAGCATTTTTGCTACTTTCTTAGGTTAACAAGGCAAAGTAAAGGAGGAATGAAGGTTCTATTAAGGCTAGTTTACAGTATCGTAAATTTTATATTAATTTGTGTTTAGCTCACATTCAAACTATTAATCTCTTTCGTTATTTGCATGATTTTTCTAGCATCTTTCTCGAGCACTTCTTTTACATTGCGACCAAACCATTCTAAAGAAGCTTCAACCTCTGTCAAGCAGGAAGCTGTTTTAACAATTTCCTCATAATTAAGAATTCCTTCAAAGAGAGGCGTCATTCCTTCTCTTGAGCCTGCTGCAGCATATACGTTGTTCGGATTGAACACATCTAGCTTGCTTTTAGATGAAATATTTTTAAAATGAAAGTGCTTGATAAATGGTTCCAGATTTAGTAAAGCTTCTATTGGATTTGCTCCCGATTCCCATATATGTAATACATCAAAGTTAATTTTTAACGCAGGGTGATTTACTTCCTCCAAGAGTTGTAAAGTAGAGGGTACCGTGTCTGTCAAAGTATTGGGATGTGTTTCTAAAAGGAGAAACTGATTCTCTTTTTCTAACTCCTTACAAATCATTTTGAGCTTATCTACTATCGATTTACGCTCTTGTTTGTTCAACGATGCACTTGCCTGCTGCCCGGCAAACGTCCTTAACTTTTGCGTTCCCCAACGGTGCCCAAGCTCGCTCAATTCCATTGTCGCACGAAGAAGTTCCTTATCTGACAAGTGAAGAGGAAGATAGTCGCTTAACATACTTGTATGTAGGTTGTACGATGCCAACCAATCACTATGATAGTGAGGGTCATCTTTCAAATGCTTAGCATGAATGCCCCATATTTCTATACCTTGAAAATAGTTTAACTGTGCCCATTCTGCTATCTCCTTCATGGAATGGAGATGGTGGCGAAATGAGATGGTACATAAAGATAGGTTCATATTCATTACCTCCTTCAAGCTAGTACTTTGGATTGATTCGAAACCATCCAGGCTTGAAAACAATCTTTTAGTCCGCCCTTAATGGAATATTCCAGTTTTTCTTGTTCAGTTAATTTCAAATGAATATCTTTTAACACGTTTACATCCCCAGTCATCGCATATTTCATTGCGCGATATTGTATGGCAGTAAACCCTTTTACAAGCTTCTCTATTTCGTCGCACCACTCTTCAAACCATTCCTCTGTGTAGCCGTTAGCCTCCCAGAAGAATGCGAAGGCATGTTCATAAGCATATTTTCTGATTGCCAAGACTGGTATTTGCTTAAGGGCATCCGAAAGTTCTGTTCTTCTATGCTTTTCAGTGCCTTTTGAAAATAAGTCTACAATTTGGCGGATTGCTTCTGACATAGGATTTTCATTTTCTTTCATACATGTTTGAAAATAAGCCTCTATGGTTTCAGGGCTAGTTGGATTAATATTCTCCGCGTCAAAATAATATCCGCCCTTTACTGCAGGAACCATAATAGCATCTATTATTTTTTGTTTAGACAATCTTCCTTCCCATCTAAAATCGGGATCAAACATAAACCATTCATCTCGAACCTCTGTTTCCTCTAACATGACATAATGTGGGAATGGACTTTGATGAAACTTATTTTCCCGTTCAGGAAGCATGGAAAGGTCAAGCATCACCATAATGGAGCGGTAACTTGGCTTATTTTTCATCAATTCAAGCAACGTCACCACATTATCAGATTTTGGTTTTGACTCGTCATACCATCGGTGAATTTTTATACCATAAAGCATTTCATACCAAGTTTTAAAAAAGTCGTGATTAATATTTTCTGAATGGTAGCTTAAAGTACCATCCTTTGTAACATCAAAATCAGCATCCCATACTCCAAAGTAAAAGGGGCGATGGTCCACGCCTTCCGTTTTTTTAATTACTTCACATACACAACTTACAAAACAATGAACTTTAATCATACTTGCCCCTCCTTTTCTTTGGATTTTTCAGAACTCAATTTTTCCAATAAATTCAATAATGATTCAACGGTATGGAAGTCTTTAGGCACAAGCATGTCATCTGGGATGCTTAAACCCAAATCCAATTCTACATGTAAAATAAGCTGTAATATCATAATGGAATCCATGTAGAGATCTTCATTCAATCTTGCGCTCTCCTTAAAAGATTTCCATGTTGGTATAGTTAATTTATCTTTTAAAATATCATAAACAGCATCATACAGCTCTTCTCTGCTTAAACACTCTTTCATCCCATCATCTCTCCTACTAGCTTTCTGCTTATCTTTCCATTTGGCAGTGTTGGAATTTTTTCAACCTGAATAAATTCAACAGGAACTTGATGTGGGGCCAATTGTTTCACGCACCAATTCCTTAACTGGGACTCTTCGACAAATGTTGAAGCCACAAACTGAACACATACTCTCTCCCCTGCATATGCGTCTGGTTTTTTATAAGCAACCACTTCTTGGATGTTCGGTTCCTTCAGAATTATTTCTTCTACCTCGTGTGGATACACATTGAGTCCCGCTACATTAATCATGTCATCCATTCTTCCAAAGAGGCATAGAGAACCTGCTTCATTAAAATAACCTATATCATTCGTATGGATAGATTTCGAACTTCCATGCAGTATCACCTCTTGGGGTTGGTCCATATCTTTTCCAGCTCTAACTGTAAAATGTCCCAGCGGAAATCCCATTTCACTTGGACTCTGTACATCAGGGTTGATGGTAATGCACCCAGCTTCTGAACACCCGTATTGTTGTAAAACTCGATTAGATTTTCTTTTCAGATCTTCAAGACATACAGCAGACATCAACATCCCAGATGTCATGACATATTGAAAGGAAAAATCTTGAGGTGAGAGCTTGGTTAAGGTATGTAAAAATGCCGGCGAAGCATATAAAATATGGTTTGGCGTTTCCATTAGTTTCTTTAAAACATATTTAGGGTTGAGGTTACTAAGAATGATAGGAGTTATATCTCGCTCTAAAGATGTAAGCACCCCACTTATAAAGCCGTATGAATGGGAGATAGGGCAAGCAATCATTGGTACAGTTTCTTTATCCACTGGCAAACGCTCATTATAGTTTTCTATCTCTTCCTGAATGTCTTCCCATGGACGTTCTAAGCATTTTGGTTCACCAGTTGTGCCGGAGCTCATTTGGACTAGTACACCTTGCTTTTCTTCCCTGTCATTAATCATTAAAATAGGAGCTTGGAAAGTATCGTACATCAGAATATGACTAGAGCTTTTGTGAGCAATTCGTATTGCTGCATCTCTTGGTGTAGCAGCATGAATAGGTACAACAGATCCGCCCTTTTCTCTTAAATATAAACAAAGTGCCAATCCCTCAAAGACATTTTTTGTACACACTGCGATTCTTTTTTTTCTGCAATCACGAAGCACATACATTTGATCAAAGTGTTCAAATTGTTTTCTTAAATCATTCTTTGAAAAATACTTGTCGTTGATAAAAAACATCTATTATAACTTCCCTTCATTAAATAAACTGTTGTATACAGGATGACGATATTCTCTTTTATCCATTCCAACTTTTCTAGTAAAAAGAGACTCTGTGAAAATTTCTTTATTGTCTGCTCCAAGTTGTTTACTTCTTTCCTGTAACGGAGGGTTATGTAGCAAATGAGTTTGTATGGCATTTCGAACTTCTTTCCAGAAATCCTTTTCAGCAAATCCCATGTGTTGACTCAGCAGGAAGGATAGTTCACTTAAATGAAATACAAATAACGTATCCATAATCAGTTCCCTTAACCCTTCTACCGAGGACATCCAATAATATTCATCATTAGGTGCATGTTCGTAGCTTGGATGCAGTTCTGCGAAATTTGGCGCTAATTCAGGCTGTTTCAAGAAATCATCCACATATTCCAAGCTTTCATGGAAATCCCGCAAAATAACTCTTTTAGGCCAGCCTTCTTCATGAACAAGAATCATATTTTGAGCATGAGCTTCTAAAGCCACACCCTCTGATACAAGCAGGTGCCATACTGGGACAACGGTTACTTTAACAAATTGCTCCACCCACTTCTTCCTACCGTAATGCTCTACCCAAGGCAAAATATATGGTTTTCCGTCTTCTTCTAGTAAAGACATCGCATTCATAGGTACCGCGCTTTCCAAATTCATTAGAGATCTAGTAGGACTAATCCTCCAGATAGCTGCTATGTGACCAGAAAGGTTCGGTAATTCCTCCATTGCCACCATACCGGCATATTCTTGCGAGATAGCAAGATTCTCATTAAGATAGCTATCAGCTTCTATCAAATTCGCTAACCAGGTGGAGAGCTTGGGAGCGGTGCAAACGGAATGAGGTTCTATAAGTCTTAATGATGAAGTGTTCACCATGTTTAACGGCAATTTAATATGTGCCTTTTCAGGATGGGTCTCATTAAACAATGTTCTAACAGATTGCGTTGCGCGATAAAAGTCACCCGCAAGTCCAAGTGGGATAAGATCATCAGATCTGAGAAATTGTACTTCTTGCTGAATCTTGTTCTTCCATTGCCAAGGATGAACAGGAAACAGCATGTAGTTTTTGATGGTACCTCCCGCCAAATTCAGACGTTCAAGGAGTAATGAATAAGTTTTTTCACCTATTTCATCTCGCAAGAAAACTTCTTCAGAGCATGGAAGGGCGATTCTTACATAGTCCCGTTTAATAGCCACCCACCATAACTGAAAGGAGTGACGCGCCTCTGGACCATATAATGCATGATCGTATGTACTAAAACCAGTTCTTGCCTTAAAACAAGGATGGTAGAGGTGCCCTTCCACGATCGCTGACTCCATATTTTCATAGGAAAGTCCACGCCTGCATGGTTGCCCTAGATTTTTCTCATTCCAATCTCCAAGCAGAATGGTTTGGTGTAATTCTTCTATCAAGTTATCTAGTATTTTCTGATCATTTGATAGCTGCGAGACAATCCTCTTTATTGGTTCAGATACTTGATGACCATGTAAGTCTGTTATTTCAATAGAACAATCATACAGTCGAATTCTTCCAAATGAAGATTGTACTGCTTCTGAGTGAACACGAAAACTGTTACCCAATATAGTGATAAGAGTTTTAGAATCTTGCTTAATCAGTTCATAAGGCAGCAATTTTTCAAAAATGATCGCCTCTAACAGCTGTTTGATTACCCTTTTTTCCGTTTTAGACGCTACTAGCTGTGGCATAGTGTTTCTCCTTTTTTTCAATAGAAAGCATCAAGTAAAATGGATTAGGAATGGAAGAATAGACAGCTTGTTCCATATCAGTCAAAAGTTCATCTACGTCATGAAAACGTGTCAAAAGATTTGCTTTGCAAGGAAGTACCTTATTGTTCAATATAAAATCAACAAATCTTTTTCCTTCTCCGGACAAACTTTGTTTAAGATTTTTTAATTCTATTATCATCCATTGAACTAATTTTTCCTCCGTAATCAAGCCATCCTCTCCCATTCTGTAGATGATAGAAAAGACATGGTTAATAAAAAGATAATAGGTAAAACGATGCTGGATCATTTCTTCGTCGAAGAATAGTTCGGGTGCATTCTTCAAGTTAACCACCAAATTCTGAAGCTTTTCTTTCTTTGAATTTGATAAATAATAGCCTTGATTGTCCCTAAAGAAATAATGAGTAGGAAACCCCTTTGATACATCCACCAAACTGTTTTGCTGGTGTGCCTCTAATGCCAATCCGAATTCATCATACAATGAAATCATTGGTTCAACCGAGCATTGCCAATATTTTTGAAACCATTGAAAACTCGCTTCTTCGGTGTTTAATTGATACGTGCGAGCGATGTTACGAACCAATCTACCCATTAATGATTCTTCTCCCGGAAGTGGGTCTTGAACCAATGCTGCAATGGAATGAACCCCTTTCCCTTCCCCTTCTTTAAATGGATTCGATCGCAGAATAATTTCAAAACCATTTTCTTTTTTTCCAGGGATGTTAAGAGAAAAGGAAATCGGATCGTTTAATACACGGAAACATTCGTTTCTTTGTAAAAAGTCTATCTTGTCGAACAATTCCGCCATAACTACTCCCGCTTTGAGTTCATGTACTTTGTTTACTCTCAAGGAATTTGTCACTTTTACAGGGATGGAAAACTTGTACATCCAGTTGGTATCTTTGTTGTAAACCGTTCTTATGGAAGACGTGGCACTAAACGTATCTCCCATTGGACCTATATAATTTAGTAATTTGTCTTTCATTGCTTTTTGTACATAGTCCTGTTGCAGAAGCCACTGAGACTGTAAAGGGTGCATGGGGTAAAGGTATTTCCCTTCTTTAGTTTTCTTTAGAAGCTCATCCTTGATTAATGAAGAATTTTCACCAGCATAGATCCTTTCTTTCACTATCGATTGGTCTACTTCAAAAAAATGTAACTGAAAGGAACCTTTTAGTTCGGGAGCATATAAATCATGTTGCCAAGTAGCCATCCCTTGTCTACTTTTTGGAGTTGGATGCAACCAATGACCAAATAAAAGCGATTGCTCAGATTCTAAAAAACGGTAGTCTTCTACTCTCTTATCATTATTTTTAAAATATGATTTTTCCATATATGTACAAATGGTATGGTAGCTATCGATCAACCGTAATATAAGTTCATCATAATGAGATGTCATCTCATGGCAATTATTGTTTTTAGCTTGCAAGTTTAGTTCTTGAATGCATGAAATCATGCAGTTTAAAGGTTCTTCTTCCTTCCATACTGATTCTTTATCGTCGAAATGGTAGACTCTTCCTAGTTTATGCTTACCTACTAATGAGCGATAATTTACTTCGACAAGTAATCTTTTTTGTTGTAAAGGAAGTACTAGTTCTAATACTTCTTCACCATTAAATATGTAGGGTAGTTTAAACAGCTTAAGTAAATCGTTTTTCTTTACCCAATTCTCATCTCCAACCTCACGAATATAACAATTCATAAAGGCTTCGTAGGAGGCTTTTTCTGCAACTTTTTTAGCTGAATGCATAATGCCACCCTTTCTAATTTTTTCCTTAATAATTGATAACTATTATCATTTATAACTAAAAAGAAAAGAATTTCTTAAAGAAATTCATTTTCAATGATAACGATTATCAATATGAGTTTCCATGCACAAATTTCACTTTTAACATAGACAAATCTTATATATTCTTTAAATCATGAACTTTTTTTATGTATAGAGAGGGTGATATCCCTTCCCTCTTTTTAAACAGGCGACTAAAATAAAACTCGTCTTGAATACCTATATGAAGCGCCACATCTTTAATGTTCATTTCTTTATTTTGAAAGATAAGTTCTTTAGCTTTTTTTATTTTTTTATCAAGAACAAACTCTTTTGGTGGAACACCTGTTTTCTTTTTAAAAGCTCTTGCAAAAGAAACCGGAGTCATTCTAGCCTTATCAGCAAGCTCTTGTACAGTGAAATGTTGATGAGTGTTACAGTCAATATAGCTAATAGTATGATCAATATCATCTAAAGGTTGAGGTTTTGTCATGCGACCGATTAATTCCCAAAGTTTTACTTGAAACTGGCACCGGTCCACAAAGGACTTACTTTTTTGTAGAACCAATAATTGATCTAATATGGGACATATTACACAAGGATCTGAAGAGGTAAAATTTATCTCTTCTTGTTTAGTATCATTCATTTGAATAACATATATTTTTAAGTATTTGTTTGAAGGAGTTAAAATGGAATTATTTTTCAACCAATACGCATTCCCTTCATCTAGAGTTTGTACATGAGACAAATGATTGATCTTAACAGATGCTGAATTTGCCGCTACATAAATAATGGAAGGAGGTGCTTTAAGCTCTTCTCCTTCCTCTAAAATGTGATGAATAATACTGTTCATACGTTTACCCCTCATTAACATTCTCTGTTTTTTTTCAATTATATATGATAATGATTATCAGTTGCAATAGACGGTTTTTTTTTAGTACTTTGGTTCTAGAACCTGGTTCATAGATTTTTTTTTTCAACTAAACGATCTAAAACTAGTAATAAAGTAGTTGCAACCAATTCTGTATAAATCGGCACATTGATTCCTTTTAACCATTCATCAGTCAAACACATTGGGATCCAAATGAAAAGAAAAGTTATTACAAATCGTGAGACAGTAACGATCCACTTCTTTCTTAATTTAGGTAAAACTCTTATCAGGATAGACATGCTGGCTATTTCAAAAATTAAGGTTAATGGAAGCAACAAAACGATAAAATAAATCAAGGAACCTTTTGTTTCATATTGGACACTGAATAGTTGAAAAAGACCCGCAAAACCAAACAAAAATGCTCCCCCCACCATAAGCAGAGCAACTGTAAAAAGAAGTGTCACAAATAAGGCTAATATAAGTTTATCTGAACCACTCAAGTTTGGATCATGATCATGTCCCATGAAAGAATCGCCCCTTTTTATCCTATTAATAGGTGTTATTCTTTTATAGGGATTTTCATTCCAATAAAAAAAGCAATAAGTCAATAGACCCATTGCTTCTCTTGAGTTGAAACTCAATATTCAATCTTCCTTGTGTCCAAAATTAATGTTTTTGCCATAGAATATTTCATCCATTTCATTTGTAAGCTTGTTTGTAATATCATATCGCTCTTCATCTGACAGTTTGTCTTTAGAGTATCCGAACAAATAATTGTTTAAATCAAACTCTTTAAGACGACATTTTGTGTGAAAAATGTTTTCTTGATAGATATTTACATCAATCATATCATAAAGACTTTTCACATCATTTGGTATGTAGTTTTGAATCGAATTGATATCATGGTCAATAAACAGCTTGTTCCCATTAATATCTCTTGTAAAGCCGCGAACTCGGTAATCCATGGTCATAATATCTGTTTCAAAAGAGTGGATGAGATAGTTTAAAGCTTTCAACGGTGAAATCTCTCCACAAGTAGATACATCAATATCCGCCCTAAATGTGCTAATTCCTTCCACTGGATGATATTCGGGGTAGGTATGTACTGTGATATGGCTTTTATCAAGCTGGCATACCACCGAATCTGGAAGAGGTCCTGGAGACTCTTCATATGACTCTGTTGGGACTTCCACTACAGGTCCTTCAGAAACGAGTACCGTTACACTTGCTCCTTGTGGAACATAATCTTGTTTTGCGACATTCAACACATGTGCACCAATTAAGTCGGCGACGTTCTTTAAAATCTTTGTTAATCGATCGGCATTATATTGTTCGTCAATATAATCAATATAAGATTCTCTTTCCTCTTTTGTCTTGGTATAACAAATATCATACATATTAAAACTCAGGGATTTTGTTAGGTTATTAAACTCATGCAGCGTAATTCTTTTTTCCGAAGACAAATCAACATTCCCCCTTTAATTATTTTCTACAGTTATAGTACCCCTTCTGCAATGGAAAAAAACAAATCAGCCAGATAAGAATTCGCTTATCACTTTTTTCTGTTCGCTATAAACCGATTGCCCTAGTTGAATCAGCTCTTCCATATAGGTTACATCATCGAATGGTACTTCCTCTCCCAGTTCTTTATTAAGACGGATGTAATTGCTCCCTAATAGATGCCTGCATTGATAGGACACAGATTCAGAGGATAATTGTAAAGCAAGATCTAATAATTTTGGCGTTACTTTCATAGAAGGGAATTGAAAGGGCAGCCACTGTTTTACCCCCCAATATTTATCCTTTTGAATGGTAAAGTCGATTTTTTGAAGTCCAGTCCCGATAGAAAGAATTTCAATGTCTTTCATTTTCAGTTTAAAATATTCCAATCCTTCTGTAATACAAACCAGAGACGGATTGTTTGCCCACAGACCTCCATCAATGGAAAGATAGTCGTTGCCAATATTGTTTGGAGGGAAATAAACTGGTGCAGAACAAGAGGAAAGCACTGCATCCCATAAGTGAATGGTCAAATCCTTTGCTGCTTTGTTTCCATAATTGGATCGATGCACAAAAGGCCGACCATGTGTTAAATCAACAGCAGGTATTAACAATGGACTTGTTATATCCTTTAATTTTCTATTCCCAAACGCTTGCATGATAAACTGTCTAAGCTGACGGTCACTATAGATGCTTTTAAAAAGGCCTACCTTTGCTTGACGAGTAAATATTTGTTTTCCGTATTTTTTATATCCTGATAATACTTCTTTCATTGGCTTTTTGATGGCAACGGAAGAGGCGATAATAGAACCAGTACTTGTTCCCGCAACAAGGTCTATCAGATCAGCTATTGGTTGATTGAAGTCTTTCTCCATCTCCTGAAGAATAGAAACGGCAAATACTCCCCGAATCCCTCCCCCATCTAAACACAACATTTTCATTTCCTTATCTCCCGTACTCATTTCTTTTTAGGCTTTCCTACAACCAAGAAAAAACTCCTAAGAAATGGAGGAATTTGTTCCTTTCTTAAGAGTTCTTCCTTGTAAAGTTGTTTGTTAGAGTATCTGCATATTTCCTTAAATGCCCAATATTAGAAATATCATGTTCAAAAAGTGGCGTTTTAATTATTTCTTGCTTATGAAAAATTTCATGAATCTGCTGTATATATGGTCTTTCATTATCTCTGCGATTTTTCATAAAGACACCATCTGCATGATCTGGGATGACCTTATTAACAAAAACAGTGGAAACGTCCATGTTTTGCTTTTCTAACATATCTATCGCTTTTTTTGTTTCTAGTATAGGAAGCCGTTCGGCATTAAGGACAAATGCATAACCCGTCTTCTTCTGATCAAGGAGAATATCCCGTACTTTTACAAACTTTTGCTTTCTAGACTGTAATTTTTCAAATATGGGGTCTTCCACCGGCTCTCCATCGTTTAATAACTGGCTATAGTTTTGCTGAACCTTTTTTCTCTTTTCCAACAAGCCGCTTATCCAGACATTCATCAATTCAGGTAATGTTAAAAGCCGAATGGTGTGGCCGGTTGGAGCAGTGTCAAATATGATATGGTCGAAAGAAGTGTATTCTTCCAGCACTAAGGAAGTAATTTTATCAAATAGTGCCGCTTCATCAGCCCCTGGCGATGCGCTTGCTAGATCAATTTGCCTATGTACCTCTTCCACCATGGTTGCCTTTACTAATCCCTTTAGATTAGATTTTACCTCCTCAATGTATCGCTTTGATTCAGATTGAGGGTTAATTTCCAAGAGATGCAGGTATGTGTCGATCGACAATTGCTTATCTTTCGGCTTTACATGAAAGATGTCTCCAATATTGTGGGCTGGATCCGTTGATACTAATAAAACCTTTTTGCCTTCTTCCGATAATAGGTGTGCAATAGCAGAAGCTGTGGTCGATTTTCCAACTCCCCCTTTGCCACCAATAAACATAATTTTGCAGTTAAAAAGCTTGCTCATTCTTCTACCTCCTAACAACAGCGTATTCCATTTAGTGGTGATTTCTCCATCCCCATTCGCAGGTGCCAATCATGAAACCTCTCAATGACAAATGGATATAGCTCCAACGTATAGTAAAATGCAGGATTAGGGAGACCGAGCATTTCGGAAAAACATAATAAAGTAAACAAATCCTCTTCTTCCCTCAACTCTCTTGCAATCTCAGTTCGGTGGGGCTGTTGAAGGATTTCATCATAAATAGTGATAACTTTCTTTAATTTTTCCAGAATATCCATTATTAAAGAAACCCCTTTCTTTTTATGTTAGAAGAGGATGAACAACAAGCCTCATCCTCTCACTAAATGTTACATGGACGGATCTATTGGAGGAGACTTGTCCGTTTGAAAGAATACTCTGAATGCCTCTAAAATAATCCAAAATGCAAACACGAAAATAATTCCACCTAAAATAAAAAGTAACATGTTCGCATCTGTTTCTCCGAGTCCTGACCATTGAAAGACGACTTGTACAAACATAGCATAGAGAGTCATAGTGAATATGAAAATCATCGGTACAAAAGTATAGAAGAAGTTTCTACCCTGCTTCTTTAACCAAACTGATATTAGCAGTAAACTCACTCCTGCCAAAAGCTGATTACTTGTGCCAAACAGCGGCCAGAGTAAGTAACCTCCTGAACCAAATCCATTCGGACCTTTTGGAATCAATACTAATGCAGCACTCGACACCACGGCAACAGAAGTTGCGACATGCATATTTGTTAGAGGTTTAAAGTTATATTCACTACCGATCTCTGAAATGATGTATCTCATCAGACGTAAGGACGTATCCAAGCTAGTTGCAGCAAAACTCACAACAATCACGGTTACAATGGTTCTTGCAATATCCGCAGGAATGGCAATACCTGTAGCTAGTTGGGCTGCCCCGTTAATAAAATTGGACATTCCCCCTAGGCTTGCTGCACCAAAGTCGGCGTAAGCTGCCCTAAAATCACCAGCATTTGCAAACAAAGTCGCAACCGCAATAATGGAGATCAAAGCAAGAATCCCTTCTCCTACCGATCCCAAATAACCAACAAAACGTGCGTCTGTTTCTTTGTCCAGTTGTTTAGAAGTAGTACCCGAAGCAACTAGTCCATGGAATCCAGAAATGGCCCCACAGGCAATGGTGATAAATAACAATGGGAACCAAGAAACATCACTTACTTCATTTGTCATCGGGGCAGTAAGTTTTGGTCTGAGTACTAATAAGCCCGCGTAAAGCATGAATAAGCCAACAACTAATTGATGAGAATTGATATAGTCACGTGGCTGCAGTAATTTCCATACAGGTAAAGTTGATGCAAAATAACAATAAATTAATAGAATCATGATCCATATGAAAAATGACATGGACATTCCATCTAATCCGAAAATTACCGTGTTATCGGCACCGCCAAAATAACGGACCAAGTCAATCTGGAGGAACTGAACCTTGCTTGTCAAAACTGCTGAACCATACATGACAGCAAGTGCAATTAAAGAGGGAACCAACATGTTTGCCTTTCTTTTGTAAACTGCATAACCAATCCAAATCGCAATCGGGATCTCAATAAAGATGGGAATTACTGCAGCTGGGAACTTTATGAACAAGTTTGAGATAACCCAAGCAAACACGGCATTTACCATGAGAACTAAGATTAAAATGATAAATAAAAAGAGCATTTTTGCCCGTTTTCCGATTAATCGGTCTGTTAGAGTGCCAATAGACTGTCCTTTATTTCGGACAGAAAGCACAAGTGTACCGAAATCATGAACACCAGCTGCAAAAACAGTACCAAGAATAACCCACAGGAAAGCAGGTCCCCATCCCCAATAAAGTGCGATTGCCGGACCTAAAATAGGTGAAGCCCCCGCCACTGAAGAAAAGTGATGTCCCCAAAGGACCACCTTCTTTGTTGGTACAAAATCCACCCCATCATTATACTTATGGGCAGGTGTTACATATTCAGGATCCAGGCGATAAATTTTTTCTGCGATGAATTTGGAATAATAACGATAACCTAGTGCAAATACAACAAAACCGATGATTGCCAGCCAAACTGAATTCACCCTAATTCCTCCCTCTTTCTATGTATACAAGAAAAGATTACTAATGAGTGAAAGCGTTGTCAATATAGATTTCTGAAAATTCGTACTAAATACACGTTCCTTCTATTATCTGGTCATAAACTAGGGCAAAAGTAGCATGTTGTTCAATATGAACTCAATGTCGAAAGCACTAAAGAAGCACCTCACGTTGAGATCAGTGAGGTGCTTTATTACCTTTCCAGGATAACATCCAGCAGATAGGACAAAGAGAGGTGATTGGCTGTAATGTTTACAAGATGCTTTTTTGAAAATAGCATTCCGCTTACAGTCCAGGTACCAGTTCGAATCCATTCAATTTTTCTAAAAGACGGTGAGTTAGGAAATTTCGGAAACATGTAAGGGCTGCAAACCCTTCCCAATCCAATAATTTGCTCTTTATTATTCTTAACAAAAACATAATCGTCCTCTTCCATTTCATGACAAAATTGATACAAAGCAGAAGTCTCTAAATAAGGTACTTTTTTTGCTCGATAAATCTGCCTGTAACTATTCCATATTTCTTTTCGAGAGGCATAGTTCTTTATATTCCCTAGCTTTCCATGATTAAAAGTAAGCATTCCTTCTTGGAAAAAAGAACCGGTATCAACTTCAGTTTGCATAGAGTATATCCAATACTTTCTTTTTTCCTTCTCGATATATCCTTCTTTATTATCACTTTCACTATATTCACTTTCAGAGTGTGTATCATAAACATATTGCAAAAAACAGTTAATCTCATAATATATCGGCAATTCTGTCTTCCTACCTACAATAGTTAAATACTTATTTAATAAGTAACTTTCGTTGATTAATTTTTGATAATGGTAAATTTTAGAGCCAATGGTATATGTATTCTTCAAAGAAGATGCTTCTTTAAACAATCTTTCTATCGCGATTATCTCTTTATTGGTAAAACTGCAAAAGAAGTTTGGGAAAAGATAATGAATTAACTCACCTATCTCTTTATGACCAAAACCAATTAATTTTCGTACAGGGTCTTTGTAAAAGCTGTCTAATCGTTTATCAATACTTTCATCACCAAAAAGAAGATCGATAAAATATTGTCTATAGCGTTCAATCGGTGCTTTTTGTTCAGTAAAGAAGCTATCCACCGGCAGAGTCGGTTGAAAAGAAGATTGCTCTCTAAATTCTTGGAAATCTTCCCAGTTCATTATCGATATATATTCTTCTTTTCTAAAAGCATGGAAGAACTGATATTTTGATTTTTGGTTTTCTATGTCTTTTATCCAAACCTCTGCAACTCTACTGTACAAAAACAAATATATATCCAAATAATCATATTTCACCAAACCCTCAACGGATCCTGGTACTTTCCAATATGAATTTAATAATTCATCCTCTTCTTTTTGGAGTGGCAGAACCTTTATGTCCTCTATTTTAAATATATCCAGATTTTTTAAACCCCAAAGCTTACTTACAAATTTTAATGGCAATGGTTCTCCTTGCTCTATTACATCTAATGTTATGGTAATTTGACTGTACATGGTAATTGAATTTACTTTGCAAATGCAAATAAAATCAGAATGATCACAATAGAATACTTTGTCCCCTTGCTTCATTTCATTTATCAGTATTTGTTCATACATATCTAAAAGATAAGTAATGGTGTTTGAATGCAGATTCTTTGACTCACCACGTAGAATCCAAGTAGACACGATGAACACACCTCTCCTTCAGTTGCTCCTTTGTATACTGTATTACTGTTTTTATAAAACATTCAAAAAAAAGAGGTGCTAGCTGCACCTTTCTTTAAATATACAATTATTGTCTAAAATGGACGCTTTATAGTAAAGTTCTTGTGCTTTTTCCTCAATTTAGAAAAATGACAAGCATCACATACGGCATATTTGAAATCAGGATCCAACTTCTTCCCACATTTGCTGCACTGCTTCGTCCGCATTTTTACATCTGTTTGTAATCGCTCATGCACTTCATCACTAAATGATTCTCTTATTCTTTCCCAATAGGTTGCTTCCGTTCTTCTATCCAATCTATACAAAAACAACAAGTGAAGACCGATTGACTTATATGATAATTCCACATTCTCCAGGCTATCCTTATTCATAAAAGGTTCCGGCAGTTCTTCCCTGGTTACAATCGCCACCATGGTCTGCTTCCATTGGTTTATTAGAGTCTGCTCTTTTGTAGAAAACGGTAAATGTAAAAAGCCATACAAATCATTAACCGTCAGTCTAGCTTCTATCATGGTGTCCTCGATTGTTTCGTACAAAATTTGTTCCTCGCTAAGGGACGCCTTCTCTGTACCTGCAGGACTTTCGAACTTTTCCCACAGCTCAAAAAAGTCACTCAGCTTGTTTGAATACTTTTGAAATCGCTCCAAAATAGAACTTGTAGGGGCAATCGCAAATGTGTGTACCTGACGATCTTTGCTGCCTAAAAGCTTTTCCATTGCTTTAATGTCTCCTGTAAAAGCAACCTTTCCGACATTATACATTCCTTTACGTCCAGCTCGACCTGCAATTTGTTTTACTTCTTGTGAGGTTAGACGTCTACGTCGCGTTCCATCAAACTTTTCATTTTGCAAAAAAACCACTCTTCTAATCGGTAAATTCAAGCCCATCCCGATAGCATCTGTAGCAACGATTACCGTTGTCTCACCATCTATAAAACGCTGCATCTGCTTCTTTCTCGTTTCAGGAGGCATGCTTCCATATATCATGCTCACTTGATGACCATTGTTCTGAAGAATCGATGCCGTCTCTAGAACCCGTTTGCGGGAAAAACATACAAGGGCATCCCCTTTTTTTGTATCCCTTAGAGTAAATGGCGTGTCTTCCACTTGAAGAGGAGTGTCCCTTGTATATTCGAAAATTTCAATATTCGCATTTCCGAGTAGTTGCAATACCATCTCCTTCATACTAAAACTTCCGACAATATGCACTTCATCCGCATTAGCCTTCGTAATGGCTTTGTACCAAGAGAAACCCCGGTCTTTATCTGCAATCATTTGTGCCTCATCAATTACAATTACTTCGTAATGATCTTTTTCATAGAACATTTCTACAGTACTAGAGAAATGAGCGGCACCTAGAGACAACTTCTCTTCTTCCCCTGTTTTTAATGAGCATGGTATTCCATCTGAATTTAATGTATCGTAGACTTCCAACGCCAATAACCGTAATGGTGCAAGATATAACCCGCTTTTTGCTTCTTTCATTCTCTTTAAGGCTTGAAAAGTCTTACCTGTGTTTGTTTCCCCAATATGTACAACATACCGTGTGCTTCTGCCACTAGAAGGAATATATTCCCTTCCAAAAATATCTTCTAGCATCCTCTCCTCTTCTTCTTGTTTACGGCGGATTTCTTCCAATATTTCCTCTTCTTTACGTTTGCGATCATGGATATCTCGTTGTAAATATTCCTCATGAACTTCTAAGTCAAAAGGTTTCTCTGCAAGCTCAAGCAGATCTGTAATAAATTCCTCTTGTAATTTTTCCATATAGTTGTTGACCAACAAGTAAAAAGAGTTTGCAAGCAGTTTTCGAAGCTTAGATACAGTAAATTCTTCTGACGTAACGGCTTTGTATTCTGCTGAAATTTCGGTAGGAAGTTCATTCATTATGAGACCAGGCAAAAAGCCAAACAGATAATCCGTAATCCTTTTTTCATAGAAAAAATAATACGTTTCATATTCTAAATATTCCTCATAATAATCAAAACTTTGATGGACAGCACCTGTCAGCTCAATGAAAAAGTCCTTCAAAGTGTGATAATCAGATGCATCCATAGGTCCAGCCTCTTTTAACACATCTTCCCTTCTGTATGAATCAGTTTCCTCAAACTTCGGATTGTTCATTAAGTCCGCTTTTACTATCTTGGCTACAAAGTGTCTGACATATAAGAAAAAGTTCGCTTGATTTTTTTCCACTATTTTATGAGCAGCTTGATCAACCTTATCTGTAACAGCATCCATTTGATGTTGCAAACGTTTTTCTTCCATTCTTTTTTGGAAATCTTTACAGGCTTGGATGTATTTTTCTTCCCAAACTGACGGGTTCGTATACGTGGAATTCTGTAACCACTTCACTGCCAGAAAAGGTTCATATTCCCGCATTTCATTTTTAAACAGTTGATTGATGATTTTTTTATCAACACCTTCTGTTTCAAACCCTCGTGCATTCAAGATGTGTTTTTTATCTTTTCTTGCAACGTCATTCGTTACCTTGTTAAGCCATACATTGTACCAAATTTGTTCCACGTAATGCCTGCGGTCTTCCATATACTCTTCAAAAGTCGGAAGGTCTTCTTTCGTTTCAAAATACTGTTGTATATCTTCTTCTATCTTGTATTTTGTTAGATCCAAGGAAGTAGAATGAATCAAGGTCAATTTGTCCATAGTGAAGTCTCCTTTATGAATGTTTAGAGACTTTAGATGTTTGACTTAATACATGTCTAAAAGCTCTAGTGATTTGGTCTTTTTTATCTTTTGATAATTCAATGAATTTAAACATAAATCTTATGTTTCCTGCAACATATCATAAGAACATTCCCATGTCACGAGTTGTATCTCATTTTTTTAAAACAGAGTAAATAATAGGAAAAAAAATGTTGACACATTAACATACCGCGCATATAATTTATCTTGAAGTTATAAATCTCGAATTAAAGATATATTACTAAATGAGAAACTGGGAGGAATATTATTATGACTAAAACAGTTTGGAATGTTGACAAATCCCACAGCACAGTGGACTTTTCAGTGAAGCACATGATGTTCGCTACAGTAAAAGGGGGATTTCATCAGTATGATGCAACAATCGTTGCAGATCCTACAGATTTAACAACTGCTGATATTGAGTTTGTTGTAGATGTAGCAAGTATTGATACGCGCAGTAGCGACCGTGATGCTCACCTTCGCTCTGGAGATTTCTTCGATGTTGATAATTATCCAAAAATGATTTTTAAAGCTACAACTATTGAAAAAACAGACGAAAACGAATACAACGTAACAGGAGATCTTACTCTGCGTGGTACGACAAAATCTGAAACATTCTCCGTACTATTCGAAGGAACTGGGCAAGATCCTTGGGGAAATGAAAAAGCAGGTTTTGCAGTAGAAGGAAAAATCAAGCGAAGTGACTATGGCTTGACATGGAATGCTCCGCTTGAAGCCGGTGGTGTACTTGTTGGGGATCAAATTAAGATAGCATTACAATTACAAGCTGCTAAAGGATAAATAAGATAAAAAGGGAATTGCGAAAAGACATACGCAATTTCCCTTTTTGGATTATTTTTTAAATTCTTCCCAAATTAAAACCGCTACTTGCAAGCATGTTATAGAGGGGAAATCAGTGGAAAAAGAAGCGTCCATAAACTGTTTAATATACCTTGCTAATTCGTCTACTGAATCAACTCCATCTAGCGCATCTACAATTTTATCAATTTGATTTCGGTACCTACTTTCCTCCGCACCCATTGCAAGAAGGTCCATCGGATCCCATTCATTGATAATCTCGCTGACGATTTCTTGTTTTTTTATCTTAGACACACCAATAAAACTTTCCATCTATAACACCTGCCCTAGTTAGTTTGAAAGAGCCTCATAAAATTTGTTCGTCAATTCTATTGTGTATCTGCTTCCACCTCTGTCAATCACATTCTCAATCAACATAGCTGTCAAAAATGTCGGATTCTTTTGATCGTAAGAAACCCATAATCCGTTTTCTAATCTTTCTTTTTTGTTAATCTCAGCAGTACCTGTCTTCCCTGCAATCTCACGTCCAGGTACATTTGCCACATTGGACTTTCCTTCCGTAACCGTCTTTCTAAGATTGTCTTGAAGAAGTTTAGCGTTTTCAGGCGACACAATATTCTTCCATACTTCAGAAGTTTCTTTTTCCAGCAGCAATGGCTTCATCATTGACCCGTCATTTACCACCCCTCCATAAATGCTTGCCAGGTGTACGATGTTCAATAAGATTTCGCCTTGTCCATAAGCGGTATGGGCCAATAGGACTTCATTGTCGAAAGATCCCGTGTTCGAAATTTGAGAATCGCTTACTGGAGGATACGCAAAAGGAAGTTCTTCTCCAATTCCTAATTTCGCTAACCCTTCCTCAAAATCCTTTTTTCCAATATCTATTGCAGCTTTTGCGAAGTATATATTGTCTGAGTTGTTCAAACCACTTCTTAAGTCGACTTGTGTATCATCTACATACACTCTGGTTACTTTGCTGCCCCCGATATCCCATTGCTTGTCAGGGATGTCATATTGGTGGTTCGGATCAAGTTTGCCGCTTTCCAAACCGATTATTGAAGTAAGGAGTTTCATGGTGGAGCCTGGGGAATACGTAGCACGGAAGCGATTTTCACTAGCCATGATCCCCGCTTCCTTTAATTCATCCAGCCTTTTTTCCTTGCTCAGTGAAGTTCCCATAGTAAAAGTGTTTGGGTCATATGCCGGGGTACTCACAAGACTTAATACCTTTCCGGTACTAGGGTCAATGGTAGCTGCTTGACCTGCATCATCTTTCATGACATCATACAACTTCTGTTGCATGTTCGCATCTATAGTCAATGTAATGTCTTTACCACGTTCTGGCTCTGTTCTTGCAATTGTTTTTTCTGTGCCGTCTTCTTTTACTTGGGTTACTTCCAAGCCTTTATTGCCTTTTAATTCCTTTTCGTATAATCCTTCAATCCCGGTAACACCTAATCTATCACCCTGCGCGTATCCCTCAAAGTCTTTTAAATCCTGTGCAGTAGCCTCAGCTATATAGCCTACTAAATGAGCTGTTGCCTCTGCAAATGGATAAACACGTTCTATCGACCTTCCATTTGTAACTCCTTCGATTTCAATTACTTGTAACACCAAATCCCTCTCGTCTTCTCGGAAATCTTTGATAGGCATGGCATAATGAGGCTGGGCCCAGCTTAACGTATAAAGACTTGTTATTTCTTCTTCTGACATATCAATCATCTCAGCAAGTTTTGTTAAATCTCTTTCTGCATTAAACTCACCTGGAACAATTTGCAGATTCATCACTTCCTCATTAGCAGCAAGCTTGTTCCCCTTGCTGTCTAAGATCTCACCCCGAGTTGCTTTGGTGTACTCGATCTCAAATTCATCTGTCAAATCATATTCTGGAAAAATAAAACTTGGTTGCCACTGAATATACCACTGTTCGTTTTCTTCTTCATCTAGCACTTTATCCATGACAAAATTCACTTCGTAATCTATTTTTCTAGCAAATGTGTCATATGTGATCTTACCTGGAATAGTGACGGTTTCTTGTTCTTCCCACTCAACTTCTTGATCCAACACTTCTATTTTTAAATTTTCCATTTCAAATAGGTCATAGACTTCTTTATGCTTTTCTTCAAAAAGTTGCAGTGGTACGTTTTCTTTTGATTCCAATTGGAGATATTCTTCATACATGTTAGAGAAATCTTGTTCCTCCCATGTTGTTATATAGTCGTTTAATACATCATAAGGATTGACGGGTTCTTTTTGACACCCGGCTAGTATCATCAACATGACTATCATAAAAACTATCTTTTTCATTGAAGCCCCCACCCTCTCTTGTCCGTTTAGTTTAAGGATACATGAATTTCCAATTTGATAAAAGGAAAATGATTCTATTGTTTCTTGGAATAGCCAGCCCCCATACCTTTTTAAGAGTTACGTCTTGTTGTTAATTCTTCATGTAGACTTCTCGCTATGATACCAATAGCAAACAAAAAAACTGCTTGAAATTGTCTTCATCCAACCTATGATAACAATCTCAACTTAAAAATTTACTCAAAATTGTCTTCATCCACCTTATGATGACAATCTCAACTTAGAAATCTTCTCATGATTGTCTTCATGCCTAAATCTAGATGATCAAAGCTAACAATAATTAGACGAATCTCAATAACTACTTGTTCCTAATAAAACAAAAACCCCTACTCAAAAAAGTAGAGGTCAAAATATAAATATCTGTCTTTTATTGTCCAAACCAGGCATCTGCCAAAATCTGATAAGATTTCAACCTTGCCTGCTGATCATATACATGAGTATTCACAATGAGTTCGTCTGCTTGTGTTTCTTCAAGTATTGCGGAAAGCTTTTTCCTAACTGTTTCTGCATTCCCTGTAACGGTATATTTCAACTGTTGTGCAACCACATGTTTCTCGTACTCACTCCAAAGGGAGTCCATATCTTCCACTGGTGGTTTCAGTTGGCCTGGATTTCCACGGATCAGATTAAGGAATTGTTGCTGAATGGAGGTCGCTAAATACTCCGCTTCCTCATCACTTTCTGCAGCAATTACGTTCACGCCAATTATGGCATACGGCTTGTCCAAATGCTCAGATGGTTTAAAGGAACTGCGATAGATTTGAAGTGCAGGCAGCGTATAGTCTGGTGAAAAATGACTGGCAAATGCAAATGGCAGTCCTTGTTCTGCAGAAAGCTTTGCGCTGAATCCGCTTGAGCCGAGCAACCAAATTGGAACATCCAATCCTTCTCCGGGAACCGCTTTTACTCTTGTGGTTCCATCAGGGTGAAAATAAGAACGTAATTCCGCTAACTGGTTAGGGAAATCCTCTCCTCCTGTTCGACGTTCCCGTCTAAGTGCCGCCGCAGTCAGTTGGTCACTTCCTGGTGCCCGGCCGAGGCCAAGGTCAATTCTCCCAGGATATAAGGATTCTAATGTTCCAAACTGTTCTGCAATGACAAGTGGGGCATGATTTGGTAGCATAATGCCTCCGGACCCGACCCTTATCGTCTTTGTTGCACCGGCTATATGGCCGATTACTACAGAAGTAGCGGAGCTTGCAATTCCTCTCATGTTATGGTGCTCGGCAAGCCAATAGCGGGTAAATCCTAGCCTTTCCACATGCTTTGCAAGTTCCACACTATTTTGAAAAGATGTTTGAGCAGTACTTCCTTCTACAATTGGAGCCAGATCCAAGACAGATAATGGTACCTGGTTATTTCTAACGGTCATTCTAAATCTTCCTTTCTTATTTTGGAGCCTTCTCGAACTCTTCTTTTACTTTAGTTAACAGCTCTTGTTTGGTTAAAAGTTCGTGAGCGGTCGATGCCATTGCTTTAGCTCCAAGGATCATTGCCTCTTTTCCCTGATCACTCAATGCCGCATCACGAAATTCAGTGGTATGACAACTATATAATTCATTACAAATTTTAATGTAAGGATGGATAGACGGAACTACTAAACTTACATTTCCCATATCCAATGAACCAGATCCGTCCCTATTTTCTATAATCTCTTCAGATGGCACTCCAAGCGATATCAGCTGATTGGTAAAGACATCGGACAGTGTTTCATTTGTAACCATGTTATCGTAGGATAATTCATAGTTGGACATCTTCATTGTTGCACCGGTCATCATCGCTGCGCCTTCTGCTATAGATTTCACTTTTTCTACCAATTCATTCACATAACTGCGTGTTTTGGCACGAATGTAAAATTGCGCAACAGCATAATCTGGCACCACGTTTGCAGCTTTTCCGCCTTCAGGGATGATGCCATGAATTCGTGTATCACTAGTAACATGTTGTCTTAGTGCATTAATACCGTTAAATGTATGAATCACAGCATCTAGTGCATTAATTCCTTTTTCAGGATTTGCCGCTGCATGAGCAGGTTTCCCGAAGAATTCAAATTGGATAGCATCCATCGCAAGCGAGGAACCGCTTTTCACATAGGAATGCAGCGGATGGACCATCATGGCAACATCCAGTTTATCAAATACACCTTGCTCAGCCATTGTCACCTTGCCGCCTTTGGTTTCTTCGGCAGGAGTCCCATATACAATAACTTTGCCTCCCGTTTCTTCTAACACTTTACTTGTGGCAATGCCGGCTGCTATCCCCATCGTCCCTATTAAATTATGACCACAAGCATGCCCGATCTCAGGTAGTGCGTCATATTCACACATAAATCCGATGGTTGGACCAGGTTTCCCACTGTCAAATACAGCCTCAAATGCAGTGGCCAACCCACAAGTGCCCAGTTCAACTTCAAAGTCATGTTCAGAGAGTTTATCTGTAAGAGCTTTTGATGATTTGTACTCCTCATGTCCTAGTTCAGGGTTTTGACCTATATATGTACTAATCTCAAAAAAATCATTTTTATGCGATTCAAGGAAATCTGTTATGATCTGTTTCATTAATTAATCCCCTTTGGACAATTTATTTAGTGAATGGAAATATAGTAACATGAAGTTTCTTCAAATAATAATTATTTGCCTCCTAAAAGGAAAGGGAGCTCTCCATATAATAGAAGCTCCCTCTTCCTTATACTCTTCTCATTTGAAAAACATCTAAACCGTTTTTCCATAGCGTCTGCAGTAGAGCCACCTTTGGGGAAAGTTCTGGTTTTGGTTCCTTGCCCTTTCCGATTCTCTCTAATTGATTACTATACCAAGTCAATTCAAGCATAGCTGTTTGATCCACTAATTTAATGCCTGTCTTTCTAGGTACTAGTTCGATAGATTCCCTTTTCCCTTGTAGAAGCTCTTTAGGAAGGTAAGGATAGACGGCCATCGGACGAGCTAATCCCACCATAGATGTTGCTCCTTCAAGGACTGCATCCTTCATTCCGCTTAACGTTCTGAATCCTCCTGTTACTACAAGGGGGGCTTTTGATACTTTCCTAGCTTCTGCTGCAAATTCAAGAAAATACGCTTCCCTTCTTTTGGTGCTCTCTTTTACATTCAGCCCTGTCATTTGTGGGCTTTCATAGGACCCCCCAGAGATTTCTATCAAGTCTATTCCCAAGCTATCCAATTCTTTTATTACCTTTAAGGCTTCTTCTTCTGTAAATCCTGCTTTCATAAAGTCTGCAGAATTAAGCTTAACACCAATAGGGAACGAGGCACCAACTTCTTCTCGAACCCTTTTATAGATCTCCAAGAGAAATCTCATACGGTTTTCAAGTGAACCTCCCCATTTGTCATTCCTTTTATTGTGTCTCGGTGATAAAAATTGACTAATAAGATAACCATGGGCACCATGGAGTTGAATTCCTGTAAATCCTGCTTTCTTGGCAATTTTGGCTGTGTTGGCAAATCGTTGAATGATATTAATTATTTCTTCTTCTTGCAATTCTCTCGCAACAGGGAAGTAACGTTGGAGCTTTAGATCAAACTCGACTTTGGATGGGGCTACTGCTTCTTTCACTATTCCTTTAAACACCTGTTTGCCTGGATGGTTAATTTGCATCCATAGGTGAGTCCCATTCTTTGTTCCTGCCTTTGCCCAACTCTTCAATAAATTTAGATCCTTTTCATTTTCCACTACTACGTTCCTGGGTTCACCAAGTGCACGTTTGTCGACCATGACATTGCCTGTCACAACAATGCCTGCTTCACTTTCTGCCCAAGTTTCATAGAGACGAACTAGTTTTTGTGTGGGTCTATTGTGTTCGTCTGCCATCCCTTCGCTCATCGCGGCCTTAAAGAATCTGTTTTTTATTTCAATCCCATTTGGCAGCAACAATTTGTCATGTAACTGTGCCATTCTTTTTCCTCCCCTATGCTTGTCCTAATATGGATATGAAAAAATGGTTGGAAAAACACTCCAACCATTCACTCTATTTGTTAAATTAGTATCTTAACGCACCCGCACCCGCGATAATCAAAATAATGAAAAGCACTACAATCAGCGCAAAGCCTCCACCATAATTTCCACCTGACATACAATTCCCTCCTTCACGTAGACTACAATACAATTTATGCATGATACACGTCCAACGTATAGGCTAAGGAATGTTTTTTCAGTGAATTAAGCCCAATTTCCTTGACGGAATAATGGAACCCTTTCTCCATCTTTTGTAATTCCATCAATATCCATGTCACTTGATCCAATCATGAAATCAACATGGGTAATGCTTGAATTCGCCCCAGCTGCTTCAAGCTCTTCTTCTGACATCATTTTGCCACCTTCAAGTGCGAATGAATACGCGTTTCCAATCGCCAAATGATGCGATGCATTTTCATCAAATAACGTGTTATAGAAGATAAGATTTGTGTTGGAGATTGGAGAGTCATGTGGCACAAGTGCTACTTCCCCTAAAAAGTGTGACCCTTCATCCGTATCAATCAACTTTTGTAGTGTTTCATAGCCTTCTTCCGCTTCAAAAGAGACAATTCTTCCCTTCTCAAAAGTGATGGAAAATTTATCAATCATGTTTCCACCGTAGTTCAATGGCTTGGAACTACTTACGGTACCGTTGACTCCTGTTTTAAGTGGAGTGGTAAAGACTTCCTCGGTTGGCATGTTGGCTATAAAAGCAACCCCATTTTCGTTAATGCTTTCCGGTCCGATCCACACATGCTTTTCAGCTAATTCAATTGTCAAGTCTGTTCCTTCGGCTTTATAATGAAGGGATTTAAATTTCTTGTTGTTAAGGAAATCCACTTTCTCACTAAGTTTTTCCTTGTGGTCCATCCATGCTTGGACTGGATCCTCAAGATTTGCTCTTGTTGCATGGAAAATCGCTTCCCATAATTTATCTTCTTGCTCTTGCTCAGATAATTCCGGGAAAACTTTAGCAGCCCAGCCTTTAGAGGGAACAGCAACAATAGACCAACTAATTTTATCTGCCATAACCATTTTACGATAGCCTTTGCTTGCTTCACCTGCTGCTTTTTGTAAGTTTGCAATTTTTGAAGCATCTACCCCTCTTAACAAATCTGGATTCACGGAAGTAATTGCAAGCATTGCAGCTCCTTCTTCGTACGCTTTCTCTAGCATTTCCGCTCTCCAACTAGGGAAATATTCAAATGATTCATCCGGTGCTTTATCGTAGCGTATTCTTGTCACTTGCTCATCGGTCCATTCAATTTGAACGAGTTTTGCTCCTGCTTCATATGCTTTTTTCGTTACAAGCCTAACAAAAGGTGCTGTTGCAATGTCAGCGTTTACAATTAGTGTTTGGCCTTTTTGAACATTCACTCCAACTTTGACGGCAAGTTCAGCGTATTTTTCCATAGTTGTGTATAGATTACTCATTATGTATACCCCCTAAGATTTTTCCTATGTTCCCAAAAAATATCATGTTCCCATTGATTTGTCTAGTTCTCTAGAGGAAAAAAGGCAGTAACCATAGTTGGTCCTGCCTAAAGGTTACATTCACTGGTAGTCACCGTTTCAGGTGCTGCGCTTACCGTGGACGGTACGTGAGACTCCACTGCAGGACTGAGGCCACTGAAAATGTCATTAATTTTTGAATTTTTTTATGCATCGCTGTTGATTTCCTCAAATGGCTTCGATTTGCTAGGGGCACTGCTGGAGCCTTTTGCTCCAATCACCAGCTAGGAATCATAAAAACTTTACGTTATCAGTTTTTCAGTGGCCTCGCAGGACTTTAGGGTCCCCTCCTAGCGCTATCTCCCTCAGGAGTCTTCGCACTTTACACGGCGATCAACTACAGAATTTCATTATTTTTAGCTTTGTCTACACACTGAAAGCATAGAGAGTGGACTCTATGCTTTTTCTGAGGTCGTTTTTGTATCGGATTGAACTGTTTCACGGAAGGCTCTTTGGAATTTTCGGGTGTAAGGTCCTGGCATTGCCTCTGAAAACGTGACTCCGTCAATTTTGATAATTGGCATGACTTCACTTGTTGTCGATGTAAGGAATACTTCATCTGCCTTCATCAGTTCCTCTTTTTCGAATGGTTGAATTTTATAATCCCACCCATTCGCATCCATAATTTCTAATAGCTTTGTTCTCGTAATCCCGTTCAAAATCAAGTTATTAGCTGGATGTGTCAGGAGAATACCATTTTTGACGATAAAAATATTAGAAGATGAACCTTCTGTTACCATTCCGTCTCTAATAAGAATGGTTTCAAATGCCCCCGCCTCGTTTGCTTTCTGCTTGACCATAATATTATAGAGCAAGTTTAGGCTTTTTATGTCGCATCGAAGCCAACGCAAGTCTTCTGAAGTAATGGCTTCCACTCCATATGTCTGAGCATCTTCTACGCTTTTATAAGAAAGTGGATATGCAACAAGTTGGGGAGTTAATGATTGATCATAATGGTGTGACCTGTTAGAAACACCTCTTGAAATTTGCAGGTAGAGTCCGCCCTTTTCCGTGTTATTAGCTTTAATAAGCTCAAGCAACCTATTACACAGTTGTTCTGGTCGTTCGTTTAGATGGATGCCAATTTCCCTAGCACTTCTATACAACCTTGCAATATGCTCTTTTAATGTAAAAGGAACGCCATCATATATGTTGACAACCTCATACACCCCATCACCAAACTGGTACCCTCTGTCTTCAATATCCACTTTTGCTTCATTTCTATCCATAATCTTATCATTCAGCAATACTTTCATTTTTTCAGGACCTCCAGATAGGTTATTTATTCCATTCAAGCACTACAGGGCAATGGTCACTCCCAAAAATTTCAGAGTGTATTTCAGCGTCCTTTAAAGAATCCTTTAACCGATCGGAAACGATGAAATAATCAATGCGCCAGCCGATATTTCTTTCGCGAACCTTATTCATATACGACCACCATGTGTATTTGTCTTTTTGGTCAGGATAAAAATGGCGGAATGTATCCGTAAATCCTTCTCCTAAAAATCTCGTCATTTTTCCTCTTTCTTCTTCCGTAAAGCCAGAATTGTTGCGGTTAGATTTAGGATTTTTTAAGTCATTTTCCGTGTGTGCTACGTTCAGGTCCCCGCATAAAATAACGGCCTTCTCTTGATCTAACATTTTTATGTAAGCCAAGAAGCGGTCTTCCCAATCTAATCGGAATGGAAGTCTGGCCAAATCTCGTTGAGAGTTTGGGGTGTACACATTCACTAAGAAATAATCCTCATATTCAAGTGTAAGAACCCTTCCTTCCGGTTCGCACACTTCGGCCTTTTCCAAATCCAATCCATAGCGTACTTGCAGTGGTTTCATTTTAGAAAAAACAGCTGTGCCTGAATATCCTTTTTTGATTGCATAGTTCCAATATTGATAATACCCTGGCATATCTAAGTTGATTTGCCCCTCTTGAAGTTTCGTTTCTTGAATACAGAAAATGTCCGCATCCATCTCATTAAAGTAATCCATAAATCCTTTTTTAACACAAGCTCTGATTCCATTCACATTCCAAGATACTAATTTCATAGGTGCATGTTATTCCCTTCTAAACTATTACTATATTTAGCCCAGTATATCAAAAAGAACCGCTTCTCAAAAAGAAAAGCGATTCCAACTTAGTCATTCCACTTGAAATAGATGGAATTTTAATCCGTAAGGATCACTTACCATCACACTCTTCTCGCTAAACTCCTTCGTAATGATGCAGTTATTTGAAAGTAGGACCTTCTTAGCATCTTCCATGTTTTCAACAGCGAATTCGAAAAATACGGATGGATCACAACCCTTGTTATGATTCTCTACATATAAATTTGTGCCATTCATAGTAAATAGTGTTTCAGACTCTGTACTTTTTTCTGGTTTCATCCCAAGGATTTGGTGATAAAAATCAATAGCATTCTCATAATCTTTCACTTGTATTGCGATGTTATTTGTCAACTGGTAAGAGGAACGGTCATTGATTTTCTTACTTGGTTTATAATCTTCATATCCAGAAGGAAGTAGATCGAATAATGGCCAAACCGAACAAAAATCATCTCCTGGTCCGAAAAACGCGCTTGCATGACGGTAAATATCTCCCTTATCATCTTTTGTAAAAACGGTAACGCCAGGATAATAGCCACCATTCACCACAAATCCCATGTCTTCTTTAAAAGTAGTGTCTTTAGTGGATACAACTGGAAAAACCCAACTTCTCTCTGCTGCGAAATTCTCTTGGATTTCTGTTGCATCTGGGGTTGATACAACAAACGCTGCCTTCCTGCGGATATGATGGTATACACTATTAAACCCATCTGCCCACATCGTGCAATAGGAACAGCTTTTCCCCATATTGTGAACCACAAATAATTCAGTTTTATCTTCAAACAACTCTGCCAAGCTTACCCTACCATTTTGAAAAGATGAGAAGACATAATGATCGACTTTCTCTTTTACTATGTTGCGTTTTAATTCTGCCAACTGCTTTTTCTTTTCAAGGATTTCCTGCTCGAGCTGTTGAATTTCTGTTAACATCTCCGTTTGGTTCAACACGATCACTCCATTTCTATAATGACTATTCTTTTCAATTGGGACGTTTCACTCTTGATAGAATTCTATCTAACTATTATACAATCTTTGAAGTGAAATAAAATTAAATTTTCTAAAAACGCAAAATATTTCAAGTGCACCATCATATAATAATACAACTACTACTTCCCTACATTTCATGTAAAGGAGAGATGTTTATGAGAGAAGCGCCAAATTACGGAGAATTTTACCCAAAGTCTTTGGTTCCAATTAATAAGAATGACCTTGTGATTTTTTTAGAAAAAGTGACGGACTTTGAGTGTTGTGATAATTACAGCCACTGGTTAATTGCCCTCGAAGGCAGAGCAATGGGGACGGGAGATGATTATTACCATTGGCAAGTAGTTGTGTTCCCTGCAGAAATAGGTGGAGGTTTTGACTATAAACATCCCCTATATGTTTCTTCCTTCTTCTTATCCATTGATGAGGCTATTGATTACACGTCAGAAGTGGAGCGTATTGCTAGTGACGGTCAGCTTTATACAATCGCTGGTTAAGGAAAAAAGTGTAAAAAAAGAAAAACACTATGTTTTTCTTTTTGCAGGTGTTTGTGAAAGATTATACATATGATGCCTCTAGATACCTTTTTCCTACAAATCCTCTTCCCTTCACAATTAAAAAAAGCCCACCGCAAAAGCGATAGACCCCTAAGCTAAACGGAACACAATTCCATGACCGCCTTTTGGATACTCCCATTTAATATTTTGATGGGGACAACCAATTCGGCAGCTTCCACACTCATGACAACCCTCGTAACCTACATGCATCCTAATATTTTCCCATTTATAGATCTCTGCTGGACAAAAGATGGTACAGATTTTATCAGGACATTTTGTTAAACAAATATCTTCATCCATGACCGTCAAATGAGATTTGGTGTCAGCATTAAAGCGAACCAGGTATTGTTTTTCTTCGATAGACTGACCCTTTTTCTGTTCACTCATTACTTCATCACCTTCCATGCCCGGTATGCATCTCGGGCTAATTTGAGTTTCTCTTTTGGTGATCCGAGATCTTTCCAAATCTTTTTCTGTTTCTCCCACTTGGACTTACCATCAACGGTAAACATCTGGCTGGCTGCACGATTGACCATTGGGATGTACTGATCGAAGTATTGCGGAAATTTATTAAAGTGGTGGGTGGAATCCTTGTATTTTTTCATATCCTGACCAACAAAGCTCTTCATGAGGTTGACCCTGTATTGATCTAATGTTCGTTCGGAAAAATCCCCCACTGACATAGCTTCTAGAATAGTGGATGCCGCTAACCTTCCTGAGGTCATGGCAAGGTTCGATCCCTCTCGATGGATGGCATTCACGAGCTGTGCCGCGTCCCCTACTACCAATACCCCGTCAGCAACAATTCGCCCCATTGATTTCAAGCCACCTTCTGGAATTAGATGCGCCAGGTATTCAACAGGTTCCCCTCCTGCAAGATACGGTCGGACCATTGGATGTGACTTCACATATTCCAATAGCTCATATGGTCTTATTTTATGCTCGATTAATCCGGATAGAAGTGTTCCGACCCCGATACTTAGAGTATCTTTATTTGTATATAGGAATCCTGTTCCGAGAATTCCTTTCGTGGCATCTCCGAAAAGCTCAATGGTACAGCCCTGGTTTTTTTCGAGGTTAAAACGGTCCTCAATCACCTTACTATCCAACTTAATGATCTCCATTGTGGCAAGGGCCACTTCATCTGGACGGTATTCCTTGTGAAAACCGAGCGATTTACCCAGTAAGGAATTCACGCCATCTGCAAGGACCACTACATCTGCATAAACTTCACCGTCAGGCCTATCTGTCCTTACCCCCACCACTTTCCCATTTTCCACAATGCATTCAAGAACGACTGTTTCATTGACAAGTAATGCCCCCTGCTCCACGGCTTTTCCTGCAAACCATTGATCAAACTTCGCCCTTAGGACGGTGAAATTATTATAAGGTTCTTGTGCCCACTCCAGGCCTTTATAGCCGAATGTAACGGCGGATTCCTTGTCCATCATCATAAAACGCTGCTCAACAATGGGCCTTTCAAGCGGGGCCTCTTTATGAAAATCAGGTATAATATCCTCCATCATCTTTCTGTATAACACTCCGCCCATTACATTTTTGGATCCAGGATATTCTCCTCTTTCCAACAAGAGAACATTCGCACCGCCCTTAGCAAGTTCATATGCACATGAAATACCCGCAGGACCAGCCCCAACCACAATACAATCAAACTTTTCAGGCATTAAACCTCTACCTCCTCTCCATGTAAAGCCTTATGGAATTCCTTTACTAGCAGCGGGACAATTTCAAATGCATCTCCGACAATCCCATAATGGCAGGAATTGAAAATAGCCGCATCCGGATCTTTATTAATGGCGATAATCAATCCTGCATTCTTCATTCCCACAATATGCTGGATTGCCCCAGAGATACCAATTGCAAAATAAATCTTTGGTGTTACCGTTACCCCTGTCTGCCCGACCTGATGATGGTGCTCAACCCAGCCGGCTTCGACTACATCACGGCTTGCACCAACCACTCCTCCTAGAGTCTTAGCAAGTTGATGAACAAGTTCAAATCCTTTTTCACTTCCTAGACCTTTTCCACCTGCGACGACTATATCTGCTTCATCGATTCTTACCTTTTTGGTGGTCTCCCTGACAATCTTTAATACTTTTGTCCGCATATCTTCTTCTTTTATATCAATTTTCTCTGCAATTAACTGCCCCCTACGGCCCTTCTCAAGTTGGAGCGCTTTCATCACTTTCGGACGGACAGTAGCCATTTGAGGACGGTACTTTTTACAGAGGATAGTAGCCATGATATTCCCGCCGAATGCCGGGCGACTTGCCAAAAGTAATCCCGTATCTTCTTCTACATCCAGTTCGGTGGTGTCTGCAGTTAAGCCGGTTGGAAGATCCGTCGCAACCGCACTAGCAAGGTCTTTTCCTGTTGATGTGGCTCCGTAAAGAATGATCTCTGGCTTGTACTTTTCACTGCAATGAAGAAGTGCTTTCATAAAAGATTCCGTACGATACAATTGGAAGATCGGCTGATCATATACATAAACCTTGTCTGCTCCATATTCAAAAATTGTATCCGCAAGTCCTGTGACATTTTCACCAATGATGATTCCAGCAAGCTCCACTCCACGTTTATCTGCAAGTGTTCGTCCGGCTCCCAGCAGTTCCAAGGAAACCGGTGCAATCTTCCCTTCATTTTCTTCAATGAAAACCCAGACCCCGTTATAATCCTCAAAATTCACTTCAATCCCCTCATTTCTGCAAACAACTCTTTCTTTTCCAACACTACGGAAAGCAACTGCTGCACCTGTTCGTCCGAGTTGCCCTCAAGTAACTTTCCACCCTCTGGTTTTGGTGGCGCCCAAACTTTTGCAACAATGGTTGGAGACCCCTTTAACCCTAACTGTTTCCGGTCAATATCCTCCAGGTCATTGACGGACCAAATTACAGGTTGATATCTTGCTGCCTTTAACATGTTTGGAAAAGAAGAATAGGGTACCTCATTTATCTCTTTTTCTACCGAAAGTAAACAAGGCAATGTAGTTTGAACAACCTCATATCCATCTTCAAGTTTTCGATGGACCACCATATAGCCATCCTCTTTATGAATTTCGACGACTTTATTAACAGAAGTCAATGGTGGTATATCAAGACGGCGGGCAATACCGGGCCCTACTTGTCCTGTATCACCATCAATGGTCATTTTTCCGCAGATGATCAAATCGATTGGTCTGATTTCCCTGATCTTATTGATCGCTTTTGTCAGTGCATAACTGGTTGCTAAGGTGTCCGCTCCTGCAAAAGCCCTGTCTGAAATCATATATCCCTCGTCCGCCCCAATTTCGATGCATTTCCTAATAGCTTTTACTGCTGGTGGCGGTCCCATTGTGACGACCGTTACAGTTCCTCCATATTTGTTTTTCAGGCGAACGGCCTCTTCTACCGCGTGGGCATCGTAAGGATTTAATATTGCCGGGGCACTTGCACGGTCCATCGTATTCGTTTTTGGATTCATCTTAATTACTTTTGTATCTGGTACTTGCTTAATACAGGCAACAATGTGAAGCAAATCTATTCCCTCCTGCCCTTCATCTATTTTTTCTTGATGTATAGTAATGTATATTCGTCCCACTACTATTACTATATAAAGTAGATAAAGAGAAAATACCGATTTTTATAGATTTGTTAATAAGCAGGAACAAAAGAAAAACACTACTCCTTTTTGTGGGAGTAATGTTTTCATTTTGCTTATTATTAAATTCTGTATTGTGATATAAATCTTAAAAACTCATTTTGTAATGAATGCTCATATTTCATCAAAGCATAAGTCTTTGCATTTGGTAGATTTATAGACCGGCAATCAACTTCGAGGAGCCTTCCTTCTAACAATTCGCGTCTCACCGTAGATTTAGGTAAGACAGACACCCCTAATCCCTCAATAATAAACCTCTTAGTTATATGAGTTTGGGACACCTTCATCATTTTTGTAAGAGGATATTTGGCTTTAATCTGCTGACATAGTTCCTCCCAATACCCAGGATGATTGTGAGTCAATAAGGTGTGCTGGCCAAAGATATCCTCTTCTTCAAGTGGCAACCCTGTCTCCAAATCAAAGCCATCGTGAGGCACAACCAAAACTAGGGGATCATCATATAAGGAGTGGCATTTCAGGTCTGTTTTTCTGTTAGGCAGACATGATAAACCGATATCCACTTCCTCCAATTCCACAGCATGTTCAATTTTAATTGATTCTATGATTTTAACAGATATTTCTATTGTAGGATGGGACTGAATAAATTGTTTAAGCACAAAAGGCAAAATCGTATCTGCAATTAATGGCGAAATTCCTATGGTGAGTTGTGATGTGAACCCCTGCTGAATGGAATGTAACTCCGAAATTCCTTCTTCATAAAGAGCTAATAACGTTTTTACATGTTTTAAGTAACTTCTCCCTGCCTCTGTTAACATAACTCTTCTACCATCTCGAACAAACAGTTCTATCCCGACTTCCTTTTCCAACTGCTTGATATGTACAGTCACTGTTGGTTGTGAAATATACAATAATTCTGATGCTTTTCTGAAATTACTATGTTCTGCAGCAGTAACAAAGGTTTTTAACCAGTTCAGTTCCATTGGACTTCACCCTCTTATTATCTTTATTAATCAATATATTTAATAATCTTTAATTTTCATAATCATCCATATTTTATAAGATATAAATAACAAAAGAAAGGGTGATTATGAATGGATGTAAAAAGAGGATTAAAAGGTGTCATTGCTGCTCAAACAAGTATTGCCGAAGTGGATGGGACAAATGGCCGTTTAGTTTATCGTGGATTTGAGATTAGAGACATTTCAAATGAGTTTTCTTTCGAGGAAATTGCTCATCTCTTATGGTTCGGAGAACTTCCTACTGCTGTACAGTTAGAAAAATTCAAGTCAATTTTTACATCATATAGGCGCCTCTCCCCAACGATGAAAAAAGTCTTATTTGCTCTTCCAGAAAATATGGATATGATGAGTATCATAAGAACAGTGATTTCCAGTGCCGGAGACCAATCTATGAAGTGGAAACCTACATTTGAAGATGCGATGAAACTGACAGCGGTTATCCCTATAATCATTGCCTGTAGAAAGAGAAGTTTAGAAGGAAAAGAATTAATTCCTCCGCGTCTAGATTTAAGCCATGTTGAGAATTATTTGTATATGTTAAACGGAAGAGAAGCAAGCCCTGAGCATGTCCGTGCATTGGAGACGTACATGATACTGACAATGGAACACGGTATGAATGCATCAACTTTCTCCGCCAGAGTAACCGCTTCAACCGAAACGGACCTTGCATCTGCAGTGACTTCTGCAATCGGTACGATGAACGGCCCCTTGCATGGTGGCGCACCATCTGAGGTAATATTTCTTTTGAACGAATTGAGTGAAGTAAAAGACAAAAAGTTGCACTTACGAGAAAAAATACTGGCAGGAGAAAAACTGATGGGATTTGGGCACCGAGTATATAAAACGCGTGATCCCCGGTCTATTGCACTAAAGGAAACTTTATCTAGCCTTGTAGGAAGAGATAGATGGCTGGATTTAGCTTTAGAGGTAGAGAGTGCGGCTATCGATGTGTTGGAAGAACTCAAACCAGGTAGAGGACTATATACGAATGTTGAGTTTTATGCAGCAGCCATTATGAAAGCAATTCAAATGGATTCTTCCCTTTTTACGCCAACCTTTACAGCTAGTCGAATGGTCGGTTGGACCGCGCATGTTTTGGAACAGGCTGAGGATAATGTGATTTACCGGCCGTTGTCGAAGTATGTGGGGAATTATAGGTAAGCGAGCGCCTTATATAAAGGTGCTTTTTTAGTGGTGAATTTTTAGTCTTGTCCATTTTCTAAAACTACAAACTTTCTCCGGAATTAACGAGATGGTGGTAGGCTGCTATGCAAAATTTTTGTGTGTATTTATAAGTATACTTAAGAAAAAACTAAAGAAATTAGTGCATCTTAGGGTGTTTAAAACCGTTCGGTCAAAATCTACTCAAGTTCGGACATTTTTATGCTGTTTTGGAGGAGGGTTTGGACAATTGTACGTGGATGTTTGGATAAATATTTGAGGTGTTCGGTCATTTGAAAAATTGGTTCGGTCAACTTTCTTGAATCTTTGGTCAAAAACCGAAAATCTTCGGTCAACTTCGTGAAAACTTTGGACAAAATCATAAAATCTTCGGACATTTCAATGTAACACTACGATCTCTCCCCTTATATGATTGATTATCTACAATATCTAGACATTAAGTTTACATAACAATATTATAATCTATTCAAATAGTGTATGAGGACTTATCCAACTATAAATTCAGCCTAGTAGTACCTTCACCTTGCATGATTGGTAGATTGATCCCCATCACTTAAAGAAAAACCAGAACCCCACAAAAAAGGTTCTGGCTGCTCCATACTTAAATATCCATATTGTTTTTAACAGTGATAAAAGCGGGTCAAACTACCTGTCCCCCAAAACCAATTCACTCACAACAATCATCAGAGCAATAGGATGTCTCACTTTTATTCTTAGATTCAAAATTCTGCAGTTTTGGCTTTTGATTTTCTTCTTCCCAAACTTTAGCTAAAGCTTCTGCAAAAACTTCCGGTGGTTGGGCACCAGAAATGGCATACTTGCTGTTTAATACAAAGAATGGAACACCTTGTACACCAATTTCTCTTGCTTCTCTCTGGTCGAAACGAACATCTTTTTCAAAAGCATCTCCTGCTAAAACTTCTTCCACTTCCACAGAGTCCAACCCTAGGCTTATCCCTAATTCTTTTAAATAGCCTTTATCGCCAATATGTTTTGACTCTGTGAAATGTGCTCTTAGTAAACGTTCGGTCATTTCTTTCGCTTTACCTTTTGTTTCGGCAAATTTTCCTAAACGATGAGCATCAAATGTATTTGTTGGGATAGAGGTATCAAAATTAAACTCCAAACCGACTTCAGCAGCTTGTTTTGCAACCCCTGCGCTCATTCTTTTGGCTTCTTCTACAGGCATGCCGTACTTTTTTGCAAGTATTTCATATATAGAGAATTCCGTATCACGCTTTGCATTTGGGTCTAATTCAAAGCTTTTATATTCAATTGTTACTTCATCTTTATGTGGGAAATCTTCCAATGCTTTTTCCAATCTTCGTTTTCCGATATAGCAGAAAGGACAAACATAATCTGACCAGATTTCTATTTTCATCGTTGCACCTCATTTCCTAAACTAGTGTATATTATCATACCATAATATGTGAAAAACCTCTTACAATAAGTCTTAGGAGTAAACCAGAAACTTGGCCCAATTTCCCTCTTAAACCCCAAATTGATGAATAAGTTTCTGACAGAGTGCTTCTGAATCCACCCTGACACTTACATAAGGTGGTTTTGTATTAGTGGTTGCCTCTACTGGGACTCCAAGCCATAGAATGCGGTTGTCAATCATAATAAATGGAAACGTTACTTCCTCTGTGATGATGGATACCCTGTCTTTCCACTTTGTTAGGTAGGTTCTCCATTCCTCTGGTAACATACTATTGTTTTGAATACCTACTGTAATAGAATGAGTAGAACGTTTCATGTCATCCATCACTCTATCCCACTTTCTAGCATGCATCCATTGCACCTTTGGATGCTGATGTTTAATCCAAGAACCTACTTGATGTGGTTGGACATGAAATTGCGACTCTGCCTGATAGTCTACTAATTTTCTAATAATCTTATTATAATAAACCTTCTTTTTTATAAATTGACTGTCACAAATGTGAATAAACTTTCCTTTAGACCTTGTGATGGCAACATTCAATAAACGTTCGCTTTCTTTACCAACTAACAACATGCCCGGCCTCTCTATAGGAAAGCTATCGACAGAATCAAATATGATAATATCCTGCTCACTTCCTTGAAAACGGTGAACCGTAGCGGTTACAATCTCGGCAGTTTCAAGTTCTAGTCCATAAATATCTTGCAGCAACACATCCATCCATTGAGCTTGAGCACGGTATGGTGAAATATAACCAATAGATCTTCCACCCTCTATATATGCTTCATGAATGAGTTGGAATCCTTTGAGTAAATGCCATAAATTAATTCGGGACCTGCTGCTTTTTTCAATAAAGGCATGCTCTCCAGTAGCGCACGTTTCAAGCAAAACGGATGCTTGATTAGGGAATGGCCGCTGCCCGGCAATGAGCTGTCGATTTTTTTTCACACTTGGGTGGTCACCTACAAGAGAATGATAAATATACTTGTTTGTAAATGCAGAGATAGCAGGGTGCATTCGCCGTTGTTCTTTTAATAAGAACAAATGTGGATGCAAGCGAGAGGAATGAACATTTTCCGCTACTCCTGTACGATGAAACACATCTTCTTTTAACCACTTTTCTACTAACTCATGTCTACCTGAGGCGATTGGTGGGAGTTGCTTGAAATCTCCGCATATAATGATATGTTTGGCAAGAGAGGCTGCGAAAGCTGTTTGCGGAACATATGCCATACTAGCCTCGTCTACAATAACCACATCATATTCTGTGTCATATATAGCAGGATCCATCGCCGCTTTAGCGAGCGTAGTGCCTATAATGGATGCATTCTCTAGAAAACTCAATTCTTTTTGCCTTATTCTTTCCAATACCTTTGCTATTTTCGTTTCAACCTTAAGCAATGATTCTGAATCCCTCTTACTGAAGGATTTGGATAAATCAAATTTAAGGAGCTTCCTTTGTTCCAACACATCATCTCTATCTTTCGCAAGTAACGGGTCCCTGCTTTGAAGAAGCTGCGAGGTTGTAATGGCTGGAAGGTTTGTCAATATGTCACTGTTATGTGATCCATATCGGAGAACATCCCCTTCTTTATTGCGTTTCTGCTTGGAAAGAAAGATAGAAATCTCTCGCATTAATACATCTACGGACTGATTACTGTGGGATAAAAGCAAAACTTTTTTCTTTTTAAAATATTTATTAGCAGCTACTCTTGCCAACGTATAGGTTTTTCCTGTTCCAGGAGGTCCCCATACGAAAGTAACGGGATTATACTTCGACCGTAGTATCAATTCATGAACACTGCTCTTTATTATCTCAGTTGGATGTTTTGGTTTCATCTCCGGATGCATTAATCTTTTGATACGGCCCCGCTTCTTTTTACTTTCTTTCAATTCATCGAGACGTTGGAAAAGTTGATCTAATAATTCCCAAGGGTCATGAAAAAGATACGCTTCGGTTAGGATGTCTCCAAGGGATTGTTCGAAATAAATGATGACATTCTTCCCTTCTGACGATAGTATCTTCCCTTCCGTTTTAATTGATCCCCATTCCACTTTCACTAGAGAACCTACAGGAATTCTTACAGAAGTATAGGTTTCAAAGAAGTATGTAAAACCTTGATCGGTAGATATTAGGTGTCCATTACTTATTAGATACTTGGTGCTCCCAAATTTCTTTAAATGTTGTATTTCAATTTGTAATGCTTTTTTCCATTCGTTAATATACTGAATCGTCTTCATTTATCATTTCCTCAACTCATCATTTTTTCATTCCCAAACTATATCATAAACCTCTCCAATTATTAAATTTTGATGATTAAGTGGGATTACTTCATATTATATGAGATAATGAAAGAATGATTAGAATTCCAAATGGAAAGAAGGAACATCAATGAAACAAAAAAACAAGTTCCAAGATAATGAAAAAGTTATCTTGAAAAGTACTGGCGAGGAAGTTACCATCTTAAAATTCAACTACGTCCCCAATTTAAAAAGATACTCCTACACCATAAAAGAAAACCCTAAAACCTTTTATTTCGAAGAAGAGATTAAACATAGCTAATAATAGTAAACGAAACGTAAGAAACCTGCAGCTCTTTGCTCAGGTTTCTTTTTTTGTGGTAAAAATCAATGATGTTTTTATCCTCTACTGTCGGGTATTTAAACTATATCTATTTAAAGGAGGGAAAAAAGTGCTACTAGTATATTTGAGTATAGGAATTATCGTAATATCCCTACTTTTGCTTAGTATTGCTTTCATCTCATTTAGGAAAAAGACGAATCCCACTTTTGCTTATATAAATACAGTGAGTGAGCGTCTCCAGGAAGAGAACAACGCAATCCAAGAGCAAGTAGGTCGGCTGAAAAGTAAGCAAGAAGCCATCAAATATGATATGGATTGGAAAAAATCCGTATTTTCCTTTACTGTTGCAGAAATAAAGAAACTTCCCAATGCATTTAAAAGTAGTTCAAAACAAAAACTTCATGAATTTGAACGCGGCATGTAAGCGTTCATCCAGCAAAAACACCGTTGCCCATTAAAGGAAAACGGTGTTTTTGTTATTATAGTGCTGTGAATTTTTCATCGTGATAGTTATTGGAGCTGGTAGTAATGCGATCTTTATGATAGATGGCATTTATTTCACCTCCGATGACGAGGGCGAGTCCTGTTAAAAACAACCATAACATCAAGATAATTACCCCCCCAAGACTCCCGTATGTTGCGGAGTAGTTCCCAAAGTTACTAACGTAAAATGAAAAGCCTAAGGATACTAGTTGCCAGATGACTGTTGCAACAATTGCACCGGGTAACAACTGTTTAAACGACTTGCTTATATCAGGCGCAATGCGATAAAGGACGGCAATAATCGTAAAAATAACGAAAAATGCAATGATGAACCTAAGAATATTTAATATGATGGCTGTACTTCCTGGAATATAGATAAACGACTCAAGCTGTTTAATGATGATTCCGCCAAAAACAGGTAGAAAAAATGCTATAAGGAAAGCAACAATTAACCCAATGGTAAGCCCTATAGAGAGTAGCCTTACTAGATAAAACGGCCTGCTTTCTTCTACATTAAACGCTTCATTCATTGCACTGATAAATGCGTTCATACCGTTTGAGGCTGACCAGATGGTTCCAAGTATACCAAAGGTCAACAGTCCCCCGTTTGGTTTATTGACAAATTCATTGATATTTTCCTCAAATACTGCAACAGTTTCCCGAGGCATTATAGTTTGTAAAAACTCCATTACTTTTTGAGGATCGATATTCAAGTAAGGAATAATGGATAAAGCCAGCACTAACAAAGGAAATAATGATAGCATGTAATAATACGCCTGCTCAGCTGCTAAACCTGTGGCGCGGTCTTTTTTCATTTCAAGACCTAATCTTTTCAAAAAATTAACGAGTCGCGACAACTTTCACACCCACCTCTCATTTCAGCTTCTAAGTAAAGGCAATGTGCAACATCTGAACGAGCCACCGGACTTAATGATTTCAGAAATATCTACTTCAACTACGTCATAACCCCTGTTGCGGAGCTGCTCATTTACTTGTTTATTACAAGGAAGACTGAAAATTATTTTATTACCAATCGACAATACATTCGTTCCCATGGTGAATTGTTCTTCTTTAGATACTTCAATCAATTCATATCTCTTTGATAAAAAGTTCCATTCTTCTTCTCTTAGTGCTGGAGAAAACACTAGTGCCTCAGTCGGCGAAATAACATTAAATACACAGTCTAAATGCAGATATGACTTGTCTATCGGTATAGGTTTAACGGTATACTCTGTAAGAGATTGACTAATATGTTTTAAAACCCTCTTGCTTGTTCTGCCACTAATACCAATGTACACGATATCACGGTCAATGATGATATCTCCGCCTTCCACACTGTAATCTGAGAAGGATGAATACGAAAAATGTTGTTTATCTAACCACGATTTTAAGATATTTTCTTCACCCGATCTAATATTACTGCCCATTTTTGACACAAAAACGGCTTCTCCAAGAGTAAACCCAATATCTCTAGTAAAAACCTGTTCTGGGTATTGTTCATTTGGTGGTAAACTATACACGTCCACACCGTTTGCTGTCATCGCTTGAACAAAGTTGCGATGTTGCTTGGTTGCCAACGTTTCGTCGATATTTTCTTCCAAGAAATGTTTTTGTGTTTCATTAATCACTTCCGTAATGCTCATATGAGTTGGAGGACACACTATGACCTTTTGTAATTCTCCAAATTCATTTTTACATGTAGGTCTTGTCATTTTATCCGTAAAACCCAAATCAATCGTCACTTTGTAATCCTCCGATCAAATATATGTAGGTTGTTCTATGAATTCTATTCCCTAACCGGAGAATTATTTAAACATTTTAGGAAAATAAAAAGCAAATTTAACCTTAAGGTTAAATTTGCTTCCATATATTACTTATTTACCAATAAACATTTGTGTCCAATAATTTCCTTCTTCTACATACCCTACTCCGATGTGTGTGAAATCTGGAGTTAGAATGTTTTTACGGTGTCCTTCACTGTTCATCCATGCTTGAACTACCTCTTCAGGAGAACGTTGCCCCATTGCAATATTTTCACCGGCAGTATTATAAGAAATACCGTAGTCTCTCATCATATCAAATGGAGATCCGTGAGTTGGACTGGTGTGTGAAAAGTAATTGTTGGCTTGCATATCTTTGGACTTATCACGCGCAACATTGCTCAATGAAGCATCAGCTTTAAGATCTGATAATCCATTTTTGCGGCGTTCCGCATTTGTGAGCTCTATAACTTTCATTTCTGTTTCAGAAATTCCTTCTGTTGACTCTTGAGCCTGTTGTTGATTATCACCTGTCGGTTTTTCTGCAGGTTGATTCTCAGGTGGTGCAGCTTGTCCGCCTTGTGGAGCTTGTTTTGGTGCAGGCTGTCCTTGTTGACCCTGAGGTATTTCTTGCTGGAATTTGTAAATAGCGAACGGTCCTTCTTGCTGGAATTTCTCAAAATGCGGGAATTTTTCACTAGGTATTGATGTGCTGAAAGAGTTTTGATCAATTGTTAAGTATCCATTATTTATTTCTTGGACATCTGCACTTTGACCCATCCCGCGAGCTTCATTTCGTACATGTGTAATTCCGTTGCCGTTGTCATTATCAAGAAAAGCCGTGTTGTTGTTATCCATATTATCATTATTGTTAGTAGCATCGTTGTTACAACCGACCATTAATGATAATGCGAAAACAGCAATTGTTGTTACTTTTATAAAGTTCTTCATTGTACATCTCCTTTTCATCATTAATACTTTTTTAGTTTTGCAATTTCACTTAAAAGTATTATTGGTAATAATGATAAAAAAGAGATAAAATTGGTAGTTGTTGTTACCGTATAAGTTGTTCTAACACACGTTGAACCTGTAAACCTTCGTTAAATTCGACAAGAAAGGCTTGTTCATTATTTAACCTGTTCACAAAATGTTGCACCAAGCTTCCCTTCGAACCAACCAACTCGGTGTCTTCCATGTCTTCCCATTTTTCTCCTTTATTAGCCATTCTTACCTTTCTCCAGTTAAGTAATGAAAGGCTCTGATTTTCCCCATGAATGGTAAAGGCTATTTCTTCCTTCTCCGCTTGTCCTGAAAGTCCATCAATTAAAACACGCGCTCCATTTTCAAGCTTAAGCACGGCAATGATTCCTTGCTCGCATAGATCTGGATCGGAAGGGTAATCCACAGAGCTTTCGACTTCTATTACAGAGCCGAAAAAATGGAGAATCATTTGAAGATAATGTGGAGAGATTTCCCTAATGAATCCTCCTTGTTTCCTAGAGCTAATCCAATTTGTTTGTTGCCATGGTCTTGGCCACTGATTAAAATGCATTTTTAAGGTAATGCGCTTTATTTCCCCAAAGGAGTCATTGCGTAGAAGATTCTCTATGGTTGCGAATGCTTTTTCATATACAAGAGGAAAATGCATGGCATGAACTAGACCAGATTTCTCTGCAGCACTAAGCATAGCTTCTGCTTCTTCCTCATTATTGGCAAGTGGTTTTTCACAAAGAACATGTTTGTTGTGCTGAAAAGCGAACATGACAACCTCATAATGCACTGCTGGTGGAACCGCGACATAAACAAAATCAATGTCTTTAAGTTCAATAAGTTGTTTATAATCAGTATAATAAGCTATATCACCACATTCACTGGCTGTTTCTTTTGCCAAAGTTTCATTATAATCGCACACCGCGGCAATCTGGGTATTATCATTATCTTGAAATGCTGAAATTAGCCGTTGGCCGACCACTCCTAACCCAACTACTCCCACTTTATATGTTTTTTTCACTGTTTCTCCCCCTATGATCGCTTTCCCTGTTAAATTCTATCTGATTTTAGTCGGCTAATACTCGGATAAATTCTCTCATGTAGTCTGGAAGGTCTGGTGGTCTTCTGCTGGAGATGATATGACCGTCAACAATTACGGCTTCGTCGACCCACTCTGCTCCCGCGTTAATCATATCGTCCTTAATTCCAGGTGTACTTGTAACTTTTTTCCCTTGAAGTATCTTGGCGGAAATTAATACCCAGCCTGCATGGCAAATTTGACCGATTGGTTTCTGTTGCTCATCCATCGTTCGAATAAACGTTAAAATATCTTCATATCTACGAAGTTTATCTGGCGACCATCCTCCAGGAACCAAGATGGCATCATAATCTGCTGGGTCTGCATCCTGAAAAGATATGTCGGATTCAATCGGTACGCCATATTTTCCGATGTAGGTCGTCCCTGCCTTTTCCCCTGCAATGACCACTTCTGCACCCTCTTCACGCAAACGTAAAACCGGGTACCAAAGCTCCAAGTCCTCAAAATCGTCACTTACTAATTGAATAATTTTTTTGTTATGTAATTTCATAAAAATACCCTCCTTCACAGTAGTATAACTCCATTGTGAACGAGGGTATCGCGTTTTGCAAATTATGAAGAAGGTACAGGATCATATATTAGCTTCTCTGCTAATGCTAGCTGACTTTCTACTTGTTCGAAAGATGTCCCACCTTCACTCTTTCTTGCGCGAACCACATGTTCTGGCTGAAGCAACTCGAAAATATCATCCGAAAATAGAGGGGAGAATTTCTTATACTCATCTAGTGTTAGGCCTAATAGGTATTTATCCTGATTGATGGCATAAAGGACAATTTTCCCGATTATTTCGTGAGCCTGTCTAAATGGCAATCCTTTTGTAACTAAGTAATCGGCAATATCGGTTGCATTTGAGAAGTCTTGTGAAACCGCAGCATACATCTTTTTATCGTTTACAGTCATCGTTTGAATCATTGGTGCCAGAAGTTTCAAGGAACCAACCAGTGTCTTAACAGTATCAAACATTCCTTCCTTGTCTTCCTGCATGTCCTTGTTGTAAGCCAAGGGTAACCCTTTTAAGACTGTCAAAAGTCCAACGAGATTTCCATAAACTCTGCCCGTTTTGGCTCGAAGCAATTCGGGTACATCCGGGTTTTTCTTTTGAGGCATAATACTTGAACCAGTACAGAAAGAATCGTCTAGGTCAATAAATTGAAATTCTTGACTGGACCATATAACCATTTCTTCTGAAAGACGTGAGATGTGTGTCATGATAAGCGATGCATGAGATAAAAACTCGACGATAAAGTCACGGTCACTGACGGCATCCATGCTGTTAGGATATATTTTATTGAAACCTAATAAGGAGGCAGTCTGTGCTCGATCTATCGGGAAGGTAGTGCCCGCCAAGGCACCTGCTCCAAGTGGTGACCAGCTAATTCGCTTTAGGCTGTCTTGTAGACGCTCCTTGTCACGCTCAAACATCCAGAAATATGCCATCAGATGATGGGCAAATGACACAGGCTGGGCGCGTTGTAAATGCGTGTAGCCCGGTAAAATCGTTTGTACATTTTCCTTGGACTTTATTAAGAGGGAAATTTGTACATCACGTAGCAATAATATGATAGTTTCCGTTTGTTTTTTTAGGTATAAGTGCATATCCGTTGCCACTTGGTCATTGCGGCTTCTTCCGGTGTGAAGTTTTCCTCCTACCGGACCAATTTCATCTATTAACAGTTTTTCAATGTTCATATGGATATCTTCATGTGCAACGGAAAATTCCACTTCCCCGGCATTTATCTTATTTTGGATTACTTGGAGTCCATGTTGGATTGTTTTCGCATCGTCTTCAGGAATTATTTTACATTCACTTAACATTTGTACGTGTGCCATGCTTCCTTGGATATCTTCTAATGCGAGTTCTTTATCGAAATCAATGGATGCGGTGAATTCTTCTACTAGTTTGTTTGTTTCTTTTGTAAATCTTCCACCCCAGAGTTTTGTCATGTTATTGCCTCCTCTTTCTTAGAGTAAATTGTGATAACCAAGTTGATTGTAGTGGAAGGCGCGCAGACTCCTCGAAAATGCTAACGCATTTTCTTCGTACGATGAAAAGCTGCCGAAGCCTTCCTTGTCCTACGGGAGGAAGGGACAGGGGAGACCCCTGAAGCGTTGGAAGCCACTGAAAAAGACCTTAATTTTAAAATTTTTCTAAACACCGCTGTTGATTTCCGCAAAAGGCTTCGCTTTCCTAGGGGCACTGCTGGAGCCTCCTCGGCTACGCCTGCGGGGTCTCCACCTAGCGCTAGCTCCCTCAGGAGTCTTCGCCTTTTGCTACAATCACCAGCTAGGAATCATAAAAAACTTTACGTTATCAGTTTTTCAGTGGCTTCAAGCGTTGTGAGGAGGCTCCCGGACCGCCCGTGGAAAGCGAAGCGCCTGGAACGGAAATCAACAGTTAACGTATCAGTACAGTGTCACTTTTTTCTGATTTGTGGATTTCTGCGTAAACTTTTGTTGGAAGTCCCCATAGTTTGATGAACCCAACTGCTGCATTATGATCAAACATATCTCCTTTGGAATAGGTTGCAAGTTCTTCATTGTAAAGACTGTAGGGCGATTGGCGTCCAACCACTGTATGATTGCCTTTTTGGAGTTTCACGCGAATTTTACCTGTTACATTTTTCTGTGTCTCTTCAATAAATGCCACGAGTGCGTTCACTAGAGGAGAATACCAAAGTCCTTCATAAATGACCTTGGCCATTTGCTCATCAATAGAAGCTTTAAACTGGCTAACTTCTCTTGGAAGAGTCAAGAACTCCAGTTCTTTATGCGCTTGGATAAGGATAAGAGCTGCAGGGTTTTCGTATACTTCTCTTGACTTGATTCCTACCAAGCGATTTTCAATATGATCGATTCTTCCAACTCCATGTTTTCCTCCTAACAGATTTAGTTCTTCGATTAAGTCAACAAGTCCCATTTGTTTTTCATTCAAAGCCACGGGTATTCCTTTTTCGAAACTAATTTCCACATATTCTGGTTGATCTGGGGTCAGTTCAATCGGATTAGTCCAATCAAATGCTGCTTCAGGTGCTTCATTCCAAGGATTCTCCAGTACCCCTGCTTCACATGCTCTGCCCCATATATTGGCATCTATGGAGAAAGGATTATCCAGATTAACTGGAATAGGAATATTATGTGTCACCGCATATTCAATTTCCTCATCTCTTGTCATTCCCCACTCACGAACTGGCGCAATGACCTTTAAATTTGGATTTAGCGCTTGAATGGAAACTTCAAAACGAACTTGATCGTTTCCTTTCCCAGTACAACCATGTGCCACTGCTACTGCTCCTTCTTCCTCAGCGACTTGAACAAGCAGCTTAGATATTAATGGACGAGACAACGCCGATGACAATGGATACTTACCTTCATACATCGCATTCGATTTTAATGCAGGTACAATATAATCTTTGGCTAACATCTCTTTTGCATCAATCATAATAGCTTTGATTGCACCAACATCGAGAGCCTTTTGTTTAATGGATTCCAAATCCTTCCCCTCACCAACATCAAGACCCAGTGCAATGACATCATAGCCATATTTCTCTTGTAACCATTTAACAGAAACAGAAGTATCAAGTCCCCCTGAATATGCCAAAACCACTTTTTCTTTCTTCATACGATCTCCTCCTTGAGTATAAAAATCTATGTTGTTGTATTTTTATGCATTTTCATGTAAAAAAATTTAGTTTCCTAACAAAGCCTTCAAAATGGCTTTTTGTGCATGAAGTCTGTTTTCTGCTTCATCAAATACTACAGAATGGGTTCCATCAATTATTTCAGCGGTTACTTCTTCACCGCGGTGTGCTGGCAGGCAATGCAAGAAGATGAAATCGTCCTTTGCATATTTGCAAAGCTCACTGTTTACTTGATAAGGCGCAAATACTTTAAGTCTTTCTTCCGTTTCTGATTCTTGCCCCATGCTGGTCCAGACATCTGTTACTACTACATCCGCATTCTTTATCAATTCGACAGGGCATTTTCCCACCTGAATAGAAGAACCTGTTATGAGTGCTTCCTTCTTCATAGCATTAAGAATGGTCGGATCAGGTTCAAAACCATTAGGACATGCTATGGAAATGTGCATTCCGACTTTTACTGTACCTTCTATTAAAGAATGAGACATATTATTGTTTGCATCGCCCAAGTAACATAACTTTAAGCCTTTTAGCTTCCCTTTGTGCTCCTTGATGGTCAAAAGATCTGCCAAGACTTGAGCTGGGTGATGGGAATCAGTTAGACCGTTTATTATTGGTACGTTTGAATGAAGTGCAAACTCTTCTAATGTTTGATGGTCGAATGTGCGTATCATCAATCCGTCTACATAACGGGACAAAACTTTTGCCGTATCTGCGGGTGACTCTCCCCGCCCTAATTGAATATCATTGGAGCTTAGGAAAATTGCATGACCTCCTAATTGCAGCATGGCGACTTCAAACGATACTCTTGTTCTTGTAGAAGCCTTTTCAAAAAGCATGGCAAGCACTTTTCCTTGTAAGAATGAGTGAGGTATTCCCTCTTTTTGATATTTTTTTAGTTTAATAGCATCTTCTAATAGAAAATGGATGTCTTTTTGTGTAAAGGATCCTAGTGTCAAAAAATGAGATTGACTAACATGATAGGTCTCCTTGTTCGTTTCCCATTTTAGTACACTTTGCATAAATATTCAACCTCACTTTTTTGGTTATTTATATAATCTTTTATAGTTTGATAATTTTGTTGTATAGTATCGTTCAGCATGATTGCTTGTTGAGCGGTTTCTAAACATGTAAAAGTTTTTATTCCGTTCATTGTGCATAATGCTCGGTACTTTGCTCCATTACGTAATTGATCTCTTCCAATGGTAGGAATGATAATTGCCGCAGTAAACTTTTCCGTTTTCAATGTAATATCTATTTCCTTTTGCAAAATGGTTCTCACTTTTATATTATTTTCTTTTAAAAAATCAGCTGTCCCTTTTGTAGCAATGATAGAAAATCCTTTGTTGACTAGTTCCAACATGAGAGGAAGAGCATATGTTTTTTCACGATCTGCAATGGAGCAAAAAATCATCTTTTCTTCTTGCATGAGCGAAAATGGGCTTTTTTTCCCAAGGAACAATGCTTTACTCATCGCCTCTTCTAAAGTCATGCCAAGTCCGACAATTTCTCCAGTAGACTTCATTTCAGGTCCTAATACATGATCCACGTCCTTTAGTTTAGAATCTGAAAAGACAGGTGCTTTGACCGTCCAAAAATCAGGATTCTCTTTTAGGCCAATTTGACTAAGTTTCTCACCCAATTGCACTCTAATTGCCAGTTCTATCATTGGTACATTCGTCACTTTACTAACAATAGGGACTGTTCTGGAAGCCCTTGGGTTTACTTCTAAGCAATAGATAATGTCTCCGGATAGGACAAATTGGATATTGGCCATTCCTATTATTTTTGCAGCCTTACAAATTTTTCTTGTGTATTCGGTTAGTCGTTCTTTCACATGTTCTGCCAGGGAAATAGGTGGAAGAACGGCTAGGCTGTCACCTGAATGAATTCCTGCCTTTTCAATGTGTTCCACTATTGCTGGGATATATATGTTATCTCCATCTGATATTACATCCAGTTCACATTCAAGACCCGGAACATACCGATCGACCAACAAAGGCCATATGGTGTCATTATTTTGGTGTGTTTGTCTGAATTGATTTAATTCTTTTTCATTAAAAAGTGTATACATGGATTGCCCACCTATCACATAAGATGGACGCACCAATACAGGATACCCGATAGTATTCGCTGCTGCCTGCAATTGGTTGTGGTGGTCCACCATCATCCCTTCAATATGGGGAATACCAACTGATTCCAATAAAGAATAGAAGTGTGATCTGTCCTCAAGTTTATCAATTGATTCGATGCTCGTTCCTGCAATGTTGACACCAAAACTTTTTAGACCTTCTGCAAGGTTGAGGGCAGTCTGACCACCAAATTGAACAAAGACCAGATCAATCTTTTCCTTTTGAATGATGGGTAATATATCCTCTACTGTAATAGGTTCAAAATAAAGTTTATCAGCTACCGAAAAGTCTGTGCTGACGGTTTCAGGGTTGTTGTTTACGACGATGGTTTCATATCCTGCTTTCTTCAGGGCTTTTACGGCATGAACTGAGCAATAATCAAATTCAATTCCTTGACCGATACGGATTGGACCGGAACCTATAATAAGTGCTTTGTTGTTTTGACTGACTTCTACTTCATCCCCTCCATTGTAAGTGGAATAGTAGTAAGGAGTTATAGCCTCAAATTCAGCTGCACACGTGTCAACCAGTTTATAGGAAGGAAAGATATTGTGGTCTTTCATAAGGAACGCTAATTCTTCATGGTTGCAACCTAACAAGGCACACAGTCTGTCATTACTGATATTATGTCGTTTTGCTATTTTTAAAGTCTCAAGGGACAACGTATCCAAACTGTTGGTTGAAAGGACTTGTTCGAGTATTACCATTTGTTGTAGTTTATGAAGGAACCATTTATCAACAGAAGTTACTTCATGTATAGACTCTAATGAAACACACTGTCTAAATGCATGAGTGATGGCAAAAAGTCTTAAATGCGTTGGTTCCTTGACTAATCCCATCCATTGAGCCTCATTCATATTTTCCATTAAAGGGTGGGTAATACCGTTTACTTTCATCTCCAAAGAGCGTAGCCCTTTATTTAATGCGCCTTCAAAGGTACGGTCGATTGCAAGTACCTCACCGGTTGCTTTCATTTGTGTACTTAATGTTGCATCCGCTTCTGGAAATTTATCAAATGGAAACCTTGGTAACTTCACTACAACATAATCAAGCGCAGGTTCAAAGGAAGCAAAGGTAGAGCCTGTAATTGGATTTTTAATTTCGTCCAGGTGGTAACCTACTGCACACTTGGCTGCCATTCTTGCAATCGGATAACCGGTTGCCTTTGATGCAAGAGCGGATGAACGGCTTACCCGAGGATTCACCTCGATAATATAGTAATTGTCTGACTGTGGATCCATAGCAAATTGAATATTACAGCCTCCGACAATCTTTAAGTTTCTGATGATTTTTAGACTTGCATTTCTTAGTAGCTGATATTGTCTATCGGTTAATGTTTGGGATGGAGCCACTACAATAGAATCTCCTGTATGAACGCCTACCGGATCAAAATTTTCCATGTTACAAACGATAATGCACGTATCGTTATCATCACGCATCACCTCGTACTCCACTTCTTTCCAGCCTTTTATACTTCTTTCCACCAATACTTGACCTATGGGACTCAGGCTTAATCCATTTTTCAGTATAGTTTCAAACTCATTGTCGTTATAAGCAAAGCCACCACCTTCTCCGCCTAAAGTGTATGCCGGTCTGATGATAAGCGGGTAACCGATTTTCTTTACAAATTCAAACCCTTCTCTTAGAGAATGGACTATTTGGGATTCTGGAACTGGCTCTTTCAACTCCATCATTAGTTTTCGGAACAGTTCTCGGTCTTCTCCCTGTTGAATGGAGTGAACGGATGTTCCAAGGACTGACACATTATGTTTTTTCAAGATATCTGTGCCCGAAAGCGCTACTATCAAGTTTAATGCCGTTTGCCCGCCGAGGGTTCCAATAATTCCATCAGGCTGCTCTTTTTCGATTATTTTCTCTAAACATTCCACTGTTAAAGGTTCCATATAAACCTTATCTGCAATATCAACATCCGTCATGATAGTCGCAGGATTGTTGTTTACAAGGACCACTTCAATCCCCTCTTCTTTCAGGGCAAGGCAAGCTTGTGTTCCGGCATAGTCAAACTCAGCTGCTTGACCGATAACAATCGGTCCTGACCCGATTACCAACACTTTTTTTATGGTTTTGTTAAATGGCATATGGCATTACTCCTGTTTTCTCATGGATGATAGTTAAAAATTTCTCAAATATATAATTGGTATCCTGCGGTCCAGGGTGTGCTTCTGGATGAAATTGAACACTTAGAGCAGGATAATTTTTAAGTTGAAGACCTTCCACTGTGCCATCGTTTATATTTTTATAGGTAATAGAAAAGACTTCTAGATTAATAGTATCTTCTTTGACGTTATAGCTGTGATTTTGAGCCGTGATATACACTTTACCTGTTGCAAGATCTTTTACAGGGTGATTACCCCCTCTATGTCCAAAAAGCAACTTTTCTGTTTTTGCACCAAATGCCATAGCTAACAATTGATGTCCAAGGCAGATTCCAAGTGTCGGGAATTTTTCTGCAATCTTTTTAATTTTTGGCAGGTGATTCTTCAACACTTCTGGATTTCCGGGACCATTGCTTAATAACACACCATCAGGTTGAAGGATTTCTACCTCTTCCAGGCTTGTGGTAAATGGTACAATTGTAACCTGACAGTTTGCATGGAGCAACGCTTCTAATATTGACTTTTTATATCCATAATCCAACAGAACAATATGAGGACCTGCTCCGGGATAGCTTTTTATAATGGAAGTGGAGACCAATTCCACCCAATTTTCTGGAACCAATTCATCAGGGAAATCTTTTATAGAATCTGTAATAAACCCTTTTACAGATCCCTGTTTTCGGATGGTTTTAACAAGCTCTCTTGTATCCACATGACAAAGTCCACTGATTCCCATCTTTTCCAAAAGTTCAGGTGTTCCTACCTCAGAAGAGTAATGATTAGGCAAATGACACGCCTCTCCCATGACTACTCCTTTTGCACATATATTTTCCGCTTCATAATCTTGTGGGTTAAAGCCATAATTTCCGATTAAAGGATAACAAAAGACGATAATTTGGCCTGCATAGGAGGGATCTGACATGATCTCCTGATATCCTGTCATACTGGTGTTAAAAACCACTTCCCCTATCGCATCCCTTTTACTTCCTATTAATCTACCGGGGAAGACTTCCCCTGTCTCTAAAACTAAATATCCATTATCCATGTTCTGCCTCCCCGTATTGCTGTAATACCTTGATGAACTTTTGAACAAAAGTGATTACTTCTTTTTGTGAGATTGTTAAAGGAGGAAGCAGTCTTACCACGTTTGGACCGGCAGGTAGTAGTAATAGTTTTTCTTCTAATGCGATTTTGACGATATCAATCGCGTCTCCATTTATCTCCAAACCAATCAGCATGCCCTTTCCCCTTTTTTCTTTGATAAAGAAAAAATCAGCTAGTAGATTTTCAAGCTGTGTATGCAGGAACTCGCTCTGCGTTGCAACATTTTTCAAAAAACTTTCTTCACTGACAATCTTTAACGTTTCAAATCCTGCTGTACATGCTAACGGGTTCCCGCCAAAAGTACTTCCATGCATGCCAGGTTTAAAGGCAGCAGCTACCTCTTCTTTAGCAAGCATCGCACCAATCGGAAAACCAGAGCCCAGCCCTTTGGCAAGCGTCATGATATCTGGTTCCACATTGTACTGTTCATATAAAAACAAGCTTCCTGTACGACCCATCCCCGTCTGCACCTCATCAACTACGAGTAATATTCCATTCTCCTTACATATAGTAGACAGCTCTTTTACCCAGTCAGGGTCTGCCGGTACCACTCCCCCCTCGCCTTGGAGAAGTTCTAACATGACAGCGGTTGGATCCAGTTCTCTTATGGTTTGGAGAGAATGGTAATCGTTATAAGGAAGATGGATAAATCCTTCAGGCATTGGATCAAATCCAGACTTAATTTTTTCTTGACCTGTTGCAGCCACTGTAGCCAGAGTTCTTCCGTGAAAGCTTTGTTGAAATGTCACAATGCTCGCTTGCTTTTTACGATTGTTATTGGCATATGCCCTAACAAGCTTAATAGCAGCCTCATTTGCCTCTGCACCGCTATTACAGAAAAAAACTTGTTGAAAGCAGGATTTTTCCACCAGTAGGCGGGCAAGTTCTTGCTGTTTTGGAACATGATAAAGGTTGGACGTATGCCAAAGATTGGACAGTTGTTTTTCAAGAGCTTTTTGAACTTGAGGTGGACAATGGCCAAGATTACATGTTGCAATTCCCGAAGTGAAATCGAGATACGCTTCATTTCTGTCAGACCAGACAGTTGTTCCTTTACCTTTTTGTATAGATAAAGGCAGCCTGCTGTATGTATTCATTATTGGTGAGTAATCAGTAGCAGATTTAGACACTTTTCTCCATAACCTCCTCAAGATAGAATGATGTACCCGCTTCTGTATGGTTCAATGCGAAATTGGTTAAGGCATCGTTTTGAGTGCCATTAATTATTCCAACCTTACTTACTCCTTTTGATAAGGATTGAATAGCAGCTTCCACTTTTGGGATCATCCCACCGGTTATTAGAGTATTTTCTATTAATCTATAAACTTCTATATCTGATAGCTTTGTCGCGACTGAGTCTCCCACAATTACGCCATCAACATCAGTAATCATACAAAGCGGTGCACATAATGCTGTCGCAATAGCAGCTGCTGCCATATCCGCATTAATATTGTAGTGTTGGCCCTCTGCATCAACAGCAAGGGGTGATAGGATGGGAATAATTCCTAGTTGCATGATTGGAAGCAGCACTTCTTTATTTACATCTACAATTTCACCGACTAACCCCAGTTCCGATGCATTGGCAATTGGTTCTGCCATAAGTAGTTTTCCGTCCACTCCACTTAATCCCATCGCATTGCCGCCGGCTTTTATTACTTGGCGGACAAGATGTTTGTTCATCGATCCGGACAGAACCATTTCCACTACTTCCAATACAGGTTCTGTCGTTTTTCTTAACCCATGTATGAAAGATGTTTCTACATGTAAAGAGGACAAAATACTAGAAATGGAGGGCCCTCCACCATGAACGACAATGGGTTGAATTTGATGCTTGTTTTTTAACCTAACTAATTCAGAAAAAAAAGAAGGGGAAAGTTTCTCAATTGTACTGCCCCCACACTTTATGACGAGCATCTTCATAATCTGGCCTCCTTTAAGTTCGATAAGATGCATTGATTCGTACATAGTCGTAGGATAAATCACAGCCCCATGCCGTAGCACTTTCGTTTCCGGCATCAAGATCTACAGTAATTTCAATTTTTTCATTCTTTAAATAGGATTTGGCTTCTTCTTCACAAAACGAAACAGGCATACCTTCTTCAACAATTAAGATAGGTCCTATCTTCAATTTTATTTTTTCCGTATTGATCATAATACCGCTATACCCCACTGCTGAGACGATTCTGCCCCAGTTAGGATCCTGACCAAAAACCGCTGTTTTCACCAAGCTTGAGCCAACAATGGTTTTTGCCATTACTTGTGCATCATCCGTCGTTACAGCTCCGTTTACTTGTACTTCAATTAACTTTGTCGCTCCTTCACCGTCTCGTGCTATTTGTTGAGAGAGGGATTGGCAGACAATATGAAGTCCTTCTTTAAATAGAGCATACTCATCGTCCTTTTGCGTCCATTGTTTATTACCTGCCATTCCATTTGCCAATACAAGCACCATGTCATTGGTACTCGTATCTCCGTCGACGGTAATCATATTAAATGTCTTTGCCGTTACTTCTCTCAAAGCTTGTTGTAATGCTTCATGTTCTATGTTGATATCTGATGTGACAAATCCAAGCATAGTTGCCATGTTAGGATGTACCATTCCGGAACCCTTTGCAGCCCCTGCTATTGTATAAATTTTATTATCTGTCTCTAACTGAAGACATACGTGTTTAGTAAACGTGTCCGTAGTCAAAATGGCTTCTTCAAAAGAAAGAGAATCATCAGTATTTAAAAGACTTGATATCGATTCCACTCCTGCAATAATCTTACTCATTGGAAGTTGCTCGCCTATGACTCCTGTCGAGATGACTGCCACCTCTTTTTCTTCAAGAAAGGCTTTTTTTGAAAATATCTCCCTCATTTTATAAGCGTTTTTTAATCCTTCCTTCCCTGTACAAGAGTTGGCATTACCTGAGTTCACGATGACTCCTTGCAGAGTTCCGTTGGTATTGATACTTTCTTGTGAAACTTTAAGCGGTGGTGCTTGAAATTGATTGGTTGTGTATACTGCTGCAGCTGTTGCAGGTACTTCACTATAGATCCAGCCAAGGTCTTTACGTTTTCGTTTTATCCCACAGTGCATTCCGCCGGCAGAAAAGCCTTTAGGTGTACATATATTTCCATTGTTCATCGTTATCCATTTCTCTTTTTCAGATAAAACTTCCACTTTCATGTCTTCACCTCTTTTTATGGATAGACAGGAGTGATATTGAGTCCTGTTTGTTCGTTCCAACCGTTCATTATGTTCATATTTTGAATTGCTTGCCCTGATGCGCCTTTCATTACATTGTCAATTACAGACACAATCATGATTCTGTTGGTTCTTTCGTCCACTTTTATTCCCAGGTCACAAAAGTTGGAACCATAAACTTCTTTAGTGGCAGGCCATTGTTCTTCTTGTCTAATTCGAACAAAATACTCGTTTTGATAAAACGCATGATAAAGTTCTAAAGCATCCTTCGTGGTAAAAGATTGATTCAAATCACAATAAGTCGTGCATAAGATTCCTCTAGACATTGGGATGAGATGTGGTGTGAAAGTAATCGTTGCCTCTATCCCCGTGTACGTCTGAATTACTTGTTCCATTTCCGGGATATGCTGATGATTCCCAAGTTTATAAGCCTTTACATTTTCATTAATCTCACAAAAATGAGTTCCCATTGTTGCCTTCCTTCCTGCTCCGGTAACTCCTGATTTACCATCAATTATGATGCTATTCTCGTTTATCAATTTGTTCTTTAATAATGGTGCAAGACCTATCAATGTAGCAGTCGGGTAACAGCCAGGGTTTGCAATTAGAGTAGAATGTTTAATTTCTTCCCGAAAAAGTTCCGGCAATCCATATGTAGACTTTTGTAAAATACTATCAGGAGCCGATGAATATTTATACCATTTGTCGTATAATAGTGAATCTTTTAAACGGTGGTCGCCAGAAAGATCAATACAAGGAATCTCATTTTCTATAAATTGATAAACTATGTTTTTAGCAACTCCAGAAGGGGTGGCAAAAAAGAACAAATCTGCACTTCCCATCAAGTCGTCCATCTTCATTTCTTCTAATTTACTCTCCATTATCCCTTGTAAATGGGGATATTGTTCCGTAATCAGCGTTCCACTTGTTGTGTGGGATCCAAGAAAGCTCAATTCTACATCCGGGTGCTGCATTAAAATTCTAACAAGTTCTGCACCGCTATATCCGTTCGCTCCAATAATTCCAACCTTCAAGTCCTTCATCCTCCCCATGCGTTAATAATATGAATTATTATAACTACGTATGTATAAAAATACAATATGTTTTTTTAAAAAAGTTCAGAAAAAAAGATGACCTTGGAATATAAACAAGGTCATCTCTTCTTCTTTTTATTCACATAAGGCGGCAATCGTTTTTGCCAGAAGTTCCGTTCGTTCTGTTAGAGAAGGAATTTCTAAATATTCCTCCTCGCTATGGGCATTCCCGCCAACTGGCCCCATCCCATCAACGGTTGCAATCCCCATAGCAGCAGTAAAGGAGGCATCCGACCCACCACCTGTTGCAGTGTCTTTTACCTCTACTCCTATCTGTTCGCCAACTTTTTCAATGACATGTAGCAAAGATTCTGTGCTTTCTGTCTTTTCCATTGGTAGCCTGTTCATTTCTCCAACTAACTCGACCTCTGTCCCTTTAACATCAGTAGATGCACAAATTTTTTCCAATTTCCTTTCAATAGGTTTTGCCTGCTCTCTTTCTGTAATTCTTATATCTACATGTGCGACTGCACTATCAGACACAGTATTGACTGAGGAGCCCCCCTCAATTAAGCCGACATTAACACTTATTCCCTTAGAATGATCATTGAGGGCATGTAATTGAATGACTTTATGCGCCAATTCTTCAATTGCACTTCTCCCTTTCTCTGGTTCAATTCCAGAGTGCGCTGCCCGGCCGCGAACATTTATTGTATATTTTCCTTTTCCTCTTCTGGCAGTTACTAAAGAACCATCTTTTCTAGCAGGTTCCATGATTAGCGCATATTTTTTATCCTTTGCTCTGCTCTCAATAAGGGATTTGGAAGAAGGAGATCCTATCTCTTCATCACTGTTCAACACAAGTACAACATTCTGGTAAGCTTTTGAATGAGAATGAATTAACGCTTTCATTGCGTAGAGGATGGAAACTTGGCTAGCTTTCATATCAATGACACCTGGTCCATATGCTCTGTCCCCCTCCACCTTAAATGGACGAGTTTGTACAGTTCCGTTAGGAAACACTGTATCCATATGTGCCACAATGATAATATTCGGTTCTTTTGCTAATGGGTGTTGAATAACTAGATGATTTCCATACTTTTCTTCCTCTAGTACTTGAACGGAAAATCCAATCGCTCTATACTCCTTTGATAATATAGACCCAATTTGATCAATTCCCTCCTTCGAAGTAGAGCCACTATCAATATTGACCAGTTTTTCCAACAACTCTAGCATTTCAGATTGATTATTTTGTAAAAACTCTTTCATCTTACTCTCTCCTGACATTTTAGACGCATACACTTTTTATATACATATATTTATTTTCATTTACCATTATACCTTTTCTACTTATTAAGTCCTATATTTCCTTTATTCTACCTATTTTAAGAGTTCAAACCTATTTTCTTGAAAAAAGGAATTTTATCTGAAAAAACTTTCAATTATGTTTTATTCCTAATCTATGTTATAGTAATTATGCGATGAGCTGAATTGTGTAAGTCGAAGGACTCGCTCTTTGAGCAAGGCATGAATGTGGTCATGCTGTCCCTCGCCTCAATACGCAGGAGGGTACCTTTATAGGTACCTTCTTTTTTTTTGCTACTTTTTTGCTATTTCTGCTATACTGTCTACATTCTATAAGTGAAAGAAGGAATTAGATTGATACGTTTTGGAGTTATTGGAACCAACTGGATAACAGAATCATTCATTAATGCAGCACAAGAGAGTGAAGATTTTGTTTTAACAGCTGTTTATTCCAGAAAAGAAGAAACCGCAAAAGAATTTGCTAATAAATTTCATGTATCTACTACATATACAAATCTAGATGAATTTACAAAGAGCGAAGATATGGATGCCGTATATATAGCAAGCCCTAATTCTTTCCATGCCAAGCAAGCAATAGCCTGCATGGATCAAGGTAAACATGTGCTATGCGAAAAACCAATAGCTTCTAATACGACAGAATTATCAGAGATGTTGACTGCAGCAAAAAGAAATAGCGTGGTTTTGATGGAAGCAATGAAAAGTACCCTCCTGCCTAACTTCTTGGCAGTCAAAGAAAACCTGCATAAAATCGGGCAAATCAGGCGTTATGTTGCAAGTTATTGTCAGTATTCATCCCGCTATGATAAGTACAAGGAAGGAACAGTGCTTAATGCATTTAAGCCTGAATTTTCTAATGGTGCCTTGATGGACATCGGTATCTATACTATTTATCCCATGGTTGCATTATTTGGTAAACCAAAAGCTTTGCATGCTATATCACATATGTTGGAATCTGGAGTGGATGGGCAAGGAAGCATCTTGTTTAATTATAATGGAATGGATGCTTCTGTCGCCTATTCCAAAATTGCAAACTCCTACCTTCCTTCCGAAATACAAGGAGAAGAAGGAACAATAATTTTAGATACCATTCATACACCAGAGAAGGTACTAATTAGGTATAAAGACGGGACAGAAGAAGATATTACGGTCCCTCAAAAGGGGCAATCTATGTTTTATGAGGCTGAAGAATTTATTCGACTTATTAAATCTGGTGAAAAGGAATCTACTATTAATTCTCATAGTACTTCCTTGCAAACCATGGAATTAATAGAAGAAACCCGCGCGCAAATAGGTCTGATTTACCCTGCGGACAAAAGGTAAGTTTTATCTTGAAAGGATTGCCTGTTTCTCAAGGGCAGTTCTTTTTTGTTTCTTATAATATTACTGAATTGCCCGCTTCAGCAAACATTTTCAAAAAAACACCTCCCGTGTAACACTCCTTCTTATCTAAAGTGCCGTAAAACACCTACAATTCTTGCTAAAGCATATCAAAGCCACCTTACTATACCCACCTTACACCATAACTGTAAATAGTTGGTAAAAAATGAAGACCAGAATATTGGTCATTTTTTTATGATAAATCTAGTCTTTTGCCTAGTTTTCTCCAAAACGCGCGCAAATCCATTGCTCTCTCATAAGATAGTGTAGTTAAATAACCTAATTTAAACCTAAAGGAGTTACGTTATGAGAGAGAAAAACAACAACCTGCTACCTATACCTAAGTTGTACGATCAGACGAAATCCATTTCTTCCAATCAGCAGGAATTTAGAAAAAACTATTTAGAAGATATTTTAATGCAACAAGAAAGAACGAATCTTACTGTTTCAAGAACAGTTAGCCTGATTAATAATAATTTACAACAAAGTATGTCCACACAGGAAAATAATCACCAACTTCTGTTAGATAAATTATACGCCCAGGGAGAAGCGCAGAAAGATTTATCGGAAATGATAGCAACGCAAGACTTCAATGTGCAGCAGGTATACGACAAAGTACTTGTTCATGAAAAAAGTCATTTGGATCTTACACAAAAACTAAACGAGCAGGATAATAATTATGCACAGCTTCTCGAACTATTAAAAGTTCAGTCATTATTAAGTGAAGAACTTCAAGAAAATATCGCATCAAATGAAGAAAGCAGTAAAAAAGTCGAGCAAAGATTGGATAAATTGGAAGTATTGGTGGAAGAAGAAAAACTACTAAGTCAGGCTACAATAGATCAGTTGGCACTTCAAGAGAATCTGACCCGTGGCATACACACTAAGTTAGAAAAATATGAAGAATTGTATGAAGATATTCAATTAAAATTACATGACCAAGAACATTTTTACCAAGAAATAAACAATAAATTACAAGTTCAAGAAATGTTTCACAAGTCAGTAATGGAGCGTATGGACAGCCAAGATATTGCTTCCCAAAAAATTGCCGATCAGCTTAACACCTTGAGACAAACACTTGTGGACAAATTGGAAAACGCCATTACATCCATTGACAGTAAATATAAGCAAACACTCCACTACTTGAGTGGAAGTATGGTCGGATTAAAAGAAAGAATCATTCAAAAGGCACCCCTTGAGACCGAAAGCAATGAAATGAAAAAAGTAGAGGTGAGGCAAGAGTAGTCTTCGGACTGCTCTTTTTTCGTTTGATTTTTCTGAACATTCATACTAATATTTAACTAGCACTTACTTTTCAATTATGGAGGTTTGGACGATGGCAGAGTTAGTACATAAAACAATTGGTAATTTATTGGATGAAACCGTAGCACGTTACCCTGATAAAGAAGCTGTGGTCTATGTAGAAACAGGATTGCGTTATAGTTATAAAGAGTTTCAGCAAATCTGTAACCAAGTAGCAAAAGGTTTAATGAGCCTAGGAATTCAAAAAGGAGATCACATTGCGGTTTGGGCTTCCAATAAACCGGAGTGGTTAATTACACAGTACGCGAGTGCAAAAATTGGCGCAGTTTTAGTGACAGTCAATACTAGCTATCAATCTAAGGAACTCGAGTATTTATTGCGGCAATCAGAGTCCACTACGCTTCTTCTTATGGATGATTTTAAAGGAGTTAGCTATTTGGATATGCTTCAAGAATTATGTCCAGAGCTTGCAAACTGCGCACCTGGCGATCTTATATCTAATAGACTACCTAAATTAAAGAACGTCATTTTTATGGGTAGCGAAAGTCACTCAGGTATGTTCCAATGGGATGACCTACTGAAAAACTCCATGTCCATTTCAGACGAAGAATTACTGACCCGGCAGAACAGTACAAACTATGATGAAGTGATCAACATGCAATATACATCTGGTACAACCGGCTTCCCAAAAGGAGTCATGCTTACCCACTCCAATATTATCAATAATGCCATTAATGTTGCTGAATGCCAAAAACTTACAGAAGAAGATAGGATTTGTATTCCGGTTCCTTTCTTCCATTGTTTTGGATGTGTGATGGGCACCTTGGCTGCAGTAGCTACAGGAGCGACAATGGTCCCTCTTGTTATGTTTGATCCCCTATTAGTTCTAAAAGCGGTGGAGCAAGAAAAATGTACCGCTCTTTACGGAGTTCCAACCATGTTCATCGCTGAACTAAACCACCCTGAATTTAATAACTATAATCTGTCAAGTTTACGAACCGGTATTATGGCAGGATCACCTTGTCCAACCGAAATTATGAAAAGAGTTGTAAATGATATGGGAGCTAAGGAAATTACCATCGCTTATGGCCAAACCGAAGCCTCCCCAGTTATTACACAAACTCGCCCACACGACAGTATTGAAAAGCGCGTATCAACTGTTGGAAGCGCTTTAAATAATGTAGAAGTAAAAATTATAGACCCTGCAACAGGGGAAAATGTTCCATATGGCGTTCAAGGCGAACTATGTACAAAAGGTTACCTTGTTATGAAAGGCTATTACAAAATGGAAGATCAAACAAAAGATACAATTGATAAAGATGGATGGCTTCATACCGGAGATCTTGCTACTATCGATGAGGAAGGGTATGTCGTCATTACTGGCAGACTAAAAGATATGATTATTCGAGGAGGAGAGAATATTTATCCACGTGAAATTGAGGAATTTTTATACTCTCATCCGAAAATTTTCGATGTTCAAATTGTAGGAGTTCCAGATGAAAAGTTCGGCGAGCAGGTTGCAGCATTTATTAAAGTCAAACCGGGCGAAAGCTTAAACAGTCAAGAAGTCAAAGACTACTGCACCGGAAAAATATCAAAATATAAAATACCTTACTATGTAGAGATCGTAGACGAGTATCCAATGACAGCATCAGGGAAAATCCAAAAATTCAAGCTTAGAGAACATGCCGTAAATACACTAGTAAGAATGTAAAATGGTAAGGGGTATTTTGCCCCTTACCATTACTTATCTTGTTTTGACTATCGCATCAATCGTATTAATAACGCTCTCGATATCCCCTCTACTCACATCAAAATGAGTCGTTAGACGCACAAGCGTAGGTCCAAACGTAACAGCCAATACTCCTTTCTCTTTTAACGACTTTACAAACTGATCAGCCATCATATCCAACCCGGCTACATCCACTACCACAATATTCGTATCAACCGAATTTACTATTTTTAAAGAGCTAATTCCCCTTAATCCTTCAGCAAGAAACGTGGCATTTTCATGATCTTGTGAAAGTCTTTCCGTCATTTGGGTTAAAGCAATTAACCCAGGTGCCGCAATGATTCCAACTTGCCTCAATCCCCCACCAAGACGCTTTCTCCATTTTCTCGCTCGTTTAATGAAGTCGTTTGAACCGGCAATGATCGAACCAACTGGTGCACCCAATCCTTTGGACAAACATACTTGTACCGTATCGCAATGTTTTGTGAACTCTCTTATAGGTGTGCCCGAACTTGCTGCGGCATTAAATAGTCGTGCGCCATCCACGTGAACAGGTATAGAATATCTCTGTGCAACTTTATAGATTTCTGCCATGTTTGTTACAGGTACCACTGCCCCACCAGCTCGATTATGAGTGTTCTCTATACAAATTAGACCAGTTTCAGGAAAGTGTTGATCCTCTCCACGTATAGCAGATTCTATATCTTCTGGATTCATTATCCCGTTAACGCCTGAAATGGTTCTTGTTTGAACTCCTGCCAAGGCCGCAACTGCACCAGATTCGTAATAAAAGATATGAGACTCTTCTTCTAGTAAGATCTCATTTCCTGGTCGGCAATGGGTCAATACGGCTATCTGGTTTCCTTGTGTCCCGCTTGTAACAAAAAGTGCCGCTTCTTTCCCTAGTATCTCTGCAGCTTTTTCTTCTAACAGCGTAACTGTGGGATCTTCACCGTACACGTCATCTCCAACTTCTGCATCATAGGCAGCCTTTCTCATTTCCTTTGTTGGTTTTGTTACCGTATCACTTCTTAAATCTATCATATGGCCTTTCCCCTTTTCTATTTTTCTTACAGTTTACCAGAATGACATTTATTTCGCATACCGTAAAATTATCTACCATTGTTCTGCATTGACGTGCTATGATTATTTAATATACATATCTTGACTTTTTTCAACTATTACCATAGAAGGGGTTTAAATAAAAATGCAAGCACAAAAAGTCAAACTAGTTACCGCTTCGACGGAAAGCTCCACCGTTTATCCAATTCTTTTCATCATCGGTCTTGTTCACCTGTTGAATGACGCATTACAATCAGTGGTGCCTGCCTTATTCCCCGTGTTGCAAAATTCTATGGGGTTAACATTTACTCAATTGGGACTGATTGCATTTGCGTTAAATGCTACCTCTTCCCTTATTCAACCAGTTGTTGGCATCATTACAGATAAAAAGCCTTCTCCATATGCCCTGCCTATTGGGCTTACCTTTTCTTTATTTGGCATTATTGGCTTGGCATTGGCACCTAGCTTTTGGGTGATTATAATTTCTGTGTTGTTTATTGGACTTGGTTCAGCGGCATTTCACCCAGAAGGATCACGTGTAGCTTATATGGCTGCAGGAAATCGCAGAGGCCTAGCGCAGTCCATATACCAAGTAGGAGGAAATTCTGGACAGGCTTTGGCACCCTTGATGGCAGCATATATCTTGTTACCACTCGGTCAAAAAGGAGTGCTTTGGTTTACTGTTGTTGCTGCTGCAGCTGTGATATTGCTTTTATACATCGCGGCCTGGTACAAACAGCAAGTAGCAAATACAAACAGACCTGTTAAACAAAAGAAAACGCCACAAACTACAACTTCAGGAAAATTCAATGGAAATAGACGAATCATCACATTTTCTATCTGTTTATTAATTTTTCTTGTGTTTGCACGTTCATGGTTCCATGCGGGTATCACTAACTTCTACGCATTTTACGCCATAGAGAATTATGGTATACCAATAGCAGATTCCCAAATTTATATTTTTGTTTTCTTAGGTGCAGGTGCTGTTGGCACATTCTTTGGAGGGCCATTGGCAGACCGCTTTGGAAAAAGACTTATCATTTCTCTCTCTATGCTGGGGTCTGCTCCACTCGCTTTGATGCTGCCTTTTGTAGGTCCGACATTTGCCTATGTACTGGTTGCCATTATCGGATTCATCATTCTCTCTAGCTTTTCAGTTACAGTAGTATACGCTCAGGAACTGGTTCCTGGTCGTATCGGTTTGGTTTCCGGACTGATAGTAGGTCTAGCCTTTGGTATGGGTGCCGTTGGATCTGTTGCACTTGGTATTTTAGCAGACTGGGTCGGATTAACAAATACCATCATCTTTACTGTTTGTTTACCTTTTATAGGATTGTTGACGTTTTTCCTTCCTAGTGATCAAAAAGTTAGGGATATGCATAGTTAATTCTAAGAAGGGGTTCCTGTTGACCCTTTCTTTTCTTTTGCCTATACTTGTTTAAGTGTTGAAAGATACCTTGTGAAAATGGTGATAAAGATGGATTTTGATATTAAATCATTAGCCTTTTACTTAATAGAAGTAGAAGGTAGTGGAGATAATGCCAAGAAACAATATAAACCTATGGCAGTGTTGGATGAAAATACATATGAAGAAAGCGCACTAAAACCTTTCCTGGATGGGGAGCTAATGAAAATCACGAAAAGGAAGGTAGATCGTCACCCTAAAAACGAACAAGTACCCACGAAGATTGGGAGGTTTATCGTGGAACCAGGGTACGACCTTGGCTCAAACCCCAACTATAATCAATTTAATCGTATTAAACAGGCTGAAAGCTTAGAGGCATTTTCCGCTGCTGCTGATGAAATAGCGACCACCTATACAGATACTACTGCGGTCCGTGGCGGAGTTCTTATTATTACGAAAGCTAAATTGAATAAATATTTTGATGATCCCTTTGTGTTTATTTTAAAGTGTGATTTTGAACAAAAGGTTGCTTCCATCACAGACGAACAAACGCTAATCCATAATGTCCAGATGGCGATTACTACAAAGAATATGAAGTCTATCCAGTATCCTTTTATGGTCGAGGATGGAATGGTAGAGGAAGGAGAATTGAAAATTCACCAGTCCTCTCATTCCCGTTATTTTGAGGATTTCTTGAAGTATGTAGAGTATGGTGAGTCAATGCCAGAAATTATTAAGAACCAAGTGATGGGGATGGTTCATCAGGAAATTTCCGAGACCTATCAAGATGAAAGCGAAGAAAAAGAAAAAGTGGAACAGGCGATGGAAGCTTGGGCCACTTCGCCTAAACGTGAACTTCAGGAAAGGTGGTCTGACGAACAAGTAATAGAAGCGTCCTCTTCTATCATTGAACAGACACCTGACATAGAACTGAAATTCAAGCTAGATCATATCTCTGTCAAAGGGTTGCTTGCGGACTTTGGTGAAAATGTCCATATAGCAAAAATCAATGACCGTTATGTGGTCCTTCTTGAAGGGGATTTTCTTCAATTTGAAAAGAATGTCTCACCTGTTGAGATGCTAAAGCCGAGTGAATTAACTTTGATATTAGAGCGGTTGAATAAAAAATATAGCTCTTAACACTTAGGTCAGGCATAATTTTTACAACCTTTGAGAGAATAAGAACAACTACCTTTTAGGGGTGACACTCATGGATTGGATGTCCATCATTCGGTATGCTTGTTCTATCACCGGAATCATTTGTCTAGGCTTTACGTATACACATATGCTGAAAAGTTCACGAGCTAAAGGAAAACCAATTGATAGGAAATAAGGAACGACACGTTCTTTTTTAAACCTAAAAAACATCAGTTGTTTGGGTAATAGACGCTGTTACTTTCCACAACTGGCTTCGCTTTCCGCGGGACGGTGTTTGAGCCTCCTCACTTCGTTGCGGGGTCTCAACCTACCGTTTCTCCCCCGCTGGAGTCTTCGCCATTTGCTCCAATCCACAGCTAGAAAAAACGTTAAATAAACGTTATTGGATTATCAAATTCGGTTAGTTAAATTTATTGACTTTATGTTGAACGTAGTCACCTTGTTGATTGGAGTGAATGGCGCGTAGACGCTCGCAGGCAAGCGAAGCGGCTGGAACGGAAATCAATACTTTTTATACTTTCCTTTTTAAAAAAAGAAGGCTGGGAAATTATTCCCTGCCTTCTCTTTATTTTACCGGTGTTTCAAACAATTCGATCCATTCACCGTCTGGACCTGCAAAAAAGATATACCTTGCTCCATTTGGCAACGTGGTGATTTCCTGTTCGATAAAAGTGACTCCCAACCTTTTCAACCTATCATGTTCGGCCTCTACATCATCTACCGTTAAAGCAAGATGGTGGACCTTACCTTCTACAGGTAGATTGTCATTATACCCTTGAATTAGCTCTAATTCTGTTTCTGCCGTTTCATTAAACCCTAGAAATGCAAGCTTTATCTCACCATTTGGATGATCTAACTGTCCCTTTAATGAAAATCCGACCACATTTGTATAAAACTCTAAGGACGTCTGAATATCTTTAACCATGATTCCAACATGTTCTAATCTTTTAATAGCCATAACCTATCTCTCCCCATAACTGACCTTTAGTTTGCCTTTAATCTTCTAATGTTTTCAACTAGGAAATTGACATATTCCTCGTCTTTAACCAACCATGCTGCATACTTTCTTTTAATAAATGTTTCCGCTTCTTGGAAAGAAGAGAAGGAAGTTTCCAGAAATTTTTCCTTGTTTTCCACCTTCCAAGTGCCATCATCTTTCGGTAAAATAAATAATGATCCTTTATCCTTAGAGTCGTAAAGAACGCCATTTGGTGACTCTTTGACATTAAAGACGTTATGGCGAGCGTCTTGTTTGAGGGAATCTAAAGAGAATGCCTCGGCAACAAAAAGCTTGTACGCCTGTTCAGTTAGACTGCAACCAGAAGCCTTCGCATGGCCCCCTCCATCAAATTTTCCAGCCACTTGTGAAACATCTACATCATCATGTATTGTTCGCAAGCTAATCCGTTTGCTCCCCATATTAATCATTGCTATATAGTCTAAATGGGGATTTTCCTTCCCTAAAATATTTCCAAGTTCTGATAGAAAAGATTCAGCGTGTACAATTCCTACCCACTTATTATCTACAGGTTTTTGAACAATTTCTCTGCGTTTTTTACGCAAATATCTTTCTAACTTTTGTTCTTCCATATCTAGTATTTGTGTTTCAAAGTCATCGAAATCGAACGCGGCCCCACTTTTTAATTTCTGAAGCATTCTCTCATCAAAGTCATCGATAGAAATCATGTATAAAAGGTCGTTTAATCTTTTTGCCTTCGTATTCTTATTTCGATCCCATTCCCACGTATCATATTGTCGTATCAATTCGACTACTTCATCTAACGGTTCTGACTGGGCTATGAACCCTTTTTTTAACAGATACTCATAAAATAAAGAAGTGGCACTTGTCAGCCTGCCATCCTCATATTCAACAGTAACAGAAGCCCAACTATAATCATTTAGATGAATAGCAGTCTTATGATGGTCGATAAATTGAACAAAGCCTTCTTGTTGTGTAGCAAAATGGTCGAGCTTTTTGGCGTTCTCTTCATTGACGGATAAATCAGTTATGTATATTTGATGCCGCGGAGTTGCTTCTTCCATAAATTCAGCAACCTGATAATTTAAACTGCCGACTGAATTATAATGAACCTTTACTTTCTCTTTAAACGCAAGCTTGGCTAAAATCCCACAGCCTACCCCGTCTAAATCATTGTGTGTAAAAAGATGAATCAATGGTAGTCCCCCTTCTTTTTCCTGATGGGTAGCCTTTCACACCCTCACTTACTTTGTATATTCTTCACCCCAATGCTCTTTTATATGAGCATCTCTACCTGATTCTTGACGTTCTTGTTTATATTTTTCAGGATTTTTTTTATAAAATTTCTGATGATATTCTTCTGCCTCATAGAATGCGCTAGCTTGTTTAATTTCAGTTACAATTGGCATTTTATATCTTCCGCTTGCTTCTAAATCCTTTTTTGTTTTCTCTGCAAGTTTTTGCTGTTCTTCATTATGATAAAAAATTGCTGTACGGTACTGACTTCCTCTATCAAAAAATTGACCTTCATCATCTGTAGGGTCTATTTGGGGCCAATACAATTCCAGTAATTTTTCATAAGGAAAGATATCAGGATTAAATTTTATTTGGACAGCTTCGTAGTGACCAGTATTTCCTTTTTTAATTTCTTCATATGTAGGATTGGAGACGCTACCGCCTGTATAACCGGATACTACATTCTCAATTCCTGGTAGCTCATCAAAAGGTTTTACCATACACCAAAAGCACCCTCCAGCAAAGGTTGCTAATTCCGTTTTGTTCGTTGTCATATGTTGTATCCTCCTATTTATATGTGTTTGATGGAATTTTACACTAACTGTCTTGTACTTACAATAACAACGCTCATATACTAATCAATTGTTTTCTGAATTAACCGGCGTATTTAGAGCTGGAGACTTCGTCAAAACAGCTACTCATCGTAGCCTTTGGGTATTACCATCCATGGTAATTGTAGCTTTTGTCTAGATTTTGGCGTTAATAGGTATAGTGGGTGGAGCTTACGCTATCTTTTTCGTATAAAGTGTATACAAAAGGCGTTCGGATTGGACCGAACGCCTTTTGTTATTGCATTTTCTTATTATAATACTCTACTGAATATTGGGCTCCCTCACTGACCATGTTATTATCTTGAATATCTTCAGGATCTGGATTCCCTGCTTTTTCAATTGGTAAATCGGTCTTTCTGAATTTTAAAGGTACTAATTTATTCTTAACTTTTTTAGAGTATTGCACAATTTTTTCTCTGTAGGGTTTATATACTAACAGTCCTGCCCCGGTGAGGCTTGCAGCTCCTGCCACTAACAAAGGTTTCTTCAGTCCACGAGCATTCATCATATAACGCCTCCTGTTTAATGGATTTATCTATAAGAGTGATATTCCCGACAAGAGAAAAACTAAACATTATATCATGTTATGCTTGGCCATCACCGCTTTTATTGCTAAATAATCAACCCCATCGGGTAAATTCTCCTTAATTGGCTTCAGTTTTTCAATTCCAATTTCCTTAATAACTTTAATTATTATCTCCTCAAACTCCTCTGGAATAAATGAATCCCAATCAACCTTCATACCCTCATCACTTGCACACTTAAATAGATGGTTTTGAACTGTGATTAAACTCATTCCCCGTTCCTTGGCTATTTCTTTAAAAGTCAGACCTTCTTGCAGTAGCCTATAAGTAAACATATGACTAGATTCTCCAAGATTCATTGGAATAGAGGACTTGTTAGGCTTAATAGGATCTTTTTTAGTGGATGAATTTAATTTAGCAGAGGCTTCATTCTCCTGAAATTTACCTATCTCACTTAAAAATAATGGCCCATACTTCTCAAACTTTAATGAGCCTACTCCTTTGATTTCTAGCATAGTCGTTTCATCTCTTGGAAGGACCTCACACATTTCTCTTAAAGTGCTGTCGGAAAAAATAACATAGGGAGGTACTCCCTCTTCTTTTGATAAGTTTCTACGTAACTCTCTCAACCTATCAAACAATTCATTATCCTCAACGACAGCTCTCACTTGCTCTTTCACTTTAAAGAGGACCTTTTCCTGCCCTTTTAGAACTGGAACGGCGCGCGCACCTAATCTTACCACAGGATATTGCCCCTCCGTCAGTATTAAATATCCTTCTGCAATAAGAATATTAATCAGATCTACCAATTGTTTTTCTGTAAAAGATTTCATTAACCCATAAGTTGGCAAGCTATCAAAACGGAATTGCTGGATACGCTTATCTTTTGACCCTTTTAATACTTTTGCTACAAGAAGTGCACCAAATCTTTCATTCATTCTATGAATACAACTAAATATCTTCTGTGCTTCTAGCGTTATATCTTGCTCTACAAAATCAGTAGAACAATTACTGCATTTGCCGCAAACTTGTTCTGTATCTTCACCGAAATATTGTACAATATAACCTTGCAGGCAGCGTTGGGTATAACAGTAATCCATCATAGCTTGAAGTTTCTTATATTCTTGCATTTTGCGTTCTGTTGAGCGGATACTTTCCTCAATCAAAAACTTCTGAATTTGTATATCCCTCGCATTAAACAGGAGGATGCATTCGCTTTCCTCTCCATCCCTTCCTGCCCTTCCAGCTTCCTGATAGTAAGATTCAACATTTTTAGGCATATTGTAATGGATGACGAATCGAACATTAGACTTATCGATTCCCATTCCGAACGCATTAGTGGCAACCATCAGTTTGAGTCGATCATGGAGAAAGTTTTCTTGATAATCCTTTCTTTCTTCTTCAGATAATCCTGCATGATACTTGCCAATTTTGTAGCCCTTTTTGGTAAATGAAGAAAAAATTTGATCGACTTCTTTTCTGGTAGTTGCATAGATTATTCCCGATTCTCCCTTGTTCGCTTTCAGGAATTTCTCCAAAAAAGTGTCCTTATTTTGTCCTCTTAAAACGGAAAATGTCAGGTTATCTCGTGAAAAACCGGTTACGTATGTATGATCTGGTGTTATTCCAAGCATCGTTTGAATGTCCTCGATAACTTGTTCTGTTGCAGTTGCTGTAAACGCAGTTATGACTGGGTTTCCTGGTATCCTTTTAATAAAGGTACCCACTTCTCGATAGCTTGGCCTAAAATCATGCCCCCATTGGGACATACAGTGTGCTTCATCAATTGCAACGATTGAAACCTCAACAGCAGATAAAATAGATTGGAAATCGTAAGAATCCAGTCTTTCTGGTGCAAGGTATAAGAGTTTGATACGTCCTTGTTCGACCTGGTGAACTCTTTCTCTAATTTCTCCTACGTTCAAAGAACTATTAATATAGGTTGCCTTTATCCCGATATTTATCAAGGAATCCACTTGATCTTTCATTAAGGAAATTAAGGGAGAGATGACAATAGTTAGTCCACTTTCCAACAGTGCCGGCACTTGATAACAAATGGACTTTCCACCTCCTGTGGGCATCACTCCTAGTGTATTTGACTTGTTTACAATACTTTCAATAATTTTTTTCTGACCTGGCCTAAAATCTTCATAACCAAAGTATTCTTTCAATATTTCTTTTCCTTGTTCGTACATAGGACACCTCGTTTATAAATGGGAAATGGTTTAGTAGGTAATTGGAGTTAGGTAAATGAAGGAGTTTATTAGTTTCCATATTATTTTAACGGAATGATGGATCACCTGCAACCAAAGTGAAGTCAAGCCTAACCGTCATTAAAGGACTGAAAAAAACTTTTCCCTTGCATTTTATTATCAGAATGTTTAAAATTCATTTTACAATAGGTTGTCTAACCTTTCTATTTTTTGTAGTCTTTTGTATGCGCTTACATAAATAAGTTTCGTACACAACCTATTAATCTATTTTGAGGAGGAATTTTCAAATGATTTATGCTAATCCAGGTGAGAAAGATTCTAAAGTTTCTTTTAAAAACCGGTATGACAACTATATTGGTGGTGAATGGGTCGCTCCAGTAAAAGGTGAATATTTTGAAAATGTCACTCCCGTTACAGGTCAGGTTTTTTGTGAAGTTGCTCGATCCACTGCAGAGGATATTGAATTGGCATTGGATGCCGCACATAAAGCAAAAACAGCTTGGGGTCAAACGTCTGTAGCTGAAAGAGCAAACATTCTTAATAAAATTGCAGATCGCATGGAAGAAAACTTGGAGATGCTAGCAGTTGCGGAAACATGGGAGAACGGAAAACCGGTTCGAGAGACGATGGCCGCAGATCTTCCACTTGCTATTGATCATTTTAGGTATTTTGCAGGTTGTATTAGAGCCCAGGAAGGGTCGCTAGGAGAGATTGATAACGACACAATCGCGTACCACTTCCATGAACCACTAGGGGTTGTGGGACAAATAATTCCTTGGAATTTCCCGTTACTAATGGCCACTTGGAAGCTTGCTCCAGCTCTCGCAGCTGGGAACTGTGTCGTTTTAAAACCTGCTGAGCAGACACCTGCTTCCATCATGGTTTTAACTGAGCTAATTTCAGACCTTTTACCTCCAGGTGTATTAAACATTGTTAATGGATTTGGTGTGGAAGCTGGGAAACCTTTAGCCTCCAGTGACCGAATTGCAAAAATTGCTTTTACTGGAGAAACGACAACAGGCCGATTAATTATGCAATATGCTTCTCAAAACATCATTCCGGTAACGCTTGAGCTAGGCGGGAAATCACCGAACATTTTCTTTGAAGACGTGCTGGCTCAAGATGATGATTTCTTTGATAAAGCAGTGGAAGGCTTTGTTATGTTTGCACTCAACCAAGGTGAAGTATGTACATGCCCTTCCCGTGCCCTCATACATGAATCCATTTATGATAAATTTATGGAGCGTGCACTTGAACGGGTTTCTCAAATCAAACAAGGTAATCCTCTTGATACAGAAACGATGATAGGAGCACAGGCCTCTTCGGAGCAGTTGGAAAAAATCCTTTCTTATCTCGAAATTGGAAAAGAAGAAGGTGCAGAACTTCTTGCAGGCGGAGAACGAAATATGCTTGAAGGCGATTTAGCTAATGGTTATTATGTAAAACCGACCGTTTTTAAAGGCAATAACAAGATGAGAATTTTCCAAGAAGAAATCTTTGGGCCAGTTGTATCTGTGACCACCTTTAAAACAGCTGAAGAAGCATTGGAAATTGCAAATAACACTCTTTACGGGCTTGGAGCAGGAGTTTGGACAAGAGACGTAAATACTGCTTATCGTTTCGGACGCCAAATTGAAGCGGGACGTGTTTGGACTAACTGCTACCATGCATATCCTGCCAATGCTGCATTCGGTGGATATAAAATGAGTGGAATCGGTCGTGAGAACCATAAAATGATGCTTTCCCACTACCAGCAAACGAAAAATCTTTTAGTAAGTTACAGTCCAAAAAAATTAGGATTCTTTTAAGATGGAAAAAGTACTGGCTACCGAAGCTGCCGTTGAATTAATTGAAAAGCTTGTAGGCAAACATGGACCTGTACTGTTCCACCAATCCGGGGGATGCTGCGATGGGAGTTCCCCTATGTGCTATCCAAAGGAAGACTTTATGATTGGAGATTCTGATGTTTTACTTGGAGAAATAGGCGGTGCTCCCTTCTACATGAATAAAAAGCAGTATGAGTACTGGAAGCATACACAGCTCATTATTGATGTCGTTTCAGGCAGAGGTGGAATGTTCTCCTTAGAAGGTCCAGAAGGTGTACGTTTCTTGACCAGATCAAAAGTTTTCCCAACATGACAAAAGGCGTCCGCTTATGGACGCCTTCGTCTTTTACTTTGTGCTTTTCAATGACTGAGGTGGCTCTTCCATCCAGCCATTCTTAATCATTAATTGTCCACCATCTTTAGCATAATCAAATATATCTTTTGCAATTAACGTCATCTTTGTCGGGAGATCGGAACGAAGGCTAAATGATGTACCAAGAGCGTTGCTTGTAAGCCCGAAGCTGCTGAGCAGGTTTGTCAAATACATCATGAGCTTCTCAGAATATGGTGAATCCGTTGATAAGGTAGGATTCCCCCAAGCAACTATGGGAGGCTGTATATCGCTCGATAGGAGTATCTCGCTGAAAGTATCAATAATTTGTTTCGCCAAGTCTTTTCCTCTTTCAAAGTATTTCTTCACTTCTTTGTCCCTTGTTACCTGTTCAAACCCTCTTAACAACTGAAACCCAAGTACGTTGCTTTCAATACCCTGATACAATAGCGAAAGTTCAATGGCATTCAATGGTCTCTTTTCGCTGAAAATATTAAAGCCTGCCATATAGCCTTCCCCTTTTACAAATTCCACTTTTTCCGGCATCGGAATCATTGGTGGACGAGTAAGAACCCCATCTTTCAATAAGAATTGAGTCAATTCGTTATATGTATTTGTTGTTACATCCAGAAATCTTCTATATAACGCCGTGATGTCTTGTCGATAAGACATACTGACATTTAAAGCGTTTAGACCAATAGTTATTTTCATCATCACTCTTAGGAACAGTGCATCGAAGTACTGGTCATACAAAGGCTTCGTCGACGGCATTACATCGCTTTCGACATACCCGACAGGCACCACCATATTTTCTCGCTTAAAGAGTTCTGTTAGTTCATTAATAAAATTTAATTCTTGATCGTAGTAGGTTTGTACCAAGTTGTGAACTTCTTCATTTTGTTTGTTCGCTAGAAAATGCTCTAAAAGCCTAGCTAGCATTGTTTTCTGTTGATACGTCATCCAAAGATTCCCTATTTCAGAAGATGACAACTGTTTATCCATTAAGCCTTGCCCCTCCCATGAATATTTTTTTTAGTATGTCCTCCATAAAAGATTGTTATAAGAAATTTTGTAAAAATGTAGACAACCCTCCCCCCTCCTTTGCATACACATTTAAGTAGAAGCCAAGCAAAGGAAAGGGTGAGGATGGAATGAAATTTTTTGTAATAAAGAAAAGCTTTCTTATTACAACTGTACTTTGCATAATCGCTGGATTAGGGGGATGGTATGTGGTTAATAAAGGGGTAGTTCCTACCACTGGCAAACCATCTGAAGAAGAAAAACTGGTATTCAACATGATCACTTCGGAATTTAAGACAAAATTGGCAGACGGCACAGAAATAGAGGCCTACCGCTTTGATCCTGGTACTATTACCGTACCTAAAGGCAAAGAAATAACGTTTAGTATTTTCGGGGTAAATGGCAGTGAACATCCATTTTCAATTGAAGGAACAGATATTAATGGTGTCATAAAAAAAGGCGAAGAAACACTAATTGATGTGCAATTTGATAAAACTGGAGTATACAAATTAATCTGTTCCACCCATTCACACCACAACGGACATCATAGTCCTCCAATGGTGGCTTATATTTATGTTTATTAAATACAAAATGACCAGTCAGAATGGAGACTGGTCTTTTTTATTTTGCTTCTATACTAAATGAATCTTTTGCAACGTCCTCATTTAATGGTATAATTTCAACGACATTAATTTTGGAGGAAACTAATTACATGCTTACAGTTACGAATATTGGTCTACGTTATGGCGATCGAAAGTTATTTGAAGATGTTAATATAAAATTCACCCCTGGAAACTGTTACGGGTTAATTGGAGCTAATGGTGCCGGTAAATCTACTTTCTTGAAAATCTTGTCCGGTGAAGTAGAAGCTCAAACTGGCGACGTACACATGAATAAGGATGAGCGTATGGCTATCCTGAAGCAAAACCACTTTGAATATGAGGAACACGAAGTTCTTAAAGTGGTAATCATGGGACATAGTCGTCTATATGAAGTAATGCAGGAAAAAGATGCTATTTATATGAAAGAAGACTTTTCAGATGAAGATGGTATGAGAGCTGCAGAGCTTGAAGGCGAATTTGCTGAATTAAATGGTTGGGAAGCTGAATCAGAAGCAGCAATCCTTTTAAAAGGTTTAGGAATTTCTGAAGATCTTCATACAAAGAAAATGGCCGACATCACTGGTGGTGAAAAGGTAAAAGTACTTTTGGCGCAAGCTCTTTTTGGTAAACCCGATGTACTATTACTTGATGAGCCTACCAACCACTTGGACATTAAAGCGATACAATGGTTAGAAGAATTCCTTATCAACTTTGAGAATACAGTCATTGTTGTATCCCATGACCGTCACTTCTTAAATAAAGTTTGTACGCATATTGCTGACTTAGACTACGGTAAAATCCAAATCTATGTTGGTAACTATGACTTCTGGTATGAATCCAGTCAACTTGCGGCTAGAATGGCATCTGATGTGAACCGTAAAAAAGAAGAAAAAATCAAAGAGCTTCAAGCCTTTATTGCCCGATTTAGTGCAAATGCCTCTAAATCCAAACAGGCGACATCCCGTAAGAAGCTTTTAGATAAGATTTCTTTGGATGACATAAAGCCTTCATCTCGTCGTTATCCTTATGTGAATTTCACACCGGAACGCGAAATCGGAAATGATCTTTTACGTGTAGAAGGATTGACTAAAACAATCGATGGCGAAAAAGTATTAGATAATGTAAGTTTCATTATGAACAAGGATGATAAAATTGCCCTTGTAGGTGGAAATGAAATTGCAAACACCACTCTTTTAAAAATTATCTCAGGTGAAATGGAACCGGATAGTGGAACCTTCAAATGGGGAATCACGACTACACAGGCATTTTTCCCAAGAGACAACTCCAAGTTTTTCGAAGGCGTAGACATGAACCTTGTAGATTGGTTGCGTCAGTACTCTCCTAATGACCAGACTGAGAGCTTCTTGCGCGGTTTCCTAGGTAGAATGCTATTCTCTGGTGAAGAAGTTATGAAAAAAGCGAGTGTTCTATCGGGAGGAGAAAAAGTGCGTTGTATGCTTTCTAAAATGATGCTTTCCGGATCAAACATACTATTGCTTGATGACCCTACGAACCACTTGGACCTTGAATCTATTACAGCTCTAAACAATGGGCTGATTAATTTCAAGGGGTCCATTATTTTCACTTCTCATGATCATCAGTTCATTGAAACGATTGCAAATAGGATCATTGAAATCACACCTAAAGGTATGGTGGATAAACAAATGACGTATGATGAATATTTAGAGGATGCAAGTGTACAGCAACAGTTAGCTGATCTTCACTCCTAAAATTGTTAAAGGCCCTTTAGAATAAAAGGGCTTTTTTCAAATTTTGAAACCTTTTTGGCATTATTTCGTATTAGTAATATTCGCTTTTTACCTATATAATTTATGAAGTTGATAACTTAGAATGAATGAGGTGTAGGAATGCCGCAAACGAAGTGGTTTAAGGTTGGCTATGGAATTATTGTCATACTGTTAATTATTTTCTTAGCATCACTAGTAGATTTTATCTTCACCCCTCTCACCGTGATGATTAGCACGTTATTTGCACCGATTATTCTAGCAGGTGTTCTTTATTATTTACTTAGACCTCTTGTAAACCTTGCTGATCGCTATGTCCCAAGAGGGTTAGCAATATTAAGCATATACCTTATGTTTATTGGTCTAATTACCATGTTATTGTTCTTTATTGGTCCTACCTTACAACAACAGGTTAATAGTCTTGTAAAGAATACACCAGAAATAATCAATGATATCAGAGATTACACGTTTGAATTGCAAGAAAATGAATATATTGCGAGATTTCAGCAAAATGAGCGGTTTTCTCTAGAAGAGATATCCGGTAAACTTGCAGATAATTTAAATGCTTATGTTACTGCTTTTGGCTCAAACGTAGTGAACATAATTAGCGCAATAACTGGTTTTCTTGTGTTACTTGTAATTATCCCGTTTGTCCTTTTTTACATGTTAAAAGATGGAGATCGATTGCCTGATCAGGTGATTAAAATAATACCTCGCCAACATGAGCGCGAAGGTAGAAGTGTATTGAAAGACATGGACATAGCTTTGAGTTCCTATATTCAAGGTCAAATTATTGTCAGTGTATTTGTTGGGGTGTTAATTTATATTGGGTTTCTAATAATTGGACTGGAATATTCGCTTGTCTTAGCTTTGATAGCCATGTTTACAAATGTGATTCCTTTCATTGGACCGTTTATTGGGACTATACCAAGTGTTATCGTAGCCTTTTTTGATGAACCTATTATGGCCTTGTGGGTACTAGTGGTAGTAATCATTGTTCAGCAAATAGAAAGCAATTTGATTTCGCCACAGGTTATGGGTAAGAAATTGGATGTTCACCCACTCACCATCATTTTACTCTTACTAGTAGCAAGCAAATTTGCAGGCTTGCTTGGTTTATTGCTTGCAGTACCGACCTATGCAGTTTCCAAAGTGATTGTCCTGCATACCATTCGATTTATTAAACTTAGAAAAGTAAAAGTTACGGAAGATTCGCTTTATAAATAGGATAGGTAGGGTCTTGGACAGGTTTTATGGAGGTCAACGCGGGTCATAGGGATAGATAACGGGGGGCAACGCGGGTCATAGGGATAGATAACGGGGGGCAACGCGCCAATTGTCCGAAGTTTTTCGAAAGTTGACCAAAGTTTGTCCGAATTTGACCGAAGTTTTGGCAAAGTTGACCGAAGTTTTCTCAAAATTGACCGAACGGAATTTTAACTTGTCTAAAGGTCGTTGAAAGTTGACCTAACACGCATCTCAAATGTCCGAACCCCCTCCTATACCATGAGAAAATTGTCCGAACCAAGACTCGAAATGACCGAACGATTCAAAACACTCATCAAAACGAGTGTTTCCACCTGTTTTTTGTACAAAAATTCAACAAAACCGGCACTTTCCCCAAAAAGCATGTAATGCAAAGTTAATCTCACTTTCATGACATGCTTTTTTATTGGAAAAAAGTACTTATAGTTGTTATGATAGGAAGTAACAATTTAGTTTAGTTCATTAAACGACAAAAGTGAGATGATAAACATGGCTCAAACACATACCTTTTCAAAAGGAGAAGAAATTGCAAATACAATTACTCATGGGATCGGCATTTTAACGAGTATTGCTGCTCTTGTATTATTGATAGTGTTCTCTGCTATCAACGGGACTTCCCTTCATGTGACAACTTTTATCGTTTACGGTGTAACCATGATAATGCTTTACACAGCCTCTACACTATTACATGCATTGCCTAAGGGGAAAGCTAAAAATGTTTTTGAAATTCTAGATCATTCATCGATTTACTTTTTTATTGCGGGAAGCTACACTCCCATTACCCTTATTATTATGGATGGTGCCCTAGGCTGGACACTTTTTGGAATAGTATGGGGCCTGGCGATAGCGGGAACGGTGTTTAAGGTGTTTTTTGTAAAAAGATTTATTTTGGCTTCTACCCTTCTTTATGTATTGATGGGTTGGCTTGCGGTGTTTGGTTGGAATGATATTACTTCTACTGTGGGGACTGGCGGTATAGCCTTTCTTGTTGCTGGAGGGGTTGTTTATAGTTTAGGAGCAGTTTTTTATGTTTGGCGGGCGTTTCCGTATCATCATGCGGTATGGCATATTTTTGTATTAGGCGGGACTGTTTTGCATTTCTTTTTTGTTTTGTTATATGTGTTACCTATACAATAAGCTGTCCAATAATTGAATCCGCTGGAAAAATCTCTAGAAATAAGATGTTGTTCAGACACCGCTTTGGATTTCCACAAATGGCTTCGCTTTCCTAGGGGCGGTGCTGGAGCCTCCTGCTTTGCTGGAGGCCACTGAAAAAGTCTTGATTTTAGTATTTTTATAAACACCGCTGTGGATTTCCGCAAATGGCTTCGCTTTCCTAGGGGCGGTGCTGGAGCCTCCTCGCTTTGCTGGAGGCCACTGAAAAAGTCTTGATTTTAATATTTTTATAAACACCGCTGTGGATTTCCGCAAATGGCTTCGCTTTCCTAGGGGCACTGCTGGAGCCTCCTCGGCTACGCCTGCGGGGTCTCCACCTAGCGCTTGCTCCCTCAGGAGTCTTCGCCTTTTGCTCCAATCCACAGCTAGGAATCAATAAAAATTTTACGTTATCAGTTTTTCAGTGGCCTCCTTTGCTGCGGGGTCTCAAGCTAGCACTATCTCCCTCAGGAATCTTAACCTTTTGCTACAATCCACAGCTAAAAATCACTAAATATAAGATATTTCAGTTTTTCAGCGGCTTCCAAAAAATCTGGACAGCTTGTTTTAGTAAGTTGTGAATCTGAATATTTTTTGTAGGCGGTACATGGCTTTTTTTACGATAGGCATTTCGTCTTTATAAGTTTCGTAAGGGAGGGTATATATCTCGTCCTCGTTACTCCATAACCTTAGGAAATAATCATCCATATCCTTCATTACTTGCTCGTTGTTATTGGCAGTTATCTTTATATCCGTTTCCAAATTGAGATCATAGAGATTTCTTCTTGTAAAATTTGCTGACCCTCCGATAATGGTGGATTCTTCTGCCCGATTAAAATAGATCATTTTAGGATGGTATTGTTCCCCTTGGGTGTTGTACCATTTTAATTCAATATTGCCTTGCCCTTCTTCTAACAGCTCTGATGCAACAGGTCGATTAGGAAGTCCTATCTTCTGTTGGCCGAATGCATGTTCATTAGGATCAAGAATTAAATTAACGGTCACTCCCCGGTCTGCAGCGTCAATTAGTTCCTCAATAATCTTTCTTTCTGCCAGATAGAACATCCCTACCCAGATTTCTTCTTTATCCTTGGATTTTCTTATTTCTTCAAGAACATGATTTAATATTTTCCTCTCCGTTAACAGTTGAACTGCAATGTCACCTTTCTCTGTCTGTCCAGTGTATTTTGGTAAACCGCCACCCCCAGAAAAATCAAGGATTGCCTGTTCCGTTTTTAATATATCAGCAACAATATTACCAGAAACTTCAAAGGCGGTATTTGAATGCAGTCCACTTGCATCATGTGGGTTGGCTGAAGAAATCATAGCTGTTTTATCTGTCGCAATTACCTTTCTGTGATTTGCTTTTATGTTTAAAAGTTTCAAGTAAGAACGGACGGTTGTCTCAGGTGCATCTTCTGCCATTGGGTTCTTGATCCAGCCCGAACCACCTTGACCGAACCATTGAAAGAACACTCGCCAGACTCCAGAATATAGCGGATTGGAATCTCGCAACACCTTCACATTCGTCTCGATGACTCTTATTCCGTTATCTTCTAACATAGACAACTCTTCCGCCTCATGTGACCCGTAAGTTGTATTGATTTCATCGGTGATGAATACAATATCTACATTTGGGCTCTCCTTCTTTTTAGAAATAAGTCTTTCCATCAAGTTGGAGCTTAACGGAGGGTAATCCAATTCTCCATCATGATATCCATTGAATAAGAACATGTCTATTACTATAAACTCTTCTGCATCATCAATTATTTGAAAAATGCGATCAAATATCTTATGTTCCTTTTGAAGGTTATCCTTGTCTCCATAAGTAAGATCATAGAGAAAATCCACTTCAGATACGTAGTGGACATCACCTTCAAAGGATACGCCTTCTGGCAATGGCTTATAACTATGATAGACGCTGGTAAGTATTACAATTAAGATGAGTATTAGTATAATGGTCAGAAGTATATTTTTTTTTATCCAGTTCTTCATATTGTTCCCCCTAGAATATTGGCAAAGATCAACTAAAAATCTTTTTCTTTTCTAGTTAATCAAACGATAAGTCCAGTTTGATCAACTGGTCATCTTCTGGGACAGGGTTTCCTCTCCCATCTGTGTTATTGGTTATAAAGTAGATGGAATCCCCCTCCTTCCACACATCCCTAATTCGGCCATTATCTTTCCAAATTACAGATTGTTGGTTGGAGCTAATGTCGAAAGCTCTCACCATTTCACCTCTTAGGTTTGCTACAAACAGAATTCCATTCTCAACAACAATGCCAGATGGAGCCCAAGTATCAGTACCAGAGTGATATAGAGGCGGTTCTACTTCTTCAGCATGGTCATCCCCTGTATAAGTTGGCCATCCGTAGTTTTTGCCTTTTTTTATAATATTGATTTCATCAAAAGCAGATGGGCCATGCTCTGATGCATACATCTCACCTGTTTCTTTGTCCCATGCTAACCCTTGAGGATTTCGATGGCCGTAACTGTAAACATAGGATCTTGGAAAAGGATTATCTTCAGGTACAGTACCATCCAAGTTCATGCGGAGAATGCTGCCAGTAATCAGTTCTTTGTTCTGTGCAGTCTCGGGTTTATTGGCATCTCCGACTGTTATATATAACTTGTTATCTGGTCCAACTTTTATCCGTCCGCCATTGTGATAAATAGCTCCATCGATGTCTTCCAACAGAACTCCTGCTTCCTTCCATTCTGTTCCGTCATACTTCAATGTTACAATCCTATTCTTTACCCTCTCTTCAGTCCCATATGTATGATAGGCAAACGCGAGTCCGTTCTTTTGAAAGTCAGGGTGTAGTTCCAAGCCAAGCAATCCGCCCTCACCATAGACCAATAACGGTCTTTCCAGTTGGATATCTTCCCTTGTCATGCCTTCTTTATTTATTTTTACAATTTTCCCTGTTCTTTCAGTAATGAAAAATGTATCTCCTGATTTAGCAATAGACCAAGGTATGTTTAAATTGGTCGCTATTACTTCTTTATTCGTGAATCTATATTGTTGATTTTCAACATCTTTTTCAGGTGATGTGTTCGTTTCTTGAACTTCATTTTCACTTTCATTTTCTGGTTCCACTAAAGGAGTACAACCTGTTAAAATCGTGCACAGCAAGGTTATTGTTAACATAAAATTTCTCAAAAAAGTCACCCCTCTACTCTTTTCCCCTCATCTTTCAAGTCTAATCCAAATAACGAATGAAAATACAAAAAAAAAAACAAGACGTATTTCCGCCTTGTCTCTTCGTTTCCTTATGCTTTTTCAAAATAGGTTTTATAATATCCACCAATGTGGCCGCTGTTGTCTTTTACGAATATAAACTCTTCCGTTTCATTTTTCACTTCGTACGTTTTTCCAACAGTCAGCATATTGCTCACTAGATATTTTTTTGCATCTGTATGTACACACTTAACATGCTGTACTGTTTCTTTATTATCCCAAGAATTATGTATCATTTACTTTGCACCTCCTACATTATCTCTCAACTATTTTACCTCATCTTTTTACAATGAACAAACACAACTGTTCTTTCATATGATTAGATGAGGTGAAAAAGGAATGAACAATAGACCATATACAGATTTATTAGCATTGTTTGGAATTGGCGGTGCTCATCCTGGAGGGTTGGAGCTAACCAAAACCATCCTATTAAAAGAAAATCTTTCAGAGAAAAAGCTACTTGAAATTGGATGTGGAACAGGACAAACGTCTTTATTTCTAAATGCTATGAATGTAAATATTACACCTATAGATAATCATCCAATTATGATTGAAAAAGCCAACAATCGATTTACAGAACATCAAGCAGGGATAACTGCCCTACAAATGGATATTGAAGAAACAGAATTTAGAGATAGCAGTTTTGATTTTATACTCTCTGAATCAGTTTTATCTTTTACTGATATAAACAAAACTCTTCCGGAAGTGGTTCGACTTCTGAACGAGGATGGAGTTCTGTTAGCGTTTGAGATGACGAAGAAAGGTACATTGCAAAGTGAATTGGAAGACAGAATGAAGCTTTTCTACAATATGCCGAATATGTTTAGTAAAGACGAATGGAAAGAGACTCTTGAAAAACATGGATTTAAGAAAGTAATGATCTCTCCTATCTCTTTGGGTGAACTTGAGCCATCGGAACCGGAAATGGACCCGTCTGAAGTAATAGATGATAAGTATTTTGAAGTGATGCATCAACATGAAAAGTTAACATATGAATCACAGGAACATATTGAAATAAGTGTTATTCGAGCACAACGATAAAAAGCTGGAGCTACTTATGTATGCTTCAGCTTTCTTTTGTGACATTCCCTTTTTGCTGTACCAGATCTTCCCGACTTATGACAGAAATTCCGTTTTTCTTCCCATACAGATGTAATTGATCATACATATTATCAGGTTTAAAATTTATTAATCGGATGGGGAAAAATTCATCTGTATAAATGAATGCTCCCATTGCTGACCATCCCACTCGCTTAAAGACTATTTTCCTTATATCACCGGCATTTATTTTTCTCGAATAAAACGTATGACCTATAAACCGTATTTCGTAATGTACTCTTGTTTCGTCCAATTTTATCTCATATCGAATGAAATAGGAAAACAAGATTATCATACCTATGGAGAGCTGTGTTACTCCCCTTCCATAATGAGCTTGCAACATTTGATAGGTTCCTTGGATTAACATCAAGGATAGAATAAAGCTGTGAACTGCTGTCGGATACTTTGATATGTAGCGCAATACAACATCTCCCATCAATTTGAATTAGGTTATCTTGGAGTAATGAACTTATTTTCCCACTTCAATCCCATAATTATCCTATTAAATGTGAAAAGTAGGTAATATCTACAATATATATCATCCCATTCCAACATTTATACAGTGAAATAGTTCTATATACTTGTTAGGATATTTCTTAGAGCGTCCGAGAGTTGATGATTATCCACAACACAAGGAGGAAATCTATTTATGAAAAAACTTATTGTCATTTCTACTGCAGCAGTAGCATTGTTTGCTGGAACAGGATTTGATGCACATGCAACTGATTCACATAAAGTAAAATCAGGCGATTCACTTTGGAATATAGGAAAGACTTACGGAGTTTCCGTCAAGGAAATGAAGGAATTAAATAATAAAAACAACCATCTTATTTTTCCTGGAGAAGCTTTACAGCTCCCAGAGAAAGTATCGCAAAATGATAAAGAATTATTGGCACGCCTTGTGCATGCGGAATCTAAAGGAGAACCGTATGAAGGAAAAGTTGCTGTGGCAACAGTTGTATTAAACCGAGTGGACAGTGACCAATTCCCTGACTCCATTAAGGAAGTAGTTTATGAAACGAGTCCCGGTGGAGTATACCAATTCTCTCCAGTAGGAAACGGTCAGATCGACAAGTCCGCGGATGAGGAAGCCCAAAAAGCAGTGGAAGAGGCTATTGCATTCCGAGGGGATGGCAATAACTCACTTTACTTCTTTAATCCAGACAAAACAAGTGATGAATGGATCCGTACAAGAAAAGTAACAAAGACAATTGGTAACCACGTTTTTGCACAGTAATTCAATTTAAAAAAGACACCGGATTAATCTCCGGTGTCTTTTACTATTTATAAAGCTTTATAGTTCTTATGGTTGATAACAGTACGAATTGGTTCACCTGTATTGGGATTTTTTCCTAGCTCCACAATTACAGAGCTGTCTCTAACAACAATAACGGTGCCTTTGCTCCCTTTTTTTGTTCCTTTATTAATTTGAATGGTATCTCCTACTTGAACGTTTGTAGCTTTTGTCTCTTCCATTTTCTTATTCCACCTTTTTTATACTTTAGTTTCTTCTATCCTTATTATCCCCAATGACTGATAAATATCTTTTAATATGTGTAAAAGTTAGGTCCCTAATTATTGCCGTTTCATTGAGAAGTTGATGATTACCTCCATCAATAAGTACACACGTAGCATTTGGGTATTTTTTAAGAATGAACTTTATATTATACCTCCAATCAACAGTTGTGTCCTTATTCCCTTGAATAATTAACAGTGTCTTTTCACTTTTTGATAGTTGTTCTAAAAGACTGCTGTTCCACCGCTCAAGAGACTGAAGCCAACTTACAGGTAACTTTGTGAATTGAAGTGGATCGTTTTTCACATACGCTAAATACTCAGGATCTGAAGAATTTTTTCTATATGTTCTTTTTAAATGAACTATTTTCTCCCCAATGAGTTTAACACCAAACTTTGAAAATGACCACAAATATGGTTGAATCAATGGTGCTACCAAAATCACCTTATCAAATGTGAATTTGTACTCGTTCATATAATTTAAAATGATGGCCCCACCAGTACTATGTCCCATTATTGACCATTTTTTATAAGTTATCCCTTTATTAATAATGTGAGAATGGACCGCATGTAGAACTTGAGCATATGCTGAGAAATCTTCAATATCTCCCCTTACTCCATTAGAATGTCCATGGCCCGGCAAGTCAAACGTAACCACACCATATCCATCAGAAACTAATGTATCAATAATTTTCGATAGTGCTCCAGAATGATCGAGATAACCATGTACAATAGTAACTAATTTCTTAGTATTATCAGGCATAAAAAATTGGATAAATATTTCGTGTTGATTGTAGGTAATAATTTCGCTAGTATGTATCGAACCCCATTGTTCTAGACCATAAAAGGATAAATACTCCTGCTTTTCATACTTTACCATAGTTGACCTCTCTTCGTCCTATAAACAAAATTTCTAATACTTATGTTACCTTATTTTTATGATAAAAACCGAATAAATCCCTCCCTCTTGATGAAACATATAGGTAAATATGATGAAAGAGGTGTAGGAATTGAATATAAAAGGATTTTTAGTAACTGGCCTTATCATGACAATGGTGATGACAGGTTGTGGCAATGTAGATAATTATGGTGCAGATCAAAATAATAACCCAGATAACGCACTTAATGTTAATTACGATAAAATGGGGCGTTACAATAGGAATGTAAGAAACGGCGACATTAACCCACGTAGAGTTAATGACACAAATGAGCCAAGGCTTGAAGTAGCAGATGAAGCCTCTAAGAAAATTACTGATTTAAAAGAAGTGGAATCTTGCAGTATCATCGTAACTAATAGAAATGCATATGTAGCAGCTGTTTTAGAAGGAGAAGGTAAACAGGAATTAACGAAAGATGTGGAAGAAAAGATAGCAAATCAGGTTCGTCATTCAGATGGCAGTATCCGTAATGTGTATGTTTCTGTAAACCCAGAGTTTGTCGATCGAATGGAAGGGTATACGAATGATATTAGAGAAGGCAGACCTGTTGCTGGGATTTTCGATGAATTTACGGAAGTAGTTCAACGTCTCTTCCCGACTTCTAGATAATAGTAAACCCCTGCGATATTTGTGCAGGGGTTTTTGGTATGTTAGTTCCGTTTTGCTTTAGACCGTACTTCAAGTAGTTTGTTTTTGAGGTCGTTTTCCATTTGGACCAGTTCAAGTTCTACTTGATGACGTTTTTCACGGCCTTCTTGTTGAATTTGTAAGGTTTCTTCTAGTGTCTCGATTAGGTTATCTTGTGTTTTCTTCAGTGTTTCAATATCAACAAGACCTCGTTCGTTTTCACGTGCTGCAGAAATTGTGTTTTGTTTAAGCATTTCAGAATTTCGCAATAGCAATTCGTTCGTAGTCTCAGAAACATTTTTCTGTGTATCGACTGCCTTTTGCTGATTATATAGAGAAACTGCTATAACTAGTTGATTCTTCCATAACGGTATGGCAGTTAGGATGGAAGATTGAATTCTCTCTACTAGTGTCTGATTGGTGTGCTGAATCATTCTTATTTGCGGTGCCATTTGCAGGGTAATTTGACGGCTAATTTTTAAGTCATGTGTACGCTTTTGCAGGCGGTCTGCAAATTGAATCATATCACTAACTGCCTGTACATCCATTTGATTATTTGTTTCTCTGGCTTTTCGTTCTAGCTCTGGAATAATAGATGCCTGAATTTCATCAAATTTATGCTCCGCTGCTGCAATATAAATATTCAGTGCTTGGAAATAATCTTTGTTTTTGTCGTATAAAGATTCTAACATGATATTGTCTCGTTGCAACACTTTTTTAAAGCTTTCCAGTTGATCAGAAATTTTATCGATTTCAAAGCCAATTTTTCGGTACTTTGCAAATAGTTGTTGTACCGAATTATTTACATTTCCGAAAAGTCTACCAAATAATCCTTTTTTCCGAGGCTCCAGTTCTCCTGGTTTCACTTCTTTGATCTTTCTCATCAAGTCAGAAACAACTTCTCCAACCGGTCCAGCGTCCTTAGCCTGAACATGAGACAAAATGGAATTAGAAAAAGTAGACAATTCGTTCTGAGCGGTAATTCCGTAAGAAGATATAGACTGTTGGTCTGTAGGGTCAATTTGTTTCGCAATATCGATTGCTCTGGCTTTGTATTCCTCAGAAAGTGTATCCATTACTTTTTCTTTTTTAGGTTCTGGTTGAACTTCCTTTAAATCTTGAGTCATCATTTCATTGTCCATTTTCGGTGAGGAAAAAGGATTGCTTAATAAATCGTTCAGTGTATCTTCTTTTACTTGGTTTTTTACATGATCATTGTTTTTCATCGTCACTCACCCCATAAACTACTTCTTCTCAATCATTCTCTTATCTGAATCAAGTTGTTGATCATTTGATTGATTCATCAGTTTAATTTCTGTCGTTAGATTATTCATATCACCTGATAGGACTGCCATCAACTCTTTTTCCATGCTGCGTTCTAACTGTTTTAAAGCACCTTCCGTTTCCCTAAGCGCTTGTGAAACTTCGTGAGTACGAACTGGTTGATTTAATAGGTGCACATATTTTTCAGTGATGATAGCAGAAGAATCCAGATGCTGGTGAAAGAAATTTTGCGCTGTGCGGTACCGTGCTGGTTCCTTTTCCACCATTTTTATAATCTTCATTGAAATCTTAGCTAATTTTGTAATGGTTTGATAAACAAATATGGAACGCACTCGAAATCTCGTACTATTAATTTTCTTTGCCTTTTCTTTTGCACCCTTCAATTGAGCCTGTACATATTTCTTTTCTTTTCGTTCTAACTTTTCCAGGTCGTTATTAGGAAGCAGTTTTCTTTTTAACGCCCAATAGCTTCCGAGAAAGCCACCAAAAGCGCCAAGGACGCCAAGTTGTAATTGATTACCTGTAAGTAGAAATACTATTAAAAAACCAACGGCAGCTAAATTAAACGAAAGTATAATAATAAAACTATGCAGTAAAAACCGTTTCATATTTTCACTCCTCACCTTTTTTAAAGGCTATAGATAAACTGTACCTTTCTTACGTATATAACCTGGTAAAGGTTTCAGTAAATTATAGTTTAATTATATAGGAAAGAAGTCGGAATACGAAATTTTTTATGAGGAGGAATGAGATTATAGAAAAATGCCCTTGATTATATAAGAATCAAGGGCTGAGAATGGTAGATTATATTCCTATGGATAGGTATTTTACTTCCAAATATTCTTCCATCCCGTGATGACCACCTTCTCTGCCTATCCCGCTCTCCTTTAAACCTCCAAAAGGTGCCTGGGCAATAGAGGGTGCTCCATCATTAACTCCGATAATTCCGTAATCCAACCCTTCTGTAACACGGTAGATACGTGACATATTCTCAGTAAACACGTATGCAGCCAGTCCATATGGTGAATTATTTGCCCGTTTAACTGCTTCCTCTTCATCTTTAAATGAGGTAATAGGTGCAAGCGGACCAAATGTCTCCTCATTCATACACAGCATTTCATCCGTCACACCAGTAATAACTGTTGGTTCCATGAAGGTTTTTTCCATCACTTCCCCTCCAAAAGCAACAGCTGCACCTTTTTCTTTGGCATCGCTTAAATGCTCTTTTACTTTATCTAATGCATCTTCATCGATCAGTGGACCAAGATCCACTCCTCGTTCCATGCCATTTCCTACTTTAAGTTTAGAAACCTCTTTGATGAATAGAGAGGTGAATTCTTCAGCTACACTCTCCTGTACATATATTCGATTCGCACAAATGCATGTCTGCCCAGCATTTCTGAATTTTGATTGAACAAGTCCTTTCGCAGCCTTTTCTAAGTCTGCATCCTCAAAAACTATAAATGGGGCATGCCCGCCAAGCTCCAAAGAAAGTTTCTTAACTGTTTGAGATGCTTGTTCCATTAATTTCTTTCCAATTTCCGTCGAGCCGGTAAAGGTAAGCTTTTTCACATCTTTATGTTTCATTAATGATTCGCCAATTATGGAGGACTTCCCCGTGATGACTTGCAGAACACCTTTAGGAACCCCAGCTTCATCTGCATATTTTGCCATAAGCAAGGCAGTCAATGGAGTCTGTCCTGCAGGCTTAACGATCACCGTACATCCAGCAGCAAGAGCAGGAGCTACTTTCCTTGTAATCATAGCAGCTGGGAAATTCCAAGGAGTGATTGCCGCAACAACCCCCACTGGTTGCTTTTGAATAAGTACTCTCTTGTCCTTGGAAGAAGATGGTATGGTTTCTCCATATATTCTTTTTCCTTCTTCTTTATACCAATCTACAAAACTATTCGCATAACCAACCTCTCCAAGTGCTTCACGGAATGGCTTGCCTTGCTCCTTTGTAAGAGTTTCAGCAATTAGCTTCTTATTTTCCTCCAATAAAAGGAACCATTTATTCAAAATATCCGCTCGCTCATATGCTGTATAGTTCCTCCACGTTTGAAATGCTTTTTCTGCATGTTGAATCACTTTTTCAACTTGGTCCTCAGAAATACTAGGTACTGTAGCAAACACTTCTCCTGTAGCTGGGTTTGTCACTTCAATAACTTCTTCCGTATTTACCCATTCTCCGTTTATGTACATTGAATATTTTTCCATTACAATCCCTCCAAAAAAGTTTTCAGGACATTCTCCCTTAATATATTCACTCTTTATGGAACATTCCCTTTATTAAACACAAAAAAACACCCGTTAAGGTGTTTTTTGTTCAGCAACTGCCACAGGATGTCGAAATAGTCTCAAACCATATATCAAAATTAATGTTAAAGAAAGCATTCCAAATACGATTGCCATCATCTGAAGTCCTATGGTATCAAGGAAAAGCCCTGTTCCTAGGAGCACTACCTGGAAGAGCACCCGATCAAGCATATTACGGAACGAGAAAAACCGTCCATGGTATTCTTTTGGTATTTTTGTTTGAAAAATAGTTGCTGCAATCGGGAAGAAACATCCAACAGCCAATCCAAACAACCCAAAAGAAAATAGAGTCATCCATTTCATATCTGCAAAATACAAACTCAAATGAGAAATGGCAATCAACGTAACAAAGAAAAACATTAAAGGTACCATATTTTTATCATTTGAAATGCGCTTTACGGTAAATGCACCAATCATAAAGCAGACACCTTCAATGGTATAGATCAAGCTTTTAATCGTTTGATCATCTTGGATTTCACTTATATTGATGACCATCAGATTGAAACCCCCAATGAATAAAAATGGGATAAATGTTAGAATCAATACGGTAAGAGCTATTGGCGTTTCCTTTAACACCGGCAGAACTTCTTTAAAGTCACCAGACTTTTTGCTCTTGCCTTCAAGTAAATCGTTATCGGTTGGTTCTTCAAAGTTCAGTAAAAAGGTAAGTAAGAATAGAATTCCATAAGCAACCATGGATGCCATATATAAGGAAGATAAACTCATTATGACAAGCATCGCTCCTGCCAGGGCTGTTCCAGCAATTCTAGATACAGTGGACACATTCATATGAACACCGTTCATCTCTAATAAGTCTTTTTCCTTCACAATCAATGGAATAGATGATTGTAATGCTGGAAAGTAAAATGCGGCTGAAAGTTGAATGGCGATCATGAAAATGATCATAAACATAATAGATTGGTATTCAATCGCTAAAAACATAAATACCACGCTAATCATCCGACCAAATCCTGATACTAACATCACTCGCTTTTTACTTGTTGAATCAATAATTTTGCCGGCTAACGGCCCTACCATCACTCCGGCCAGTAATCCTGCAAATAATATGAGTGATTTGGCAAAATCAGAAGGTACCAAAGCTTGCATAAATTCCAAATTTCCAATTATACCGGTCCATAAACCCAAACCTGCGATAAATTCCCCAACTAAAATAATCCATACATTCCGATTTTTCCACATGATAGTTTCTCCGATCACTTGTGATGTTTAAGAAAACTATACCACGGAACGAATTAATTCGCCACTCGAAATTTTAATCCAAACTCCCAATAAAAACAATAGCCAAGAAGCACCCATGAAGAATCCGCCTAAAACATCAAGTGGATAATGAACTCCAAGATATATTCTGCTAAGTCCAATTAAGCTTATTAAAAATAGGAAACAAATCATTAGTGTATTCTTTAACCAAATTTTATTAATTAGTATATAACACAAGCATGCTATAGCACCGTAGAAAGCCATAGAATTCATGGAGTGTCCACTTGGAAAGCTATAGAAGCCTGCCTCTACAACTTGATCTAAGCTTGGTCTATCTCTGGAAAATATTATCTTTAACAGGGTATTTAGCCAACGTACGCCTAGAAGGTTAATCCAGAGAAATAATGCTAGAAACCAGTTTCTTTTGATAAAAGAGCAGATTGATATGATGACTAACGCAGGGTAGAAAAAAAGCTTCGACCCTATGATAGATAAAAAGATAAAAAATCTGTCTATATCACCTATTCTATAGAGGTTTTCACCAATCCTCTTGTCCCAAAATTCCATTACTTCTATCCTTGTCATTAAAGCTACTATAAGGAAAAGTAAAAAAAGTACAACGCTTGCTTTAAACATTGTCTTAGGATATATGTAATTAATCATGATGTCACTCCCCAAAAAATAAGGCCACTGAAAAAGTCTTGATTTTAGTATTTTTATAAACACCGCTGTTGATTTCCGCAAATGGCTTCGCTTTCCTAGGGGCTGACGTGAGCCTCCTCGGCTTCGCCTGCGGGGTCTCCACCTAGCGCTATCTCCCTCAGGACAAGGAAGGCTTCGGCAGCGGTTCATCGCACGAAGAAAATGCGTAGCATTTTCGAGGAGTCTTCGCCTTTTGCTCCACTCACCAGCTAGGAATCAAAAAAAACTTTACGTTATCAGTTTTTCAGTGGCCTCCAAAAAATAAGGCTAACTCCTTGTACTTTAGAGTTAGCCTAAACGCTTGTATTATAAGCTTTTTAATAATAATTTTTTTAATAGGGGAAAGAGCACATCTGGTAACTCTTCAATATCCGGCACTAAAATACTATACTTGCCATACATATTTTGAATGGTTTTTACTTGTCCTTCATCAATTTCGCCGTTAGCCAAGAACACGTTGATTACTTCAAGTCCATTTTTTCGGGCTTCCATGACCGCTTGATGGGTATCTACTATGCCGTTCTTTTCATAGTCCATCGCTGCTGGCTCACCGTCGGAGAAGACAAGTAGGAATTTTTGCTTTTCACTCCGATGCACAAGTCTTTTGGTCATATGTCTGATGGCATAACCGTCCCTGTTATCTTCTTCTGGCTCAAGCTGCAGAATCTCTGGCCCTGAAGCAGGTCTGAGACTTGAGTTGAAATCTATTACTGTTTTAAAGTAGTTCGGTTGGCTTGTTTTAGTGGCATCATTCGTATCTTCCCAGAATCCTACCACTTCGTGTGGAACAAAAACGGATTTTAACGCTTCATGAAAAAGAGTAATTCCATATTTGGTCTGTTCCATTTTATCAAACATCGAAGCCGAGCAATCAACTAATAGAGAGAAGACAGCATCAATTTCAATGGAGGGATTATCTTTTTTATAAAATACTCTTGGATTTTCTTCGGTAAACCACGGTAAGAGCTTTTTACTTAATCTGCCGAATGGAAGGTCACTTCTTGGCATAATTTTTTTGTGCTCCAACGTTTTTTGTATCAATTGTTTTAATTTTTTCTGATACGTGGAGACGAACAATTTATATTCCTCATAATCTGAATAGTGTTCTGCTGATATCTTCTCAGGCTTTAAGAAGACAGGATAGGCGTATTTGTTCTCTTTCCCAAATTCCGCGCCACTTCCTCCTTCTTTTTTTGTATCATTTAGAACATCTAGTGCTTCTAGCTTTGAGTAATCATTTTTATTAGTCTGCTGACTTTCACCTTGGACAAAGCCCATTGCCTGGTCTCCATCTTCCCCTTCTCGTACGCCTTCCCCCATTAGGTCCGTTTTTGTTCCTTGTTCCATATCAAACTGGAGAAAGCTTTTATTGTTGCTTTCTGATTCACGGTGCCAAGTTGGAAGCTTGTCTTCATGTACATCTTCTTCGTCATCTTCATTATCATGTTGTTTTATATCGTCATTTTTCAATTCGCTTTTTCTCTTCATCTCATCAAAGGTTGGAGATACGTCTTCTGGCGTCTCTGAAAAGTCCGGTAGGAAAAAATACGTGTTAAGCATATCTTTCTCTAAGAGATCTTCCAGTACTTCCACGATAACTTGAACGCTCCGCAAAATATCTTTCGTCGTTTTTGCTACATAAGATTTCGCCATTTCGTCCCGGATGAATGAAAGGGAAAGGTCTAATTCCTCATTTAGTTGAGGTACTTCCTCCAAAGGATTATCAGATGTTAATAGTAGATACAATAGATTGTACAGTGCATCTGTCATGATATTTCTTTCCAAATTGACTGTAAGCTGGCTTCTAAAATATTTGCGATACTCCACTCTTCTCACCAGAAAGGTATTAGTGGTCCCCGGGCGCTCTCGTTTACATAATTCTTCAAGTCTTATGTCTTCCATAAGTATAAACAATTGTCTGCTAAAGCTTGATAAGTGTGTTTTTTTCATAAAAGCAAAAAGTTGTTTAATCACCTTATAGTCTGTATGAACAACAGACCCGACACTTCGTAAATACACATCGCTTTTCATGCCTTGTAGTTTTTCATAAGTGGGATGATTGTCCCAAAATAAACTGATGAACAGTTTATTCAAATATGGATCATAGTAGGACTTGAATGCATATTCCACTTCAAGGTTCTTCTTTTTTGAAAGGGAAGTCGCTAAGTCTGATAACTCCATAAATAGAAAGGAATCAATTTTTTTATCATTAAAAACGATAGGTCTCAAGATAATCTCCTCATTCAAACAAAGTTTGTGCGATGTTTAAGATAGCCGCTTTTTCTCTATCATCTTCCAATTTTTCAACAATTCCACGCTTAATAGCTCTAAGCGGTGGCAAATATACACTTAAATCACAAGTATCTAATAGTGCACGCACAGATGCAGCCTCTTCCGATAGATTTCCATTTTCAACTAGAGCAATAAGATCAGAAGATAACGTCACATATTTATTGAGTAACTTTTCATCTTCGAGTTTGGATTGACTCTTCAAGACTTGAAGTAAAACCTCACCCTGCACATATGGCACATCAATGACAACAAAACGATTTTTCAATGCTTCATTTAATGGGACCGTTCCCACATATCCTTCATTGATGGCAGCTATAACACCAAATTCTTGATTAGCTTTTACTACTTCGCCTGTGAAAGGATTTGTAATGGTTTTACGGTAGTCCAATACTCCGTTTAAAATCGGCAAAGTTTCAGGCTTCGCCATATTTATCTCATCAATATACAGAAGATTTCCTTGTTTCATTGCATTGATCACTGGACCTGGAACAAACTCTATTGTCGCTTTTCCTGCATCATTTTGAATGGTCTTAAACCCTAGTAATGCCTCAGCATCTAAATCTACTGAACAGTTGATACTATGCATCGGTTGATGAAAGATGGATGACAAGGTTTCCGCCAATTTTGTTTTCCCAGAACCGGTTGGCCCTTTTAACAGAACGTTTTTCCCCATAGATAAAGCAATAACACAATCAAACAAAACATCATCATCTGCTGATGTATAACCTGCCGATCCAATAAGGGAACTAACACTTTCATTTTCTTTATTACGTTTTATCTTTTCTTGAATAGCTGTAGGTAATTGATCTATAGCAAACATCTTTCCGTCTCCTTTAACCTTATTCCATTTAGTATCTCACAATATGGCCTTAGATATCGTATTATTGAAAAAGGCTGCTGACAAGGGATTGTCAACAGCCTAATATATTATATCAATAATTGCATGTTACTTGAAGTAAAAAGAGTTATCTCACTTAATGCTATCCACTTCTTGGACTACTTTGTTCTTTCCTGAAACAATCCAGCCACCAACAGCGATTCCGATCAAGACAATCCAGAACATCGCTTTAAACAGCGGACTGTGTGGGAAATGATATGGAAGTACGCCAACACTTGGATGTGCCAAGGTATACATAGCCAGTTTGAAACCTACCCAACCAACAATTAGAAATGCGGCTGTTTCCAAACTCGGTCTTTCTTTTAACAATTTTACAAACAAGGTAGCAGCAAAACGCATGATAACTACCCCGATAAATCCACCGAGGAAAATGATAATAAATTGCCCACCATCAATTCCACCAACGTTTGGCAGGTTTGTTTTGGGCAACGTCATAGCTAATGCAAAAGCTGCAAGAATAGAGTCCACTGCAAAAGCAATGTCAGCTACTTCTACTTTAAAAACTGTCATCCAAAAACCAGATTGTTTCTTTGGCTTGTCAACAGTAGCAGCATGCTCGACTTTTGCTACGGCGAATCTTCGCCAAATATGATTGAGTGCAATAAACAGCAAGTATGCGGCTCCAATCGCCTGTACTTGCCAAATAGTTACTAAGAATGAGATGGCGAACAACGATCCAAGTCTAAAGACGAGTGCTCCTGCCAGACCATAAAACAAAGCCTTTTTACGAGCCTCTTCCGGAAGGTGTTTAACCATAATTGCTAGTACTAGTGCGTTGTCAGCCGCTAATATACCTTCAAGTGCAATCAAGACAAGAAGAACCCAGCCATATTCCAATAATAATGATATCTCCATGGTTTCCTCTCCTTTTACATAACAAAAGCCTCTCCTGGAAATAGGCAAAGGCTTTTATGAACACATAAAAGACCTTTACCTAGAACTGTCCAATTTCCAGTTTAGGCAAAGGTCTTGCTAACAACATTTTCGTTGCCGATAAAGCCGGTGCTGATTAATTCAGTCACGTCATGACGGCAATATCGTTCTCATAGCTACTCCCCTTTGATTGGGCTTGTGCATATGTAGTTTTAATATAAACCTATTCTAGTAGCTTTATAGAAATGTGTCAACACATTATTTGATCCTTCTCAAGTCAATAAAGGGAAAGTCCATTTTCTTAAATTTCAATTAGTTTATTTCTACACTCTAAATAAATGTTTTATGATATAATCCATAACATTATTAATTACTTCAAATAAAAGGTCGTGGCATTATTATGCATCAAGTATTCTCCTATAAAGAGCGTGTAAATCTCTTTATTAAAATTGTTGTTCCCATTCTTATTACCCAACTCGGCTTATTTTCCATGAATCTCTTTGACATCATGATGACTGGAAACGTAGGGGCTTCGGACCTGGCTGGTGTTGCGATTGCTTCTGGACTTTGGGTCCCAGTATACACAGGACTAAGCGGAATACTACTCTCTATCACTCCTATTGTCGCACAGCTTGTTGGTGCTAAAAAGACAAAGGGTGTCCCTTTTTCTATTACCCAAGGTGTGTATGTCGCGTTTGCCATGAGTATACTTGTTATTTGTATTGGGGCTGTGTTAATCAATCCTATTCTTACTGGTATGAACTTAGAATCAGAAGTTAGATATGTAGCAAAATACTATTTAATTGCACTTGGTTTTGGAATAGTACCGCTCTTTGTTTATACAGTACTTCGATGTTTTATTGATGCATTAGGGCACACGAGAACATCAATGATTATCACTCTAATGTCATTACCTATTAATGTCTTACTAAACTACTTATTAATTTTCGGCAAACTTGGACTCCCTGCCCTGGGCGGTATTGGGGCAGGAGTGGCATCTGCTTTGACTTATTGGTTGATTATGATCATTTCCTTATATATTGTTCTAAAGAAGAGACCATTTACTAAGTACCCACTTTTCAAAAAATTATATCCCTTATCTTTTTCAAAGTGGAAAGAAATATTACTGATTGGGGTTCCGATAGGACTTTCCATTTTCTTTGAAACGAGTATTTTTTCAGCTGTGACTCTTTTGATGAGTTCTTTTGACACTGTGACAATAGCCTCTCATCAGGTAGCATTGAATTTTGCTTCCCTTCTTTACATGATACCGCTAAGTATTTCAATGGCTTTAACCATTTTAGTCGGGTTTGAAGTCGGAGCCGGACGAATTCAAGATGCTAAACAATACACCATTATGGGGGTAGTTTCTGCAGTTCTTCTTTCTTCCATTTGTGCTGTACTTCTTTATTTCTTCAGAGCAGAAGTCGCATTCCTTTATACAAAAGATCCAGAAGTTATTGCGCTAACGACTGCTTTCCTTTTATATGCCATTTTCTTTCAGCTTTCTGATGCCATTGCTGCACCAATACAGGGGGCTTTACGAGGGTATAAAGATGTAAATGTTACGTTTATGCTTGCTTTTGTATCTTATTGGATTATTGGTTTACCGATTGGCTATATATTGGCAAACTATACTGATTTCGGAGCGTTTGGCTATTGGATTGGTTTAATTTGCGGTTTAGCTGCAGGAGCACTTGGGCTTTCTTGGCGATTAAGCATACTTCAGAATAGATATATGACTATGTCAGCAACTGCAAAATAAATAAAACTATTCTTATAGGAATAAAAAAGGAGTTGTGTAGGAAATTGTCGAAAAAAGTCATATGATAATTTTTTAAGTGAGGTATTACAGATGAATGATTATGATATGGAAAAAGTAAGTGCTTCTTTACATTATTTTCGACATGAGCTTAAAAATCTCCTTGATTTGTTAGAAAGCTATGCAAAGGCAAACTATGAGCAGAAGACAACATTACATGAGGACTTGATCCTACAATTCAAAAGGTACAAAGTAAAGTTAAAAAGAGAAATAAAAATCTTAATTGAATACGATGCAAATCTTTTAAGTTCTGATTTTCTATTACCTTCCTTGGCGGTGGTTTTTGCCTATTTGCAGGATATTGGAATCAACCGGATGAACCCTAACAGTATTCCAAAAGTGGTTCAACAAATAAAGAAAGCCTACTTTTTTATGGAACGTTGTGATCAACGCTTCAAAATAGAAACATAGCAAAAAGGCAGCCTGCCGGCTGCCTTTTCCTTTGTTCTTATATTATTTTCCAATAAACATTTGTGTCCAGTAGTTGCCTTCTTCTACATGGCCTACACCGATATGAGTGAAGTTTTCATTCATGATATTTGCACGATGTCCTTCAGAATTCATCCAAGCATTTACTACCTCTTCAGAGCTTTGTTGACCTTGTGCAATGTTTTCACCAGCTGTACGGTATTCTACACCAAATTGCTTCATCATATCAAATGGAGATCCGTAAGTTGGGCTGTTATGAGAAAAGTAGTTGTTTTTCTGCATATCTTTAGACTTTTCTTTTGCTACTTTGCTTAATTCTTCATCTAACTGTAAAGGAGCTAGACCTTGTTTTTCACGTTCCGCATTTGTTAACTCTACTACTTTCTTTTCAAATTCACTTACAGCACCTGCTGCTTGTTCAGTTGCTGGTTTTTCAGCATTTTGCTGTGGAGCTTGTTGTTGTGGTGCTTGAGCTTCCTGTTTTGGTGCCTCTGCAGGAGCTTCTTTTTCTTCTTTAGGTGCTTCTACTTTTTCAGCAGGTTTCTGCTCAGCTTGTTTTGGAGCTTCTTGCTTAGGTGCTTCTTTTTCAGCTGCTTCAGCAGTTGGTGCGCCATTTAAATTAACTTTTACACCGTATTTTTCTTCAAGTTCTTTTACATAACCGTCTAAGAACGCCTTTGCATCTTCTTGGTTAGTGAATGCTTTATTCATATTAAATGAAGTGACTTTGTTTGTTAAGTCACACGTTGGTTTTGTTGGAGCATTGTTTGATTCGGCTTTGGCATTCATTCCGAATGGAGCCGCTGTTAATACAGCTGCAGTAGTTACAGCAGTGATGATAGACTTTTTGTTGATTTTCATAGGTGTGTTTCCCCCTTGAAAGTTTTTTGTGTTGCTTTCTTGCTACACGAAAATCATATCATGGGATTTGTGTAATATTAGAGGAATAATATGGGGAATAAATTTAAAGGATTTCAATAATTATCCATATACTTCAAAACTCTTTGTTTATCAACGGATGACACGGAAGACACTTTTAAACAGTTTGTCGAGGGTTTTTCCAGTAAAATGAATTAGATTAAAATTATACTAAAAAAATGGTGTTGACAAGTTTTTATACAGTCCTTTTTATTACAAATTACTTCGGTTATGTTACAGTGTTTACAGGAAATCTTACTTTTTTGGATGAAAATTCCTGTACTTTTAAATAAAACACCAAGCTCTTTGAATAAGCCTGGTGTTTATCACCTATCACTATTTATCTATCCAAGTGAACATATACTTCTTATCTTCAATAGTGTGAGCTTTTTTTACTATTTTCAACGGCTTAAAGGTATCGATCATAACCGCAAGCTCCAAAGTCTCTTTCTTCCCTATGCTTGCTTCCGTCGTACCTGGATGAGGACCATGTGGAATTCCCGATGGATGTAAGGTAATCGAACCTTCCTCAATTCCTTTGCGGCTCATGAAGTTGCCTGCAACATAATAGAGCAGTTCGTCACTGTTAACATTGCTATGATAATACGGAGCTGGTATCGCTTCTGGGTGGTAGTCGTATAATCTTGGCACGAAGGAACAAACAACAAAGTTATGACCTTCAAATGTCTGGTGAACTGGAGGTGGTTGATGGACTCTGCCTGTTATTGGTTCGAAATCTTCAATATTAAATACCCATGGATAAAGATAACCGTCCCACCCCACAACATCAAGCGGATGGTGCCCAAGTACGTGAGAATGCAAATAACCCCTTGTTTTAGTAACTACCTCATACTCTCCTCTTGTTGTGTATGTTTCCAATGTTTCAGGACCTCTGAAGTCACGCTCACAAAATGGACTATGCTCGAGCATCTGGCCATATTCATTTCGGTATCTTCTAGGTGTGGTTAATTGACTGAAAGATTCGAGAAAGAGGATTTTCGTTTCTTCTTTTGGAACTACTCGGTAAATAGTGCCGATTGGTATTGTTACATAATCACCAGGGCGGTATGTAATTGTTCCGAACATGGTTTCTACTTTACCTGAACCATAATGAATGAAAAGAAGCTCATCTCCGTCACCATTCCGGTAATAATTCTTCATCGGTTCTGTTACCAGAGCTGTACCAATTAACAAATCACTGTTTCCTAATAGATATTCTCTGGCATCAAGTGCATTGCCTTTGGTCTCAATAGATGTAGTAAGTAGGTGCCTGTGGTTAAGGGCTTCTTGTTCTTCATATTCAGGCAAATAGCTGCCAAGCACGTTTGATTGTACTACTTCTGTGGGCAGGTAGTGATGGTAGAGGATAGATTGTGTGCCTGAGAAACCTTTGGTTCCCATTACTTGTTCTCTATATAGAGTGCCGTCTTCTTTTTTGAACATGGTGTGGCGTTTGTGTGGTATTTCTCCCATTTTACGATAATACATGAGCTCACCTCATTATATTGTTTAGTTGTTACTTAATGTTAGAACGTTCCTTTTCGCTGCAGGCACTCGCTTTCCGCGGGGCCGTGCTTGAGCCTGATCGGCTACGCTACACTTAGGGGTCTCAAGTCTACTGCTACCTCCCGCCGGAGTCGAGTGCCTTCCGCTCGATTCCACTCATTGCTAAATATTACTTTTTGTAACAACCTATCTAATTGTGTTTTTTAATGTGCCTAGGCCAGTGATGGATAGTTCTACTTCGTCACCTGGTTGCAGCCAGCGGTGGACGTCAGTGCCAAGTTCTAAGATACAACCTGTTCCGACAGTTCCCGATCCTATCACTTCTCCCGGGTATAATGTAACATCAGCTGAAGCTCTTTCTATCATTTGAGCGAAAGAATAATGGATGTGTTCGAAATTTCCGTTGGAAAGTAAACTACCATTAACTGAAGCGGTCATTTCTAAATTGTACCCGTTTTTGGATTTGTAAGATGCAAGTTCGTCTGGTGTTACAATATAAGGCCCCAAAGATGTGGCGAAGTCTTTCCCCTTTGCCGGCCCTAATCCTACTTTCATCTCTTTTGCTTGTAGGTCCCTCGCACTCCAGTCGTTCATGATGCAATAACCGAAAATGTAATCATCCGCATCCTCAGCTTTAATATTTCTACCTTCTTTTCCAATGATGCAAGCAATTTCCAGCTCATAATCCATCCACTCACAGGCTAATGGCTTTTTAATTACTTCATCTGGTCCCTTTATGGCCAAATGATTTGTAAAATAAAAAACGGGAATCTCATACCATTCTGGAATCACATCCAGCCCTCTTCTGGCCCTTGCAGTCTTTACATGTTCCTCAAATGCGTAGAAATCTCGGACGCTTACTGGTCTAGGTATAGGTGCAAGAAGGGTTACTTCTTCTCTTTTATATCTTCCTGTGTGGCTATCACTACCTAAGTGAAGTGTTATTATATCTCGGTATTTTTCATATTGGTTTATCAATAGAAGAAGGTCACTTGGTAACAGACCACCTGATGCTTCATTCATATCAACAACCATGTCATGATTTATCCACCCGGCTTTAATCTCTCCAGAGCTATTTTTAAAGGTAATATATTTCATGACAATCCCTCACATTTCTTATTTACGTTGAAGTTCGAACATATCACTTATAGCCTTGGTATACATACTACCTGCCATTCTGCCTACCGGATTTAATTTCTTTGTATCAATCTTTCCATCGAAATAAAGATCATTTGATAGGTGGAAACTCTCCACTTTTCCAATAACAAGGCTTCCTGAACCTGGTAGATCACCAAAATGCAGCACTTGGTGAAGAGTGCATTCCATTTGAACAAGGCTTTCCTTCACGCGTGGAGGTGTAACTAGGAGACTAGGCTCTTTCGTGAAACCCGATTCTTCAAATTCATCCACTTCGCTTGGGAATTCCGTTGCTGTAATATTCATTTGATCAACTATTTCCTCACTGACAATATTGATGACAAACTCCTTTGTACTTTCAATATTCAATAAGGTATCCTTTTTCGACCCATCTGCCCCTCTTCTCATGGGAGAAAAGCAGACTAACATTGGCTCTGCACTGATAGCAGTAAAAAAGCTAAAAGGAGCAATGTTTGCAACACCTTCTTTATCAATAGAAGAAACTAGTGCAATAGGTCTTGGTAAGATAGAGCCCACCATGAGCTTGTACGCATCTTTCCAGGTAAGATTGCTTGGTTGAATATTCATGTTCGTCACCTGCACTTTGCTACAAATTTTTTAATGTCTCGATAAAGTAACGGTTATCTTCCATAGAACAAATGGTAACCCTGATACTTTTTGGATATCCCAAAGCAGCACCTGTTTTCACCATGATCCCTTTCGTTAACAACCTTTGCATCATTTCATTTCCATCTCTGCCTATATGTATCATCATGAAATTCGCTTGAGTAGGGTAATAGGTATAACCTAGTTCGTCTAGTTCTTTCTCCAAGTATGCTCTTCCTTCTTCATTACGAAGGATACACTCTCTTCTAAATTCCTGGTCCATAATGGCTTCCATTGCAGCTGCTTGAGCAAGCTGATTAACATTGAAAACCTCTTTTACTTTGTTTAATTCTGTTGATATGGAAGGATTCATAATGCCATAACCAATTCTTAATCCAGCCAGGCCATATACTTTAGAAAACGTTCTTAATATAACCAGATTGTCATGTTTCTTTAAAAGCGGAATCGATTGAAGATATTCCTCATTTGTTGCATATTCATAGTACGCTTCATCTAACACAATCAAGATATGCTCAGGTACTTTTTCAATGAATGATACAAGTTCATCCTTATTTACGATTGTTCCTGTTGGATTATTAGGATTGCAGACAAAAATCATTTTTGTCTCTTCTGTAATAGTAGCTAGCATGGCCGACAAATCATGCACCCCATTTTTTAATGGAACGATCACCGGCTTGCCCCCTTCAATAGAGACGTTGGTTTTATATCTCGGGAATGTCATATCAGCCATAATAGCTTCTTCGTCTATATTGAGAAAAGCTCGAATGAGCAGCCTAATTATTTCATCTGAACCGTTCCCGATGAACAACTGATTTTGTGCTACTCCCAAAAACTCCCCCAATTTGGTAGAAAGAGCTCTAGCGGAACCGTCTGGGTATGTAAAAAGATGGTCTAGTCTTTGCATTAATTGTTTTTTTACAAGCGGTGAACATCCAAACACATTCTCTATTTCAGACATGTTTCTTATACTTGTAATTCCCAATTCCTTCTGTAAATCCTGCAAGCTTTTCCCTAAAGGGTAGGCAGCAATATGCTGGAGAATTTCTCGGCTTCTAACTTTTACCGCCATGCTTTCATCTACCTCCTATAAAAAAGGGAGGAACTGGTCCTCCCCATACTGACTTGCTTACAGATTTCCTCTTAATTCTTGTTCTCTTTCAATGGATTCAAATAACGCTTTGAAGTTTCCTTCACCAAATCCTTTTGCACCTTTACGTTGAATCACTTCAATGAATAAAGTTGGTCTGTCTACAATTGGTTTTGTAAAGATTTGAAGGAGATATCCTTCATCATCTCTGTCAACCAGGATGCTCAACTCACGAAGCTTTGCGATTTCCTCATCAATCTCTCCAACTCTTTCTGACAGCATTTCATAGTAAGTGTCAGGAGTATTAAGGAACTCAACCCCATTTTCCTTTAATTTGCTCACTGTCTGAACAATATCTTCGGTTAAGATGGCGATATGTTGAACACCGGCGCCATTATAAAACTCCAAGTACTCTTCAATTTGTGATTTTCTTTTTCCTTCCGCAGGTTCATTAATCGGAAATTTAATTCTGCCCCCATTGTGCATCACTTTAGACATTAGTGCGGAATATTCTGTGTTTATATCTTTATCAGTGAAATGAGTCATTTCTTTAAAGCCCATCACTTTTTCGTAATAAGCAACCCATTCTTCCATTTGCTCTACATTCCCCACCACATGATCGATTCCGATAATTCCAGCGTCCTTAACCGGGGTGGAGTTCGTATATGCTTTGAATCCAGGCATGAATACCCCATTATAATTCTTGCGTTCAACCAATGTGTGAATGGTATCTCCATATGTACCAATAACCGCTTTTTTCAATGTTCCTTGCTCGTCTGTCATCTCTTGTGGAGGCTGGATAGCTATTGCTCCTCTTTCCACCGCACCGTTGTAAGCACTTTCAACATCTTCCACGACAAGCGCAATATCCTTGACTCCGTCGCCATGCTTTTTAACAAACTCAGAGATCTTTGTATCTTGTTTAAGGGAACCGGTAATGACAAGTCGTACATTACGTTGTTTTAAAACATAAGAAACGGTTTCTCTATTGCCTGTCTCTAGTCCTGAATAGGCTATAGGTGTAAATCCGAATGTGGTGGCGAAAAAGTGAGAAGCTTGTTTGGCATTGCCGGAGTAGATCTCTAAATAGTCAACATCTTTTACGGGAAAAACTTCTTCTGCTTGATCTTTTAATTGCATTGTTTTTTCTACGTTCATAATTACCCCTCCCGAACTTTTTTAAAAATATTATTATTCTGAATATAATATAATCTAATTTTTTCATACTCTGCAAGAGTATCATTTAAAGCAAGAATGCTTTGACGCGCCAACGTGTCATGACGAAGTTACTTTTTGTTTTGTCACTTTTGGGGCCTTATGAATTGCTTTTCCTTCTAGATCCTCTACCGACTCCCACATGCTTTCATTTACACTCGGATGAGGGTAGGAAGGAAACAACATATCTTCATGTCTTGCAACCATTTCTACAGCAAGTGTTCCGGTACTAATCATTTCTACCGCTTGGGCTCCCATGATATGTATACCCAATACTAGATCTGTTTTGGCGTCAGTAACAGTTTTAGTGAAACCCTCTTTTTGGCCAAGAATACTGGCATAACCATTTGATTGCAGGCTGCTTTCTCCAACTTTCACGTCAAATCCTTTTTCAATCGCTTCTGTTTCAGTCATTCCGACAGATGCAATTGGAGGGATGGACTGAACGATTCTAGGTAAAAACGTAAAATCGCACTCGGATGGTTCACCTGCAATGTTTTCCGCCGCCACCTTTCCCTGTTTGATGGCTTTAACTGCCAAGGCAGGGCCTTCCGTAATATCGCCAATAGCATAAATGGAGGCAATATTAGTACGGCATGCTGCATTAATTTTAATAAAACCTTCATCACTCAAATGAATGCCTAAACGTTGAATACCCAATGATTCCGTTGAAGGTTTTCTTTTTTCTGCGCAATAAGAATGTGAACTTTCTAAAATAACTGATTCATTCTTACCTTGCTCAAAAGCCACCTCCCACTGAACATCGTCGAACATGAACTGAGGAGTAGTATGAGCCTTATAAATCTTTATTTTTTGTTTTTTCAACTGTCGCTGCAGTTCTTTGTTTATAGATGGGTCAAATGTAAAATCATGCTGTTCTGGTGGAAGAATCAATGTCACCTTTGAGCCTAAACTGTTAAAAGTCGTTGCAGCTTCAAGGGTGAAATCATCGTTTCCATATAAAATAAGCTCACTTGGCAATTGTTCAAGGGTCCATATCGACGTAGGTGTTAGAGCATGATGATGTATTTCGGCGATCGGCTCTTTTTTACAACCGGCAGCAATAATGACATCATTAAAAGTGAACGTATCATATTGATGCCCATTCTCCACCCCTATTTTACTGGCGGATATAAAGGAGGCTTCTCCCTCTATGATCTCAATTTTATTAGCTTTACATAATGCTATAACACCTTGAATCAATTGCTCCACAACCTTCTTTTTGTGTTGCTGTAACCTTGGCAAGTCGAATGTTACACCGCTAGTATCTAGCCCTAGCTGTAGAAAAGGTCCCATCCTTTGGAAAGATTGCGCTGCTGCAGTATGTACTTTGGATGGTATACATCCTTCATTTAAACAGACGCCGCCAAGTTTGTTTTTCTCAATAATGGTAACTTGTCGACCTAATTGAGCCGCTCTAATTGCAGCGTGATAGCCCCCCGGCCCTCCACCAATTACTATTACATCACGTTCTTGAGTAAGTTCACCTACAACCATTTAAACCAGCTCCAGCATTAGTAATTTTGGTTCTTCTAAGAGTTGAGTCAGCCTGTTGGTAAATGCAACAGCGGTAGCCCCATCTGCTACACGGTGATCAAAGGACATGGAAATGTTCATAATGGAACGTATTACAATCTCATCCTGTTCATTTACAACTGGTCGCTTTTTGGTTTTGTGGAAGGAGATCAAGCCCACTTCCGGCTGATTGATAATTGGTGTAGCGCCAATACTTCCTCCAAGAGGACCAACATTACTGATGGTAAAACTGCCGCCAGTCAATTCCTTCATGGAAAGCTTATTTTCCTGTGCCTTTTTTGTTAACTCTTTTAAATTGTCATGTATTTCTTTTAATGACTTTTTCTCTACATTACGGATCACAGGGACAATTAGTCCATCTTCTGTATCGGTAGCTATTCCTATGTGATGTTCTTTCATTAATTCTATTGTTTCTTCCTGCTCATTCAATCTGGCATTAAAGATTGGATAATCCTTTAGGGCGATGGATATGGCTTTTAAGAATAAAGCAGTTGCTGATATGCTTTGATTGCTTTTTTTCCAAATCTCTCTGAGTTCTAAAATATTTGTCACATCTATTTCTTCAAAATGAGTGCAATGAGGTATCGTAAGAAGTGACTGTGACATTTTTTTACCTATCTGTTTTCTTCGACCTCTGAATGGAATGACAGTGGTAGGTTCTTGTTGATCTTTTAATTCTGTTTTGGTTTGAGTTTCCTGAACTGGTTTTTCTTTTACTTCATCCATTTGAGCAGGCTGCTTTAAACTCTCTATGAATCTATATACATCCTCATCTGTGATTCTTCCAGCAGGACCGGTCCCCTTAATCTGTTCAAGATTAACTCCAGCGTCCCTCGCAATCTTTCTTGTATATGGAGCCGCCATGATTCTAAATGATTGAGGCTTTGTTTGTGGTTGGTGCTCTCTTTTTGTTTCTTCAGCTTTTGTAGAAATGTTTGTATGTGTCAAATTGGGAGGCGTAGTTAATTTGTTCCCAACTGATTCAGCTTCTAACAAAAATAAGGTGGTCCCAACTGAAATGGTTTCCCCTTCTTTAACCAATATTTCTTTGATGACTCCAGCAAGTGGTGCCGGTATTTCAGCTGTCATTTTATCCGTTTGCACCTCAACCAAAGGCTCATCTGGCTTTACTTTATCTCCTTTTTTAACAAAAAAAGATAAAATATCAGCCTGTGTCATGCCTTCCCCAATATCATGAAGTTTGACCTCGATCATATGTTGAACCCCCTTTCACTAAAACTTCATCACTTTATTTACTGCCGCAACCACCCTGTCAGTAGTTGGAAGGTAGTAGTCTTCAAACCCGAAATAAGGAACAGGCACATCAAATCCCGTTACTCGCTCCACTGGTGCCTTTTGATGGAGGAATGATGTCTCATTAATAATAGCAAGAACATCTCCACTAACACTTGTTGCCGCATGCGCTTCGTGCACAATAACCGTTCTACCAGTTTTCTGTACAGATTCTGCAATAATATCTCTGTCAATCGGGTACAGGCTTCTTAGATCAATCACTTCGCAACTTACACCCTCAGATTCTAGTTTCTTCGCAGATTGAAGGGCAACCGGAATCATGGCTCCCCACGCAATAATCGTGACATCTTCCCCTTCCTTGCAAATTTTCCCTTTCCCTATTTCTACTGAATACTTTCCTTCTGGTACTTCCTCTCTGACAGAACGATAACATCGCATTGGTTCTAAGAACAGAACAGGATCTGGATCCTCGATTGCAGCAATTAATAATCCTTTGGCGTCATATGGATTAGATGGACAAACTACTTTGATTCCCGGCATATGAGTAAAAATTGCCTCTGTACTATCTGAGTGAATTTCTGGTGCCCTAACTCCAGCTCCATATGGTGCGCGGATGACCATAGGGACGGTATAATGCCCCATCGTTCTAGCCCTGATTCTTGATGCATGCGTCATGATTTGTTCGTAGGCAGGATAAATAAATCCAAGAAATTGTATTTCTGTAACTGGACGAAAACCATTTATCGCCATGCCGATTGCAGCTCCAATGAAACCAGCTTCACTTAAAGGTGTATCCATAACACGGTCTTCGCCATATTTCTCTTGCAAGCCCTCTGTGGCACGAAAAACACCCCCATTTACTCCAATGTCTTCCCCCATAAGAAGGACATGTTCGTTTTCACGGAGCATGGTATCCAACCCATCTGTAATTGCTTGAACCATTGTCAATGTTTTCGTTTTCAATGCCGTTTCCACTATACTTCACCTCTCATCAGTTGAAGAAGTTCTTTTTTCTGTTGGTCAATTCCACATGTCGGCTTTTCAAACACATAGTCAAACATGTCAGCAGGATCTGCCTTTGGAAAGTTCTCCATTTCTTCTATTGCAGTATCGACTTCTTGAGAAAGCTCTACTACCATTGATTCCTTCCAGTCTTCTGTAAACCAGCCTTGATTTTTCATAAAACGTTCCAATCGAAGAACAGGGTCATTCTCACGGCGTTTCTCGTTTTCAGATTGGTCTCTGTATTTGGTTGGGTCATCAGCAGTTGTATGGGCTCCATATCTCCATGTTACCGCTTCAATTAAGGTTGGTCCCTCGCCGTTTCTTGCTTTTTCTAAAGAATCCAACGTATGAAAATAAACAGAAAAAATATCATTCCCGTCAATACGAACACTTTTCATGTCATAAGCAAGTGCTTTCTGAGCAATTGTTTCAGTATTCATTTGTTTGGATAGAGGTACAGAAATAGCAAAATGATTGTTCTGGTTAAAAAACACAACCGGCGCCTTAAGAACACTTGCAAAGTTTAACCCTTCATGAAAATCACCTTCAGATGTTGCTCCATCACCAAAATAAACGATACTTGCATTTTTCGTTCCTTTTCTTTTCTCTGCATAGGCTGCGCCTACCGCATGTGGAAGCTGTGTTGCTATTGGAATCCCCGGTGGAAATACTTTTTTCCCATTTGCCGGAATACACCCTTCATTTCTTCCATTCCAAAACAAGAGAATATTGCGAAGGGAATGACCGAACGTCATGGTAGCACCATGATCCCTATAAGATGGAAATAGCCAGTCTTCATCCTCCAATGCCATTGCACTCCCTACCTGGGAAGCTTCTTGCCCCTCATAAGGAGCATAGGTACCGATGCGGCCTTGTCGTTGAAGACTAATACATTTTTTGTCAAAAGTGCGAATTCTAAGTAAATGTCTATACATAGACTTTGCAAGTTCTTCTGTAATTCTTTCTTCATACGTTTTATCAAGGATGTTACCTTGATTATCAATAATCTGAATGATAGGAAATTGATTTATCACCTTATTTCCCCCTCTATTAAACTCGTACTGACCATTTTGGTCGCTTGGAATGAGTGAAGAAGCTGTTTCTTCTGCTTCTATCTACTAATCTCTGTTCGCAGAAGTTATTTGCCGCTTCCACTGTCGTAATATTCATTTTCTCTGCTTCTTTATAAACATCCATTAAAGAATTATAGATAGCCATAGTTTTGCGAAGAACACGTTCTTTGTTTGGTTCATATAGTTCATCTGCGACTTGAATCAGTCCACCGGCATTGACGATGTAATCTGGAGCATAAAGGATCCCTTTTTCTTGCAGCATTGCACAGTGATGATTTTCAATCAGCTGGTTATTGGCTGAACCTACCACTGCTTTTACCTTCAACTGTTCTATCGTCTGGTCGTTGATGATTCCACCAAGTGCGCACGGTACAAACACATCTGCATCAACCGAGTAGATTTCATCTCCGCCAACCACTTTGATACCTGCTCCAATCTCTTTCGCTTTGGCGACCAGTTGGTTAATGGCGAATTCATTGATGTCAGATACATAAATGTCTGCTCCAGCATGCATTAGCTGCTCTGCCACTTTTGCCCCAACCTTTCCTAATCCTTGGATTGCATAACTTTTTCCGTAAAGATTTTTCGAACCCCATAGTGTAAGGTTTGTCGCTTCAATTCCGTAGATAACGCCTTGAGCTGTTGGTACGGAGGAATCCCCACTTCCTCCATACACCTCATCCACACCTACAATACAATTGGTTTCTTTTAAAGCATGCACGAAATCCTCCGGTGATGTTCCCATATCGGTGCCAGTATAAAAACGACCATTTAACGATTCAACAAATTGACCGAACGCTCTAAATAATTCTGGAGTTTTGTCTTTATTCGGGTCCCCAATGATAACCGCTTTCCCACCACCAAAATCAACATCTGCTGCAGCGCATTTATAGGTCATCCCTTTTGAAAGACGGAGAACATCATATAATGCAGCATCCACAGATTGATATGGTTGCATTCGACATCCTCCCAAAGCTGGTCCTAGCGTTGTGTTATGTATGGCAATTATGGCTTTCAACCCAGTATCTGGATCATTACAAAAGACTACTTGTTGGTGTTGTTGAATTTTATCGAACATCTCCATTCCTCCAACTTCTGAAGTAAGCGTTTTCATATTTGTCAAAGCAACCACCCTTTTTCAGTTTTTCTTATAGTCTATCATCGTTTGGATTTTTCTCTTTGGTAATACTACCTGCGTAACTTCCCCTTCTCCAACAACGCGATCTTCAGAAAATATTAAAACTTTTGTGATGATGAAGTTCTTCTTAAGACCCACTACCGTTGCTTCTAACGTCAACATTGTTCCTTCTGTTGCCGGTGCAAGATGCTTCACTTTAACTTCTGCACCCATTCCTTCTTCCGTCTCTTCTAAAATTTCTAATATCATTTGCCGTGAAACCCACTCCATGTGATAGACCATCATTGCGGTGGAATACACGGGATGAATTAATTCACCTTCAAACTGGGCAAACATTTTGTTGGTAACGGTGATTTGAATGGAATGTTTCGTACCTAACGTTAGTTGCCGCTTCATGTGTTCACCTCAAAACGTATAACGTTTATTCAACGCTATAATAACATTCCGTTAAATGAACCGTCAATAAATTGTAGAAATTTTATAAATAGTCAATCATAAATGGTTTTGCTCTTTATAAGAAAACAAAAATATTGAACCTAAAAAATTTTGTTAATTGATTTATCACCGCTGTTCCTTTCCGCAAATGGCTTCGCTTTCCGCGGGACGGTGCTTGAGCCTCCTCACTTCGTTGCGGGGTCTCAACCTACCGTTACTCCCCCGCTGGAGTCTTCGCCTTTTGCTCCAATACACTGCTGAATATTGCATGTTAAATGAATGCATTATCAGCTACTTCAGTTAAAGTTTCCTTTTTTATAACCTCTTAAATTAATGTAGCTTTCTTGTTGATTGAAGTGGAAGTCGTGCGAATCTCTTTGACTAATTCAATTACCTTCATATCGGTGGCGATGAGGACCTCTTTACTCCTAATTTCTCGTCACTGAGGTCTTCATAACGGTGATGAGGAGTCAAGTCCATATTAATGTGCAAAAATAGTTAAAACATGATCTAAGGATAAATCCCCTATGACCACTGCCCCTCTGCTTTTTCACCCTCACCTGTCGTCATACACCTCCTATGACGACCGCTCCTCTACTTTTTCACCTTCACCGGTCGTCATACACCTCCTATGACGACCGCTCCTCTGCTTTTTCACCTTCACCTGTCGTCATACACATCCTATAATGACGACTCCTCTACTTTTTCACCCTCACCTGTCGTCATACACTTCCTATGACGACGACTCCTCTACTTTTTCACCCTCACCTGTCGTCATACACCTCCTATGACGACCGCTCCTCTGCTTTTCCACTCTTTCCGGGCATGATTGAGACGCCTTCTCTGTTACCGTTTCCTTCTTTCCCACTATGCTTCGGGCATTGAGACTTCTCTACTCCTGTTTCCTCGTCTCTGAGGTCTCCATAACGGTGATCAAGAACTACTCTGAGGACTAACCACAATTCAATCTTCTTAAACAATAAAAAAAGAGGAAATGACCAGGTCATTCCCCCCTTCTATTATCAACTTAGTAATGCTCTGTCGTTGGTCATTGCTTGTCCGCGTATTCGCTGGAATTCAGAAAGCAATCGTTCAATAGTAAGAGATTTCTTTTCATCCTCTCCTACTTCCAGAATAATTTGTCCTTTGTCCATCATAATTAATCGATTCCCAAGATCAAGTGCCTGCTGCATGTTGTGGGTTACCATCAATGTCGTCAAGCCTTTATCTGCAACGATTTCTTTTGTGATGTTGGTAATCAATTCTGCACGAGATGGATCGAGAGCTGCCGTATGCTCATCTAAAAGAAGGATATCAGGTTCTGTGAATGTTGCCATCAAAAGGGACAGTGCTTGTCTTTCCCCACCTGAAAGTAATCCAACTTTTGCACTCAGTCTGTTTTCCAAACCAAGGTGCAACGTCTCCAGTACTACTTTGAAATAAGTTTTTCTCTTTTTTGTGACACCCATTTTTAATGTCCTTTTCTTATTCCGCGAATAAGCCATTGCTAGATTCTCTTCAATTGTCATCGTGGGCGCCGTTCCTGCCATCGGGTCCTGAAACACTCTTCCAATATATTTTGCCCTTCGATGTTCTGCCAAATAGGTGACATCACGCCCATCAATCTCAACTTTTCCGGTATCAGGCGTTAGCACACCGGAAATCATATTCATTAGCGTCGACTTACCGGCACCGTTACTACCAATGATGGTGACGAAATCTCCTTGTTTCAAGGAAAGGTTAATGGTATCAAGTGCATTTTTTTCATCTAATGTTCCTTCATTAAAAATTTTGTTAATCTGTGTTAAGTGTAGCACGTTGATCCCCCTTTTCATTGGCAGAATGAAGAGTTCCAAGCTTTAACAACTTCTGTTTCTTTCGCTTTCTATCTTTATAACTTTCAATGAATTTAGGAGTAATAAGTGCCAAAATAACAATGGTGGCCGTTATGGCTTTTAAGTCACCTGTTTCTAAGAACTCCACCCTTAATGCTAGCGTCACGACAATTCGATAGATGATTGCGCCACCGATAACGGCAAACGTGGTCCAAGCAATCGTTCTTGTACCGAAAATGGCTTCTCCGATAATGACAGATGCCAATCCGATGATAATCATCCCGATACCCATTCCAACGTCTGCATACCCACCATGCTGGGCAATAAGAGCACCTGAGAATGCAACCATGGCATTTGAAATCCCTAAACCAAGAATAACCAGTCCACTTGTATTGGCAGAAAGGCTTCGAATCATTCGCTTATTATCACCTGTCGCTCTGATTGCCAAACCGATTTCCGTTTTTAAGAACAAATCAGTTAAAACTTTTATCGCAAAAGTCACAATTAACATAATGGCGATAATGCCCCATGTTCTCGGTAAGAAATTGGCTAATCCAACAGATGTGAAGATATTGTTTAAAAACTCATCTATCCCTGTATTCCCCCACCAGGAACGGATGTTTGTGAAAAAAGTATCACTATTTAATAATGGTACATTGGATCTTCCCATTATTCGCAAATTAATGGAATAAAGAGCAATCATCATTAAAATACCAGATAAAAGGGGATTGATTTTTCCAAACGTATGTAAAGAGCCAGTAATACAGCCTGCGATAAATCCTGCAAACATCGCTACCACTGTTGCCGTAACGGGACTATACCCGCTGACAATCATTGTCGCAGCAACGGCAGCACCTGTTACAAAGCTTCCATCTACCGTCAAATCGGGAAAATCAAGGACCCTAAAGGAAAGATATACCCCTAGGGCCATGATGGCATAGATGATTCCCAATTCGACTGAACCAAAAATTGCTGTAATCATGTCAGAATCATCTCCTTGTTGTCTTATACATTCTTATTTTTCATCATAAAACTCTGCCATTTCACTCCAAGCATCCTGTACTTCCATACCTTGAGCTTCAGCAGCATCTGTATTAATAGTTAACTTCAAGCTCTTTGGATAGGATACGGGAATTTCAGAAGGGTCCTTTTCCCCTTTTAGAACTTGCACAGCCATCAAGCCGGTCTCATAACCTAAGTCAAAATAGTTAAATCCACTTGCTGCCACTGCCCCTGCTTTCATAGAATCAAGTTCTCCTGCAAACAAAGGTATTTTTTCTGTAGTTGCCACACTAATAAGGGACTGAATGGCTGATACAACGGTATTATCAGTAGGCATATAAATAGCATCTACTCTTCCAATTAAAGATTCTGCAGCCTGTTGAACCTCTGCAGATGTAGAAACCGATGCTTCTACCAAGGAACCGCCTTTTTCTTCAACAAGGCCTTTCACAGTTTCTACTTGAACAACGGAGTTTTGTTCTCCCGTATTATAGATAACACCGATTTTTTTGGCACCAAACTCTTCCATCATGAAATTGATAGTAGTGGCAATCGCATCAGGGTGTGTATCTGAAGTACCTGTAATGTTATCTCCTGGTTTTTCAAAAGACTCTACTAACTGAGCACCAACAGGATCAGTTACAGATGTAAAAATGATGGGTATATCTTTTGTAGCCTGTAAAGCACTTTGCGCACTTGGAGTGGAGTTAGCAAAAATCATATCAACTTCATCTGCAACAAATTTGTCTGCAATAGGCTTGTTATTATTTGGATCACCTTGGGCATTTTGAACATCATATTTTACATTCTCGCCTTCTTTATAGCCGTTGTCTTCTAATGCCTTCTTAAATCCTTCGAAGGCTGCATCTAAAGAAGGATGTTCAGCAATTTGGGTAACACCAATCACTACTTCGTCCTTTGCATCTCCACTTGTTGAGTTAGAACTGCAACCCACCAATAACGCAGCGCATGCCATACTAGCTAAAATAGATTTCATCTTAAATTTTTTCATCCTTATCCCCCTTATATATGTTTATAAGCTACATAAAATTATGTAAGCTATTGAAACCGTTTACATTATGAGTCTATCTATGATGAACAAAACGTTATTCGTTTTTTCAACGTTATATTAACACCAAAAAACAAATAGTGTCAATATATTCTAAAAATTTAAATAAATATATTATTCTACAATAAATACGCCATTTTTCTCTAAAACCCTTTTATTTTTTTGTAAATATAAAAAGAAACCTCCGAGTGAAAAAGAGGTTTATTTCTACTTAAAATTGCGCCATGGCATTATGAAGTTGCTTTTTTGCTTCCGACACCATCTGCTCTAATAGTTCGCTAACAGATGGTATGGTATTTATGATACTCGATATTTGACCACCGTTGATAAAACCTTGTTCTAGTTCTCCCTCTACTGCGCCTTTGATATGGTGATCTTCCGTAGTCATTAGATTAAACTCCTCAAGTGTAATTCCTTCTGTCTCTTTAGTTAGAAGCAACTCAGCATATGGAGTGCGCAGGATCCTTCTTACTCTCCCGAATGTTCTGCCGACAATGACAGTGCCTTGGTCGTCCGCAGCTAAGATGGAGTTCTTATAATGATCATGAAAAGGTGCTTCTTTTGTAGCAATCAACCTTGTCCCCATCTGCACTCCAGAGGCACCAAGGGCAATAGCTGCAGCCAACCCTCTTCCATTCCCAATCCCCCCAGCGGCTACAACCGGTATAGACACAGCCTCCACCACTTGTGGAATCAATGTCATAGTCGTTGTTTCAAGGTTTGAATTTATACCAGCAGCTTCATAGCCTTCTGCCACAATAATATCAGCGCCTGCATTTTCTGCTTTCAAGGCCTGTTTAGGGGAAGCAACCACACAAATAACTGTTACCCCATGTTCTTTTAACTTAGGAATAAAAGGCCCTGGATTCCCCGCTGACAGAGAGACAACCGGTACCTGGTGCTTAATAATGAGTTTTAGAACCTCTTTTGTATATGGAGAAACCGACAACGCAACATTCACTGCATAAGGTTTATTTGTAAGATTTTTCGTTTGTATGATGATTTGTTCCACTTCTTCTGGCTTCATCGTCCCTGCCCCAATTGTACCAAGGCCTCCTGCGTTGGAGACAGCTGCAGTTAATGGCGCGTTACTGATATTTCCCATTCCGCCTTGGATTATTGGAAAGTTTATGTGGAGAATTTCTTGTAGTTTATTCATCAATTATTTCACCCCTCGTAAAAATAATGTTATACTAATTTTAATATTTAGACAATAATAATTAGGGAGTGAGTGATGAATGATTTATCCTTTTGACGGGAAGAAACCGCAACTTCATGATTCTGTATTTGTTGCACCAGGTGCACGGATTATCGGTAACGTAACAATTGGAGAAGAGTCGACTGTTTGGTTTAACGCCGTTCTTCGAGGTGATGAAGGACCAATAACAATTGGGAAAAAGTGCAGCATCCAGGATAATGTAACTGCGCATTTATACGAAGGATTTCCGTTAGTGGTGGAGGATGAGGTAACAGTAGGACACACTGCCATTCTTCATGGTTGTACAGTTAGAAAACGATGCATTGTAGGAATGGGTTCTACGATATTGGATGGAGCTGAAATTGGCGAAGAAAGTATCATTGGTGCCAATACTTTGATTCCTTCAGGCAAAAAAATTCCTCCACGATCACTGGTTGTTGGATCTCCAGGTAAAGTTATTCGTGAATTGTCTGACAGGGATTTGGAGCTCATTCAGCTATCCATTGATACATATGTGCAAAAAGGGAAAGATTATCAGAGGGAATTGGGAGATTGATAGACGGGAGTTCCCGTGGGACCGGGCCGGGTAGATGGTTCGGTTTTTTTTGTTTTGATCTTTGATGATTCGGTTTATTAGTTCTGCCTTTTTGATATAGTTTGCTAGGTTCTACAACTTTAGGGAGATCTTCTACCTTTTAAAAGTAGAACCTTCTACCTTTCAACAAAAATCGACACGAACTATATCGATCATAATAATATTATGTAAACACTCACTTCACAAAAACAAAGCACTTCCACCATCTAAAGTGGAAATGCTCTCCTTACTCCATAATATAAGGATGATTCATCACATCATACTTTTTGTCTTTCAAATCCAGCTCATTACCATCTTCAAAAACCTCTTCAAAAAAGCGGGAAGCAGGCTCTGCCAATTCTTTATAATACTCACTAAATAAAGATGCGGCATGGCTGCCTAACCACATATCCGGTAAAAGCTCTTCTGGCAGTCCTGGATCAACGAATAAGAACTTTCTGTATTCATGCACAAGCTTGGTCCGCTCCACGAAACATTCCGCGTCTGTCATTTGGCCTTTCCCAATTTTATTTTTATCAATGATATATTTTTGGCTGTATTCTTGAATGAATTCTTGATATTTCCCATTAATTTCATTAAGATCCCAACTTTTCATAACAAGGCGTTCATTTTCATAGGGACCATGGTATTCAGAAACGAAAAAATCGACATACTCTTGTATTTCGTATTTGGCAATGAGGTCGTGTACCTGCTTTTCTAATGAGTTGGGTGAAATCCAACAGCTATTGGATAATGTTCCAAATCCACTCCAAATCAACTCTTTACGCAGTTCATCCCGAACACTTCTGATTTCTTCTGGAATGGTATACATGAGCATACGCCATTTTCCATCCCAACTATCTGTCTTTAGCTTAAATATACGTTTTGCCGCTTCATCAATTCTTTTCACGCCGCGGTCTGTTAAAAAATAATAACTTTTGTTTCCCTTTTTTTCCGCTTGGACCCATCCCTGCTTGTTCATACGTGATATCGCTGCTCGCACCGCTTGATCGTTATGACCAAATTCATTTAATAGTTTGATTAAACTACCAATCCAAATTTTGTTGCCATAATGTCTGACATAGTCACCATATAAAGTAAAAATCATTGATCTTGTATTCATTTCCAGCATCCTCTTTCTACCACATTAAATAAATCGTTATATTACAGTAATTTCATTTTAACAGAGCAACGCGTTATAGAAAAGATGGTAACGGAAAACGCATCCAAAAACCCCAACAAAAAAACACCCCAAAGAACCATAGAGCATGATGCTCTATGACTCTTGTGGTCTCTCAACTATGGTTGCAATCCCTTGACCAACGCCTACACACATGGTAGCAAGGCCGTATCTCACTTCCCGCTTGTTCATTTCATGCACAAGAGTAGTAAGTATTCTTGCCCCGCTGGCACCTAGAGGATGGCCAAATGCAATTGCCCCACCGTTAACATTTACTATGCTTGGATCTAATTCTAGTTGTCGCATACATTCTAGTGATTGGGATGCAAATGCTTCATTTAACTCGATGAGGTCCAAATCTCCAACAGATATACCTGCCCTACCAACTGCCTTCCTAGTGGCATAGATTGGTCCAATTCCCATGATGGAAGGGGTAAGTCCAGCAGTGGCAGAAGTGACATACCTTGCTAATGGTTTTAAGCCAAGCTCCCTCGCTTTTTCAGCACTCATCAACAGCAGTGCCGATGCGCCGTCATTTACTCCGGACGCGTTGCCTGCTGTGATTGTCGTCCCTTCACCAAAAATAGGCTTCAATTGGCTCAGCTTCTCTAAAGTAGTATCAGGTCGAGGGTGCTCGTCGCAGTCCACAATTGTTTCTTTGCCTTTTCTATCCACAATAGTGACTGGTACCATCTCTTCTTTAAAACGACCTGACTCCATTGCCAATTTAGCTTTTAACTGGCTTTCATGCGCAAATTCGTCTTGATCTTTGCGGGAGACGGAGAATTCTTTTGCCACGTTCTCCGCGGTTTGCGGCATCGTGTCCACTCCATACATTTTTTCAAGTTTCCTGTTTGTAAATCTCCAGCCTATGGTTGTATCCATGAGTTCCATATTGCCACGGGGGTAGTCTATTTCTGGTTTGCCCATGACAAATGGAGCCCTTGTCATGCTCTCGGTTCCTCCAGCGATGAAAATGTCCCCTTCTCCCACCATAATGGCGCGTGCTGCATAATTTACCGCATCAAGACCAGAACCACATAATCGGTTAATGGTCGTTCCTGCCACCTCTACCGGAAGACCAGCCAATAGTGCACTCATCCGGGCGACATTTCGATTATCTTCTCCTGCCTGATTAGCATTACCGAACACGACTTCTTCAATTTCATTGACAGGGACATTTGGGTTTCTTTCTACAAGGGCTTTAATAACAATCGCCCCGAGGTCATCGGGTCGGACAGCCTTTAAAGCTCCTTTATACCTTCCAATGGGAGTTCGGCAAGCATCTACTATTACAACTTCCTTCATAATGAACACCTCTCTCGTTGATTATTGGTAGTCATAGACTCCTTTTCCACTTTTCCTGCCCAATCTTCCAGCTTTCACATACTTTTCTAGCAGAGGTGCCGGGCGATACTTTTCCCCTAACTTTTCATGCAAATATTTTAGGTTATTTAGACGGGTATCCAATCCAACGAGATCTCCGAGTTCAAAAGGCCCCATCGGATAATTGAGTCCCAGTTTGATCGCTTTATCTATTTCTTCTGGTGTACCTACCCCTTCTTGAAGCATATAAAAGGCTTCATTTCCGACAAGGGCACTAATTCTACTTGTTACAAAGCCGGGAAATTCATTTACAACAACCGTTTCTTTCCCCATTTTTTCTGCTACATCTCTGATAAATTCAACGGTTTCGTCACTTGTTTCCAAACCACGGACAATTTCGACCAGTTTCATTTTATGTACAGGATTAAAAAAGTGCATCGCGATAACTTTTTCGGGTCTCGATGTGAAGCTTCCTATTTCGGTCGGACTCATGGTAGAGGTGTTGGAAGCAAAATAACAACGCGAAGGGGCAACCTTGTCGATTTTTTCGAAGACGGATTTTTTGATATTTATGTTTTCAGGTACCGCCTCAATGATAAGATTGGCTTCGTTCACAGCTTCCTCAAGATCTGTCGAGTAAAAAAGGCTGTCCCTTAATTCTTCTGCAGCTTGCTCTGTTAATTTTCCTTTTTCCAACCCTTTGGAAATGATGAGCTCTATTTCTTTTCTAGCTCCTTCAAGTTGTTCTTCTTTAACATCAACCAATGTAGTTTGGTACCCGCCTAGCGCACTTACATAGGCAATTCCACGGCCCATAACTCCTGAACCGATGACCACTACTTTTTTCATGTAGACTCTCCTCCTTCATCATGCTGTAAAAAAAGCAAAGAGGACCATGCCCCTTTGCTCCAGAAAGAAAATTATTCTATTTATACACCAAACGGATTAAGCGGACGATTTCCAAAATAGGAAATGATGCTCTTCGTTTCTGTGTAAAGATCAAGTGTTTCAATGCAAAGCTCACGGCCGAATCCGGATTGCTTGTATCCTCCAAACGGCGTTCCAGGGAATGCAGAGAATGGGCAGTTGACCATAACAATACCTGCTTGAATCTGTTTTGCAACACGTGTAGCACGGCCATGATCTTTCGTCCAGATAGCTGAGCCTAGACCATATTCGCTGTCATTTGCAAGTTTAACCGCTTCTTTCTCATCGCTAAATGGCATAACGACTACTACAGGCCCGAAAATCTCCTCTTTTACCACTTTCATTTCATGTGTAACACCTGTGATAATGGTTGGCTCATACCAAAAACCATTTTCATAACCTTCCACTTTAGCCACTTTACCACCTAAAACGATGTTAGCTCCTTCTTCTTTTGCAGATTGAACATATCCGTCAATTACATCTAACTGACCTTGGTTGATGATCGCACCTATATGCGTTTCTTTTGCAAAAGGATCACCAAGAGAAAGTTTTTTCGCTTTTTCTACGAACTTCTCCATGAACGTCTCATAAATATCTTCGTGAACATACAGACGAGATCGTGCCTCACAAGATTGTCCTGTGTTATAGAAAATTCCAAACAACGACCCATCTACTGCTGCATCAATGTCTGCATCTTCAAACACTAGATTAGGAGACTTGCCGCCAAGTTCCAATGTTACTCGTTTAAGTGTTTGGGAAGCTTTCTCCATGATGTCTTTTCCGATTGGTGTAGAGCCTGTGAAAGCTACCTTGTCTACTTGAGGATGCTCAACCAAGTAGTTTCCAATTTCAGATCCAGCTCCAGGGATGATGTTGACAACTCCCTCTGGTACTCCTGCCTCCACGCATATTTCACCTAATACGATGGCGGTTAGCGGAGTTAATGTAGCTGGTTTAACAACAACGGAACAACCTACTGCTATTGCCGGGGCAATCTTCCATGCTGCCATCATTAATGGATAGTTCCATGGGATGATTTGTGCACACACACCTACCGGTTCTTTTTCTGTGAAGTTCTGGAATTGTCCTGGAACATTGTTTACAGACCCACGGTGTCCCACGATAGCACCAGCATAGAATTCAAAGTCTTCGATTGCTTGCATGACTTGCCCTTGGGCAGCAGAAAGGGATTTACCAGTATCTAAAATCTCTAACTCAACCAGCTCGTTGAAACGGGAACGCATGATAGACGCAATTTTATTTAACGTTCTTGCACGTTTATTTAAAGGAAACAGTTTCCATTTTCCTTTATAAAAGGCCTGACGCGCAGCTTGAACAGCTTTTTCCGCATCCTCTTTAGAAGCTTTCGCGATCGTTGCAACCGCTTCTCCAGTTGCAGGGTTGTATGTCGTAAACGTTTCTCCTGTGGAACTGTCCATGCGTTGTCCTGCGATAATAAGTTGATAAGTGTCTCGTTTCATATTTAGTTGTTCCATTTTTTGCTCTTTTACTGTAGACATACTCTCATCTCCTTTAAGTTTTTATTATCTCCCTTTAAAAGCCGGTTTCCTCTTCTCTATAAAAGAAGTTACCCCTTCTTTGTGATCTTCAGATAGACCGGCAATTCTCTGCCCATATGCTTCTTGCTCCAAATACTCCTCATACGTAACATTCCAACTCGCTTGTATGGATCGTTTAATGAGTCCAATAGCTTGTGTAGGCATGTTAGCAAGTTTGTTCGCAAATGCTTCCACTTCTTCGTTCCAACTGTTTACAGGGACCACTTTGGTAACAAGTCCGTATTCTTTTGCTTGATCTGCTTTAATTTTCTCTCCTAATATAGCTAATTCTAATGCTTTTGCATTACCTATTAACTTAGGGAGAAAATACAGATTCCCAGAGTCTGGTATTAACCCAACATGTATGAATGCCTGGACAAAGCTTGCTTTTTCAGATGCAAGACGAAAATCACATGCTAAGGCAAGGCTGAAACCTGCACCGGCAGCAACTCCATTTATCGCAGCAATGACAGGCTTTTCACATCGGGACAATTGTTTCATCATTGGGCCATACCTTGTACGTAAGACATGCCCGTGATCCATATTTTCATCCACTTCTGCAAGGTCCTGACCGGAGGAGAATGCCCTGCCTTCCCCAGTAATGACAATGGCCCGAACTCTCTCATCCACACTTGCCTGTTTTAATGCTTTGGTAATCTCTTTGTTCATCTGCTCTGTAAACGCATTCAATTTATCCGGCCGGTTCATGATGACCCATGCAACCTGGTTTACTACTTCATATTTAATGGTTTCAAACATGGAATCTCCCCCCTTATTCCCCTTCAAATTTAGGCTTACGCTTTTCTTTAAATGCACGCATGCCTTCTTTTTGATCGTTGGATGCAAACAAAAGATAAAAATTCTTTCGCTCGTATTGCATCCCTTCATACACAGAATAGTCCACTGCCTTATGGACGGATTCTTTGATTAACCGAAGGGAAAGAGGTGGTTGTTTAGCAATTTTCTGGGCAAAATTCATGGTCTCTTCCAGTAATAGTTCTTTCGGGATGACCCGGTTGATGACTCCATAGTGCAATGCTTCTTTCGCACTCATTCTGTCACCTGTGAGCAGCCACTCCATTGCTTTTGATTTTCCCATTAGTTTCGTCAATCTCTGGGTTCCTCCAGCCCCAGGCATAACACCGAGGCTAATTTCAGGAAAGCCGAACTCGGCATCCTGTGCTGCGAATAAGATGTCACAACACAGAGCAAGTTCAAAGCCTCCCCCAAGGGCAAACCCTTGAACTGCTCCAATAATAGGTTTCTTTACCCAAGCAAGACGGTCCCATTCAGTGAATTGATTTAACAGTTCAAGTTCGATTGCTGTAGCTTCTGCCATTTCATCAATATCCGCCCCAGCTGCAAACGCGCGTCCGTTTCCTGCCAGTACCATAGCTTTTACTTCATCATTTCGGTCAAACTCTTCTAATACCGTCACAATTTCTGTAACCATGGGGCGATTGATTGCGTTCAACACTTTAGGTCTATTGAGTTTGATGATGCCTATCGAGCTTTCAATGGAAACTTCGATATATTCGTACGTGTTACTCATTCACTTCTTCACCAATCATTAAGGTGACAAGATCGCCGGCAAAGCTCATTAAATCCTTTCCAGATGCTTTTGCTTCATCCGTTCTCATCGCTTGCTTTAAAGCGTCTTGGCTATCGTAATACATTTCACACATTAAATAGTACTTGCCCTCTCCACCCATTGGACTGCCTACTACTTTCGTTACTTCCATTTTGCGTAAGCCAGGAATCTTAGCAGTAATAGGTGCATGCGTGTCAAAGTAGTGCTGATCAAAAGCTTCCTTGTTTTCCGGATGTTTATAAAGCGCAATTAATTTTACCATTCTAAATCTCTCCTTTTATGGGCTCAGAACTTTGTCAGAGCGGTTATTTATGTAATTGCCCGACAGAATGTTTCTCTGCAAGGCATTGGTACTTACATCATGGTTGACACTGGTTTCATTGCTTCAAAAGGATTTTTGCATCCTTTGCAGTAGAGAATGCTTCTACAAGCGGTCGGGCCAAAGATGTTATCCAATGTTGTATAGGTCGATCCGCAATAAGGGCAATCCACATGCCATTCCCCTGAATCATCCAGTTTCGGGGGTGGAGCAATCCCAAATTCTTTTAAATGAATTCTGCCTTGTGCTGTTATACGGTCAGAAGTCCACGGTGGCTGGTAGATAAATTGAACCTCCACTTTGTTAAATAATGCTAAGTTATTAATCTCGTTTTCTACATTCTTTTTAATAATTTCTAGGGCTGGACATCCCATGAATGTAGGCAACATCTGAATAGTTATCTGATTATTGATCATATCGATTGCTTCCACCATTCCAAGATCCACAATACTGACAGAATCTATTTCAGGATCTTTTACATGCTGCAGGGCATCCCAAACCTTTATGATATTTGCTTCTTCCTGCATGATGTCATCATTCCTTTTTGTTGGGCTAAAAGGTGTAAGTTGTTACCAAACTGCAGCTGGATTGCTATTATAGACTTCGCTAAGCGTTAAAAGCGCATCTTCCAAATCCTTGGTATGTTCACCTTGTCTGCCGTTAGCACTTTGGCTTTTATTAATGGTTGGGAACGTCATTTCTACTTTTTCAAACATTGTCGCCATCTCATCAGTAAATTGTTTGCGAATATTCTCTTCTGAATCTAGTAATTGGTGTTGAGTGATCTGATTACCACTCGGACCCAGTGACAGGACGCCATCTAAGTCTTCCATCACTCTATCAATTGCTGCTTTCATCCTGGTCTTAGCTTCTCCATTTGCTGTACACAATTGTCTGAACCATGTTCTCCAGTGCAACAAGTGATAATAAAGTTCCATATTTACTTTTACTGCTACATGTTTCAAAGGTTCATAGGAGGAATTTTTCAATGCCTCCACTTTTAATTTTTTGGCCTGGGTGTAAAAATAATGTCTTACGACTGTATATGCCCAATCATATTTAGGTTCGGTGAGATAGGTCCCAGAACCATTCACTTTTTCCAACAGAACCGCGTTCACTCTATCTGCTGCTTTTCTTCCATGTGCAAGTGCATCCATATCCCCTTCACCGAGATCTTCAAGCAGTTGATAATACATAGCGGCATGCCCCATCGTATCTTGGTTTATGGAAGAAAAAGCAACGTCTTCTTCAATATGCGGTGCAAGGCCCAGCCATTCAGAACCTCGATAAGCTATAATAAAATCGTCGTCTGCCAGTTGATATAATAACGCTGTTAGGGCCTTATAATAGGATGCATCCCTTTTGGCTTCTTCTATCGTTGCTATATTCATCCTTTTTTCTTCCCTCCCCAAGACATGATTTCCTGCTCATCAAGCATCCCCTGTTCATAATGGCGCCATTTTTTCTTCAAATACCCATAACCTTTCGTATTTCGGTAGTCCTTGTTGTCAATTCTCTGTAAAGATTGACGCTCCTCTTGAGACATTTTCCTAATATCACCGCGTTGTACCACCCAAATATCTACGGCAGGTTCCCGCCTCATAAAGTTTTCTTGTGCCATGACAAGAGCAATCTCCTTGTTAGGAGCAAGAAGGCTGAACTGATATTGCATGGGAGCTGTATGGGTTCTTTTACTAAACACTTCAAATTCTTTATAAAAGCCTTTTGTACTCAACTTCTAAGCTCCTCCCCTCACCCTGCTGATGTTTCGGAGCTTAACGCTTCACGAACCCATGCATTATTTTCATGTGCTATTATCCTCAACCTCAGGCGATCCTGTGATTTGGGACCTTTATTTTTGATAATATCTTTAAAGTTGTTCCAATTCGGTTGTTTGTATTTCCATTTTTCTTCCTTTTCATCATAGTGCATCGTTTCATCTGGCAAGGTCAAACCAAGGGATAAAACTCTCGGGATATACTTTGTAAAAAAATCTTGCCGCAGTTCTTCGTTGCTTTTGGTGCGGATATTATACTTCATTGTGATATCTTGCTTTGATGTACCAGTTGTCGAAGCATCTGCAGGTCCAAAGAACATTAATAATGCTTCCCACCAGCGATTGATCGAATCTTGGATCATACTTCTTTGTGCTTCTGTTCCTTCTGCAAGCGCCATAATAATTGCCTCGCCGTGTTGAGCATGAAAAACTTCTTCTGCACATATTCTCTTTAGGGCCCTCGCATAAGGCCCATAAGATGCATCTAACATATTGGTCTGGGATATGATGGCCGCCCCGTCAACAAGCCATCCGATAAGACCTGCATCGCCCCATGTTGGTGCTTCCATGTGAAAAACATTATGAAACTTTAAATCTCCCGAAAATAAATCTTGCATTATTTCTTCACGGGATTTCCCGTAAGGTTCCATCAAATCTTCTGCCACTCGCAACAGAAGCTGTCCATGGCCCATTTCATCTTGAACTTTTGCCATGATCCCGAGCTTTCTTTTTAAAGTAGGAGCTTTTGGTACCCATTCTTTCTCTGGAAGCGCTCCCATTATTTCGCTGATTGCATGCATGGAGATTAGTTTAATTAATGTCTTACGATATTCTTCCGGCATCCAATCATCTGCTTCAATCTTTTCCCCTGCCTGGATCCGTTGCATAAAATGCTCAAGTTTCTCTTCTTCCGTCAAGCGGTCAAACGATAATGTGTTAGTCATTTTCGCCGCCTCCTATTTCTATAACGTTTATTTAACGTCATTATAATATAATGTTATACGTTTTTCAACACAGAAAGTTCTGAACTTTTAAGCGTGAGAAAACCTTGTATCGACAATACGTACCGCTTTCCCTTCAGAACGCGGAATAGTTCGAGGTTCAACAACACTTGCTTTTACATGAATCAAGCATTTCGTCTTTAAATCATATTCCACCTTTTGTGCGATGATTTTCATCTGATCCTGCCTTTTATCTAATTCTGTTTGCCGGAATGTATGCGCTTGCATTTCTACCTGAACCTCTACTGAATCTAAATTTTTCTCACGAGAGACGAGCAACTGATAATGTGGTGCTAGATCTTTTATTTGCAGCAAGGTATGTTCAATTTCAGAAGGGAAGATATTTACCCCTCTAATAATTAACATATCATCTACTCTTCCTTTGACTCTCGACATTTTTGTTGTCGTCCGGCCGCATACGCATTCCTCTCTTTTAATAGAAGCTATATCACCTGTTCTGTACCGTATGATTGGCATAGCTTGCTTTGTAAGACTAGTAAATACAAGTTCTCCTACTTCTCCCTCTGGCAATACCTCCAGGGTTTTGGGATCAATAACTTCTACATAAAAATGATCTTCTGCAATATGCAGACCATCCTTCGCCTCCTGACATTCCATTGCCACACCAGGACCGATTACTTCACTTAAACCGTAAATATCGCATGCTTTGATAGCTAATTTATTTTCTAATGTATTTCTCATCTCTTCCGACCAAGGCTCTGCTCCAAAAATTCCATATTGTAAAGAAGTCTCTTTTGGATTAATACCTAAATCTATCAATTCTGTCAGCAATATTGAGAATATAGGAGGGTGTCCCACAAATAACAGTTGGCTGGAAATCCTGAATTAATTGTATTTGCCTGTCTGTGTTTCCGCCAGATACCGGAACTGTGATCATCCCGAGTTTTTCACTGCCATAATGGAGCCCTAGTCCTCCTGTAAAAAGACCGTAACCGTAAGCATTATGAAGGATGTCTCCTTTCTTTCCCCCAGCCATGGAAATGGCACGTGCTACTATATCGCTCCACATATCGATATCCTCTTGGGAATAGGCAACAACAGTAGGCTTCCCGCTTGTTCCAGATGAGGCATGAAGCCGTGTAATTTGACTTCTCGGAATAGCAATTAATCCAAAAGGATAGTTCTCGCGCAGTTCTTTTTTAGTTGTAAAAGGCAGTTTGTGAATGTCATCAATGGTTTGAATATCCAAAGGTGTAATCGTTAAGTTAGAAATTTTTTGTCTGTAAAAAGGAACATGTTGAAAGACTTTCTTTACTGTTTCTTTCAACCTGGAGGATTGAAGGAGTTGCATCTCTGATAAAGATAGGGTTTCAGGATCATGTAAGATCATCGATATTTCCCCTTTCACTTTTTTAATATAACGAAATTATTCCGACATGATACATTATGTAATATTATTCAACACCATTAAAATAACCTTGAAGGGAAGAAATGTCAACTGATAATTCTGAAGATTCTTTTTAATGTTAGGTTTTGTGTAATAACTTTGTTGATATTTGATTAAATCGAACAATTGTTAAATAATGTAGGTAAATAAAATATGAGGTAGGAGACAGAAATTGTATGGAAAGGATTGATTCAAATTGACCAAGAAGTTCGGACTAAGATTAGTCTTTACCATTATAGTTACTTTTCTTATTTTCATAAGCTATTCAGCTATTAGCATTTGGTCGTTTGGGAGCAAAAATCAATTAGTTAAAACTGATGCGGCTGTCGTGCTTGGTGCTGCTGCTTGGGGTAAGGAACCATCTCCTGTTTTGCGTGAGAGGATAAATCATTCGATTTGGCTTTATCAGAATGATTATGTAGATAAAATTATCTTTACTGGTGGTAAAGGCAAGGATGATGAATTGGCAGAGTCTGAGATAGCAAGGGATTACGCTATTAAAAACAATGTTAGTTCAGAAGATATTCTTATTGAGACTAAATCAAAAATTACAGAAGAAAATCTATTATACGCATATGAAATTGCGAATGAGAAGAACATGAAAACATTTACTATCGTAAGTGACCCTTTGCATATGAAAAGAGCAAATCTAATGGCAAAAAACCTAGGAATGGAGGCATACTCTTCACCTACCCAAAGTTCCGTATATAAGACCTTTAAAAGTAAAGTTCCATTCTTCTTACGAGAGTTGTTCTATTATATCGGTTATATCTTTAGTTTACCATTCAGGTAATTTTCCCTACAATAGTACTGCTAGTTTTCCATTTCTATTGACATAATACCAACACTAGTCCCATATGCAAAAAAGCAGAGGTAATTAGCTCCTCCGCGTTTAATCCGATATTAATAATTCCATTGCATTTATTACTTTCTCAACTGGTTCTTTCCCATAATAAGTCACATAATAAATAACGTGTCCCTTTCTCGATAAAATAGAATTCTCTAATACAACCAACTCATCAAAAGCTGTTGTTTCAGGAAAAGAAGCATTCCCACTTTGAAGCTCTTCTTCCCTGTCTATTAAATGTTGCATCAATCTTTTAGCCAATACCTCGTTCAGGGCAATATATTGACGTGATGTCAAGGAAGGACGATAAGGTCCACTTCCATTTTCCCATTTCTCTCCTTTTACTTCGACAAGTTGATTGAGTTCGTATTGCTTAGGTACAAGGATGCTAGAACTTTCAAAGTAGAAATTGTCACGATTATTATTTTTATTGTTAAAATAAGGCTTATGATTGTTACCATTCGTAAAATCTTTAATCTGGATGACTGGTAACTCCCCTTTTGGAATAGGCGGAAAACTATTTGATAATGTTGAGTTGCCCAATTTACTAAGTTGATATATGAAAATGACTGCAAAAAACATAATCACGCTTAATCCAATTAGTTTATTCAGCAAATATTTTTTTCGAAAGTTAGAATCAGGTGAAATTCTTTTGTTGGATTGTAATACTTTCATTAACTTTTTCAAGTGAAATAATCCTTTTAAAATCAACAAATTCACACCAATAAAGATAAAGATTTGTATGATGGGCGACAAAAACTCATCATTAAGATAGTTTTTAACAGGATCTAATGTAAGCATGAATACAGACAAAGCCGCCCCTATCAATGTAAGTAAAGCTATGAAATATGCTCTTGTTTTTAAACTAATATTTAATATTTTTACAGTTTCTGCTTGGTGGATTGGGTCTGTATGGATTTCTTTTACAGAGCTATCAAAATTGTTCCGGAAGAAATGCAGGTGACCTCTCGAAGCAACATATTTCCATCCCGCTTGTTCATTTTGTTCCATTCGGTCTGAATTTTGATTGATCGGTTCTTTCAAAATGTCTGTTTTATAGATGATCTTCTGAGGTTCGGCCTTTTTAAAATGAGCGGTCAGTCTTGTTATTTTGGTAAGTTCCCAGCCTTTTGCGGCCATATCAGAAAGCCATGCTTCTTGTTCGGCTATCTGCCATAAGTCCAACCATAAAATTTTTATCTTCTTAGTACTCAAATGTTGTTCATCCTTCCCCAACTGATCTTCTCTCTAACCTTAATAGTATATAAGAACGATTTGGGGGTAAAGGGAATATTTTCAAATATATACTAGTTTAAACATAAAAAAACAGGAGACCTAATCTCCTGATTTCTCTTACACTTTATACGTCCAGAATGTTTCTCGGTACAACCAATCCTCTATTTCCGGTGCATTTTCCTTTAATTGTTTCTCCATCAGCTCTACCCAGCCGCTTGTTTGGGATTTGTGTGCTTTAATGGCTTCCAGCTTCTCCTCCGCAACCGAGCGAATATCAATCGTCACATCTGGTTCACCGATTAACTCAACACTATTCTTCAAAATGGCTTTCCCATATACGGTTGGTCTGTCCTGTTCGGGTAGCCTTCTGACTGCAATTGCGACTGCATTACTCATAGCATCGTGGTCTGGATGAACCCCGTGCTCTGGGTAAAAAGTAAGTACTAAACTTGGGTTCAACTCTACCAGCGCTTCATGAACAATGTCTGCCAGGTATTCTTCATCTTCAAATTCCAATGTTTTATCATGAAGGCCAAGCATGCGTAAGTCCTCTATTCCCATGACTTTACATGCATTCAATAACTCTTCTCTGCGAACTTCCGGAAGTGTCTCACGGTTTGCGAATAGCGGATTGCCAAGATTACGACCCATTTGTCCAAGGGTACCGCATAAGTAGGTAACAGGTACCCCGCTTTGGGTAAAAAGTTTGATGGTGCCAGATGAACTAAATGCCTCATCATCTGGGTGTGGGAATACGACCAGTACGTTCCTTTCTGCTTCCATTACTCTCTCTCTCCTTTCGCTCAAAATGGCTCCTCACTAATTTGCAGGGCAACTGCAAGTTTTCCTTCGGGATTTAAACCTGCCAACAGCAGACGATTTTTATCATCCACTTCATAATGTGTAACACCTTCTGCATAGACCCAGCCGTGTTTGAGTTTTAAACCGATTCGGTACGGTCCGTTCCCAACTATTTTAGCCCGCTCATATTTCAATGGGACGTTGCGTATGAACGCCCCAACTGCAAGACCAGTATTGTGGTGGCCAGCATAAGCTCCATTTGTCGTCTCCAAATGTACGTATACTTCCACATCTATCTGTTTGTTTAATTCGGCTTGCACATGTTTTTGGTCAATAATCTTCATTCTGTTCCTCCAACGCTATGTACAGATTTAGTTTCTTTCTTCAGTTTAATATATGACGCAATGGAAAGAAAATGGTTTGCTCATATATTTATACGAAAGCGGAGTGAATATGACATCACTCCGCTTTTATTAGATGGAATCATACCATTTTTTTGACGCTTGGACTTCGGAGTGTGTTAACTGATGTCCTTGATATTCCCAGTGAACCTCGACCTTTGATCCTGCATTTTTTAGCATCTTGCTAAGTTCATCGGTTTCTGCAGCAGGGCAAATTGGATCATTTTTTCCTGCGCCAATAAATACAGGAGTTTCACTTAAGTTTGGCAGTTCTACTCCTCTTCTTGGGACCATCGGATGGTACAAAACAGCAGCTTTTAGCGTGTTCTTGTAATGGAAAAGAAGACTACCAGCAATATTTGCACCATTTGAGTATCCAACCGCTATGACATTGCTGCGATCAAATTCATACTTCGCAGCTGCTTCATCTATAAAGTCGTGAAGTTCCTTTGTACGAAATATCAAATCCTCTTCGTCAAACACTCCTTCTGAAAGTCGTCTAAAGAACCGAGGCATACCATTTTCAGAAACGTTGCCTCTTACACTTAAAACAGAAGCTTGAGGATCAATCATGTCTGCCAGTGGAAGAAGATCTTGTTCGGTTCCACCTGTCCCATGCAATAACAGTAATACGCGCTTAGACCCTTTTTTAAATATATGTTTCATGATCAGTCACTCCTCACCTACTAATATCTTGAATTCGAGATTAATTTAGTATAGTAAAAAAAAGGGGGAACGTCAAACAATTGGTTCTAACATATCACGTTAGAAGAGAATAGTATAAAGCAACAAAAGTCATATTGGAGGGGGTTTAATATGCTACCTTGGAACAAGATGTTTCCTTTTCCAAAGGATTACATGAAACAGGATATTTTCAAACAAACAGATGTGGAAAACTGGATGTCAAAAGCAATGCAAGGGAAATTGCCTCCTAATCCACAAACATTAGGTTCCACAGACTTTTTTGCTCAGTCATTCGATCTTTTGAAATCGGCGCAGGCAAACAAGAAAAAAAAGAAAAAAGCGGGTTTTGAGGCAAAAGTATTTGAAACACATGAAGAAATATTTGTACGCTTTCCGGTTGCTTTAGAAGAGCAACTATCCCAAATTAAAACTTCTCATAATACGACTACTTTATATATTGATAATTTACCCAATTCAGGCGATAAACAGACCATCACCTTACCGTGCATCGTTAAAGGAAATAGCTCAAAGGCCAAATATCAAGATGGTATTGTAGAGATAAGGATACCAAAAGAGACAGTAGTTCCGATAACCAAGGTGCCCATTGAAATCATAAAAACAAAGTATAAAAAATAGAGGAAGACTCCTGTCATGTCTAGGAGCCTTCCGTCTTTTACTTATAGCTGCTGAATTAAGTTTTCTAAATCCATTGTCCACGGCTCTTCAATAGACCCTCGGTAAAGTTGGAAGGTCACTTGCCTTGATTCAGTACCTGTTGTATCTCTATGGATATATAGCTTTACAGTAATTGGATAATATAGCTTCGTGTCATAGTCGCGATCGGTTGGCAAGTCTGAAAGCCTTTTTACAAGATCGATCTCTTCCAGAAACTTTATTTTTTCCTTCAACAGGACTCTATTTTTATCATCAAGAACGGAGGCAAGTATAAACCAGTCATGTTGATGAATAGATAACACGGTTGCATCCACAATTTCTGCAGGTGATAACTTTTCGGTATGATCTAACCATTCACCTGCGGCTTTTTTTATCATAATAGAGTGCGCATGGTCCATCTTTCGTGACTTATGGGTAATGCTGTCTTGAAAATGTATACAAAAATGACCTGGAAACCCGTTCTGCAAAGCCCCTTTTCCATGAGGCATTCCATGCATCGAAGCAGCATATTTATGATCTTGAGATAAAATGAGAATTGCTCTGCGATCCCAACTCCATGTTCCCCTGTATATTTCTTTCATAATTTTGGTATCTTTGTTTGTTAAAGGTTGTACATCCGCATGATAAGAACCTGCTCTCCTTTGGACTTCAAAGGTCCTCCCAGTGTCCAAATCTAATACAGTAAAGCTGCTATAACGAGGCAATGCGCTATTTGCTTCATTCCATGTAATCAGATCTCCATAATGAACTCTATATAGTTTTTTCATGTCTTTTGTTAATTGATGAACCACTTTATCAGGCAGTTCCAAAATCGCCCTGTTCTTTTTTAAGTCATATATATTCATTTGGTGATCAATTGCATATTTCTTATTTTCATCAAGGCTAATGTATACATCTGTCGGAGGGACGGGATAGGTAATGTCCATCCATTTCCCTTTTTTTATTGCTTTAATGACCGTTTTAGGAACTGGTAAATCAGAAATGTACTGAGATTCCAGAGATGTTTGTGCATAATATCGTGCCGTCTCCTCACTATCTCCAAAAGCAGACACATAGCCCGGTATGCTCATATTAAACAAAAACACACTGATGACAGCTGTTACCAAGACATAAGGATAAAACCTGTTCACTTTCATTCCTCCTAAATATTGAACCAAGTACCTTTGTATTTTGTCAAAAATACAATTAAAGTATGTTGTATTTTTTTTCGTACACATTAGTACTATAAGAATTTCAATGATAAGTCAGGTGAAAATTATGACAGGCGCTTTGTTATGGGGAGCAATTGCAGGTGGAGCTTTATTGCTTGGAGCTATAGTTGGGTTATATATACCAATCCCTCGAAAACTAACTGGATTTATTATGTCTTTTGGAACAGGAGTACTTATCGGCGCGGCATCTTTTGAACTTATGGGAAAAGTGGAGATCGAAGCGGGATACAGCTATGTCATTTTTGGATTTCTAATCGGTGCCGCTTTGTTCACCCTCTTAGAAATGGTGATAATAAAAAAGGGCGGAAAAGAGCGCAAACGTTCAAAAGAAAAAAGCAAAGGACATTCTGGTATGGCTATTTTTATTGGTTCAATCATGGACTCCATACCTGAATCCGTCATAATTGGTGTTAGCCTGATAAAATCTAATACGGTCAGCTGGGTAATTGTCTTGGCCATATTTATTAGTAATATTCCTGAAGCGCTGTCCAGTTCGGTAGGTCTTAAAAAAGATGGTTACTCTAGAAAAAAAATATTGTTTCTTTGGACAATTGTGTTTGTCTTGACCACATTCAGTTCTGTCTTTGGTTATGTTGTATTTAAAGAATTAAATGAGCTGTACATATATCTTGTAAGTGGACTTGCAGCAGGTGGCATCATCGCAATGGTTGCGTCCACCATGATGCCTGAAGCGTTTGAAGAAGGAGGTCCCATTGTGGGCCTGCTCTCTGCACTGGGTGTTCTATGTTCCTATGTCCTTTCAAGTGGAATACTATAAAAAACCTCAACCAGATCACATATGGTTGAGGTTTTCCTTTTTACTGTTTTATCGCACGATCGAAAAATTCTTCTAAGGTAAGATTGTGTTCATCCATATAAGCAGCAACTTCTTTGCCAACATAGCGAAGATGCCATGGCTCATACTGATAACCTGTAATTACCTCTCCTTCTTCTGGATAACGTATGATAAAACCATGCTCACTAGCATGCTCCTTTACCCATTTTCCTTCAGAAGTTCCTCCGAATTCCTCTGTCAGGTCTAGCGCTGCAGATCTGCTAGAAATGTCCATTGCAAGTCCTGTTTGGTGTTCACTATGACCAGGAATGGCAGAAACAGCATTTGTTTTTTCTTCTCCCCACTTTTTTAAGTAGGTATTGTAGATTCCATATTGCGTTTCATAAGAACGATAACCCGATACAGCAAAGATCTCTACATTCTCAGCTTTTGCTGCAGCAAAAAGTTCTTCCAATGCACGTGCAGCTGTTTCCCTAAGGTATTTTTTTTCATAGTCTCCTTCAAAAGAAAACGGGACATCCGGAATAGTCAAATCCTTTGGGACATAGTCAGCTGGCAGTGACTGATTCTTATTAACAAGAACTAATAGGTTTTCGGTATTTTCAATCACTTTTTCTTCATTTAAAACGGTGAAAAAGGGCTCATCCAGTATGTACTGGTTCTCATTTGTTTCTGGTGGTGTCTCAGTCTGTGGACTTTTTTCCGGCTGGTCTTCTTCCTCCACAGGTTTTTCTTCAGTTGGAGTCTCTTCTACAACCTCTTCTACAGTATCATTAGTAAAGTACTCCCAAAATCTCCAGTTAACATCATCCAATTGATTGGAACAGCCTGTTAACAAAAGTAAAATTACCAAAACAGAAAAATGTTTCTTTTTCATAAAATAATCACCTTTTTACTATTCTAATATAATCATTATGAGTTGGTTAGTTCTAACATTTAACGGTTCACTAATGTGAAACATACTTAAACAGTTTACCATTAATCCATAACGCCGTAAAAAGATTTTACTGATAATGTGGAAGATAAGAAATAAGTCACTATCCTACATTATTTGATCATTGAGCATCATTAAACACTTTAACATATATCTCTCTATGACGAGGGCCATCAAATTCACAGAAAAAAATCCCCTGCCAAGTGCCAAGAACAAGCTGACCTTTATGAATGATTACCTGCTGGGAGTTACCAAGTGTTATCGCTTTTAGGTGAGCTGCCGTATTGCCTTCCATATGCTGGTATTTTGGATGTTCCCATGGGTATACTTCATCCAGCCGAAGTACAACGTCTTTTACCACGTCAGGATCAGCATTCTCATTTATCGTGATTCCGGCAGTTGTATGCGGACAATACACCATCACATGGCCTTCTTTTATCCCTGATTTTAGAACTAGTTTCTCCACCTTCTCCGTGATATCTTGCCATTCATCCCTCTTATGTGTTTGCAGGTTTAATGTTTGCAACATAGAATGTCATCCCTTCTCGTATAAAAAAGCCCTTGAGTAAAATCCCAAGGGCTTAGTGTGGATTATTTTTTTGTTACAGCTTCCAAAGCCACTTCCATCATGTCGCTGAATGTGGATTGGCGCTCTTCTGAAGTCGTTTCTTCACCAGTAAGGATATGGTCGCTTACAGTTAGGACAGATAAAGCGTTTCGACCGTATTTAGCAGCCAATGTGTAAAGCGCTGCAGATTCCATTTCAATTGCAAGGATTCCATACTTCGCCCACTTTTCTAGTTCACCGTTGTCATTGTAGAACATGTCGGCCGTAAAGACATTTCCAACTTTCAAATTAAGACCTTTTTCCACTCCGACGTCATACGCTTTTTTAAGCAAATCAAAGTTTGCTGTAGGTGCATAATCCACTCCACCGAATGTTAAACGGTTCATTTGTGAATCAGTAGAAGCACTCATCGCAAGGATTACATCACGAACCTTTACATCTTTCTGAATAGCCCCACATGTACCTACGCGAACTAAATTTTGCACATTATATTCATTCATAAGTTCATTAATATAGATAGAAATAGATGGAACTCCCATACCGGTACCTTGAACAGAGATTCTTTCACCCTTATAAGTACCTGTAAAACCTAACATTCCCCTTACTTCATTGTAGCAGACTGCATCCTCAAGGAATGTTTCTGCAATGTATTTAGCACGTAACGGATCTCCAGGTAGTAGAATCGTTTCCGCTATGTCACCTTGTTTTGCTCCAATATGTACACTCATCTTGTTACCTCCTAATAACTCTTGCCATTGATACTTTACAACAATGACTACTATACCATATATTACCCATGTTTCAAAAGAAACTCTCCCTAAAAAAGCGCATTCTTTTACTAAGGAAGAAGAAAATAGTAAGGCAAGATATTTCTCTTCAGGTAGGTGAATATGGTGAAGAAAAAACTAAAACAAGCTGTAGAACATGCCAATGAAACAAACACTACAAAGAAGAAAACCGCAGAACCTCACACTTCTAGAAGTGATAAGCAGCAAAGCTAAATAAATAATAGTGTATACACATCTAGTAAAGGAGCTGAATCAAATGGGAAAAAAACACCGTAATAGAATAAATGGACAAAAAAAGAATAACCATGTCAGTCCTGATGCAATTGAAGCAGAACATACTGCCCATAAAAAAGAGCATTCTCCTAAAGGCCGGAAAAACGGTCCTGGTAATCATATTTAATTGCAAAAGGGCAAAGTTTGAACTTTGCCCTTCTCCTTTTAACGCACTGCAACTCGATTTATTTTCTTCCAGCCTCCAAATTCCAACCGGTAATAGGTGATACCAAGTGTGCCTTCATCAATCATGATAATATCGCCTGTGGCAATAAATCTGCCTTCATAATCACGGGGAATAGAGTCAGTCACATTGAACTTTTTATATACTCTATCTACTATCTCCTGATGACTACTACCTTCCATGGTTAGTCGGAAAATGGGATTGTACCCTTTAGATTCTCCATAATTCGGTGTTTGCATAATGGTCACATCATATTCCCCTGTCCCCATCTTCATCATTCTTTTAAGAGCCAACATCCTTTTCACCCCTCAACCATTTCTATATATACTAATTAGCAATAAGGTATGTCGAATCCTTCATAAAATTATAAAAAGTTTTGTCGAAATGTGAAAAAATTTACATAGAATACACAAGACTTGCCAAATTATCATGAAAACATGGCCTCCCTCATATGATAATTCGAGGTGATATTATGTTTGGGAAGTGGTTTTCAGGGCCAGAATCAAAGATTTCAGATAATAATTTAAAACAAGTATGCACATCAGCTGAAAAAGAACTGCTGATAAAAGAATGGACAAAAACTCCTGTTATTCCATCACCTTCGCTGGAAGAACAGAATACTATTTTGAAGATCCTCAAAAAGACAGCAAATCTTAATCGAAATAATGTAACACGAACACAAGCCTACTTAGATTTTTACCAAAAGCACCCTGAAATTCATTGGAGCTTCTTGGCTCACATGGTTTCAAGAAATGGCGGCTGGAATATGACAGACCTAAAAGCCAGTCATATATCTACCTTGCTTTCCTACGAGAAGGCCTCCATCCTATTTCGTTTTCTTGAGAAGGCCAATCACCTCATTTTTCAAGACGCCTACCCACAACTGCTCCTGTATGAAGAAAGTAAAAAAGCTGGCAGACCTCTATTTCATCTTCTCTTCAAATTTCATGTTTCATCTTTTATGAATCCGATATGGACGCTTTTTTGGAAAAATAACAGTATGAAAGAACTACTTACGGTAACATTGATCATTAATGAACAGAATTTTATAGAATCCAACCTCCTCCAGAATCCTTATTTTCAGCAAAAAGTATTATCCAGTTTAACCTATCAACTCCAGGAAAAGCTTGGTTTTACATTAGTGTTGTTTCCTTACCAGAGAGGTTCAGATATTCAATTGACTGGCCTTGGAGTACAGCAATTTTCCAACCTTTCCAATCGTATTGAGATAGGAAAAAAGCTCTATGTCTTATTGTTTAATAACGAGGATGTCTTAAAAGGTGCTTTGCGTTTTAGCAAGGAGAATTCCCATACTGGTTCAAGGGAAGATTACCTTCCTGTCTTTTTTTCATCAAATTCTACTTCCCGAAAAATATTCAGTCCGACTATTGAAGCAGCCTGGCCGGATTTTAATCATCCTTCCATTGTGCCTGTTGAGTGGTTTGAAGATATTCAAGAAGTTTTAAAGTTTTTTTATCTCCCTTCAACCATGGTGCCGGCTGATATGGAGAAAACACATCTTTATAATTTGATGAAGCTTGCTGGAATTTCTGAGCTACATGGGATATTTTTGGATAAGGAAAAATGATGAAGGTGGTAAAGTAGCTTTGTGGTTTTGTTGTTGGTGAATGTGTCAAAAGTGTAAATGTCCGAAGTTTTTCCATAGTTGACCAAAGATTTTTGGAAATTGGCCGAAGATTTGGTTATTTTGTCCAAAGTTTCTCCTAAGTTGACCAAACGAAATTTTCAGGTGACCGAACCTCGTTTTTTTATGTCCAAAGCCTAATTTAAAATGACCGAATACCTTCTTTTCAACTGTTCACGTTGACTGAACCTATACCAAATTTGTCCGAACGGTTTCAAAGCTCATATCATTTGCTTATTATTGAATATATTTCATCAAAAAAAAGTTAACAATCAGCTGAACCTAAAAAAGCTGCCTCCAAGGCAACGTTTTGCCTAAGAAACAGCAAAGCTTGTATTAATTTCTTCTTGATCTGTTTCTATTCTATCTCTTCGTCTATAATGCATTTTTCCAGTAAATAATCAAACATGATATCCGCCAACTCTTCTATCTCGCTTTCAGCTGGAACATACCCCCGCCTTACCAGCTCATTGTAAAAGAACTCGGCTATTTCTTCTGTGTCGATGACTACTTCGATTTCTTTCACAATATCACCCCTTTTTAAAGGTTTATGTACGTCTTTAAAGATATATGTCTTACTCTCTATATTAATTCATCCGGTTGGTCAAATGCTATCTTTGTTTTCAAAAATTTCAAAAAAATGCATATCAAAGTTTAAGCGTGCATACATTGGGGACATAAGGACAAGCAGCCACTTAAAAGGAGGAGATTAATATGAAAAATTATTTAGCAAGCTTAGAAAAATTAGGAGAAGAGGAAGTGTTATTGCCTTTATTAGATAAAATTTCGGACAAATTGGTTTTCACTGCAACCATTATCGGTGGTCCGTTCTTTATCTATTTGCTCTTTCAATTCTCCATTCTATTTTTCTAATTGACTATGTTTTTTGCCATCCATATATTTTTTTAAGTTTTTCATTACTAGATTCATTACTTCCTGGTATTCGTCATCACCAAAGATATCATATAACACTTTATAATCATTATAGACATCAAGTAGCCCATCAATAATCCTTTGGTATTCCTTATTGTATTCTTCTTTTTTAAAATGTTTGTTTGATCCAGTCATCGGATTATACAACTCCAAGCTTGTATTTTCTTTGTTGAACATATAGGACAATCCAAGTTTGTGGATAAGAATTTCAGCATGTTCGTGATGGACAACCATGGTCAATTCTTCCTCTCCTGCTTCCAACCATTCCCCATCAGACAATCTTGTCAATTCATAAATGATGTCTTCCCATGAGTCTTCCTTGTACCGCCAGATTTCCGTGCGGAAACCGACTATTTTAAATAATTCTTTGCCATAACCTGCAACATGGACAATATCACCTATAAAATACATATACTTGATATCAAGTCGTTCGGTTACCAGAACTTTTCCTTCATATTCAGATACAAAGGCGAGCGTTTCTTCTTGATATAACCCGTCACTTGAATTTACTTCATATACATAAGCACCATCTATTTGCTTCATGTCCGTCACTTTACCGACAGTTCCATAGATGGTGATGACGACAATGTCACCGATTTTATATTTTGGCTTGTTTGGTTTCTTGTTCTTCCCCATATAATTTCTCCCCATTTATCACTGTGGCTTTGATAGTAATGTAGTATATGCAGCAAGATGCCAACTCGCCAAAGTGTTAGGGCAAAAAGTAGTTGCACCAATGTGTTTATAGGCGGCTGTCCTTATTAGTCTCTTTTTCAGTAACCGGATGAAAAAATAAAAACTTGTGCGGTTTGACTGAACTACGCTGTTCCTTTCCGCAAATGGCTTCGCTTCCGCGGGACGGTGCTTTAGCTTCCTCTCTGCGCTGGTGGCCACTGAAAAAGTCTTGATTTTTGTATTTTTTATAGACACCGCTGTTGATTTCCGCAAATGGCTTCGCTTTCCTAGGGGCTGACGTGAGCCTCCTTCGGCTTCGCCGAGGCCACTGAAAAAGTCTTGATTTTAGTATTTTTATATACACCGCTGTTGATTTCCGCAAATGGCTTCGCTTTCCTAGGGGCGCTGCTGGAGCCTCCTCGGCTTCGCCTGTGGGGTCTCCACCTACCGCTAGCTCCCTCAGGAGTCTTCGCCTTTTGCTCCAATCAACAGCTAGGAATATATAAAAACTTTATTTTATCAGTGTTTCAGTGGCCTCGCTTCGCCTGTGGGGTCTCCACTTAGCGCTATCTCCCTCAGGAGTCTCCGCCTTTTGCTCCAATCCACAGCTAGAATTTGGCACCTTGTTGATGTAGTGGAAGGCGCGCAGACGCCACGCGGGAGGAAGGGACAGGTGAGACCCAGGAAGGCGAAGCCTGAGGAGGCTCAGGGACCGCCCGCAGGCAAGCGAAGCGCCTGGAACGGAAATCAACTGGATTTGTACTTATCAAAAAAAAAATGCACCCTCATAAAAGGTACACTTTAACTAGCTATTAAACTTCCTCTTCATATAACTCCCAAGCTTTATCAAAGGTAGACATGTTCTCTAGGTACTGTCCGTTCATTTCTAAATAGTTGCTGATTTCATGATAGTCCTCTGAATTTTTAGGAAAACTATGATCATCATAAGCATGATTTGCAAATATACTGATGTCATCTTTTTTCAAAGCATGACGAAACTTCATTAAATAATGGTAAAACGACTTTCTCAAAACACATCCACACCCATTTTTTTACCCTCATTCTACATTAGAATGAGGGTAAAGGACAACCTTTAGCTTGAAAAGTCAAAGTAGTTTCTTTTTAACAATCGAGGTTTAGCCATTAGCTCCTTGTAGCTTAGCTCCGCTTCTAATTCCTTCGTGTTGATCAAAAACAATTGATCTTCTATTTCCTTTACAGTCGTGTCTTCTTGATATTCCATTCCGCAGTCCCCACAATAGACAGAGGGTGTTTCGGTTATCGTGACGGCTTTTGTACCATCAGGCAGCTCCCAATATACTGTACCCGATGAAGTTGTTGCTTGTGAGCTTTCACACCAATTGCATTTCATCAAGCACCCTCCTAACTGGATTCACTTTGTTTTCCTTCGTCATCAACAAGAAATTTCTTCTGCTGTGCTTGGAATTTCTTTTCTTTTAATTCATCCCGTTTGTCGCGTTTATCCTTTAAAGAAGAATGTTCTGGGTTTGTTTCATAGTCCTTACGTCGGTTCAAACGATTTAACCCTTCTGGAACGAGATTGAATTGAGAATCATTCATTAGTGCTGCGATCCCAATATTCGAACGCTTATCCTCCATGTTTGCGTATATCTCACCAAAATAGGCTTCCGCTCTTCCCGGGACATAATTTTCCGGTTCCGGATAAGTGGCAATAACCCCTTCAAAGTTTCTTAACACTACTTTATTCGCACTTTGTGAGATAATATAATTCGGTTGAACGGCAATTTTTCCTCCTCCGCCTGGAGCATCCACTACAAAAGTAGGTACCGCATAGCCGCTCGTATGTCCGCGTAACCCTTCAATAATTTCAAGTCCTTTTGAAATGGGGGCTCTAAAATGTCCGATCCCTTCAGAAAGGTCACATTGATAAATATAGTAAGGCCTTACACGTATTTTCACTAGATCATGCATCAACTTTTTCATAATAGGCACACTGTCATTGATTCCTGCTAAAATGACGGCTTGATTTCCTACTGGTACGCCTGCATTAACGAGCATTTCACATGCGAGTTTAGATTCTTCTGTTATTTCAATAGAAGTATTAAAGTGTGTATTTAACCACACAGGGTGATACTTCTTTAATATGTTGCAAAGGTTCTCTGTAATTCGTTGAGGAAACACGACGGGTGCCCTAGTTCCGATCCGGATTATTTCAAGATGGGGGATGGCACGCAGGTTTTTCAGAATGTATTCAAGAATCTGGTCATTAATTAGTAAACCGTCTCCACCTGAAATTAGACAGTCCCGGATTTGATCATTGGATGCAATGTAGGCTATGGCAGCATCCAATTGTTTTTTGGGTACTCCCATACCAATTTGGCCGGAGAATCTTCTTCTTGTACAGTAGCGGCAGTACATGGAGCACTGGTTGGTAACTAAAAATAAAACTCTATCCGGGTAACGGTGCGTCAGGCCTGGAACTGGGGAATCTTCATCCTCATGAAGAGGGTCTTCCAAATCGTACTTTGTTTTGTAGATTTCTTTTGAAATTGGCACAGATTGCATCCTTATAGGGCATCGTGGATCATCTGGATTCATTAACGAAGCATAATATGGCGTTATATTTAAAGGAATGGTTTTAGTGGAGATCTTTACCCCTTCCTCTTCTTCCGGTGTTAAGTTAATAACTTTCTTTAAATCTTCAAGTGTTCGGATGGTATTGGTCAACTGCCAGATCCAATCATTCCATTGTTCTTCGGTTACATCTTTCCAAAGTTCAAATTCACTCCAATGCCGTTTGGGCTTATATAGATCCATTTTCATTTCTATCTCCTCCCTAATCTACACCATGCAATAACCGTGCCAACTACGCTGATGCCCAGTTATTACTTATATATGTAGAATAGGAGAAACTTGTTATTAATCTGCCTGACGAATTTTCGGCACTTCAATAGGATTAGATTTCTCTTCCATTTTAGCAAGTTTGTATTGAAGGGTCTGACGTGGAATATCCAATATCTTTGCTGCTTTCATTACATTCCCACCTGTCTGGTCCATGGCATTTTGTATCATGGATTCTTCTGTCTTCTGTAATTCTGTCCTTAATGATCCAAGATTTTTGGCGGTAGAAGATTGCTGTTTTTTTCTGTTAAGTTTTGCAGGGAGATGTTTAGTAGCTATGGTTTCTTTTTTTGATTTTAATAGGACATATTCTATTGTATTGATAAATTCTCTTACATTACCTGGCCAATGATAAGAACGAAACATTTCTCCAATTGCACGAGGCAACTGATAAGAAATTCTTGTTTGCAAATTCTTTTCCAATAGGAGGTGAATGTCATGTGGTCGTTCTCTTAATGGAGGGATATATATCGGGCAAGTATTTAATCGATAATATAAGTCATTTCTAAATGATCCATTCTCTACACATGACTCAGGAGACTCATTCATTGCCGTAATTATTCTAACGTCTACTTTAATGGTAACTGTTCCACCAACTCTCCTTATAAATCCATCTTCCAGGACTCTCAGCAGTTTTGCCTGCAATTCTAGTGGCATAGAATTCATTTCATCAAGGAATAAGGTTCCACCTGATGCCAATTCAAAAAGTCCTTTACGGTCAACTGCACCGGTGTAACTGCCTTTTTCTGTTCCAAACAGAATGCTCTCAAGCAATGTAGCGGGTATCGCTCCGCAATTTTGTGCAATAAATGGTCCACTTTTTCTAGGAGATTGATGGTGTATTCCTTGGGCGATAATTTCTTTTCCTGTCCCTGTTTCTCCCCAAATAACAACAGGTAATAACGAAGATGCGAATAACATGGCGTCTTGAAGCATAGACACACAATCAGGATCTTCCGTGATAAAATCATCAAAAGTGTAGAATGCTTGAAAAGATGAAACCTTCTTTGATCCTTCTGACCTATTAATCTTGGCTTGTAAGTCCATTAGTTTATTAGATAGTGTGTTTAAGTGTCCATAATTCTTGGCAATTTCCACAGCACCTAAAAGATTGTCTCCCTTAAGGATTGGAATAGTAGTATTCACCGTTTCAAGCAACTGCCCTTTTTTATTTTCATATCGTTGATTTTCATGATAGATCGGTTTTTTCGTTTTAAGTACCTTCAGTAATGTACTGGTTTCTTCCGTCAAAGAAGGGAAAACATGCAAAAGATGTTTTCCTAATACCTCCTCCACATTCATACCATCATAGCCCGCTGCCACCTTGTTATAATAGATCGTTATACCGTCCTTATCTACTGCGTGAATAGCCTCTTCAATTCCATCTAAAATTGCCATCAACATTTCTTTTGATAGTGTGTGTGTTTGCATAATGTTCACCTGCCTATTTCTCGGCAACTGGCGCCAATTTTTGGGCATCCATTAAAGAAAGGTCTTTACTCCAAACATTCATATCTTCTATCTTATCGAAAATATAACAGTTGTTTTTTAGCCTTCCTTTATAGGTGTAATCCAGATTGTGTAAAACGGCATTCATTCCAAATGAGAGAGCCCTGGCGATGGAATAACTGCAATAAATTTGCCTTTTTACTAATTCTGCTTCCAATCCACGAATCAAGGAATTCATGTAACCGCCTTTACGTTTGGAAGGAGAGGTGGCACAGTCCGTAATTTCAGCATTCTTATAAGTAGTATTCATGTCGGCTGATGCTGCTGCGATTATTTCACCTTTCTCCTCTAAAAGCATAAAGATTGTATTTCCATCTATTTGTTCCTTTATATAATTCGGGTCTTCAATAGGTACAGGATAAATAGCAAATACGTTTTTGTAAAAAATCGATAAGGCTTTTGCATCTTTTGCCTCTGCCACTCGCATTGTCAAATTTGGGTCTAGAGCTACTTCCTTTTGCTTCCTTTTTTTCCATACAGATTCAAGGATACTATCTTCTTCACACCATTTATCACTGTTATAGCGATTAACATGCTTATATTTACATAAAAAGTATCCTTCCCCACCAAGAAAATATCCAGGAACAGAAGCTTCTAAAAGAAATCCTCTTTCCATTAGTGCAGGAACATAATCTTTTCTTGATTTGATAATTACTTTCTCCAGATATAACTGATTGCTACATTCTTCAATGCATTGCAAGATGTGATCTACATTACCTCTGAAATCTTCTATTTTTAGTCTTTTATTATAATGATCCTCATAAGCGTTCAAATAGATAGTGTCATTCTTGACTAATAAGGTTTTGCTTGTTTTTGTATTCATTGTATCCCCCCTACTAATTGAATTCGCTAAAGAGCCGGAAATTCCCCCATTTTTTTATCAACACCTTTTTTATTGAGCAGAATCCGGTTCATCGGTCAGAAAGCTTTTGTTTCTTATTCCTGATCGTTTAATACGGTAATCTGCAAGAACCTCCACTTCTGCTTCTGAAAAAATCTCATCCCACTTGTCTTCAAGCTTCTTGAATTTTTTCGGATAAGTACGAAAATATACCTCCCCAAATCCAAAAATATCTGCTTGGTATTCGTCTTGCATTTTTTGAATAGTTGCCATAATCTTTTCTTCTATATATTTATTTAAAGCCTCTTCATGATTTTCATATGTTTTGATTTTTTCTAAATTTTGATGACATTGTGTTCCTTGTATTTTTGCCTCTCCACTAATATGTACGTTAATTTTGACTCCCGTTTCTTCCTCTGTCGTTGTCACATCGGAATGAGAATGAATAATACGAATATCCAAAAAATTGTTTTCTGCCTCGTTACCCTCCATATAACAAGGAATAGTTAGGCTTGTCCTGCTAAGCCCTTGTGTCCAGAGGTAGTCTCTAGCTTCTTCGCGAGATAAAAATCCAATCAATTTATCTTTCTTAAAAACGGATAGACCGGAAATAACAACAATGGAATCCAACTCTGTCTTTGAATTTTGTTCAATATTTTTTCCTGCTTCGGGTTTTCCTACAATTGAAACAGCACTTGTCACAGGGTGTCGACCCTTTGAAGTCAAAGAAGAAATGAAGTCTGTAAGGCGTACGTAAGGATCTCCTCCCCATTCTTCTAAATAGACTTCAATTTGCTTATGTACCTTAATGGATGGTACTAACTCTAAAGGATAGGTTGTTTTTACAATATCAGAAGCTTTTGTTCCTCTAGATATTAGAATGTTGAAGTCATTTCGGAATTCTCCCGTTCTTTCCAAGAAGTCCAAGACATCGCCGACACCATCCTTAGCGAGTAATTCATCGATGACAATTATTCTAGTGTGGGAATAGATCAGTTTTCTAGAAAGTCCTACGTTCATTCTTTCAGATAATTCAGCGAGTGAATTCCCTTCCTCTTGAAAAGTAATGACCGGTGTCCCGCTACCTGGCTGATCTGCAGATAGTTGTGGTGCATTTATAGTCTCAACAGTGACACGAAATTTAGCCTTATCTCCCTTTTCAATGGCAATCCCTGTGACAATGGAAATTTCATTTAGCTCAACCTTGTCCCAGCATCCGGTCAATAAAATTAAAACGGAGCATATACATAACCATTTCCTCATGAAAAATTCCCCTTATCCTGTGATGGTCCACTGTTGCTTCCTTTATCTGAAGTTTTTTTAGTATGCTTAGGCTTAAGATAAGATGGGCGAGTTATATTATCCCAAACAGGCATTCTAACAAAAACATCTTTCTGATCTTCTAAAAGGAGAGGAGCCACTGGAGCCAAATATGGCACGCCATATGAACGTAAACCAGTCAAATGGATAACCATGATAACAACCAACAGCAGTACTCCATACAACCCTATCAAAGCGCCCATCAAAATATAGGCAAAACGAAGAATCCTTGTAGCGATGGAAAAGTTATAAATAGGGGATACAAAACTTGCAATAGCTGTCAAAGCGACAATGATAATTAGAACACTAGAAACTAACCCGGCCTCAACAGCCGCCTGACCTATAACTAATGCACCAACAATGGAAACCGTCTGTCCAACAGCTCTCGGCATTCTTACTCCCGCTTCCCTCAATACTTCAAACGTAAGTTCCATCAATAGTATTTCTATTACAGCCGGAAAAGGCACTCCTTCTCTTTGAGCTTGTACACTAATTAATAAGGATGTCGGAATTAATTCATGATGATAAGTAGAAATAGCCACATACAAAGATGGCAATAACAAGGAAAGCATAAAAGAAACATACCGGATAAGCCTAATGAAAGAAGCCATGAAAAATGGTTGATAATAATCTTCCGTTGAAATAAAAAAATCAGTAAAAACTGTTGGCACACTTAAGGCAAAAGGACTGCCATCCACTAACACAGCAACTTTTCCTTCTATAAGATTTGCTGCTATGTTATCTGGTCTTTCTGTGTTATAGGTAAGCGGAAAAGGTGTAAGCGTTTTGTCAGTTAAGTATTCTTCGATATTCCCACTATCAAAAAGCCCGACTACATTAACCTTTTCAATTCTACTTTTCACCTCTTGTACAAGATTATCGTCGGTAATATTTTTTATATAACCTATCACAACCGCTGTTTTTGTATCCTGTCCGACACGGTACTGTTCAAAACAGAGATTCGGATTTCGTATTCTTCGTCTAATTAAACTAATATTTGTATTTATCGTTTCGGTAAAGCTGTCTTTTGGTCCTCTTATAATGGTTTGGGTACTCGGTTCCGTAACGTTTCTTTTTTCAATGCTTCCCAGATTGATACACAATGCCTGCTTCATTCCATCTATAATGATGACTGCATATCCATTAAGAAGCTTCCAAAAAATTTGATGATAATTCTCTGCAAATTTATAAGGAACAGAAGCAAAGTATTCTTTTCTAAACTCTTCAAGATCTCCTGAATGTAATACTGTATCAGACCCTTCTGCAGTAACAAGCGGTTCAAAAATCTCTTCGGTCAATCTATCTTTGGCAATCAACGTGTCAAAAAAATAAACGATGGCATCCCTTTTCCCAACAATTAAAGTTGAATAATGAAAATCAATAGATAAAGAAAATTCTTTTTGTATGATTTTGTCATTATCCTCAAGTGATTCTTGTATAGGTTCCGACGTTTCTTCCGGTGAATATAGTTCTTTATCGGTAGTACTTATATTCTCACTTTCCCCTAGAAGAAATTGTTTCAACTTTCCCAATTAATATCACTCCTTTTTCTGCCACTTCTCCCCCTTGTTCGTATTAACACGATCACAAGTAAAATTAGTGGCAATGCGAACTGGAATGGAAGGTGGACAAAATAAGGAACAATGTGTAAACCTTCCTCAATATGTTCAGCAAAATTGTCGGTTATGATAATGGATGATAAACAAATAATGGAGCCAACAGGAATCAAATACGTCCGGTACTCTCTTTTGGAGATATGTTCTAAACCCTTTAATGCCCCAAAAAAGAAAACACCTATCTTAACGATGACGCCAAACATCACCACAAAGACAACTGCAATATCTACCCTTTCAATAAAATCTAACAAAGAGATTTCCCTCGCAGCCGAAAGGAGCGGAAAGTTAGACCTTTCTTTCATTTCGTGTCCAAGTGTCAGCACTTGAATAACAGATGAATAGACAAGGACTAATGTACTGAAGATGATACTACCTACAGCAAAGCCTTTTGCCTTGTTATATTTAGTGACTAGTGGTAATACAACTGCGAACGCAATAAGTTCTCCAAATGGAAAGGTCAATAGCCCGGGTATAATCGCTTGGAAAATGGGTTTCATTCCTTCATCAAGAAATGGTCTTAAGTTCTCAAATTGAATTTCTCCAGACATTAAAATAAAAATACCTACCAAAAATGTAAATGAAAACACATAAGGGAAAAATATCTCCGATGTTCTTGCCATCACTTCAATACCTGAGTTCAACATGTAAATAATCGTCAAAATAATCGTGATACTAATTATTTCAATTGGAGTAAAGACAAAAATGGTAGACACAATCAATTCACCAAAATCCCTCAAAACTCTTGCAGAAATATAAATAAAATAAATAATATAAAGGAAACTTATTACGCGCCCTAACCATTTCCCTAAACAAAATTCTATGAGAGCAAAAAGATTATAGCCTTTTTTTCTTCCAAGCATGAAGTGCATTAGATAAATATAGCCTACTCCTATTAACCCAGCCAAACTGATGGCAATCCAGACATTTTGCTTTGCTTCTCCACCTATCCCGACTACTGTGGCGCTACCCATTTCAAAAATGAGGAGTAAGATAAACAGTTGCCATAATGAGATTGTTTCTTTATTGCCCATTCGTATCATTGCCCCTGTTTTGTTTATTTTTAAAGCGTAGATCTTGAATGATTGCTACAAAAATCCCAAATGTTAACGTCAAATAAACCATCCACTCTCTTAAACCAGGATCAAAAATGAACAAACGAGTAAAACAGTCTAAAACATCCCTGTTATAGTAATAACAATCTAGGATGGAAGTAAAAATCACCATACTTAATAGAAGTAAGATAGTAAAAAATGTAACCATAAAGTTGCCTCCGGTTTTCATATACTTGATAGTATTTTCTAAACATCTCAGGATATGTAAATCAGAGTGAAATACGCAAATTTTGGGCAGTTATCTAATGCTATGCAGGCACGTGGAAGGATGGGGTTTCAAGAAGAATTGGAGGATATCAATAATTTCTGAGGTATATCAATAATTCTCACAGGATATCAATAATTTTGAAGATATATCAAGAAAAAACAAATTATATCAAGAAATTGACAAATTCCATCAATATCCACCACCCTCCCTACTATCACCACACCAATAAAAATAACCGGGCAAAACCGCCCGGTCTTTTTTGTAGCTTGGTTATTCATCTAAACTTCATCTGAGGTTTCGCACCAGTCCATTAAAAGGATGGCAAAAATCTCTGCAGCCTTTATCATTTCGTCAATGTAGATAAACTCATTAGGATAATGCGCTACTTCAGTTGTTCCGGGACCGCATACGACTGTTGGGATACCTGAAAGCTGGGTGAATAGTCCTCCATCTGTCCCCCAAGGTGATGCTTCTAAAATGGGTTGCTTCTTTTCCACTTGTATATAAGCCTTTTCCATCATCTTCACAAAGGGATGGCTTAACTCTACTGATCCCGGCACCCACTGCGCACCAAACCACTCAAGTTCGACAGGATGACGTTTAAACCACGAATCAGTCTCACTCATCTTATTCATCCACGTTGCAAGTTCTTGTTTGACGTCTACTAGTTTTTCTTCAGGTCCTACTCCTATTCTTCCTTCCAACACTACTATATCTGGTACCGAGGATGGCCAACTTCCTCCTTCTACTTTTCCGATATTGATTGGAAGGGGAATTGGAATGCCTTTATATAAAGGATCTTCTACTCTTTTATTTCTTTTCGTTTCTAACTCTTGGATTTTTTTTATAACCAGAATGCTCTTTTCAAGGGCACTTACTCCCTCATATCTCGTTCCTCCATGTGCTGACCGCCCCTTTACTTTTAGACGAAACCACATGGATCCTTGTTGTTTTGGGAAAATTTTCATATTTGTAGGTTCTGGTATCAGTACTGCATCTGCGGAATAGCCGCGAAGAATGGTCGCTAACGTTCCCGCTCCCCCGCTCTCTTCTTCAATGACACTTTGAAAAATTACATCCCCTTTAAGTTTTACTCCAATGGATTTTAACGCATTTAATGCAAGTAGTAGGGAGACGTTCCCTCCCTTCATATCGGTGCTTCCCCTGCCATATATTTTTCCATCTTGAACTTTACCTTCGTACGGATCACATTCCCACTGTAACAAGTCTCCTTCAGGGACTACATCGATATGCCCATTAAGGATGATGGAACGACCACCTCCAGTTCCCTTCCAGGTCGCGACAACATTAGGAGAATCCTCAAAATTATCCCGTGTGGATACAAAATTTTCATGCAAACTCATTTCTTTACTATCCGGCTCCCATATGTCTATTTCCATCCCCAGTTCCCGACACGCTTCGATTACCACTGCTTGCGCAGAACTTTCATTGCCCTGTACACTTCTTTCTTGGATAAGCTTTCTTAAAAGTTTGACAGCACTTCCCTTGTTCTTAACCAACCATTCCTTGAGCATTTTCTCTTTCATTTCATCCCCCCTTCTTTTCACAGCATAATTAATTCATTATAAAAATGTAGGCGACAATGTAAAGGGTGCTTCAGTTTTCTCTTTCACCTGTTCCAAACTCACGCCTGGCATTAATTCTCGAAGATAAAGTCCAGCTTCTGTAATCTCAAAAACTGCTAAATCAGTAATAATGATGTCCACACATTTTGGTGTAGTTACAGGTAAACTGCATGATTTTACCACTTTTGATTGCCCATTTTTATCTGTATGGCTCATTAATACGATCACTTTTTTTGCTTTTTGTGAAAGTTCCATAGCCCCACCCATTCCTGGTACCCTTTTGCCGGGGACGATCCAGTTAGCCAAATCTCCCTGTTCCGATACTTGTAGTGATCCAAGAATCGTAATATCCAGCTTCCCTTTCCTAATCATTCCAAAAGCTAGTGCACTATCAAAATAGGATGCACCAAGCTGGACAGATACCGGAAATCCGGCAGCATTACAGAGATTGGCATCTTCTTCCCCGGACTGAGGAGTCGATGCCATTCCTAACACACCGTTTTCTGCTTGGAAAAAAACATGGATATTTTCCGGTAGGTGATTGGGTACCAGGGATGGAATACCTATTCCTAAGTTTACAACCATTCCATTTTCTATTTCCTTGGCCGCTCTTTTGGCAATCAAATTCCGTATGTTTCCTCCCATACCCATGTCCAGTTCACCCCCTCGCTTTGAACCATATAATCCACATATACTCCGGGCACGACAATTTCTTCCGGATCCAAACAACCTAGAGGAACAAATTCCTCCACTTCCACGATGGTTTTTGCCCCTGCCATTGCCACAAGAGGATTGGTGTTTCTGGCGCTTTTATCGAAAATAAGATTCCCATATGGATCTGCTTTTTTTGCATAGACGATTGAAAGGTCTGCAGTTAAAGCTGGTTCAAGAATATATTCTTTTCCACCTGATGTAAGAATTTGCTTGTTTTTTGTTACAATATCACTCTCAATCCCTACATCTACCAAAATCCCTCCTAAACCTACACCACCAGCTCTTATTCTTTCTGCTAATGTTCCCTGCGGACTGAACTCGACTTCCATCTTTTTATCTGTCATCATTCTGCCTGCAACTGGATTAGAACCTATATGGGAAGCAATCAATTTATTTACCCTTCCTGCACACACTACCTTACCAATCCCTATAGTCGGAAAGCCTGCGTCATTTCCGATAAGTGTCAGGTTTTTCACCTTTGAAGCCAAGAGGTCATCAACCAATTTCGGAGGTGTCCCTACACCTCCAAAGCCGCCGAACATCAATGTCATTCCATCAAAAAATAATTGGCGGACCAATTCCTGTTCCACTATTTTGTTGAATGTATTCTCAACTTTCTCCATCCCTGTCCACTCCTTACAATTCTGCTTGAAGTTCGTTTAGTGTCATTTCTAGGATGGTAATCAGTTCATCTATTTCTTTTTGGTTGATTGATAGTGGAGGTGCAATAATGACGGCATCGCCTCCGACACCTTCAATTCCCGCTGATGCAGGGTAGATGAGCAAACCATTTTTCTGGGCCAACTCTACCAGTCTCGGGGTGACTGCTTTTTCTTGTGAGTAAGGATACTTCGTTGCAAGATCTGCTACAATTTCCATTCCAAGTAAAAGTCCTTTGCCTCTAACATCACCAATAAAGGAGTAAGTTTGTTTTAATTGATGTAATTGTTGCAACAGATAATCTCCCATATGCAGGCCATTTCTTACAAGATTTTGGCTTTCAATGTATTCTAATACAGCTAATGCAACTGCTGCAGATTGGGGATTAGCACTATACGTATGTCCACTCATAATCAGCCTAGACCCCTTTAGAATGCTTTCTATTATCCTCTCGCTCACTAGGGTTGCAGCAATGGGAGTATAACCAGCACTCATGCCTTTGCCTATACAAATAATGTCTGGAATGACGTCCCAATGTTCCATCGCAAACATTTTGCCCGTTCTTCCGATACCTGTCATTACTTCGTCTGCAATAAAATGAATGTGATATTTTTTGCAAATCGCTGCAATTCTTTGATAATACCCATCAGGCGGGCAGATTGCTCCAGCTGCTGCCCCAATCACCGGCTCGGCTACAAATGCTGCGATGTTCTTTTCCCCAATTTCCAAGATGGCACGCTCTAGATCTTCCGCACATTTAAGACCACATGATGGATATTCAAGTTGAAAAGGACAACGGTAACAATAAGGCGGTTCTACTACAGGAGACTTTTCCAATAAAGGCTCAAATCTCTTCCTGCGATCCGCATGTCCTGAGAGGGATAGTGCTCCTATTGTAATACCGTGATAGCTTTTCCATCGTGAAATAATCTGGTTTTTTTTAGGTTCTCCTTCCTCTTGCCAATATTGGATTGATATTTTCATTGCTGTTTCCACAGCTTCTGTCCCACTATTTACGAAAAACGACCAATTAATATCTCCTGGTGTGATAGAACTAATCTTTGTTGCCAGTTTTTCCGCAGGAACACTGCTGAATTGGGATCGATAAACGAATGATACTTTGCTTGCCTGGTCAGCCATCGCATCTATTACAGCTTGTACATGATGACCAATGCTTGCCGTAACAGCTCCAGACGAACCATCCAAATATTTCTTACCAGTGACATCATATAAATACACTCCGCTACCGTGGCTTATCACCGGATATTCTTTATCTAATAAAGGCTTAATAAGATAGGATTGATCCATAAACGATTACTCCTTTCCACAACTGTCCTGTAACCGTTTACTAGCAAAGGTAGCTCCTGCCCGTTTCAAGCAAGGTAAATCCTGGCTGTCGATAAGCTAGCTTACTTTCATTCTATGTTCAGTTGAATGAAATCTTTCGTTCAATTTGTGGATTAATAAACAGTTTAACCCCGCTGTTACTTTGCGCAAACGGCTGCGCTCTTTCACCTTGGCGACCCCTTTCTAAAACAAAAAAAGCATCACTCTCAGTTCCTGAGTGATACTTCTTTTAAAACTTATCTTATTTGCAATAGCAAGCTCCAACAATGATTAACAAAATGAATAGAACTACGATCAAAACGAATGTATTTCCACAGCCATATGCCGGGGCTACTTGAGGTGGATAGCCGCATGGTCCGCAAGTGTAGTAACAGTAATCGTGCATGGTCATCACTCCTGTTTAATATTTACACTTCTACACTATGATATGGGTGGCTGTCCTGTATGTGCATATGCCCATTTTTGAAAAATCTATTTATGTTGCTCCATTTTATCAATGATTTTGACCATGCTTTTTAGTGTTTCCTCTATATGCGTGTTGTCCTCTGTAACTTGTTCGACTGTCGCGCTAATTTCCTCTAAACCAGCAGTAGCTTCTTCCATCAATGCTGCAAATTCACTCGTATACGAATCTGTAGTTGCTGTTTTTTCTTTTACTGTGCTCGCAAAATCGCGGAATTGTTGGGCATCAGTCAATAATGCTTTCAAAGTTTCGCTTATTTGTTGAAAGGATTGATTTACTTGAGTAGTTGCTTCAAGGTTTTTCCCCATTTTTGCTATGTTAAGTTGCAACTGTTTCAATACTTCTTCTTTTGTTTGGTTTAAAGAGGAAAGATTTTCTGTAATCTCTTTTGTCGTTTCGCCAGTTGAGGTGGCAAGCTTCCGAATCTCCTCCGCTACCACCGCAAATCCTCTTCCAGCTTCGCCTGCTCTAGCCGCTTCAATAGATGCATTTAGAGCCAGTAAGTTTGTCTGATCCGTAATATTTTTTATGTGTTGAGTTAATATATTCGTTTCGTCAATTTTTTCCGTAAGTACCTGGAATACAGCGTCCATTTCCGCCACATCTTGTGAAAAACTTTTCATGTTTTCTTGAAGTTCTACCGCCATCTCTTCCCCTTGATCAGCTGTGAACTTAGTAGCATTAGTAGTTTGATATAAACTATTGGATTTCTCTACAACATTATCCATCAATATGGATACATCATTCGTCTGTTCCGCTATGCCACCAATTTGGTCTGCTTGTTTTGAACTTCCCACCGAAAGCTCCTGTATCGTTAAAGAAACCTCTTTCTGCGATTGAATATTCATGTTCAAGCGCTCATGGACTTTATTGACTTGGTCAATTAATGTCATGGCATCCTGCTGAAAGGCTTCTTGCTTGATATGCCGCTCTTCACTTGCAGCTTGCATCGTGTCTACAATTCCCTCAAATTGAGCAAACAGTTTCTTCCCTATTTTCACTTGAACAAATGTAATGACAAACAACAAAAAGAATAATAGAACTATATTTCCTAGTTGTCCGTCCGTCATCAGATTACCGTTTAAAAATGACCAAAGTGAGTAAGCGAAAAGGACTAAACTCCCCACCCCTCCAACGATAAAAACATTTCTATTAAAGTAAACGGTTGCAAGCATCAAAACAAAAAAAGGTAGAATAAATCCTGATAAAGATGCCCCGCGGTTTAAAAGAATGATTAAAAATACTAAAAATGTTACACCTACTGTAAAGTAAGGAACTAAATAGTGGAACCAATTTTTCCATCTAGTCAAAATTAATAAAACGATCCCTAAGCATAAGGCAACAAATAAGGTCACGGTTATAATGGTTGCCGCCGGTACAAAGAAATTCACTAGAAGTCCTGCACCATACGAGATAAAAATCACGAAAAACATAAGCTTATTTTTGTTGATTAAATCTTGAAACTTTAATTCTTTTACACTTACCGCTGACATTGCATAATCCCCCACTCCATCATCCTTGTTGCTTTTGTTTCCTTTATATCTATTAATTCTTCATGTTCCTTCTGTTATCCTGCAATATTTCTGTTATTTTGTTGAATTTTGACATAAAAAAACGGGCAAGCTGCCCGGTACTACATATGAAGAATTTGGTCTTCCTATTTTATTATCCATATTATTTATCTGTTTGTTTTTGCTTCTTTTTCAAATACTCCGCACGTAATTTTTCAAGTTGTTGCTTTTTATCAAATTTAGCAGGTGTCTGTTTTTCATGAAACTTGGCCACAGCTACCTTACCTTTGTTATCCAATTGATATTTCCCCAATTTGTTCACCTACTTTTATTGTTTTAAAGAAAATCTATGCAACAAATATAATATACCTTATTTTACTGAAGTAAACCGTATTTTTTATCAACTGTAGAATGATATACCCTTGTTGATTGGAGTGGAAGGCGCGTAGACGCCCGCGGGAGGAAGGGACAGGTGAGACCCCACAGCGAAGCGAGGAGGCTCACGGACCTCCCGCAGACAAGCGAAGCGCTTGGAACGGAAATCAGGAAGTTATTCTAATTCATAAAAAGACGGAGTGTGATGTACACTCCGATAATTCTTTATGAAAATAACTTGTTGTATTCTCCATAGCCCTCTTTTTTTAGTTGGCTAACCGGAATAAAGCGAAGGGCAGCAGAGTTGATACAATACCTAAGACCGCCTTTATCAACAGGGCCGTCCTCAAACACGTGACCTAAATGAGAATCTCCCTTTTTGCTTCTAACTTCCGTCCTTACCATTCTGTGGGTTACATCCATCTCTTCTTTAATTTGTTCTTTTTTTATTGGCTTGGTAAAGCTTGGCCAGCCGCATCCGGCATCATATTTATCAAGGGAAGAGAACAGTGGCTCCCCAGAAACTATGTCGACATAGATTCCTTCTTCTGTATGATTCCAGAATTCATTCTTAAAAGGTGGTTCTGTACCATTATTTTGTGTAACTTCATACTGCATGGGTGTTAGCTTCTTTTTCAAGTCTGCATGGTTTTCTTTTTTCCAATTCTCTTTGATAAAGGCAGCCCTCCCAGATCCTGCTTGATACATCTTGTAGCGGAAAGGATTTTTCTTGTAATAATCTTGGTGATACTCTTCTGCTGCATAAAATGGCTTTGCAGGAAGGATTTCTGTTACGATTGGGTCTTTAAATCTTCCACTTTGGTCTAAGTCATGTTTGGATTTTTCGGCGATTTCTTTTTGTTCATCAGAATGATAGAAAATGGCCGTACGATAAGAATCTCCCCGGTCGTGAAATTGGCCTCCTGCATCAGTCGGGTCAATTTGGCTCCAATAAACATCTAATAGTTTTTCATAAGGGAATACTTCAGGGTTGAATGTAATTTGTACCGCTTCATAATGGCCTGTCGTCTCAGAACATACCTCTTTGTAAGTTGGGTTTTCTTTATGGCCACCTGTGTAGCCTGACACTACTTCTTCAATGCCATCCTGTTCGTCAAAAGGTTTAACCATGCACCAAAAACAACCTCCGGCAAACGTTGCTTTTTCCAATTTGTTTATCATGTAGTACCCACCTTTTTATAAAATATATTTACGTGAATTATAGCAATATCAAAGAGGATTTCCTAATGGTATGCTCGTATTACAGAAAGATAATAGTATGGTAAAATGAAGGGTACATATATCAGGAGGTTCAATTTATGAGCAAAAAAGTGGAAGTTTATATATTAGCTGGGTTTCTTGGGAGCGGGAAGACTACCCTTTTGACCCAAATGCTGCAACAGGAACAATCAGAAAATAGGAAAGTGGCGGTGGTCATGAACGAGCTTGGCAAAGTCTCCATTGACTCTGATTCTATACCTGATGAAACCCCACTATCTGAACTCTTTGATGGCTGTATTTGTTGTACCATTCAAGAGAAATTGGAATCAACTATGCAAGGGCTTTTACTTGATAAAGATTTGGATGCCATTTACATAGAGACGACAGGTGCAGCTCATCCAATAGAAGTGCTTGACACGGTTCTTTCTCCCATATTTGCCAACAAATTTTCTGAAGCTCGTATCATTACATTGTTAGATGTTTTACGTTGGAAAGATCGTGACAACTTATCAATTCAAGTAAAACAGTTGATAAGAGAACAAGTAAAGCATGCAGATATGCTTATTCTAAACAAGACGGATTTAGTAAGTGAAGCTGAGGTTGCTAGCATTTTGTTTGAATTGCAATCAATAAATCCGCATGCTTCCACTCTTTTGACCACCTATGCTAAAATTCCGGAAAACAGCTGGAAGAGAACGAAACAGCTAGAAAAAGGGAGTCATTCTATTGCACATGTTAAAGAGTCCCTTCACTTGAAGACATTTGTCTATCAATTCACCTCTAAAATTGACTTGGATGAGTTTGAAGACTGGCTTAGAAATCTACCTGACTCCGTTTACCGTATTAAAGGGTATCTTTCTTTCGAGCATTCAAACAGTATTTATTTGTTTCAGTATTCTTACGGCACTCCGCTGTATTTAAAAGAGTTGGTTAAAGTCCCGTTGAATCTTGTCATTATTGGAGAAGACTTGGATGCAGAGTTACTAACAGAACAATTACAATCTTTAGAAAAAAACAAACAATAATCGAAAGTGCTGTGCAAATCATGTGGATTTGCACAGCACTTTTCATTTTTATTCATTCATGAATCGCCTCAAATTGAATATGTTGAATAGTAATGAGGATGATACTGTTTTTGTGAAAAGAGGGATGACATGATTGTCATAAACGGAGAATCAATTACAGAAAGTACTCTTCCTAATCTAGAAGATCTTGAAAAAACAATTTTCCAACGCTTACTTAATGATTCACAGGTATATTCTTATGATTCTATGGAGGAATTAAGATTTGAGATTGCTTTACGGAATAACATTGTTGCAAGTGCTGCATTAATGGCACAGGGAGAAGCACGCTTTGAAACGTTTGCAGGTTCACAAGGCAACCCTGCATATTGGAATATAACAGAGGCTGGCGGCTTTTTAATACGGGATGATGTCAATTCATCAGATGCTATAACTGATATTTTTGAAAACAGTCAATTTTATGCGTATGAGTGTGCAACAGCCATCCTTATTCTATATTATCACGCCATATTAAATACAATTGGACCTAAACTTTTTAATGAGTTTTTTCAAGATTTATTACTTTACAGCTGGCATTTTGATTCAGATCTTGTCATGCAGTCTGTCTATACTTATTATACGATTCCAGGTGATGTTGTTTACTTTAAAAACCCTGATTTTAATCCATTGACTTATTGGTGGAGAGGCGAAAATGCCGTGGTGATGGGTGACGATTTGTATTTTGGACATGGACTAGGAATAAAAGATGAAGCGTATATCATTGAGTTTTTGAATGGTACGAGAAAACCGGATGCTACTAAGCCAGCTTATTTGAGTGATTATGTTGCCCGTCCATCTTTTTCGCATTTGGCAAAGTTATTTTCGCAACAAAACAGACGAACCAAACACCAACATCCAGTCATTATTCATCGCAAGAACTCCATTTCCCTCGATCGGTATTTGTTCTACTTGTACCGATCTTATCTTCCCAATCAATAAAGGCTAGCTCCGACGTCGGAGCCAGCCTCTTTCATTTAAAGTTTTGGACAAACCTTAAGATTTCCAAAGCACGGTCTCCTTCTTTTCTAAGTAGCTCCTCCCAAATCTGATCTCGTCGACAATCTAATTTAATAATATCGTAAGCAAGTTTAAATGAATCAGTATTGTAATATTCCTGCAAGTTTATCTCCTCCCCTTTTCAATTAAGTTCGTATATTCCTTTTTCAATTCACTTAATGTGTAGGTGGAAAGAACACTATGATTCATGAAACAATCCGCATTAACAAGTTTGGTAATATAATACTCTTTTGCATCACTAACAGCCTTTTCTAAAATTTTTGCCATTCCACTCACCTCTCTTTCTTCCAGTTTAGTAAATCAGTAGTGGAAATTCTTTATTTTTGTCAGGAGTTATCACATGGAAGTTACAATGAGCTTCATTTGACTGTAAAGTTTTCTTACACATGTACAGGAATTAACGAAAGAAATATACTATAATAACAGTAAGAGCTCTAGAATAGGATGTGAATGGCTATGACACAAGAGGATCCATCTTTGAAGGAGAGAAAAGTCATTTCAATCGGCACGGTTCGTGATCTTACAGGTTTATCAGAAAGACAGATAAGATATTACGAGGAAAGAAAATTGATTTTCCCTGCCAGATCAGGTTCTGGCATACGCAAGTATTCCTTCTCTGATGTGGAACGGCTGATGGAAATCGCCAATCAGATGGAAGAAGGTGTCCAGACTCATGAAATACGTAGAGAGTGGAAAAAGAAAGAAAAAGAAAATGATAATTGGAAAAAGCAAATGTTAAAGGGACAAATTCAGGCGCATTTTAAACAAAATAGAAACTAAGCATGATATCCACTAAGTAGGAAATCATGCTTTTTTCTTTATCAGAATTTATCTTAACGGAAGTGTTTGGTTATGCTACCATTAGCACATCAGGATAAAAGTGGAGCGTGAAAAATGTTTGAATTACTACTAACCATGTTAGAGCGACTTGGGATTATCGTCACCGTTGCTTTTATCATGACAAGGCTATCGTTTTTTAGACAACTTATCAACCAACAGCAAATTAATCGAAAGCAGCAGGTAATCGCTATTATCTTTTTTGGCTTTTTCGGCATTATCGGTACATATACTGGTATCGCTTTTAGTACAGAAACATTAGGCTTTAACCGTTGGATAACAGAATTAAATGATTCAGAGGCGATTGCCAATTCCCGAGTGATTGGCATTGTAATGGCAGGCTTACTTGGTGGATACAAAGTAGGAATTGGTGCAGGATTTATTGCAGGTATCCATCGCATGAGTCTTGGTGGGTTCACTGCTTTTTCATGCGGTTTTTCTGCTATTGTAGCAGGCTTGTTGGCAGGTTTTATTCGAAGCAAATACAAAGGAAAAAGAATTAGTGTGACAGTTGCGCTGCTGACTGGAGCATTAGCAGAATCCATTCAAATGGGGATTATCCTATTAAGTTCCCAGCCATTCGCTAAAGCTTTAGCACTTGTGGAAAGTATTGGCCTCCCCATGATTTTAGCGAATGGGGTTGGATCTGCTCTCTTTTTCCTTATTATATTAACTGTAATTAACGAAGAAGAAAGAGTTGGAGCACTTCAAGCTCAAAAAGCTTTGTCGCTTGCTGAAAATACGTTGACACACCTCCGAAAAGGTTTATCGATTGAATCAGCTGAAGAAACGTGCAAAATAATATATCGGGAAGTAAATGCGAGTGCTGTAGCCATAACAGATACGGAAAAGATTTTAGCTCATGTAGGAATGGGTAATGATCATCATAAACCTCTCTCCCCCATTCAGACACATAGTACCAGACAGGTCTTAAAATTAGGAGATTTATTAGTAGCAGGAAAGAACGACATACAGTGTCAAGATCCATCTTGTCCACTCGGTGCGGTTGTTATTGCTCCATTAAAGAAGCGAGAAGAAACTGTTGGTACACTTAAATTTTATTTTGGCTCTGATAAAGAAATTGATAATGTAGTGATCCAATTAATTTCAGGACTCAGCTCCCTTATGAGTCATCAGTTGGAAATTTCTGAAGCAGAAAATGCATCCAAACTAGTGAAAGAAGCTGAAATTAAAGCTCTCCAAGCTCAAATCAGCCCCCACTTTCTGTTTAACTCTCTGAATGTCATTGTATCTTTAATACGCACAGATCCGAAAAAGGCAAGAAAACTATTAATTTCTCTTTCTCATTTCTTCCGCCAAAACTTGACGGCAACCACTGCTAAATGGACCACTGTTCAAGAAGAGCTAAAACATGTACAAGCATACCTTTCTGTTGAGGAAGCAAGATACTCTGATCGCTTAACAGTATCGTATCATATTGACGAATCTTCGCTTTCCTACCTTGTTCCTCCTCTGTCCTTGCAGCCAATAGTTGAAAACGCCGTAAAACATGGACTTAAGGACCGTCAGGAAAATGCACAATTAACCATTACTATAAAAGAGCGCTCTTCTGATATACTAATCTCTATAGTGGATAATGGAGCAGGCATGACAAGTGAGAGAACAAATGAGCTTGGACAGCATCAGGTTTTTTCTCCTACTGGTACGGGGGTTGGCCTTTACAATATTAATAAAAGACTTATAATGATGTTTGGCAAACAATCAAGATTGCATTTCCTTAGTGAAGTCGGTAGAGGCACAACGGTTTCTTTTACCATTGCCAAAAAATTAAATAAGGATGTCTTATCAGATGGATAATATTAAAACAATTATTGTTGATGATGAACCATACAGCCGTGATGAACTTAAGCATTTATTAGAAGACCATAACTGTATACAAGTGATTGGAGAAGCAGCCACAGGTGAAGAAGCTCTGTTACTGTGCATGCAGCATCAGCCAGATGTCGTTTTTTTAGATATTGAAATGCCAAAGATGAACGGCTTAGAGGTAGCTAAGCATTTAAAAGAGTTAAAAAAATCACCTCTTATTGTTTTTGCCACTGCCTTTCCTAATTTTGCAGTAGACGCTTTTAGACATGAAGCGGTTGACTATCTATTAAAACCTTTCGATGAGGAACAACTGTCCCAAACCGTGTGTCGGCTTAGTAAACATTTAATTCCAAAAAAGGAATTCACATCACAATCTGGCTCCTCTAGGCTTGCTGTGGAATATGAAAACGAGATTTTTTATCTAGATCCTCTTGATATACTCTATGTCAGCAGAGATGATCGGATTTCAAGAATACATACTAATGCTCGCAACTTCGAGTCAAAGCTTGCTTTAAAGGATCTAGAGGAAAGGTTGCATGACTATCCCTTTTTCCGCATCCATAAAAGTTACCTTGTTAATGTAAACTATGTGACGAAATTAACACCTTGGTTCAATGGAGCATACATGCTGGAACTTACAGGAAGTCCAGAAAAACTCTCTGTAAGCCGTAATTATGTAAAAGCTTTAAGAAAAAAACTTGAATTATAACATGTCAGTGATGGATACTGACATGTTATTTATGTTTTTGTACATCTTGGCCACCCTTCCACTAAAATGAAAGCCTTTTCATTTATAATAATGATACTCCATAAAGAGAAAGGGGTCTTCCTTTTGTATACATTCTTATCAGGTATTGTTTTATTAATTTTAGGTTATTTCATTTATGGTAGATTTATTGAAAAAGTATTCGGGATAAAAGATGCTAGAAAAACACCAGCATATTCCAATCAAGACGGCGTTGATTATCTTCCCCTAGGTCAAAATAAAAATTCTTTGATCCAATTATTGAATATTGCTGGTGTAGGTCCAATTTTTGGACCAATCTTGGGTGCCTTATATGGTCCCGTGGCATTTTTATGGATAGTCCTAGGATGTATTTTTGCCGGGGCGGTTCATGACTATTTGACGGGTATGATATCCATCCGTAACCGCGGTGCCCATTTGCCTGAGCTTGCAGGTAAGTTTCTTGGAAAATTCATGAAACATACTGTTAATGCATTTGCTATCTTGCTTTTACTTTTAGTTGGAACCGTTTTCGTAACCGCGCCTGCAGGATTAATTCATACGTTAGCTGAAGGAAAAGTGGCACTTAGTATCATCATATTTGCTATTTTCATCTATTATATTTTCGCAACGATGTTACCAATCGATAAAGTTATCGGTCGCTTATATCCTATTTTTGGAGCACTATTACTAATAAGTGCTTTAGGTGTGGGAGTCTCTTTAGTTGTTACAGGCGCACCTATTCCTGAATTAAGTTTTACAAATATGCATCCAGATAATGTGCCTATCTTCCCATTATTATTTTTAACGATTTCATGCGGAGCACTTTCTGGTTTCCATGCAACGCAAACACCTATTATTTCTAGAACTACTCAAAACGAAAAGCAAGGCCGCCGAATTTTCTACGGCATGATGATTGCAGAAGGTGTCATTGCGATGATTTGGGCAGCTGCAGGAATGAGCTTGTTTAATGGTTCAGCCGGATTAAGTGAGGTCTTGGCGAACGGTGGACCAGGAGCGGTTGTAAGTGAGGTTTCTGTTACATTGCTCGGAGCTATTGGAGGGACAATGGCGGTCATTGGAGTCATTATTCTTCCGATTACTTCAGGAGATACTGCGTTCCGAAGTGCTCGTATGATAATTGCCGATTACTTCAAAATCTCTCAGAAAAACATCATTAGCCGTCTTTGGATAGCAGCTCCTTTATTTGTCCTTTCATTTGTACTGACAAAAATTGATTTTGAGTTATTATGGAGATACTTCTCCTGGGCGAATCAATCCACTGCCGTCATTGCATTATGGGTAGGCGCAATGTATCTTTTCATTGCTAGAAAACAGTATTACATCGCAATGATACCAGCAATTTTTATGACGATGGCAACGACAACCTATATCTTAAATGCACCAATTGGCTTCCGCTTACCAATTGAAGCATCTTATATCGGGGCTGCTATGTTTACGATCATTATTATTGGATTGTTTTATGTAAAAGCTATTGCAGCAAGAAAGACAGGTTTTGAGCTTGATGCACATGATTTTCCAAACAAAAAAGCAGCCTAATCACAAAACGGTTCTACTTTGGTAGAACCGTTTGTTTGTGCTTTTGCATAAAAGTTATCTGTTCGGAAAAAGCTACTATTAAAGGAGGCGGATTTGATATGGCATCCCCTTATCTATGCCCAAATTGTAAAACCAACCGCTCGCGTTTTAACATTATTGAACAAGTGGCAAAGTCCGTGAAGTTAAATCCTCAATCAGGTGAAGTGATAGAGGAGTATACATCGGGCAATACGGACCCCTTCCATATTCCGTATAAAGGTCCTACTCAAAAAATACAATGTGCCACCTGTGGAAATGTTGATGAAGAAATCACTTTTATCAAACATGCAGAATACCAAAAAGGATAACAGGCCTAAGTTGCCTATTATCCTTTTTTCTATGTATCCTTAAAAATCAATACTATTTCACTTTTCTTTGCATATCCATTTAGCATCAGGAATAAATGGAGGGTGTGTCTAATTATGGGACATGATGAAAATTACTACCTGGCAGTTCAATATCAATTGTTGGCAGATTATTATAAATACTCCGATCCACAACAATATATTTACTTTTATTCCATGCATATTAATCATTTGCAGAAATGGATAGCAACAATAAAACCCGTTCCAAAAAGAGATGATCCTTCAAACAATAGCGCTCAACTTAGGATCCTTCATGCATCCCCTGGGACTATGGCGGTGGATGTGCATATAAACAATAACCCCATATTAAAAGACTTGCGCTATACAAACAGCAGTAGATATTTAGATATACTACCAACAAGCAATCAAATAGAAGTAATTCAAAACGGGCAAAAGTTAATTACAGGTACACTTCAGGCAATCTCAAATATGTCTTATACAATCGCAATTGCCGGTATAAAGGATGACCTACAACTAATTCCAATCAAGGATGATTCTACTATACCCAAAAGTGAATCAAAACTCCGTTTTTGGCACTTATCCCCAGATGCCCCTTCTGTTGATATTGCCGTTAAAAAAGGCGATGTTGTTTTTTCTGATATACCTTACAGCGGAATATCTGATTATCTTGGACTTACACCGATGACAGTTGATCTTGAAATAAGGGTTGCCGGTACAAAAGATATCGTGCTTCCACTAAACAGGGTAAGCTTGAAGCCGGATGTTGCTTATACCATGGTAGCAGTTGGGCTTGTGAAAAACAGTCCACCTTTGGAAGCTATCTTTTTAGCGCCTTGATATGTAAAATGCTCAATCAACTTGTGATTGAGCACCGTGTTTTAATTCATTAGCACCAAGCAGCACCAACGATGATTAATAGAATAAACAATACTACGATTAACACGAAAGAGCTTCCGTAACCACCTGGGTATCCTGCTCCTGCTACTTGACCGTAACCGCAACCACACCAACTCATAGCTGTCACCTCCTCTACAAAGGTATTATCGAAGCTTGGTAATTAATAGCTGAGGACTCCTGCACCAACAATCACCAATAAGATAAACAGAACAACTATTAATGCGAATCCTGATCCATAACCAGAACCACCCATGCTCTACACCTCCCCCTCTTTCCTAATACATAATGTATTCATGGGGCGCGTATTGGTAAAGGCATATGCCCAGTTCCAAAAAAATTGGGTGGTTTTTACTACTAAGCCCTTAGGCGTTGTAGTACCAAGTAAGTTATATGAAAAATAAAAACCGGGCAGAAACCGCCCGGACCTTTAAAACTGAAAATTTTAGTTATTGGATAATCGTCGCTGTTGATTTCCGCAAAAGGCTTCGCTTTCCTAGGGGCACTGCTGAAGCCTCCTCGGCTTCGCCTAACCCACTGAAAAAGAACTTGATTTTAAAAATTTACTAAACACCGCTGTTGATTTCCGCAAATGGCTTCGCTTTCCTAGGGGCTGACGTGAGCCTCCTCGGCTACGCCTGCGGGGTCTCCACCTAGCGCTAGCTCCCTCAGGAGTCTTCGCCTTTTGCTCCAATCAACAGCTAGGAATCAATAAAAACTTTACGTTTTCAGTTATTCAGTGGCATCCCTCGTTTCGGGGTCTGAATCTACCGTTACCCCCCGCTGGAGTCTACGCCATTTGCTCCGATCCACAGCTAATAATGGAGGAGATGTTACGTTAATACTTATCCAGTGTTAACTCGTTAAGATGTTTTTTCATAAACCCTTAAATGAATGTAGCCACTTTGTTGATTGGAGTGGAAGGCGCGAAGACGCCCGCGGGAGGAAGGGACAGGTGAGACCCCGGAAGGCGGAGCCTGTGGAGGCTCATGGACCGCCCGCAGGCAAGCGAAACGCCTGGAACGGAAATCAACCGTTTTACATGCTCTATTGTCTTAATATAAAAAGCATGGTAAAAAATCACCATGCTTTTTGGGTGTTAGTCCTCAACTGGGACTAGTAGTTTAAATTCGATATCGTCGCGTTCAAGATTAAATTTTGTGAATTTTACTTTTGTATCACTTTGCAGCTCTAGTTCTTGAAGTGCGACATAGATACTTTGTTCGTTCGGTATTATTGTAACCCAGGATGGTAAAGGGTAATTATCACCTACATACTTTAATACCATGGATACAGGTACTTGCAACCTTCCAATCGACATGGAGTCCTGTTTTAACACTACATCACCATTTTCCTGAATTTCAGGCATAAACGTCATAGTGAGGGGGATGTTCCTCTCAAACACTGTCATTTCACCCCTGAGCTCCACTCTGTCAGTCAGCACCACTTCATAATTTAAAGGTCTTCTTGTTTCTTTTTCCAAATAGTAACGGATAAGTTCATTTAAGTTTTCTTTATCTGATTGGATTGTAAAAGCAACCCTTTTTCGATCGTCATCCTTGCCGGGTAAATTAAATTTTGAGTGTTTTGGCAGTAGCACCAAGAATATTGCTACTCCTGCAATTATAATATTTATTACTAGCAAGCTTAAAAAAGCCGTTTTCCAGTTGATTACTTTCTTCACCATAACCCTCTCCACTACTCTTCTTCTAACATCTCATCCAATGATGTTTCCTCATTAAACCGCTTAACTTCTTGTACAACATTATAACCTATTAATTCATACCCTTTTTGGTTAGGATGAAACTGATCATCATCTAGTAAATTTTCCTCTGGCTCGATAAAAATGTCTTGTATCGGAACATAGGCTGTATTAGGATACTCATCTAAGACTGAAACGGTTGTAGCATTCCAATTAGTAACAACCTCATTCATTTCCTCAATTTCTTGGAAATATTGATAAAAAGGATTAAATAGCCCCACTAAGTATACTCTACTGGTATCATTATGTGTCCTTACTTCACTTAGCACACTATCGAGCCTTTTAGCGTATAACTCTTGTTCTTTATCAAAAAGAGAAAATGTTAGATCAAGGAAATTTTCGCGTATTACCTTCATCAGATCATTTCCGCCAACCGTCATAAAGATTACATCTGCTTCAGCAAGAGCCTCCTGCACTTCTGGATCTTGCAACCTTTTTAAGAGATGATTAGTCCTATTTCCCCTTACACCAAGATTAGTGACACTTACGTTGTCGATATATGGTTTGGACTCATAATGTTGTTTCACTACTGATGTAAATCCACCTTTTTTGGACTCGTCTCCAACACCTTGTGTCAGGGAATCACCAAAAAAGACCAATTTAAACGACCTGTTAAAAAATTCTTCGGTTACTTCCTCTTTTTCTTCAATATTCATTATTTTATTCTTGTTCTCGGCAGACTCTTCTTTGAAAAAATCTTTGAAAAGCTCTCTTTCATTTTGGCTTTCTCTTCGTTCCTTCGCTTTCTCCAAAACATAACTGGAAGAATTTTCTGCGGAACAACTAACCATACTAACTATTATTAGCCCAAGTAAGGCTATTTTCCAAAATTTAACCATCATAAAACTCCTTAATTTGTTAAGGATTACATCCGTTACTAACATTATACGATAGTACACTTTTTTATAACATACCCTAATGTATTTTTCAAAATTAAAAGGTTGGGAGGTTGTTTACATTGAAGGAAAAAGAAATACTTGCTTGCAATGAAGAGGTTTCAAAAGAGCTATTTTCAAAAGAACTATTTGTAATAGTCACAGACGGATTGACTGCCACTAGAGAAGAGGAGATTAATGAAAATCAAAAGGATCACTCTGATTAAGAAAGAGTGATCCCGTCAACGTTATTTTTGCTCTAAGAGGATTCCTGCATGTTCTAATATTTCTTCGTAAGGAACATCCAAGCCATCATAACTTTTTAGTATTGTACCTTCTTGATCAATCAAGTAAAAACTTGTTCCATGGACCACTTCGCCGCCGTTTTTGGGTTTAGCTACAATTGTTTTAAAGTTTTCCATTCCAAACTCTTCAATCTCTTTCTGTGTGTATCCTGTTAAAAAGTCCCAAGATGTATAGTCTGCTTCGAAGTTATTCCCGAATTCCTTCAGTACTTGAGGGGTATCAACTTCAGGATCAACAGAAAAGGATAAGAATTTAACATCTAATTTTTCTTCATTGGCCATTCTTTGTAATCTGGCCATGTTTGCCGTCATAGGAGGACATACTGTTGTACAGTTGGTAAAGACCATATTTGCTACAGTGACTTCACCTTTTAAATTCTCTAGACTGACTTGCTCGTTATCTTGGTTTATGTATTGAAAATTTGCCAGTTCCCAATCTGTTGTATCAGGTATCGTTGCATTGCCACTACATGCGGCAAGAAACACTGCACAAAGTCCAATTAGAAGTATCTTACTGTGATTTAACACGATTTTCACCTTTTTTCGCTAGTTATTTTCCAATCAAATCGTACCACTTCTTACAGGTAGATAAAAGGAACTGCAGAATAAATTCATAAAAATAACACATTTGTTAGTAGTGGAGGTAAAGGATGCAAAGAGAATCTGAGACAATTAGTATAATATCCATCACATCAACATCCGTCATCCTTGTCTTTGGAAACTCGATGCTTATTCCAGTGCTGCCAGAAATCCGTCATGATCTACAATTATCTCAAGTACAAGCAAGTCTTATCCTTTCCATATTCTCCATCGCTGGAGCTGTTACTATCCCATTTATCGGATATTTATCTGATAGATTCTCCAGAAAGAACATAATTCTGGCTTCGCTTTTACTTTATGGATTTGGTGGATTAGTTTCAGCGATAGCTTCTATCCTACAAGCACCCTATACATTTGAGGGAATCATTTTTGGCAGGATTCTTCAAGGAGTAGGCTCAGCAGGAACAGCTCCGATTGCCATGGCAATTATAGCAGACTTGTTTTCAGGGAACAAACAGTTAAAGGTACTAAGCCTAATGGAAACAACCAATAGTTTAGGGAAAGTGGTATCTCCTTTGATTGGAGCATGTATTGCACTGATTATGTGGCACTATGTTTTCTTTGTCTTTCCTTTAGCTTGTGGCATTTTGTTTGTTCTCTTCTATTATTATGTTGGTAAGGAAGAGTCTCCTTCTGAAAAAATAATTTTCAAGAACTATGTACGGCATTTAGGAGGAGTATTAAAAGGTAATAAGTATTATTTAATGACAAGTTATAGTGCTGGTGCACTCTGCCTCTATTTACTTTTTGGTTTGTTGTTTTATTCATCTAATGTGTTGGAAAACAAATTTGAAACTCATGGTTTTTTAAATGGTGTGATACTTTCTTTTCCGCTTTTATTTTTGACGATTGCATCCTTTCTAACTGGAAATGTATTAGGAAAGTTCCATGGCAACATCCACCGAATTGTCATTGTTAATTTTTTTCTTCTTAGCTTCTTTCTACTTGGAATATTGCTAAATAAGAGTCTATGGTGGACCATGTTCATGATATCTTTAATTAGCAGTTCTATTGGTATAGTTCTTCCATGCATGAATGCCATTATCACTAATTCTGTCAAGAAAAAGGCTAGAGGATTTGTAACAGCTCTATACGGATCAGTCAGGTTTGCCGGAATTGCGCTTGGACCAATTGTCTTTGGCTTTTTTATAGATTTTTCCATTCCTACAATCTTTGTAATTTCTTCTGTACTTTGTTTATTACAAGCCATTCTATGCTTTTGGTTTTTAGAAGGAAAAAAGATAAGTATGTCGCTTCCTGCCATCACCAATTGGTTTTCTATGTTAAATTTACCGTTTCAACGAAAAAAACAAAAAGGCTGACTTTTTACGTCAACCTCTATTGGTTATTTACGTTTTCTGTTCTTTGCTTTCAATAGTTGGTTCATACGATCTTCTGAAGGTTTTGTTTCATTCGGTGGAATTGGTGTTTCTTTCCGTGGTTTAAATTCCTTCATTTCTTCTACTTTTGGCTCTTCCCTTTTTTTCGACTGTTTAACCTTCTTTCTATGAATTACTGGTGCTTTCCATTTTTTATCGGATTCATTCTTTTCTTTTTTCTCCTTACTTTTTTTCCAAAAGACTAGCGATAGTAAACCGAACCTTCTTATGAAAATTTCAATAATCAGTAAGAAAAAAGCAATGATGATAAAAGGTAACCACATCGTCTGAGACTGATAAACATTTTTATGGTAAGGACGAAATACTTCCCTAGGATCCTCTATCACTTTTCCATTTTGATTTGTTGTAATGTTTTTCAGCAAATCCATATTTACTGGTCTTTGCTCAAACTCCGTGGAAAAAGGTACAACCATACCGCTAGTATAAGTTGAGACCGTCTCTCCTTCCTCTTCTTGGGTAATATTTAGAAAGTAAATGTCGGGTATGGCTGAAAATTCCACTTCATACTGTCCAGGACCCACCATTTTACTTTTAGCGTCTTCTATAATTTGACCTTTATTGTTTGAGACTGATATGGATACAGGCATCAATATTTCCTCAATTGCTTCCACTTTCACGGATGCTCTACCTCCATCAACAGTAGTAGAGATGTCATAAGCTCCCTTCTCATAAGATGGTAAAGACCACGTCACCATCTCGTTCCAAAAAGCTGTCCATTCTTCCCACGAAGGAAACCCACCACTCCAGGCACCGGAAACATCCGAAGTCCAAGCGATTGTTCTCCCTAATCCGTAATTCATTCGAGCAAGGATGGGATCTTCTTTTTCACTGGAAATGATCTGCTCAGCCCGTGATTTCAATGTCGTTGCTATATACGTATTAAGGAACGGTGTCCCATTTTCAAACCTTTTGGACCAATCATATCCTTGATATACATTCGGGACATGTGGATTGTCTTCTATATATGTTTTAGTAGTAAGGGCGGTTTCTCTAGATAGAATACTTGGGACTGAGCTTGCTTCATATACTTCGTAAAATCTTCCTGTTCCTATCTCTGCCAATTCTTCTAACAAGGAAGTATCTGCATCTCCACCGATTGCTACTGTCGATAATGTTACATTGTTCGTTAAACCTTCTTCAATGATTTCCTCATATGGCCCATCATTGGATTGTCCATCTGTTAACAGGATAATATGTTTGCGTTTGAGGTCCATTTCATTGAGTTGCTGATATGCTTGATTTAAAGCTGGGAAAATATCTGTACCACCACCTAAGGCGGTTGAACGAATAGTCTCAATTACCTCTTCTTTATCTTTAATGGGGGTTGTTTCTACAACTTCCCAAGGCTCCGTATCAAAGGCTATAAAACCAAACGTGTCTTCTTCTTTCAGTAGTTCCACCGAACGTGCTGCAGCTTCTTTCGCTAAATTAAATTTTTCTCCCATCATACTTCCCGAACGGTCCAAGACGATTATCAAACCAAGAGAAGGAATTTCTTTTTTACCTTTTACATCCATATCCACCGGTAGAATTTTTTCTATCGGAGTTTGGAAATATCCACCGAGACCATAGGATTCATTGCCTCCTGTCATCGTGAAACCGACACCAAAATCTCTAACTGCTGTTTCAATCAGTTCCATCTGATTACCACTTAATAGGTGACCGGAAACGTTATGAAAAATTATACTTTCATATGCAAGGAAACCGCTCAGAGTCGTTGGCAAAAGGTTCGGATGGATACGATCAACCTTCCATCCGCTTGCATCTAACGCTCGAAACACATTTTCCCCTTCCCCCTCCAGGTCTACCATAAGCACTTTAGGTTGGCCTGATACCTGTGTTAGAGAGTGCGAGATATTGTTTTCCACAATCTTATCTATTTTTGGGAAAATTTCCGCCTTGAACGTATATAATCCAGGATCTTTTAAAGGAATAGTATAGGAATAAGTATTCGACCCTTTTGCCACTACAACTTCCTCTTTAATGATGGTTTCATTATTTTGAGTAATATGCAATGTGGCTTGCGTGTCTACATTAGCTTCAAGACCAATTTGGAATGGGACAGCTTCCCCTTCAAAGCTTGTTTGTGGAGTATGAAAAGATTGTAGTGACACATCTTCCACATAAGGTGGCTGAAATGCCATTGCATCCATTTCTATATTTCTACCTTTATAAAAACTAGATTGTTTCGTACTATTCCCATTTGTTTCAATTCCATCAGTTAGTAAAACAATTCTGCCTTTACGGTCCTCTGGGATGTAATTTGCGGCAAATTCCAATCCCTCTTCCATATTAGTGAATTGTGAACCGTCATTTACAGAAAGTTGGTGAATGGTTTCCTGTTGATTGGTAAAAGATCGTTCAAGTTTCGGCTTTTCTGAAAAAGTAACAATGCTATAACTATCCTCTTCTTTCTTCTGCTTAATAGCTTCATTAATGGAAGATAATATTTGTCCTTCCATCCTTTTCACGCTATCGGATTGGTCTACAAGGAACACAGTATGTACCCCTTTTACAGGGGAAAGAAGCGATGGTATACATAGCCCCAGTATAAGAAACAAATAGATGATGCTTCGCAAGGAGATAATGACATACTCCTTTTTCCGCTTCACTTTCTTTTTACGCCAGAACAATACAAGACTGATTAGTACCGGAATAAGAAATAAAAGCATGAGAGGATGTTCAATTTGAAATTCCACGTCTGTAAACCTCCCATTCTACCAATAAGACGACAAGTGCAAGTATGATAAACAAATAGGAAATATCCTTGCTGCTTGTTGACTCTCCATCTTGATCTGTTGCAGGATTTGCCGATATGGTAAAGCTCTCTTCCGTTTGAATGGATTTTTCTTCATCTTCCAACATGATATAAAGCGTCTTAAATTCTTCTGATTCATCCTTTGTCTCTCTTAACGTGTACAATCCAGGCGTTAAGGGAAGTTCGATGGGTTGCTCGAATGTTTCAGATGTAAATACAACCTTATTATCCTTATTCAGAATTTCAGCTTTTCTTACATCAGAAGCTGGAAAATAATCCATTGTTTGGCCAGGATAAAAATATCCCAACATCCCCCGGTTCTGTGTCAGTTCCTGAATAGAGTGAAACATGAACAACGGAAAACCGGGATGGAGCGGCCAGTCACTAGAACCAAGCTCAAAGGTTACGATTATTATCGGATCTCCTTGGTATGTTCCTGAGAGAATCAGTGGTATTCCTCCTCTGCCTGCTACCACATCTAATGAGGAAAATTCTTCAGATGAAAAGGTTTTTTCCACATACACTTCCTCCATCGCCACTGATTGCATTAACGGAATTGACCTATTTGCCGTTATCTCACCCGAAAGATCGACTTCTTTTTCCCCATCTACCCCAGATAAAAACACTAGTTTCGGTCCAGACGGCCAGTCGCTTTTTGGTAACCCTTTTATAAGGTGAACACCATCAAATTTTTTCCCCTCCGATGGATGGGAAGTGAGATGAATAACATTCGTACTTGCAATTTCGACAGCTTTTCTAGCAAAAGGGTGTATGTCCTTATGCACGTAAACGGTAGGATCCTGTTGCTGTCCAAGAAAAGCGTATTGCTCATTATCAAGTAAATATTGCTTGTCTCCCTTCAATTCCACTCTATACAATGCCGCTAGTGGGAGTTTTTCCAGGTAAATGGTCTTTACTTTATTGGCTTCTACCTTCTCTGAAACTTGTTTTAAAGTTTCTTCCTGATCATTAAATATCGACAAGGTAAACTCCTTTGAATGGTTACCTTCGTTTTTTACGGTAACTACTCCCACAACTGTGTCTTCCCGCATGGCTACTCCGAAGGTTTCAACTGCCAAATTCTCATGAGATGTACCCATGTTATGAGCGTAAAAAGCAGTATTCTGATGAAGCTCTAAGGATGCTTCTTTGGTAAAATTGTCACTTAAAAGCTGTATGTTCCCGTTTTCTTCTCCTAGGAGACTCTTAGCCATGTTAATCGAATCAATCACGTTTGGAGAAGCGTAAGATGCTTCTAACTTATCTACATGCTGTAGCACTTCTTTTTTTGACAGAGACCTTTCCGTTAGGATTTCAGGAGTCTCCTTTGCGACGATTAACGTCATTTCTTGATTATCGACTTTATCTATTAATTGCACCATTTTCTCTTTGGCCAGCTCTAATCGCGAATTGTCCCCTTCCTTTGCTGTCATCGATGCTGATGAATCAACAATGAAAATAAGATGGTCCCCTTCTATTCCTTCTTTCTGAAAAAAAGGCTGCGTTAAAGTGAAGATAAGAAATAGCAGTGCCAATAACTGAAGATATAAAAGCAGATGGTGCTGCAGTTTCTTCCACCAAGCCTGCGCTTCGAATTCATTCATCCATTCCTGCCATAGTAAGACTGAAGGAATAGCTTTTTTCTCATATTGCTTCCGAAAGAAATACATAAGTATAACTAAAAGTAAAAATGCACTGAACAAAAAATATATTGGTGCTGTAAAACCCATCCCCATCACCTAATCCAACCTTTAGAGGTCATCCTTTTAAATAATATATCTTCTACACTCTCTCCTGTATGGCACATAAGGTAGGAGATTCCCCTTTCAAAACAAAATCCCTCCAGGATCTCCTTCCTTTGTTGCATTTTTTCTTTATAATTCTTTCTAGTAAAATCAGAAACTGTTACATTCACTTCCTGATTGGTCTCGCTGTCAATCAGCATAAAGTCGCCATCAAAACTTGGATTTACTTCATCTTCTTCCAATACTTGCAGCAAGTAAATTTGTTGTCTATTTGCTTGGATTATCTTCAACGTGTGAATAACCGAATCAAGTGGCTCCAGTAAGTCACTGATGACAATGGATACACTGCTTTTCCTTTGAATATGGTTTAAAGCAGCTTCAGAAAATAACAGGGAGGTATCTTTGGGTTGTATGTCCTCCACATATTGCATCATCTGAAAGAGGTGACCTTTCCCTTTACGATACAAGTAAGGAGCTTGTTCACCGTGAACATCAATAATGGATATACGATCATCCTGACTTAGCCCTATGTATGCAAATGAAGCTGTAAGGGTTTTGGCTAGTTTCCATTTTCCAGAAGAACTGGCCATAGAATTCGTACAATCCAGATAAATGGAAGCAGAGAGTTCTTGCTCATCTAAGTACCTTTTAATGTAATGCTTTTGCGTACGTGCGTAGATATTCCAATCCACTTGCCGAAGATCGTCTCCTTGTTCATACATTCGATAATCAGAGAAATCATGAGATGCACCGAACCTTGTCGACTTTCTTGTTCCTTTATGCCAACTTCTCTTAAGCTTACCCGCTTGAAGACTATATGCTTGTAGCTGCTTAGTTATCATAGAATTCAACATAAGAGCTACCTTACATTCAATACTTTATCTGTGTATTGGATGGCGTCCTCTAAGATAAGATCTTCTTTCACCCCAGAAGCTTCCCCTTCAAAATTTAAGAACAAGCGGTGTCGAAGAACCGGGATGGCAGCATGTTTGATATCTCCTTTGGAGACATGAAAGCGACCTGAGCAGAATGCTCTTGCTTTTGCTACCTTAATTAAACTTTGAACACCACGAGGGCCTACACCGTAACGTACATATTTTTTCACAAGTTCACTGGCATGCTCTTCTTCTGGATGAGTCGCCATGATTAGCTGAACCGTATAGTCTAACAGTTCCTGTGATACGAGTATCTCCTTTACAGCCAGCTGTATTTTTTGCATCTTATCTGTATCTAAAAGTTTTTGAACATGATAAGATTCTATTCCTGTCGTCCTTTTAATGATTTCATATAACTCTTCCTTCTTTGGATAACCCATATTAATTTTTAAAAGGAACCGGTCCATCTGCGCCTCCGGTAGAGGATAAGTTCCTTCCATATCAATTGGGTTTTGTGTTGCTAATACAAAGAATGGGGATGATACCTTTCTAGTTTCCCCCATGATGGTCACGGTTTTTTCCGCCATCGCCTCCAAAAGGGAACTTTGCGTCTTAGGAGTTGCCCGGTTGATTTCATCTGCAAGAACAATATTAGAAAAAATAGGACCTTCATGAAACACAAAGGATTGTTTCCCGTTTTCGTGTATCTCAATCATTTTTGTTCCGGTAATATCGGATGGCATTAAGTCAGGAGTGAACTGTATTCTAGAAAAATCAAAGCTTAGTACTTCTGAAATTGTTCGAATGAGCATGGTCTTTCCTACACCCGGCATCCCTTCGAGCAAGGCATGGCCATCTGACACCATCGCCCAAATCAGTTGTTCAATCACTTCCTCCTGACCAACAATCACCTTTCCTATCTCTTGTTTCACTTCCTGCAATGTATCTTGATAATATTTCAGTTCTTTTTCTTTTTCTTCCAAACTGATCACTTAATCTGCTCCCTTCGGATCCACTTCACTAAAGTATTGTTTAACCACATTTTCTAATCTTGAAGGTAATTGCATTCTGTCCAGCGATTCTCTGTAGGACTTTTCATAAGATGAGAATATTTCTTCATACGGTCTTGCTTGCCCTCTCAAGGTAGGAGAATCTGGAGCATCCTCGTATTGAGATTGCCCTTCCCCAGTTGGACCCCCATCCGTTTCATTCTGAGTATCACTATTGATTTTAGAAGGAACCGTAAATGTTTGCTCACCAACACCTACGCCTGCACCAAGCCCTCCACCGCTTTGACCTTGACCCTGACCTTTGCCAAGGCCTTGGCCCTGGCCTTTACCTTTACCTTGACCTTGTCCCTGGCTCTGGCCTTGACCCTGGCCTTGACCTTGACCCTGACCTTTACCTTGACTTTGACCTTGATTTTGACCTTGACTTTGACCCTGGTTAGAATTTTGGGCAGTTTGATTAGAAGTGGTCGGATTGTTAGAATTAGATAAAGTCAGCTTAGAAGGGTTCAACCCAGCTTGCGACATTTTTCCATATTGATTAGCAGCGGTTGCTTGAAGTGCATTCTGCAACGCCTCCATATCAGACAGTGCAGAAATGTCTTGCAAGAGTTCTTCAAGTTGTTCCAACAATGCTTCTAATTCCTCGTCAGACATTTCCTCCAAATTCATTTCTTCTTGGTCTAAGAGGGTATCTGATAGTTCTGACAGCTCTTTTTTTTCTTCTTCTGATAAGGATTCAATATTTTTCTTCTTTTCATTAAGTAGCTTCTCTAATTCTTCATTCTTTTTATTTAACGCAAGGTTCGCTAATGAGTTATCTGGCTGATCTTTTCCAATTTCTTTTAAGCTAGCTTCTTTTTCTTGAAGCTCTTTCATCTTTTCAGCTAAGTTATTTTCTTTTTCCATTAGTTCTTTTAATAACTCATCTGCATCTTTCTCATTTTTAAGTTCTTTGAGCTCTTCTAACTCTTCCTTTATCTCTTTGTTATCCTTCCATTTCTCGGCATCTTTTTTAACTTTTTCAAGGGTTTCCTCTATTATTTCTCGTTCCGCCTCTACAGCCTTAGCTTCTTGCATCTTGTTATTTGGAAACAAAATGAAAAGAACAATCAAGCACGATGTTATTAACGACGATAATAATACTTTGGGGAGTACATGCTGTAGCTTTGCCTCTTTAATAGTTTGTTCCTTTTTCTTAAGGTGGTCATAAGCCTCTTTGCGCTGAAGTTGCGCGACCAAGGAGGTATCCTTCACATAATCAAGGGACGTAGTAAGTCTATCCTCTTCTAAAAAGGCATCTGAATATCTTGCAGCATCCCAAGTGGAAGGTCTTTTTCTCCAGTAGAAGAGGAGAACTGCTATACAAGCAATTCCTCCTAACCAGAGCGCTTTTTCGATTAAGTAAGGAGTCACCATTATTCTGGCAACGAAGATCACACTTAAAAAGCTGACGCAAAATGCCAAGATAGCATATTGCGCCTGTTTAGATATACGTTGAATTCTAAGCTTTCTTCTAATGGAGAATAGAAATCTGATAATAAGATCGTTTTCCTTCATAAATGATCTACCCTTTACTTGGTTTCATATTTGGGCGTAACTTTTTAATACTAAGCAATATCAAAATGATAGTAATGGTGATATATGAAATGACTAAACCTACACCTAAGTGTAATTCTATTCCTGTAATATTTTTCAATTCTATTGCTGCAGCAGGCTCAAATAGTGCTAACATGACACCGAAGGGATTAAACATGGCAATAAAATACGGTATGGGGTTTGCCTGTGGGCCTGTTGCCCCAAATTGTGAAAAACTAATCGTGAACATGGTAATGATTGCTGTACCTGCAGCAAGAAAAAAGGCTACACCATACGTACAAACCATGGCTACAATTGTTTTTCGGATTAAAGTTGAGAAGAAAACCCCTATACTTCCTAAAGTAGCCATGGAAAGCAAATATACACCGAAAGTCGTCATCAAAAGTTTCGGTGATATACCACCAAATAAGAAAACAATGCTATATAACGGCAAACTGGAAATTACAATTAACAGTAGAAATGATAAAGATGACACCAATTTGCTTACAATAATACTTGTGGAAGATTGCTGAGTCGTCAAAAGAATGTTTAACGTTTGTTTTTCCCGCTCACTGCTGATAATTCCTGCTGTCAATCCAGGTGTCATAAAGAAAATCAAGGCTAGCTGGACAAATGCTAATATCATGAACATGTTTTTACTACTTTCTGCACGGAACATTCCCATGGAACTATATCTTGTCTCCATATAGATGTAGAACAAGGCGATCAGACCAAGTACACCGAGGTAAAATAAAATCCCCAAAAAGCTTTTAAAACTCCTGAAGCGTAATTTGAACTCTTTGTTTAACATGGGGTTAATTAGTTGAGCTTTCATTATTCCACACCCTTTGTAATTTCTAAAAAGATATCTTCCAGATTAGATTCTTCTTGACTCAAGCTAAGAATCATGATGTCTGAATCTAGTGCTCTTTTTAGCAAATCAACTTGTTCCTCATCAGTCCCTTCAAATGAGAAGGATAGAAGATTTGATCGTTGTTCATTTTTTTGAATATTAGAGACACTAGGTACATCCTCGAAGAATTTGATAGCTTTATCAATATCTTTCAAAATGAGTACTTTTAGCACTTTATTGGCTTGAAGTTGTTGATGAATTTCTTCCACTCTTCCTGTTGCAACAAGCTTTCCACCATTAATTACTCCAATTTCATCACACATCTCTGCAAGTTCTGGCAGTATATGTGAGGAAATCATGATGGTTTTCCCCATACTTTTTAGTTCTCTTAAAATTTCCCTCATTTCAATCCTAGCCCTTGGATCTAATCCTGATGCAGGTTCATCCAAAATTAACACTTCTGGGTCATGTATTAATGCTCTCGCAAGACAAAGTCGCTGCTTCATCCCCCTCGATAATACATCTACATACGCATCTTTTTTATCTGTTAAATTGACAAGTTCAAGGAGCTGAGGTATCAGTTTTTGCCTTTCCTCAAGGGGGATGCCGTAACTCGCACCATAGAAGTCAAGATACTCATCCGTTTTAAATTGATCATATACTCCAAAGAAATCCGGCATGTATCCAATATACTTTCGAACCATTTTAGGATACTTCGTAACATCATACCCGTTTACTAAAGCAGTTCCAGATGTAGGTGCAAGAAGGGTAGAGAGTATGGAAAATGTAGTTGATTTTCCTGCTCCATTGTGACCAACAAAACCAAACACTGTACCTTTTTCAACCTTCAAGTTCAATGAATCCAATGCTGTGAATTTCCCATATTTTTTTGTAAGATTAATGGTTTCTATCATTCTTTTACCGCTCCCTCTACCTTCACTCCCGGCAATTGTATATCCATATCAAAATTATTTGGAACTCTTAAACGAACAGTAACGCTTCCCTGATCATTGAAATAATCGGAGAGATTTCCCTCTAATGTCACAGAAGATTTATTATCAAGCAATTCTGCTTCTCCCGTTTTATGATTGAAAATAAAATACTCTATACTACCGTCTCTTGTTCGAAGTTTAATTTTAACTTCTTTCATTTCGTCTTCTGTAATGTCGACCAAATCCGGTAGGCTATAGGTAAAATCATAAGACCCTCCACCTAAATATACATATGTTTCTCCATAGTGTAGACCGTTATGGTGAACCATACCTGTTTCTCCTTCTGTCACCTTTATGTTTGGCGCTAAATGTTCCTCAGTAAAACTAAAGCTTCCTCCACCTGTATTAGTGATTGAAATTGGTAGAACAACTAGATGAGAGGCATTTGATTTTCCTGATTTCCCCTCCACTTTCGTGTTCATCACTCCGTCTGTTACATAGCCAACCAGAATAGGTTGAGATGCTATAGAGAAAATATCTTTTCTGTTGACAAGTAGATCCAGCAACTGAAACTTCTTATAGTCTTCCAGCTCATGTTTTTCAATTTGATTAGCCCCAGGTCCCTGATTATAATAACTTTGGAAATTTGGGAATGCCTTTGTTGAAGAAGAGCTGCTCGGTGCAGTCAATGCATTGGCAATGTTTCCTCCAGACACCTCATATTCAAGGTCCACTGTTTCCCCTGCTTTAATATCTCCAAGAGCTTCCGAGTTGCGGCCTGATAATATAAATGCATCTTTTAACTCATATTGCATTTGGTTGGAAATTGTCCCTTGTACTTTTCCATCTTTCATAGAGATAGCATGTTCAATTTTTCCTAATGGCAAAGCATTAACATTTCCGATACTTGTTCGTGTTGACCAATATTCCACATTGTTAAACTTGATTTCTGTTCCTTTAGATAAAGAACTGACATATGCATAATTTTTCATTAATTCGAAATTTTCATTATAACCATAAGTCATTGGGAAAAGTGTGGTGTTTTCTCCTGTTTCCATCTTATAATCTCCGCCACTATTTGTAAGAATGCTGGCTACACCATATCCACTGGCAGTTTCTGTTTCATTGTCCAGGAGTAGTATACTGGATTCATTCACCTGTGTTCCTGATATCCGATCCTTCGCACCAATCCCGAAAACTGCAACACTAGTAAAAATGGCTACGGCTGGAATAATCCACCACGCCTGCTCTCGTTTGTCCGTTTTCTTCAGAATAATATACAAAACTGGAATAACTAGTATAAGATAAACAGCAAATGCTCCAATTAACAGTGGAACTGAAACGATTGACCCTGGAAAAGCTTCCCCAATTGGGCTTAATTGATGAGATAGTTCTTCCATGACAGGCATCTTATAATGATTCGGACTTTTAGTTGTAACCTTTTGAAGGACACTGCTCCACCATGTGGTTAATTCACTCCATTCTCCAAAAAGTGGAGAAGCTAAGTTACTTGTAATTTGGGTTACTGTCCCAGTCCCTGTACTCATCATGAGGGTGATGGGAGTTTCCACATCCTTTGTCAGAACTGTAGCATCTTCCTTTATTATATTACCAGTAAATATAGGAAGATCTGGAAAACTACTATACTCATTCAATTTCTTTAGTGATGTTTCATTCGTGGGATCCAATAGCTGAAATTCCTGTAAGTCTCCTAAATCCTGACTCAGACCTACCTTTGTATCAAACATCAAAGAGCCACCGTTGTTGACCCAGTCTTTAATGGCTTGTTGCTGAGGAGCCGTTAAAGTGGCCAGGGAAAAATCATGAACTAAAAGTACATCAAACAATTCCAATCCATAGGATTCATTTGGAATATTTTCGCTTTTGATATTTAGTAATTCCATACTTTCATTTTGATATTTGACCAATTTCAAGAAGTTGACTGCATCATGGTTTTTGCTTAGAACTCCTAAAACGACTCTGTTATCCCCAATATACCTTGGTTGAGCATTTGCATTCCCTTTCAGCTTCACTTCTTTCCCTTTTTCTACGCCACCCTCGTAAAAAGTGACAAAATCATGTCTAGTACCGGAATAGTTATATGACATGTGTTCAGAGGTTCCTTTTACTGCAAGTTCCAACGTTTTGGAACCTCCCGCTTCTATTTCAACAGGGATAACATAACTCCCGGCCATATTATATGTAGGGCTTGAAAAAACAACGATATCCCCTTTCGTCGCATCCCCTTTGTTCACCAATTCAATTCTAATCTGATGTCCCTTCCCCATCTGAACTTTATTGTCTACTCCAAATTCGACTTTCACTTCTAAGTTTGTCTCTGCGTTTGAAAATGATGGATTTAGAAATAATCCGATAATGATCAAGACTAAACATTTTCTAATTAATAACCATGCTTTCACGTCTTTTCCCCCTAAATATGACAATCTCTCTTTCTATTTTCAAATAACTATATCTAAGACGTAACACTTTAGGAAAAAGTTTCAAATTAATATAAAAAACCGGACAAAAAAATGCCCGGTCCTATTTTGGTTGCTTGGTTATTATCCGATGTTAATTTCCGCAAATGGCTGCGCTTTTCCTAGGGAGTGACGTGAGCCTCCTTTCGCTACGCTGAAGCCACTGAAAAAGTCATTGAGATTTTAGAATTTTTTTCACACCGTTGTTGATTTCCGCATATGGCTGCGCTTTTCCTAGGAGTGACGTGAGCCTCTTTCGTCTAAACCGAGGCCACTGAAAAAGTCATTGAGATATTAAAATTTTTAACACCGCTGTTGATTTCCGCAAATGGCTGCGCTTTCCTAGGGGCGTTGCTGGAGCCTCCTCGGCTACGCCTGCGGGGTCTCCAGCTAACGCTATCTCCCTCAGGAGTCTTCGCCTTTTGCTCCAATCAACAGCTAGGAATCATAAAATACTTTACGTTATTAGTTTTTCTGTGGCTTCGCTACTACTGCGGGGTCTCCACCTAACGTTATCTCCCTAAGGAGTCTTCGCATCTTGCTCCAATTAACAGCTAGGAATCAACACAAATTCTACGTTATCAGTTTTTCAGTGGCTTCGCTACAACTGCGGGGTCTCCACCTAGCGCTATCTAACTCGGAAGTCTTTGCCTTTTGCTCCAATCAACAGCTAGGAATCATAAAAAACTTTACGTTATCAGTTTTTCAGTGGCTTCAACCGTTGTGAAGAGTCACGGAACACCCGCAGGCATACGAAGCGGCTGGAACGGAAGATTAATGGAGTTTTTTTCTTACTTATTCATAAAAAAGAAGGTTTCTCTCCTTCTTTTTTTAATCCATTACTCCGGTTCGTAATATTTCCACCTTGATCTTTATTTTATATTTAACATTCTGATATTGTTTTCTCCAATCCTCTGTACGGAATGAGTCATATCCTACTTTTGCACGATAATAGTTTCCAAAACCAACTGGATCCGCTCCCATTTCCTTGCTTTTTTCCAACACATCAATTAACTGTTCCTCCATATCTTTCCCTATTGCTTCTTCCAATTTTTTCAATGCTTTAGGATTTCCTAAATCATAATTTTCAGATATTTCTTGCATTCTCGTTTTCACATCAACTTCTATTGAATAAGAGGGAACTTCTTTGTCTTCCAATTTTATATCTGTAACACTTCTGAGATGATCAAGTGAAACAAATACACTGTTCTCTTTTTTATGATTGCTAGTTAAAATATATTTTTTCAACTGCTCTTTAGGGATGGTAATTTCTGTACTACCTACATCAAAAGGATCAACGAGCAATTTTAAATAAAAGGAATCATTACTATCCAATTCTCCAACAACTTTATCATCTTGAAATAACGACAATCCTTCTATAATGATTGTATTATCTTTAAAATTTAATAGAGGAAGTACAGGGTCACGCCCTTCACTATAATAGCACTGCATAAATTCATGCAGGGTGGGAGAAAGTAATGTATCCCCTTCCACATTTTGTGTGATTAATTCGTATAAGAATGTACCAGCATTTGATATATCTTCTGAATCTTGCGAGAGTTGAAGTAGCTCCTGAGCCTTAGGTTTGCTAACTGCAAGATAAGACATAGTTCCAACTTGAGCATCCCGGGAAAGCGTATCAATTATAGAAATTATCCCTTCCTTTGCTAACTCCTCCCCATAAATTGCCACCCTTAATTGCCCGGATACAAGTCTTCTGCTTGAAGCAAGGTTTTCTTTTTGTCTTACCCCCTTACTTGTATGAGCTAGAGTCGTCACCATTTTGGTGTTATTTGGATGCATGGGATCAAATTCATAGTAAATGATAGAGCCTTTTAGCATTCCGTCTTCATTATCATACCCCATTGCTGTTATTAAACCGAGTTCCTCCAGCGGTTTTTGTTGAACACACCCACTTAAGATGACGATTACACAAATCCATATAACTTTTCTCATCCCTCCCTTTTCACCCCTTTGATTTTTTCTCGTAAAAATACGATAAACGAAAGTAAGATGGTATATACAAAAATCATATAAAATCCAAACTTTCCAAGTAAGTCTACAAACTCATTAATCTCTGTGCGTTTTTGAAAAAAACAGGAACAAATCAATACAAGCACACTACATACCATGACCATGCTTTTTTGCCTTCTGTTAAAAATTCTTTTTAACCCTTTAGAAGCTGCCCATAGCAAGAAAAGTGTATTTGGTAGAATAATGACAAGCCAAAGAGAGACTGCAAAAAACTCAAATCTTTCTAAATTTTGAAACTGTACTATTTTAAACATAGACAAAGTTGCCCAAATCGTTTTTTCTAATTGTTCGCCGCTATAATACCCGATGGCTACGAAAGTTACGGCAATAATCAAGATAAACGTAAAAAACACACCTAACTGAGCGTATTTATGGACTTTATGTTTATCTCGTATGTAAGGATAAACGAAATACAATATCTCAAGCCCCAAAACTGTAAAAGAAGTTTTATATGCCCCTTTTAGAAGTTCTTTTGGTGTTGCCTCAAACATAGGCAAAAAATTTGTCCAATCCATGTATTGAACTGGGACTATCAACATGAATATTAGCCAAATAGTTAAAAAGAATCCTAAGAAGCTGACTCCAACGATAGTTTTTATGCCACCATATACCCCATAAATAGAGATAAGAAGTATAATCGAAACGATTGTCCAAGTTTTTAAATCTGGAAATACCCATGCCTGTACAATTTCCGTATAATTTAAAAGCATGGACATTAAACCGGACAATAGATATAGAACCAAAATTAGATTTAACGCATTGCCTATCCACCTTCCAAACAGTAACATGTGAATTTGAAACAAGTCCTTGGATTCAAACGTTTTAAGAATATAACAGATGGCAAATACGACAATCACCATACCTATGTAGCTAATGAAGATTGATATCCATGCATCCTGACCTGCTTCAAGAAAGATGATACGCTGAACTCCAGCTATTCCCACACCAGTTTGGTTAGTATGAACGATAAAAAAAATTAAATAAGCCGATATTAAAAATGATTTATTATGTTTAATGGTACTTATCATTTCATCACCTTATTCATCTATGTCTTGAGAGACTTCCTTTCGGTACGAAAAGAAGTCTTCTTTGTTCGGATTTTTCCTTATCAAGTGGATGGGCATCCGGAATATAGTATTAATTACATGCTTTCTATCAAATGGATAGACCGGTTTAAGATAAGGTACACCCATGCTTGTTAAGCGAATTAGATGAATTAATATAAAGCACAGCCCAAGACTAATGCCAATGCCTCCCCATACCCCTGCTAAAATTAAAATCGGAAATCTCATGACCCTTACAGCAGTCCCCATTAAATAACTAGGAGCTGTGAAAGAGCCTAGTGCACTTAATGCAACAACAATAATCAAAATATTGCTCGTAAATCCGGCTTCAACCGCAGCTTGCCCTAACACAATCCCTCCTACAATACCCATTGTTTGCCCTACTTTTGTCGGAAGCCTAGCACCTGCTTCTCTTAGTAACTCAATCATGACCTCCAACAACAAGGCTTCAAAGATTGGTGTAAAAGGGACTTTTGATCTTGACTCCCCAAGGGAAACCAACAGAGTAGAAGGAATCATTTCATAGTGATAGGTTATGATGGCAACATATGCTGGAGTAAGAATAACAGAAAGAAACATGGTGACATAACGTAGAAACCGAATAAAGCTTCCCATATTCCACCGCATATATACATCTTCTGTCGACTCAAAGAAATTAAAAAGGGAAGAAGGTCCAAGCATTACCATTGGACTCCTATCCACAAAAACCGCCACCATTCCTCTTTCCACACTGTAAGTAACTCTATCAGGAAGTTCTGTCTGAACAAATTGTGGGAAGATGGAATAACTGTTATCTTCTATTAATTGTGCCAAGACGGAAGTATCGAGTATGTCATTGACTTGAAGAGAATTAATTTTATCTCTTATAGATTGTATTAATTCCTCTTCTGCCTTTCCCTTTAAATAAACAATTCTTATTTCCGTTTCATTCTTTTTACCAACTGCCATTTTTTCAGTGCAAAGGTCTTCTGAGACGATGTTTTGCCTAATAATACTTATATTTGTACTTAAGGACTCAGTAAAGGAAATTTTCGGACCAAAGACAAGCGATTCTGTTTCTGCTTTCTCTAAACTCCGTTCTACTTTTTTGCTGACGTTTATTAATAAACTTCTCTCAGCCTTTGGTGTAATTAATAGAACATATCCATTCAACAGCTTATGAATCATTTCATCCATATCTTCCGTCAGGTTAGACTGAGTCGTAGGCAATTGGTAAATTAATTCCTGCAAGTCTAAGGTATTTTCCTTCGTTTTATCTATTATAGTAGGAAGAATGGATTGATTCAGTACGTTAGTATCAACAAGGTTTTTCATATAAACAAAAAGAATAGATCGTTTATTTCTTTTCATTTCATAAAAATACAAATCAGGACTGTCATGAAAAGTTCTTTTAAAATAATCCTGAAGATCGCATATATCGTATGTAGTTAGACTCCTTTTCTCCATGCGGACCACCTTATTATTTTTCTTCTATATAAATGTAGGCTTACCAAGATACGTAAATTTATGAAAATCTCTAATGTACCGTCTTTTGAAGGTCATGAATAATAAAAAGCCGAACCTATAATTAGGTTGGCTTAAGGAGATTGATGGTTGTTTAGTTCTACTGTCAAAACTGCAACAACACGGTTAATAAATTCTGTATAGCTAAATTCCATCGCTATTCGATGAACAGGATATTCCGCCAGTTGAACAAAATCACGAAAATCACCAATTGTTTGCCCAAATGCAGAACCTTGGGAAGTGACTACCTTGACTGGCTTCATTTCATATTTAATATTCTTTTCATTAAATACTCCCCACAATGTCACCACATCGTGTAAGGGAGCTCCAGGTATCGTAGGTATCTGAGACTTATAGAACTGCCAATAATAGTCCATCATTGGTTTGATTATTGATCCTAACTGGCTATTTTTTTCCTTGTTTAAACTATCAATTTCATTGACCATATCTGCTGTCAAGATTGCTTTTTGAGTGACATCTAGAGGGAAAATGGTCAAATTTTTTGCGAAATTAACAACAATATTTGCTGCATACGGGTCACCATATATATTTGCTTCTGCAACAGGAGTAACGTTGCCAGGAAAATTGAATGCGCCTCCCATTACAAAGATATCGCTTACCTTTGCTACAGTTTCAGGATAAAGGATAAAGGAGGTTGCCAGAGAGGTTAATCTACCTACACAGACTATAGTTAACTCGCCAGCAAATTTCTCTATAATATCATAAATCTGGTGGAAGTTTTCAAAAACATCTCCTTCTGCTTGAAAATCTTCAGGTAATACATACCCTCCAAACCCTTCCGGCCCATGCACTTCCGGATAATATATTGGAGGTTCCCCTGTCATAGACCTTTCAGCTCCTCCAATAAGTGGAATATCGTATCTTCCAGTATTCCTTTGCAGGTATCTGGCATTTCTGATAGCCGTTTTTTTATCAACATTGCCGTATTCTGCTACTACTCCGACAATTTCGACATGTATCTCATAATACGCATAAATGATTGCCATGATATCATCTATACCAAAATCAGCAAAAAGCAGCACTTTTTTCTTCAAATTTATCCCTCCTCTATGTAAATTTGCCATAATATATTTTTTTTAGATTAAGACAAACCAAGACAAACATACAGGCACAAGGGATAGGGGGCGAATAGTCTATTAGTGATTAAATAGGATAGGAGGAAGGAAACATGTCTCAATTTTATAATCAGTGTCGTCGTTACCAGGGGCAAATGGTGACCGTAAGATGTCGTGACGGTTCATCTCATCGTGGAAGAATTGTTAGAGTATCACCTAGTCACGTTTACATTCAACCAACGGGCGGAAATAGATTCGGTGGATATGGCATGGGCTTTTGGGGTGGATATTACGGAGGATATGGGTATAACCCTGTAGCAGTCCCACTTGCATTCGTAACAGGTGTGGTATTAGGCGGTCTTTTATTCTGGTAAAATATGATTGTTACTAAAATTGAGTAACAATCTATATGCCTCGTTCACATTTGTGTTAGATTTTTCTGTACTCTTCTATGTTATAGTATAATGGTACAGTTTATGTGAACGAGGTGTAATTTATTTATGAAAAAAATGGCATTAACTGCCTCCTGTATGATCATCCTCATGGGGGGATGTTCGAATTCGGAAACCACCAAAAGCAATGCACAACACAAGGAAGAACAACACCATCACAACGAAAAGCCTTCTTTTTTCCAAGGAGATCTTCGGGAAGAAACGGCTTCTGTAGAAGTTTTGCCTTCTTTTTTGAAGGACAAGCCAGAAGATATGCAACTTATCTATTCTGCCGCAGCACAGCACCGAGAAGTTCTTGAGTATATTCCGTGTTATTGTGGGTGTGGCACTTCCGCAGGGCATAAAAGCAGTTATAATTGCTTTGTTTATGAAAATAAGAAAGATGGTTCTCTTACCTGGGATGACCATGGCACAAGATGTGGGGTCTGTTTAGAAATTGCAGCCACTTCTGTCATGGAGTTCAACAAGGGAAAAAGTGTAGAAGAAATAAGACATTTGATTGACGAAGCGTATAAAGAGGGCTATTCAACACCTACTCCAACGCCAGAACCAGAGAATGGATAATGAAAAAGGGTAACGGAAATGTGAACATCTCCGTTACCCTTTTTGCTTTCTATTCGGCATAATACATTAATGCTAATGCACCTGGACCTGTATGAGTAGAGATGACAGGGGTAGTATAAGCAATTTGGATGTTTTCAAATCCGGAAGCTTCATAAAGGGCATCTTTTAATGCTTGAGCCTGTTTTAATGAACCGGCATGCGCTATTCCCACGCCTTTTACCATTTTACCTGCAATATCTTCTTTGAATTGCTTTGTATAATACTTAATTACTTGTGAATGACTTCTTGCTTTTGTAACAGGGGTGTAGACTCCATCTGCCAAAGAAGCAATTGGTTTTATGTTCAATAAAGATCCGATAAGTGCCTTTCCTCTACCGATTCGGCCACCCTTTACTAGATTGTCTAATGTATCTACCATAATAAACAGATCTGTATTGGAACGAATATCGTTCAACTTATTTATTATTTCTTGCAACTCTTTCCCTTCTTTGGCCATTTTTGCTGCAGCCACTACTTGAAAAGATAAAGCAAAAGAAATGAACCTTGAATCAACTACCGTGACATCGCTATCACTAATATTAGCTGCGCTTTCAGCGGACCCGACAGTTCCACTCATTCCACCAGTCATATGGATGGACAGAATTTTGCTGCCATCTTCCCCTAAACGGTTATACACATCGACAAATGACCCCACAGCAGGTTGAGAACTTTTTGGGAGCTCAGTAGAGTGTTTCATTTTATCCATAAATTCATCGGGCTTTATTCCAAATCGATCTATGTATGATTCTCCGTCAATCGTAATGGATAACGGAACAATTTCTATGTTTAATTCTTCAATGATGGACTGATCAATATCAACAGTTGAATCTGTCACAATTTTTACATTTGTCATTACATTCACTTCCCCAATAATATCCTTTTTACTATTATACCTTCTCACAGGGCTTGTTCAAACTTAAAACAAAAAAAATACAGGGTGTTGGCCCTGTATTAATATTATCACATTAACATAAGTTTAAGCATTATTTTTTAATATATCTGTTTTTACAACTTTACAATAATCCGGCCATTTTAATACTGTTCGCAAATAATCCTTAAAGGAATAGATTTGCTTTGGCTCCTTCTCTGATAGGATTAATTTAATATACTTCTCCAATCTGATTCGAACCATAAAATGATATGTGCTATCGTCCTCCAATACTGGAATTTCAATGACTTTTACCTTCTGTCCCTCATTAACCGTGAACTCTAGGCTTTTCCATAGCAAAATATCAATCCTCTTTTTCACCCGTTTATCATCATTATACCCTAAAATTTCAAATAAGTGTAAACTTTTGATAGACAAAATAAAACATTTTCAGATAATTTTGATACAATCAGGTCCATTATTTTTAGGAGAATTAACAATAGAGGACACTTCGTAAGATCTCATTAAATCCGCATCGAATGGTTGCAACATGGTAGCTAACTCACTACTTGTAAGTTCTTTTCTAGAAAGCCAATCTTTTTCATGTTCCTCTTTTAGTATCACCGGCATTCTGTTATGCACATCTTCCACAAGCTTGTTTGGTCTAGTCGTTATCAATGTGCAACTAACCATTTCTTCATCCTTTGTAATCCAGCGGTCCCATAGGCCAGCAAAAGCGAAAGGCTGTTGATTCGTTTTTGTAAACCTTACGGGCTTCTTTTCTCCGTTTTGGTTTTTCCATTCAAAGAAACCATCTGCTGGAATAATACATCTTTTCCTTTCCAAAAGCTTTCGAAAACTCACTTTTTCCTGTAATGTCTCTGCTCGTGCGTTAATCATTTTGTAGCCAATTTTTTTATCTTTTGCAAAGCTTGGAACCAAGCCCCAATGAAGGTAGCCAGCTCTGTTTTGGTTTTCTCCTTTTACAATCGCCAAAATAGGTTGTCCTGGAGCGATGTTGTAGCTGATACTATATTCAAGGTTCGTTGTATTTTCAAGAAAAAAGCGTTCTTCCAACTTATGAAGTTCTGTAGTTAATGAAAATCTTCCACACATTGTCGGCACACTTCCTTTTTTTATGTATTTATTTTACAGGAAAAGCCACTACATGTGTAGTGGCTGGATAACTTTATAAACACCGCTGTTGATTTCTACAAATGGCTTCGCTATTCTAGGGGCTGACGTACGTCTCCTCGGCAAGTATGCGGGGTCTCCACCTAACGCTATCTCCTTTAGGACAAGGAAGGCTTAGGCAGCGTAACATCGCACGAAGAAAACGCGTAAGCATTTTCAAGGAGTCTACGCCTTTTGCCCCAATCAATCCTAGAAGCCCTGCTTGATTTTTTCTTGAATTTGTATGCCTAGTTGGTTTCCGTCAACTTTTTCGTCTAGAGGTAGGAAAATTGGATCGTGGACGGTTACTTTTACTTTTGCTGCCTGGAAACCGAATTTGCTTTCTTCCATTATTCTATAAGATCCTGAAATTGTAATGGGAACAACCGGCACTTTGCTATCTGTTGCCAGACGTAGGCCACCTTTTTTGAATTCTCCCATCACGTCCCCTTTGCTTCTAGTCCCCTCAGGGAAAATAACCAAGGAATGCCCTTTCTTCAGGGTTTCGATCCCATCTTTTATAGACTGGACCGCTTTTCTTCTATCCTTACGATCAATGAAGACACAGTTCATTGCTTCCATCCATCTTGGAATAAAGGGAATCTTTTTTACTTCTATCTTGGAAATGAAACCAAGTGGCTTCTTTAAAAAACCAATTAGTATCGGAACATCAAAATTCCCTTGATGGTTACTTACAAAAAGGACGGGGCCGGTAGGAATTTTCTCCTGACCCACCACTTCTATGTTAGAACCTGTAAGCTTTACCAATGTTTTCGCCCAATGTTTCGGTTTTTGATGTATTATTGTATCTCTTTCTTCCACAGTCATCGGAGTGTCTATTTTTTGCACTTTCTTTATGGTCGGCAAACTGTAAATTAAGTAGCCGAAAAAATAAACAAACCACCATATCGTACGTAACATTTCTTTCTCTCCCTAAAAATACATCTATTTGTCTAATGTGCTTGTTCTTTTGAACTTTTTAAAATAGTAATCGTAAGGATTTTTTTCATCCTTTATGCCTTTTTCACTAGAAATCAATTCCCAATCATTCTCCTTGACTTCAGGAAAATAGGTGTCACCTTCAAATTCTTCATCAATAAACGTTAAATATAAAAAATCTGCGAAAGGAAGTGCTTCCTTAAAAATATGAGCCCCTCCGATAATGAAGAGCTCTTTTCCCTCCTCATCCATGCTTACTACTTCTTCTAAAGAATGAAGTGTTTCACAACCATCTGCATGGTAATCTTGCCTTGATAGAACAATATTTCTTCTATTAGGAAGCGGCTTACCGATGGACTCATACGTCTTTCTCCCCATCACAATTGTATTACCTAACGTCACCTGCTTAAAATATGCCAAGTCTGCCGGAATTCTCCATGGCAGGTCATTGTCCTTGCCTATTAGGTTATTTTTGTCAGTAGCTACAATAATAGAAATCATACACTGACAACCCCTTTAATATGTGGGTGTGCCTCATAGTCCACAAGAGTAAAATCTTCGTATTTGAAATCAAAGATTGATGTAACTTCTTTATTTAGTTTCATTTTCGGCATTTTTTTAGGTTCACGTTCTATTTGTAAGTTCACTTGCTCCATATGGTTGGAATATATATGTGCATCACCTAGTGTATGAATGAATTCACCAGGCTCTAAGTCGCAGACCTGCGCGACCATCATGGTAAGTAAAGCATACGATGCAATGTTAAACGGTACACCTAGGAAAACATCTGCCGACCTCTGATATAATTGACAAGATAATTTTCCGTTAGCCACATAAAATTGAAACATAGTATGACAAGGGGGCAAAGCCATAGAATCAACATTTGCCACATTCCATGCAGACACAATAAGTCTTCTTGAATCTGGGTTATGTTTAATTTGCTCAATCAAGTTGGCTATTTGATCAATGCTTTCTCCATCAGGTGTTGGCCAAGATCTCCATTGGTACCCATAAACCGGGCCGAGGTCTCCGTTTTCATCTGCCCATTCATTCCAGATTCTTACGCCATTATCTTGCAAATACTTCACATTTGTATCTCCATTTAAAAACCAGAGTAATTCATGGATTATTGATTTCACGTGTAGCTTTTTCGTAGTTACTAAAGGAAAACCTTCCTGAAGGTTAAATCTCATTTGATAACCAAATGTGCTAATTGTCCCTGTTCCTGTCCGATCTTCTTTTTCGGTACCATTATGTAAGATATGTTTGCATAGATCCAGATATTGTTTCATTCTATCTTCACCTCTTGAACTGTCTTTGTTCTTAGTACATTCTATCACAAAAGTAAATTTGCTAGTAAGACAAAAAGAAAAACATTCAGGTGAATGCTTTTCTAGTGCGTGTTGGTTATTAGGTTTTTTGTAATTGGTAGCTTCTCCATATTTTGAAAAAATAGAAATGTGTGTGGAGCATGTTTTGCCAATTCAAATCTAGTCACATCATTTAAGTAGTACATGGCAAAGGTCTCAGCAAAATATTCTTCTGGAAAAGTGTGAAAATAATTTCTGTTAGGAAATAAGGAAGCGACCTCACTTTTCCATGCTTTTAAGAATGCCTTATTATATCTTATATTACCCAAAACATAACGATCAATAGAATGCGCGAGTTCATGTAGTTCCAAATTGATCGAACCATGTCCGGATCCTTTGTTACTGTGTCCGATTTTGGCCAATACTAGCTTAGAACCTCCAATACCTGGAACATCTTCCCAGTTAGAACCCTTATTGCTATAGCCTCTAGGTTTTACACCATGTAGATGCTCGAATCCTTCAACATCGGTAAGATTTCCACTAAATAAATACAAATGAACGTTTTGTTGAACCAATACGTGTAAAATGTGGGGAGGTATGTTGGAAACATGACGGATCATATTTGCTGCATCCTCCTTTGAGAAATTCCCAGGAGGAAGATAGATAAATTGATTTAATGTATCTCGATTAGGAATATTTTTTAGATGGGTATCAAGTTCAGAAGACTTAAATTGTGTAAGAGGTATCGCGTTCAAACTAGCATAAGCTTTCCAATATATCGGAATAATGGTAAATGTAATTAATAGTATTATTGCAACTATACGTCTTTTCATCTTTGCTCACCTTCTCTAGTTGTCCGTAACATGTTGATCTATAATTATTAGAAAATTCAATTCTATTATATTGATATTATATCATCTTGGCATTTAATTGGAATGACATTTTTGTAATCTTTTCTTAATAATAATGATTAATTTTTTCCAATTTACTGCTTCTCTTCTGAGTAAGTAAAAACCGAGCCTACGACCGTTTGCGAGTATTTGTGGCTTGTTTGGGCTTAGAGAAGTGCTTTCTTCTACCGTTTGCGAGGATTTGTGGTCTGTTTGGGCTTAGAGAAGCGCTCTCTACGACTGTTTGCGAAGATTTGTGGATTTGTGATCTGTTCGGGTTTAGAGAAGCGCTATCTTTGACCGTCGGCGAGGATTTGTGATCTTTTTCGGCTTAAAGAAGCCCTCTCTACGACCATTTGCGAGGATTTGTGGTATTTTCGGGCTTAGAGAAGCCCTCTCTACGACCATTTGCGAGGATTTTTCGCCTGTTCGGGCTTAGAGAAGTGCTCTCTACGACCGTTTCCGAGGATTTGTGATCTGTTCGGGCTTAGAGAAGTGCTCTCTACGACCGTTTGCGAGTATTTGTGATCTGTTCGGGTTTAGACAAGCGCTCTCTTCGACCGTTTCTGAGGATTTGTCGCCTGTTCGGGCTTAGACAAGCGCTCTCTTCTACCGTTTGCGAGGATTTTTCGCCTGTTCGGGCTTAGAGAAGCCCTCTCTACGACCGTTTCCGAGGATTTGTCGCCTGTTCGGGCTTAGAGAAGCCCTCTCTACGACCGTTTCCGAGGATTTGTCGCCTGTTCGGGCTTAGAGAAGCCCTCTCTACGACCGTTTCCCAGGATTTGTGATCTTTTCTAGCTTAGAGAAGTTCTCTCTACGACCATTTGCGAGGATTTGTGATCTTTTCCGGCTTAGAGAAGCTCTTTTCAACCGTTTGTGAGGATTTCTCGCCTTTGTTGATTAGAGTGGTAGGCGCGGAGACGTCCACGACGGGAAGAACGGACAGGTGAGACCCTTTAAGTCGGAATGAAGATGATCAAGGACCTTATGCCAGCAAGCGAAGCGCATAGAACGATAATTAACCGGATTATATGTTACCTATCTATAAAACCAAAGAGTGATTCTGCAACAGAATCACTCTTCTTAGATAAATATATTTATACAATTACCTCTTCTTCACTTAATTCTGCTTCTTCAATGTCTCTTGATCTGTGAGCAATTCGGCTAGCTGCAGCTGCTGCAAGCGCACATACAATATCATCCATAAAGGTGTGAACTTCATCTCCATCGTGTTCATCCAACTTCTTAATGATTCCAAATTTCTCTTTGTCAAGAAAACCAAAGTTTGTCAAGCCAATTGAACCATACACATTTACAATCGATAGTGGGATGATTTCGTCAATCCCATACAATGGTTCGTCAGTCTCAACCAAATATTGAAGCGGATCTGGTAGCAGTTTTTTTTCTGCTAAAATATCCAAAGATAATCCTGTTAGCACTGCATGGACAATCTCCCTTTTCTCTAAAACTTTCTCGACGTTATGTATACAATCTTCCAAGGTGACATTACTGATATATTTCTTTTGTAGTGAAAGAACAATTTCAGCGATATCCTGTATCGTAACCCCTCTGTCTTCTAACATCTTTTTTGTTGTTTCTCTCATCTCTTTTAATGTGTGTTTTCTCATAAGGCCCCCCTCTTTCTCTCTAGCTCAACCATTTAGGTGGCGTGTTTTTCGCCCAATAAATTGACCCTAAAGCATGATGTCCATGAAAGTCATCGTGATAAGTATGGTAATGGAAGTTAAAATAATACCCATCAAGTGGCGGATGATCTTTTCTTACATGAAATCGGATAAGATCTTTTCCTGAAACAGCATGATAAATATGAAAAATCTTTTCGCTATCTCCACCTGTAGGATTTTCAGAAATAGTCAAATTGGTGAGATCTTCTTCAGGATGCTCTTCTGCTAAATTTTGTAGAACCAGTTCCATTCTAGGTAAAATCACATCTTTAAATTCATCTTGTATTTTTGGTCCGATTCTTGAACCGAATTTTGCATAACTTTGTTGTTCAGCCTGTTCTGTAGCGAAAGACAGGAATGAATCTTTAGATAATTTTTGTTCAAATGGAGCTATAAATTCATTAGAATGACTGTTATATTCTTTGCTTGTTACATCGCCAAACGAGGAATCATCCTTCTGATCGTCTATTGTCAAATAGGCAGGTGGCGATACTGTACCGAACGTGAGCGCTGTAATTAAGACTACTAATGATTTCTTGAGCCATTTCGGCAAGACAGCTTTACTTTCCATCTGTAAATCCCCATTCTATTAATTTCTCTAGTATTATGTAAAACTAGTATATCACAAAAGTAAGAAAATTTTATCAATTTCGCTTTAACTTTTCTTTCTTTGCCTTTCAAAACTTTCTTTGGGTTGCTTTTTGTTACAGATTCCGCACTAATCTTGTGATTTATTGAAAAATGATTTTTTTATTATTCATTTATTTGTGTTTTTTTGTTAATATTAATGAATAGTACATATTGGAGGTTAAACTCATGGCAGATATTGCAGTAATGGTATCAAGCTTTGTTACTTTAGGTGCATTAATTTATTTATGTTTTACTGACTGAATCTACAGAAAAAGCCTCGTGTTGAGAACACGAGGCTTTTTTACTTAAACACATTTACACCGCTTGAGATTTCCGCAAATGGCTTCGCTTTCCTTGGGGCACTGCTGGAGACTCCTAGCTCTGCCTGGAGGTCACTGAAAAAGGCTTGATTTTAGTATTTTTATAAACACCGCTGTTGATTTCCGCAAATGGCTTCGCTTTCCTAGGGGCGCTGCTGGAGCCTCCTCGGCTTCGCCTGCAGGGTCTCCACCTAGCGCTATCTCCCACAGGAGTCTCCCCCTTATCCTCCCATCACCAGCTACCTTTTTTGCTAATTTACAGTTTCCGTTTTACATAGCCTAACAATCTATATAGCCAAAGTGGAATTTTGCGGATTTTCTTTTTAGTACAGTAAATCCGAAATTGGCAAATTTTTCACTTTCCCAGTGGTCCTTCAGTACTACTCTGTTTTTGGCAACCCTCTTTGCTTCCTGAAGTGTTTGTTCATTTAGTGGATCTGTTATCGCTATCTTTCTTAGCGGTGCAATGCCGTTTGATGCTTGAATCTCAATATCAAACATTGGATCAAAGTATACAACATCAATGCTTTTATCTGGTAGGTTAGATAAGATTTCCTGATGCTTCCCTTGGATTACTTTAATGCGTCTCATTGCATTTTCAAGCGATTTATAGTCAGTGTCCCAAGAGGCAAGTCCATTTTTCACCAAATAAGCAAGTACCTCATTTCCCTCTATGCCGCACACTTTTCCTTTTTCACCTGTCGCTAAGCTTGCCATAATGCTGTCTGATGCGAGACCAAGTGTACAATCAAGAAAACTCATTCCCTCTTTTAACTCTGTTGCTTTTAAGAATGGCTCGATTTCTCCTTGTAGCCACCTTTTAACTCGAAATCCTGCTGTATTAGGATGAAAGAAAATAGGTTCAGTTTCATTCATGCGATGCCATTCATACCTATTTTTCCCTATCACTAAAACTTCTTGATTATGTTCCTTGAATAATATGTCTATTGATTTCTTATCTCTTTTTATGTATGAACAGTCAAGGTCTTGTGCAATATGCTTTGCAGTTTGAATCATTGCTTCATCGGTTCTCCCCGCAGTAGTTACAATCATAATTTTCTCCTTTATAAAAGGATGTGCGTAGTATCTACACACATCCTAGCGAATTAACAATATTGTTGAAAAGCTCCTTGAAGGTTAGTCATGATGTTTTCCATCGTGTTCGCTTCAATATCATGGCGATGAATGAAATGTACGAGTTCTTTCCCTTTTAATACGGCCATTGATGGAGAAGATGGTGGAACATCACCGAATATCTCTCTCATTTTGGACGTAGCATCTTTATCCTGACCGGCGAAAACCGTAACTAGGTGATCAGGTGTTTTGTCGGCTTGGATAATGGATTGGGTTGCCGCTGGACGTGCTAGCCCTGCTGCACAACCACAAACAGAGTTCACCACTACAAGCGTTGTTCCTTCTACTTTATTGAAGTATTCTTCCACTTCATCGCTTGTGGTTAGTTCTTGAAATCCTGCTCTTGTAAGTTCATCTCTCATAGGTTTTACTATTTGTTTCATATATTCTTCATATGCCATTGACATTTTTCAATTCCTCCTTATGTTATAGGTATTTACTTATACCGCAGTTGATCTCCGGCTCGCTTTGCTAGGGACTGACGAAAGCTTCATCAGCTTTGCGGAAGCCTGCGGGGTCTCCCTCAGGAGTCTTCGCCCTTTGCTCCAATCAACTGCTATGAAACTTCTTAAACTCGGTATTCTTCTTAGTTATTTCTTTCAGTCATTTGTTTCCAAACGGAGCCTTTTGCTTCTTCTCCGCCTTCTATTCGTTGGATGGCCATTTTCACTTGCATGCTCACTTCGAATTCCGGATCGTTTTCTACTTCTCGAAGTGCAGGAAGCGCAGTTTCGTCACCAACTTCGTAAAGGAACATGGCAGCTCTCCAACGAACTAACTTGTTTTTATCTTTTAAGGATTCAATCATGGCAGGCATGGCTGCTTTATCGCCTAGGTCTGACATGCAGTCACCAGCTGTTCTCCTCACCGTAACGGACTTATCTTTAAGCGCTTTTGACAAGTAAGGTAAAATGTCGGATTCTTCAAGCATTCCAAAGTATACAGTTGCTAAACGGCGGATAGATCCCTTTTCGTCTTCTAAAGCCTTTGCCAATACTGGGATGTCTTCTGGTTTAGGTTCCATTTGATCTAGTGCAGCAAATCGTTTTGACCAGTCGGGGTCTTCTAGCATTTCCACTGTCACTTTATAACGTTCTTTTGATTTTATTGTATTCGATTTTTCCTTATTATTTTCTTGCTTTAACATTTTTTCTAAGCGTTCTTCTGTAAAAGTTGCAGAAAGTTCTTCTACTATCTCCGTACCAACGGCCTCAAGATCTCCATAGCGGATACCATGTTCCTTCCATTCACGATCAAGTACGACATTATCTTGCTGTTCTTGAACTGAAAGTATAGCTTTCATGAACCTATCTGGCAATCCAACACGTTTTTCCTGTTCTCCGTCTGTAAGTTTCACTTGCATTGGAATTCCTTGGAACATTTGAACGAAGACTTTCACTTCCCCAAAACCTTCAAGGGATCTTTGATCTTTTGTGTCTTGGTTGTCTTCTGTTTCTCCAAAAGCAGCCCTTACTTCAGAAAGTATCCCTTTCCAATCAAAGCGGGCATTTCTTTCTACTGCCAAAAAGTCTGCTACGTGATAAACACCTTTTACACCATCAATTTCTAGTATATCTTGTATGATTTCAGGTGCCAGGTCGCTATTGTCTTTTGTATAATTGTTTCTTGAACCTGCAGGCAGTTCTTCACTTAGGATAACCTTCATCGTGTTGGGACTTGGAGTTGGTTCAATAGATTGTATATTCAAGAAAATACACCCCTTCTATTCTTATGATTGCTCTTTTATCTTTTCTACTTTTTCAGAGAGTTCTTCCCATCGGTTCATTGCCTCATCTAACAATTGATTGGTTTCTTCTTGCTCTGTAAGCCACTTGCTAACCTTTTCATAATCGCTTCCTGCTGCTGCAATCTCTTTCTCAATGGTCTCAAGCTTTTCCTCAAGCTCCATAATTCTTTCCTCTATCGTATCCCAGTCTTTTTGCTCCTGATAGGACAATTTTAAGGTTTTTTGTTTTTGGCGGGCTGCTGTTTGTGTATCTTTTTTTGCTTGCTCTAACTGCTTCTGTTCTTTCAGCTTTTGTTGTTGCGCTTGTACATAGTCTGAGTATTCGCCGAAAATCCTTTTAACGTTACCGTCACCTTCGAGGATAAACAGTTCATCCACAACTTTATCTAAGAAATAACGATCATGGGAAACAGTTATGACAACCCCAGGGAATTCATCTAAATAACCCTCTAAAATGGTCAATGTCTCAGTATCTAAATCATTGGTAGGTTCATCAAGAAGCAATACATTTGGCTGGGACATGAGTATTCTTAATAAGTATAATCTTTTTCTTTCTCCTCCTGAAAGCTTCCGTATTGGAGTACCGTGGGAATGGGGCGGAAAAAGAAAGCGCTCGAGTAACTGTGACGCACTGATATGCTGTCCGTCTTCTCCTTTAATAACCTCGGCTTCTTCTTTTATATATTCTATCATTCTTTGATCAAGATTCATTTCCTGCTGCTCTTGGGTATAGTAACCAAGTTTAACAGTTAATCCAACATCCACTTTACCGAGGTCAGGTGAAATTTTTTGAGCAAAGACATTTAATAGGGTAGACTTACCAACCCCATTTGGTCCGACTATTCCGATTCTGTCTTTTTGCTTGATTAATAAGTTTACATGTTTAAGAATTACCTTGGTTCCAAATTGAAGAGATACATCTTCTATTTCCATTACTTTTTTCCCAAGCCTAGCAGAGCCTGAAAGTAGTTCTAATTCACCAGTAGAGGAAGTGGAGGATACTCTCTCATCTAGGTCCTCAAAACGCTTAATTCTTGCTTTTTGTTTCGTCGTTCTCGCTTTTGCTCCTTTTCGCATCCATTCTAACTCCTGGCGATAAAGGCTCTTCTGTTTTGCTTCTACTTTAAGTTCTTCTTCCTGCCTGACCGCTTTTGCTTCCAGGTAATCTCCATAATTACCTGTATAAGTGTAAATGGAGCCATTATGCAGTTCGAATATTTTGTTTGTTACTTTATCAAGGAAATAGCGATCATGTGTTACAAGCAGTACCGCTCCTTGGTACTTGCTCAGATAGTCTTCTAACCATTCTATCGCCTCAAAATCCAGATGGTTAGTAGGTTCGTCCAATATAAGTAAATCTGCAGCTTCCACCAAAGTTTGAGATAAAGCTACCCGTTTTTTCTGACCACCTGAAAGATTGGATATCTGCTGGTTTGTATCCGTAATTCCCAGTTTATTTAGAATAGCCTTGGCATTTGAGCTTGCATCCCATGCTTGAAGCTGATCCATTTGTGCTTGAAGCTTAGCAAGTTGATCCTGAAGTTTTTCGTTCAGCGGGTCCTCTTGGATATTCTGTAAGCATTTCTCATATTGTCGAATGACATTGTTCGTATTTGACTCTTTGCTGAAGATTTGTTCCATTACTGAAAAAGATTCATTTAATTCTGGCTGTTGAGATAGAAACCCTATTGTATAGTCATTGGAAGCAGTAATGGTTCCTGCATCAGGAGTTTCTATTCCGGCGATAATTTTTAAAAGGGTGGATTTCCCTGTACCATTTACACCTATTAGACCTACTCTTTCTTTTTCTTGAATACTGAAGGAGGCCCTCCCAAGCAGTACTTTTTCCACATATGTTTTAGATAGATCTTCCCCAATCAACATTTTCATCTTGTTATATCTCATTCCATTCTTTCATAAATTGATCTACAAATTTCTTCATGAATTCATGACGTTCCAACGCAATCTTTTTCGCTTCTTCTGTTTGAAGTGTATCTTTTAATAGAAATAACTTTTCATAGAAGTGATTAATGGCTGTGGACTTTTCGCCTCTGTACTGCTCATAAGTCATCGATGTTCTGGCCTCTATTTGAGGGTCGTACATCGCTCGTCCTTTTGCTCCAGAGTACATAAATGTCCTGGCAGCCCCAATGGCACCTAGTGCATCTAGCCTGTCAGCATCCTGAACCACTTTCCCCTCCAGTGTGTCCAGTACTATTCCATTTCCGCCTTTGAATCCGATATTTTCTATTGTATAAAGAATTTCATCTATATGTATTTTAGTTAGTGGCAGTTCAGACAAAAGTTCAACTATTTCATGTTTCGCCTTGTCTTTATTTTCCGTCATTTTGTCATCAAGTACATCATGCAATAGGGCAATGATTTCTACCATCAAAAGATTTGCATTCTCTTCTTTTCCTATATGTAAGGCAAGCCTTCTGACTCTTTGGATATGGAACCAGTCATGCCCGGTGCTGTCCTTGTTGAATAATGATTCTACGTATTCTTCTACTTTATGTATCACTTTATGTAACTCCCTTTTTCATATGATTCAGTTCCATTTTAACATGTAAAAGTCAATATCTATACCATTTCGCAATGTAAGTCATTTCATAAGTGTAACATATGGCGATTCTCTTTCATAAAATGGGCTGAGTCAGCTTAATACTTTTGGTAATTTGTTTAACACCGCTGTAGATTTCCGCAAATGGCTTCGCTTTCCGCGGGGCGACCTTGAGCCTCCTCACTTCGTTGCGGGGTCTCAACATTGTCGCTGCTCCCCCGCTGGAGTCTTCGCCTTTTGCTCCAATCTGCAGCTAGAAATTTATGAGAGCTAGATGTTAATGCTTCATCAATTAATTCTGTTAAATTGCTTTTTTCTAAGCCTCTCCGTGAATGAGGTTACATTGTTGATTGGAGTGGGAGGCGCCAAGGCGCCCGCGGTAGGAAGGGACATATAAGAAGCTGGAATAAAGTGAGGCTTACGGACCGCCCGCAGGCAAGCGAAGCGCATGGAACGGAAATCCACTGTATTACAAACTTGCTTATCATCACAACAAAAAAGCTAATGGCTACGTCTTGGGTTAGCGGACGTTGAACATTAGCTAGAAAGGAAAAAAGAATGAATTATTCTTGGAATATAAACCGTTCTCAAATTGGAACTGCCTGGTTTGGCACTCATATCGTCCTAATCAGATGCAATTATAGGACAAATGAAGTGTTAGCTGTATTTAAGAGTGACCACGCTCCATTTGAACCTTCAGCTAATAGCTGCGCCGAAACGTTATCTAGATATATTAGTATAGGTTACACCTTATTAGGTGCTTATGCTCTTGGTGATAAGGAGGTTCAATATGTCCTTCAGTTTCGTTAATTTTATTCATTATACCAGGAAATACCGATTGTATTTACTCCAGCATGAACTGCAATTGCTGTAGAAAGCGGAAAGCGATTAATTGGTATATCAGGATATTTTCCCCTTAGGTTGTCCACTAGGGCGTCCGCTTCCTCTACGTTAGTGCCATGAAGGACAAATAGTTCTTTGATCGTTGAATTTGCTTGAGCCACTTCTAAAAAATCCACTATTTTTAATAGCGCTTTCTTATGTGTGCGGACTTTTTCTGCAACATCCAATGTACCATCTTTAATTTGTATGATCGGCTTTATTTGAAGCAGACTGCCTAATAGCTTTTGTACACCTGACATCCTTCCGCTTCGATGCAATTGTTCTAAACTACCTATCAAAACATATATATCACATTTTGTGGATAAATCGTTTAGTATTTCTATAATATTCTCATATGACTTCCCTGCTTCTTGGGCTTCTATTCCTCTTTTCACCATTGCAGATAAGGGAAATGAGATGACTTTGGAATCTATTGTGTGAACGGGAATATCTACAAGTTCCCCTGCCTGCGTACTAGATGACACAGTCCCGCTTAAATGACTAGATAAATGTACGGATATAATCCGGTCATATGATTCTGCCAATTTATTGTACAACTCAACAAATGCACCTACAGAAGGTTGTGATGTTTTGGGTGGGGTGTTACTTGCCTCTAGTTTTGTATAAAAATCCTCTAAAGATAGTGTCACACCATCAAGAAATTCCTCTTCTTCAAAATAGACCACCATCGGAATGCTGTAAACATCAGGATGATTTGACAACATCTCGTCCAAATAAGCTGTGCTATCTGTTACCCAAGCTATTTTTTCCATAGTAAATCCCCCTTCTCTCTATCTTTTATCTTATTTTATTCTACTATTCTGATAATAATACTTACAACCATAGATTGTATCCAAAATGAAAATTTGAATAGTGATATTATTATTTATTCGATAATAAAACAAAAAAACCCTTCTCTGTTTTTAGAAAAGGGATTGCTTTTATAATAGTATTAAAAGTGAAAATTTATTCTTTAGCCTTTACTTAGATAGAAGTGAATTTATTATAGTAGTTTTTCGATATCATTTTTCATTTTTGAAGGAGATGTTGCCGAAGCAAATCGCTCCACTACGTTTCCGTCTCTGTCTACAAGGAATTTGGTGAAATTCCATTTTACTGCTTTTGATCCCAATAATCCTTTTGCATTTTCTTTTAAATAATCAAATAGCGGGTGCGCATCGTCCCCATTTACATCTACTTTGGAAAACATGGGGAAAGAGACACCATAATTCAACTGACAAAATTCACTAATCTCTTCTTCTTTACCAGGTTCTTGATTTCCAAATTGGTTACATGGAAAACCAAGTACCATAAACTTTTTGTCCTTATATTCTTTGTAAAGTTCCTCTAACTCTTCAAATTGTGGCGTAAAACCACATTTGCTAGCTGTATTGACAATTAATAGGACGTAATCTTTATATTCCGAGAGCAGTACTTCATTTCCTCTTATATCTGGTGCAGTAAAATCATAGATTGTTGCCAATGCATTCACCTCATTTTTCTTTTTATTATGGATTATGGTGTTATCCCTGTCCATCATTTGTGTGTAAAACTAGCTATTAGTCTCTACCATAAACAAAAGCTTGTCTCTTAAATCATCAATATTGTCTTCCAGGATAAATAACTTCAGCTTTAAGTTGTACACTCACTACTTCCGTGTGCCTCATGATATGTATGTATGTTTCTTTCTAGCCAGACTTTTGAAAGAGAAATTCTCCAATTCTCCACCTCTTTATGTAGGTTCGAATCTTCTGACACGTTTTTAGTAAAAATAACTTAACGGTACAGCCAGGAGCCTCTGAACGCTTCAGAAGCTCACCATACACCATCCAGGTCTAAGTCATATAAATCCCCTTCAATGACTACCTTCAAATTATCAAAAACGGTTGAATCAAACATTAGAACAAGCCTACCGCTTTGCCCTTTTCATCAACATCCATCTTCAGTGCGGCAGGATCTTTTGGAAGACCCGGCATCGTCATGATGTTCCCGGTTAACGCAACGATGAAACCTGCTCCTACAGAAGGTTTCAACTCTCTAATGGTAACCGTGAAGTTTTCTGGCCTTCCAAGCTTTTTGGCATCATCCGTTAGGGAGTATTGTGTCTTGGCCATACATACTGGCAAATGGCCCCATCCTTCTCCAACAATTTGCTGAAGTTGTTTTTGGGCAGCTGGCAACAATTCAACTCCTGATCCACCGTAAACATTCTTTACAATTGCCTCAAGTTTTTGTTCCAGTGTGTCCTCTGATTGATAGAGTGGAGTATAGGAAGTTTCTTTTGCTTCTATTTGCTCCAGTACTGTTTTAGCCAGTTCAAGTCCTCCATTCCCACCTTGTTCCCACACTTGCGTGAGAGCCATTGGAATCTTATTTTTCTGGCACCAACTTTTCACAAACTCTATTTCAGCAGCTGTATCTGTTATGAATTCATTAAGGGCTATCACATACGGCAGACCGAACTTTTCTATTGTTTCCACATGTTTTTTCACATTTTCTATCCCTATACTGAGCGCTTCCAGGTTCTCTTCTTTTAATTGGTCTTTTGACATGCCCCCATGCATTTTAATGGCACGTATTGTAGCAACAATGACAACTGCCTCGGGATTAAATCCAAGTGCAGGTGTCTTAATGTGTAAAAATTTCTCCGCACCAAGGTCTGCACCGAATCCTGCTTCTGTAACCACGTAATCCCCTAATTTTGCCGCCATTTGCGTCGCTATTACACTGTTACAGCCATGGGCTATGTTGGCAAAAGGACCTCCATGAATGATGGCAGGCGTATGTTCCATAGTCTGCACAAGGTTTGGCATGCATGCGTCTTTAAGGAGTAAAGTCAAGGCACCTTCTACCTTTAAATCTTTTACCGTTACTGGTTTCTTTTCCATATCGTATCCGATGACGATACTAGCAAGTCTCTCTTTTAAGTCAGCTACATCTTTTGCCAAACAGAATACAGCCATAATTTCAGAGGCAACCGTAATATCAAAGCCATCTTCTCGGGGCACCCCTTGTGTTGGTCCTCCCATTCCGATGACTACTTTTCTTAGCGCTCGATCATTGAGGTCGAGCACCCTTTTCCAAGTGATCCTTCTTGTATCAATTTTTAAATCGTTTCCCTGATGGATGTGGTTGTCAATCATGGCTGCAAGAGCATTATTGGCTGTCGTAATGGCATGAATATCCCCTGTAAAATGGAGGTTGATATCTTCCATCGGCAACACCTGGGAATATCCTCCACCAGTTGCTCCGCCCTTCATTCCCATCGTTGGTCCTAGAGAAGGTTCACGCATAGCAATTATTGTCTTTTTTCCCAACTTGTTCATTGCTTGACCAAGCCCAACTGTAACGGTAGACTTTCCTTCTCCAGCAGGAGTAGGATTAATTGCTGTAACCAAAATTAATTTTCCATTTTGTTTATTATGTAATCGCTTTGTAATGTCCAGGGAGAGTTTTGCTTTATATTTTCCATAAAGCTCTATTTCATCTTCTTCAATATCAAGCAGCCTTGCGATGTCCATAATTTTTTTCATGGAAGCTTGTTGGGCAATTTCAATATCACTCTGCACTGCTGTCTTGGTATGCTTCATCATTCATTCCCCCGTTTTAACTGATAAACTTGTATGTTTTTTGCAATGCTATTATTGTACCACTATTCCTAAAAATTATGGATTAGTTGTGCTCATCCGTACATGAAAATTTACATAAAATTAGAAAAACTTTAATTTCCTTATAACAAAAGATTGATACTATTTTATAAAGTAGGAATTGTAGTTAGGGGGATTAATGATGAGGCATAAAGGGTCGAAAATTGTTATTTTGACTGCTTCTTATGGAAACGGCCATTTGCAGGTGGCTAATTCTTTATATCAAGAGTGTGTCAAAAGAGGATACGAAAATGTAAAGATATGCAACCTGTATGCAGAATCACATCCGTTCATTTCAGAAGTGACAGAAAAGCTTTATTCCAAAAGTTTTACATATGGAAAGCAATTTTATAAGTTGTTTTATTACGGAACAGATTTCATTCAAAATAAAAAGATGCTTCGTTGGTATTACCAATACGGATTTAAACGACTTACTTCTCTAATTGAAACAGAAAATCCGGACATTTTCATAAACACTTTTCCAATCAACGCTGTACCTGAATTCCGTCGTAGAACAGGAATAGTTATACCTACCTTCAATATCATCACCGACTATTGCCTGCACAGTCTTTGGCTTCATGACGATATTGATAGATATTATGTTGCGAGCAATGAATTAAAAGAAAAGATTCGTTCAAGAGGCGTAACTGATTCGAAAATTGTAGTAAGCGGTATCCCAATTCGTCCTTCTTTTTCTCAACCGTTAGACAAGGGTATTCTTTTTAACAAATACCGGATCAGTCCCAAAAAAGATTTAATCCTACTTATCGCTGGAGCTCATGGAGTACTTAAGAATATAAAGGAAACATGTGAAACACTTTTGTTAAAAACAGATCATCAACTTGCTGTTGTGTGCGGCAAAAATCATTCTTTAAGAAACGAAATGGCACAACTCGAGAATAGGTACCGAGATAGATTACATTGTTTCGGATACATGGAGAGAATTGATGAACTGTACAGGATAGCCAGTGTCATGGTGACTAAACCTGGGGGAATCACTCTTACTGAGGCTACGGCAACCGGTACTCCTCTTATCCTTTATATGCCTGTTCCTGGCCAAGAAAAAGAAAATGCACTCTTTTTCTCAGAAAAGGGTGCAGCGTTAACAGCGAAAAATCAGGAAGAGTTGCTTAATACCATCGATTCTTTATTAAAAAGCAAACAGAAACAACTTTCTTTGCAATCATCCATTAGAAAAATGTACTTGCCCTCTTCTCAGGAGAAAATCATGACAGATATACTCAATGAGAGCGAGAAAATATCACGAATGAAAAATCACTCTATTATAAAATCACAGAAAAAAAAGCTTGGGAGCTAAATAACGCTACCAAGCTTTCCCCTATTATTCAGATCCACTAGTTCCTTTTGCTTTGGCACCTTTACTCTTGTAGGGTTTGTTGCTTTTGGCTTTATTTGCTGCTTTTTGCCATCGGCTCCATCCCTTTTTACCTGTTCCGCGGCCAGTTCCTCCGCCTTTGCTCTTTCCACTACTCATTTGTTTCACTCCTATATATTTCAACCAGACTCTGTTAAACACAGCTCTAATAACTTTTTGTATTAAACATCTAGCTTACTACATTAGAGTGATTAAGAAAAGGTTTTTTGTGTCGAAGGTGTGCTATTCTCCTGTTGAGACAATTTCTTCAAATGGCTGTACTACCACAAAACCGTTACCGGCGAATTTCATTTGAATTGATTCTCCACTTCCTCTTCCAAGGAAAGTCTTCAATTGCACGTCTGTGACAAACTCGGGTTGGAGGTTACCTGACCATGCAACCGTTGCGTTAGGATCTGTATAAACAGGCTGACCAGGATTCACCATTAAAGTGAGAGGCTCATAGTGCGAGGTAAATGCAACCATTCCACGACCTTCCAGCCTTACATTGAAAAGTCCACCTGCCATCATGCCTGCCACTCTTCTCATAAGTTTAATGTCCCAGTCTAATCCTTTTTCAAAAGCAAGCAAATCGTTGCCGTTAATATAAATGCTGTCACCTTCCAAATCAAGGATTGTAATTTTTTTACCTTGATCAGCAATATACAGCTTCCCGTTGCCTGAGGCCTTCATCAGTTGTGAACCTTCCCCGGTAAGGGCTTTTTTCATCAATTTCCCCAAACCGTGTTCTAACATACCTTCTCGTTGAAACTTGATGGAACCCTCATAGGAAATCATAGAACCCATTTTAGCCCATATGTCTCCTTTAAGATTTACCTCAAGTATTCTTTCTGTCTCTAACTCGAATAGACCTTGCCCTTTATCCTCTTGCCTACTTTTTTGAATAAATTGCTGAATGGAGTATTTAGACATAAAAAATCTCCCCTTTATTTTTTCTGCAACTCAAAAACCCACATGAACGTTAATGCTTGCTTTAAAAAGCGAGGTAAATTAGCAGTATCCAACTTTTTCGCTTCTTCCTTATATACGGGCATCCCGTCCAAAAGTTCCCAACCATTTTCAAGTGCCAACCGTTCAAACTCCCATGGCATCATGGTGTTGCAGATTGCTTCTTTTCCATACAGCCTTTGGTAGCTATGTGCCCTTGGTCCGGCAGTTGGTCCCAACAACCCCAAAAACAACTTTCCACCTGGCTTTAACACTTTTTGAAATTCTTCTAACACTTGAAGAGGATGTTCTACCCATTCAATTGAATTAATAGCCATCACGGCGTCCATGGACTGATTCTTTAATGGCAGCTCCGTCAAACTCCCCTTTTGAAATTTGATGTTTGTATGTACCCGTTTTTTCACAGCTCTTTCTATCATGGCTTCTGCAATATCCACTCCTATTACATGGTACCCATTCTCAGCAAGCAAGAATGAACCAAATCCATCGCCACACCCTGCATCCAAAACATGCGCTTCTTGAGTTAGCCTCTCTTTTATAAATGGAATAATAGTCTTCCTGCTACCGTTTAACCACATGTTTTCACTGTTTTCGTGCCAAAAATCTGCTCGCTCATTCCATACCTTCTCTGTTTCTTCATTCCAATTGAACTTCTTCATAATAATCCCTCCCTTAACTACTCCCTATAAACCGTATAAATTTATTCTACAAGGAAACGCTACAATCGTATAGAGAAAGGAGGATCTACTTTGAGCGAAACATTTGTAGCAGTTCAGAAGAATGGCGATGGTGATATCACAGGTTTTAAAACATCCAGCGGCAGAGTTCTCTCCTATCAAGAAGCTGTAAACGACGTAAATCAAGGCACTGTCCTTGGAGCAAATGTATTTAAAGGTAAAAACGGCGAAATGTATATAAGAGGAAACCCCGACGGGGATCCGACAAACAACTTGGATAACTTACCGTTATTCTAAACGAACAGAAGGAGCCAACAATCATGACGAAAAAGTATAACAAAGGCGGAAGCCAAAATCAGAACAGCCCTACAAGCAGCTTCACAGCAGGGAGCGAAAAAGTTGCCGGGGATAATAGCAAGGGAAATAAGCGAAATAAAGATCAAAAAGATAAAACGGAACTATAATTCTTGCGAGCTGTCATTTAGGCAGCTCTCTTATTTTTTTCTCCATACGCCCAGAAAATCCTATATAATTTCAATAAGTGCTATTCTATTGAAACTGTAAAGGAGCTTGCCTCATGTATGTACCTAAGCAATTTAGAAAAGAAGAAACAAACGAAATTATCCAATTTATCCGAGCAAACAGTTTCGGAGTATTATTCTCCCAGCATGATGGAGTTCCCACTGCTACCCATTTACCATTCATCCTATCTACTGAAGAGGACGGCAGCATCACGTTACTTTCGCATATGGCAAAAGCAAATCCCCAATGGAAAACACTGGACTCAAAAGATGCACTAATAGTATTTAACGGACCTCATGCCTATATATCTGCTTCATGGTATGAAGAAGATAATTCTGTTTCCACTTGGAATTATGTGAGTGCACATGCGCATGGGAAAGTAGAAGTGATACAAGAGGACCAGACCTTACTACATATCTTGAAAGAAGCAACAGACTTTTATGAAAAAGAGCTGGAGGTACCTTGGCGATTGGAAGAAAACCTCGAAACAGTCAAAAGCATGTTAAATGGAATTGTTGGATTGAGAATAAGTGTTGAAAACCTTCAAGGCAAATGGAAACTAAACCAACATCATTCAATCGAACGAAAAGAACGTGTCATCGAACAACTGAAAAAACAATCACAATATGATTCTAAAGAAATTGCTAAATTAATGGAATTAGAGTTACAAAGAAGTAAAAAGGGATGATCTAAACTCAGGTCATCCCTTTTGTTTTGAGAATTTTCTACTATAAACTTTACCTGAAGGGTATCGACCTTAACTCATCTCCCTTAGGAGTTTTCGTCATTGGCTCCAATACAAAGCTAGAAATTACATTAAAGAGGACGCTCCTAATTACCTAATTTAGAGAACAATTCATCACCTTTAGTTGAATGAAGCTACCTTGGTGATTGGAGTGGAAGGCGCGAAGACGCCCGCAGGCAAGCGAAGCGCCTGGAACGGAAATCAACTGTGGCTTATACTTTTTTTTGAGAAAGCCACTATTGATGAGTTGGCTTTTTTGATGGTTATTTATCTTAATCTGATAAGCTGCTTTCTATTGTTAAACAGTGTTGGGTAAGACAATAATCCAAGCATGATGCTTGTGACAGAAGCTGTCGTCAGTAATAAGAATACGATAAGCAGTTGAAATTGTACCGCCTGAATAGGACTGGCTCCAGCGATAATCTGCCCGCTCATCATTCCTGGCAGCTGCACAAGTCCGATCGTCTTCTGACTTTCAATTGTTGGAATCATACTCGCTTTAATTGCCTGCATCAATTGGGTATGTATGGCCTGTTTGGGTGTCCCGCCAAGGGTAAGGATCAGATCGATTTCATCCTCCCTTGCTTCAATCTCGGATAAAAATCTATTAAGAAAAAGAATGCCGAGTACCATAGAGTTACCGATAATCATGCCGCTTATCGGAATAATATACTGTGCAGTTGCAGGAATAATATTGAAACCAATCAAGATTCCTTGTGTCAATACTTCAATGAAAATGAATGTTACTGCCACCTTCCAAGTGATCCCTTTAATTGAGGTCTTCTTTCTTGCAACATTTTGAACGGCTGCCCCAATGATCACGAGTACCATTAAAATGATAAAAGTATATCCTTCCGACTCAAACACAAATGTTAACAGGTAACCGACGATTAATAGCTGTATAACAGACCTGATTACAGCAACTATCGTATCTTTTTCAAGTCCAAGACGAAATGTTTTAGAAAGTACGATAGGTATTAGGACAAAAATGAGGGCAATAGCGAGCGTAAAGACGTTCATTTCAGTTCCCCCTTTAGAAATGCTTGGACACGATTGTTCGTTGAGTTTTGTATCTCCTTGCTTTTCCCCGCTTCTAATAGTTCTCCATCCATTAAGACCCATGTATAGGTTCCCACAGTTAAAGCCTGATTTAAATTATGTGTGATCCAAATAATAGTTGTGCCATACTTTTTGCTTACTCTTTGAATTAATTCATTGATTTCCTTTTGGGAAGTTTGATCCAAGGAAGAAGTTATTTCATCCAACAGTAACACTCTTGGACGATTAACAAGTGTTCTTGCAATCGACAATTTTTGTCTCTGTCCACCTGATAGATCTTTTACATGTTGATGCAAATGGCTGTCATCTAGACCTACTACATTTAATAGGTTAATTGCCTCTTGCGCATCAAGAGATCGTTCTTGGAGCCGCAAAGGTAAGGATAGGTTTTCGAATACATCTCCTTCAACCATTGGAGCACTCTGAAGGGCAATACCAATCTGCTTACGAAGCTCTGTTGGTTCGTAGTCAGTCAGCTCTTTACCATCTATTATTATGTCACCCGATGTAGGAGTCAGAAGACCGTTAAACATCTTCAACAAAGTTGTCTTACCTGCTCCAGATGGTCCGACAAAGGTAGTGATTTCTCCTTCTGTAATGACTCCAGTAATTCCTTTGAGAATAAGTTTACCATCTGTCTTGTACTGAACGTTCTTTAACCGTATAGCCTCCTGCAAAAGTAGCCCTCCCATCCTATTAATAGTACATACTATACCCTTTGTTTCATAAAAAAATAAGGCCGAGCTTCTAACACTCGACCTTAAAGATATTAAGAAACCTAAAATACAAATTGTAATTTATCTTCTTTCCATTCTAAAGAAGCATTAAATACCTTTTCTCCTTTTTTGAACCCCTTAATCTCTGCTGTTCTCCCTTCAGTTAATAGTTTTTTTGCATTGGAAGCAGAGATAGTTTTTCCGAGTATTTTTTTTGAAATGGTGAAATTGCACTTATTTGAATTGTAGTTTGAACATCCGTAAAATGATCCCTTGTCCACTACATCTCCGTTGCATTTTTTACACGTACCCACCTTTGTGCCGACACCTGTAGAACTTCTGCCCCTGCGCTTTCCTTTGGAGTATTTGAATTCACTTATATCCATTCCTTCAAATGACCATTGTCCGCTTTCATTTTTTGCATCCTCTATCAATTTTATCGACAGCTTTTTTGCCTGTTCCATGAATTCTTCTGGTGATGCTGTTCCTTGACCTATTTCATGCAAACGCTGCTCCCACTTGGCAGTCATTTCAGGGCTTGCTAGAATACTTGATCCAATAGACCTAATTAGGAGCTTTCCTTTATTAGTAGCGAATACTTGGTTTCGTTTCACATCAATATATTTTCTGTCTTTTAACACACCGATTATCCCAGCACGGGTCGCTTCTGTACCGAGGCCCTCCGTTTTATTAAGGACTTTAGTGAGCTCACCGTCTTCTAGGTGTTTTCCAGCCGTTTTCATCACTGTTATGAGTTGACCTTCTGTATAACGTTTAGGAGGCTGGGTCTTTCCTTCTTTTACTTTCACATCATGTACATGTCCAGTTTCTCCATTTGCAAGGGATGGGAGGTCTTGTTCATCTTCATCTGCTTCCTTTTCTTTTTTGTTACCATAAATGACCGTTCGCCAGCCTGCCTGAATTTCTTCTTTTCCTTTGGAGACAAATGTGGCACGTCCATCTACCAATGTATGTATCGTTGTGTAGTCAAAAATAGCTTTATCGTAGTGAGCAGCAATGAGCCGTTTTACAATAAGTGAATATATTTTCTCTTCATCTGGAGACATTTTAGAAGGGTCCGTCACCTGCTCGGTTGGAATGATGGCATAGTGATCTGTCACCTTTTTCTCATTTACTACCCTTTTATTATTCATGACAGATGAAAATGGAAGTGGAAAATAATCCTTAAATTCTTTAAATCCGCTCAATTTTTGCAAAGTTTCAGGAAACATCCCTGCCTCTTCTTTTGTAACAAAGCTTGAATCAGATCGTGGGTAGGATATAATTCCTTTAACATAAAGCTTTTGTGCAACCTCTAATGTTTTTTGTGGAGAGAACTTATAGAGACTGTTGGCAGTAGCTTGCAGAGAGGATAGGTTAAAAAGAAATGGCGGTTGAAATTCTTTCCGTTCTTTCTCGATGTTTTCTATTTTTGCCTCTTTTCCTTTACAAAACTGCACAATCTTTTCGGCTAAGTTCGCATCATCCAGCCTTGATTCTTCCTCCTTATGCCATTTACCTTTATATTTCTTTCCATTCATATTAAAGGTGGCGAGTACTTCCCAAAAAGGCTTGGATACAAAGTTTTCAATTTCTATCTCTCTTTTTACAATTAAGGCAAGTGTGGGAGTTTGAACTCTCCCGGTAGAAAAAACATCGGATATCCCTTTTTGCTGCAGGAGCAGCGTATAAGCTCGCGAAGCATTCATACCAACCAGCCAGTCTGCACAAGATCTACTCAGCGCTTCATAGTACACATTTCGCGTTTCATGTTCCTCTAAAAGATTCTCAAACCCTTTTTGAACAGCCTTAGGGGTCAAAGAGGAAATCCACAAACGCTTTAACGGTTTATGACAATTGCTAACTAGAAGAATGATGCGTATAATCGCCTCTCCCTCCCGCTCTGCATCGCCTGCCATAATAACTTCTGTCACTTCAGGATGATGAACTAATTTTTTGACGGTTTGGAATTGCTTCCATTTGGATTTGGTTACTTTGTGTTGGAATTTTTCGGGTATGATTGGGAGAGTTTGCAGGGACCAGCGCTTCCACGCCTTATCGTATTCTTCCGGAGACAATAGTTCACAAAGATGTCCAACAGCCCATGTAAGTAAGGCACCTTTAGGGAACATAGGTTGGGGGGGAATCTCTACATAGCCATCCTTTTTCTTGTAGGAAAATGGAGCAGCAAGCTTTAATCCTTGATCTGGCTTTTCGGCGATTATTAATTTCACTACATCTTCCACTCCACTCTATAAAAATAAATGTAGGAAAAGAGTGTGGCTTCCCTTCTCTTTTCCTACATTAATTATAAAAGCAAAACATTTGTTTGTATAGTTACACGGTCACAATATTTTTTTGTGGCACTATGTTCTGGACGGTAATTAACGGATAGGCACTGTTTTGAGTTTCTCCAATAATAAGGTATTCACCAACTTGTAGTGCGAATGTATCCATAAAATATATCTCATCTAAAGATTTGCCCAAGCTGCTGTAGATAGTATCCTCATCTAAAGAGTATAAACGAAGATTTGTTTTAATACGTAAAATCATTTCCCTACCTTCAAATTTTGTTCGCAGCATAGCTTATCCCTCCTTACCCTATATATATGAAAGGAAAAGGAAAATAAAACAGGTACAAAGTTTGAAACCTTGACTCTAATAGAGGAAATATTGTATATTGAAGTTGTCATTTAACCGCTTTCTTCTCTGATGGAAATTGGTTATGATAATACTATTTCACGGCACATTGTGCGCTATTTTTAGGAGGAAAAAGAACAATGCAAAACGGTAAAGTAAAATGGTTCAACAACGAAAAAGGTTTCGGATTTATCGAAGTAGAAGGTGGAGATGACGTATTCGTACATTTCTCTGCAATTACTGGTGAGGGTTTCAAATCCTTAGAAGAAGGCCAAGAAGTTTCTTTTGAAATCGTTGAAGGAAACCGCGGACCACAAGCTGCTAACGTTTCAAAACTTTAATCTATAGTTGTAAAACATATATGTAAAGGGAGAGACCATCATTTAAATGATGGTCTTTTTCGTTTTAGTGAATATCTTTGGCCTCTTTTACTTATTCTAAACTAAGAAGGAGGCTGTAATAATGGATAAACAACAATATAATAACAATATGGAATTGCACACAGGATATAATGATTTGGCTCAAGTTCAGGTATCCATCCAATCTGCAGAAAAAATGGTGGGGTCGGCTACTATGAGTCTGGATCCAGAAGCTATGGATCATGCAGAAAGAGCCATTTCAAACGCTAGATCTCTACTTAACGATGCAAAAAGCGCAGGAACAGGGTTAGATACAGATTTTCTTCAAAATTGTGAGTTATCCCTTTCTCAATGCGAACATCAGCTTTCTGAAGCACGAAAATAACCGCCTAAACGGGCGGTTTTTTAGTTCGACAAAAAACCAGTCAGCGAAGCGTTGAATTACTTACGCTCCACTAACTGGTCTCCTAATTTCTTGATTTCAGCACCTACTGTACATTCGTTGATACAAAATGCTTGAGCATGTGTCTTGCCATAGTCTTTCCGCAACGTCTGCTTCACCAGGCATTCCGTACAATAAGTATCTAAAATTTCACCAACTTCCAAAAGTATCTTTTTTCGATTCATCATTGTTTATTGTCACTCCTATATATTCACAGTTGCAATTTACTTTCTATTGGCGTTCCTTCTAGTGCTTGTTTGGCCAGCTGATGAGCCTCGGTATTATCTTTCCTTGATACAGGTTCATATATTGGCCGTATCTTAAGCTCCTTCATCTTCGCTTCTATTTTATCAAGCCATCGGTTAAAAAGTTCATCATAACACGGCCATTCTCCAGAAAGTTGATTTAATACGACAAGAGAGTCGCCCTTAAAAGTAACTTCCATTGCACGGATTTCAAGATGCTCCAATTGTTGAACCAAAAAATAAAAAGCAGCATACTCCGCTTCGTTGTTCGATTCCAATTCTTCAAGCCTTGCATTTATTCTGTATCTGTAGTCTTTTCTATTTTGATTATAATAAACCACATTTCCGATTCCCGCCAGTTTTGAGTCTCCGTCATATCCACCATCAAAGTAAGCAACAACGTCAGAAATCCCTACTTCACTCTGCTTAATCCATTTGTTTATTTCTTTCTTGGTCCATTCTGATCCATCCTCATCAAAAAAAGAAAGACGTTTGACTCTCCCTGTCTTTTCTATATCTTCTGCAAGCCTAAGCGCCAGCCTAATATCAAGTTCATCACTTCTGAAAGTGGTCTCAATATGTTTAGGAGTGTGGTAATGCCATTCTAAGGTCAATTTCATGATTTGGAGATCCCCTTTACTACTAAGTGATTCTTACTTATGCCCTATGGCCGGAAAAAGCATGGGCATTTTGTCTTTATTACTTTATTATTATTGTGTATTCTTATCTTATCACAGGACATATCGAAATATGTTCGTGTAACACTTATTTAATAGGCAGGCGAATGCAATGATTGAAGTATATTTTGACGGGGCAAGCGCAGGGGATCCCGGTCCATCTGGTGCTGGCATTTTTATAAAAGGCCATGGTCGTGCAGAACAATACAGTATTCCGCTCGGATTGATGTCAAATCATGAAGCAGAGTTTCATGCGTTGATTGAAGCATTAAAAATATGTAAGAAACAAGGTTATCAAATTGTTTCTTTTCGCACCGACTCTCAGGCGGTGGAGAATGCGATGGAAAAGCGTTTTGCCAAAAAACAGCAGTATCGCGTGTTGTTGGAGCAAGCTTTAAGCTTATCCGATCAGCTTGAGTTATTTTTCATTAAGTGGGTCCCGAGTAAAGAGAATAAGATGGCCGACGAGTTGTCGAGGAAGGCGATTCAGCTTAATAAGAAATGATAGGGTTTTCTGCTACCGTTTTTGGTTTTTTCATGGGAGTTTTGTTTTGGAGGAGAAACCGCTTTTCAATTACCTTTTTGGGTTTCTCCATGGGCGTACGGGAGGAGAGACGGGCTCTCTTCTACCGTTTTGCATTTTTAACTGTCAGTTAGGGAGGAGAGGACGACTCTCTACTACCGTTTTGCATTTTTCTTGGCAAGTTCGGGAGGTGAGACGGGCTCTCTACTACCGTTTTGCTTTTTTTCTGGCTAGTTCGGGAGGTGAGACGGGCTCTCTACTACCGTTTTCCTTTTTTCCTGGCTAGTTCGGGAGGAGATCGACTCTCTTCTACCGTTTTGCATTTTTTCGGGCTAGTTCGGGAGGTGAGAACCACTCTCTTCTACCGTTTTGCTTTTTTTCGGGCTTGTTCGGGAGGAGAGAACCACTCTCTTCTACCGTTTTGCATTTTTCCTGGCCAGTTTGGGAGGAGAGAACCACTCTCTTCTACCGTTTTGCATTTTTCCTGGCCAGTTCGGGAGGAGAAAGCGACTCTCTTCTACCGTTTTGCATTTTTTCTGGCTAGTTCGGGAGGAGAGAACCACTCTCTTCTACCGTTTTGCATTTTTCTTGGCAAGTTCGGGAGGTGAGAACCACTCTCTTCTACCGTTTTCCTTTTTTCTGAGCAAGTTCGGGAGGAGAGAACCACTCTCTTCTACCGTTTTCCTTTTTTCCTGACTAGTTCGGGAGGTGAGAACGACTTTCTACTACCGTTTTGCATTTTTTCTGGCTTGTTCGGGAGGAGAGAACGACTCTCTACTACCGTTTTGCATTTTCTATGGATAATTCGGGAGGAGAGAACGACTCTCTACTACCGTTTTGCATTTTCTATGGATAATTCGGGAAGAGAGAACGACTCTCTTCTACCGTTTTGCATTTTTTCTGGCTAGTTCGGGAGGTGAGAACGACTCTCTATTACCGTTTTCCATTTTCTCTCGCTGCTTCGGGCATATAGATCCCCTCCATTTTACCTTTCACCCTTTTTCCCCGCAGCTTCCGGCATTTTTGCCCTTACTCCTTCATGCATATAAAACCCCTCGATATCCCCCTACCAACCTGCTTCGAGCACATAAAATCATCTTTATGTATCACTCCTAACAACAAAAAAACTTCCCCGTCTAATCAGGAAAGTCTTTTAGATGATCTGTTTCGCCTTAGCTAATTCAAACGCTGCATGTTTAGAATGAATCTGTTCGTGTTTAATCATTTCCAAAAACGAGACGAAAAAACTGCCGTCAAACTGCTTTTGTGCTTTTAGGGTAATTTCGATAGCTATGTTGACCAAATAGTCCGAGCTATCTGTATAGTGCTTGCCAAATTCTATAAAACCGAGAGAATCTTCTCCGAATTTAAAACCTTTTGCGGTAAGTTGTTGAAGGTAATCTTCTGTACTCCATGATTTGTTCAAATTTATCCATCCTTTTGTACGTCCCCTTTTTCAATTTTACCGCAAAATTTGTCGTTTGCCCATTAAAGTTTGTCCCAAAGTTCCAATTTTTTCTTTTTTGGAAACAAGCGCATCCCTATAAAAGCTAGAATAATACCGAATATAGCTCCTCCAACTACTTCTTCCGGTTGATGCCCCAAACGTTCTTTTAATCGTTTTTCTAATTTGTCATGGACATTCTTGTCAGGTTTTCCTTCCAGTCTATCCAATTTTTCAGCAAGATCATTTACCGCAAGAGTTATTTCACCTGTTTGTCTTCTAACTCCCTGTGCATCATACATAACAATCAGACCAAATATGGCAGAAAGCGCGAAATCTATTGTTCTAAAACCCCTTTTCATTGCAATGATGGTGGCTAACGCTGATACTCCTGCAGAATGTGAGCTTGGCATTCCTCCCGTTTCAAAGAAGGTATTCCACTCCCATTTGCCTGTTCTAAGGAATTTTATCGGAATTTTTAGGAATTGTGCCAATGTGATAGCACTCAAAGCAATTTTTAGTGGTCGATTCAAACTAATCACCTCATCTGTAGTTTGAGTCATTTCGAACGACCCAATGCAACATAATTTTCAGCTGGAAAAGGAAAACTAAGAAAGGAGGTGAGAAGCATGGGTAAGAATAATTCTGCAAACAGAGGCAAGAAAGCTCCTGGTGTAAACCCTCAAGGTTACGGCCAAGATACGGAGTTTGCCCAAGAAGTACATTCCACGCTTGAAAATAAGGCGAAAAAAGACAATACGAAACGATAAAAAAGAGAAGATGACTTGTTCATCTTCTCTTAACAAACTTTATCAATAAATCCATGTAAATTACTAAATTCCAACTCATCAAATTTACTAGCGACTTTGCCGCGGTCAATTGTGATAGTGGCATCATTTAATTCACAGGTAACTGGTACATCACACTTAATTGTTGCAAGTTCTCTAGAGAGATGCAATAAATCCAAGCTGTCTTCAAATTTCTGACGTTGACTTTTGGTAAGAGCAGACAGATTTTCTAAGATCCCATCGACTGTCTGATATTCCATCAACAGCTTTGTAGCGGTTTTTTCCCCTACACCTTTAACTCCAGGGTAATTATCACTGCTGTCCCCCATTATTGCTTTAAGATCAATCAGTTGTTGCGGTGTTAGTCCCTTTTTCTCATAGAACCCATTCTCATCTAACACTTCGTAGTTGCCATAACCTTTCATTAGCAATGCTACTTTAATATTTGGTTTAATCAGCTGAAGAACGTCTTGGTCACCCGTTAGGATAATGACCTCTGCTTCTTCACGGTAAAGTTCTGCAAGGGTTCCTAAGCAGTCATCTGCTTCAAATCCTGCAAGTCCAATATTTGGGATATCAAATGCCTCTACCACTTCTTTTACAAGGTCAAATTGTGGGATCAATTCTTGTGGAGGTGCAGGTCTGTTTGCTTTATAGTCATCAAACATTTCTGTGCGGAATGTCTTGCTTCCCATGTCCCAGCAGCAGACTACATGGGTTGGCTCGAACGTTTCCATTGACGTAATCATATGTTTAACAAATCCCTGAATTGCATTCGTTGGGACTCCGTTGGATGTATACATGAAGCGATTATAAACACTGGTTGCATAAAATGAACGGAATAATAAAGCCATTCCATCTATCAATAATACTTTTTTCAAAAGAACACTTCCTCTCTATTCCGATTCTGATTATAGCATATTTTAGAGTTGGAGGACAGGCATTCATGGAAGAGCAAATGTTCAAATAAACGGTGAATTAATAAAAAAACTGCCCAAAGTCAAAAAAGCGACTTTGAGCAGCGTTGTAGAAATCGAAGCCATCACCCAAAAAAGGAGGATGGCATAAAACTTACTGGTTTTTCTTATTTGTCATTTTTGCTGCTTCGTATTCCGCATAGGAAGCAAACTCTGTATCCATGTTTCCTTTTTGTTTAGCGTTATTGTTGCGCTGTGCATTTGCATTTCCTTTTTTCGTACGTCCCATTCTAATCTCCTCCTTCATATGGTGGATCTCTTATAGTTTGCTCAAGAGAGCACCAATTCAGTGAGGGTAAATTTAGTTCTTTAATTTAGATATTGGGTTGTTTGTGTAACTTATCCAGTCGCTCCAGCTGCCGACATACAGCTTAACTTTTTCATAGCCAGCTTCTTTAAGTGCTAATAATGTGGGGCATGCTGTAACACCAGAACCGCAGTAGACTACAATTTCTCTCGAAGGATCCAACTGGGAAAATCTTTCTTGCAATGCTTCCGTCTTTTTCCACTTTCCATTTTCCATATTCTCCATCCAGAAAAAATTCAGAGCGCCGGGAATATGACCGGCAACCTTATCAATTGGCTCTTCTATTCCACTATAACGGTTTGACTCTCTTGCATCCAGAAGGTAAGTTTCTCCGCTTTGAAAAGAAGTCAACTGGGATTTAACCTCTTCCATATGTATGACAAAATCTTCTTCTTTCACCTTAAATGTAAAAGTGCCATGTTTTTCTCGTTTAGGCACTTCTCCTGTTACAGGACACCCTTGTTTCAGCCATTCACGATAGCCTCTATCCATTATGTGAACATGCTCATGTCCTAAAATCTTTAACAAAAACCACAGCCTTGAGGCCATCGCGCCGTTTTGATCATCATAAAGCAGTATTTTACCCTCATCATGAACTCCGATGTTTTGAAGTTTATGATGAAGTTCCTTAAAATCAGGCAAAGGATGTCTGCCTCCATGTGTATTTACTGCACTAGATAGATCTTTGTTCAAATCCATATAGTGTGCACCTGGGATATGACTTTCTTGATATTCTATCCGTCCTTTATCAGGTGCTGCAAGATGGAAGCGACAATCAATGACTGTGAGGTCGTTTAAGTGCTCCTTCACCCAATTCACTGAAACAATATGTTTCATGCTCTCTCCTCCGCATATTAGTGACTTCGAGAAACAAACTCTTCTACCATTTCTTTGGTTACCAGTTGTCTCTGAGGTGCAATCCCTTTCCGTGCGAGTTCGTTTATTCTTTTTGTTACTTCATTAATTTTTTCGGTTGAAAATGGTTTGTTGTTACGGCAAAGTACGATTGCCTCTTCAATGTATGCTTCTCTTTGTTGTTCTAGTTGTAAAAAATTCATCACTACTTGATTCTGTTTTCTAGAATGTTCACTTATCGCTTGATGTACGCTCATGGTCGTTCCTCCAATTTATCTGTTCTTTTTTCATCAATTGTATTATGTTTTCTTTCGGTTGCCAACAATCAAATTTGTAATTTGGCTTTGTGTCAAAACCAAGTCTCCTGCAACGGTAAACGGTACGGGCATCTATCTTAAGCACTTGATAATGCTTGCAGGTAGCACATGCCTGAAATCGATTAACTGGTTTGATCACGCTCACCCTCTATTCCCAGCTGTTGGAATAGCATCTCCTCTAACACATGAAGATGCATCTTCCCTTCATGTAAATGAGTTATAGACGTTTCAGAAGTAGTGATAAAATGACTCACCTTAGCAAGAAGTTGAGAAATAAGTGGAGGTTCGGCTACTTTCTCTCCCGTCTTTAAGCTAAACAAAAACGATAACTCTTCATTGGTAAATATATTGCTTTTCTCTGTTAGGTCTTGAAAGTTAATTGTAACAGGTTCATTTTCAAAGTGAAGAACCTGTTCTAACATTAAAGTTGCCCGGACGGCATGAACAAGGTAAGAAATTTCATTTTTTTTGTTCCAAGCTTGCAGGTTATTTTTAATCATCATCCAATAATGATAGCCAAGCACTTTTTTTGAGTAGTCAGTTAAAACGACGTTTTTCAATGAAAGCATGGCAGGATCTAACTTTCTGTATACAATTGGAGATAACATCCATTCATATAGGGAAGGGTTGGATTTCCCAGCCAAAAATAAAGCCTTCCTTAAATCCCACCCCTGTACATCATATTTGTCATCCTGGTTTGTAATGGTATCTTCCTTCTTCATCAAGGAAAGATACACTTTTATGGGGGCAATATAGATGAACCTGATATCATAATCACTGCTTTCGGTTGCAAAGCCATATGCCCTGCTACCGGCTTCACAGGCATAAAGGATTTTCACATTATGATGTAGTTCAATATTCGTGAGTATTTCCTTTATATGGTTCACCTATTTTTCCTCCTTACTTTTTATGCTTTTTTATTCGCGCTAGCACTTCTTCCAACTGCGGAATGTCCTGTTCTTGTTCAAGTGCTGCCTGCATTCCTCCAAAATAATCCTCAAGTTGTCTTAGTATATACTTCTTGACCTCTTCTAGAGAAATCTGCATTTCATTTTTGTAATGGTCTGTTAGTTTCTGCGCACTTTCTTTTAAGTATGAATCCATTAAAGGTGACAGCTGCTCTTCCAAAAACAAGGCCATTTTCTGCTTTTCGTTTTTCTCGAAAAAAGCTTTCGAGTTTCGGTAATAGCCTAATGTTTGTTTTTCTAACTTTGGAGAAATGGAAGGAAACGAACTATTCACTTTAAACGTGGTGTAACCTTCTGCTTCCAACACACGTAAGGAAAGCTGAGCTTCTAGCTGCTGTGCTTCGGATTCTAATTCCTTTTGCCAGGACTCTAATGTTTTGCGAATAAAGTTCTCTGTTCGCACGGTAGTTGCTCTAACTTCTTGGGAAAGATTGTGAGAAATATCCGTAACAAGCTCGTGAAGGCAATTGATAAGCTGAGCCTTGATATTACGTCCGTCCTCCCTGATCACTGCAGGATTGAAACTTTCTTTGAAAAAATCAGAAAAACGTAATAATGTTCGTTGCTTAATGTAATACACAAGTTCGTTTATTTCTTGCTCAAGAAGCGTATAGAAACTGACCGTTTCGTATCCTATAATTTGAGCTTCCAGGTTCATTTTGTTACTAGCATATAAAAGTTGCAATCTCTCTTTTTCCTCAGATCCAAGCTTAGCCTGTTGGACAAAATGTTCAAATAAGTCCACTGCTTTGTTTAGATCAGATTGGGCTGCATGAAGACTCATTTCCACTAAATCAGATTGAATAAAATCATTGAACGCCTGCTCAAAATCATTCATCAAAGAACTTTTTAAAAATGTATGTTCGAACGGACGGTTTTCTTTTTCCTTCAGAGCAAGAAGACTTGAAACAGGATATAATCGTGGATGACGAATTCCATAAGCATTCAATTGATCCCTTACATAGTCACATACCAGTTCAAGTTCTTCCTCATTATTAGCAAGATCAGCTGCATTTACAAGAAAGAACATCTTATCCATCGCAAACGCATCTTTTACCCTGCCTAATTGGATCAAGAACTCACGGTCTGCTTTAGAAAAAGCGTGTTGATAATAGGTGACAAACAAAATGGCATCCGCATTCTTAATATAATCAAAAGAAACATCGGTATGTCTTGCATTAATAGAATCCGCTCCAGGTGTATCCACCAGTGTCAGACCCTGTCTTGTAAATGGGCAATCATAGAATACTTCGATCCATTCCACAAAACAGGATTTCTCTTCCTTGGCGACATATGCTTCAAATTCATTAAGTGACACCTGCTGAAGCGTTCCCAATTTCGTCTTCATTTCCTCCCAACCAGTTAAAAAGGCCTTAAGGAAATGAAGATGAGTCTTCTTATTTGCATCCAGTTCTAGGTGCTCATTATTTGTGATGATACTCTTAATCGTCGGAACAGCTTCTTCAAGATTCCTTACATCGGTATTGAATAGTTGCAAGGCTTGTTGAACATCCTGAAGCAGTTGTACCACTGTTTTCATCTGTACATTAACCGATCCATGTGGATTAACCTTTGTAACAGGAGAAATCTTGTTAATAGAAGCAGTTGTTGGGTTTGGGGAAACAGGGAGCACCTTTTCACCAAACAAAGCATTTGCAAGGGATGACTTCCCTGCACTGAACGCACCGAATAATGCTACCGTAAAGGTTTGGGTTTCTATTTTTCCTGCCCTTTTTTTCAGGTCATCAACAATTGTACCGAAACCACTTATTTCCTTTAACGAAGTGGATGTTTCGATAAGTCCTTTCACTACTATTTCCGGGTCATTATGGTTTTTAGCAGTTGAACTGATTCCTTGTGTTTGGATAGCACTTTTTTGCTTCCTTAACGAGGAAGGCAATTCATCTCCTCGCACTTTTTTATAGGAACGGTTTAAGTATTTGGTAATCAGGTTATCCCTCTTGCTTTGTTCGGTTAGAGTGGCAGTTGAAATCAAGATATTGTTTAATTGTTCGTATTCTTGTTCAAGTTTTATATGCAACTGTGTAATCGCTTCTTGGGCATGGTGAACAGCCTCAAGCCTATCCACTTCCACCTTTAATTCTTTCGTGTTTTCTTGCATTTGGGTATCAATTTTTTCAAAGTACCCTTCCATGAATCTTTGTACTTGTTTTTGGTAATCTAATTTTATGGAATGCGCTAAGTCTTTTGTGTAGTGCAAAACAGCGTTTCCTGTATACCCAGCACCAGGTTTCACATGGCCGAATACAAACTCTTCTGTCAAGGGAACCGTAAGCTCCTGGACTTTTTCAAAAATGGAAGGAGAATAAAAGTTTTGCTCTTTTAAGAAGGAAAAAATATGTTCATGAATGAATTTTTCCACCTGTGTTTTCACACGATCTTCCAAATCGCTTCGAAACGCGGCACTTCTTTGCTCCCGCTCTTCTTGTGTTTTTTTCCCAGAAAACAGCATTCCTACTTTGAATCCTTTTTGTTGTGATTCTAGATAACGCTCAGCTAGCTCCCTCATCTCAAATGGTGTGATATTTGCATTTTCTAAGATCCGTTTTGTCTGATTAATAAGGTCTTCTTTTAATTCGGCACTTTCTGACTGGATGATAGAAAGTTTATTTTTTCTTTCGTTTAATCTTTCGGATACATCTTTTGGTAGGTCTTCTATAGAACGAATGGTTTGTTCAAGAATCTCTATTTCCTCTGCCTTTTGGTCCATTTGCCAATCTTTATGTTCTTCCATTACTTGAATGAGCGCTCGCTCAATCGTTTTTGGCAGGATTTCCAGTTTGTCTTGTCTTAATATTTGGATTGTTTCTTTCACTATTGGAAGGTCATTTAAAGAGTGATTGGTATCTTTCAGGCTCGTAAAATAGATGCTTGTAGGTATAATTCCCCAATCTCCAAAGGATTCCATTATTCTTTCGTTGTATGTGGAAAACGGAATTTCTTCCTCTCGATGCTTATCAATTTGGTTAACAATCAAATAAATCTTTTTTTCTTTGTCCTGAAGATCCTTAATAAACTTAAGGTTTACCTCAGACTGAACATGATTATAGTCCATCACGTAGAAAATGACATCTGCCAAATGCAAGGCTGATTCTGTAGAAATGCGATGCGCATCGTCAGTCGAATCTACTCCAGGAGTATCTAATATGACCATGTCTGAAGGAAGTTTTTCAAAAGGAAATTGGTAATCAACAGATTCTACCTGGTCACCGTCTTTGCAATATGCCTTTACATGCTCAAACGAGACAGGTGGAAGGATCTCCAGTGATTCCCCTTCAAAGAAATGAACATGTGCAAGTTCTTCCCCACTTCTTATCTGGACAACATTGGCGGAAGTTGGTATCGGACTTGCTGGCAGAATTGCCTCCTCTAATATTTCATTGATAAAAGACGACTTGCCTGCTGAAAAATGTCCGCAAAACGCAATACTTAATTCTTTTGTAGTATGTTTATGTAATAGTTCTGCCACTTTTCTGGCACTTTTAAGATCGCCATGATTGTCTAGCTTTTCTAAAATTAACTGCAGTTTTGCTTGGAGCTGACTTGTCTCCTGTTCTTTCTGTTGTAGTTGCTGTTTTGGATTGTTTGTTCCCATTTCTTCTGTCCCCTTAGTTGTGTGTATCATTTCTCCGCTTCTTACGTCTATTTTACTTGATATTGCAGGATTTTCCCACTTAAGAAGCCATAATTATTAATATTTTTTTATGAAAACATGTGCATATTACAGAATATGCAATGTAAAAAAACAGGGCCTTCTACAAGAATGGTTGTAGAAGGCCCTGTTATGTATTACTTAACCGGTCTAGGCTCGCATGTATGTTTTAATACAACTTTCATCAATACGGAATACGCTACCACAGTAGTACCAATCAACAACCATGTCATGTTGGTATGTCCCCCTCGTTGATAGTGATAATTATTATCATAATCATATCAGCTTAAAAGCTAATTGACAATGAGTTCAATCAGTTTCTTTTTGAAAAGTTGGAGAAAACCTATTTCGATCTTCCATATAAGTAGAATAATTAGAAGTCAGTTCTGACAAAGCCTTCTCTTCAAGTGGAATTCTTACACTTAACATCCACGCATTTAACACAGTAAAAACTATGGCTGTGTAAAATGCATGGAACATTAATGGGATCAGAAGAATCTCTAATACCACGATGGTGTAGTTAGGATGACGTAGAAATTTGTACGGGCCTGTTTTCACAATGGATGCATCGGGTAGTATTAATACTCTCGTGTTCCAAAACTTCCCCAATGACTGGATGGACCATACTCGAAGGGTTTGAGTCATGATAAACAAACTGAGTATAGCCGGCCAAAAAGGACTTAACGTTCGTTCCAATAGGGTGACCTCTATTAGAAAACTTGTTAAAAAAACAACATGCAGACTGACCATGTATTTATAATGCTCTTTCCCATATTCTATAGCCCCCATTGATTTGATCCAATTTTCATTTCTTTTAGCAATACCTAGTTCCACCACTCTTTGTGTGACAATAAATGCAAAAAACAACGCAAAGATCATAATTCCTCACTCCCATTCCAATAATAGCATTTCAGAACTGAAACCCGGTCCTAGTGCAGCGGCAATCCCTTTTTCGCCTTTTTTCGGATTCTTTTCCATGATTTCTTTTAAGACATACAAGACAGTGGCTGAAGACATATTGCCATATTCCTTTAGCACTTGTAATGATGTATTCAGCTTTTCTGGTTCTAACCCCAAACACTCTTGATATGCCTCTAACACTTTTTTTCCACCAGGATGTAAGACCAAATGGTCAAGTTCCTGTAGTTTTACTTGGTGGCTATCAAGGAACCGTTCAACATTTGGCGCTAGCCAATTTGTGATGATAACAGGGATATCCCTAGAAAATACTACATAAAGTCCTTCGTTTTTGATTTCCCACCCCATCACATCTTCTGAATTTTCCATTAACGTAGACTGGCTTCCTAACACTTTAGGGTAAGATTTACTACTTTCAACCTGAACTTCATCGCCGACCATCAACACACAGGCAATGCCGTCTGCGAAAAGAGAAGTTCCAACTAGATTACTTTTGGAACGATCATTCTTTTGAAAAGTGAGACTGCAAAGTTCCACACACAATACGAGCACTTTGGCATGTGGAAAGGCTAAGCAATATTCATATGCTCGTGATAGCCCCGCAGCGCCACCAGCACATCCTAGTCCCCAAATTGGAATTCGCTTTGTATATGGAGAAAACGGTAAAATATTCATAATTCTAGCTTCAATACTTGGGGTGGACATGCCTGTTGTAGAAATATAAAAAATAGCTTCAATATCTTGATAATCTATAGATTGTGAGAGTGTCGCAGAATTGTGTAAGCATGCATTGATTGCTTCTGCTCCATAAGCGACTGCCTCTTTTATGTATATATCGTTTTTTTCCTGAAAAGTATGCGGCTGTTTGAACCATTCAACGTCCCTAGTAAAATGCCGTTTTTCTATTTGGCCATTTTGAAAGACAGTAAGTAGGCGATTGATATCTCTGAACGATTCTTCAAATAGTTCTTTTGCAAACTCGACAACTGTATCTTGGTAGATTGGATATTTGGGAATGGACGTTCCAACAGACAATATCTTTGGCATATTTAGTGCACCTCATCCGATTTGGTACTGTTAACTTTTCCAATATTTATATATTTATACAGATAAGAGAGTCACTGAGAGGAAATACAAAGAGAATAGAAACAGAAAAAACCTTCCCAAGTTTGATATTGGGAAGGTACATCTCGTTTTAAAGGAGTTGTTGTGTTGTGCAGTTTTATTATAACGAATGCCGCAAAAATTATCACTATAAATAAATGGAAATCATTTTTTGTAGAACTTTGCCATCCAAATCTCATCAACATATTCCCCATTAATAAAGGCTTGTTCTTTTTGATTTCCTTCTTCATGAAAACCATATTTTTTATAGAGATGATAGGCAACCTGATTGGATGAGAAAACCGTTAAAGAAAGTTTTCTGATATGCTGTTCACACCACATATCAGTGTAATCCATAATTTTTTTTCCTATGCCGAGTCCTTGTGCTTCCTCAGCTAACCAAGTCCTAAACAACCCAGTATGACGCTTCATTTGAATTTCCCCCCGAATAACGCGGGCTATCCCTATTACCTTTCCATTACGTTCTACTCCAATATACATGTTCTCCTTTTTCTTCATGTCACGAATGAAAAGTTTTTCTTCCTCACATGTTCGAGGGACATCCTTTTGTATGTACTGACCCGCAGCAATAATACTCTCCACTGCTGTCACGATATCTCCTGCATCCGATTCTTCTACCGGCCGTAATATTACGGATGACTCATCTTTCGCTGTAAATTCTAAACGTAGATCTAACATGATGTTCCTCCTATAAACTCTTTAGGTACTACATCCTACTGTATTTATGTTTATTCTTCAACAAAAAACCCTTTATCAACCGTGAAATTGTTGAAACTTGTTGAAAAATAGAAAGAGAAGTGTGGTATGATAAATTTGTACTATTCAAAAAGAAACAGAGGAGGTGCCAAATGTCCCTTCCAGAGAACTTGACGCAAGTTTTTGACAGGACTTTAGACTCGTTTAAGACGGTTATTCCGATTGAGTTTACCTTTGATCAACCTCGATTATATACAGAAAATCTTACAAACGTTTCGTACGGTGTGCTCATCATGTTAACGGGCGATATTCGTGGTCAGTTAATTATTCAAGGAGACCGACATGCTTTTCAGCACATCGCAGAAATGATGTTTGGCATGCAGCTAGAAGGTGAAATGCTACAATCTTTCACAGGAGAACTTGGAAATATGATTGCAGGGACCTTATCTTCGAAAGTGGCGGGTAGTGGCATCAATATGGATATCACTCCACCTGATGTATTAAGCGAACAGCAAAAAGAGTTTCATTTACTGCACCGCCTACATACTCCTGTTTATTTGGAAGATACCATGCACATGCAAATTATTATGGAATTAGAAGAAGCTTCCTAACCACTGAACCCTCCTTTATGGCGGGTTATTTTGTTTACCCATAAATTAAAGGACCAGAGATACTCCCCTGGTCCCTTCCCCATTAATTAAGTTAATTGATAAATTTTACTATACTTATCTTCCAAATACTCAATGAGGTGGTCTGCATTCAACTCTTCACCTGTTACATCTTTGAGAATTTCTAATGGTTTCTTCAATTTACCATGTTGATGTACTTTATCCGTTAACCATTCTTTCACCGGTTCTAAGTTTCCATTTGCTAAGAGCTCATCATAATTTGGCAAATCTTTTAACATTGCTTGTTTAAATTGTGCGGCATACATATATCCCAAAGCATAGGAAGGGAAATATCCAAAGCTTCCACCAGACCAGTGTACATCTTGTAATACACCTTTGGCATCATTTGGAGGAGTTATGCCCAGATAGCTTTGGTACTTTTCATTCCAAGCCTGAGGAAGATCTTTTACTTCCAATTCATCATTGAATAGTGCTTTTTCCAATTCATAACGTATCATAATGTGCAAAGAGTACGTTAATTCGTCTGCTTCAATTCTTATTAGTGACGGCTTGGATTCGTTGATAGCAAGATAGAATTCCTCCAGGCTGATTTCATCAAACTTGCCGCCTGCATAGCGTTGAAGACTCTCATAATGACGCTTCCAGAAGTTTTCATGACGGCCTACAAAGTTCTCATAAAATAAAGATTGAGATTCGTGGATCCCCATAGATGTTCCTGTGCATAACCCGGTACCTTGAAGATCTTTGGAAATGTTTTGCTCATATAGTGCGTGCCCACATTCATGTATGGTTCCAAAAACTGCCGTTCGGAAATCCTCTTCATCATATTTAGTTGTAACTCGAACATCACCCGGGTTCAGCCCAATTGCAAATGGATGAACAGTCTCATCTAATCTGCCTGCGTTGAAATCATACGAAAGTTCTTTTAATATTTCTAAGCTAAAGTCGCGTTGTTTATCTTTTGGAAAAGGTACCAATAATTCATTAGCCCTAGGAGAGACAAAGGAATCTGCAATATTTTGAACGAGTGGAACAATCCTTTCTTTTAGCTTAGCAAACACCTCATCCAATTTATCCACAGTAATACCCGGTTCGTACATATCTAACAATGTATTATATTTGTTACCTTCATAGCCCCAGTATTCAATGAACTTTTTGTTGAACCCGACCAATTTTTCCAGGTACGGTTGCAAGAGAGAGAAATCCGATTTTTCTTTTGCTTCTTCCCAAACTGACTCAGCCTTTGTCGATAAGACTACATATTCTTGGTACTCTTTTGCCGGTACTTTCTTGTTGCGGTCGTAGTTCTTTTTGCTTTCTAATAGTGAGGCTTTTGTAATGTCATCGAGTTCGTTGAAAACTTCTTCGTTTAAAAGTTGTGTTAAATAGCTTGCCATTTCTTCTGATGTTGACATATTAAATACTTCTGAGGACAGGATTCCGATGACGTCTGATCGACGATCTACTCCTTTTTTTGGAGCACCTGTTCTTAGATCCCAGAAAATAAGAGATAGTGCTTCGTTATAACTATCCATTTTGTTAATATGATTTGCGTATTGTTCTTTTACTTTGCTGATTTCTATCATATGTATCTCCCCCATTTTGTTATAGAGCGACTGATAACCGCTGGTTACTCTGAAATATTAATAGTGCTCCCTCAAATTTATAATAAAGCTCCTGTTAAGAATACACAATTTTCTCACTAGTTGGCAACTGGTTTTGGGGAGATTGGAAAAAGCACCGAATTAAGCTTCGGTGCTTTTGGTGTTTGAAAATTATTGGGTTACTGGGCTGGTCGGTAAGACACCTTCAATTTTTGCCAGTACAGCTTCCGGCAATCCAGCTGGAAGATAAACAGTAATTTCTCCTCTATCATCAGTTGTACGGATAAGTCGGCCCATACCTTGACGAAGTCGAAGCAGCATATACGGAACATCAAGTTGCATATATGGATCTTCAAGCCCTTTTCGCTTGGCAGCAAAGACTGGATCATTGGGTGGAAATGGCAAGGACCAAATAACAACATTAGACAACGAAGGTCCTGGGATATCCAACCCTTCCCATAGATGATACGCACAAAGTACAGCCCTTTCTTCATTCTGGAATTCAGAAACCAAGACACTGATTTCCTTTTCTCCTTCATAAAGGAATGGATAGTCGAAGTTGTTGGCATTTTCCGCTTTAAACCTTATTAATTCCTCTTTGGTAGAAAACAAGACAAGCGTTCTTCCACCATGTTTTTCAATGGATTTCTTCGTCTGGTTGAACTTCCTATAAAAATCCTCTTCGATTGTTAATGAAAGTTTCATGTTTTCGTCATAATCAAAGGGAGAATTAATGGAAAAGGATAAATAGTCACCAATACCCAAAGAAGAGGCAAGATAACTAAAGTTCTCACTGTCTGATAACGTTGCAGAAGAGAAAATGAAAGGAATGCGTTTAGAAAAGACATTTTCCTTTAATACTTCTTCAACAGTTTTAGGCATCACAACAAGTGTCAGGTCTTTACTTGCATGTTCAGCCCAGGCTATCACATCTTCTTTTGATAGAAGCAGTTTTAGTAAAAATTCAATAGAGTCCAAGTACTCCTCCACTATGTGCAGTTGATAGTGATCTACTGTGTGGAGTTCCCCTTCAAAAACAAGCTGATTGCCTATCTCTTCTATTTTTGCAAGGAGATCTTTGGCACTTCTCACAAGGCGTGTATCCATCGTGATATCTTTTCGGTCGGAGCCCTCTATGCTTATCAGACTTTCTTCCAATATTTCAAAAAACAGGTCATTTGCCTGTAGAGAATCCTCAACCAAGTAAGCAAATTCTTCTCTTAAATCGTTTCCTAATAAGCGGGTAAGAATTTCTTCCACCTGCTGGTTTTTTATTTTGTACGTTAATGCCTTTTGGGCAGCAAACTCCAACAAATGACCTTCATCAAAAACGACACTTGATGCTTCTGGCAATAGAGGAAGCTGCCCTTCTCTTTTTCTTTTTTCAAATGTCCAAACATGTTCCATGTAAAAATCATGGGAACAGATAATCAAGTCTGTCGATTTTCTGTAATGATCGCGGGATAGAGTTTGTCCACAACGATGTCGTTTTTCACAACTGAAACAGTCCTGGAACGAGTCCCATCCCACCAAATCCCATTCCTCGTCATTAAGATTAGAGTAATCTTTACGATCTCCATATGGATGAAAAGACTGCATCGCAGCAGGTTTCGTCACAAAGCTTGGAAGTGCATCATACACTTCATCTATGTTGTCGTTATCATATTTATTAACAGCATAATCTAATTTATTCAAGCACAAGTATTGTTCTGGAGATTTTGCTAGACGAACGTCCATTGTAATGTCTAGGACTTTTGATAGTTTAGCTATGTCCCCTTCTTTTTTAACAAGCTGCTCAATCAACGATTCATCGGCACAGGTTATGATAGCTGGCTTCCCCATATATCTCGCATAACAAATTGCGTATAAAAGGTACACCATCGTCTTTCCAGTTCCTACACCGGCTTCGGAGAATATGACCTTTTTCTCTTTAAACGCTCTCTCCAGTTGGAAAGCCATAAAAATTTGTTCATCACGCAATTCGAATCCAGCTTCGGGTAGGATGTCGTAAAAAACATCCCCAATCCATTCGTTCAGGCGATCAAAAAAAGCATCTCCTTTGTTCATTGTAAATGGCAGACGATTATTCATTCTATGTACCTCCGAGAAAAAGTTTGCATCTAGACATTATCTACTAGTCAGGGGGTACTTGTCAAGTAAGACATTAGTAGTCTTTATTCGCTAGATGAATTTCCTTTTCTAGGAGGTCTTTAAGCTCTTCAAAAAATGACGCATCCTCTTGTTTCCCGCTTCACAGAGCCTAACTCCAAATAAAAAACCTCCAATTAGGAGGTTTCTCTTAGTTCTTAGTAATATGGATAATCTCATCATCAAGCAGGGTGGCATACAGCATTGCTTTTGTATATTCATCACGTGCAGCGTTCATTCGTTCTACACATTCATGATTATCTAGCATATTTTCACTTGCAAGACGCTGATAGCTACTTTCCAATGCTTTGGAGATTCTCATAAAGTCATTCACATGCATAGGCATAGAAATCCCTCCAAACAGTATTGATAGGAGTATTCTATGCCCAATTTCTAAAGTTTATTCATCTATGGTGTATACATGTTATCTTTATATTCCTTTACTTGAAGAACGCCCTTTAGAACCTTTTTTGTCGCGTTCTTCTGCTTCTTCATATTTTATATCATCAAGTGGAAGCTCATCTATCGGCATGACAAGTTGATCCCTGTTTTTTTGGTCCTTGTCATTCTTCTTAAAAGCCTTGTCTTTCTTGTTTCTCTCAAGCAGTGTTTTTTCTTTCGTTTGGTCTTTCAACACCATCACTCCTTTTTAGGAGTAATTCCCTGTGACAGGTGCTGATAAACGTCATTTACCCTTTTCTAGGCGGACGCTTGCCCCAGTATTGATAGAAATCGGTTTTAATAAATCCATTAAATAATTTACGTTTCTTGGTTGCTTTTTTTCCATAAAAGCTTTCAAATCCTTCATGGGATGTGAGCATATAAACCGACCAAGTATCAAGTTCAGAGAAAGCTTTCCCCATTTCCCTATACATCTTCTCCACTTCCGGTCGTTCACCAAGTCGCTCTCCATAAGGAGGATTTCCGATAATGACACCATATTCTTTTCTTGTGGTAAAGTCCCTAACTTGCATTTGTTTAAAGTCAATTAGTTCTCCCAGTCCCGCTTCAAATGCGTTTTCTTTAGCTATAGATATCATGCGGTGATCTATATCATATCCTGCAATGTCTAACGGCTGGTCGTAGTTAGCCTTATCTTCCATTTCTTCTCGTGCCTGTTTCCAAAGATCATCTCCGATCCAATGCCAGTCTTCTGAAACAAAGTCACGATTAAATCCTGGTGCAATGTTTTGTCCAATCAAAGCAGCTTCAATAGGGATTGTACCTGAACCGCAAAAAGGGTCTACAAATGGCTTATCTGGGTACCAGTTCGTTAGCATGACCAAAGCAGCTGCCAATGTCTCTTTTAGTGGTGCTTCGCCTTGATCTGCACGATACCCTCGTTTATGTAAGCCAATTCCAGAGGCGTCAATGGTGATCTGAGCAACATCTTTTAACAAAGCAACCTCAATTTTGTAGACTGCCCCTTTCTCTTCTAGCCATGCTGACTGAATGTTATAATGCGATTTCATTTTTTCCACTACTGCCTTTTTTACGATGGCTTGGCAATCCGGAACACTAAAGAGCTTGGATTTTACTGATTTTCCGATAACAGGGAATTCGGCATCTTCAGGTAAATATTCTCCCCAAGGTAAGGCTTTAGTTTTTTCAAAAAGTTCCTCAAAAGAAGTCGCTCTAAATTCTCCTACCACCACCTTGATTCTGTCGGCAGTACGTAACCAAAGATTCGCGCGGCAAATTGCCATTGCATCTCCTTTAAAAATAACTTTTCCGTTATCAACCGTACACTCATAACCTAAGTCTCTTACTTCCTTAGCAACAAGAGATTCTAATCCCATTGCTGCGGTTGCAATTAATGTGTAGTCTGTCATAGTATTATTCACCCTAACTAATATTCAAATTCTCTTATGTATTATTATCACACATTCTCTATCCCATATCCCATCTATCAAATAAAGCTCTCCTGGCAACAGGAGAGCTTATGTTACATAATCATAGTTGGATGTGACATTCAATCAATAGTGATCTGTAAGCCATGTTCTGTTCCTTTGTACTGCAAACGGATCGCTCCTTGTACGCAGGTGGTAACCATCTGTCTACAGAAACTTTAAAGTATCTGTCCCTCTCATCGTTGGATTCCTTAGAGAAGGTGCCCCTACCATTATTTGGGTTTCTCGCTCGAGGGGTTTACCTCGTTCCACTCTTACAATTTCTTGTAAGACTACGTCACTGTGGCACTTTCAAGGTATTAACACCATATCTATAAAGACTTAGGTGCGTTCCCTGCCGTTAGCTTCGTCCGAAAACCAAGCTACCCTAGCTTATTTTTTCGCTAGGCACGAACACTACAGGCATCTCAGCCTGTGCGAGCATGGACTTTCCTCTACAGCCGAAACTGTAGCGGTTACCCAATCACTATTGATGTCAGCAAAATATAGTATAGTAAATTTGAGTAATAATTGCAACTGTAAATTAATGTCAGTCGTATAACTTACTTCCGAATACATGCTTTTCTAGGTTTGATAATCTTCTTAGGATATCAAAATTAGTAGATCCGCTGTTAGTATTGGATGGTTGTGGTTTTTTGCCTGCTTCTTCCACTTGACGTTTCAGTCTTGCGTTTTCTTGAACAAGCAAGTCATATTCTTGATAAAAGGTTTCATAGTCTTTTATCACAACGTCTAAAAATTTGTCCACATCTTCTGCTTTATAACCTCTCATGCCTGATTTGAACTCTTTTTCTAGAATTTCTTTTGACGTTAACTTAATTTTATCTGATAGCATAAGTTCCTCACCTCTATGCGAGTGCCCATTTTATATTAGTATTAATAGTAATAATGGGTCACTTCTCAATTTCTCTATTTCATTCTTACCACTCTTGATTGCTATTGTACTGCTCTTCTTCAACAACCAGCTGAAGTTCGTAGCTGTCAATCATATATATAGGATAATTTGTCTGAGCTGATTTCTTACGGGCAATGTCAATCAAATATTGAGGACTACCCGGCCCCTCTTCATCATATAGCACCAATAGTGCGTCGGACTTATCCACAACAAATTGGTTTTTCAATCGAAGTTGAAGTGGGGATTCATATTTCTTTTTGGTAATGGAGTCAATATGATTAGCTTGCGACAAAATAGATTCGTAATACTCCTTATTTTGTTCACTCCATTTTTCTTCTTGTTCCAAAAATGGGGTAAACACGGCAAGTTTTAGCATAGGAAAATCTGTTTGCAGAGCATAAACAACTTCTGCAGCCCAAAGTTCCACGCCTAACTGCCCACTAATAACAACCCATTCTAACTCATTATGCTCTTCTAGTAAAGCAGTCAAGCGCTTCTGTATCGCTTTTTTAATAAAGTGTACAGCAGGATCGTTCTTTTTGAATATTTGCAGCTCCTGGGGTTTATACCCTGAAATTACTAATACTTTCATAAGCACCTCTACTTAAAATAATAAATAGAAAGCAAGAAAAGCGCAAGTCATACATCAATATGTAATCGAAAAAGAACTGACTTGAAGCCAGTTCTTTTCGTCATTTATCAAACAAAAGCAAGTTTACACTCGCTTGCTTATCTTCCATAGCCATAATGCTTACATTGACCAGGCATTCCGCCAGGTCCCATTTGTCCCATTCCAGGACCTTGTTGTGCTCCCATCACTTGACCAGGCATTCCCATTTGACCATATCCAGCGTTGGTTTGTGCACCCATTACTTGACCATTTCCAGGGCCAGTTTGTGCTCCCATCACTTGACCAGGTTGACCACCCATTCCAGGTGCTCCACCCATTCCAGGACCTCCAGGCCCACAATTGAAGTGTTGGTGTGACACAGAATCTACCATGGAATCTGTTTGCGGGAAATAGTGTTTGTGTTGGTACTGTTGGTTGTTTACATATGTTGTGTGAGAAGGATGGATGTGAGGAACCTCAGTAGTAGAATAAAGATTTTTTACACAACATTTTGTAGGATGGACAATAGGTGCCATCATGTTAGGTCTGCAGTTGTACATACTTTCAATCTCCTTTCAATTTGTTTTTCTCTTTACATTAACAAACTATGAAAGAAGTGAGATACATGTACTAATACAAACACCTATTTTCTTAATTTATATACATTTGCTTACCATTTTTATAGTAAAATCGTGTAGATATTATCCTTTAAATTGGAAAGACCAAATAACGTAAGACCGATAACAACAAAAAACAAACATAAGATAAATCTAGACAACGTGCTCTCTCTCCCATATATCTAATAGTAATTTTGGCATTAACAATAGTTAATTTTACATGGTAAAAAGCACGTTGACAATATATGTTTTGCAGAAATTTAGACGAAATGTGAAAATATTTTTAATTTCTTGATTTATTTTTAAGCCGATTAATTCTTTTTTCAAAATCAGCTAAAATAGAACCGATATTTTTAGGTTTTTTTTTATTTGCAGACTGAAAAAACTCCAACGATTTTTCTGTATAGAATAAAGCAAGGGTGTAGTCTTTCTCTTTATGTTCCAGTATTTTAGCGATTTCTATGCCCGCCATTTCCTTGCAGTTATTATTTTCATCCTCAAAGCACTTCTGGAAATGTATTTTTGCCTCTTGATAGTTCTGTTCCCTTTTTTTTAATAACCCTAAATGAAAGGTGGCTTCATGTGAAGTGTCGGAAATATTGTTATATAATGCTTTAGCTGCTTCCTTCTCTCCCAATCTGTCATACCATCGTCCTATTTCGTACTCTTCCACTTTATCTCTATCTTTGTTATCCACCAAAAGGAGTGCAGAGAGATGTGCATACAATGTAATGAGAGTTAGCACATCCCATTCATTATGTTTCATCACTCCCTTTATCCCTTGCATCTCGTTTGTTTTTACAAAATCAAAGTAAATCATCGGTGCCAAAAACCCAGGGATATCATCTTTCCGCTCAATTCCTAGGATCTCTTTCTCTACATTTGCAAGTCTTACTGACTCTAATTTTTTCTTCCAAAGTCTTCTTGAAGCGTGTAACAGATCATAATGTCCAAAGGCAGGAAGTTTCGGGACATGTTCTCTAATAAGGGTGTGCCGTGTTTTAACTTGAGGCCAGTCGAATGCCTTGCCATTATATGTTACAAGTGTCGTGTAATCGACTTCTTCAAGGAAGCTTTGGTAAAGGGCAACCTCATTTCCCGGCCCAGGTAAAAGGTGTTGTCTAACAATCACTCTATCTCTTAGTACTCTAGCATATCCTAGCAAAAAAATAGTTGTGCCTGTCCCTCCACTTAACCCGGTTGTTTCTGTATCAAAGAAAAAGAGATCAACTGCCTGATGCCCTTTTGCAGACAATGGATGCTCTACACCTGATTTTTGCCACTTATCCATAATGGGCAATAAATCTCCTAACCTGTACTTCCCGTGCTTGTAATTTAAATCATACTCTACTTCTCGTATAAGGCAGTACTCACCATTTGCAAAGTATGGTTTTACCCCATAGCTTTCCCATTCTTCTAAGTTAGGGATATCGGCAAGGGATGAATCTGAATTCAACAGGTTCTGTATTCCTTCATCCTTGCGTTCCACAGGCATTTCTTTTGAATTACTCGTGAGATGCTTTTTCATTCTATTTAATTTATTTTTCATGCGCATATGCTTTCCCCCTTTATACAAGTTGTTGTAGTAGAGAGAGTGCCAGTTCTTTCGAATCTTCATCAGGATAATCCGCACCAATGCAAGATGGACATCCTGAACGGCAAGGGCAATTGCCAATTAGTTCACTCGCACTTGTAAGCAGCTCACTTATATAATCATACGCCTTTTCACTTAACCCGACTCCTCCAGGATAACGGTCATAAAAATAAATAACAGGTTTTTCGTCGTGTGTGGATTTGACTTGAGGAACCACTTGCATATCCATCGGTTCACACATTAATAATAATGGAATTACGTGTTTAAGTGCGTGAGAGATACCCAAGAGACTTTTTTCCAGGTCATCTCCTTTAAGTCGGTCTGTAATATCTTCTTCAAGAGTAATCCACGTTGCACTTGTCTGAAGTTCTTCTTCTGGAAGATAGATTGGTCCTGAACCGATGTTTTCGTGCGTTTCAAACTTTATCTTTTTAAATATAGTTGCCATCGCCCGGACCGAAACATCTCCAAACGATATGGTGCCTGCTTGATAATCGGTCTGTTTGTCCACCTCAAGTACATCAAGGGAAACAGCAAGATTTGCATCGGTAAAATAATCGACATTTACTTCTCTTACAAATGCTTTCTTTTCTTCCCAGTCAAGTTTCTCTACTTGATATTGAACTCCTTGGTGCAAGTAGATTGCTTCATCATGGAGAAGCGTCATAGAACTGAAACGATCCATTTCCCCAATCACTTTATTAGCAGGTTCTGATGATTGGTCAATAATAATGACATTTTCCTGTGAAGCTGAACGTAAGCTGATGTTATGTGCCGGGAAAGCATCATTCATCCAATGAAATTTCCCTACATTCTCGTGAAGTACTCTTTCTTCTGCCAAGTAATCCAAAATATCCTCAAGCTCCACTCCATCAAAGGTATCGCCTTTTTTAAACGGTAACTCATAGGCAGCACACTTAATATGATCGACTAGTATTACGAGATTGTTTGGATTAATCCTGGCTGACTCTGGATTGCTTTTTAGGAAAAATTCCGGATGTTGGATGACATATTGATCTAATGGATTGGAGCTGGCAACCATGACAATTACTGCCTCTCCCTGTCTTCGCCCAGCTCTGCCAGCCTGCTGCCAAGCACTTGCAATTGTTCCCGGGTATCCTGTCATGATACAAACTTGTAATTGCCCGATGTCCACTCCAAGTTCCAATGCGTTAGTACTAATTACTCCATAAATTTCCCCGTTTCTTAAGCCTTTTTCAATTGCCCTTCGCTGGGTCGGAAGATACCCTCCCCTGTACCCTTGGATAGATTTTTCTCCGAGTTGATTTTTGACTAGCTCTTTAAGGTATGTTAATAGAATTTCAACACGTACCCTGCTTTTTGCGAAAACGATAGTCTGAATTTTTTCTTGAAGAAACTCTGCAGCCAGCTTTCTTACCTCTAGCGTTGCACTTCTCCTAATATTCAGCGGCTTATTTACGATAGGTGGATTGTAAAAAACGATATGCTTTTTACTGGATGGAGCACCGTTATTATTAATTAGTTCGAAATCTTCCCCAGTAAGCTCCTGAGCTAGTTCTTTCGGATTGGCTATCGTTGCAGAAGTACATATAAACGTAGGGTTACTTCCATAAAAATTACAAATCCTTTTTAACCTTCTAATAACATTAGCTACATGACTCCCAAATACACCTCGATACGTATGCAATTCATCTATTACGATATATTCCAGATTTTCAAATAGTGAAACCCATTTAGTATGATGAGGGAGGATTGCTGAATGTAGCATATCTGGATTCGTTATCACTACATGCCCTGCTTTTCTTATCTTTTGCCTGATAGTAGGGGCAGTGTCTCCATCATATGTATAACTGTTGATAGGCACACCCATTTGCGTAATGATTTCATTTAATTCACTCTTCTGATCCTGCGCAAGTGCTTTTGTCGGGAACAAATACAGTGCTCTTGCATCATGGTTTTGCACAATTTTTTGAAGCACCGGCAAGTTATAACATAAGGTCTTTCCTGAAGCAGTCGGGGTAACCGCTACAAAATGTTTTTTATTGATTGCAGCTTTGAATGCTGCAGCCTGGTGGGTATACAAAGAATTGATTCCTCTTTCGGTTAATGATTTCAACAAACGTTCATCTATTTGAGCCGGAAACGGGACAGTTTGTGCTTCTTTTGGTGGAACTGTTTCCCAATGTACAATATTTTTTGCTATTGATTCCTCACTTTTCATCCAATCAATCACTTCATATATTGTTTTTCTCCATTTCATTACCATTCACCTCATTCTCTACTCTCTATTTTAGCGAATAAGCGTTCGGTTCGTAAAGTCCAAAAAGAAAAACCAAGCACTTGGAGGGCGCTTGGTTTTTCTATTTTGGTATATTACATCTTCTGATTTTGACTATAGTTATTGATGACTGCTAGCACTTTGGTAGATTGTGTCATGCCGCTGTTGCAAAGAGGACAAGTTGGGATGTCGCTTTCGCTGTTCTTAAAATTATCTCTCATCCACCCATTGCAATCCTCTGATTCACAAACCCATATTTTCGTTTCCTCGGTAACGATTTCTTCTACTTCTCTTCTTCCAAAAGCCATTGTACCACTCTCCTATCTTTTGAGGTGGGGCGCAGTTTATCCTCACTAATATACTCTTAGTATGCCATTATACAAGGAAAAAATAAGAAAAAAATAAAAAAAGCATCCTCGTCATACAATCTCTTCCAATATATTATAGCATAAAGTTAGAGAAAATGCATTTTTCTAAAGGATTTATCAATTGCAAAATCTGCAATAATAGAACCTCTAAATTCAGTAACCCGACTAAGCCCATTTCTATATAGTAATGATAAAGAGCACGAAAGGAGTCCTACCATGAAAGACGAAAAAGGTAAGCTTCCAAACAAGAATCTCCCTCAAAACAATATCATGAATTCTATTGATACATTTTTCAGCAACTCACCAATAAAAGGGATGCTTCAGCAAATGGATAATTTCTTTGGCCATGCATTTACAGATGCTACATTACCAGTGGAAACACGAGAAACAACTGGCGAGTTTATCGTTATATGTAAACTACCTGGAATTAAAAAAGAACAAATAACCATTGAGACATTTGATCGATACTTAACCATCGGAGTTAAAAATGAAGAACAGGTCGAAACAATTGATGAATCGAGTTCTTTTGTAAGCAACAGCTATTCCATGAAGCACCAAAAACGGACCATACCTGTCCCAGCATATGTAAAATTGCATGCCCTTCAAGCCAACTACCGAGACGGTCTACTCCAAATTCGCATACCAAAGAAAAACATCAAACAAATTAAAATTGATGATTGATAGCATAGGGAAATTCCATAAATTTTAGTTGATAGCTAATCGCCGCTGTTCCTTTCCCCAAAAGGCGAAGACTCCTCGAAAATGCTACGCATTTTCTCAGACTGTCGACAAACTATAAACTAGTTAGGTTATCTGTTGGAAGAGTTGATCTCCGTTGCAGGAGCTTCGCTTTCCGCGGGCAGTCCGGAAGCCTCCTCGGGCTACGCCCTGCGGGGTCTTCCATGTCCTTTCCTCCCGCAGGAGTCTTCGCTCCTTCCACTGCGATCAACTAGAGAATTTCACTATTTTTAGCTTTGTCTACACACTGCGAAAATGCTACGCATTTTCGCAGTGCGATGAATCGCTGCCGAAGCCTTCCTTGTCCTGAGGGAGATAGCGCTAGGTGGAGACCCGGCAGGCGTAGCGATGCGACTGAAAAACTGTTAACGTAAATTTTTTTGTGATTCCTAGCTGGTGATTGGAGCAAAAGGCGAAGACTCCTGAGGGAGTTAGCGCTAGGTGGAGACCCGTCAGGCGTAGCCGAGGAGGCTCCAGCAGTGCCCCTAGGAAAGCGAAGCCATTTGCGGAAATCAACAGCGGTGTTTAGTGAAATTTCAAAATCAATGTCTTTTTCAGTGGCTTCGGCGTAGCCGAGGGAGGCTCACGTCAGCCCCTAGGAAAGCGAAGCCATTTGCGGAAATCAACAGGGGTGTTTATAAAAATACTAAAATCAAGGCTTTTTCAGTGGCCTCCAACGGAGTGAGGAGGCTTCCGGACCGCCCATGGAAAGCGAAGCAACTGGAACGGCAATCAACGGTTAAATGCATTTTTGATATTCTCAATAACAACAAAAGCAGTCACCCATATAAGTGACTGCTTTTGTTTTAGTTTTTATGCGATTTAGATCCGTACTTTGCATTCTCTTCAGGAGTAGAATCCATCTGGATGGTTGCCAATTCCTTAGAAACCTCTTGCTGATGCTGATTATTAGGATATTTATTCTTACGTTCTCTATTATCATTTCTATTCGTCATCAATATGCCTCCCTAAATAAAAATTAACTACCTACCTCTATAGCTTGGTTGGAATTAAAGATATTATGAATGGAAATAAAAGTCCAATTACAAAATCACATAAATCCACCTCCAGTACACAAGATAACCAATAGGAGGTGTACAAGATGAGCAAACAGTATAAAAAAGTATATGCAAGTCCATCCACTTCGCCATCACTTGTAATAAAAACCAACCTTGATAAAGAGCAAAAAGAAGAAAATCCATATTACAGCTCCTCCCTAAACCATCAGGAAGAAGAAAAATTGGACAACTACTTTTTTGAACAAGACCCAAAAGGCGATTACCATAAGTAATGTAAGGAGAGAACTTTCTCTCCTTCTTACAATGCAGGGGGGATGAGAGTGAAGATGTGTGTGTTGAATAAAAATGATGCAGAACAATATAGACGATTGAGTGTAGAATCGTTATTAAAAGAACCTTCCTCCTTCGCTTCCAGCTATGAGGAAGAACAAAATAGATCTTTATGTGACATCAGAAATCGTATTCCAGAAAATCAAGAATCCTTTATTTATGGTTTATTTGATAAGGGTATTCTCATTGGTATGATTGGATTTAAACGAGAAGACAAGATTAAGTTCAAACATAAAGGATTTATATGGGGCGTATATATCTCAGAGGATTATAGAGGTCAAGGCTTTAGCAAGCAGATGCTTAGAGATACACTAATTAAAGCGAAAAACATACCAGGATTAAGACAGATTCAATTAACCGTGGCTGCGACTAATACCTCTGCCAAAAAATTGTATGAAAGCTATGGATTTAAAACTTTTGGATATGAGAGAGAAGCCCTATATGTAGACGGCTTTTTTATAGATGAAGAACACGTGGTCTTACATATATCAAAATAAGATGCCCTCTAGTGGAAGGCATCTTTCATTATGCTTTAAATGTTGCTGCTAGACCTTTGAACATATTATTTAGTTGATTAACTGTGTTCATCATTTGACCGGCTGTGTCCATCATTTTCTTCATATCCACATTTCCGTCCTGCCCTTTAAACTGATTCATAAAGGAGTTTACCTGGGAGGTTTGAGGTTTAGTTGATTGTCCCTGGGTAGGATAGGGATTCATAAATGGCATATTCATTTGATTGGGCATAAAATTACCACCAGGTCCTCCACCCTGTTGTGGAAAGCCTTGAGGGTATCCATTCTGACCCATTGCATTAAAAGGCACGCCTTGGATGAAGCCATTTTGCCCCATACTGCCCCCCGAAGGCATAGTTTGTGGGAATCCATTCTGACTCATATTGTTCATCATGTTAAAAGGAAACGTCGAATTTTGTGTGCTAGTTCCTGAAAATGGTATACCATTCATAAAGTCAGGAGACATCCCTTGTTGGGTCACCCATCCTCCGTTCATTACCTGCTGTGGATACATCCCTTGCATAGATCCGCTGCCGGAATATGGCAGTAAATTATTTAAGAAAGGAAGCTGACTTAACATATTCATATTCCTATTATGTGATAAATGTCTAGGCCTCGCGTACATTCTCCTAAACATTCGAACCCCTCCTCTTTTCTAGCTATAAATAAAGTATGAAAAAGACCAGGAAAGGTGCCTATTCCACTTTGCAATAAAAGCGCTATAAGTCTTGCCACAATACACCATTTTTGTCCCAATTTGTCGGAAGTTTCATTTTTTCAAAAACAAGAAAAATTTAGTTTGCATGCTATGATGAAACTAACTTCAAAGGGGGGATTTGGATTGGTACTTGAAGAATTGCGTCATAAATTTATTAGTTGTAGGACCTATGAACCGATGGAGCATAATGAATTAATGGATTTTGCCCGACAGCTGTACCTTAGAGGGGAATTAACAATTGGTCAGTTTAGAAATGTAATTAGAGAGCTCGAATCAAAAGGTGCTGTTCCACCAAATACGTTTGAAGACATTTTAGAAGTAACATAATATGCATTATTCATAAGAGGCCTTTTATGGGTCTCTTTTTTTTAACTTTATTGCGTAATGACAAGTGCAATGTGGAAAGCTAAGTAGGATAACAAAGGAGGGATATATAGATGAGTAGAGGAAAAAACTTTAACCATAAGAAAAAAGGACATGAACCTACTGTAGGGGCAAAGCCAGCTGAAAGAAAGGTATTCGAAAAAGTGGAATACGCAATCGAGCCTGTGGCTACTGCTGAGGAACGTCCAGTAACGAACAAAGCAGAGAAAGATCAATAAAAATAAACCAGCCTGATCTTTTACCGATCAGGCTGATTTCATTCCATATTTTTGGCTATTGTATCATTCAATACGTAGCGTATAGACTGTAACATGCCTTTAAAACGTTTTTCACGGGTATCGGGATAAAAGCATTGCACAGCTACCATGTTGATATTTTCAACCGTGCTGTCTATTTGTTGGACGTGTATATATTTGGGTTTATCTGAAATAATCCAGTTTTTAGCCATACTCTCCCACTGTTCTACAGTCGCGAAAACCTGATCCGCATACGGTTTTACTGTTTGAAAAAAATCAGGTTCCTCTTGACTAGCTTTCACTTCAATAAAGTTTGCTTCTATCCTGTCCAATTCCATCAAAATTTGTGACGTTAATTCCCTTACGCTATTTTCATTGCCAGACATCTTTTTTCACCTCTAGCAATACATTACCATATCTTCTTAAACAGAGTAAGCACTCTGCCTAAAGTCAATTGTTTTTGGAGAGTGTATTTTTAAAAGCCTTTGCTCCCCCATCACTTTTTCCACTTCATCTAGTGTGACATGCAGCCTTCTAATTTGATGTTTCATGACTTCTTCCATTTCTTCTCGCTCTATTTTAAGTGAATTTGACATCGTCTCCTCCAATACATCCATTTGAAGCATCATTTCATTGAACAAGTCCGCAATCTCATTTCTTGAAACAACTACATTGGACATACAAATCCCCTCCATACTTTGTTAGTTTATAATTTCTCCGTTTATCTATTACTCCCTTCCTGTGTGACAAAACTAGAAGCATTTCGTCAAAGAAAGTGTTTATTTGCAAAAACACCTCCTATCTTTCGCATGATTGCTTACTAATTTGTAAAAAATAAGATGGTAAAAAAATTATTAAAGGAGGTTTTAACAATGTCTAAACAAAAGAAAAATCAGCAACAACGTAAAAACCAAGTGGAAAGCGCACCTGGCCAAGAAGATAAAAAATTAAAAGGACCAAACCGTCCTTCTACCTGATTTCCTTCCATTCAAAAAACAGCTCCTGCACAGGAGCTGTTTTTATACGTTATAACCACCTTTTTAAAGCAATTATGCTATGCAATTGATGTTGTTTATGAATAAACCACTTTGTTACCTCTGTCTCCTTTCTCTCTGTGTTTACCCTTTCCTTCCATTTAGAAAGATGTTTTGCCTCCCTAAATACCCAGTCGTCCTGTAGAAAGGGCTGATGTGGTACCACTGGATATACTGCTCTAAGAACAGGAGTTTCGCGAAAAAGCCCATTATGTAAATACTGCTCATAGTCATATCTTGATCCTGTAGGTTCTGTTTTCTGCGAAAAGTTCAAAAATGAATCAGAAAAAGTCCCATCAAACAAAAGATCTGCCAATCTCTTTCCTAAATTAATTCTATTATCGAGCTTTTGAAATCCATGCACAGAATATCCATACAATTTTCCTTTAAGTGTTGGAAAAATGACACAACTAAAATGACCTAGATCTTGAAAGGCATATACACTTGTTCCAAAGACCTTTCTTTTCAACTTTTTGTTTTGAAGAACAGGTTCTTGAATAAGATTTTGTTCGTTAATAATGAGGGAAGTCATTAACCTACTTATATCCCTTTCCTCCCAAAAATATTGCCATTCTGCTTCCATAAAACAAGAAACACGGAACTCTTTTAATAAATGAAATAGAGGTTTGTTATATTTCTTGGACAATTCATATAGTAATAATTGTGGATAGGCATCATGGAAGATCATCCAGTTAGCTAATTCGTAAGTCAAAAAAATGGGATATCTTTTCCGCCAATCTAAAGCAAGCTTGAACCATTTTCCTTCCAAGTCCGTCATATTCCAGCCAGCATTTCGTGAAACCATGCTAGCCAAAAAGGCCCATCGAATCTCTTTATTTCTATAATAATAATTCATATAGGCTTTTGTCCTAGAAATATTGTCAGCATTGTATTTCGCTGTATTTTTTTGAATAGTAGTGATAAAATTATTTTCTTGAAAGGAGTACTTGTATGTCAATCTTCTTTCTTCTATTTTCGAATAAAGAATACTATGTTTCATGTACATATCCTCCTCCTTTCCAACAAAAAGTGACAAAGTTTACAAAAAGATGACGTTTTTTTCTAATATAAGATTAGTTTTAGTCTAGAGGGGGAAATTTATGACTATACGATACCCAAATGGTAAAGTATTTCAGGCAAACAGCAGTTCACCTTCCAAAAAGACTGGTCCAACATTGTATGGCAATAGAGGAATGAGTTTAGAAGATGATCTCCATGATTCCAATTTGTATTATCTCCACCAAGGAATTGCTGTTGTTCATAAAAAACCGACACCAATTCAGATAGTTGATGTGCATTATCCTAAAAGAAGTGCTGCCGTTATCAAAGAAGCCTACTTCAAACAAGCCTCTACAACAGATTTTAACGGAGTATACAAAGGAAGGTATATTGATTTTGAGGCAAAGGAAACGAAGAACAAAACTTCCTTCCCTCTCCAAAACTTTCATGAACATCAAATTCAACATATGAGACAAGTTGTGAAACAAAATGGAATCTGTTTCGTCATATTAATGTTCCGTCTTTATAATGAAGTATTTCTGCTTCCGGCAGAAAAATTATTTCATTATTGGGAAAGGAAAGAATCCGGTGAAAGAAAGTCTATTACAAAACAAGAAATAGAACAAGACGGCTACTTTATTCCTCAAGGATATCAGCCTAGAATCGATTACCTCAAAATAATAGACATGTATTATTAATAACCCCGGAATTACTGTAAGTGTGAAGAAAGGCAGGTCTGAAACATGACTGAAAAGTATCAATCCAGAGAGCAAAGACGTAAAGCGATGGAAGAAGAACGAAGTGCTAAATCCGGCACAAAAAAGAAAGGACCCAAAAAAGGGCTTTTCAAGAAAATATTTTTATCCGCACTTATTATAGGACTTGTAGGATTAATTACAGGTATTGGCACATTTGCTTACTATGTCCAAAGCACTCCACCTTTGGACGAAACGCTACTTAAAGTCCCTGTACCGTCCAAAGTTTATGGAATGGACGGTGAGTTGGCTGCTGAAATAGGCGGACACGAAGCTAGGGAATATGTAGAGTCGGATGAAATTCCTGACCTTGTAAAAGATGCCTTTTTGGCTACAGAGGATGTTCGATTTTATGAGCATAATGGTGTAGATTACAGACGTTTGGCTGGAGCAGTTCTCGCTAACGTAACAAGAGGATTCGGTGCTGAAGGTGGTAGTACCATTACTCAACAGCTAGTAAAATTATCATTTTTATCAACTGATAAAACCTTAAAGAGAAAAGCACAGGAATTCTATTTGGCTTATCAATTAGAATCCCGTTTCACAAAAGACGAAATCCTGGAAATGTATTTAAATCGTATCTATTTCTCAAATTATGCATATGGAATATCCAATGCTGCAAAAAATTATTATGGAAAATCTCTAGACGAGTTAGAATTGCATGAGGCAGCGATGCTCGCTGGGCTCCCACAAAGTCCTAACAATTATAACCCTGTTACAAATCCTGAAAATGCTAAACAGCGTCGTAATATTGTACTGACGCTTATGGTGAAGCATGGGAAAATAACAGAAGAAGAAGCCGATGAAGCAAGAGCAATTCCGGTAGACTCTACACTAACAGATGATGTAGAGAAAACGAATTACTCAAATAAATACAATGCGTTTATTGATCGTGTAATAGAAGAAATCTCCGATCAATTAGGAGATGTAGACCCTCAAGCAGATGGACTTGAGATTTACACCACTCTTGATGTAAATGCACAAGAACAAGTGGAATACATTTTATCAGATGAAAGTGGCATCCCGCATTTAGAAAATGAAGACTACCAAGCAGGTATCGCCTTAATTGATACACAAAGTGGTGAAATTCGAGCCATTGGCGGTGGTAGAAATCATATGAAGACTGGAACCAATTACGCTACAGACATTAGGGTCCAACCAGCGTCTGCGATTAAGCCAATTCTCGATTATGCTCCTGCAATAGAGTACTTTGATTGGTCCACCTATCATCAAATTAATGATGAACCTTATAGTTATTCTTCTGGTACTGAGATTAATAACTGGGACAACAAGCATAAAGGTTACCTTAGCATGAGACAACATATAGCCGACTCTCGTAACATCCCGGCATTAAAGGCCCTTCAAGAAGTTGGTTTGGACAAAGCAAGAGATTTTGCAGTTAAATTAGGCATCCCTCTTGAAGAAGAAATTAATGAAGCGTATGCAATTGGAGGATTTACAAACGGTATTTCGCCGCTTCAAATGGCAGGAGCATACAGTTCATTCGGAAGTGGCGGTGTATATACCGAACCATTCGCAGTGACGAAAGTCGTCTTCCAGGATGGAACTAGCGTTAACCTGAATAAAGAATCTGAAGTGGTAATGAAAGACTCCACAGCATTCATGATTACGGATATGCTTAAAACATCCGTAAGAAGCGGATTAGCAACTGCTGCAAATGTTCCTGGATTGAATATTGCAGGTAAATCAGGGACAACAAACTTCTCTGATGAAACAATTGCAGAATATGGCATACCTAAAGGTGGTGTACCAAGCACTTGGTTTGCTGGGTATACACCAACATATACGGCCGCAGTATGGACTGGATTCAGAAGAACTGGAACAGATAATTATCTGCGACCAATTGACGGCGTAAACCAAGATCAGTATCTATCTCGAATAATCTTTAAGCAATTAATGGAGAACATCTCTACAACAAATGAAGATAAAGCAGATTTCCCTGTTCCTAACAGTGTTGTCCGTGTTGCAATTGAAAAAGGATCAAATCCGCCATTAAAAGCAAGTCAGTTCACTCCAACTGACCAAATTACTAATGAATATTTTGTAAAAGGAACAGAACCAACAAAGGTTTCCAAAGAATATGATAAGCTACCTAGTCCGTCTGGTTTCACTGCAAAGTATGACGAAGAAGCAAATGTTATCAATTTGAATTGGAAATACCCTGAGGAACGATTAGAAGGTGTGACATTTACAATTAACGTAGCTGTCAATGAAGGTTCCCCTCAACCTCTCACTGAAACAAAAGATTTAGGTTTGGTTGTGGAATCACCAGATCCAGGTGCTACCTTCACCTTTGAAATTTTTGCAGTACAGGATGAAAACAATGAAAATAGAAGTGATGCAGCAACGCAGACAATAACAATTCCTGAATTGGTTGAAGAGGATGAAAGTATTATTCCTGAGATACCAAACCCTCCTGGGGATGAGGAAGAGCCTCCTGGCGATGGCGAAGAGCCTCCTGGCGACGGTGAAGAGCCTCCTGGTGACGGCGAAGAACCACCTGGGGATGGGGAAGAAGAACCTCCAGGAGATGGAGAAGAGCCTCCTGGCGACGGGGATGAGTCTGATAATGCTAATACACAAAGCAACACAAACAGAAATGGACAAAGAAATAACTCGGAAGAAGACAATGATTAAGCTAAAGGGCTACCTGCGAGGGTAGCCCTTTTTAGTATTCTCTAGATTACTTCTTCTCTAACGCCTTCATTTTATAAAACAACTTGGCGCTTTCTGTATAAAGTTGTTGAAGTTGAATAAATGAATGATACATCTCAGGTTTTTTTATGACAAATTCCAGCCTCTCCTCCACATTTACCGGCTTCCATTGCAACCTGCCCACTTCTTTTTTCCAACCAGTCAAACCTCTTACAGGTTGCCCATTCATCCAAAATAACAATTGTAGATACCATGCAATTGGTAGCAGTATTTGTTTCCTTGCTTCCTTTCTATCCCTTGTTTCATGAAGAGAGTTTAGTAGAATTTCTTTCTCTCTCCAACTAGTGAGGATATCTGGTATCGAATCACTTGTCATCTCCCAAGGCAATTGATCTGGCGCTGCTCCCATGTAGTATGCGATATCAAACTTAAATGGAACTGCTATGATATCTTTCAAATCATAAGTTTTTATAGAAATGTTGTCTTGATTTGAGTAAAAATGGGGATGAAGAAAACTTTCTGGTATCTTCATTAGCCCACCTTCTTCTTCATTCTCTTCTTACCTTCTCTGCACAATTCAAGTAAAGGACAGCTCTCACATTGAGGATTCTGTGCTTTACAATGATACCTCCCAAAGAAAATAAGACGGTGATGCGTGTCAGACCATTTGTCCTTAGGAATTTTTCTCATCAACGTTTTTTCTACTTCTAATACGCTATCTTTCCATTTACAGATACCTAACCGCTTACTAACTCGTTCTACATGTGTATCTACTGCAATGGCTGGAACACCAAAAGCAACGGACACTACTACATTTGCTGTTTTTCTACCAACACCCGGAAGCTTAACGAGTTCATCCCTGTCTTTTGGAACTACACCATTGTATTCCTCTAGAAGAAGTTGGCATAAACTTCTAATATTTTTCGCTTTATTTCGATAAAGACCGATAGAGCGGATATCTTGTTGCAACTCTTCGAGTGTAACGGCAAGATAATCCTCGGGTTTTTGGTATTTTTCAAATAAGTTCTTCGTTACTTTATTTACAAGGGCATCTGTACACTGAGCTGACAGCGCGACTGCAATTACTAATTCGAAAGGATTTTTATGATTGAGTTCGCAATGTGCATCAGGAAACATCTCTCCCATCACATCTACTACTTCCTTTATTTGTGTAAGATTTAACATTCGGATAGATCCTGCCTTTCTTTCGTAATGGATAAAAAAGGGAACACGCAATTCCTCATTACGTGTCCCCTTTTTTTAATCAAGCCAGTTATAAAATGGAACAGTTGAATTGCCTGATTTATTGGGTGGAACGGAAGTTATCTTTTGTTGATTTTTACGAAACTTTTTACCATATTCATTAGCTTGATTAATTGTCTTTATCCCATTCTTCTTCCATTCAAAAAGGATCCTATCAATATAACGAAAATTCAACTTACCTGAGATAACAGCCTCTCTTAATGCAGCTTTGATAATGGTTGGATCATGGTGATCCTGGTCCATCCACATATTCAAAGACTCACACTCAAACGGCGATAATGGTCTTCCAAATTCCTGCTCAAACACTGTATAAAGATTAATTTCTTGTTGTTGATTTAAGTGTTGTGTAGCTTGCTTATTTTGGTCCATCATATAGGTAATCATTTTTTCCCAAAGAGGTTGGAGAGAATAGCGTTCATATTTGATGGAGTATTCATCCATTTCATCACTTATGGATACATACCCTTTTTGAAGTAGATGACGCAAGATTTCCATACATTCTGAGGGGTCGATTGTCATCTTATCTGCGATTTCCATTGGGGTTGGAAAAATAATTCCATTTTCCACGAAAGAATGTACATGTAGAAGAAGGATAAATTCTTTTTCATTTAACCCAAGATTTACGTAATTGTTTAACAAATATTTAGGAACGGACAGGTTGCCCTCTTCCATGAATTGAATAAATTGTTCTTTTTTCATCTGAGACACCTCTCCGATAAGTATAACAAATATCTACCGATTCTTCATAGGTAATATATTTCAAAAAAACAGTCACCCTGCTTTCAAAGCGGGTGACCAACGTTTTTATTATGGATATAGACGGTTTAGTAATCTTGGGAATGGAATTGCTTCACGAACGTGTTCTGTTCCACTAATCCATGCTACCGTACGTTCAAGTCCAAGACCAAAGCCAGAATGAGGCACGGAGCCGTATTGGCGAAGCTCTAAGTACCACTTGTATGCATCTGACTCCAAATTATGCTCTTCTAAGCGTTGTTTTAGTAGGTCAAAATCATGAATACGTTCAGATCCACCGATGATTTCTCCGTAACCTTCTGGTGCAATTAAGTCTGCACATAGTACTACATCGTCGCGCTCAGGATGAGGTTGCATGTAGAATGGCTTAATTCCAACTGGATAATGAGTAATGAACACAGGCATATCATAGCTTTCAGCAATGGCTGTCTCATGAGGTGCACCGAAATCATCGCCCCACTGGATATCATCAAAGCCTTTTTCATTTAAGAATTTAATGGCATCATCGTAGGAAATTCTTGGGAAAGGAGCTTGAATTTTTTCAAGTTTTGATACATCTCTATCTAGTATGCCTAATTCCAATTTGCAGTTTTTCACTACCGATTGAACGATGTAAGAAACATATTGCTCTTGGACAACAAGGTTGTCTTCAAACTCATAGAACGCCATCTCAGGCTCAATCATCCAGAACTCAATCAAGTGACGTCTAGTTTTAGATTTTTCAGCACGGAATGTCGGTCCAAATGAGAATACTTTACCCAGCGCCATCGCTGCTGCTTCCATATAAAGTTGTCCACTTTGAGAAAGATATGCGTCTTCGTCAAAGTATTTCGTAGCAAACAGTTCAGATGTTCCTTCAGGAGCACTACCTGTTAATATTGGAGGATCAACTTTAGAGAACCCATTTTCGTTAAAGAATTCATAAGTCGCACGAATTACTTCATTTCGAATCTTCATAATGGCATGTTGTTTTTTAGAACGCAACCATAAATGACGGTTATCCATTAAGAATTCTGTACCGTGATTTTTTGGAGTGATTGGATAATCAACAGCTTCGTGAATTACTTCCACTCCTGTTACACCAAGTTCGTATCCAAAAGGTGATCTTTCGTCCTCACGCACGATACCCTTTACATAGACTGACGTTTCTTGAGTAACAGATTTTGCTGCTTGAAATACATTCTCTTCAACTTCCGCTTTTACGACTACTCCTTGGATGAACCCGGAACCGTCACGTAATTGTAAGAATGCTATCTTCCCGCTAGATCTTTTGTTGGCAATCCAAGCACCAATGGTTACTTCTTCTCCAACATGTTTATGTACTTCCGATATTGTTGTTTTCACTACTTTATTCCCTCCAGCAATGTTCTTGCAATGTATTTACACTTTTATGTACATACCCTCTATTATACAAGCCTGTAATATTGTAAGCAAACAATTTTACATACATTCTACAAAAGGTGAAGGCTAAGTAATTTTACTTAGCCGCCACTTTTGCCATATAATTTGCAATTCGTTCTACAGCACTTTCCAATAAGTCCAGACTTGTTGCATAAGAAAGACGAACATAATCATCTGCTCCAAATCCTGAACCAGGGACAAGTGCCACCTTTTCTTCCTCCAGCAATGCTTTTACAAAACTATCTACATCCTCAAAACCTGCCATTTTAGCAGCTTCAATGGCTTTTGGGAAAAGATAAAATGCCCCTTGTGGCTTAAGGCAATGAAACCCAGGTATTTGATTTAGTTTTTCAAATATAATATTTAGTCTCTCTTCAAATGCTTGTCTCATGACTTCTACATCTTCCTGGGGACCTTGGTATGCAGCAATCGTCGCATATTGTGAAATGGATGTAGGGTTTGATGTACTATGGCTAGCCAGGTTTGTCATAGCGCTAATAATGGTCTGATTTCCGACTGCGTAACCGATTCTCCATCCTGTCATAGAGTGGGATTTGGATACCCCGTTAATGATGACTGTTTGCTCTTTCAATTCTGGTGAAAGTTGAGCAATGGATACATGTTGGTTTCCAGCATAGAGAAGTTTTTCATAAATCTCATCTGATACAATAAGAATATCATGCTCTAAACATACTTTCCCAAGCGCTTCTAGTTCTTCCTTGGTATAAACCATTCCAGTCGGGTTGCTTGGAGAGTTTAATACTACTGCTTTCGTTTTAGGAGTAATCGTGGCTTTCAGTTGATCTGCAGTAATTTTAAATTGATTTTCTTCTTTCCCTTCTACATATACAGGTACACCTTCAGCAAGCTTTACTTGTTCTGGATAGCTAACCCAATAAGGAGTTGGAATAATCACTTCGTCCCCTTCATCAAGTATAACTTGGAAAAGAGTATACAGCGCATGTTTAGCCCCGATACAAACAATCACTTCTGATGGTTTATATGTTAACTCCTGATCACGTTCAAGCTTAAGGATGATCTCTTTTTTCAAGGCAGGAAGTCCGCCTGATGGCGTATACTTAGTAAATCCTTTATCCATCGCCTCTTTTGCAGCATCCATTATATGTGCTGGTGTATTGAAGTCAGGCTCTCCTGCACCTAAACCAATGACATCATGGCCAGCGTCTTTCAATTCTTTCGCCTTTGCGGTGATTTCTAAAGTGGTGGATGGTGTTAACGTTGATACCCTTTTGGCTAATTTCATTTTACTTCCTCCCGCTACCATTAAAAGATTATTCGTTGAAAATATTCGCCATTTTCAAATTTAATAAAGTACAGATTATACTGATCATTGATGTCTTTATATTTAATTTCCCATAATGGGGTGTTTTTTTCCATTGCAAGAGAGATGGAAATAATCTCTTTTGGCTCCCTGTCCGTTTGAAGATAGTTCAAAACATCTTCCCTTGGAATTCCGTCCTTCTTTTTCATCGTACGGACAATTTCCTTGCTTTCTTTGACCCATACTACAAGCTCTTCCTTCTTACTATCCATTCCATGAACAATTACAAAGGAGTCTGTTCCATTGTATGCCGCTACATCTTCCACTGTTTGTAGCTCTGCCCCTTTTTGGGCAACTGCCACCCCTTTTTCCATCTGGTCTTTTACTGGTGACATGGCTGTTTGGTATATAGAGATAAATTGCCACAAAATGATAATGGCAATCATGATAATGCTAAAAATAATCCATTTTTTCATTTCATCACTTCTTTATGTACGATATATTGTAAATACAGCTTTTTCTTTATTTTCCTGGTCTAAAGCCAAGCCGAACATAAGGTTTTCTCTTTTTAATGTTCTGTTTAATGTATCCACGATTTTATATAAATCCGATGAATTCTCTACTGTTACAGTTGACAAAACCTCAATTTTACTTTCCATCCCAAAATCCTCCTGCGTTTAAACAATTTTTGTTACTTATAGTGACCTGTATTGTCGGTTAGAATATAAGTACTGAATCACCTATAGTGTTCAAACACATTATAACAGTTTCTATTCAGTTTAGTACATTGATGTACGTGAAAGTATAAAATTTGCTCCTATCCCACACCAACTTGATGGGTGAATCTTTCTGAAATGGAAGATTCACCCCTTTTTATTTAAGCCGCATGACTTCAGAGAAAGGCTTCGCTTTCCTAGGGGCTGACGTGAGCCTCCTTGGATACGCCGAAGCCACTGAAAAAGACCTTGATTTTGAAATTTTACTAAACACCGCTGTGGATTTCCGCAAATGGCTTCGCTTTCCTAGGGGCGCTGCTGGAGCCTCCTCTGCTACGCCTGCGGGGTCTCCACCTAGCGCTATCTCCCTCAGGAGTCTTCGCCTTTTGCTCCAATCCACCGCTAGGAATCGTAAAAAACATTACGTCATCAGTTTTTCAGTGGCTTGGCTACGCATGTGGGGTCTCCACCTAGCGCTATTTCCCTCAGGAGTCTATGCCATTTGTTCCAATGACCAGCTAGGAGTCCATAAAAACTTTGGGTTTTCAGTTTTTTAGTGGCCTTGCTTTGCCGGTGGGATCTCAACATTGTCGCTTCTACTTCCTGCATTACTTCAACTGCTTTAGCCTAGTTTATATTATTCAAAATTGCAAAGAAGGAGTCTTTCTTTACAATTGCGTTAGGGATGGCTTGTAGGAAGGTGTTACCGTACCTTTTTTCCACCACTCGTTTATCAAAGATGAATATTTCTTTTGGACCTTCTGCTTCTAAAAAGCGATCTATCATGGCTTTGAATCTTAATACTGCTATCGGTAATGATACATCTGTAAATGAATTGCGGCCTTGTCCCTCTAGAGTGGCAATTTTAGCTGCCATGACCGGTTCGTCCATCGATTTGAAAGGAAGTCGCATAATAACGAGTTTGTCTATTCTTTCACCTTGTAAGTTAACTTCTTCTAGGAATCCGTTTGTAACCAACAGGATTGCCTTTTCAAAGTTGGCTGCAGCTTTTAGTATCTTTTGCTTTCCTCCTGACAAACTACTTTGACTGACCACTACGGTTTCATCTGCATTTGGGAGGGATTTAATCGCCTGATAAACAGCAGACAACATCTCAAGGGAAGAAAAGGTAACCAGAATTCTTCCGCCTCTATCTTCCAAAAGCTCTAATAGTTGCATGGCAGCGATCTCGATGAATACTTCATTTTTCCCTCTTGTAATTGCTGGCATATCTGTGGGAATAAATACATCTGGATAATTAGTTCCTGCGTTTTCAACAGTTATGGTCTTAGGATAGAAGTCTGTCAGTCCTAACTCCTCAAGCATATAATCAAAATTGTTGTCCACACTTAATGCTGGTGAAATAAAAAGTATACTACTTTTTTGCTGATAAAACTTTTCAGCAAGAGTATGGGAAACGTCAAGAGGTTGTTCATAAATGGTAACCGAATTCTTTGCCCCTTTTGTATGCACATCAAACCACGTTAATCCATGCTTCTCCATACTGAACAACAGGGCGTGAAAGGTATCCCTCATTTGCTTCAAAGGTGTTGAATCAGTCTCTTTTTCCATCGACAAAAGGACTTCTGTCAATTTCATATACAGCCTTTGGGCAGCTTCTAAAACAGCATACCACCCAGGTGATTTTTCCTTCAACACATCATATCTGTATATTACCCTCGATTGCCCTTTTTTGGTTCTCAAAAGACAGTAGCTTCGGATTAAACGAAAAGCCTCGTCCAACTCTTCTTTTGCCTGTTGGACGACAATGGTTTCCTTTAGCCTTGATAAAGCAAAATATAAATCAAGATAGCTGATTTCTTTTCCGAGGAACCTGCTTACACTTTGGTTAAATAGATTGGCATCTTCTACGAGAAAATGGTCCGTTTGTCTAAATGCTTCAGGCTTCCAAATTTCCTTTGCTAAAAACATGTGATTAGTAAAAATTAGGGAAGCACTTTGTACCCTATTCTTTGCTCTTGAATAAAAACAAAGGTCATCTTGTTGGTCATCAGTTGAATCACCGTAAGAACAATTGATTGAATCCCACAGCAATCTACCCCCAGACGACAGTGAGAGTTCTTCCATATCTCCGGTTTCAGTTTCTGTTAACCAAACGAGAATCTGCGCCTTTGTTAATACAGCATCATAGTTATCATCAGCTTCTTCTAACATCGTCACTAACCTCGACAAGCTAAGATAATAATACTTTCCTTTTATTTCTGATAAGAGAAATGCCGCATGCATATTTAGTGCTAAGACCTGTTTTTCAAGCTCCTGCTTCGTTTCTTTCGTTGCAGAACTCACTACCACTTTTTTATTATTTTCCAGTGCAAAAGCCAGAGCGCCTAACGTATGCATTTTGTGAGATGCTGTAATTTCCAATAAACCATGTTGCCTAGCATCGAGAAGGGAAGCCAACTCTTTATCAATGGGATTTAGTAGGCTTTTAACTTTTGTTAGCATCGTACTTTTCACTTTTGCTAGTTCTTCAATAGGCTGTAGTGAAGCTTTTCTAACTGCAAGTTTTTTATCATATAGAGCATGTTTAAGAGAAGATGACACACCCTTTTGTTGAAATAAAAGGTAAATATCACTTTTCATCGTATGTAAAAATGTATGTAACTGATTGATTGTAACGGAGGGTAGATGTTGAATCTTCTCCATTAGCTTTAAAAAAATAATGGCTGTTGCTTCTGCATCACTATCTGCTCTATGTGGATTGTCATGATTCAACTCATAAAAAATAGATAAGTCCGTTAATTTATAGCTTTTTTGTGTAGGCAGTAAAATCCTGGCCAGTTCAACTGTATCGAATGTATTTCCTGAAAATCTAGGTTGTCCGCTAGTTTTCAACTCATGTTGCAAAAAAGAAAGATCAAAAGGTACATTGTGTGCCACTAAGGACGAACCTTTTAGCATTTCACTCAACATTGGAGCTATTTGCGCAAAAGTTGGAGCCCTGTCGACCATTTCTTGATTAATATTGGTTAGTTGTTCAATAAAAGGCGGGATGGTACATTGAGGATTCACAAAGCTTGCAAATCGCTCGACTATTTCACCATCTTCTATTAAAACAGCGCCAACTTGTATTATTTTGTCATTTTTCTTGGGAGTATTCCCTGTCGTTTCCAAGTCAAGAACGACAAATCGCTGTTTCATTCATTCCACCTCATTACATCTGTTCAACATATATAAAAGGTACCATAGACATCACCTGAAAAAAATATGTATTTTTATTTTTCCCATGTTTAAATAGAAAAACCCCCTGTTTTGAGGGGGCCACTGAAAAGTCATTGAATTAAGACTGTGCTTAGCCACCGCTGTTGATTTCCCCAAAAGGCTTCGCTTTCCTAGGGGCACTGCTGGACCCTCCTCGGCTTCGCCTGTGGGTTCTCCACCTAGCGCTATTTCCCTCAGGACAAGGAAGGCTTCGGCAGTGATTCATCGCACGAAGAAAATGCGTTAGCATTTTCGAGGAGACTTCCTGCCTTTCACTGCAATCAACAGGGTGTTCTATAAATATTTTTACATAATTGTTGCTGCTGGTTCTGTGCCTAGCATTTCAATTATTTCATTATATTCGTTCATGACGGCGACTTTAGGTTGATGGTCTTTTACTTTTTCCTCCGCCATCATAGCATAGGATAGGACGATGATAACGTCACCTTCTTGAACGAGTCTTGCTGCTGCACCGTTTAGACAAAAGTCTTTTCCGCCTCTTTTACCTGGTATAATATATGTTTCAAAGCGTGCACCATTATTGTTGTTCACAATTTGCACTTTTTCATTTGCAGCCATACCAACCGCATCGAGAATATCCTCGTCAATGGTAATACTGCCAACATAATTTAAATTAGATTCAGTAACTCTAGCACGATGTATTTTTGCATTCATTAGTGTACGAAACAATTATTATTCCCCCTTAGAATATGAAAAAACAATGTTGTCAATTAGCCTTGCCTTTGAAAACTTCACTGCAATAGCAATGATGATACTCTCCTCTTCCTTTACCTTCTTTAGTTCTTGAAGGGTCGGGTACGCGTAAATCTCCACATATTCCGCACTGTGTCCTGTATGAAGGTAAATATAGTCCTCCAATTCTTTTTTTACAGTATGGACATCCAATCCTTCTTCCATTTTCAACTTACCGAGTGTAAGTGCTTTATACAGGGATGGGGCTTTGCTTCTCTCCTCGTCGCTTAAATATACATTCCGGGAGCTTTTTGCCAAACCATCTTCTTCCCGCACTGTCCCTACTCTCACCAATTCAATTGGCAGATGATAGTCATTTATCAAACCGTCAATCACGGCAACTTGCTGTGCATCTTTCATGCCGAAGTATGCTGTATCTGGTGTAACAATCTGAAAAAGTTTCATGACAACAGTCGCTACTCCGTCAAAATGGCCCGGACGATGTTTTCCACAAAGAACATCCACTCTCTGTTCCACTTTTATGAGGGTGGTTCGATTCTCTTTGTACATTTCTTCTACTGACGGGTAAAAAAGATAGTCCACTCCCCTTAATTTTGCAATCTCTTCATCCCGTATAAAGTCACGAGGATAGGCTTCTAAATCCTCATTAGGTCCGAACTGCAAAGGATTTACAAAAATACTTAAGACAACAATATCATTGTTTTCTCGAGCTTCCTTTAGTAATGTTTGGTGTCCTTCATGTAGAAACCCCATGGTAGGAACAAAGCCGATTTTTTTACCTTGTTGCTTTTCTATTTGTATGACATGTTGCATGTCGGTTATTTGTTTAATGATTTTCACTTTTTATCCCCCATATAAACGGTGCAGTGTTTCCTCTTTCATCGTAAAACTGTGTTCAGGTTTAGGAAAAGCATTTTCTTTCACCTCTTGTACAAACTGTTGCAGACCTTCTTTCATCAACATTTGGGCATCTACATAGGAATGTACAAACTTTGGAACTCGGTCCACCCCGTATTTCACCACATCGTGATAAACGAGCACCTGTCCATCAACATCAACACCTGCACCTATGCCAATTACCGGAATGGTCAGTTGAGCAGCAATGTCCTTTGCTAGTTGCTTTGGCACGCATTCTAATACAAGGGCCATTGCACCTGCCTCTTCAGCTGTCCTTGCATCTTGGATCATTTTCTTGGCACTTTCTACATCTTTCCCCTGTACTTTGTAGCCGCCAAGAACCCCTACAGATTGAGGAGTCAGCCCTAAATGGGCAACCACTGGAATACCGGCACTTGTCAGAGTGGAGATAACATGGAACACTTCCCCGCCGCCTTCCACTTTCAACGCATGGGCCCCCGATTCCTGAACGATTCTTTTGGCATTTAAAAGGGTGTTTTCCATTGAAAGGTGATAGGACATAAATGGCATATCGGTAACGATAAAAGTAGATAGTGCCCCTCTTTTCACCGCTTTCGTGTGATGAATCATGTCATCCACTGTAACAGGTACAGTAGATTCGTAACCAAGCACGACCATACCAAGAGAATCACCCACAAGTATCATGTCCACTCCCGCTTCTTCAGCTAGCTTTGCAGAGGGATAATCGTATGCTGTTAACATGGCGATTTTCTCATTATTTTTTTTCATTTTTAAAAAGTCTGATGTAGTTTTCATTTTCCGTCCTCCTTTTTAGTAAGGAGAGGAAAAGAACCGAAAAAATCCCTCTTTTGCGCATGCGAAAGAAGGATGTGGTGTTAAGCTCAAAAAATCATTCAGTTCAATCCCTCTGTCCCAGTCCTTTGGATCAAGGCAGATATTTGGTTGGTTGTATAAAAATTTTTGAGAAGTTGTCAGGTGCAGTTCTTTAATAGATACTGCCCAACACCATTATTATAGTGTATGTGATGAAAGAATGCCATCATTTAATCGCTTGCAATTTGAATATCCGCGGAGTGAATATAATGGGTTACGTCTTGGTCATCCTCAAGCATCAGGACTCCGTCTTCTGTAATGCCTTTAGCAGTTCCTTCTAATGTTCCTGTGATAGTGCGAGCAATGATCCTCTTGCCGATACTGATAGCATAAGACTCCCATAAAAGTTTGATCGGATAAAACCCATGCTGCAAATACTTTTGATAAAGATTTTCAAATTTCATGAGAATGGATTGGATAAGCTCCGCACGATTGACCTTTTCACCGAGTTCAATGGACAAAGAGGTTGCAATAGAATGAAGATCTTCAGGGAATTGTTCCAAAGATTGATTCACATTTATCCCCATGCCGATGATGACAGAATTGATTTTATCTGCTTCTGCTTGCATTTCAGTCAAGATGCCGACTGTCTTTTTTTTATTGATCAAAATATCATTAGGCCATTTAATATCCGGACGCAACCCGGTCACTTCTTCAATGGCCTGAGTGATAGCAACTGCTGTCAATAAAGTCAGTTGAGGTGCTTTGGCAGGCGGCAGGTTAGGGCGTAAGATCAGACTCATCCAAACTCCGGTGTATTTTGGTGAATACCAGGCCCTGCTTAATCTCCCTCTTCCAGAGGTTTGCTCCTCAGCCACAACCAATGTTCCCTCAGGTACACCATCATAAGCCAATTGATGGGCTATCTTTTGGGTGGAGGTGACGGAATCTTCAAAATGTATTTTTCGTCCCAGTGTTTCCGTTTTTAACCCCAGAGAGATCTCATTGTGGGATATTTTATCGGGAATGGTTTTTATTCGGTATCCCTTTCTTCTTACTGCCTCAAGCTCATAGCCTTCCTGCCTCAAGTCTTCAATATGCTTCCAAACGGCTGTTCTTGAACACCCTAATTCTTCGCTTATCTTTTGCCCAGAAAGGAAATCACCTTCAATCTCGGTGAACATTTTTAATAGTTTGGACCGTATTTCTGTAGCCAATTGTATACCCACTCCTTTAAAGCCGCTCTTTCATTTTCTATTTCCCCTTGAACCAAAGCCATTTCCAAGTCTGTTAGAATCTCGGAAATCCACTTGCCGCGTTTTCCTCCTGCCATTTCCATCAGGTCATGACCATTAAGCACAATATCTTTCAGACTGTATATCGAAAGATTGTCGTATAATTCGTTTATCTTCTTTTTTGAAGTTTCTTCATCTATATCTACCAAGGTCATCACTCCATGAGCTTCTAATGACCGCTCAAGACCCGCTCTATAAACAGACTCCTTTTCCCAGCCAAATTGTTGGATCTGTTCCATGAGCAGTAAATTCTCTACGACCGACTTATTGATTTTCTTTGGTAGTTTCCAGCTAGTTAAAAAAACTTCCATTTCTTGCTTATCTATTTTCAAACCGTATGCCAATACCGTCCAAATTGCTGACCGGTTCTGAAGGCGCTGTAAAGGCAGATCCCCAATCTCAAGCAATTGTTCTTCTTTTCCATCAAGCCCAGGGAGGAATGAATGTATACCGGTGGTAACCAAAAGTTCTAAGCCAAACTTAACCCCCTGTCCAAGTAAGAGCTTCTCCATTTCTATTGTCTTTCTTTCAATAGAAACGTTCTTAAGCAACGCTTTGTCTTCTTGGATTCCCAAAAAAGTGTCTGCTTCTAAAGAAAAAGACAATTGACTAGCAAAGCGGACAGCCCGAAGCATTCTTAAGGCATCCTCCCTGAAGCGGTCCGTAGCCTTGCCTACAGTACGAATAACTTTCCTATTTATATCCTTTTCCCCATCAAATGGATCTAAAATTTTGCCGTGTTTATCCATCGCAATCGCATTCATCGTAAAATCTCTTCGTTTCAAGTCTTCCTTTAAGCTTTTCACAAAGATGACTTCATCTGGATGCCGGTTATCCGAATAATTTCCATCTGTTCGGAAAGTAGTCACTTCATAGCTTTCCTGCTCAGACGTTATGACAATAATTGTTCCATGAACCGCACCGACATCTACCGTTTTTGGAAATATGGCCTGTATTTCTCCTGGAGTGGCGGAAGTAGCTATATCAATATCGCCGATTTCTCTGCCCATGAGGGTATCCCGAACAGAGCCTCCTACAAAGTATGCTTCATGTCCGTTCTCTTCTAAACGCTCTATGATTTCAATTCCTTGTTGGAAGGCTATGTTCATGGTCTCTCCCCCGTTTTCACCCATTAATGCTTAATTAATTGCTTATACATATATTCATATTGCTCCACTATTCTTCTTGAACTGAAATGCTCTTTTACTCTTGTAATGGCATTTTCAGCAAATTCTTTATGTAGGTTTGCGTTATCCAATATCCTTACGGCATTTTTCGCAATATTTTCTACATCTCCAACATCGCTTAAATAACCTGTCACTCCATCTTCGATAACCTCTGGAATTCCACCAATTTTAGTCCCTACTGAAGGAACGCCGCAAGCCATTGCTTCTAATAATACAAGGCCAAAACTCTCTTTTTCTGATAAAAGAAGCATAAGGTCACTGATGGAGTATAAATCTTCTAGGTTCTCCTGTTTTCCAAGGAACAGTACCTTATCATTTAACCCGAGTTCTCTGACTAAATTACAGACGACTGAAATTTCCGGTCCATCTCCTACAAGCAGAAGTTTGGAGGGTACTTGCTTTTCAATTAGATGGAAAGACTTTACAACATCTTGAACGCGCTTTACTTTCCGGAAATTGGACACATGGATGATGACTTTTTCCTCATCAGAAATCCCATATTGTGTTTTCAAATCTTGCGTATCTTTTTTAAAATATACACGTTCATCAATAAAGTTATAAACGGTTTGAATGGCCTTCTTTGGTTGCAGAAGGTCATAAGTCTGTTGAACAAGTGATTCAGATACAGCCGTTACTACATCCGACCCTTCAATCCCAAAACGGATCATATCGTTTAAAGATGGATCATAGCCTAATACCGTGATATCCGTACCATGTAATGTGGTCACTATCTTAAGTTTATCATCCGTCATCTTTTTGGCAAGATACGCACATACAGCATGAGGGATAGCATAGTGTACATGCAGCAAGTCTAATTTCTCCCTTTTTGCCACCTCTGCCATTTTGCTTGCTAAGGCCAAGTCATAAGGCGGGTATTGAAAGACAGAATACTGATTTACCTGTACTTCATGATAATAAATGTTGCTATACACTTTATTTAGTCGAAAAGGCATACTTGAGGAGATAAAGTGAATTTCATGCCCCTTTTCTGCCAAGAGTTTTCCTAATTCCGTTGCAATTACCCCAGATCCCCCTACGGTTGGATAGCAGGTAATGCCGATTTTCAATTTCAATTAAATCCCACCTAATAAATCATTATTGAGGACAAGTGGTCCTTTGGCAAAAAAGCCTTCTGCGTATTTGGAACCAATTTGCTTCCCATATGCTCGTTCACGACTTATGACCGCCTCGACATATCCATTGGTAAGCGGTGTTTCCACGCCGTCTTTATCTTTTTCAAATTGGCTTGTATAGGCTTGAAGTGCCATTGTTTTTTTATTGATTTGATCTGTTACATCTATGTAAAAATCAGGTTTGTTCATCCCGTTAATCTGATAAAAATAAAGATTATCCGGTTTATGTGCTTTTTGGTTCTTGTAATCTTCTACCATCCTAACACCAGAAGAAAAGGCTGCTTCTTCCACTAACTTGGCACAATTGCCATGGTCAGGATGGCGGTCTTCATAGTATGGGGCAAATATAATGCGTGGCTTGTATTCTCTTATGACAGATACGATCTCTGTTATGTATTCTTCTTTTAAATATAACCCTCTATCAGGCAAAGATAGCTGAATGAGTTCATCAAGTTCCAAAATTTTTGCTGCCTTGACTGCTTCACTTTGACGGATATCTACAGTTCCGTTGGATGATTTCTCTGCAAGTGTCAGATTACAAATTCCGACTCTTAATCCCTGCTCTTTATATTTGGCAAGAGTCCCTGCCATCCCAATTTCGACATCATCAGGATGTGCTCCAAAAGCGAGGATGTCCAGTGGCTCAGTCATTGCTCTCTGCCTCTCTACCATGAACAATCTCTCTCCAGCTCAGCTCTCCCCTTGCAAGGCCGTGAATTAAAATCTCCGCTGTCCCCATATTGGTTGCTAAGGGAATGGAATAAACGTCACATAAACGTAGTAATGCCGTTACATCCGGCTCATGAGGTTGAGCTGTGAGTGGATCACGGAAGAAGATGACCAAATCCATTTTGTTTTGGGCAATCATGGCACCAATTTCTTGATCCCCACCAAGTGGTCCAGACTGAAAACGATAAACAGTCAAACCAGTCGCCTCCGCAATCCTCAGGCCAGTCGTACCTGTCGCAAAAATTTCATGCTTTTCCAATATCGTTTTATACGCGGTAGCAAATTGAATCATATCCGGTTTTTTCTTATCGTGTGCAATTAATGCTATCTTCATGACAGTTCCCCCGTTACTCGATAATATTTTCTAAGCCGTACACTAACTCTTCCAGATTCATGATTGTTTCCACAGAAAGTTTAACCCCAGACATAAAGCTTGCACGATTGTAGGAATCATGGCGTATCGTCAAAGATTGGCCTTCCCCGCCAAACATAACTTCTTGGTGCGCTACAAGCCCAGGCAATCTAACACTGTGGATTCGAATTCCTTCCTTGGTTTCTGCTCCTCTTGCTCCTTTGATGGCTTCCTCTTCCTCTGGATGACCTTGGCGTTTTGGTTCACGCGTTTTGGATATAAGTTCTGCTGTCTTTATCGCTGTTCCTGACGGAGCATCCAATTTTCTGTCATGATGCAATTCCATAATTTCCACGTCTTGAAAATGCTTTGCTGCCATTTGAGCAAACTTCATCATTAAAATGGCTCCCACCGCAAAGTTTGGAGCAATGATGACACCGACTTTTTTGGATGATGCAAGGTCTTTAAGCTCTTTAAGCTCTTCTTCGTTAAAACCTGTCGTACCAACTACAGGGCGAATCCCATATTCCACCGCAAGTTTCGTGTTGATTTTTCCAATTTCAGGAGTGGTAAGATCTATGAGTACATCTGCTTCCACTTCTTGAAAACAGGCTCTTGGATCGTTGAAAATTGGCGCACCTATGTTAGGAAAACCTTCCACATCAGAAAGTAGTTTGCCTTCATTCACTCTATCTAGGCAAGCAACCAGCTGAAAATGTTCTGTGTTATGTATTAAATCTACTGCTTCTCTTCCCATCCGTCCACGAGGGCCCGCAAGAATGATCTTGATGTTTTTCATTATTTCCCTTCCTCCTCAATCCTTGTCCATCTATCTTTATCTCTCGTTTGAAACTTCTCCATCACACGATCGTGTGCTTCCTGTAAATCTATATTAAGAGAATTGGCGAAGCAGATCATCACAAACAGCATATCACCTAACTCTTCTTCCACCGTATTTTCCTTCTCTGTACTTTTTTTCGGCTTTTCCCCGTAATAGTGATTAACTTCCCTGGACAATTCACCAAGTTCTTCTGTCATCCTAGCAAGCATCGCTAACGGACTGAAATAACCTTCTTTAAATTGGGAAATATAATGGTCAACTTCCCTTTGCATTTCTTGCATCGTCTTTTCACTCATGCACATGTCACCTCACCCTATCATGTTAGCTAAAACCTTATCATTTGACAAATGATTGAGCTTGATTCCTTGTAACACGCAACACTCTCCTGGCGATTGTAGTGCAAGGAGTGACACTCCGGCGGGAGGTAGCGGTAGACTTGAGACCCCGCACACTGAAAAACTGAAATCTCATGTACTTAAATGATTTCTAGCTGGTGATTGGAGAAAAAGGCGGAGACTCCTTAGGGAGATAGCGCTAGGTGGAGACCCCGCAGGCGTAGCCGAAGGAGGCTCACGTCAGCCCCTAGGAAAGCGAAGCCTTTTTCGAAAATCAACAGCGGTGTCTATACAACATTTAAATAATAGACTTTTACAGTGGCTTCGGCGAAGCCGAGGAGGCTCAAGCACCGCCCCGCGGAAAGGGAACACCTGGAACGAAATCGACAGGAAGTGATAGGCAAAACAAATAATAAGCCTAATCCTTTATCTCATTTACTTATCTTCTTCTTGTCTATTATAATAGAGAGGTTGCAAACTATCTAGGTCTTGGAGGTTCATCATGTTAAAAGGCTTGAAAATCAAAAATATCATCTATATACTTATCGGTTCTGCCATATTCGCTTTTGGTCTTGTCAATTTCAATATGCAAAACAATTTAGCAGAAGGCGGCTTTACTGGCATCACCCTACTTTTATACTTTATTTTCAGATTTGACCCTTCTTATACCAACCTTTTGCTTAACATCCCTATCTTTTTCATTGGTTGGAAGCTGCTTGGTAGGAATACATTTTTCTACACCATTATAGGGACTTTCAGCTTGTCCTTGTTTTTATGGATCTTCCAAAGGGTCCCTTTGATGTTCCCTCCTCTTGAAGATGACTTAACTTTAGCTGCATTGTTTGCAGGAGTGTTCATTGGAATCGGTTTGGGGATTATTTTCCGATATGGAGGAACAACAGGAGGTGTGGATATTATCGCTCGTCTTGCGCACAAGTATATCGGCTGGAGCATGGGAAAAGCGATGTTCATGTTTGATGCAGTGGTCATCGTACTGTCCTTGATCATGTACTTAACATACCAGGAAGCGATGTACACCCTTGTTGCCGTGTTTGTTGCCGCACGTGTGATTGACTTTATGCAAGAAGGAGCTTATGCTGCCAAAGGCGCTACCATTATTTCCGAAAAGAATGAAGAAATAGCTTCTAAAGTTCATGCGGAGATGGACCGTGGAGTGACAATCTTGCGAGGGCAGGGTTCTTTTTCAAAGGTTGAGCGTAATGTGCTGTATTGTGTAGTTGCGAAAAATGAGCTGGTAAAGTTGAAAAATGTCATCACTTCCGTTGATCCACATGCGTTTGTGGCCGTCAGTGATGTACACGATGTGCTTGGAGAAGGCTTTACGTTGGATGAGAACAAGAATCCGATGGAGCGATAAGTACTGCTTTTGTAAGGTTGGCTGTGGAATTGTCTTGATTCACTATGAAGACAATTCCACAGCCTTTTTTCTGTTCAGATTGTTTTCATCGCCATTATGAAGACAGTTTCACAGCTTTTTTTCTGTTCAGATTGTCTCCATCACCCTTATGAAGACAGTTTCACACCATTTTTTCTGTCAAAACTGTCTTCATCCACATCATGAAGGCAATTCCACCAAAATTTCCAGCTCAAAAGTGTCTTCATCGCAATTATTAAAAAGAGCAGCCACTAAAATGGCTGCTCCTATACAAACTTACTATTCCCTACTACCCAAATAAATCAAAATAAACCGAACCAGCTCTGCTACCGCAACAGCTGCTGCTGCCACATAGGTCAATGCCGCCGCATTCAGTACCTTCTTCGTTTCCCGCTCCTCATTGTTATTAATGATTCCAAGCGACACTACTTGATCCATCGCACGATTAGATGCGTCAAATTCAACAGGCAAGGTTACCAATTGAAACAGAACCGCAGCAGCCATAAAGATAATCCCGACGAGAATCAGGTTACTAGCACTAAAGATTATCCCTGCGAAAATAAGGAAGAACGACATATTGGAACCAAGACTTGCTACCGGCACTAATGAATGGCGAAACCGCAGAAAAGCATAGTCCTGGTTGTCTTGGATCGCATGACCAACCTCGTGGGCAGCAATTGCCGCACCTGCTATGGAATTACCGTGATAGTTGTGTGAAGACAACCTAATTGTTTTAGAACGAGGATCATAATGGTCAGTCAAATGTCCCCTGGTCTCTTCCACCCTCACATCGTGAATCCCGTTATCGTGTAATATTTTCCTAGCAACCTCTGCTCCCGGCATCCCGGAAGAGGAAGCAACTTTTGAGTACTTTTTATACGCGCTTTTCACTCTTGACTGCGCCCATAGTGGGACAATTAGCAAAAAAGCAAAATAGATTAGATACATTCCCAATCCCATTAGTAAGTCCCTCCTTAGCTTGATTACATAGCTAACTGTAGTCTTCCTATTAGGATTATTTTATTTCCTTTATTTTATCCCTGTCAATCTTTAAGCTTTTTCCGCATCTCGAGCCTCTTAGCTCCTAAGTACTTACGGAATGCCACATAGGACAGCGTCAGTAAAATAAAGCTTCCAGTTGAGATCATCACCCACAAAAGGGAAGGATCTGTTTCATCCTCTTTTAATTCTTTAAATAATGCTTTAAGATCTGCCTCAATTACCTGCATATCATTAAATTCTTCTGAATGCGAAAGCAAAGCCTCTCTATTTTTATCCAAGTAATCGATATGGGCATCCATCTTTTGAATATACTCTGGTTTTACGTCCATTCTGACACTTGGATGAATCATATCGTATTCCAATAACAGTCGGCGATATAATGCTTCATAAGATTCACTGTCCCTCGTATCAACAGAATCTTTCAGCTGTTGAAAGGTCATGATTAACGGATCTTCCATCTCCACCCACATCGGCTGGTGTTCAGACGTCATGGCATCTACCGCCAAACGGAGTCTAATGATTGCCCTGACTTTTTCTTCGTGCGGAAGAAGTGTGTCACTTAGGGAGGCCATTGATTGTTGATGAACCACAGATATAATCCTAACTTCATCAGATGGGATTTGCTGGTTTGTCACCATCACCTTTGTAAATTCATCAGAAAAAATATCCATTAGGTTGTGCGCTTCTACATATCGCTCCGTTCTTACCAGCTGAAGAGCATCATCCATAATAAAATTAAGAGCAAATGGCTCTAACGGTTCATGAGAGTGTGCTTTTATACCTGACGGGAAAATAAGTAAAAATAATACAATAGCTGCTATATGTCTTTTTGCTTTCATCGCTTGTCCCTCCCATATTCTCTACTAAATATTATGAGAGTGGGGACAAGGTTAGAACATTAATCCAAGGACAACTTCAGTCTATTGTTCCGTAAAGAGAAATAATACGCGACACCAATGGAAAATATACTTAACCAAAATGTGAAATATCCTATTTGAGGCAAGTATTTCATTAAGCTTCCATACCAAGGCATCATTTTAAATACATAGTCAATAACATCATTATGTAAAGTCCATATTCCTGCTGCTACAAGATGCCATAGCTTGAAACGATAATACGGACTATATAGAACTCCCTGCACAGCCATCGCTCCATGAGAAAAGATCAGCATATACCCTTCTATTGGCAAGTAGCCTGTTTCCATGAGGGTTAAAACGTTCATCACTACAGCCCATATTCCATATTTCACTAGTGTAATAATTGCTAACGCCTCAAACAGTTTAACATTCTTTTTTAAAATAAATCCTACCAAGACAAAACAGAAAAAAAGACTTGCTGTCGGACTATCTGGAACAAATATAAGAAAAATGGCAGGGGTCTCTGCTAACTGATAGCCATACCATATGTACCCATAGATGGTGCCAAGAACATTAATAATCAACACCAACCACAGCATCATCGGCGTTTTTAATAAGTGTATAAACCAAGTTAACATCCTATTTCCTCACTTTTTTTGATTGATGTTTCCATTATACAAAAAAGCTGGCTAAATTAGCCAGCTTCTTTGTTATTCTGCTTCTGCAGCAAGTTTATTCATTTCTACTAGGTAGTCACCTAGAATTTTAAGCTCTTCGTCTGTACCTTTGAAAAGGTCCGCAGGCATTCCACCAACACCCTCTACTGCAATCTTCTGATAATCTTCAGAAGCAAAATCAGGATTGTCAATTAGAGATGGAGCCATTCCAGGGTTACCTTGAAGATTGTCACCGTGACAGGATAGGCAAGTGTTTTCTTGAAGAATAACATAGCCTTCTGCTTCCATGTCAATTTCAATATCAATTTCATCCGTAATTTCACCTTGCTGAGCTGCAGCTTCCCAGTCATGAGAATCTACAGACTGCCATGTCAAGAAGAAAACTGAAGCGATACCTAGTAACATAAGACCAGTAGCAATAGGACGCTTACTAGGGCGACGCTCAGGACCACGATCTAAGAATGGAGCAAGTAATAAGGCACCAAACGCAAGTCCAGGCATTATCATTGCACCTATAACCGTGTATGGTCCAGCTGCGTATTGATATTTAAGTAGCTCGTATAAGAATAAAAAGTACCAGTCTGGTAACGGAATGTATCCTGTATCAGTCGGATCTGCCACACGCTCCAATGGTGATTGGTGAGCGACAGTCAGGCATAGGAATGCGATTAGGAAAACCGCACCAACCATCCATTCTTTAAGTAAGAAGTTTGGCCAGAATGCTTCCGTTTTACCAGGAAACTCGGAATAGTCTTTTGGAATATTAGGCTTGCGTACTGCCGGGACACGCGAGTCACCAACAAACTTCATACCTTTTCCTCTATGCATATAGGTTCCCCTCCTTTGTTATCAAAAATTATGAATCTTATAGCGGTCCAGAAATACCTTGCTTACGAATCATGACAAAGTGAGCACCCATCAAGCCGAATAGAGCTGCAGGTAGGAAGAAGACATGAATCGCAAAGAAACGAGTCAGTGTTTGCGCTCCAACAATTTCAGGATGACCAGCTAGTAAAGTTTTCACCATATCCCCTATTAACGGGGTTGCAGCGGCAATCTCTAACCCTACTTTTGTAGCAAATAATGCTTTCATATCCCATGGTAAAAGGTAACCTGTAAAACCAAGACCTAACATAATGAAGAAGATAAGAACTCCTACCACCCAGTTAAGTTCACGTGGTTTTTTATATGCACCTTGGAAGAAAACACGTAGTGTATGTAAAAACATCATTACGATAACCAAACTGGCTCCCCAGTGGTGCATACCGCGTACGATTTGACCGAACGCAACTTCATTTTGTAAATAGTAAACGGATTCCCACGCATTTTTGATGTCCGGAACATAGTACATAGTCAAGAACATACCTGATAGTACTTGGATAACGGTTACGAAGAATGTCAATCCACCGAAGCAATAAACGAATGCGGAGAAGTGATGTGCTGGGTTTACGTGCTCAGGTACCTCGTGGTCAGCGATATCGCGCCACATTGGCGTAATATCTAATCGTTCGTCAACCCAGTCATAAATCTTATTTAACAATTATTACGCCTCCCCTTTAGGTTTTGCGCTACCTAAATAAACGATACCATCTTTCACTTCATGAACGTATACATCAAGCGGAGATAGTGGTGGTGTATTAGGTACGTTGTCACCATTTTTTTCATACAAGCCATAGTGGCATGGACAGAAGAACTTATCTGGATTACCAGGATCTGAACCCCAGTTTACAGTACAGCCAAGATGCTTACAAACAGGAGATAAGGCAATAATTTCACCGTTTTCATCTTTGTAAATCCAAGCAGTTCTAGGTTCTTCGGATTCATACCAAGCATCTACCTGCTTAATCTTGAAAGGGAAGTTTTGCGGTTCCGCAGTAAGTTCACTTTCTTCACATACAGCTACTAATTCTTGCTCATTTCCAGCTTTAAGTACAGGATCAATTGCAAAACGGACCATTGGCATCAGCATACCTGCTGCCATGAAACCGCCTACACCAGTAAGGGTATAGTTTAAAAATTGACGTCTAGACACGCGATGGTTTTTCTCACTCATTGTTTTCCCCCCTCTATAGACAGAACTAAGTCCATACGGACAGTAGATTATAACACATAGAAAACTAGGACATTCTCATGATATATCAATCTTGTCCTAAGGTCAATAATCTCCTGCCTTGAAAAAATGGCAAGGTTGTGACGTATTTTCAATCCTTTAAAAATATTTTTGTTTTTTTATTGCTTTTTTAATATTGTTTTGCTATCAGATTGCCTTTTTGGATAATTTGCACCAATTTCTAACCTTTAATCCTGCCATTTTTGGATAAACATCGGTAATAATTGATTCATCTGATCTTGAATGATTTTTTGTTTATATTTATCTTCCATATCTTCTAAAGGAATCGCCGGTAACCAGATGAGCTTTCCTTCTAAATGTTGCTCTTTTTGACTCCATGAACTGTCGGATGTCATAAGAAATACATGTTTAATATTATTTTCTTTAATATGTAGAGACAGATTGTTAAGTTGTGCTACTTTGTTTTCAGCTTGGTCTGACTCGATATAGCTGAAAGGGGGCAACAGAATAACTCTTCCTTTAAATTGTCTTTCCAATTCGTAACTTAAAATGTTTATGTATTCTCCGTGAGATGCAATCGTTTTGATATTGTCTCCGAAACTAATAGGCATCAGTGGAATAATGACGGTATCTATATATTCTTTTGCTTGAACGTACTGGGAGATATCTTTGCTTGTCCATTTCATGGTTTCGTTTCAACTCTTTCTTTTGGGGATTTATTATCGTTCTTTAAATATAAGTTTTGTAGTGGAAGAGGTCAAATATTTAGAGTAACAACAAAAAACCCCCCAACATTTTTGAGTTGGGGGTAAGAAATATTATAATCTCTTCAACTGACCTGTCAGTTTACGAAACGCCTCTTCATCCTGCCGGTCTAATGCTTCGTCTATCATTTTCAATAACTTCTCTTTTTGAAAAGTGTAAATGGATTCTTCTAGCATTCTTTCGGCTAATATACGATCTTTTTCATTGATTTGGGACTGCTTTGGCATAAACGGATTATCTTCGAGCACCGCTGCGTATTGCGGTGAATGATAGACAGACCGGAAATTTAACTGGATATAAATATCCTCATCACGATTAAGCCTAATGTCATGGAAGGACTTCTCGGCGTCCGTCGTCATCACATTTTCCTTATAAAACCTGAATGGCACTTCCTCTACACAATGGGTTGACATGATAATTCCCCGTGGACAAAACTGGGCTTGCTCAACAAAGTGAACTTTCTTCATCAACTGGTCATGACTCATCAAATAGTTTAAAATCCATACACATTCACGTCTTTTTAACTGATAGTTTCCCAAGAACCACCTTATAAAGTCCTTCTTCTCGTTGACAGATACAGGGGTAGCCACAACTATCGTCCCTCCTCTGCGTAGAATATTCCCTACTCTTGTAAATTTAGATACAGATCTTGCAATTCTATGTTGGTTGGGTCAAGTTGTATTAGTTTTTCAAAAAGCGGCTTTGCTTCTTCTCGTTTCCCTTCCTCCAATAAAAAGTGAGCGTAATCGTAAAGGAAGCTGCTGTCATCTTTAAAAGAAGTATATGCTTGACGGTAATGATTTAATGCATCAGAATATTTTTCGGTTTGTTGGTAGGCAACAGCTAAGTCCCAATCATATTGCGGATCGGACTCTCCAAAGTTAATGAGTTCATTCAGGCAGTCTATAACATCTTCATAGCGCTCTTCCTGCAAGAAGATTTTTGTTAAAGTTAAGGCTGCTTCCACATATCCAGGATCAATAGCAATGGCTTCTCTTAATAACTTTTCTGCCTCTTGCACATTCTGCTGTTTCATTGCCACTTTCGCTCCGTACACTTGCAATTCTTTGTTATATTCATTTACCGCTAAACCTTCTTTTGCAACACGCAAGCTATCTTCTAACAATCCTTCGTGTTCATATGCTTTTGCAAGATATAAGTAAAGAGAGGAGTATTCATAATCCATTTCTTTTACCTGATTAAGTTTTTCGATACAGGTCTTGAAATATCCTGCCTGAAAAGCGGTAAATCCGTATTGAAATAGTACGTCAATTTTCAACTCTTTCTGCAATGCCTGGTCGAAATAAGGCATTGCCTCTTCAAATTGCCCGGTAGCACTGTAGCATTCAGCGAGTCTTTCCTGCAAAGAGAAATCAATTTCATCTTCATGCGGAAGAACGGATTCATAAAATGGAATGGCTTTCTTATAGTCTCCTTGAGACAGGTATACTTCCGCTAGTGCGAGGTTGATGATCGGTTCTTTTGGTGCAACCTTTTTGGCAGCAAGTAGTTTTTGTTCGCTCACCTCAAACAGTCCCTGTGCCTGATAAAGGTCTGCAAGTAGAAGCAGCGACTGAATATAGACATCATCATGTTCCGTAATGTTTTCTAATAAAGCCATCGCTTCATCTTCTTCATCTAGATCAATATGGACTTCAGCCAGTGAAATAATGAGGTCAGACTCATTTGGAAATTGGTATAGGAGGTTCTGGTAAAGTTGTTTGGCGTCATCAAGCATACCAAGTTGCTGATAGATCTGAGCCGTCTGAAACAAATCTTCTTCCCCAAACTTAGATTCGTTTTCTTTCAGGATAGTAAGACCCTGTTCTATATCTCCGTTATCTATTAGTTCTAGAGCTTTATCAATTACTGTGTAAGACAAAATACTACTTCCCTTCGTTTTAAAAATCCGCAATCACATGTTCTTTACATCTTTTCAGAGAGTAAGAAATGACCTGGAATGGTTACTGCACATTCTTTTCCAAAGCCTGGACGAAATAATATCTCATCTCCCGCTTTTATAACCGTTCCTTTTTGAACTGTAACTTCTGGAATATGACTATCATAATCCAGATTTTCGATAGTTTCAATTATATGACCTTCTGGTGACAAAAAGAGATTATAGTCTAATTCTCCACCAACCCTCAAATCTCCTTTAGAAGGATAAATACCAATTTTCATTAATAAATCCAAATCGAGCGGTTTGCCCTGTTCTGGACACTCAGTAGAATGTGTCAATTTTTCTTCTTTCATAATTAGTTTCCACTCTTTTTTCTTCTTGTTTTTTTTGGATGGAGAAATATTTTGCCAGCACGGGAGAAATGTTACTGGAAATTGATACAAAGCATCTTTTATCCACCCCCATGGGACGGAAGAAAGTTCTGTTGTATCATCCATTTGCAAAAAAATAGCAGAAATTTTATATCGCCTGCATTGTCGTACAAAAGAAGGTGTGAGTTTACTGAAGGGAATTCTGACAGCAAAATAATAATCAATCGGACTATTTAATAAGCAAGTTCTCGCTCTCTTTAAGGTGTGCAATAATTCTTTTTCGCGATGAACGGATATGAGAGAAAGAAGGGTTGTACAACCTTTTTTTAAATAGTTGCTTGTGATGAATTGCTTAAACTGCGGAAAAGGCATTGGTTCAAGGTTATCGACAAGCATGACATGTCCGGGTGTCAGCACATAGGGGGAAAAATCCATTCTCATGGACCTAGAATTGGAAAAAGGGCCTTCTTTGATGTAATGAATTTTGTTGTCTTTAACCAGCAGATTGGTATGGAGGAGTGTTGATTTGTTCTTGATTACATTGGCAGCTTCTATAATATATTCCATAGCATCCCCCTCTAGAAACGTTCTTAAGACAAGCTATGCGCGTGGAGCGTGAAATATGCTTTGAACGTGATGTTTGGGGTGTACGAAAAAATTAGGGAAAGACTCGGATGGACACGGGCGGAGGGTGTCATACACGTTGGTGGTATCCAAATTCATTTCGGGCGATATTTAGAGTTTACGGGCGAATCGCGTTTATCACCCGCCCAAATCTTAAACTATACCCCCACCTCCTAGCCAAACAACACCCTCCCATTGTCAAAACTAACAAATATAGGAAATAAAAAAGAGGCCCATCTCCATAGACCCCTCTTCTAAAAATTACCCTCTTCTCAAACTTTCCATATGCTCAAAGAAGCTCGGATAGGAAACATTGATTGCCCCATCATTTTGTAGAACCGTTTCTCCATCAGCAACGAGGCTCGCAATGGCTCCCATCATCCCGATACGGTGATCCCCGTAACTGTCTAGCGTGCCACCATGCAACCTCGTTTTGCCCTTAATAATCATTCCGTCCTCCGTTGCCTTAATATCCGCTCCAAGCTTCTTCAGCTCATTCACAACCGTATCAATTCGGTTTGTTTCCTTCACCTTCAGCTCTTCCGCATCCTTTATCACTGTTGTACCTTCAGCTTGTGTCGCCATTAAAGCGATGATAGGCACTTCATCAATCAGGCGTGGGATGATATCTCCGCCAATTTCAACACCTTTAAGATCAGAAGATTCAACGGTAATATCCGCATATGGTTCAGGTCCATCCTCTACCACATTAGAATATGACAGACTTGCACCCATATTTTTTAGAACTTCTAAAATCCCAGTACGAGTAGGATTTAACCCGACCCTCTGCAATGTAACCTTGCTTCCGGGCACTATCGAACCTGCAACCAGGAAAAATGCTGCAGAAGAGATATCTCCTGGAACGACTATATGCATATCTGACACCAGCTTTTGCCCGCCAACCACGCTTACCTTGCATTCTTCTTCTCTTACATCCACTCCGAATGCACGCAGCATTCTCTCAGTATGATCACGGGATTTAAATGGTTCACTCACGCTTGTTACCCCTTCAGCCTGCAACCCTGCCAACAGAACAGCAGACTTCACTTGAGCACTTGCTACAGGCGACACGTAATCAAGGCCGCTCAAGCCACCTCCCTGAATAGAGATGGGCGTGAAATTGCCATCTTGGTTCCCTTGTATTCTTGCGCCCATATCACGTAACGGAACAGTAACCCGTTTCATCGGTCTTTTGGCGATAGACTCGTCCCCAATTAAGACAGAGTGTATTGGCAAACCGGAGAGGATCCCCATCATCAGTCGCGCTGTTGTTCCCGAGTTCCCGACATCTAATATTTCTGATGACTCTCGAAGTCCCTTCAATCCGTTTCCATATACCGTCACATTGGAGCCATCCTGTTCTATCTTCACCCCAAGCTTGGAGAAACAACTGATTGTACTTAGGCAGTCATCACCAGGAAGGAAATTCTCCACTGTCGTTTTGCCTTCCGCCATTGATCCGAACATGACGGAACGATGGGAAATGGATTTATCTCCTGGAATCTGTATGGTTCCTTTTAACCCACTTGCAGTACCTGTAAGTTTTTTCATTGACACTCTCTCCTAACTAGACAATATAGGTTTCATACATGGTGTGTTTGCGTAAGCAATTTTCTGCAGATTGGCGATCGTCTTCTGATTGGAAGCTTAGTCTCAGCACTCCATAAATTTCTTCTCTTGTTTCCATGATTCGGATATTGGTAATGCTTATTTTTTCTTTTGCAAGTATACCGGTAATCTCTGAGATGATACCAGGGTAGTCGGGAACATCCACATATAAATCGTAAAAGGACGGAATAGCACCCTTAGATTTTACAGGTAGACCGTCACGAAACTCCTTAGCTTTACTGAAATACTCAAGCAAAAAAGCTTCGTTATCCTGTGATAACTGTTCCCTCACCACTACCATTTGTTCCATCCATTGATCTAAAAGGGTAAGAATGGTTTCTTTATTATGTATCAAAATGTCCTTCCACATCGTCGGATTGCTTGAAGCGATCCTTGTGATATCTCGGAAGCCACCTGCTGCTAGCCTCGAAACAAATGGATTGGTAGATTGCATATCCTCTGCCTGATGAACAAGGCCAGCGGCGACCACATGAGGAAAATGGCTGATGACCCCTGCCACCAAATCATGTTCTGCAGCAGACATGGTAATAAAATTTGCCTTCGTTCCAGCTAGCCACATTTTCGTTAAGGCCACCTCTTTAGGACTGGCATCTTCCGTAAATGGTGTAAGCACATAAAAAGCATTTTCGAATAGGTGGCTTTTGGCTGCGATCACACCGCTTTTATGGGAACCTGCCATTGGATGCCCCCCTATGAATGTAACATTATCCTGAGGGAACAGGGTAGCTGCTAAAGTGGTAATACTATCTTTCGTACTACCTACATCGGTGATCACAACTTGTGGTTTCGTAAATGTAATCTTGCTTAAGTGTTTTAACACTTCATTGGCCTGCATGACCGGTACAGAAATAACGATAAAATCTGCATCGCTTGCTTCCGCATCATAATCTTCACAGAACTCATCGATAACTTTTAATGACTTCGCTAATTTCGCCTGCTGAGTATTTATATCGTATCCTATTATACACGCATTTGAATGTTCTTTTTTTATCGCAAGGGCTATGGATCCACCAATAAGCCCTAGTCCGATAACCAACACTTTTCCGTTCACTGCATTTCACCGCCTGATGTCTATATATATGTAAATAGAGAGGATATCTCCTCTCTATTAAATGGCTTGCTTCATTTTAAATTCCTTCAAGTAAGAGATAATCTCTGCGTTTTGTTCCTTTGTTCCAACAGTAATACGTAAGCAAGTCGGATAACCTAATGCTTTTCCAGAACGAACAATATACCCTTTTTTCATTAAATATTGAAACAGAATATCTGAGTCCGTCTGAAAATCTATCAAGATGAAATTTCCTTCAGAAGGATAGTAGGCAAGTTTCAATTCCTCGCAAAATGCGTAATATTGCTCTAAACCTTCTTTATTCTTTGTCACACACTCTTTGATAAAAGATTGGTCCCCTACAGCAGCCTTTGCAGCAACTTGGGCCAGAGAGTTCGTATTGAATGGTTCTCTTGCGGGTTCTATAAGTTGGATAAGCTTTTCATTTCCAATTCCATATCCGATACGAAAACTAGCAAGGCCATATGCTTTTGAGAAAGTACGGGTAATCATAAGGTTTGGATAGTCTTTTAACAGAGTCACCGTTTCAGGGTAATCTTCTGAAATGACATACTCCTTATATGCTTCATCCACAACAACTAAAGTATTGCTAGGGACTCTTTCTAGAAAAGAAAGAAGCAGATCTTCCTTGATGTAAGTTCCTGTAGGATTATTCGGACTGCATAACCAAACGATTGCTGTATTCTCATCAATAGAGTTAAGCATTTCATCAAGCTGGTGATAACCATCTTGTAATGGAATTTCTCTAACTTCTGCCCCTTCAATAATGGCATTATGCTTGTATTGTGGAAAAGTAGGTGTTGGCATCACCGTATTTTTCCCTGGTTTTAATAGTGCCCGGCAAACAATTTGAATGACCTCATCAGAACCATTTCCAAAAATAAGCTCTTTTTCTCCAACACCTGTTTGGGCTGCTAGTACTTCACGCAAGTCTCTTGCATAACCATCAGGGTATGTAGCGGCATTGCTGAGCTCCGCTAATAGAGCCTGCTGAACAGCTGGAGAGCAGCCATATGGATTTTCATTAGAAGCGAGTTTCACTATTTTCTCTAATCCTAATTCCCTCTTCACTTCTTCCATCGGTTTACCTGGTTGATAAGGCGTCAAGTTAAGCAGTTGTTCTTTAATTTCCATCTTCAACATTCACCTTTCTGCTAAAAGTGGAGAGATAAGCTCCTCTATTTGTTGCTTTAATTCATGCAAGGTTTTTTCTTCATCAACTTTAAATTGCTTTTCTTTTTGTTCAATCATTTTAATGAGTGCACTTCCCACCACAAAACCATCACAATATGGTTTTAAGGTTTGTATTTGTTCACTCTCTGAGATTCCGAATCCTACTGCAGTCGGCACGTTGCTTTTCTTTTTTACCTCTTCAAGAAAAGCATACAACTCCTCGGAAAATTCTTTACGCACCCCTGTCACACCAAGCGAGGAAATACAATATAGAAAGCCTTGAGCATGCTCTGTAATCGTATTCATCCGTTCTTTGGAAGTTGGGGCAACAAGTGAAATATACGTTATAGCATGTTCGCTGCATTTCTCTCGTATTCTCCTGCTTTCTTCAAACGGAAGATCAGGAATGAGGAGCCCGTCGACTTGATTTTGCTTCGCTAAAGCGAAAAAGGATTCTTCTCCTAATTGTAACACAGGATTATAATACGTAAAGAGGATGATCGGAATTTTCAGTCCTCTTCTTCTCATTTCTCCAGCAAGCTCCATGGTGCTTGTAATGGTTGTTTTATGGGCCAAAGCACGCTTGGAAGCACGCTGTATGACTGGGCCGTCTGCTAACGGATCGGAGTACGGGACTCCAAGCTCTAGTACGGATGCACCTGCCTCCTCTAAAAGAAGAGCAAGCTTTATCGACAATTCCGGTGTAGGATCTCCAGACATAATAAATGGAATAAACAGCTTGTCAAGCTTTGGTAATCTCTCTAGATACGTCGTCATTCTACTGTCCCCTCCATTCTATTCATTAATGTATGCACGTCTTTGTCCCCGCGCCCCGATAAACATACGAGAATTGTTTCATCACTTGGCATTTTTGCCGCTTCTTTATAGGCAGTTGCGAGAGCATGGGCCGACTCGATTGCCGGTATGATGCCCTCTTCTTTTGCAAGGATATGCAATGCCTCCAACGCTTCCTCATCTGTCACACTTTGATAATCAACTCTGCTGCTGTCCTTGAGGTATGCATGTTCTGGTCCAATTCCGGGATAGTCAAGTCCTGCTGAAATGGAATAGGGTTCAATAATTTGACCATGTTCATCTTGAATCAAGTAAGTCAGAGATCCATGAATAACACCTTTCGTACCTTTTGATAGTGTAGCAGCATGCAAAGGTGTATCTATCCCTTTTCCGGCAGCTTCCACACCTATAAGACTTACTTCATCGTCCACAAATGGTGCAAACATTCCTATTGCGTTGGAACCACCACCGACACATGCTACAATTTTATCAGGTAAACCGCCTTCTCTTTCCTCAAACTGCCTTTTGGATTCTTCTCCAATTACTCGTTGAAACTCCCGCACCATATATGGATATGGATGTGGCCCCACAACAGAACCAATCATATAAAAATGATCTTCACAATGTTGCACCCAATAGCGAATGGCTTCATTGGTGGCATCTTTAAGTGTTTTATTACCACTTGTAGCAGGGATTACTTCTGCTCCTAATAGTTTCATTCGAAAGACGTTTAACGCCTGGCGCTCAATGTCTTCCTCGCCCATGAATACCTTGCACTCCAGTCCAAACTTAGCAGCAACTGTTGCGGCTGCTACTCCATGCTGTCCTGCACCTGTTTCGGCGATAATCTTCTTTTTCCCCAACCGCTTAGCAAGTAAAGCTTGGCCGATGGCGTTATTTATTTTATGTGCACCTGTATGATTCAGATCTTCTCGTTTTAGGTAAATTTTCGCTCCGCCAATTCGACTTGTAAGTTTTTCAGCATATGTCAATGCTGTAGGTCTACCGGAATATTCCTTTAGATAGTAATGGTAGTCTTCCAGAAAGGTTGGGTCATTTAGGGCATCTTGCAAGCCTTGTTCTAATTCTTCCAACGGTAGCATCAATGTTTCAGGTACATACTTGCCCCCAAACTCTCCAAATCTACCGAAGCTATCTGGTGTTTGTACGTTTGTCATGTTCTCTCACCATTCTTTCTATCTGATTGATTTTGTCTTTACTTTTAGTAAAATTCTCTTCTATTCCACTTGATAGATCTATTCCTTGTGGAGAATAAGGAAACAACTCTGGGAGTGTCTCTACATTGATCCCACCTGCAATCAAGTATGGAAGGTCATATTGAGTTGCAACTCTGTCATAGAGGGGGATGTGTGTCCAGTTAAAACTTGTTCCCGTCCCTCCGAATTGATTGCCGACTTTTTTATCTATAACAAAACCGTCTATCACACCTGTGAAAAGTTCTAATTTTTTTACACTTGTTTCATCATCGTGATGAATAACTTTCCAAACATCTACATCACTCTTTGACTTTAACTCTTTAATAAATGACAGATTCTCATCTCCATGACATTGAACGATATCCAACGGGACCGTTTGGACAGCTTGAAGAATTTCCTCAATACGTTGATTAACGAAGATCCCCACAAGCCGTTTTTTCCCTGGGGGCAAGTATGCTACCCATTTTGCCACCTCTTCTGGTTGCACCTGTCGCTTACTCTCCGCAAAAACAAAACCTATAAAATCTGCACCAGACTTCACAGAGGCCTCATAATCTTGCAAGCTTTTGTTTCCACAAAATTTAATTTTTGTTCTAGATGTTCTAGACATGCTCAAGTTCCCCGAATAGTCTCTTCACTCCTGTGCCCGGCGTGTGGTCTTTCATGAACGCTTCTCCTACAAGTACGGCGTTTGCTCCAAAGCCTTGTACTTGGCGCAGGTCATCTTGGGATAGGATACCGCTCTCACTGACTAGCAAGGAAGTACTTGGAATATAAGCAGAAAGTTCCTTGGTCGTTTGAATGTCTGTTTCAAAGGTTGCAAGATTTCTATTATTGACTCCGATGATCTTTGGAGTGATTGTTTGAAGAAGTTGTGTAAGCCTATCCAAACTGTGCACTTCTACCAGTACATCCAAACCTAAATCTGTTGCTTGTTTATATAACGTAGCCAGTTTTTTATCAGGGAGAATTTCCGCTATTAACAGTATTGCATCTGCACCAATACGTGCACTCTCCTCAACCTGAATGGAATCTATAATAAAATCCTTTCTCAGGACAGGCAGGCTTGTTGTTTCCTTTACCATCATCAAATCATGCTTTGATCCCTTAAAATAGGTCTGATCTGTGAGCACGGATATTGCATCCACCCCAACCTGTTCGTATTCCGCTCCAATATCTATTGGGGCAAAGCTTTCTTTCAGAATTCCTTTTGATGGAGATGCCTTTTTCATCTCAGCAATTACACCTAGATGGCGCTTAGGGTTGGCAAGTGCATCATAAAAGGAGTAACGCTGTACCTGTTTCTGAGAAGGTAGGGTTAAGTTTTTCACTTCTATCTTTTTTGTCTCGACTATTTTAGTTAACATGCTCATTCACCCCTGCCTTTTTTAGTTGTTGTAATAATTCGTACGGTTGGTTTGTTTCTATTAATTGAACAGCAAGTTCTACACCTTTGTGAATTGTTTCCGTAATTCCAGATACATAGAGAGCAGCACCAGCATTTAGATAAACAATATTTCGTGCACTTTGGTTGCTTTTATTTTGAAAAATCTGTTTGATCAGATGGGAACTCTGTAAACTATTAGCTACTTGAATGTCTTCCAGTCGGCCACGTTCAAACCCGAAGTCCTCTGGTGTTATCGTATAAGATAAGATTTTACCGTTTTTCACTTCGACCACATGTGTACTAGCCGTGATTGTTATCTCATCCAAACCGTCTTCTCCTGCTACAATTAAAACATGTTCAGAACCAAGCTGATTCAACACTTCCGCCATTTTATAAGCATAATCCTTAGAAAAGACTCCGATTACCTGTTTTTTACAACGAACTGGATTGGCAAGCGGGCCAAGAAGATTAAAAATAGTTCGGAATCCAATCTCTTTTCTTGGAGCAACCGCATGCTTCATCGCCTCATGGTAAATAGGAGCAAAAAGAAAACTCATCCCTTTGTCCTTAAGATTTTCTGTAGCTTCTTCAAGCGTTTGCTGCACTGGAAGTCGAAGCTGCTCTAACACATCTGCACTACCACTTGAGGAAGATACTGCCCTGTTCCCATGTTTGGCTACTTTTGCTCCTCCACTTGCTGCCACAATCGCAGATGCAGTTGAGATATTGAAAGTAGAGGCTCCATCCCCTCCTGTACCGCATGTATCAATTAAATGAGGATGTTCATAGGCTATCGGCTTCATATGCCCGCGCATCGCTTTAGTGAATCCTAACATTTCCTCTGAGGTCTCTCCCCTGAATCTGAGAATAGATATAAAACTTGCAATCTGGCTGGAGGTAACCTCTCCTTTCATCATCAGGTCCATTGCACTTTCCGCTTCTTCTGCTGTAAGGTTCGCTCCATCTATTAATTTCGTTAAATAGGCTTTAAACATAGCTGCATGAGCCTCCCGTCTTTTTGGCAAAATATTTATTTGCTAGTTGGATTGTTTCAATCAATGCTGATGCTTTGTTTATTGTTTCTTGATATTCCAGTTCGGGAACAGAATCCGCTACTACTCCTGCACCTGCTTGAACATAGAAGCTGCTACCACGCTTTTGTATCGTCCTGATAGTAATACAAGAATCAATATTGCCGTCAAACCCGATATAACAAATGGCCCCGGCATAAGTGTTTCTTACTGTTGGCTCAAGCTCTTGTAAGATTTGCATGGCCCTTACCTTTGGCGCTCCGGAAACAGTTCCAGCTGGAAAAGCTGCAAGCAATGCTTCCACAGGAGTGTAATTGGAAGCGAGCTCTGCTTTTACAATAGAAATCAGGTGCATCACCCTTGAAAAATAAACAAGCTCTTTCATAACCGGCGTATGGACGGATCCATATTTAGCGACTCTTCCTAAATCGTTTCGCGCAAGATCTACCAGCATATAATGTTCAGCCTGTTCTTTTTCGTCTTGCAATAAGTCCTCCGCAAGCTCCTTGTCTGCTTCTTCTGTTATTCCTCTTTTTCTCGTACCGGCAATCGGATGAATTTCTAATTTTCTATCTTGAATTTGTATGAGCCTTTCTGGTGAACTTCCTATCAATTCCATCTCGTCATATTTAAGATAAAACAAGTAAGGAGAAGGGTTTTGTCTTCTTAGAACTCGGTAAACATCAAACCCTTCTATTTCCGCTTCTAATTCAAAACGCTGGGAAAGAACACATTGAAAGATGTCACCTGTTTGGATATATTTCTTTATCTTTTCTACATGTTCAATGAATCTCTCTTTTGTGTAATTGGAATGAACAGGAAGTTCCAACTTCCCATTATCCACTTCCACAAGCAGGTCGCTTTCTTGTCGGTTCCTTATTTGGGATACTTTTTTACGTATCGATTTTTTTGCCTGATTAAAGCTATCCTGTAACTCTTTTTCATTTTCCTTTCCATCTAAACGAATATAATGAATAAAATGTAATTCATTTTGCTTGTGGTCACATACAACAATATCTTCGCAATATAAAAGATTTGCTGTATGTTCTCCGTGATAAGAAGGGTGCATCGGAACTTTTTCAATTGTCGGAATAAAATCATAACTCAGATAGCCAACTGCTCCACCTGTAAATCCTAGGTTTTTTTCCAGGAGTTTTACTTGAAGCAGATTATTAGCTTGTTGAATAACTTCATTCAATTCTTTAGAATGGTAGATTGCTTTATCGGTCTTTACTTCTCGCAACGTAATAGTGGTATCCTCGGCGGTTATTTTCCAAAATGGATTCAACCCGATAAAGGAGTACCTCGCCCAATCTGAATTGGGTTCTTTACTTTCTAAAAGATAGACTGCTTCCTTTCTTAATGCCTGAAAGATAGAAACTGGTGTTAAGGTGTCTTCAAAAAAACTTTCTATAATGGGAATGGTTTTGTAATGTTTGCTTGCATCTAGAAACTCTGCAAACTGTTGCATCTGATCTCCTCCATTTTCCAGAAATGGAGAATGAGACTTTGTAACGAGGTGTTACAGAATGAGGAAAAAACAAAAACCCAAAGACAGAGGATAGTCTTTGGGTAGATTTATAGATACATTCTAACCTCAGCTAATCTCGACTCATTCTCAACTATTCTCTTCTCAACTCGGCTTAAAAATAAATGTTTTGAATTGGTAAACTCTTTGGCTCTATAGCCCTCAACTTCATGCTCTAAACTAATCTCTCAACTGTTTTACTTCTTGTAAGTACTATATGATAGTAGATTACTAATTGTCAACCGATAACGTTTTTGCAAGGTCCGGTCTTAGGCTCACAGCGTCATGCAAATAAATATGTTGAATATTTTTTTGTGGTACCTCAGTGTTTACTGTCATCATAATCCTAATACAGGAAGGTAGTGAGTTTGGCACAGCAATTTCTTTTGTACACATGACAGGGACATAATCCCAGCCTTCAAGGTTTCGCAGTGCCTTCGCAGGGAAACATGCCGTGATATCTGCTGTGACGGAAATCAGTACTTGCGCGACATCTTCTGCCTCAATGCTGTTCGCTTGAATCATGTTTTGTAATAATTCTTCTGTTTTACAGATTATTTCTTTTTCAGAATTCTTAAGTATGGTTGTTGCACCTCTTACACCACGAATCACCGAATTCCCCCTTATTGGATGATCTATTAATAAAATTCTTGTAAAGTTTCAAGGATAAGTTCATCTGGCACGGATTGCAGTTCTACATTTCCAATGGACTGTATCAATACCATATGTATATGACTGTTTTGAGTTTTTTTGTCTTTTTTCATCCAATCTAACAGTTCTTGTGGGGAAACGGATGTTTGAATCTTAGTTGGGAAGCCAAAACGATTCCACGCTTGTGACAAGTCAGCGCTTAAATTGAGTACTGGTTTCAACTTTTCACTTAATCTAGTTGCAAAAAGCATTCCTAGTGCTACACCGTCTCCATGCGTTATTTTTCCATAGCCATAAGCAGCCTCAAGTGCATGACCGAGTGTATGGCCAAAATTCAAGATTGCACGCAAGCCTGTCTCTTTTTCATCACTTGATACAACTTCCGCTTTGATCTTAATTCCCTTTTCCAAACACACAAGCAGGTTGTCTTCTGTAAGGTCGTCCAGATTCTTTATGGTTCCTTTTATCCAACGATAGAATGCTTCGTCCCAGATAAGGGAATGCTTTACCACTTCAGCAAAGCCTGAGCGCATTTCTTTTTCGGGCAGGCTCTTTAAGAAATCCACATCATATATGACCGCTTCCGGCTGATAAAAGGACCCAATCATATTTTTCCCTAGAGGATGATTGATAGCAACCTTTCCTCCGACTGCGCTGTCATGTGCGAGGAGTGTTGTAGGGACTTGGATGAATTTAATTCCCCTCATAAATGTCGAGGCAACAAATCCTGCAATATCACCAACCACTCCACCACCTAGGGCGATGATGGCAGAATGGCGATCCAATCCATTTTCCAGCGCAAAGGTTTGGATAGCATAATAATTTTCGAATGATTTTGCTTCTTCACCATTAGGAAGAACATAGGAATGGACGATATAATTTTGCGTTAAACTTGAGACTATTTCAGAAAGGTACAGGTCAGCAACTAGATCATCTGTCACAATTAGCACTTTACTGGGTTTCTTTTGAAAAGCCCCCAGTAACTGAGGCAGTTCTTGTATTGCTCCTTTACCTAAAAATACGGGATACTCCTTTGAAGCAGTTTGAACGGTAACCTGCTTCCAATTAGAATTTAGCTGCATGCTCTCTCATCCTTTGGACATTTTCCTTAATAAGGTCCATTCTGTCCTGTCCGAATTGTTCTACGATGGCTTGTGCGATTTCCCAAGCGACCACCGCTTCTGCTACCACACTTGCTGCAGGTACCGCACAGCTGTCGGAACGTTCAATACTTGCCTGAAAAGGCTCTTTTGTATCAATATCCACGCTTTGTAACGGCTTGTAAAGCGTAGGAATGGGTTTCATGACACCTCTTACCACAATCGGCATCCCAGTTGTCATTCCACCTTCAAAACCTCCAAGGTTATTAGATAGACGGTAATAGCCACGTTCTTCGCTCCAAGCAATCTCATCATGAACCTTACTTCCCGGAAGGCTAGCTGCTTGGAACCCAACGCCAAACTCTACCCCTTTAAAAGCATTGATGCTCATAATGGACGCTGCTACTTTAGCATCCAACTTTCGATCATAATGCACATAACTTCCTACTCCAGCAGGAACCCCTTCTACAATGACTTCTACTATACCGCCAATAGAATCTCCGTTTTCTTTAGCTGTGTCAATTGCATCCATCATCTCTTGTTCTACTTTTTTATCGTAACAACGAACAGGGGATGCTTCAGTCTCCGCTTTTAAGTCATCTAAATTCGTAATAGGTTGAGGCGTTGCTTTCACCCCTCCTATTTCCGTTACATGTCCAGCTACCTTTATGCCTAGTTCAGCGAGGAACTTTCTAGCAACAGCACCTGCTGCTACTCTAACTGTTGTTTCCCTTGCAGAAGAACGCTCTAGGACATTCCTCATATCGCGGTGACCGTATTTAATCGCTCCATTTAAATCGGCATGTCCTGGACGGGGCTTTGTCACCTTTCGTTTTACTTCTTCTTGGTCTTCTTTAGAAAGGGGCTCAATCCCCATAATTTTCGTCCAATGCTTCCAGTCATCATTTGTTACTGCCAAGGTTATGGGAGAACCTAATGTTTGACCATGACGAACTCCACTCAGAATATCTACGGTATCCTTTTCAATTTGCATTCTTCTGCCACGGCCATGCCCTTTCTGTCTTCTTGCCAGATCATCATTAATATCCTCGACAGTCAGTGGCAGCCCAGCTGGGACACCTTCCAATATGGTTGTCAATTGCGGTCCATGCGACTCGCCAGCAGTCAAATATCTCATCGTTATCAGCCTCTCCTTTATCTCTTTAAAGCTTTTAAGCGTGTAAGTGAAATTAATTATGTAATACTATAACACAAGTGTAGCGGATTGTTCTACTAAAAAAAAGCAAGTTGTTGGGGAAAGGGGGGAGAATTGTGGGGTTTAGTATCATTCTATTGGAGAGGTTGGGGGTTTTTGATGGTTGTTCGAGTTTATAGAACCGTTCTATAGGACCGTTTGCTTTATTGTCGTTGCTGTTCGGGCGTATAGAACCGTTCTACTATACCATTTATACAGGAATGTAGCTTAATAGTTATATTTTCCTGTAAAAAAATGTATCCACTACTTCAAAACCATATTTTGCAGGTTGGAAAATTTGTTCTGTACTGCCTACAAACAATATCCCGCCTTTTTTTAGTGCATGACTAAATTTGTGGTAAAGCTGTTCTTTCGCTTCCTCAGTAAAATAAATCAAAACGTTGCGGCAGACAATCAAGTCATGTCCTGATTCAAAGGGATCAGCCAATAGATTGAGCCTTTTAAAAATAACAGTATTCTTTATTTCCTCTTTCACCTTATAAAAACCATCATGTTTATTAAAATGCTTATTCTTGACTGCAACAGGCACTTCTTGAAGGGATTTTTCTTGGTAGGTCGCTAGCTTTGCCCTTGCAATCACGTTTGAATCGATATCAGTTGCTTTCACTCTAATATCGTTTAGTGGAAGGAAGTTGTTGAGCACCATTGAAAGTGTATAGGGCTCCTCTCCTGTCGAACATGCCGCACTCCAAACTTTTGGATTTTTGTTTTCCTTTAAAAGAACAGGGAGGATTTTCTCCTCTAAGATCTCCCACCGGTTGTAATTGCGATAGAACTCAGAAACATTGATGGTCATTCGGTCTAGAAATTCAAATAGTTCTTCGCGATCTTTTTCAAGCAGACTGTAATATTCATAAAAATTCTTCAATCCCTTTTTTTCATAGAGAGAGGTAAGCCTTCTTTTCATCTGACCTTCTTTATATAAAGCAAGGTCAATGCCTGTCTTCCTTTTTATCTGTTCAATAAACTGAGTGTAATCGTCCCTCATATCATTCATCTACTTTCTCTCTATTTCTGTAATTTTAGTATAGCTGATTTGAGTATAGACAGGGGAACTAGCTTCAAAAAAATTTTCCAAAATACCTTTTACCGTTCTACAACAACCTTCTACCTTTCCCAAGCAACCTTCTACCTTTCCCAAGCAACCTTCTACCTCTTAATTCAAATGTTCGACAAACACACACCTTTCCCCCTAAAAAGAATCACCGAAGTTCGTCAAAACTATTAAACGCAACAAAAAACGCCCCTCTCCAAATGAGAAGGGCGCCTCTTATAAAGCGTTTTCAATTTATCGTAACTATTAGTAGATCCAGTTGTTTACGTCTCTTTTGTATTCAACAAGACCTTCGCCATTAAAGAAAAGACCGATTTCACGTTCAGCACTCTCGGAAGAATCAGAACCGTGGATGATGTTTTTGCCGACGATTACGCCGTACTCTCCGCGGATTGTTCCTGGAGCAGCATCTTTAGGGTTTGTAGCACCCATCATATGACGCGCGGTAGCGATTACATTTTCACCTTGCCAAACCATTGCAAATACAGGACCAGAAGTGATGAAGTCTACAAGCTCTCCGAAGAAAGGACGCTCTTTATGTTCACCGTAGTGCTCTTCTGCCAATTCAGTTGGAATTTGCATTAATTTTGCACCAACAAGTTGGAAACCTTTTTTTTCAAAACGAGAAACGATTTCACCGATAAGGTTACGTTGTACGCCATCAGGCTTTACCATCAAAAATGTTTTTTCCATAATAATTTCTCCACCCCATTACGATTATGTAAGGTTAGGTAAACCCTAACCTACCAAAATATATCACGGTTTTTGTAGTTTCGCAACAGAAGATGGAGAATTATCGTAATATTTTACAAAGTTCACGAAATTGAGTCTAATATTTCCGTTTTCCAATGTACTTGGCCACATTGTTGAAGGTACGTTTAGCAAGTCCATTGGGAAGTTTCTCAAGCTCCTTAAATGCCCGCTCCAAATAACGGTCACTAAGTGCAAAAGAACGGTCTATTGCATCAGACCTTTTAATCAACTCAATAATTTCCTTAATTTCATCTGAACCGCTGTGTTCGTGAATGGTGCGGATCTTTTTGTTTAATTCAGTTGATTCCATTGCATATAAAACAGGCAACGTAATATTACCCTGCAGAAGGTCACTTCCGGCAGGCTTCCCGAGCTGTTCTTCTGTCGATGTAAAATCTAGAATGTCATCTGTAATTTGAAAAGACATACCGACATAATAACCGAACCAATATAAGCTTCGATGAACAGAAGCAGGAACCCCAGATGTGATGGCTCCAAGCTGACAACTCACTGCAATAAGGATAGCTGTTTTCCTTTTGATTCTTCGCAGGTATGTACGTAGGTTTTGATCATAGTTATATTTATCCCTAATCTGTTCAATTTCACCTTTACAGAGTTCAACGAGAGTATTAGAGAGGATGCGGTGAGCTTCAATATCTTCTACTCTGGTCATCATTTCGAGGGATCTGGCAAATATATAATCACCTGTGTACATAGCAATGCGGTTGTCCCATTTAGCTTTAATGGTTTCCTTCCCACGCCTTAACTCCGCATCATCTATGACATCATCGTGCACAAGGGATGCCATATGCATTAGCTCTAGGGCAACAGCCACATTCTTGACTTTATGAATGTCGTAAGTTCCAAGTTTTGCGGCCAATAGGACAAAGACTGGTCGGATTCTTTTCCCTCCAGCCTGAAGCAAATGTAACGAAGCCTCATGCAACAAAGCACGTTCGGTTTGAATGGTAGCTTCTAATTCATTTTCAATTATTTGCAAATCATTATTTAAAAAAGAATACATCATCTTTAATTTCATGTAGGTCACCTTTATAAACTATTTTCTAGGTTTTACTCCTAAATGCATGGCAGCGACTCCACCGGTATAAGCCTTTACCTCAACTGGTCGGAAACCTACTTTTTCATACATCATTTTTAGTTCTTTCATCCCTGGAAAGTCTTTGGCCGATTCATGTAACCAAGCATATTCATTGTAGCTTTTGGCGAAAACCTTTCCAAGCATCGGCATTACGTATTGAAAATAAAGAAAATAGACTTGACGGAAGCCTGGCATAGTTGGTTGTGATGTTTCCAGGCAAACAACCTTTCCTCCAGGTTTGACTACCCTATACATCTCTTTTAACACTTGGAAGTAGTCAGGCACATTACGTAAACCGAAACCTATTGTGACATAATCAAAAGTATTATCTTCAAACGGAAGTGCCATCGCGTTCCCATGAATCAATTCAATGTTATCCTTACCAAGCCCTTTTACTTTTTCTTTGCCGATAGATAGCATGTTCTCACTGAAATCCAAGCCAACCACTTTTCCATTTCGTCCAACTGCCTCTGCCATAGAGATGGTCCAGTCTGCTGTTCCACAGCACACATCCAATGCTTTAGCACCACCTTGCACGTTCATTCTTTTCATCGTATCTTTCCGCCACGCGACATGACGTTGGAAACTGATGACGGAATTCATTTTGTCATAGTTTTTATATATTTTTTCAAAAACATTATGAACACGTTCTTCTTTGGATGGATGTTGCATGGCTTACCCTTCTTCCGCATACTTTTTTGTTGAAAATGGTATTTCATAGAAAAGTTCTTGTATTCTTGCTTCTAACAGTTTGTTCATTGTTGGGATGGTGTGCGTCAATTGTTCCATTTTTTGTTTAATATGATCAATATACCGATCAATAAGGTATAACATATATGTTTCCTGTTCTTTTGAAGCGACATCCTTTTCTCCTTTTGAAAAAGCTATTCTTCGCAAAGTGTCAAAAAGGAAGGTCGATCTTTCATTACAGAAAAGCTTCCGTTCTTGAATTAAGCGCTTTAATAACAGAAAGTTGCCGCCCAATTCTTTTAAGAGGGAGTCGGAAAAAAAGCCAGAAACAGACTGAATAAGCGAGGATTCGATCTTTCCGAGACTGTCCATCAATGGTTCTACTCCTTCTAGCTCTTTATGATAATAGGCAATTTTATGCTCATTTATTTGTTTTATAGAATTTGCAAGTGTTTTTATCATGGAAATGTCATTTACATCTGCCAGAAGCCTATAATATAAGCCACTATAAAAATCCCCTGCCAATACAGTCAATTGGCGATTTTTTTCATCGCCGACCTCAAGTTGACCTGCTTTTGCATTTGTCACCATATCATGGGTATCAAGGGCGATCTGTACAAGCATGGTTGATAATATGTATTGTTCTTTTTTTTCATCAGAAATATCAATGTGCTCCATGATAGAATAAAGCAATAATAACTTATCTTCATCAATGGCAGGGTATTCAATATGTTTAATTAAATATGGATGTGTAATCAGATTATGTAGTTTCTCTTTTATTATGGATATATGTATATGACTCACTAAAGACCACCCTTGTTCCCTTTTCTTGACTGCCGTCCGGTTCATAATTAGAAGTACAGACGGAAGAGTCGAACTAAAATAGACAAAGTTAATTATAGCACATTAGTGGAGCATATTGTTAAAATGGGCTATCTTTCTTTAGTTTAACCCGCTTTTGAATAGATAATAAGAAAAGCAGAGAAATATTTATTCATCTGCTTTCTTAATTAAGACATATGATAATGATTATTGTGTCAGTCTGTTTCCATTTCTCCATGAGAAGATTGGATGAGCGCTTTGCCTCTAATCTTGATTGCGGAGGTGTGCTCGGTAAACTGGGCGATCATCACTTCTCCTCTGTCAAGCTTTTCCGAATGATGAAAGCGAGTGTCTGTACCACGCGTAAGTCCAATGACACTTACGCCATCTTCCTTCGCTTTGATAACAATAAAGTCGTTCGTGTTAGATTGACCCATGACAATCCTCCTTCTAAGTTTCGATATGGTGTTACCCTTTTATTAAAGACAAGACTTCCGCTCTTGCTGCAGGATCATTTTCAAGTACACCACGGACTGCAGAAGTAATAGTTAATGCTCCCGGTTTCTTAACACCTCGCATAGTCATGCACATGTGCTCAGCTTCCACTACTACCATTACACCATGTGGATCAAGAGATTCTACAATAGATTCCGCTATGGTAGATGTAATTCTTTCCTGAAGCTGTGGTCTTTTTGCAACCGCCTCCACTGCACGGGCAAGTTTACTTAGTCCAGTAACTTTTCCACCTTTAGGTATGTATGCTACATGGGCTTTTCCAAAGAAAGGTACCAAATGATGTTCACACATAGAAAAGAAAGAGATATCTTTGACAAGTACCAATTCTTCATGTGCTTCTCCAAACACTGTTTTAAAATGTTCTTTAGGGTCTTCATTTAAACCAGCGAATACTTCTGTGTACATCTTAGCTACACGTTTTGGAGTATCCAGTAATCCTTCTCGATTAGGATCTTCTCCAATTGCTTCCAAAATCATTCTTACTGCTTCTTCTATCTGAGCCTTATTAACTTCTGTCATTTATTTTTCCTCCTACATTACCGTTAAAAAATAGCTGTAATGTGATTCTAGCATAAGTTTTTTTAAAAAAGCAAAAATAAAGAGGCGCAAAGTATGCGCCTCTTTAAGATGACTTTGATTTGACTATGTAGCTGTCAATTATTTCACAGCATCCTTAAGTGCTTTACCAGGTTTGAAAGCTGGTACTTTGCTTGCAGCGATTTCGATCTCTTCCCCAGTTTGTGGGTTACGACCTTTACGCGCAGCACGTTCACGTACTTCAAAGTTACCAAAACCGATTAATTGTACTTTGTCACCGTTTTTAAGTGCGTCAAGAATTGTATCGAAAACAGCATCAACTGCTTTAGTAGCATCCTTCTTAGAAAGTTCACTAGCTTCAGCAACTGCATTGATTAAATCTGTCTTGTTCATGCCATTCACCTCCTCCCAAAGGAGTTATCGCTATTCTAAACCAAAATAGTATTTTAGTCTAGCAAAAGCCTTTAGTACTAACATTTGTTCACAATTTTGATTGATTCTATACATGGTAGAATCGCTTAATCTTGCAACTAGGCTTATATTAACCCATTAAACACTAGATTTCAACAAATTTCTCACAAAAAAGTGCTTCTAGAGGAATATTTCGCCAATTAAGAGAAGATTTTCTGCTTGTAGATTATCATATAAACGCCTATATATCAAGCGTTTCTCTGTTTTAATACACGAAAAAAGGCGACCCATCTGTGTTAATTCCACAGATAGGTCACCATTAAACATATTCGACACTTTTCTACCCCGACTTCTGCTCCGAGCAACAGCTAAAAGTCTTATAGAATTATCGCGATAAGCCCACCAGAGCCTTCGTTGATGATTCGTTCTAGCGTTTCTTTCAGTTTGTACCTGGCGTTTTCAGGCATTAATGAGATTTTAGCATGTATACCTTCTCTTACAATGGAACTCAGAGAGCGCCCGAAGATATCGGAATTCCAGATGGATAGTGGATCATCCTCAAAGTCTTGCATCAAGTAGCGAACTAGTTCTTCGCTTTGTTTTTCTGTTCCGATAATCGGTGCGAACTCACTTTCCACATCTACTTTGATCATATGAATGGATGGTGCCACTGCCTTTAATCTGACCCCGAATCGTGATCCTTGACGAATAATCTCTGGTTCTTCAAGACTCATATCAGTCAGAGCTGGTGAAGCAATTCCATATCCTGTCTGTTTCACCATTTTTAATGCGTCGGAGACTTGATCGTACTCAGCTTTTGCATAAGCAAAATCTTGCATTAATTGCAGCAAGTGGTCCTTACCTCTAATCTCCACTCCTACAACCTCTTTTAAAATGTGATCATATAGATCGTCTGGTGCATATAAGTCGATCTCCGCAATTCCTTGCCCCATCTCTATCCCAGCAAGTCCAGCCCTGTCAATGAATTCATATTCGCTGAACTGGCCTACCACGCGGTCCACATCGCGAAGGCGCTTAATATCCTTCACTGTATCTTTCACCGCTTCTTGGTAGCTTTCACGTAACCAATGGTTATCTTTCAGAACCATAACCCAGCTTGGAAGATTAACATTTACTTCAAGTACCGGGAATTCAAAAAGTGCTTCTCTTAATACATTGTAGACATCAGATTCTCTCATGCTTTCTACACTCATCGCAATAACTGGGATATCATATTTTTCACATAACTCTCGCTTTAACGCCTCAGTTTCCGGGTGATGCGGCTGTACAGTGTTGATTACCATGATGAATGGTTTCCCAACTTCTTTTAATTCCTCTACAACTCTTTCCTCTGCTTCAATGTAATCTCTGCGAGGAATTTCACCGATAGAGCCATCTGTAGCAATAACTACGCCAATGGTAGAATGCTCTTGAATTACTTTTCTTGTACCAATCTCCGCTGCCTCATGGAATGGAATTGGCTCTTCATACCAAGGAGTATTGATCATTCTAGGACCGTTTTCATCCTCATATCCTTTGGCACCAGGTACAGTATAACCCACACAGTCTACAAGACGGATATTTACATCAAGGCCCTCATCTACTTTAACCTTAACTGCCTGGTTAGGTACAAATTTGGGCTCTGTTGTCATAATCGTTTTACCAGCTGCACTTTGAGGCAACTCATCTTGAGCACGCGCTTTATCAGACTCGTTTCCGATATTCGGCAGAACCACTAACTCCATGAACCTTTTGATGAAAGTTGATTTCCCTGTTCGAACAGCTCCTACGACCCCTAAATATATATCGCCGCCCGTACGTTCAGCGATATCTTTGAAAATATCTACTTTTTCCAAGTGATTCCCTCCCGACATTTATCTTGGGATTTTCATTTTCTAGTAAGGATATAATCTATGACACTATATGTGTATGATGTTGTCCTAATTAAATATGACTACTTTATAGAAAATTCATCCCGTTTCCCTCTTTATTTTTATATATGGTTAATAGCAAGAATTAGTGGGGCATTATGTTTCATAGAAATAAAACAAAAAACCCTTCTTTAGAATGTATTCTCTAAAGAAGGGTTCATGACAACTATTCTATTCTTTATTTAAAAAGACCGGTTCATTGTTCTCATCTACCGTGTAAGGAAGAGAAAATGCAGGTACAAACACGGAATGCTCCACAATAATGCCACGGATATCATCTCCTGGTTTGTAACTATGCTCATGTTCTTTAAGAAAATCGTACAAGTCTATGGAATAATCCAATTGAGCTTGTCCTTCATTATTTAAGACAAATGGTAGGTTTTTACCGGAAATTGGACTCTCCGCGAAAGGTTCTGACTCATAGCCCAGTTTCTCCCAATCCAATTTGAATGCCTGATCATTGATTACTTCTTTGATCGGGGCATATCCATTATTTGAGCGCTTGTACATATCAATTCTAATATTAATATCACGAATTTGTTCAGCCACACGAAGATCAATCAACTTCACTTTAGGATCTTCTTCCACATCCACAAGCACATAAAGATAGACTCCCCCACTTTCATATGCCGTCCCAGGAGGTTCTTGTATGTACCGAGGGGATAATTTATTAAAATCAATTGGATATTTTTGATAGATTGGTGTCTCCATATCCCTATCTTTTATAGGTAACAATCCCCCAGTTGCCTCACGGTATTGATTAACAGAGGACTGTACGGCTTCTAATTGATCTAAATAAGGGACTTGGTTTTCTTTTAAACGATCTTGAGGATATAAACACCCCGAAAGGACGCTGCTCAACATCACTATTCCTACAAGTAGGAAGAACCTATTTAATTTCATAGTTAATTCCTTCCTTCTTCATTATTGCTCCGGTACAGGACCACTGAATACAACATAGAAAATTATCAGGCCGGCAAGTAAAATTAATAAAAAAGCAACCGTATTCAAAATACCTCTTATAATGCTGTTACTCACCTTAAATCTAGTAAAATAAACCGTTAAAACGGATATAATCATGAACCCCATCGCTACAAACGAAATCCACATCTTCATTAATGCAGGTGACATCCTCATCTCTCCTTTTCCGTGAAACATTATAGCATAAGATATACTCTAAATGAAACAACAAAAAAGCTGAAGTAAAAGGGGCCATTTTTACTTCAGCATAAAAAGAAAGACTAAATAATCCAATCCCACAGCTCAACCAGTGATATCCTCATACACATCTTATGCGGCACTTTACATACATGCATCGCCAAATGCCTATTTATCGCAAAAAAGCTTGTAAAAATTATGGATTTCTTTCCTGAGCACCCTCCTATGGTTTCTTCTTTATAAGTTATGCACTTGAACAGGATGGGTGTTTGTTTATTTTATGTATAGATACATTTAGAATAACCGGACAAAAAATACATTTTTTAAGTATATGACATTAGTTTGTTGTTAATCGCTGCTGTTCCTTTCCGCAAATGGCTTCGCTTTCCGCGGGACGGTGCCTTGAGCCTCCTCACTTCGTTGCGGGGTCTCAACCTACCGTTATTCCCCCGCTGGAGTCTACGCCATTTGCTCCAATCCACAGCTGAAAATTACATAAACGAAAAGTTAATGCTTATTCAATTAACTCAGTTAGATTGCTTTTCATAAACTCTTAGTGAATGAAGCCACCTAGTTGATTGTAGTGGAAGGCGCGGAGACGCCCGCGGGAGGAAGGGACAGGTGAGACCCCGGAAGGCGAAGCCTGAGGAGGCTCACGGACCGCCCGCAGGCAAGCGAAGCGCCTGGAACGGAAATCAACCGAATAAATTACTTCCTTATACTTTTAAAAATACCTGTTAACGAATAAACGCCCCTTCTAAAAACGAAGGGGCATTGACGTTTACTGGACTCTGTCACCAAGGAGCTGTGCAAGGTCGTCCAATTCGGTTGTTTTGGAGCGGCTCATTAATTCATCCACCGCGTCTTTTGGATCTACGCCATCAAATAATACATGATATAGTGCTGATGTCAGTGGCATCTTCACTTGGAGCTTTTGTGATAGCTGATATGCAGCCTTGGTGGTACGTACACCTTCAACGACCATACCCATACTATCCAATACTTCTTCAAGCTTCATCCCTTTACCTAACATGTTACCCGCTCTCCAGTTTCTGCTGTGAACGCTTGTACATGTAACGATTAGGTCGCCCATTCCTGTCAAACCTAGAAATGTAAGCGGATTGGCACCAAGACAGCTTCCTAGACGAGCGATTTCGGCTAGTCCTCTAGTAATTAATGCCGCTTTCGCATTATCCCCATACCCTAGACCATCTGTAATACCGGCAGCCAACGCGATAATATTCTTTAAAGATCCTCCAATTTCTACACCTACCACATCACTATTCGTATAAACACGGAAATGCTGGTTGATAAATAGATCTTGTACCTTTTCAGCAGCTGCAATATTTAAAGAAGCTGCTGTAACAGTTGTGGGTTGTCTCATACTTACTTCTTCTGCATGACTAGGACCGGAAAGCACTACAACCGCTTCACGGATGGATTCAGGGAGTTCATCTTCAATCACTTCTGAAACTCTTAAGTGTGTATCAGGTTCAATTCCTTTACTTACGTGAACAAATAAGGCCGGCGCATTCAAAAAGCCTTTTAATTGTTGGCACACTTCCCTCATCGCTTTTGTAGGGACTGCAAGCACAATGGCTTCTGCAGATTCTACGGCCTCTTTCATAGAAGTAAATCCTACAATTTTATCGGATAACTTAATATTTTTTAAGTATTTTTCATTCGTGTGACGTTGATTTATTTCATCGATTTGAGCTTCCTTATGCCCCCATAGACGTACTTCATGATTATTATCGGCAAGCACCATTGCTAGGGCAGTGCCCCAGCTTCCTGCTCCCAATACAGCAACCTTTTTCACTGATTCACTCCTCCCTTTTACTTTCGTGGACGTGCGATTAGTTTAATAGGTGTTCCTTCAAACCCAAAGGCATCTCTGATACGATTTTCCAAGAAACGCTTGTATGAGAAGTGCAGAAGTTCTGGATCATTAACGAAAATAACAAAGGTAGGCGGTTTAACTGCAACCTGAGTCGCATAATAAATTTTTAATCGCTGGCCTTTATCAGTCGGCGTCGGGTTCATGGCAACGGCATCCATGATCACATCATTCAATACGGTCGTTACCACACGCATGGAGTGATTTTCACTTGCCATTTCAATTTTGGGAATAAGTGTATGAATTCGCTTCTTCGTCTTAGCAGATAAGAACACGATTGGTGCATAGTCTAAGAATAAGAAGTGATCCCTAATTTTTTGCTCAAATTCCTTCATCGTCTTTTCATCTTTTTCCACGGCATCCCACTTGTTTACTACAATGACAATGGCTCTTCCCGCTTCATGAGCATATCCTGCAATTTTTTTGTCTTGTTCAATAATTCCTTCTTCTCCATTGATGACAACTAAAACAACGTCCGAGCGTTCAATGGCACGCAAAGCACGAAGCACACTGTACTTTTCTGTTGTCTCGTATACTTTCCCTTTTTTACGCATACCAGCTGTATCAATAATGACGTAATCTTTCCCGTCAAATGTGTAAGGAGTATCAATTGCGTCTCTTGTTGTTCCTGCGATGTCACTCACAATAACACGGTCTTCACCTAGTAACGCGTTCACTAATGAGGACTTTCCAACGTTAGGACGACCAATTAATGAAAATTTGATGATATCCTCATCATATTCCTCATCTTCGTCTTTAGGGAAGTTCTCAATGACAAAATCAAGCAAGTCCCCAAGTCCCAAGCCATGTGATCCTGAGATTGGAATCGGTTCACCGAAGCCTAAAGCATAAAAATCATATAATGTATCTCTCATATCAGGGTTGTCCACTTTATTTACGGCAACCACTACAGGCTTTTTAGAACGGTATAGTATTTTCGCTACCTCTTCATCAGCTGTTGTTAATCCTTCACGACCGTTAGTCATGAATATGATTACATCCGCCTCGTCAATAGCAATTTCCGCCTGTTCACGAATTTGCGTCATGAACGGAGCATCACTTATTTCAATTCCACCTGTATCAATAATATTAAAATATTGGTTTAACCATTCGCCGGAGCTGTAAATTCTATCTCTAGTAACCCCCGGCACATCTTCCACGATGGAAATTCTCTCTCCAACAATTCTGTTAAATATTGTGGATTTACCCACGTTTGGTCTTCCAACAATCGCTACGGTTGGTTTTGGCATGGTGACCACCCTCCCATTTTTCTATAATTTATGTACTATCTCTTTCATGCTCATTTATCGATTATCTTAGTCTTTACAAAAGGCTGTTTTAGGATACTTTATGGTATCTTCTAATAAAAGAAACCCTCCTGCAAAGGAAGGTCTAACTTGAATAGTTTAACATTATTCCCCGCAATAAGGAAGTCTGACTTTTTCTAAAAACTTATTAATGTTTCACAATAACATATAAATCATTACCCAACCCATGTGCAATTCCATCTAATATGGCTTCAAGGTTTGCTGCAATAAATTCCATTTCCTCTTTCGTTTCACAGGTGAAAATAGGTGCTCCTCCAGCTACTTTTGTGGCATTGGTCGTAATGACAGCAAGTATATACTTTTCCATTTCCATCCTACTTGTTCACCTTTTCCTTCAAGTTTTTCGTAGGCATTCTAATGGCATTTTCAAGCGTTGGTACCCGTTCAAGGATTGCCATACCTATTTTCAAGTCCTGTTCTTGTGGTAATAGGAACACTCCAACACGACCATCATCCAGATCCCTTTTTGCCAGTGGGACAAGTGCAGGCGTGCCCGAATCCCGATAGACTCCAAGCGCAGTTGACATGTCATGAAGAATGGCCTGTCTTTGGCCCAGGTTTGCTATTGTCGTTCTGGCATTGAAGTTTTTAGGCTTTAAAATGAACCCCATCCCATATTGCAATACTTCCTTTTGACGCTCCGGTAACCCGATATTCATGATATAAATATTATCAACATATAGACCTGCACCATCAAAATGAGGCTTTACATACTCAATATCCACGATATCCTTCAACTGACCGCCAGTCATAAGTTTATGAGAAATTAAAGCAGCGGAAATACCGACAACTAACCCTACCCATATATTTGCAGCCAAATAAGCGAGCGTAGCTAAAAACGCGGTAATCATGACTAGATAGTTCCTTCCTTCAAAAGCAATAGCTATTCCCTCAATATATGTACTTCCTCTCGGCACCAATTCAAATGCATCCAGTTCAGTTAGTGTGTTTCTTTCCATGTTTCTAACATCTCGAAATTGTGAAGCGGCCAAAGCCAGAAACGTAATTGCTGCAAACTCTTCTTCCATGATGGCCGGAACTGCAATGGTACCTAGACCCGAAGCAATGAAGGCGAGTGATAAGTGTATGATTTTCCCATGTAAATAGGTAGGATATTGTCGATAATCTGTAACAAGCATGTGTAGCCTTGTCGCTAATCCTATCAATACCCCAAAAATAATGGGCAATGTATATTCATTCATCCTTGTCTCTCCCTTACGCGCTTTTGTATTATAGAATCTAAATGTATAGTCAACGTTTCAAACATTATCCATGTCGCCATTCCAGCTGAAGATAAAGCAAGAACTGCCAAAAACTCGAATGTTCCAAGAGCCGAATAAGAAAAGATACGGTCCATTACTATACTGCGCAAAATCTCACCAAATAAGACTCCAGTAAGCATAAATACGAATCTTTCCCTCTTTGTTTTAAATAGGAGTAAAGATAAGTATAAAATAATGAAGGAAAGCAACCAGGTTCTATCAAAAAAAATCCATACAGGGTCATATATTTCAAACAGAATAAAACAAACATATGCCAACGCTATGGTACAGATAGATAAATAATGTAAAATGTATTTTTGTTTCAATGATTTCACTAGAAGTATAAGAGCAATACCTGCCAATACAAGAAAGGATGCAGTCACAGTAAATCCAAATATCTGTACAGTAGTAGTTGAACCGGCTATCACTACAAGAATCAAAATAGACATAAATGTTCTGACTTCTGATTTAGGGAAGAAAAACGTAATAATAATCCAACCTATCCAACATATAAAATAAAAGTATTGTCCTGCTAATTCCATTTTTCTCCCCTCCTCTCACCAAATCATTATGCCTAAAAAGAGGGGATACTAATCATTAAACACAGTATGTTTTTATCCATTAAGCAAATAATATGTAACAGATTCTCAGAAAAGAGGTGATCATATGGGAAAAGATAGACAAGAAAGAAAATTGAAAGCCCAAAAGAGAACAGAGTCAGATCGCAATCAATCTCTAAAGTATCCTGGTGCTACAACTATGGAAGGTCCTGAAGGTGCTAGAGAGCGAAATCAATAAGATAATACGAGGGAGAAAAGACTGGTTTATTTCAGGTGATTGGTAAAAAACCTCTTTGGATTTCCGCAAATGGCTTCGCTTTCCTAGGGGGTTAAGAGTGCCTACTAGGAGGCCTGCGGGGTCTCGCGGTACACCTCCTGGTAAGCGAAGCGCTTGGAATAGAATACAAACGGGTTTTACTGAGAGTATACTTTTGTACACATAATAAAAGCCTCTGCCTCTGATCCACTACAAGCCCTGTTGAAGAGGTCTTTTTACCTCTTCTAATGACCCATAATGGCATTCAATTCTGATGGAGGAGTCTTTATATCACTTGTAAAGACCTCTAATCGCATTCAATTTTGATGGAAAAGTCTTTATATCACCTGTAAAAACCTCTAATCACTTTCAATCCTGATGGAGACGTCTTTATTTCACTTGTAAAGACCTCTAATTGCTTTCAATCCTGATGGAGAAGTCTTTGTTTCACTTATAATGACCTCTAATCGCTTCCAGTTCAGCTAAATAACCCTTTATTCCGTTTGCTAAGACCTCAAATCATTTCCTATTCTTTTGGAGAAGTCTCTTTATTATTTCCATAAAAAATGCCTTCTTTCTATACATTAGAAAGAAGGCGTTAGTATTTGCTTTAGTTTTGTATGGTTCTATTGCTAAATGCTGAGCAGTCTACTCTACGCTGAGTCAGCCAATGATACGTTTCTCCATTTATTACGACGGGAGCTTGTTGCAATTGCTCAATGGTAGTCGCCCCAAGAGCAGTCATCATCCATCTAAGTTCATCATGTGTTTGTTGAATTAAATGAATCAAAGATTCTTGGCCTTCTTCCATAAATACTTTCAGAAAGTAACCTGCCATTCCAACCGCAGAAGCACCTAATGTTATCGCTTTTGCAATATCCGAAGGTCTTTGAATCCCACCAGAACCGATAATTGAAGTGCCAGGTAAAGCATGCTTCACTTCAGCAATGGAAGCAGCGGTAGGTATTCCCCAGTCATTGAAAAACTCCAATCTTTGTGTACGACGCTCGTTTTCTATTTTAGAGAAGTTAGTCCCACCAAAGCCACTAATATCAAGAATGGATACTCCTACATCTACTAATTTCTTAGCTGTCTCTCGGCTAATGCCAAAACCTGTTTCTTTTACAATTACAGGTACTTCCAAGGAGTTTACTATATGCTCAATTCTTCCTAGAGCACCGGTAAAATCACGATCACCTTCCGGCATGACAAGCTCCTGGATAACATTCAAGTGAATTTGGATGGCATTTGCTTCTAGCATGTCAACTGCCTTTTTTGCCTGATCAACAGTGGCCTCACTTCCTAAATTTGCAAAAACCAGACCACCTGGATTGGCTTTTCTAACTATTTCATAAGTAGTTGCCTCATCTTGATCTTTAATGGCTGACATTTGAGATCCTACCGCTAAGCCAATATCACAGACTTTCGCGACTTCAGCCAGTGCTTTATTAATTTCCCATGTTTTTTTGCCGCCTCCACCAGTCATTGCATTGATAAAAATAGGCGAACTTAGTGTAAGTTCGCCTATTTTTGTATTCAATTTAATGTCAGTAGTGGAGAGATTAGGCAAGCTTTGATGTACAAACATGACATCGTCAAAACCGGTCTGTCTTACTTGTCCTGTTGTTAATGCATGTTGTATATGATCCATTTTCCTTTGTGCTCTACTCACCTGTAATCACCTTGACATTTTTATTTGTATTTAATTTATTATTTCTTAAGTTTGCTTAGTTTATCCCCAATCATTTCGCCTAATTGGAAGCCGCCAGTGTCTTCTGATTGATTATACTGACTGTAATCTTCTTCTTGTTCAGGCTCTTCCAGTTCACGGATACTTAAGGAAATTCTTTGATCCGTTTCGTTTATATCCAATACTTTAACTTGTACTTTATCTCCTTCTGTTAATACTTCGTGCGGAGTACCGATATGCTTATTGGAGATTTGGGAGATATGAACCAATCCTTCTACACCAGGAAGCACTTCCACAAAAGCTCCAAAGGAAACTAGGCGTTTTACAACACCTTCAGTTACACTGCCTGAGGAAAGCTTTTCGGAAACTTGTGACCACGGCCCAGGCAAAGTTTCTTTAATGGATAAAGAAATTCTTTCATTATCACGATCAACAGAAAGAACTTTAACATTTACCTTTTGACCTTCTGTTACCACATCTGAAGGTTTTCCTACATGTTCATAGGACAATTGTGAGATATGAACCAATCCATCTACTCCACCGATATCTACGAATGCCCCAAAGTCAGTGATTCGTTGCACCGTGCCTTCTAGGACTTGACCTGTTTCAATGGTATCTAACAATTGATGCTTTTTATTTTGCATCTCTTCCTCAACTACAGCACGGTGAGAAAGGATTACACGATTTTTCTCTTTTTCCAGTTCTACCACTTTAAATGTTAGTGATTTTCCTTTATAATCAGAAAAATCATCAACGAAGTAATTTTCAACTAAGGAAGCTGGAACAAATCCTCTTACGCCCAGGTCAACTACAAGCCCACCTTTGACAACATCCTTAATTTCTGCTTCAAACACTTCTTTGGATTCGAATTTCTTTTGCAAATCTTCCCATGCCAAGTCGGCATCCACTGCTTTTTTGGAAAGCACTAGCAATTCTTCTTCTACTTTTGTTACTTTAAGTTGAAGTTCCTGGCCTTCTGAGACGACATCCGTCGCTTTTTCTACATGAAGGCTGGATAGTTCACTGATAGGGATGATACCATCTAGCTTGCTGCCCTCAATAGAAACAAGGACCTGTTTTTCTTCTACTTTTGTAACTGTTCCAGTCACCGTATTGCCAACCTCTAAATTGTTAACTTCTACTTGATTCATGTCTTCCACCATCATTATTACCTCCTCCATACAAACCAGCTAATCCATTATTTATGTAAGTAACGGTAGACGTTACGTAAGCATGCCGGCATATGCCAATACATGCGAACTTAACAAAAGTTGCATCTGTTTCGTGTAATAATTCATAAATTAACGGATGTTAACTTACTTGATTGATCGGACAGATCAATTAGAACTGCCAGGTGCTAAATAAGTAGATATGTCCATAACAAGTTCCTACATATTTTAGCTTCCTTCTACTAACTTCTAATAAATAGGACATTTTGTCAAGTCAAAACTCTTAAACTATCTGTTTTTTTCGATAAGTTCCTTTATGGAATCCATTACCAATAAAGTGGCTTCTTCCGCTGAGATTTTCTCCAAACGATGTTGGGTGAAATCGATAGGCTCACCATATACTACTTTTAAGGGTTGAAACTTTTTATAAGGCCCAATGATGGCACAAGGAAGTACGGTTGCTTCGGAACGGAGGGCAAAAAAACCTGCCCCTGCCAACCCTTTACCAAGTTCGCCCGTTTTACTTCTTGTACCCTCTGGAAAAAGTCCCAAAACATTCCCCTCTTTCAGAACTTTTAACGCTTTTCTCAATGCTTCCCTATCACTCATTCCTCTTTTCACTGGAAAGGCATGCAGTTTTGGAAGAATAGTTTTCAAGATAGGAACATGGAAGATCTCTTCCTTCGCCATAAAATGAACAGTTCTTGGTGATGTGATTCCAACAACAGGAGGATCCAAATTATCAATATGATTAGAACAAATTAATACAGAACCTTCTTTTGGTATGTTCTCACTCCCCACCACCTTAATTCGGTAGAGCGGCTTAAGCACTACAGCAACGATGAACTTGGCAAATGAGTAAAATGTCATGGTTATCTAGTCCCCTCATTTTGATCAACCAAATTCATTATCTTCTCCACTACTTGATCAATATTCAAGGAAGTGGTATCAATTTCTTTCGCATCCTCTGCCTTTTGTAACGGGGCGATTTCCCGCTCGGAATCAAGTTTATCCCTTCTAGCAATTTCCTCTTTAAGTTTTTCAAGATTAGAGTCAAAGCCCTTAGAAAGGTTTTCTGCATGTCTTCGTTGTGCTCTTTCCTCTACTGATGCCAAAAGGAATACTTTTATTTCTGCATCGGGAAGGACATGGGTTCCAATATCTCTTCCGTCCATAACCACTCCGCCTCTTTTAGCAAGCACCCTTTGTCTTGCAACCATTTCTTCACGAACATGCTTATGCTTTGCAACAATCGATACATTATTTGTTACTTCATGTGTCCGGATTTGCTCGGTTACATCTTCATCATTTATGTAAACATGTTGCGTCTGGTTGTTTGCAATTCGAAGGTCAATTTCCATTTTTTCTACTAGTTGCTGTAAGGAAACCTCGTCTTCCAGGTTAACATCCTCTCGTATTGCCTGAAATGTTACCGCTCTGTACATGGCTCCTGTATCAATGTATAAGTATCCTAGCTTGTCAGCTACAATCTTTGCCACTGTACTTTTTCCTGCCGCTGCAGGACCATCAATTGCTATAGATAATTGTTGTTTCATAGTTCCTCCTGAATGTACCATTATTCATTTTTTTACATGAAAAAAGCAGGTCACCCTGCACATCTTCTTAAAATTATCGCATGTATATTTTATCATAATCATCTATCTTGGTCGAATGTTTCTATATGTTCAACTATCTTCATGCCGCCTACTCCCTCATATTGAATAACTTTACTTAAAAAAGGAGCAGATTCGGTATATAACAAGAGTCCTTGAGCACAAATTAGAAAGATTAATTGTATGACTATCAGCTTAATGATAATCCGTTCCACTCTTTTCATATCGTTCTCCTTCACTTTCACCGATCTCTTTTACTATTAATAGTATGGATGGAATTGGAAGGATTTATGCTAAAGAATGAGTTTTTCTTAATAACAGTTGCTGTTCGAAGCAGTATTTCATCAATACTTGCCTTTGAATCTCATTAATAGGATCGAATTGCAATGATGCTTTCCACCTATTTTTTGACGCTTCCTCCACTAGTCTTATTATCTTACTTTTTAGTTTTAAATAGTGGATCTCTCCGTTATTTAAATGAATAACAAAAGTGGTGAAAACGTGCCCTTCTTCAGGAAAAATAACGTGTCCAGGTAAAATAATTGCAGCACCTCCCGCACTGATATCTTGTGTAAGCGTAATAAAGGGCGTGAAATGATGAGATAGTGGATGGACCGATACATCAATATTACTTTCGACCCTCACATACTGTCTCCTTTGCACTTTAATCACCTGCTGATACCCTGGAAAAGACAATTGAACCATTGGAATTGCCTGCTTCAATCGTCCAAGAACTTCACTTTCAAATGTATATGCAACACCTTCATCTGACACATAAGTGATTAGTAATTGCGTACCGTTCAATATGTATGTCGTTTTTCCGTTTGTAAAATGTGCTGGATAGTCCACAAAAAATTCTTTCTCTTTTACTTCCTGTACCTTACATCTATATTTTTCAACTTTATCGTCATTTTTCACTTGTAATGTTAATACAATTCCTGGCTTTAACAAGAAACTGCCTCCCTTAATGAACCCGTTCTCTCTATATACTTATTAAACCATTTAACGAAAAAAAGGAAAAGCCAATTTTGACTTTTCCTCCATAAAATTACAAATCATACAAGAGCTCCGGGTTTTTCAACTTCTCTACTTTTTCCTCCCGTCCATCATTAGCGTTAATGAAAATCTGATAGGTATCATTTTCAATCGTCCCCAAAAACTCATAACACAGTACTTCTTCTCCGAGGTCATTATTAATGACCGCTAGAGAATCTTCCATAATCATTACCTTATCATTAATTCTCTCTTTCGCTTCGTCAAGCGAGATGCCCGCTTTAGGTATCTCTCTTAAATGGTGGGACATTAAGTAATCTTTTGCCGAAAAGCCGACAATCTCCCCTGTTTCCAGGCTTACTTTCATCTTAATGGAGTCTGGATATATTCTTACTCCGTCTACATTTGATACAAATGTAAAAATACCGAGTTTGTTGTACTCTACACTTTCATATAGATCCAATGTGTCAAACTTGTTTTGTTTTAAAAAATTTCTGGCTTTTTCAGTTGCTTCGTTTAAACTGATGTTTTTCTTTTTTGATTCCTTATTTTGAACCAAGTAAATCGGTATGCCACCTTTTTTGGCAATATCCATGAATGTGTCCTGCTGATTCTTATCTACTATTTTTAAACTGTAAAAACCAAACTTTGAACCTTCTCCATTTTCAGTAATGGTGATTTTTTCATTTCCTTCTAGTTCTAAGTACTTATCGGCAATCTTTTTTGCCTCTTCTTCTGTAATGGATTTTCCTTGAAGCTGACTGAAATTCTTATCTTCTTGATTCATAGAAGTAAATGTAGGTCCGAAATCAGCTTCATCATAGCCTTCTACGTTTTTTTCCACCGTCTTAAACCCATCAATGATGGTATTATCTTGTGGCTGATCTTTTGCAGAAAGAGCTAACTCCACATCCATCCAGCGTAAGTTGTTGCTCATAACCATGCTTTGAACTCTTCTCAACTCTTGCTTTATTTCATCGGATTTTTGATAGAGCGCTTGAAGTGTACTATATTCATCTTCAGATAAAGGATTTTTGTCCAAGTCTCTAACTGCAACTTGATACGTATAGTCTCCCGTTTTCGTTAAAAACTCTTCCGTTTTATTAAAAGGTAGAAGGGTCAGTGGCAACTGACCTACATCGTTTTGTGCTTCTGATGTTATTCTCCACACCTCGGCAAAGGAAGGCGAGAGTTGCTCTCTTGAACTCATGGCCAAGGTCGTTCCTATTTTGTCATGCAACAAATCTACATGATAGACAAGGTCATGAAAAGCACGCTGATAATTGTTTTCCGCATTAATGAGGACTGCGTTTTTATCTTGATGCTCTTGATAACCCCAGTAGCCTGTTCCTGCTACTGCAATTGCTAAAACAGCGATGATAACAAGTCTCAACATAATTCTTCACCCTCTTTTTTAGTCACAGAAAATGTGCTTTCCAATTCGCTTAATTTGTGGACGTCCCCAAATCCAACCACTTGTTGCTGTATCGGGATTAAAATAGTAGGTTGCTCCTTCGGATGGATCCATTCCGTTAATTGCATCAATGACGGCCCTTTTCGCCGTTTCATTCGGTGTTAACCATATCTGTCCGTCTGCAACGGCTGTAAATGCTAGCGGTTCAAAGATTACTCCTGAAACCGTATTTGGGAAAGTGGGGGAGTTAATGCGGTTCAGGATAACAGCCGCTACTGCGATCTGGCCTTCATACGGTTCACCACGTGATTCTCCATAGACGGCATTTGCCATCAATTGGATATCGTTTTCCGAAAACCCACCAGGCATATTGGTTGCACTTTGTGCTTCCCCTTCATCTTCAGCAGGTTGCTCTTCAGGAGCTGGCTGCTCTTCTGGTGCCGGCGCTTGTTCTTGTGGCGTTGGTTGTTGCTCCGGTGCTGGTTGCTCTTGTTGCTCCGGTACTGGTTGCTCTTGTTGTTGTCCCGGAGTTGGTTGTTGTTGATCAGGAGCAGGTTTCCCTTGATCTTTCTGCGGGGCAGGAGCTTGTTTTTGATATTGGTTTTTTTGCTTTTCCCACTGATTTGTTGCTCCTTGCTTTGCTTTTTCAACAGTCGCCTGTGAGGGCTCCACTTGATACTTTAGTTCCATCCCGCCGTAATGAGTAAATTTCTTACCTGTATTTATCTGTTGATGTACCCAATCTTTATAAAACTTTGTAGATTTATGAAGCATTTCTTTCGTTTTAGGTCCTACAAGCCCATCCACATGGTCTAAACCAAATTCTTGTTGAAAGTTTTTTACCGCCCAATATGTGCTCCATCCGTACACACCATCAATTCTTGCATGGTAATATCCGTTGTATTGGAGGCGTGCTTGCAGTTCGACAACATCATTTCCCGTCGCACCTTTTTGAATGATTTGCTCAGAGAAGGCACTGACTGAGTTTTGATTTATCGTAAATAACATACATGTGCTAAAAAGAAACATACATGAAATTAACAGTAACCGTTTCACCTTACATTTCCTCCTTTGACTTCTTTAAACAATTGTTACAATGTATTTTCTGTAGATATTGGTATTTTATACAGGTACATTTGGAGAAAAGAAGTATTCCATAAAATGGATGAACATAAAAAATAGTCCGTCACAAACGTTTTTGTATTTCACGTTTGTGCGGACTATATTTCTACCATGTTTGCGAGTTTTACTTTTCTTAGACCGAGCCACCATAAGAAAATCATAAATGGGACCATATATAATCCCCAATATTTCTGGGAAAGTATTATCATGTCATACATACCGTGCAAAAAAATAGGGGTGAACAACGACAATGTAAGGCATATCTTTTTATGTCTTATATTAGTGTTGAATTTCCCTTTTCCAAGGTAATATCCCATTATCACACCGAATAAGGCATGACTTGAGACAGGAAGTATCGCTCTTCCCAACGCTAGCTCTACTCCATTTGCAATTAAGAAGAGAATATTTTCAGCCGTAGCGAAGCCAAGAGATACAGCTACACCGTAAACAATCCCATCGTAATGCTCATCAAAATGCAGGTTTTGGTAGACAAGATAAATGAGGATAAACCATTTAAAAAATTCTTCCAGTAGACCGGACAAAAGGAACGCTTTTACTAAATGTGATGTGACTCCAAGCTCTAGTTCAATAACATATTGCATGAACATAAGGGGAAACACGAGCAAAGCCCCAAACATAAATATTTTAAATACATAGGTAATTGGTTCTTTTTCAAATGTATCCTTTAAATAAAAATAAGACAACAATGCTAAGCCTGGAGCAATCCCGGCGGACACGACTGCCAGCATAAATAAGCCTCGTTTCAATCTGTTTTTTTTTATCGTATCATGTTATCGTAATTATTGAAATAAGATGTCTAAACTTTTGGAAATTGTTTGTAAAATTAAATAAAAGAAAGATTACATTAATGAGGTGCATACGACAATGAAAAAGAAGATCATGATAATACATACCGGAGGGACCATTTCGATGTCAGAGGACGAACGAACTGGCGCCGTATCGCCCGGAGAAAGAAATCCTTTGACCACAATACCTTTGATTGTCGACTCTAATATTCATATAGAAAGTCATGAACTATTCAATCTTCCTTCCCCACACATCACATCAAAGCACATGCATATGCTTTCAAAATTCATTGATGAACAAGTCATGGAGCATGGTTTCGAAGGTTTTGTAGTCACGCACGGAACAGATACTTTAGAAGAGACTGCCTTCTTTCTTGATCTAACGGTTCAGACTCGCGTTCCAATCGTTATCACTGGCGCAATGCGTTCAAGCAATGAAATTGGATCGGACGGGCCTTACAATCTCCTCTCTTCTGTAAAAGTCGCAGCAAGTGAAGAAGCTAAAAATAAAGGGGTGCTCGTTGTATTAAATGATGAAGTACATACAGCTAAAAACGTTACAAAGACGCATACCTCTAATATCGCAACCTTCCAAAGTCCACAATACGGGCCAATAGGAATTGTGACAAAGCGAGGAGCTTTCTTCCACCATTCGCCTGTTTCCGAGGACAAATACCAAGTAGATTCCGTTACGAAAAACGTCATGCTTTTGAAAGCATATGCAGGAATGGATTCAAGTATTTTTCATGCGCTAAAAGATATGCACGTGGACGGAGTAATCTTAGAAGCTTTGGGACAAGGTAATATTCCTCCAATGGCTGTGGAAGGAATCAAGTCCTTACGGGAGGCGAACATTCCTGTTGTAATGGTATCACGATGCTTCAACGGTATAGTCCAAGATATTTATGGTTATGAAGGTGGCGGCCGCAGATTAAAGGAACTTGGGGTTATATTCTCAAACGGTCTTAACGGACAAAAAGCACGGATTAAACTGTTAGTTGCACTTGAAAGCACGAATGATCCTGATAAACTGCAGGAGTTGTTTTTGAGGTAAGAGGTTTTCTGTTTGTTTTGGAGAGGTGCTCTATGATGACTGTTCTATTACCGTTTTCGGAGTTTGAAATTTGTAAAGAGTTTGGGGCGCGAAGAGACATTTTCTTTGTTACTGTTTTGTGAACCTGACACGTGGTTCGGGCGGCGAGACGACTTCTCTCTTACCGTTTTCGGGATCTGACACGCGGTTCGGGCGGTGAGAC
>NZ_LBMD01000010.1 GCF_001293645.1 Bacillus sp. CHD6a
CGCGCCTCTCCTACCGTTTTTCATCTTTAACGCTCATTTCGGGCTTTGAGAACACCTCTCTCTTACCGTTTTCCATATTTAACTATCGGTTCCGGCTTTGAGAACGCCCCTCTCCTACCGTTTACCATATTCAACTATCGGTTCCGGCTTTGAGACGCCTCCTCTCTTACCGTTTTTCATCTTTAACGCTCATTTCGGGCTTTGAGAACACCTCTCTCTTACCGTTTTCCATATTTAACTATCAGTTCCGGCTTTGAGAACGCGCCTCTCCTACCGTTTTCCATATTCAACTATCGGTTCCGGCTTTGAGAAAGCCTCTCTCCTACCGTTTTCCAACTTCAACTCCCTTTTCGGGCGTAGAGACGCCCTCTCTCCTACCGTTTTCCAACTTCAACTCCTGTTTCGGGTGTAGAGACGCCCTCTCTCCTACCGTTTTACAACTTCAACTCGCTTTTCGGGCGTAGAGACACTCTTTCTCCTACCGCTTTCCTACTTCAACCTCGTTTGCGGGCTTAGAGATGCCTTCTCTCTTACCGTTTTCCAACTCCAGCTCCCGCTTCACGCCTCGAGAAAACAAAAACAGCCCACTAGTCACCTAATGAGCTGCACTTCCGGCGTAGCCGAACACACTTTTATTCTGCTTCCTTCTTATACGTCCAACCCTCAGACTGACGGATCAATCCTTGTTTCATGAGCTTGCCCATTGCACGCTTAAACGCGGCTTTACTAATAAGGAACTGTTCCTTAATATCATCAGGAGCACTTTTATCACTATACGGCATTGCTCCGCCCCTTAGTTCCAAGTAGTCCATGATAACCTGAGCATCTTCATCCATTGCTTCTTGTTTACGAGGCATAAGTGATACGTTGATGGTTCCGTCTTCTTTTACATCAATGACTCTTCCTTCTACCACTTGTCCTAATCTTGGCTCTTCTTTGCGTTCTGAATTATGAATAAATCCAATATAGCCTTCGTTGGAAATGATATAGCTTCCCACTTTTAAAAGGCGATAGATGGTCCCTTGAATATTTTGGTTAAGGATATTAGATGGGGCTTTAATAGATCGATCTAACATCACGTCTTGTGTGGCAAGTTTTCCGATCAGTTTGCCACGGCGGTCTGTTTTTACACGGCAAAGCAAATGCGCTCCAACTTGCGGCCATATTTCTTCATATACCGGTAAGTCATCCGCTGGAATAAGAGCATCTTTTGCGATTCCGATGTTAATGAATGCGCCTAGTCCCGGAAGGACCTCCACTACCTCCATCCATTCGTGGCCATTGAGGCCTTTAGGGATGGTCATGGTAGCTGTAATTCGGCTTTTTTGGTCTGAGTATAGAAAAACCTCTACCGTCTCATCTTCCCCTAATTCTCTAGTTGCTTCATTTTTATGAAGAAGGATCGTTTCTTCTCCATCTGTAAGCATGTATCCAAGCGGCGTCTCCCGATCAACAGTTAATTCTAGTACCGTACCAGTTTGCATCATTTCTAAATACCTTCCTTTTTGCCCATTATTATCATCAACATTCGCCTAGTAAACGAACGTTTAATTTTGATATGTAAAGTGTACATGACTTTGATTAAGTTGTCCAAATCGCTTTATTCTACTATAATTAGGAACAGAAAGCGATATTTTTCTTACAATTACCTTTTGGTAAAATTTTTAAAACCTATGATGGAGGGATTTCCATGGCAAAAGAGAGTTCTTTTGACATTGTTTCAAAAGTAGATTTATCTGAAGTGACAAACGCCATTAATATTGCGTTAAAAGAAATTCAAAATCGATTTGACTTTAAAGGCTCTGTCAGTGATATCAAGCTAGAAAAAGAAGAAATTGTTCTTTTATCGGACAGCGAATTTAAACTAGATCAATTAAAAGATGTAATGGTCAGCAAGATGATCAAGCGTAATGTTCCAACGAAAAATATTCAATACGGCAAAATAGAAGATGCTTCTAAAGGGGCAGTTCGTCAACGTGGTAAGCTTGTCCAAGGCATTGATAAGGACAATACGAAAAAAATCAACACAATCATCAAGAACTCTGGTTTGAAAGTGAAAACTCAAATCCAGGATGACCAAGTGCGCGTTACTGGAAAGAATCGGGATGATCTCCAACAGGTGATTGCAGCTCTTCGTGAGGCTGACTTGGATATTGACCTACAGTTTGTAAACTATCGTTAAGCTGTGACCATACATATACCCCCGTTCAAAAAATGACGGGGGTAATTTTATTCCCTTAGACAAATTGTCCCATAATCAGTTCGTCTGAATACGTTCCGTCCTCAAATTTTACATGCCTCTCTTTTCTTCCTTCCACTTTAAATCCAAGCTTTTCGTATACATGTATCGCACGCTCGTTGTGGGCGAATACTTCTAGGCACACTTTTTCAATATCTTTATCTTTTTTTGCCCAATCCAACAGTTTATGTATCATTTTGCTTCCTAGTCCATTATTGCAGAATTCTTCTTGAATACTGATGCCAAACATACAAATATGCTTTACTCTTTTTCTAGAACCTTTTGTAGCATTTAGCATGCCTACAATTGTTGAATCTTGTTCTGCTATAAGTGTAAAGTGTCCTTTTTGGCTATTATCTTGTAACCACTGTTCTTCCTGCTCTAGGGTGACTTTGAATTCCTCTGGTGCCGTTAATAGGTTACGCCCTTCTCCATATACTTTTTTAGCGTGCTTTAAGAGACCTTCTGCATCTTCCAATCTAGCTTCTCTAATAATCATCATATCTCTCCCTTCTTATCTCATTGGATAAATTATAGGCGCTTTTCTCATAATAGGAAAGATTATTGGAGGTGCTAATTATGACAAAACAACAAATTCAAACGCTTCCCGCTCAACATCAAAACAAGCAGCCGGGAATTGAGGCGGAGATGACACCCAAACCTAAATCAGAGGACTCCACTTATAAAGGCAGTGAAAAGTTAAAGGATAAGGTCGCAATCATCACCGGTGGGGACAGTGGAATTGGCAAAGCTGTTGCTATTTATTACGCAAAAGAAAGTGCGGATGTTGTAGTTGTCTATTTAAATGAACATGAAGATGCAAAAGAAACGCAAAGGCAAGTGGAGGCGGAAGGCAGGAAGTGTCACCTGATTTCAGGAGATATAGGGGATGAAGCATTCTGCAAGCAAATTGTAGATGAGACGATGGCTAACTTTAGCAAAATAGACATCCTCGTTAACAATGCCGCTGAACAGCATCCACAAGAAAGTATTGAAGACATTACAGCAGCACAGTTGGAGAAAACATTCAGAACCAACATCTTTTCTTTTTTCTATTTAACCAAGGCTGCTCTTCCTTTCCTGGCAAGTGGAAGTTGTATTATTAATACGGCATCTGTCACTGCATACGCGGGAAATGAACAGCTTGTGGATTATTCCGCAACGAAAGGTGCCATTGTAGCATTTACTCGCTCACTGGCTCTTCAGTTGGTTGGAAAAGGGATACGAGTAAACGGAGTAGCTCCAGGTCCCATTTGGACACCACTGATTCCATCAACTTTTTCAAGCGGGAAGGTTGCGAGTTTTGGTGCGAATACACCGATGAAACGCCCCGGACAGCCAGAAGAGGTCGCACCAAGCTATGTGTTTTTGGCAAGTGTCGATGCTTCTTATATGACAGGACAGATGTTACACGTGAATGGCGGCAAGATTGTAAACGGGTAAATTTTAGTGCTCATACTCAGCGCTCTTCGACTTATAGAAGGGCGTTTTTTAGGCTTTTGTATTATTGCGGACGGGGTGTGGTTTGGATAAATGTCCGATGTTTTCTCATTTTTGACCGAAGATTTCTGAAAGTTGTCCAAAGATTCTCCATTGTTGACCGAAGTTTTTGAATATTTGTCCAAAGCTAAAATTAGAATGTCCAAACCTCAGTTGAAACTTGACCGAACTCCGTCAATTCTTGTCCGAACATACCTCTTTAGTGGTCTTCAATAGTCCGAACAACCAATCAATTTGTCCGAACCGTTTTTTATCCTCAAAAAAACTCAAAAAAAAGACCAAAAACAACCTCTTTCTAGTAGAAATCAAAAAAAGCCAACCCCATCGTCGGAGGAAGGCCTCATTAAATCACCAAAATTTATTCATTTTACCCGAACCCCCGTCATATTTCCTTACAAGTCTGGCGCTTCACCATTGAATGAGGGATAATGATCCGCTTTGTTGGCTCGGAAGGGTCTTTCACTTTTTGAATCAATGTTTTCGCGGCTTGGAATCCCAGTTGAAAAATGTTGATGTCAACAGAAGTTAATGGCGGCCTTGCCACTTCTGCCAGCAACACATTATTAAAGCTTACAATGGACATCTGATCTGGTACCGAAATTCCCATGTCATGCAAGGTATTAAGGATACCTAGTGACATTAAATCGTCCGAGACAACCAGTGCTGTAGGTGGCTCATCAAGAGAAAGAAGCTCGGAAATCGCTTCTTGACCTCCTTCTTTAAGGAACTCTTCATGAATGATATAGTCGTCTTTGTATGGAATTTCTGCGTCTCTTATTGCTTTTTCATATCCTAACAAGCGGTCAATGGTTACCACCAGTTGAATACTCCCACCAACGAATGCCACTCTATCATGTCCGAGACTAATAAGGTGCTCTGTTGCTTCTTTTGCAGCACGGTAATTGTCATTATCCACATGCGTAATTTCTTCTACCTGTTCAAATGGTTTGCCGATAACGACAAATGGGAAACACTCTTTTTGCAGATATTTAATTATTTTATCTTCGACTGCCGAATATAGAAGGATGATTCCATCAACACGGCGTCCTTGAACCATCTGCATAACACCTTCTAGTATCTCGTTGCCTGTTACACCTGTTGACATGTGCAGGGCATATTGTTTTTCATGGGCCGCAGTGCTAATTCCCCTTAGCACTTCCGGAAAAAATGGATTTTGAAATGTTTTATCTGCCGATGCAGGCATCACAAGTCCGATTACTTGTGTGGACTGATTAGCCAGGCTTCTGGCGATAAAGTTTGGATGGTATCCAAGCTCTTCCATTGCTTCTCTCACGCGTTTTTTTGTTTTTTCACTAATGCGTGGATTGTTCGCGATAACACGAGAAACTGTGGAAGGTGCCACATTGGCAATTTTTGCGACATCTTTTATAGTAACTGCCATGCACCTATCCCTCCCCCTTGATTAATTGGAAACGCATACAATATGATCAATACCTTCCCCTCTAATGGAGGAGATAGGCACATTTATTTCTTATTCTTTTTCTTTCTTCTCATTACAGCAGCTGCTATAAAAGCAATAAACCCACCATAAATCAATGCCATCGCACTTACAAACCCAACATTAATACCAGAATCTTCTTTAACGGTATAGATTTCTGCTGTTTCTCTATCTAGTCCGATTGTGTATTTTCCGTCAGCAAGACGAACCAATTCGTCTCCCAATGTACCACGAAGTTCGAGGTCTTGGCCTACCACTTCAGCATCGAGTTGGGCTGCTTGTGTTTCACTAGAGTTATTGATAGCAATAAAGGTCATTTCCCCTTCGTACTCCCGTTTAATAACGGACATGGCATTATCGTCATATACCATTTCATACGTACCGTGTGTTAGGCTTGGCATGGTTTTACGAAGTTCTGCAAGCTTTGTAATATAATTTATCAGTTCCTCTTCTACTCTAAAGTTCATATCTCTGCGATTATCTGGATCTTCTCCCCCATCAAGCGCAATTTCGGTCCCATAATACATAATAGGTATACCTGGTGTTGTGTACATATAGGCCAATGCAAGCTTCAAGCGTGTTGGAGGGTGTTGTTTCTTTTTGATAGCAGCTCTTGTGAAGCGCTCTACATCATGATTGTCCAAAAAGGTTCCAAGAACATAAGGGTTCTCGTATAAATTTTCCTTGCTTTTAAACAGTGAATCCAAACGAGTCAACGATTGATCAGGCCCAGAAAATACACGGGTGATTTCATTATATGTTGGAAAATCCACAAACGAATCAATCCCTGTTTCTTGATATCCTGCCACATAGTTCGGATCATCATGCCATACTTCCCCAATTAAGAAAAAGTCTTCTTTCACCGATTTTACTTCCTTACTGAACTCTTTCCAGAAATCTTTCGGGACATGTTTGACAGTATCCAATCTGTACCCATCAATGTCTGTTTCTTCAATCCACCATTTAGCCATATCGATCAGGTACTCTTTCGTTTCGGGATTTTCTTGATTTAAATCTGGAAGACCGTAAATCCAGCCATTTTCCACTTGTTCTTGGTCATCCCAGTTTCGGATAGGTTCATTTGGGTGGAACCAATCCTGCTTGTCTTCTTCGTTTAGCCAGGCATGCTGATAACCAGTGTGGTTGACAACAAGGTCCACAATAACTTTCATGTCTCTTTTATGTGCTTCTTTCACTAGTTCCTTAAATTCTTCCATGGTACCGAAATGCTCTTCAGTATTATAGAAGTCTTCCGTCCAATAGCCATGGTACCCTTTTGCTTCATTTTGAACGATAGGGGTCAGCCATAAGGCTGTAAATCCCATATCCTTTATATAATCCAGTTTTTCTGTAATTCCGCGGAAATCTCCTCCGTGGTATGCTTTTGGATCATCACGGTTCACCTCAAAGTCATTAGAGGTGTCACCATTATTAAATCGGTCAATCATGATAAAATATATAATCTCATCTTGCCATGCGTGTTCTTCTTTTTCAGCGTTAACAGGTTGAACGGATGGAACAAACCATGCAGAAAAAAGAAGAAACGGAACGAGAATGAGCCCCTTCACTCTTTTCATCAATTCCGCTTCCCTCCCTTAAATCGTTTTAGTAGTACAGCTTCCGGTTAGATAAACCCTTGCTTTCCATAAACGATTATATACTATTCTTATCCTTTTGTTCCACCTGCAGTTAGTCCTGCGATTAAATAGCGTTGTAGGAACAAGAATAACAATGCTATTGGAATGGCAATTAAGATAGAACCTGCCGCAAAGCGGGTAAAGTTGTTAGCAAATTGGTCATTGATAAAGTTAAATAATCCTAGTGCTAACGTAAAGTTTTCAGGACTTCTTAAAACAATTCGTGGCAAAATAAAGTCTGTAAATGGTGCCATGAAGTTAAATAGTGCTACTACTGCTAAGATCGGCTTCGCAAGAGGTAGCATGATTTTGAAGAATACTCCAAAATGTCCTGCTCCGTCCATTCTAGCCGCTTCATCCAACTCTTTTGGAATTGTGTCAAAATATCCTTTTACAAGCCACGCATTAAATGGAATTTGTCCACCAATATAAACGATTGTCAAACCTACAAGAGTATCCAACATACCAACCATATTTAATAGAATATAGATAGCTACCATCGCCATTAATGCCGGGAACATTTGCAATAGTAAGAATGCGTATAATCCATACGTTCTTCCTTTAAAACGGTACCTAGAAAAGGCATACGCGACAAACGCAGTTACTAATACAGAGAAAAATGAATTGGCTACTGCAACCAGAATACTATTTTTATACCAGATCAAGTAGTCACTCTGTGGATCTGTAAATAACCAAACATAGTGCTCAAGTGACCAGTTTTCCGGAATCATAGATGCCGAATAAAGACTTGTTCCAGGATTTAAGGATAATCCGATAGTCCATAAAAGCGGGTAGGCAATAATGATGAACATGAAGCCTAGGAATAAGTAGATCAATGATACTTCGATCTTGGATTTCGTTTTTAGGTTCATTAAATATTACCCTCCTCTTTAAACGAACGAGTACGACGGAATTGGAAGAAGGCAAAACCGGCTACAATTAGTCCGAGTATGATCGATATTGCTGCTGCCATGTTGTAGTTACTCGTATCGAATGTCAGTTTATATACCCATGAAATCAAGATATCCGATCCTCCGGCATTTTGACCACGCACAGCAGGACCACCCTGATTAAACAGATAGATGATGTTAAAGTTATTGAAGTTTCCTGCATATTGCATAATTAAAAGTGGTGCAGTTGCGAATAAAAGATGTGGCATAGTGATGAATCGGAATTTCTGGAATCGTGTTCCTCCATCAACATCTGCCGCTTCGTACCAGTCTTTAGATATACTTTGAAGTACACCTGTGAACAATGCGAATACGAATGGGAACCCTAACCAAGTTTGAATCATGATGATTGCGATTTTAGTATAGAACGGATCCGTCAACCATGGAAGCGCAACTCCAATTGTACCTAAGATGTCACGGTTAATGGCACCAAAACGGTCGTTAAACATCGCAGCGAAGATCAAGATTGTAACAAATGCAGGCACAGCCCACGGTAAAATCAAAATCGTACGGATAAAGCGTTTATATTTAATACGGGGGTCATTTACAAGCAATGCTAAAAATAGTCCTAAAGCAATTTGGCCGGTAGTTGCACAAACTGTCCAAACAATCGTCCAGGCAAATACACTAACAAATGTGGATTTCCAAAGTGGAATCGATACCAGATTTGTAAAGTTCTCAAAACCTACCCAGCTTAACAAAGCTCTCGGAGGCGTATTATATAAGTTGTAGTCCGTGAATGCCAGCGAAACCATGAACATTAAAGGAAGAACAACGATGAATAATAACAGGATCAGTCCTGGGATAACCATAAAATAAGGGAATCCATTGTCATAGAAGCTCTTAAATGCTTCTTTTACAGTTGGCTTTTCTTTTCCCAACTTTAAGTCGATTGCATTATTTCTCGCATCCACTACATTCAGGTAGTATAAGGCCACTGCAAACACAGTGATAATAACAGAAATTAGTCCTTGGATTAGTAAAAAGATGGAGTGGTCTACTCGAGGAATTTCTCCAAGCGTGAATAGTCCCCAATAACCAATATTAAGAAACTCGAAAAAAGTAATTAAAAATGCAGCTTCAATGATGATGAATGTAATCCCTTTCGCATATCTGCGGTTATATAGTTGACCTAACCCTGCAAAAATTATGGAAAGGACCATCGCTAAAGTTGGATTATGTGAGCGCATTTTTTCAGTTGCTGTGCCGGACATAGCAGATCCTCCTCTTAAAGAAATATAGTGGGTAGACTAGCATTGCAATTTAGTCTACCCACCAGGTTTAATCGTTAGTAATTATTCAGCTCCACTAGCTGCAATATTATCTTCGATTGTTTTTACTGCTTCTTCTAATACTTCACCAACATCGTCGCCGTTAGCGATGAATTGAAGAGCGCTACCCATTGGATCCCAAACTTGTTGCATTTGTGGAATGTTTGGCATTGGCTCACCGTATTGAGTTTGCTCAGCGAATGCACCGATGATTTCATCGTTAGCAATCACGTCGCTATCTAAAGCTTCTTGAAGTGCAGGCATTTCACCAGCAAGTTCATAGTATTTCATTGCATTGTCATAGTTAGTAATGAACTTCATTAAGTCGATTGCCCACTCTTGGTTTTCAGAGTAAGAACTTAACATCCAAGCTTTTACACCAACGAAAGATTTTGGAACGTCACCATTTTCAAGCTTAGGCAGTGTAGCTGTACCTAATTTGTCTCCTAAAGCTTCTTTGTAAGTAGCGATGTTCCATGGACCTGTAAGAACAGTAGCAACTTTACCTTCTGTGAACAAACCACTCATGATGTCGCCGTTGATTTCTTTAGGAATGTATCCGTTGTTGAACCAAGATTGAACAAGTTCTCCACCTTCTACAGCGCCTTCGTTAGCAAGTCCGATGTCTTTAGCGTCGAAACCAGATCCATCGTTGTTGAAAACATAACCGCCATTACCAGCAAAGAAAGGATAGATGAAATAGAAGTTAGTTGCTTCCATTAAGAATCCATATTTATCTTGACCAGCGTCAGTTTGCTCTTTCGCAACTGTCATTAGGCCTTCCATTGTTGCGATTTCTTCTGCAGAAACAAGATCTTTATTGTAGAACATACCGTAAGTTTCAATTACTTGAGGTACTCCATAAGTTTCACCATCAACTGTTACAGCATTTATTGCAGTTTCACTGTAAAGAGAAGCATCTTCTCCTAAGTCGATTGGATCTGCTAGACCACGAAGAACGATGTCACCAAGACGATCATGTGGACCAAAGAATACGTCTGGACCGTTACCAGCTGGACCGTCAAGAGCAAGTGCTTCTACTTGATCTAACATAGAAATAGCTGTAGTTTCTACTTCAATACCAGTTTCTTCTTTATAAGCTGCAAAAATTTCATCTAATGCTGCTCTTTGTTTCTCATCATCGTTAACCCAAACTGTTAACTTTTCAGGCTTGTCTTTACCCTCAGTTGTAGTGCCTTCGCCTTCTGCTGAACCAGCGTTGTTACCTGTGTCACGTTGTGGACCACAAGCTGCAAGTACGCCTAGTGTAAGGACAGCAATCATAAGCATTGCAAAAAACTTTTTCATTTTGACCCCTCCGTCATTTTGAATAATCTTTCTACTAAGATGCACAAACGATTGCATTAATGTAAGCGAAAACATATAACGCTTACATTTTTCATGAAAACGATTGCACAACTTTCACTTTTTATTATACATGTATTCACCCAATTGACAACCTGTTTTTTTAAAAAAACTTTAATATGTTGATAGATTAGGATACTACTTAAACAATATTAAACTCATAAACCATTGGTATATATGCATTTATAGAGTTTTTTCCCTTGCTTTTTCATTGTGTGTTTTTTAACCTTGCCTTTCGTACTCCTTTGAGCTTTCTCTTTTCATTGACATTCCATCTTTTTTGACATACCCTTATGTTGAATAAAATGGCAATGAAAACATTTCAACCATTTTTTTTCGCAATAAATGCAAGCGATTGCATAAAGGAGAGGTTGAATGCTATATGCTAAAAGAAGCTATTTTCCATCGTCCAAAGAACAATTTTGCATACGCCTATAATGAAACAACGCTTCACATCCGTCTGCAAACAAAGAAAAATGATGTGGAATCAGTGGAATTGATTCACGGAGATCCATATGTTTGGGAAGACGGCGAATGGATATCTGTTAAAGAACCTATGAAGAAAACGGGATCAGATGAGTTGTATGATTATTGGCTCGCTGAAGTTGTTCCGGAATTTAGAAGACTTCGTTATGGCTTTGCTCTGAAATCAGGGGATGAAAGCCTTGTTTATAATGAGAAGGGTTTTTACGAAGAAGAACCTAAAGACTGCGGACTATACTTCTGTTTTCCTTTTGTAAACAAAATTGATGTCTTTCAAGCTCCTAAATGGGTAAAGGACACAGTTTGGTATCAAATATTCCCTGAACGTTTTGGAAATGGCAATAAAGAAAACGATCCAAAAGGTGCTCTTCCATGGGGAAGCACAGAGCCTTCTACCTCCAACTTTTTCGGAGGTGACTTCGAGGGGGTTATCGAACACATCGACCATCTAGTCGAGTTAGGAATCACAGGTATTTACTTCACTCCAATATTTAAAGCAAAATCCAACCATAAATACGACACAATTGATTATATGGAAATTGATCCACAGTTTGGGACCAAAGAAACGTTCAAGGAACTTGTTCAAATTTGTCATGAAAACGGTATCAAAGTAATGCTTGATGCTGTGTTCAACCATAGTGGCTACTTTTGGGAACCATTTCAAGATGTCTTGAAAAATGGAGAAAAATCAAAGTATAAGGATTGGTTCCATATATGGAACTTCCCTGTAGTAACAAAACCTAAGCCGAATTACGACGCATTTGCTTTTGTTTCAGATATGCCTAAACTTAATACGGAACATCCAGAAGTAAAGGAATACTTATTGGAAGTGGGCCGCTATTGGGTAAAAGAGTTTGACATCGACGGTTGGAGACTCGACGTAGCAAACGAAGTGGACCACCAGTTCTGGAGAGACTTCCGTAAAGCTGTGAAAACTGAAAAAGAAGATGTCTATATTCTCGGTGAGATTTGGCATGACTCTATGCCTTGGTTACAGGGTGACCAATTTGATGCTGTGATGAACTATCCATTCACCACCGCTACCCTTGATTACCTTGCAAAAAATAAAACCAATGCGGTGGAGTTTACAAATTCTATATCTAAGGTGATGCACTCCTACCCTATTAATGTAAATGAAGTTGCATTCAACTTGTTAGGCAGTCATGACACTCCGCGTATTTTAACAATATGCGAGGAAAATAAAGATAAATTAAAGCTATTATTCTTGTTCCAATTATCCTTTATAGGCACTCCTTGCATCTATTACGGAGATGAATTCAGCATGACAGGCGAGCAAGACCCAGGTTGCCGTAAATGCATGGTATGGGAAGAAGAAAAACAGGATCACGATATGTTTGAATTTGTGAAAAAATTAATTGCGCTCCGCAAAGAATTACCTGTATTCGGAAACCACGGGGATTTCCGTTTTATAGAAGCAAATAATGAGACAAATCACGTCATGTATGAGAAAGTTTCTGATGTCTCTGGGGAAAGAATACTATTCGTGATCAATAATAGCGAAAAAGATTTGATTGTGACATTACCTGATGGTGTGAAAGGAAAGGTATTGCGTGACCTTTGGAACGGAGAGGAATTTGCGTTTGCAATTGACGCTAGTGCACTGCAAGTAAAACTTCCTGCTTATGGGTTTCAGATTTTGGGTTATTGATTAACAGAGTAAAATTGGAGATGCCCGCTAAGGAAATTAGCGGGCATCTTTTTCTATATTAGCGGATTTACTGGCTTAAATAATTCTATTAGACATTTGACGGGGCTTCTTCCAGCATTTGGGCTTTTAGAACCCTTCTATTAGACTTTTCACAGTGGTCCTTCCAGCGTTCCGGCTTATCGCACGATTCTTTCCAAACAACTAATCTAAAACAACCCACTTCAAATTTCACTTCCGATGAACCAATCGCCGGTATTCCATCGGCGTCGTTCCCTCCACCTTTTTAAACAATTTAGAAAAATATGTGACATCGTCAATTCCCACATCACGGGAAATGGCAGATACCTTATATTCCGTTTCCGCCAAAAGCTTTTTCGCATGATGCATCCGGTAATGCGTTAAATATTGCATCGGACTAATTCCAATCGTTTTCTGCATGCAACGAGTCAAATAATCCGAATGAAAATTCAACTCTTCTTTTAAAACACTCATATTTATAGGACTTTTATAGTTTTCCTGAATGTATTTCATAGCACTCTCACACACCTTTTCGGTCGCACTGGGAATGGAGAATGCCTCCTTTTGCAACTGAACGATGAACTCAGAGAATTGAATTTGTTGCTTCAGATAATCATCTGGAACATGGGCATCCCCGTCTCTTGTAGTAAGAAGCGTTTCCAACTGTTGTTCGACAATCTCCCTTCTTTTCACTTCACCCCACTGCGGGATATGAAACTGATAATAGCCTACTTCAGTAAATGTTGGTTCTTTTCTGTACACAAAGGACCAATCCAGTTCCTTATCCTCTACCATCTGATAATCATTTCTCGGGATAACAAAATGCAACCAGAAATAGTCTGTTTGTTCTGAGCAATCCGCATATCCTTCATGTCTTTCTCCCGGAACCAAAATGACATATTGTCCTTCTTTTACAACAAACCTATTGTCCCCTTCTTGCATAAACAAGGTACCTTTTTTAACATACAAAAGGTCGAAAACGGTAAACACTCTGGAGAAATGTCGTTCCCCTTTATTAAACGTATATTCTCCTCCCCTAATAAAAGTGGGAAAAGGGGGGATGGACATTGCAATCATTGACATTCCTTACACCTCAAGTCGTAAAATTCCAATAAGTATCGAAATCATCTCTTTCTATTATAATAAAATCCGTTTAAACTAGGAATGGTTTTATGTCGGAATCATCAAAAGGAGTAACCATTATGAAAGATACAAATACAAAGAAACTCACCCTTTTTGCTTTAACATGGCCTATTTTTATTGAAGTTCTTCTACACATGTTAATGGGAAATGCAGATATTTTAATGTTAAGTCAGTATTCAGATGATTCTGTGGCAGCTGTCGGTGTTGCCAATCAAATTTTGTTTATGTTAATTGTGATGTTTGGTTTCATTGCGACTGGTACGACAATTCTGGTCGCACAGTACCTAGGATCAAAAAATAGAGAACTCGCAGCAGAAGTTACGGTTGTCTCGATCGGAGCAAACCTTATTTTCAGTGTAGCGATCAGTATTTTAGTATTCCTTTTTTCTTCCAAGCTTTTATTATTGATGGACCTTCCTCCTGAACTATTAACAGAGGCTGATTCTTATTTGAAATTGGTGGGAATCTTCTCATTTGTTCAGGCTCTGGTCATTACAATGGGAGCTACAATCAGAAGTTACGGGTTTACTAGAGATGCCATGTATGTGACCATCGGGATGAATATTATCAATGTTATCGGAAACTACTTATTTATCTTCGGGCCGTTTGGCATTCCTGTCCTAGGTGTGGATGGAGTAGCATTATCTACTGTAACCAGCCGGGGATTGGGGTTAATCGTCATTACTCTTCTTCTTTTTAAGAGAATAAAAGAACCACTGCCATTTAAGAAAATGTTCCGCCTCCCTGTAAGTCATTTGAAAAATTTATTAAAGATTGGTATCCCGTCAGCTGGAGAACATCTATCCTATAATACTTCTCAAATTGTCATCACCTATTTTATTGTCATGATAGGTACAGAAGCATTAACGACTAAGGTGTACGCGCAAAGTTTAATGATGTTTATATTCTTATTCAGTGTTGCTATTAGTCAAGGTACTCAAATAATGATTGGTCATCAGATTGGGGCGGGAAAAGTCGAGGAGGCGTATAAGCGCTGTTTAAAAAGCTTGCGTCTAGCCATTTTGATTTCCATCTTGACTGCCATTCCCATTGCATTTTTTTCTGATACACTTTTGGGGTTCTTTACAGATAACCCGGATATTATCGCTCTTGGTGGTACGCTGATTTTATTTACCGTGATCTTGGAGCCAGGGCGTTCATTCAATTTGGTTGTAATAAATGCTTTGCGTGCAGCTGGTGATGTCAGGTTCCCTGTTTATATTGGAATTTTGTCGATGTGGGGTGTTAGTGTTACTGTTTCCTATGTGTTAGGAATTCATTTTGGTCTTGGTTTAGTCGGTGTGTGGATTGCGATGATTTTAGATGAGTGGTTACGTGGAATTATTATGCTGTACCGCTGGCGTTCCCGTATTTGGGTAAACAAATCATTTGTACATGAAAAAGCATCATAGAGTTTTCTTTATTAGAGTTTATGGGTAATTGGTTAACTCTGCTGTTCCTTTCCGCAAATGGCTTCGCTTTCCGCGGGACGGTGCTTGAGCCTCCTCACAACGCTTCAGGGGTCTCAACCAACCGTTTCTCCCCCGTTGAAGTCTCCGCCATTTGCTCCAATCCACAGCTAGAAATTACTTTAAAGAAACGTAAATGGTTATTCATTAACCTTAGTTGAAAGAAATCAACAGAGTTAATAGGCTATTTCACCTCAATAAAAGCCCTCCACACGGAAGGGCTTTTTTGCTTATGTAAGAATTCCTTACAAACTAGTAAGCGCTTTCGACTGAATTTTTTGATAATTCCTATTGCACTCTTCATAATTATAGAATATGATATAAAACATAACTACTGATGTTAGGAAATATAACATTTAATTAAAGGGGCGATAAAAATGAAAAAAGTGGAAGCCATTATTAGACCGGAAACATTTCGTGCTCTTCGTGAAAAATTAGAAGAAGTGGGAATAAACGGCTTAACTGTTTCTGAAGTAGCAGGTTGTGGCCAGCAAAAAGGACAGCAAGGCCTTTTTAGGGGAAATACTTTCGAAATTAAACTACTGCCTAAGGTAAAGGTGGAAATGGTAGTGGAATCGGAATTTGTGGATGAAATTGTACAAATAATTCAGGAAACATGCTCAAGCAATACGGTTGGTGATGGGAAGATTTTTATCTATCCGATTGAAGATGCCATTCGAATTCGCACAGGAGAAAGCGGAAAGCTAGCCATTATATAAACACAAAAAGAAAGGATGATAAACATGAAGAAAAAAATTGGATTACTTTTAACAGGCGGATTATTGTTCGGATCCACAGCCCATGCTCAAGCACCTACGGTTGAAGGGTTAAGCGTCTCTCTTGATATGGTTTGGATTATGGTTGCTGCTCTTTTAGTATTTTTTATGCACGCAGGGTTTGCGATGGTCGAATCCGGCTTTACGCGTTCTAAAAATGCTTTGAATATCTTAATGAAAAACTTCCTCACAATTTCCATTGCATCTGTTCTCTATCTCGCAATAGGTTACGCACTTATGTTTGGTAGTTCCATTGCTGGATTCACCGGACTTGACGGATTTTTTCTTACTGGACATGAAGATCAAATAGGATTCTTCGTATTCCAAGCAATGTTTGCAGCAACATGTGCCACTATTATTTCCGGGGCAGTTGCAGAAAGGATGAAGCTATCAAGTTATATTTTATTGACAGTAGCTATGACAGCCATTATTTATCCGATTGTTGGGCATTGGGTATGGGGTGGCGGATGGTTGTCCGAACTAGGTTTTACTGATTTTGCTGGTTCTACTGTTGTCCATCTCACTGGTGCTCTAGGGGCAATTGTAGCGGTGAAATTCTTAGGTGCACGTCTTGGAAAATATTCTAATGGCAAAGTAAATGTCATCTCTGGTCATAACATTCCTCTTGGGGCACTGGGTGTTTTCATTTTATGGTTTGGGTGGTTTGGATTTAACGGAGGCAGCACCTTAGCTGCAGATCCGTCGCTTATTCCACATGTCATTACAACCACTTTATTATCAGCATCTGCAGGTGTTTTGGCATCTGCGTTCTACACACAATTCCGATATCAGCGCATTGATGCTTCTTTAACGCTAAATGGCGCTTTAGCTGGATTAGTTGGAATTACAGCAGGAACGGGAGATGTATCTCCAATTGGAGCGATTATCATAGGACTGGTTGCCGGGGTACTTTTAGTTGAATCCGTTACCTTTATTGATCGTAAAGCAAAGATAGATGATCCAGTCGGCGCTATTGCAGTTCATGGAGTTTGTGGAGTTTGGGGTACACTTGCAGTCGGTTTATTCTCTACTTCAACGGGATTATTTTATGGCGGTGGAATTTCACAGTTGGGTATTCAAGCGATTGGCGTACTGGCTGTTACGGCTTGGACAATCGGTTCAGTCGGATTATTCTTGTTTATTGTTACCCGTTTTTCAAGCATTCGTGTTACGAAGGAAGAAGAGATCTCCGGGCTTGATTTTGCAGAGCATGGTTCTTCTGCTTATGAACTTCGAGAGTCGGTCTTTTCTGATAACAGTTCGGCACCGGAATTTGGCACAGGTTTAGTTCATCGCCTGAACAATTTAGGCGGTTCAACGCAAAAACCTAAAGCTAAGGGAGTTTAAACTGATTGCCCTTCGTCTACTATGATAAATAACAAAAAAAAGCGATTCGTGGCTAAGCCCATTGAATCGCTTTTTACTGTATACAAAACATATACATTCATTAAACTATAATGCTATAATTTCTCCTAGAGGTGATATTTTTGAAGATTAGCATGTGGGAAAAGATGATTGTACGCTTCTTTATCGTTTGGTACATATGTGGGGTCGTGTTATTGACTTTTGACCTTTTGCCTCCTTGGTTGGAATGGGCGAATGTGGTCTTTCTAGTAACTGCCGGAACTCTTGGGGCCATTTATTTTATTAAAAATTACCGTGTGATCGGGATTTTCTTTACATTACTCGTCTTTTTTGTAGCCATGGCTGCTGAGCATTTTGGAGTGAAATATGGAGTTTTGTTTGGCGACTATTACTATAATTCCTATTTTGGGCCAAAGTTATTTGATGTCCCCATTACCATTGGATTTGCTTGGGTTTTGGTCATTTCGACTTCGCATGTAATGGCAAATAGGGTATTTCCAACTGCCTCAATGTTTGTAAAAGCTATAATTGCTTCTTTTGCAACGGTGGTATTGGATTTAATTATTGATCCTGTCGCCTATATCGCAAAAGAATATTGGATTTGGGAAGAAACAAGCTTTTATTACAACATTCCTATGTTTAACTTTTACAGTTGGTTCGGACTTTCCTTTCTCTTCCACTTGGTCATCCTATTTCTTTCGAAAAATATTTCTTCACAGGAAAATCGATACTGGGAAAAGAATATGTATGTATTGTACGGTTTAATGATTGCGATGTTCTGTATGATCGCCATAACTGCAAAGCTTTATCTGGCTTTGACTGTAACAATAATTCCAACTCTATTATTATATTTAGCTACCCTGAAATCAAAGGAGCTCCTACATGATTCCAGCAAAAAAAAGCAAAGTGTTTGATTATTTTTTTCATCAGTTTAATAAGCGTTTTCTGCGTTTTCATTTTAAAGGAGTTTATTTTGCTAAAGGGGAACATGTAAAGCTCCCCCCTTCCCCTGCCTTGTTCATCGTCAATCACAGTACATGGTGGGACGCACTGGTAGTTTTTCATTTGAATCAAGTTATCATTAAACAAGAGAGCTATGTGATGATGCATGAAAAAGGAATTAGAGAGTTCCCCTTCTTTCGTAAGATTGGTGCATTTTCCGTCAACAGAGACAATCCTAAGGACATTGTACGCTCGATGAAGTATGCAAAAGAAAGATTAAATGATAAAAAAACATTGTGGCTGTTTCCCCAAGGAGATGAGCGACACCTTGAGATCCGTCCACTCGGTTTCTTGCCAGGAACCATGCACATCACAAAGAATACAGATATTCCGATAGTCCCTGTATCTCTTTACTATACGTTTACTGGGGAACGTAAACCTGAAGTTTATATTAAACTAGATGAACCTATCTTCTACTCTCAACTGCAGGGTGGTTCTTCAAAAGAGAAAAACCGTTCATTAGAGAACCACTATACCCTTCTGCTTGATAAAGTGAAGCAGGATGTCATAGAACAAAGAACAAGCCATTTTCAATCTTTACTATAATAACGGAATTTGAAGGAGGAAAACAGTTGTGGAATTATTAACCATTTTGCTATCTGGCGGGTTATTATTGTCTTTCCTCTGGATTATCCTTAATGGATTGTTTTATCCCACCTATTCAAAGCCAATGAAATCTGCCATCCCACCGCTTGTATCCATTTTAGTTCCCATGCGTGATGAGGAGCGCAACGTTCTCCATTTAATAGAAAACCTAAAACAATTAACCTTTACTAATTTAGAATTTATCTTGTTGGATGATCATTCTTCTGACGCCACTTATTCGATGGCTTTGAACTCCACTAAGAAAGATAGTCGTTTTACTATTCTTCAAGGCGCCCCCTTAAAAAAGGGCTGGGCAGGAAAAGTGCATGCTTGCTATCAACTTTCTCATGCGGCTAATGGTGATTATCTGTTATTTTTGGATGCAGATGCACGACTGAAAAAGAACACTTTAGAAAACATGCTTCCTTTTTTCCAAAATGAGAAAGTCGGCTTGGTAACAGGTTTTCCGCAGTTTCCGGTCACAAGCTGGTTAAGTAAACTAGTGGTACCCATGCAACATTTCGTCATCTGGCTGCACCTCCCCCTTTGGCTGGCAAATTACAGTTCCTTTAAGCCTGCAAGTGCAGCTCACGGAGCGTTCATGTTCTTTGAAAGAAGTGCCTATGATTTTGTGGAAGGGCATTTCTCCGTAAAATCTAGTATCGTGGAAGATGTTCATCTCGCCAGGGTGATGAAAGAACACGGGTTCCAAGTAAAACTAATAAATGCCACCCCATACGTTACCTGTCATATGTATGAAACGAATCAAGAAGTTTGGAATGGTTTTATCAAAAATATTTATATCGGGATTGGAAAATCACCATTAATGGCAATGGGCTTAACGCTGTTTTATAGTATGTTTTATATTTCACCTCTTTTCTTAGCGTTTTTATCTCCCCTATATGGAGTTTTGTTTTTGGTGCCTCTGCTACTCGTATGGATGCAAAAACTATATATTGATCTGAAAACTGGCCAGCTACCATACTTGTTTCTTTTCATGCCATTAAGCGCTTTGGCATTCTTAGTGATTCTGCACGCTTCCATGTGGAAATCTTGGAAAAAACAACATTATATTTGGAAGGGGCGTGCCTATAAATGAAAAATGTCGTTGTCATAGGCGGAGGGCTTGGTGGTTTATCTGCTGCAATCAGCCTTGCTACCAAGGGATTTCATGTAACATTATTGGAAAAGAATACCCACCTAGGTGGAAAACTGATGCCTTTTCAGTTGGGAGAGGCATCTTTTGATTTTGGACCAAACACGATTACGATGCCAGGTGTATTCCAAGAAGTCATTTCTCAAGCTGGTGAAAATCCTGATTCATATTTTAACTTTATCAAACTTTCATCACATACTCGTAATTTTTCTCCAGATGGGGATGTTTTTGACTTCAGTTCTGATTCAGAGCACATGATAGACCAACTCGCAACGCTTGATCCTGTTGGTGCCAAGAATTATCCGGCTTTTTTAAAGGAAGTCACTCGTTTGTATAAGATGGGAGAAAGCCAGTTTTTCAGAAGAACATTTACTTCAGCTGCTGATTACCTTTCTCCAAGCTTAGGATATTCCTTTAGCAAAGTTCGTCCGTTTCAGTCCTTGCATCGGTTTCACCGAAATTACTTTACGAATCCTTTTGTCATCCAAGCACTGGATCGATATGCCACGTATATTGGTTCCTCCCCTTATGTATCCCCTGCTACATTTGGCCTTATCGCCTATTTAGAGCTAGTGGATGGGGTGTATTACACAAAAGGAGGTAACACAAAAATTGCAGAAGGATTTGAGAAGCTCGCTAGAAAACTTGGAGTTCTAATCAGGACTAATTGTAAGGTAACTGGTATTGAAGTGAAAAACAAACAGGCTGTGTCTGTTTCAACAGAAGACGGAGAAAAGTATCCGGCTGATACGGTCGTGATGAATGCAGATCTTCTTCAAGTATACCCTGAACTTGTTCGAGAAGTGGACAGGCCCCATTTTACAGATAAAAAGGCGGCCAAATACGAACCTTCCATCTCTGCCTATGTAATCCTTGCCGAAATGAATAAGAGACATTCCGAACTTCTACATCATACTGTGTACTTTTCAAAAGAGTACAAACAAGAGTTTAACCGTTTATTTCAGGATAAAGCGTATGCAACTGAACCTACCATCTACTTGAGTAATTCTTCTTTTACGGAAAAGGAAAGAAGTCCGAATGGAGATAATCTGTTCATTTTAGTCAATGCACCGGCAACAACTCTTCAAAACGAGAATGCACACTATTATAAGGACGTCATCTATTATAGATTAGCTGATCGCGGTTTATCATTAAAAGAAAATCTGCTTGCTGAAAAGGTAATTACTCCAAAGGATATCCAAACTACATTTGGCGCTTTTAGAGGAGCTTTATATGGGATGGCATCAAACCGTAAAACAGATGCATTCTTCCGTCCAAGGAACAAATCAGCCGACATCAGCAACCTCTATTTTGTCGGTGGCTCCACCCATCCCGGCGGAGGCTCACCAATGGTCACACTCTCTGGTTTAAACGTTGCTAATGTTATTAGTAAAGCAAACAAAATGAAAGAATAACCTACCATGAGTGTTCTTGTCTTTTCTAAAATATAGGTTCTGTAATAACACCGCTGTTGATTTCCGCAAATGACTTCGCTTTCCTAGGGGCTGACGTGAGCCTCCTTCGGCTACGCCTGCGGGGTCTCCACCTAGCGCTATCTCCCTCAGGAGTCTTCGCCATTTGCTCCAATCAACAGCTATGGATTACAAAAACAAAGGTGTTAATTCATCTTGCTAGATAAGACTTTCATAATACTTTCTTTGAATGGAAAATCTTTTTTGATTGGAGTGGAAGGCGAGCAGATGCCAGCGGGAGGAAGGGGACAGGTGAAACCCCACAGGCAAGCGAAGCGCCTGGAACGGAAATCAAAGTGATACATACTTTTTCACAAATTAAAACCACAGCCCATTGGACTGTGGTTTTTACATTTGGGAAATGATTTGCTGCTTTTCCTCAGTGGAAACATAATGCTTCGTCTTAAACACTGAATACCCTTTTTTTCGTATTGAACCTAGTATCGCCCGATACAAATAGGCCGATCCTTTAACAGGGGTTCTCGAATGCATGGGATACAGATGAATGGAGCTCATCGCCTGTTCATATAGACTTTCTGCTTTATTTGCCATCTCTTCCCACACAGATATGAACTTGTTATTCACAATATGCTTATTTAAGTCATCCAGGGAATAGCCCGCTCTCTCCAACTTTTCGATTGGAATATAAATTCTTTCACGTTCAAGATCTTCCCCAATATCCCTAAGAATATTAGTAATTTGCATCGCCTGCCCGAGTGCAATGGCATCTTCCCGCAGTTCACCTTTTTTCTTAGGAGCCAGAATCGGAAGCAACATCAAGCCAACCGTACTTGCGACATGATAGGAATAATGAAGGACTTCTTCTTCTGTAAAATACATTTTTTTATATAAATCCATTTCTTGACCAACTATCATATCATGAAAGGATTGTACGTCCATCTCGTATCTATTAAATACATCCTGAAGAGCTATCCACATTGGATCTTCAGAAGGTCGTTCTCCATTTAGAAAAGCAGCAAACATTCCTTTAAATTCAAAAAGCTCTTCTTTCGGATTTTCCCCTTCATCCACGATATCGTCAACCTGTCGACAAAACGCATATACTGCCCATACCGCCTGTTTCTTTTCTTTAGGCAGGAGCATAAATGCTTTATAGAATGTTTTAGAATGTTCTTTTATTATTGCTTCACAATGATGATATGCTTTCATTAAGTCGTTCATTAAGATTCACATCCTTTGCAGATGAATGATGGGCAAAATCATGGATAATCTGGTTTGCTGCAAGCTTAGCGCTTTGCATAACAATTGGTATACCACCGCCTGGATGGATAGATGCACCGGTTGCATATACATTTTCCAGGTCAAGATTTGGTTTAGCTTGTGGTCTGAATACACCAGACTGAAATAAATTCGGAGCGATACCGAAGCTGCCACCTTGAAACAATCCAAAGCGTTCGGCATCATTAGGCGTTCTTACTTCCATCCATTCCATTCTTTTAGTCAATCCCGGAAATGCTCGGTTTTCAATATTCTTTATCATCTTGTTTTTAAATGCCGTTTCGTTACTCCAATCTATATGGCTGCCAGATGGAACCGGTATAAGGACGTACAAAACACTTTTTCCAACTGGGGCCAATGTGGAATCGATCACGCTTGGATTGAATGTATAGAAAGAAGGATCTGTAGGTACTTTCTTCTCTTGAAACACTTCTTTCATATGCTGTTTGAAGTTTCCACCCATGTAAAATTGGTGAACATCCGAATCTTGATAGATTCCATCCACTCCAAAATAAAATAATACACACCCTGAGGAAGGTTCATAGTCTTTTTTAACGTCGAACTGTTCTGCTGAGGAAGGAAAATCACCATTCCAAACGAGTCCATCAACCGAAATAATCTCTCCATTAACTGTAATGGCCGTAACCCGTCCTTGCTCTTTTTGAATATGTTCCACTTTACTGGAAAGATGCAGCGGGATTCCGCTTGCTTTCAACGTTTCCACTAGCACATCAACTAGAGACGCATAGCCTCCTTTTACATAGTGGATGCCATGTTCATGTTCACTATAAGGAATTAAACTATACATGGCAGGAGCTGTTTGTGGATTCCCTCCGATATATAATGTTTGGAGGGAATAGGCTTCACGGAGACGTTCGTCGCTGAAATAAGATCCTGCAAATTTTTTAGTTGATTGATAAGCTTTTAACCTAAGCAAGGTCTTAAGATTTTTCCCCGTCCAAAAATCTCTTTTTCTCGTAAACGATTTCTCGAGAAACGAGGTCTTCCCAACTTCAAAACTCTTCTTCATATCTATCATGTATTGCTTAAAGCCTTCTTCTTCGCCAGGAAACTGCTTTGACAGCTCGGATAGTTGGGTGTTTATGTCTTTAAATTTTGTGTATTTCTTCCCATCTTTAAAATGGATGCTGTAAAGGGCGTCAAGGCTTATTAGTTCCCAAGCATCTTTGGACACTCCCGCCTCTGCCAGTATTTGCTTTAGCATATCGGGTAAGAGGACAATAGTTGGGCCTTGGTCTATCCTGTACCCTTCCCTTTCGACAAAGGCAAGCCGACCTCCTGCCTGTTTTTCTTTTTCAAAAATACTAACGTCAAAACCCTGCTTTTTTAGTAAAAGGGCTGTAATCATTCCTCCGATACCTGCGCCAGCAATTGCTATATGCTTACTCATTGAGCCTTCTCCAATCTTTGCGCATGAAAGCTTTTTTGAGAATGTGTTTCATGCTTTTCCCTTAGTAGTCGTGTTGTAATTCTTGCAGATTCAAGAATGGTTGGTAATCCGCTTCCAGGATGTGTACCGCCCCCAACAAGCCAACAGTTTTCAAGTTCTTCAAATTTATTATGCGGGCGCAATACCATCATTTGTGTTAGCTGATGCCCAAGGTTAAAAGTAGCCCCTTTGTAAACAAGCACTTCTTTTTCCCAATCAGCAGGTGTAATAATTTTTTCAACTTCTATGTGATTTTTGAGTCCTTTAAATCCGCTCTTTTTCTCCAGTGTCTCAAATACTAACTCTCGAAACTTCTCTCTATTTTCCTGCCAATCTATCTCACTGAAATTGTTAGGAACAGGTGCAAGGATATAAAGGGCAGACTTTCCTGCCGGAGCAAGTGTAGGGTCCGTCACAGAAGCATTTTGGACATAGATGGAAGGGTCACTAGATAACTTCTTTGTTCTGGTGATCTCCTCTACATTCTTTTTATAGTCTTCAGCAAAAATAATGCTGTGGTGCGGGAGGTCATAAACGGTGTCGAGCCCAAGATAAATCATAAAGGTTGAGCAGGAATACTTTTTCTTCTCAAGTTTCCGTTTACTGTATTTTTTTAATACGTTTTCATCCACTAAATTTGTCATTACATGGGCAAAATCACCGTTAATCACTACTTCATCTGCTGCTACTTTTGAACCATTGTCTAAAATGACACCTTTCACTTTTCGACCTTCTAGCCAAAGTTTTTTAACACCTGTACCAAGGTTAATTTTCCCACCATATTCTTGGACAACCTTAGCCATGCTTTCAGAGAGCTGATTGACTCCACCGATTGGATGATAGATTCCATATGCATGTTCCATCCAAGAGAGAATGGAAAAGGCACCCGGACATTCCCAAGGGGACATTCCTAAATACTTGGATTGAAAAGTGAACGCAAGTTTGAGTTGTTCTTGTTGAAAATATTTACTTAATTGATCGTACAAACTGCTGCCAAGGCTGAGCTGTGGCAACGCTTTGATGACTTTCCATTGAAAATAATCATAGAAACGATCCATTTTCCCTTGAAGAATTGGTGTAAGAGCGTCCATACGTTTTTCGGTTTCGGACATAAATCGTTCATATCCTTCTCCATCCCCAGGGAAATATCGTTCGATGGTTTCTATCATTTTCTCCTTATCACGTGTCACCATAAAGGATTTATCCGGAAAAACAAGTTCATACATTTCTTTCAATTCTTTCATATCCATGTAATCATGCATGTTCCGTCTGGATTCTTCGAAAATTTCCTCTGCAATTTGAGGCATACTTAAAAAGGTTGGCCCCATATCGAAAGTGAAATCCCCTAATGTTATCGCAGAGTTTCTTCCTCCAACATAAGGTTGTTTTTCCATAACGGTTACTTCATAGCCATTTGCAGAGAGCATCATGGCAGCTGCCAAGCCACCAGGTCCTGCACCAACCACTATTATTTTTTTGCTCATTTCAAGTACGCCTCCTCATTCCTAACAAACCGCTCCGCAATTAAACAAATATTATACAAACATTATACATAATATTTTTTTCCCTTACAATCAATAATACTCTTTCTATGTATAAACGGGCTGCAACGGTATTTGGATGATGATTTTTCATCAATGGCAAAAGAATAACGGGCTTGTACACACTGACGTTGAAATAAAAACTCCTATCTAGGAGCTTTTATTTCTTTAATACATTAAAGAGTTTCTACTCTAATCAAAACATATTTAATCATACTTAGCAATTTATTCCTTTATTGTTACACCGTAGTGAGTAAACCATACATGAATTTGTGCGAGGTGAGCTAACAGTTGAGGTCCAGTCATCAGCTGTCCAAACCACGGTACCTGAAATGCTTTACCTTCTGATGAAACGATTTCTTTTAGTTTCTTTTTATCCATGAACTCAAGCAATGGACTATTCGAATCTTCCAATATTTCTTCTAGCCAACCTTTAACCATTTTCGTATATACGGGATGGTGGGTTTTAGGGTAGGGACTTTTCTTCCTGTAAAGCACTTCATCAGGTAGTACACCTTCCAAAGCCTTCCTTAAGATTCCCTTTTCCCTGTTATTGTGCATCTTCATTTCCCAAGGGATATTCCAGACGTACTCCACCAACCTGTGATCAGCAAAAGGAACACGAACTTCCAGGCTTGCACCCATGCTCATTCTATCTTTGCGGTCAAGTAGTGTTGTCATAAACCAAATCATATTTAAATAGAACAACTCACGTCTACGCGCTTCTAAGAGACTCTCGCCTTCCAGTCTAGGCGTTTCCGCAACCGTTTCTTCAAACTTAGAACTAATATATTCATCTAGTTTCAGTTTCCTTCTCCATTCCGGTCTAAGCAGCTCCATTCTGGCTTGAGTGGAACGCATCCATGGGAAGTTACTTGATGCTAGATCTTCTGGTCTGTGAAACCATGGGTACCCCCCAAAGATTTCATCTGCACATTCTCCAGAAAGACTCACGACATAATTTTGTTTAATTTCCCTGCAGAACCATAATAAAGAAGAGTCTATATCCGCCATACCTGGTTGATCTCTTACTAACACTGCTTCTTTTAAATACGCTGCGAGATTAGTTTGTGAGATGATGGACCGGTGATGAACGGTACCAAAGGTTTCCGTCATTTTCCTAATCCATTTCTCATCGGAATTTGGTTGAAATTCATTTGCTTTAAAGTATTTATCATTTTCTTCATAATCAATGGAATAAGTATTTAATGGCGGCTTGCCTTCATTCTTAAAAGCATTTGCAGCAATTGCTGTTATGGCACTAGAATCCAAGCCTCCAGATAAAAATGTACAAACCGGCACATCTGACACTAGTTGTCTTGTTACAGCATCTGTGAACAAATAGCGCACTTTTTCTACGGTTTCCTCGAAACTATCTGTATGCGCCCTGCTTTCCACATTCCAATACCGCTTGATTTTCAGCCCTTCCCTTTTACTCATAATCATTAAATGTGCTGGGCGGAGCTCCTTAATTTGATGAAAAAGTCCATGGCCAGGAGAACGAGAAGGCCCAAGTCCGAAGATTTCTGCCAACCCATCATACCCAACTTCACTCGAGACTTCCGGATGAGCCAACAGTGCTTTCAATTCAGATCCAAAAAGCAACGTCCCCTCCCCTTGATGAAAAAATAATGGTTTCACCCCAAGTCTATCCCGAGCAATGAACAGTTTTTCTTCTTTTTCATCCCAAATGGCAAATGCAAAGATTCCATTTAAATGATGGACACATTCTTCTTTCCATTCCATATAGGCCGTCAGTAAAACTTCCGTGTCAGAATGCCCTCTAAATCCATACCCTCTCTTCACCAATTCTTTTCTAATATCTTCTGTGTTATAAAGTTCACCGTTATAGCAAATGGTGTAATTATACTCTGCTTTATTCCTTGTCATCGGCTGCTTACCGCCTTCAAGGTCAACAACAGCTAAGCGTTTATGTCCAAAACCCACATGACGGTCCATCCAAATATTTGTGTCATCTGGTCCACGTAAAGATAAAGTTTCCGCCATTTTTTTTACTATATCTTTCTGATCTTTGATATCTTTCTTCCAATCTATCCATCCAGTAATACCGCACATATTTTCCATCCACTCCTTTTGCTTTAAGCAAACTACGGGTGTTCTATACTATGCCGAGAGTGCTTATACCATGAATTCCAGAAACACTTTCACTTTTTTTCCTTGTCAGTCCTCCTCTCAATATTCCTCTGAAAAGTGGGTAAAGTAATAATAATGCGTTTAGTTTAAAGGCACACCAACTAGGGAAGAATGGCAGACACAAAGGTTTGCCCCTACAAAACTTGTTGACTACTGGAGGAAACGACTGTGAATCTTCAAAAAAGAAAAAACATTATTTACGAACAGAAACGCTCCTATACATGCGGTACGATTGAAAATATAAATGAACAATGGATTTTTTTTGAAGCCGAGGACGATGAAGCATTTCTTTTAGAAGAGATCTCAGAAGAAGGCATAGAACTACTCTTTTCAAACGAATGGGTTCCGGGAGTGTTATTAGAATCCGGTCAAGTAGTATTACATACCAAACATTTGTATGAATTAAACAATGGAGATGCCGTCCGAGTGCGTAAAAGACTTCCTCAGCCCTATATGGAATGGCTAGAAGAACTGTCCGAGGATGCGTTTACAAAGTTCACCACTCTGTTGAACAACTCCAATATCTCTATCTATGATTGTATCTATTGCTATAACACCATGCAGTTCATGGATCATATAAAAGAGCCATCAGGAGTAAATTTTCTCGTATACGATAATGAAACATTTATTTGTTCCGTTCAACATCATTTTTCTAGAGGAAATTCAGTAACCGACCGATTTGAATACACCCTGCAAACAGGCAAAAGATACATGTTCACTAATATGGAACGCAGAAAAGCTGAATAAAGTGGCGGATGAACTGTCGAGGAAACTGATTCTACTTTGTATTCAGTGATAGGTGGTGGGGAATTTAGTTTTGTTACCGATTAGGGCTTTGGTGGACTGGTTTTTTAGTAGAGAGGTTGCTTCTCTATTACCGTTTTGGGTTTTTCGCTGAAGGTTTGGGTGGTGAGACGGTTTCTCTTCTACCGTTTTGGGTTTTCCGCTGCCGGTTTGGGTGCAGAGACGGTTTCTCTTCTACCGTTTTGGGTTTTTTGCTGCGGGTTTGGGTGGTGAGACGGTTTCTGTTCTACCGTTTTGGGTTTTCCGGTGCCGGTTTGGGTGCAGAGACGGCTTCTCTTCTACCGTTTTTGGGGTTTCGCTGCCGATTTGGGTGGAGAGACGGCTTCTCTTCTACCGTTTTGGATTTTCCGGTGCCGGTTTGGGTGGAGAGACGGCTTCTCTTCTACCGTTTTGGATTTTCCGGTGCCGGTTTGGGTGCAGAGACGGCTTCTCTTCTACCGTTTTGAGTTTTCCACTGCCGGTTTGGGTGGAGAGACGGTCTCTCTTCTACCGTTTTGGGTTTTTTGCTGCCGGTTCGGGTGGAGAGACCGCTTCTCTTCTACCGTTTTGGATTTTACGTTGCCCGTTCGGGCGGAGAGACCACCTCTCTCCTACCGTTTTTGGTTTTCCGTTGCCGGTTTGGGTGCAGAGACCACCTCTCTCCTACCGTTTTGGGTTTTTCGCTGCCGGTTTGGGTGCAGAGACGGCTTCTCTCCTACCGTTTTGGGTTTTCCGCTGCCGATTCGGGCGGTGAGACCACCTCTCTTCTACCGTTTTGGGTCTTCCGCTGCCGGTTCGGGCGGAGAGAACGCCTCTCTCCTTCCGTTTTTGGTTTTTAGCAAAAGATTTGGGTGGAGACCGCTTCTCTCCTACCGTTTTGGGTCTTCCGCTGCCGGTTCGGGCGGAGAGACCACCTCTCTCCTACCGTTTTGGGTCTTCCGCTGCCGGTTCGGGCGGAGAGAACGCCTCTCTCCTACCGTTTTGGGTTTTCCGCTGCCGGTTTGGGTGCAGAGACGGCTTCTCTCCTACCGTTTTGGGTTTTCCGCTACCGGTTCAGGCGGTGAGACCACCTCTCTCCTACCGTTTTGGATTTTCCGCTGCCGGTTCGGGCGGAGAGACCACCTCTCTCCTACCGTTTTGTATTTTCCGCTGCCAGTTTGGTCGGAGAAACAAACTCTCTTCTACCGTTTTGTGTTTCCCTCCTGCTTAAAGAACACCTCTAAGTTTACCTTACACAACTTTCCAAGTAAGTTTACCACCCTTAGCAATAAATCAACAGAACACTATACCTTTAAAAAAAGCTTGAATTCCTCATTTAAATGGAATTCAAGCTTTTATATTTGTAAATTATACACCCATTGGTAGGCTGAAGCCTAAGTGGAGAATGTATGCCAAGACGACCACAAAAAGAACCCAAACCACAACGGTTGATTTACCTTTTCTGGTGCGGACTGCGATCATTTCCATCAAACCGATGACAACAATTCCAAGAACCATTTTCAGTAAATACTGCCCATTTGTAAGCAATGTCCATCCAAGCTGCAAACCTGTCACAACGATCAAGATGTAGAACACTCTAAGAACCATCGCTGTAATTTTAGCACCTTTTTCTTTCCCTGCTTTTGTTAAAAAAAGTACTACGACAAACAGAATAAGTGCAATTGCCCATGTAGAAATATGTGCATGTGTCATATCTACTAACCTCCTTTATTTCACTCAAAACTACTAGTATCATACCATAGAGACAGAAAAAAACTAAGTAAATTACCTTAATATAAGATTTTGAATATTAACAATGATATAATACCCTTGTAAACCATTACATTCAATAATGGAGGTACTTCATTTATGACAACAAAAACACACGATATCATTAGTATGACAGAAAAATTTGGTGCCAATAATTATCACCCACTTCCAATTGTGATTTCTAAGGCACAAGGAGTATGGGTAGAAGACCCGGAAGGCAATAAATACATGGACATGTTAAGTGCCTATTCCGCCGTCAACCAAGGGCACCGTCACCCCAAAATCATTCAAGCGTTAAAAGATCAAGCAGATAAAATTACCTTAACATCCCGCGCTTTCCATAACGACCAACTCGGTCCTTGGTACGAAAAAATGGCAGAGGTAACGAAGAAAAACATGGTGTTACCTATGAATACAGGAGCAGAAGCAGTAGAAACTGCCGTAAAAGCTGTTCGCCGCTGGGCTTATGATGTAAAAGGTGTGCCTGCTAACCAAGCAGAAATTATCGTATGTGAAGATAATTTCCATGGACGTACCATGACAGCCGTTTCCATGTCCTCAAGTGAAGAATATCAACAAGGTTTCGGTCCAATGCTCCCTGGTATCAAAGTGATTCCTTATGGCAGCATCGAAGCACTTAAAAGTGCCATCACTCCTAATACTGCTGCATTCATCTTTGAACCAATCCAAGGTGAAGCCGGCATTAATATACCAGCCGAAGGGTTCCTCACAGAGGCTTATGAGGTTTGTAAGGCTAATAATGTTTTATATGTGGCAGATGAGATTCAAGCTGGCCTAGGCCGCTCTGGGAAACTATTCGCTTGTGACTGGGAGAATGTTGAGCCTGATATGTACATATTAGGTAAGGCGCTTGGCGGAGGAGTATTCCCTATTTCCTGCGTGGCAGCAAACAAAGATATCCTTGGCGTGTTCAATCCGGGATCGCACGGCTCCACTTTTGGAGGAAATCCGTTAGCATGTGCCGTTTCCATGGCAGCTTTAGAAGTATTAGAAGAAGAAAAATTGGTAGAGCGTTCTAATGACTTAGGTAACTATATGATGGAAGAGTTACGCACCATAAAAAATCCTATAATTAAAGAAGTTCGCGGCCGTGGCCTCTTTATAGGGGTAGAATTAACGGAAGCAGCTCGTCCTTACTGTGAAAAGCTAAAAGAAGAAGGATTACTTTGCAAGGAAACGCATGAGACTGTAATCCGTTTTGCACCCCCACTAGTTATCTCTAAAGAAGACTTAGATTGGGCTATAGAAAAAGTGAAGCAAGTACTATCTTAATTTTTCATTCATATAAAAAAGCTGTCCTAAGATAAATTGAGATCTTATGGACAGCTTTTTTTAGAAATAAACACCATGTTTATGTTGTAATTTGTTATATTATGACTTGTTTTATCGAAGTGCTTTTTTTCTTGAAAAAGCCGTGCCATAATAAGGACAACCGCTTGCGTTACTTAATCTTATTATAATGGAGTAGAAGCAAATGTTAGCCTTAAAAATTGAATTAAAACGACAGCAAATGATTCATTACGCAATAGAATACGGATTTACTGCACCTCAAACGGTGAAATGCAGTCAAGAACTCGATGTCCTATTAAACAAACAGTCTCAACAACAATTACAGTTACTAGAAAAACAAAATAAATACTCTTTTGCACAATGAAAAAGATGTGAAGCAAATGCTCACATCTTTTTCAATTTCGGCTTGCTACCGTAAGTGCCCGCTCTCCATAACCATTCCATCGGACCATAATGGAAGTTAGCTACCCATATTCTGCTAATAATAATTTGGAAGATATAAATACCTATTACAAGCCATAGGCCATAAAACGGAGTAACCGATCCATATAATCCTAGTCCATAACTATAGAAGATCAGCGAACAAACAACAGATTGGAATAAGTAGTTTGTTAAACTCATTTTTCCGACGTACTGAAAAGGGGACAATAATTTGGAACCCAAACCTGTTCTAGTTGCCAAAACGACAGATAAAAAGTAGAAAACTGCACTGGCAGGCCCACCTAAACCGTCCTGTAAGTATTCCGTTGTGTAGTTTTGAACCGTGTAATATGGAAGTAATTTGAATATTAATACCAATACAAAAGTTGCAATCCAAAGCTTCTTCATCCATGAGAGGTTTTCCTCTAGGTTTTCAAGCCACTTGGATTTTGCTGCAGCCGCTCCAAAAAGAAACATTGGCAAAACAGAAAGCACAATAAAGAAAAAGTTCGCGATATTAACGAAAGACCAATCCGAAATACGCTGTTTCGTAATCTCCATAAATGATCCATTCGCATAAACTTGTAAAGATTGGGCAGCATTTGCCTCAAATGTAGAATATAGATCTGTATCCCCCATCGTTAAAGTCACGACAAACATTAATAAGGACAACAGTGCTGTCGGAATTACTATAAGAAGCAGCCCCGTCCAAACCATCGCTTTAGAGGACATTTTCCTCATAAACAATAAGAGAAAACCACATAATGCGTAGGTAATGAGAATATCCCCATGCCAAATTAAAAAGGCATGAATGATTCCTATCACCAACAAAACAACTAATCTTCTTGAGAAATATTTAGGTACGGAAAGATTTTTCTCTGCTACTCTCGTTGTGAAAATAATAAAGCCATACCCAAAAAGAAATGAAAAGAGGGTATAAAAACTTGCTTGAGCAATGATATCCACTCCATTTATTACTAACATGTCCCGAGCATCAGTCCAATATGTTTTGATGTTAACATAAAGCATTGGTGCAAAAAAAGATGGCATGTTCACTAAAAAAATACCTAATATTGCAATTCCCCTTATAATATCTAATGCTACTATTCTCTCTTTTTCTTGTATGGGTGCCGCTTGCATCCAGATTCCTCCCTTTTCGTTCTTTCATAAAGAATATTATAGCTCTTTTTCCTTTATATTCCTATCACCAAATCCTCTTTTCCTTTTTCGATGTCCACTCACCATACAGGGCTAATGTCATAGGATATACCATAAGCGCACAGTAAAGGAGTTAACGTTATGCCAGCAATCGTCGGAGCTGTAAATGTAAACAGCATCGGTAACTCCGGGGTCTTTCATATCGGGGATGTTTTTCAAATGTCTCCAGTCAGTTCCGCCAAAACATTCGCAGGAGCCGGAAGCTTCAACACCGGAGACAATATATCTATAAGCAACACAAACAGTCAGACCAACACCTATGACCAAGATGTAAATGATCAGCCGGTGGCTTTGAATATGTAAACGAATTAGTGGAGTGCTTGCGGAGCTTGGCAACCGAAAAGTACTCCGTTCTCATACAGGAGGGGATACGTATGGCATCCAATTTTTATATCAATCAAAGTATTGTCATCCATCATTTAAAAATAGGAGGTATATCAAACTCCTCCGTTTTTCAAATTGGTAGCGCAGGAGTTATTAAGTCTTTATCCAACTTGTACAATACAGGTAACTTCACCGGACCAGCACCAGTAAGCAGTGCTGAAATAGCGCAGCAGCAGCAAAGCGACATACCTCCGAGTGCATTAGAACTTCCTGTACCTTTAACAGGGTCAGGATAAATAATATACTGGGCATTCACCCATTTTCAATGTTTGCATAAAGTATTAGAGGTGCTTCTAATAGGACTTGAACAGCAACCAATGAAAGGGGTGGTCGGATGTATAATAATTATCAGTATTTTTATCAATCGCAGCAACAAATCCAGCAATTACAACAAGTAGTGGAAAACCAAACGAAGCAGATCTCCACCCTTGAGGAACTGCTGAAACTTATGCAACAGGAAATCACCCAATTAAAAGAAAAGCCAAGTATGAATATTGAACGGATTGAGTATAAATTTGATCAGCTTAAGGTGGAAACATTAGAAGGCACACTGAATATTGGGTTGACACCTGGGTCACCTGGGGAAATTGAAGATTTTGTCGTAACTCAAAACAATTTGGAAGTGCCTGTTCCACAGCGAAATCAGAATTTAGCCAAAGGGATTGAGGCAGACCTACGGGATTATCTTCAGAAAAACGGAAAAACTAAAATTGACCAGATAGCTAAACAGCAAGGCAGAACGCTTGAAAAACACTATCATGATTTCATGATCCAAGATGTAAACAATCAACTAGCTTCACGCGTAAATCACACATTAAATGCGATAACCGCAGAATCTGTTCAAAAGGGTTACAATGATGAAAAAATTAAGGAAATAGCCATCCAACAGCTTCAAGCAGATATGGATAAAGCTTTTGCAGCCTTTATCCAAACGCTTCCTCAAAAAAAATAAATGCGTGGTGTTTATAAATGAATTTCCAAGTTTCCAATCATAATTTGCAAGTAGATAAAATCGATATTCTTGGAGTGTCTTCCTCTTCTATTTTCCTAGTGGGGGATACACAGAATATTTGCCTGACCTCTTATTTTGACACGCCCCCTGAAGCATTAATAATCGGACCGTTTGTACCACTTACAACGGAATAAGCCATGCGAATTTCTAGAGTCAACGATATAAACTTGCATTCTTTGTCTTTCAGCTCCTATTTCCACATTGGGGATTCGTATTATATAAATGCCAAATCAAGAGCTCTTGCTGTGAAAAGAGAATTTCCTCGGTTTTATGGTAGTGAGGGAAACTTCTCTGAGTATCCGATATTTTCCATGAAATCTCCAACTCCTGTTATAACCGAGCGGGTGAACATGTCAGTGAATAATGTGAATCCAAATATTTGCGTCAATTCCATTAAGATAAAAGGGGTTTCATCCTCTTCTGTCTTACAAATTGGTTCATCCAACACGATTTGTGGGGAGTCAAGGGTTAAGCAAACTAGACAGCTTTTAGGACCAGAAGTACACAAAAACATGGGATTGCCAGACACTTCTATCAAAAGTGAGGATGAATAAGTGTCTGTATCCTCACCTTTTGGGTCTCCCATCATATAGTATAAGTATCATAAAAACATGGGTGGGTTCATTGTTTCAGGGAGAAAACTAGAAGAGTGCGCTCACCTATAAACAAAAAGGATGTTCTACATGCCAGCTATCGTAGGTCCGGTTGCCATTAACAGCGTAGGTGGAGGCGTCATCAACTTTGGAGATTCCTTCTACATCTCCCCTAAATCAGCCTCCAAGACTGCAGGGGGATCCGGTGGATTTAACACCGGTAACTTCATAATCACCAACAACGGTCTATCCGCCACCAACACCATCGACCCTGACTTCAATGACCAAGATATTGTGGCGAATAACTAAAGGGAAAAAGAGAAAAAAAGAAAAAGGGAAAAAGGGGTCAGACCCCTCTAGGACTTTCCCCTTCTACCTCGAAATACCACAAAATCCGTGCCAACGCAAGTGGCACGGATTTTGGTTTTTAGCGTTTTTGTTTTCGTTCGTTTGATTTTTTGGTTAGTGGTATTTTGGATGATGGTTGTTTTTGGATCCATTTGATGAAGGATGCTATCTTTGGGTCATCTTTTAGAAGAAGAACGGTATTCATTCGAATTGCAAGCTCTTCGTTCGTATATAGGGCATGTATCTGTTTATGACAAGGGATACAAAGATTAGCCGTTGGCAGGAAAGTACCTCCCATTTCCTTAGGGGTGAGATGATGGACCGTTATCTCGACCTCTTCTCGCTCACAAAGCTCACAAGTACCTATGTCCCATTTTTTCTTTTTACCCATGACAGCCTACTCCTCCATCCAATAATTTCAATTTCCAGACGCCCGTTCATCCTACCTCCAACCAATTCAGCCATCATAAATTTTCTAACGTCACAACAGAGCCGTTTCCAGAAGACTTTGCGGGGGTAACCACCAACCTTCTAGGTAAACGTGCCCTCAGCTCTTGTACATGGGAGATAACCCCAACTGCAAGATGGTCCGACTGAAGTTTTTCTAATGCTGTAACTACCCCATCCAAAAGTTCTGAATCAAGCGTCCCAAAGCCTTCATCAAGGAAGAAGAACTGCAGTGGATACTCTCCTCTTAACTGAATTTGTGCGGAAAGGGACAACGCAAGTGCCAAGGATGTAAGGAATGTTTCACCACCAGATAGAGTGGAGACAGGTCTCCGTACGCCACCATTTGCATCGTCACGAATAATGAATCCTCCGTTTGAATCCATTTCCAGAGCATATCGCTGGCGGGTAAGCTGTCCCAACCTCTCAGATGCATCCCTGCTAATTTGCAGCAACTGCTCTTCCGCCAAATATTCAACAAAACTGTTTCCTTTAAAAACACTCTGTAGCTTTTGATATGCTTGAGTCTCTTCCGTTAGGTCTATCTTCTTTTTCTCGAGAATTCTAAACCGTTCATTACGCTCTTTTAGAGAAAGAAGATTTTGTTGAAACGCACTCTTTCTTTCTATTTCCTCACGTAATTCCTTGCGAGCAAACTGTAGTTGTTCTTGAAGTTTCCCCCATTCCTCTACTTCAAATCGTTCTGTGCCTATCAATGCATCTAATCGGGAAAGATCCTTTTCAATGGCTTTTCTTTCCTCCCAGTACTGTTCTATCTGCTCTTTCCATACCCCTTTTGCTTGTATATGCCCAATTGATTTCTCTACTTCATCAATAGCTGTGAACATGGACTTATCAAGCTCCTGTTTCCACCTTTCTTGAACAAGAGCAAGACGGGATTCCGATTCCCGTACCATCTGGTCACTATGTGAAGCAGCTTTTTCTCTTTCTTGTGCATGCTGCTGGGATTCAATCCATTGTTGGTAGTTTTCTCTTTCCTTCTTATTTAGATTTTCCACTTCATACTCAACGCGCTTCAGCTCATCCTGTATCTTATTCTCTCCTGCGATGGACTGTATTTCTTCTTGCGCATCTTTCAAACGATTAAAAACCTGCTCTAACTGTAGTTCCTCTTGGTAAATGTTTTTTTCAATCTCTCGCTTCTTTTCTTCTGTTACTTTTAATTCTTTCTCTTTTGATTCAATAAAATCCACACTTGTATTTATTCTTTCCTGCAGGTCCATTCGGTGCTTTTCATTTTCTTTGGCAGCTTGGTAGGTGATTTCAATTTCTTCGAAAGTTTCTTCTTTGAACTCTCTCTCCCACTCGCTTTTCTTTTCTAACAAATCCTTTTGTGTTTCCTCTTGACGCTTCTTCCATTCATCACGCTGTTCCATATAGCTAGAAGCAAGCTTTTCTGTTTCCTTAAAAGTCCCAGTCCACGTTTGGAGGTAATTGTCCACCTTCTCTTTCTTTTCTTGCAATTGGATGAGGTCCTGTATTAACGCCTTTTGCTCCGTCGAAATTCTATGGTATTTTTCAGCAAGCAGACCTGCTGTGTCCTTTGACTCGTTCCATTCCTTGTCCCACTGGTCCCCAGTTTCAAACGATTCCTTTGGAGAAGGCAAGCCTTTTTCCCCTTTAAGGTCTCGATGAAGTTCGGAAGCTATTTGCTCTAATTTAAGCTTGACCTTTAGGTTTTCCTGTTTTTGGAATAAAATTGCAGAAGGAAGTTTTTCAATAGCATTTTCCTCTTTGCTGCTTGCAACTTCTCTATGAGCTTGATGAGAAGCTAGACCGGGATGATCTGTAGAACCACAAACGGGGCATGCGTCTCCGTCTTCAAGAGATTTGGCCAACTCCATGGCCAATTGATGGATTTTTGCATCATCCGCAAGCTTTTGTTCCGCCTCTAAAAACTGTTCTAGCTGTCGTTCAAGCCAATCAAGCTGTTGTGCCATTTTGGATGCTTGGTCATAGTGCTTCTCTGTACTTTGGAAAATTTCTAATAGGGTTTCTTTTCCCTTATTTAGGTTCGCTAGTGCTTTTTGGTTGTCAGCCTGGAAGGTAAAGATTCTGTTTTGTAAAGAATTTACTTCTGCTCCGTTTTCCTTCCTTTTTTTCTCCAGGAGCAGTATCTCTTGTTTCTTGTCAAATGCTTTCTGCAGTAGTTCTAGGCGTGCAGGTGAAAATGAAAGGTTGGCATGCTCATCTTTTAAGGTCTTTTGCTTGTTTACTGCTTTGATATACAGGTCCTTAGCCTTTTCTTCCTGGTTGTGTAGTTTAGACAATACTTCTTTATTAGAATCCAAAGAACGTTTGAGTTCTTCCATTATAGGCTGATTGGCAGTCACTCCCGCTTCCAAGGTTCTCGCACGTTCTAATTTCTCTTTCTTTATGAGCAGCAATGGTAATTCTGATTCTTTCTTAACTCTAGCTTCTTCGTATGTTCTCAACACTTTATCGAACGCTGCTTTAGCAGATTCATTGGCTGAATAGTCGAGTTTATTTCTTTGTTTCCACTGTAACAAGGCTTTTTCTACTTCTTTCAGATCTTCCAATAAAGGTTTTAAGCTCTCTGCCTGTACCGCCAATGTATGGGAAGTTTCCAACTCCTTTATCGAAGCCTCTTGCAATAGGAATGATTGAAGCTTTTTTTCCACCTGCGCCTTTTCAAGCTGTCTTTCCCATAGCTTCTTTTTCTGCTCAAAAACATGCTCCATCTCTTGAAGTGCTTGTTCTGAAGTTTTAACGAGTGTCTCTACTTCCTTGAACGCTTTTTCTGCTTCTTTTACCGCCTCATCAGAAGCTTCGCCCAACCCTAACTGCTCGGCATGTATTTCTCCCAATAGTCTTGTTTTCTCTTGCAGTTCTTCCTTTATTTTTCGGGAAAGCTGGTCGCCGTATTTTTCTAGCTGGAAAAGGCGTTGCAGCATTTGTCTTCTGTCTGCACCTTTAAGCGACAGAAATTCTGCAAATTTACCTTGTGGCAACACAACGGCTCTGGTGAAGTCATCAATGGTCAGTCCGAGTATCTCTTGAATGGCCTGATTCACATCACTAGCTTTATCCGCTATAACGGTATGCTCGCCTTCCTTTATTTCTGTCAATCTTGATATCCCTGACTTAATACGGATGTCATCTGTCCTTTTAAAGGTCCGTTCCACTTTAAAACGTTGTTTCCCCTTTGCATTCTCTAAATCAAATAAAAAGGAAACTTCTAACTGATTTTCAGCATGATTCATAATTCCCTGGGTATTATTGGAGGCACGTTCTACTTTTCCGTACAGCGCAAGCGTCATCCCGTCCAGTATGGAAGATTTTCCACTTCCCGTTGGTCCAAAAATTCCAAATACGCCACCTTCACAAAGCGATTCAAAGTCAATTATTTGTTTTTCACGGAAGCTGTGGAGCCCTGCGATCGTCAATGTGATTGGTTTCATAATTGTTCCTCCTTCACCGTTTCATCTTGCAATAAGGAAAGAAATAACCGGACTAATTCTTCCTCCGGCTTGGCTCCTCCTGATTGTTTTTCATAAAACCTAACAAACAGTTCTTCCATAGGAACACTGTCCAACTTCACCGCTTTTCTCTCTTCTATCATTTCTGGAAAAATGGGACGTATATGGAGGATTCCGTCGTGATGCTTTCGGATTCGGTGAATTTCTTCCATGGATAATGCATTGGTGACATGTATTTCAAGATCTACCCATGCATGGCTATCCTTCTTATTTTCGAGCCACTCATACACTTGTTGAACTCCTTCTGTTGCCTTCCATTTCACCAGCGGTTTTCCGCTAGAAAGATAGACTTCTTTCGTTTCCACTTCTTCACCAGGCTTTGCATCTATAATCGTGACACTTTTCGCGTATCCAGCCTCTGAAAAGCTATAAGCTAGCGGTGAGCCTGAGTATCTGGCTGCCGTTTTGGCACGCTTAATGGTTTGCGGGCGGTGCAAATGGCCTAGTGCAACATATTGGGCTTGATGCGGCAAGCTTTCTGCGGCAACCGTAAACGCTCCTCCTACTTCAATGGGACGTTCCGAATCTGAGGAATTTCCGCCTGCAACAAAAAGATGGCTCATGGCAATGTTGACAGAGGACTCGGTAAACTGTTCACACATCCTATCAAAGAACTGACGAATTCTTGCATCATAATTGTCCCTGATTACCTTTTCCTCAAATTCTTCGGAAAGCACTTCGTTTAACCTCGACTCTGAAGGGTATGGCAAAGAAGCGAGTTTCAATGTTTCTTCTGTTGTGGGGACATAGATTGTCTGAACGTCCATTGTGGGGTAGCCTAGCAAGGAGATATGCTGTGCGCTAGCAAGTGGTCTGGATGCAGAAAGACGGTCGGGATTATCATGGTTCCCTGCAATGACAACAACAGGCCTTTTACCACTGTTGGATAACTGTTGGAGCGACTCGTAGAAAAGTACTTCCGCCTGTGCCGGTGGATTGACGGTGTCATACACATCTCCTGCCATTAGTACCACATCTACTTTCTCTTCTTCTACAATTTGCTGAAGCTCTTCCAAAAATTGTGCCTGCTCTGGCAAACGACTTCTTCCTTCTAACGTTTTTCCCAAGTGCCAGTCGGCAGTATGAAGTATGCGCATCTTTATTCTTCCTTCCATGAAAGTGGCTCAAGCAACAACATGCTACCTGAGCCACTCTTTATATTAATCCATTTTCACTAATCGATTTCCATCAAAGAAATATAAATATTTCTCTTTTAATTCTTTTTTCCAAATTTCTTCCACGGCTTTCCCGTACAGGGCTACTTGGTCTTTATAACGATTGCGCAGTACTGGTTCTGCTTCTTTAAATCCGTTATCATATCTACCTGTGATGGTATCGGTTTTATAGTCGATCAAAACGAGCCCTTCCTCATCTTCTAAAAGGCAATCAATGACACCCTGCACCAGAATGGTCTCTTCTTTTAGTTCTTTTTGTTCAAAAAACTCCTTTTCTTGCAATGCATAACTGAATGGGACCTCCCGGTGAACTTGTTGCGCTTCTACCATCCGCTTCCCGACAGGTGTAGAAAAGAAAGAAACGATTGCGTCAAAATTAATGACGTTTGCCTGTTCGGAAGTTATTAGCTCTTTTTGAACCATTTCCATGACCTGAGCCTGTACATAATCCCGATCCATCGTCTCTGCCGCAAGGTTAATGTTTTGCATCACTGCGTGCATTGCTGTCCCAATTTCTGAAGGAGACAGTTTTTTCTTTTGCAAGAAAGCCGGCCGATCAAGGAAGTACTTTCTGTCGGTTTGAACAAGCGTGTTGTCTGCATATGGATCCTGCTGTTCTCTCATTCTTTTTATCTCTGAAACAGACTGCTTCGATCGATGCATACTTGCTTCTTTATATGGATAGACCCAATTTAGCTGTTCGATCACTTTCGCTTTATAAGGACTTTCTATGTCAACCTGCTTTCCTTGTTTCACGGAATTTAGAAGAAGGTTTTCTTCTTCTTTTACAGCTTTTATCTCCTGTATCAACTGTTCTACATTAGTAACGGATATCTTCCATGAAGTTGGATGATTGGAAATGTCCTCTTGGTTAACGACGCTCGCATCATGTTCTCTCAATACTTGAGCATCCTTATGTCGCACAAGGGCAGGGCCAACCCAGTCGATATACGATTTCGCACCTGCTCTTACATAGTCCGGTAACAGCCATTTTTCATGTGAGACGTGTTCCCCCCACTGCAATTGAGATTTTTCAAAGTCTTTTACCGTTCCGACCAAGTATAATTTTTCCTTTGCCCTGGTGAGAGCTACATATAATACACGCATTTCTTCTGCAATCAGTTGGGCCTTGGCTTTTCGTTTTAAAGCCAACTGCAAAATCGTTGGATAGGTGATTCGCAGTTTGGCATTTACATACTTAGAACCAAACCCAAGCTCTTTATCTAGCAAATAACTGTTGTTAAGATCCATCATATTGAACTGTCTGGACATTCCTGCAACAAATACAATTGGAAACTCAAGTCCTTTGCTGGAGTGGATGGTCATCAGCCTGACAACATCCTCTTGCTCCCCGAGCGCTCTTGCAGCGCCAAGGTCTTCTCCCCGTTCTTGCATCCTTTCAATAAAACGCAAGAAACGGAACAAGCCGCGGAAAGAGGTGGATTCATATTGTCTGGCACGGTCATACAATGCTCGCAAGTTTGCCTGGCGTTGCTTACCGCCTGGCATTCCTCCAACAAAATCAAAGAAGTGAGTGTCCTGATAAATCTGCCATATTAACTCGGACAATGCTCCTTCACGAGCAGCTGTACGCCATGATTGAAGCATCTGATAGAAAACCCTTATTCTTTTAGCTAATTCATGTTCCTCCACCGTATCAGGGGCCTTGTCCATAAATGCCATTAACGCTTCGTAATAGGAGCCTCTTTTTTGTTGAATTCGAATGGTGGCTAAATCGTTAGAATCAAGCCCGACAATCGGTGACCTTAACACAGAAGCCAACGGAACATCTTGATAAGGGTTATCAATGATCTTCAATAACGATAAAAGAATGGCAACTTCTGTTGCTTCGAAATATCCCGTGCTCAAGTTTGCATATAACGGCAAACCTTCCTGCTTAAATTCCTCCATAAATTGAGGAGCCCATGGCATTGAGCGCATTAGAATTACAAAATCCCGGTAAGTGACAGGGCGCATTGCTTTTCTGTCTTTATCATATATTTCATATCCGGACTGAATAAGATGCTTTATTTTCTGAGCAATCATCTTCGCTTCCACTTGAGCTGTTTCTAGTTCCACTTTATCAAATCCAGCGGCGTTATCTTCAGACTCGAATTCGGAAAGTTCTTCCTCATCCCCAGTAACTGAACCGCTTCGATTGATTAACAATAGTTCTGCCTCTCTGTCTGATGCATCTGGATAATAGGCTGCCCCAAATTTTAATTCCGCATCGTCGTCATAGTCGATTTCCCCAACAGTTTCTCCCATGATTTGTTTAAAGATAAAGTTGGTAGCATCAAGGACTTCTGGTCGAGAACGGAAATTTTTATTCAAATCAATGCGGAGCCCAGACTCTCTTCCTTCTGTATCAAATCGTTTGTATTTGCTTAAAAAAAGGAAAGGTTCAGCTAGTCGGAATCTGTAAATGGATTGCTTCACGTCTCCTACCATAAACATATTTCCAGCTTCTTCATTTTCCTTGGTAACTAGCTTCAGAATCGCTTCTTGGACCATATTTGTATCCTGATATTCATCCACCATTACTTCTTTAAAAGTAGACTGATAGCGAAGAGCGGCTTCAGAACGCACTAACTTTCCTTCGTTAAAGGTGGTGAGCACGTTCAAACAAAGATGTTCTAAGTCGGAAAAATCCACCAATCCTTTGTCTTGTTTTAAGAGACTAAATTCCTTCCCATATCTCTTAACTAAATCAACAAGTGTACCCATCACAGGTGCTAACTCCTCAAGATCTTTCAGAAATGAATCGGGACGTCTGGAGAACAATTCATCTTTGATTCCTTGTACCAGTGCTTTTGCATCATTGCGGACCTTGGTCCATCTTTCTATTAGCTCTTTATCGTATTCATCTCCGCGGCAGGTTTTAGCCCTGGAGAAATCAAGTTCTTGCATAACTGCATACAAGTCTTCCCATGACGTATCTAGGGCAGCTTGAAGTCTGCGAAGTTGAGTCAAATCTTGCTCGATATTCTCAGCACGGGGAGCAGGCCCACCCGGCTCAAGCGTAATTATCATCGCCTTTTCCAACAAGCTTTCCGCCCCTAGAAACTGCAGCTTCATTTCACGTTTCAATGTCTGAATGAAAGGCAAGTCATCTATAGAATACTTGCTGGTAGATTCATAAAACGACACAATCTCATCCAACCATTTGTCAGGGTTTGGATTGGCCCTTGAAAACTCATGCAGATCCAGAACAAGGTTTTGCAATGCCCCATCAGAACGATCATTCGTGTAGCGGTCAACCAATTCAAAAAATAAGTTGTTGTCCTCTTTTCCGTACTCTTCTTCAAAGACGCCTTCTAGAACCTCTTCTTGCATTAACTGAATCTCCGTTGTATCGGCAATACGGAAACTTGGATCGATGTCAATCAAGTAATAGTATTTCCTTACTACCTCAAGACAAAAGGAGTGAATCGTAGAAATGGATGCCCGGTTCAATAAACTTAACTGTCGCCGTAAATGTAGTGATGCCGGCTTTTTCTCTAACTGTTTTTCCAATGCTTCGCCAATTCTGTGGCGCATTTCCGCAGCTGATGCATTGGTAAACGTTACGACAAGCAGCCTGTCCACGTCTACATGTTCCTCCACAATCTTGTGAATCATCCGTTCAACAAGAACAGCGGTTTTACCTGACCCAGCAGCTGCTGCTACGAGAATATCTCTCCCAGAAGCGACTATGGCTTTCCACTGATCATCTGTCCACTGGGCATCTATTGGTTTCGGAAGAAGTTCCATGCTCATGATTCCTCTCCCCCTTCTAACTTCGTTTTCATCGAGGAAATAACCTCATTTTTAGGTATCGTTGACAGCACTCGATATTCGTTTTCATCAAGCGAAGTATCAAATTGACAAAACGATTTATAAGAACAAAATGTACATGGCGTTTGATTTTTTAATTTGTAAGGAGCTATGCCTGTCTCGCCTTCAGATATTTTCATCCCAATCTCTTCAAACGTTTTTCTAACATACGTTCTCAGCTGAGTGAATTCTTCTTCACTTGCAATCGAAGAGTTCGCTTGAAACCCACCATTCTTTTTTAGGGCAGCAGACACTATTTTGGAGTGCCCGGTCTCTAGCGTCTGATCCATCAGCTTAACAGATTCCTCATCACCTAAAAGCAGGCCTTTCATTTTGAAGCTTTTAAAAATCTCTTCTTCTATGATGTCCTCCGGTTTCATTCCGTTCGTTTTTATCATTGGATTATGAACATGGAAATACAAAACACCTGCAGGAGTAGCTTCATTTCCTAGCCAGCCTTTTGAATGAGAGATGACAATATCTAAATAGGTCAGCATCTGTAATGCCAAGCCATAATAAACTTCTGTCAGGTCAAGTGCTTTATTGCTTGATTTATAATCAATGATACGAAGCAATAAGCCGTTGCTTCCTTCTGCTTTATCTACGCGATCTATACGGCCTACAAGTTCCATTGTCACACCATTTGGCAAGTTGATTTGAATCGGCGGCAACTCTTCCTGTTTGCCAAAACCAAGTTCCAAGCCAACCGGTGTAAATTTGCTTGCTCTAGAATGATCACTTAGAATTTGTGATGCTCTGGTGATGATGGTTTCGAGCTTGCGTTTAATGTAGTGAAAACGATTAGAGCTTAGTAGGATTTCTCCTTGCAGCTTTGGTGCGAGAATATGAACAGCTTCTTTTGCCAGCACCTCACACTCCTGTTTCGTTAGATTCTTCCAATCGTTTCCGCTTTGTCTTAATTTATCTGAAATATGCTTAAGTGCTGCATGAAAGAGCTGCCCGATATCCGGTGCTTCCAACCGGTAGATTTTTCTTTCCTTCAGCTTTAAACCATGTGAAGCGAAATGGGAAAAAGCACACGCACTGAATTTCTCCATTCTCGATACACTGGCTTCCATGAAATTTCCGTATAACTCACGACTAACCTTTTGCTTTAGTTTTTTGGCTTCATTTTTGTAAAATAAACTTCGCAGGACATGTTCCGTTTTATCCTGCCATTCCTCATTCTCTAATAGGGTATTGTAGACATCCCACCAGATGGGTTCGACGGGATATTTCTTCATCCACGCTTGAAGCTGGACTGCCAAGTTGGATAGCGTGGTTGAAGGGGTATGAATATACCTTAGCTGTTCCTCGTTTGACAGCTCTGCAGGTTCATTGAGCAACAACTTCTCCCCTAAGAAAGGAAACATTTCCTTTATTCGCTTAATATAGGAGGAAGGCAACAACGTTTTCCCCTCTTCGTCTGCCAGTGCATAGCTTATATATAAGTGATGGGAAGGGCTTAAGAATGACGTATAAACAAGAAAATGTTCATCAAGCAGCCGCTCTAAACTTGTCGGTGCGAGCTCCATTCCGTAGTTGGACAGAAGTTCTCTTTCTTCTTCTGATATAAAGCCCTCATCCTTGATCTTGGCAGGGATCACTCCATCATTTACACCTATGACAAAACTGTGCTTTATATCTGTCAGACGCGAAAGATCAAAGTTTGCAACGATAACCTGGTCAATGGCTGGTGGCACTAGGCTAAATCGCAGGCTTTCCAAACCGCTTTCTACCATTTTCATAAACATGGTTAACGATATGGGATGGTCTCCTATTAGTTCGACCATCTGATCAAGCATTTGAATTATTGCCTTCCACACTTGCTCATTTTCTTTTGCAGCAGATAGATTGCCTTCTTCCTCAGCCTTTTTCATTCTTGCTTCCAGCTTTTGCGGAATCTTCAAATCTTCCATATATTCATAGAGCGCCTTGCAATAACCATCAATGGAATTCGCTTTTTTCCAGCGCTTTTCCAGCATATGAAGCGGCTCTACGATCATCTCTCTTAATTCATTGATTTCCTTTTCATAGGCAATCTCTTCATCTGTTTGTACGTATGGACCTTCTGTATCCACACTAAAAAAGCGTCGATATTTCCACGGCTCAGTCATAGTCCACCTATTCCCTTGTATCCCATAGGACAGGCAATAGTTTTCCAGTTTATCCGTCTTTTCGCGCATCTCATTAATATCTTGATCCTGCGAGTAAAAGAAATCTGTCTTTACACAACGAAAAACAGACTCATAACGCCAGTTTCTTGAAATTACTTCAAGACTAGAACGCAGTAATTCCACCAACGGATGATGTAGCATTGTTCGCTTTTGGTCGACGAAAAACGGGATGTCATAATCCTTAAAAACGGTATTGACCAAATCAATGTAAGATTCGGCATTTCTGACAATAACCGCTATATCTTTATAACGATTACCTTTATCTCTGACAAGCGAGACAATCTCTCTCGCAATGCCTTCTATTTCTGCTCTGCGATTGACTGCTTGTAAAATAGATACGTCAGCCATATTTGGATAGACGACAGTTGGACGAACATCGAAATACTGTTCCATATGACGCAAGGAATCAGCATGTTGAAAGCGGGCTGTGCCTTGTAACAGCACGGGCTCTTCTAGTTCGCAACCTTCTTCCAATGCGATATCTTTAAGCTTTTGATAGGTCTTTCCGGTTTCCCTGAAAAGATGAAGATCATACGGTGCTTCTTCGTCATATGGTTTATCTGCTGTCAAAGAAATCGTGACCGAGTTTGCATGTTTCATTAGTTTCTTCAGAACTTCTAATTCCTGTGGGGTAAAACTATGAAAGCCATCTATGAAAACATCTGCTTTTTGGATATAGGTGGAACCCGGAATCTTTTCAGCTAAGAGCTGTAAGTAATCTTCTCCATCTAGATATTTTCCATCTAGCGTTTCTTCTAGCTGACGATAGACAACAAGTATGTCTGTGAGTTTTTTAGCTAGCATTTTTTCATGCTCAGAAATGGAGACATCTTCTCCAATTCGTACAATTTCCTCATGTAAAAGTTCTGGTGTGACGCAGTAACGTTTAAATTCTGTAATCATGCTTTCCATTTGTTCGATGAATCCGAATTGCTCGGCAGACTTTCCAAAAACATGGAACTTACTTTTATGTTCTTCAATTACCTTCCGAAGCAACATATGGATACCTGTCTGATCAATATGAAAACGGCTGATACCCCCCACTTCCTGTAAAATTCTCCATGCAAGACGTGTAAAACTGAATACTTGCGCCCGGATCATTCCCTTAACATCAGGTGACTGCACGATTCGATATTCTGATTGAAAAGTCATCTGTTCCGGCACAAGGTAAACAAGAGGCGGACCTTGTGGATCTTCTTTAAGCAGTTGAAGAATTTGATCATTGCACCAGGTTGTTTTCCCGCTGCCTGTTCTTCCTATTAAAAATCGTATAGACACAAGCTATCCCCCATTTTCCCATTTCAAAAAAATAATACGTACTTATGTTCTTCTTATTCTATTGTACTGAAAAACTATTATTATTGCCAACGAGTTACTTTCAAGAGCGGAACCGGTCAAACACCCATCGCATAAGGTAACATGGGCAGGTGAACGGAAATGGAACAAAGAAAAAACCATTATTTTTCAGCAACCTTATTCATTGTCATGGGATTTTTTGTGGTCTGTAGCCTTTATACGTTAATTCCACTTTACAATTCAATTAGCTTAGAGTGGAATGTTCCCAAACAAAACGTAATCGTAGCCAGCAGTTTTTTCAGCATTTTCTATGCGATAGGACTATTGATGTTCGGTCCATTATCCGATCAATTTGGAAGAAAAACAATTATTAGCTATGGCTTTCTGTTTTCGGCTATCGCTACCATACTCGTTGCGCAATCTACGGATATATCTCACTTGTATGTCGCCCGCTCTTTTCAAGGATTTACCCTCGGTTGCTTTGCACCAGTTGCTTTTGCCTATTGCTTTGACCATTTTTTACCATCTCTTCGTAACTTTACGATCTCTCTAATTAATGCAGGCTTTTTGTTATCCGGCATCTTCGGACCTATGATAAGCGAAACAATAGCTGCTTCTTTTCAATGGGAAGGCGTATTTATTTTCTTTTCCCTTTTTTACTTTGTGCTGTTCTTGTTTGCCCGCCTCTTATTAAGCCCATCCAATTCATTGATCCTTACAAAGGACAAACCTTGGAAACATTTTTCCACTCTCTTGGCTGACCGTGATTTAAGAATTTTATATATGATTGTTTTTTCTTTGCTGCTCTCCTTTGTGACTTTCTACGACAGCCTATTCCAATACTTCACTACAGTTTTTCCAAATCAATCTTTTTTGTTGGTCCGCTCTATTGGACTTATTGGTACTGTTTCTTGCCTGTTTTCTGATTTAGTAATGAGGACCATGCGCACTAAGCGATTACTTATTTATTGTTCGTTAAGCGTTTCTATTTCGTTATTCATTATGATGTTTTTTTATAAAAATCTATTTGTGATTGGGGCTTTTTCTGTCATTTATGTAGCTGCCATCTCCTTTTTTCTACCAGCAATCATTACGTATATTGGGGTATTAGGCAGAAATCATAGAGGAAGTGCCATCTCTTTGTATTCTTTCACATTGTTAATTGGCACGGCGGTCAGCCCTATCATAAGCCACAACTTTTCGTTTTTATCTGTCTTGGGCTTTTTAGGAATATGGTTTTTACTGAATGCTATTTTAATTTTGAGAATCAGAAGAGATACGTAAGAAAAACAGAGCAATACCTAATCGGTCCTTTTTATTTGCATCGTATTACTCCGCTGTTCCTTTCTGCAAATGGCTTCGCTTTCCGCGGGACGGTGCTCGAGCCTCCCTCACTTCGTTACGGTGTCTCAACCTACCGTTTCGCCCGCGGATGGAAGGGACAGGTGAGACCCAGGAAGGCGAAGCCTGAGGAGGCTCACGGACCGCCCGCAGGCAAGCGAAGCGCCTGGAACGGAAATCAACTGTATTATAGATTTTTCATGCAAAAAAACCTCCAACTTCCCTAATAGGAGGTTGGAGGTTTTGTCCTATTATGTGCTAGGAACGACTGTTGCTTCTTCCATCTGCTTCAATGTTTTCATTCGTTTTTTCAAATAGAGACCTTGCCCAATACCGAAGATATTTCCTATCACCCAGTAAAGTGCTAATGCAGAAGGCAACGTCAATCCGGCAATTAATATAAACACGGGGATTATATTCATGACCATTTTCATCTGTGGCTGTACATCATTCGTAAGCGTGACTCTTGTTTGAATGAATGTCGTAATAGCTGCCACAACCGGTAGAATATAAAATGGATCCGGCTGACCGAGACTTACCCAAAAGAAAGAGTGCTCGGCTATTTCTGTCGTTCTTCCAATTGCATAATAGAAAGCCATAATCACAGGCATCTGAATCAACATTGGAAAACAACCAGCGGCAGGGTTCACTTTGTGCGTCTGGTACAGCGTCATTAATTCTTTTTGCATTTCCTTTTGATCGTCTGCATTCTTTTTGTCTTTATATTTTTTTTGCAATGCTTCCATTTCTGGCTTAAGTTTTTGCATGGCAAGCATGTTTTTCTGCTGCTTCAATGCCAATGGCAAGATAAGTGTACGAATCGCAATTGTAACGATGATGATAGATATACCATAGCTTCCACTAGTCCATTCTGCCACGGTTGTCAGCGCTAGGGATAACGGATAGACATAATAATGATTCCAAACTCCAGAACTATCTGCCGTGATGGGCTCACTCATGTTACAACCTGTTAAAAATGCCAATAAAAATATAACTAAACTTACTGTCCAAAACTTTCTCATATAAATTCCTCCTACTTTTCACAAAATTATTCACTCATGTTTGTATAGTAGAAAGAGGAATCTTCTTCATCTAAGGTTGCTTCTTTTGTCGGCCGTTTTCTATATATGAATGTAATAAGCCTTCTCCGCTTACCAATAATAGACTGCAATTTATTCGTTTCAAGGTCCAAGGATGTCGTATAACCACTGTGTTGATAAACCACATACTTGGAATCCACAAAAAAGCAGAACGTCAACAGGCAAAGTACCGCGGCTGTTACATATGGTGCGTATAGTAAAATATCAAGATAAAATTCCATATTATATGCAATCACCTTTTTAACTGAATATAGTAGATACTACTTGTACGATTGATGAACTATAATGTTTCATTTAAAGTATATCCCTACAATAAAAAGATACACCTAGTATGCAATAAATGCTAGGTGTATCTTTTTGTTAATTTACGACTATACATGTTCTTCTTTATTTTGATTATGAGCATATAGATTCCTAAAAGAATTTTGTAGATTCTTTTTATCCAATTTCCCTACGGCGGTTTTAGGTATTTCCGGAACAAAGACTATTTTCTTCGGTATTTTATAAACTCCGATTCTGGATTTGCAGAAGGTCAGCAACTCTCTCTCAGAAGTTTGCCTTTTACTAGATACAATGGCAATTACCGCCTCTCCCCAAACTGGGTGTGGTACACCAATAACACAAGCCTCCTTGACCGCTTCATGCTGACAGAGTATTTGCTCCACTTCCAATGGATAAACATTTTCGCCGCCTGAAATGATCATATCTTTCGTCCTACCAACTATATAGAAATAACCTTCCTCATCTCTTCGACCCAAGTCACCTGTTCTCAGCCAGCCATCACGTTTGACTTTCTTGGTTTCTTCTTCTTTCTCCCAATATTCAGAGAAGACATGGGAACCTCGAATATATATTTCTCCGACCTCTTCCTCTGTCGCTTCTAAGCTATCATTTACCATCAATTTCACTTCATTAAATAGCATTGCTTTGCCGACTGATCCCTTTTTTCCGTATGCCTCGTAAGGATCAATGTAGAAATTGTTTGGTCCTGCTTCTGTTAGTCCGTATCCTTCTTTAAACAACTTCCCCTTCTGGTAGAATGCTTCGTAAATTTCTAATGGACAAGGGGCACCACCCGAAAGAAATGTTTTCATGGTTGGAAAGTCTGTTCCATGAAAATGAGGATGCTCAATCAGCATGCTATACATGGTTGGGACCATTAAGGTAATGGTACACTTATACAAATTTAGTAGTTTGATGGCTTTTTCCGAATCAAAACTCCTCATCAGGACAACGGTCCCACCTGCCATAAGCAGTGGAGTCGACAAGGCATTAAGCCCCCCTGTATGAAACATAGGCAGGCAAGTCAGGGTGGTATCTTCACCATGAAGTCCCCAGCTTACAATAGTATTGATGGCATTCCATGTAATGTTTTCATTAGTAAGAATTACTCCTTTTGGATGGCCGGTTGTGCCCCCTGTATAGATAATGGCCGCCGCGTCATGGAATCGTGTGGGGGGTGAACCAATCTTTTGCATTTCTTTTGTCGCCAATTCATCAAGTGAAAACACCTGACATTCCAACTGTTTTGATTCCTCTAAATAATCATCATGCACGATCACACAATTAGCTTTGCAATCTCTTACTATATAGTTCCATTCATTTTCCGCCAGTCTCCAATTAATTGGTACAAAAATTGCCCCTATCTCTCTACAAGCAAAAAGCAAATCAAAGTACACTATATGATTGGGTGACAACAGAGCCACTCGATCTCCTGCTCCAACACCAGCAGATAACAATCTCCCCGCCATATCTCTTGATCGATCGTACATTTGCTTATAATTCCATTTTTCTCCCGTTTCGCCGTCTATCACTGCGATTTTATATGGAGAATGTTGTGAACGCTTCTGTAACCAAGAACCATTCATTTCCACTTCCATCTCTCCCCTACACAATACAAGATACTCATACTATAGGAGATGAGAGTTACAGAAGGGTTACAACAAAAAAAGGGCATCCATATTATGATGGATACCCTTTTCACATTACTTAAGCTTCTTTCACTTTCTTTCGTTTGATGACAATATAAAATGCCGGTACAAACAACAACGTAAAGAATGTGGAGAAGAAAATTCCTGAAATAATGGAAATGGCAAGTGGCGTAAATAATACATCTCCACTAAACGCGATTGGAAGTAAAGCGGCAATAGACGTAAAGGCTGTCAGAACCACCGGTCGCAACCTTGCTTTACCTGAATCGATCACCGCTTCACTCAGGGTTGCCCCCTCTTGCAAACGGTATTCCATGAATTCAATGAATACTGTAGCATTCCTTACCACGATTCCCGCAAGCGATACAATCCCCATCATCGCCATGAAACCGAGGCCGGTTTGAGTGATGAACAAGCCTATCATCGCCCCAGAAATAGCCAAGTAAACGGAACTCATGATTAACAAAGGCAATCTTAATGAATTGAACTGAACAACCATTAAAATATATATCAAGAAAATGACGATCAAGAACAGTTTTCCTACTTCAATAAAGAAGTCACTTCTTGCAGAAGATTCTCCTCCAACCGAAACGGAAATACTATCTGATTCATAGGATGCTGCGATTTCTTTCACTTCTGCCTCTAACTTCTGTTTGTCATCCTCTCCAGGATATACACGTACCGTTATGGTTCTGTCCCCATCCTTATGAGGAATTAATGGCAATACTTCTGTTTCTTCAACAGACACAAGCTCCGATAGCGGGATGAGAACCGGTGCCCCAAATTCCGACGTTTCTGTTTTACTCGGAAGCTCCAATGCTTCAAGGTTTATCATTTCTCCATCTTCTACAAGGTCTTGAACAATGGTAAGTGTTTCTCTCTCTAGACCTGCTTCATAAGACCCAACCGGGATTCCTTCTGTCACAAGCCTGATCTGATTACTTATTTCTTGAGCGGTAATTCCATGCTCTTCCATAGCTTCTCTGTTTGGAACATAATTAATAGTAGGTTGTGCCGATCCTACGTCATCAATAACCGCTCCGCTACCTTCTAAGCTTTTAATCTCTTCTTTCATCCCGTTAACGGAATCCATGAGATTTTCTATGTCTTCCCCAACAACCGTCAATGCGATAGGAGCTCCTACAGGCGGACCTGCTTCAATGGTAGAAAGCATTACGACGGCGTCTGGATTTTCATCTCGTAATTCAGGCTGCCATTTGGCAATCGTGTCTGCAGCAGACTGCTGCTCCCGGTCGACTCTTAAGACAATCTGCCCAGTGTTCTCACCTGAATTGGATAGTGTGCTGCCAAATATCCCAGGTTCACCGCTTCCAGCAAAGATGGTCGTTTCGTAAACAGCACTATCTGTTTTGATGCTCTCTTCCATTTGTTGAAGCCTTGATTCTGTCTCTTCCAGTGGTGTCCCAGCTGGATATGTGACGGACACGGTCACCTCTTCACGATCAGCACTAGGGAAGAATACGACCGGAATAAATGGAACCAGTGCGTAACTTGCAGTACAGAATATAAGAACAGCAAGGCCTGTGAGGAGAGGTTTTTTCACTACCTTTGTTAAAATTTTTGTACTGTACCAGTTCCCCGCCTTATCAAATTGAGACCCTAGCAAACCATCTTTTCCTTGTTTGCCTGTCTTTTTCTTTTGACGCCATGCCATGAAAATCGGCACAATGGTCAAAGCGACAATCGTGGAACCGATGATTGTAGCAATAAGAACGGTCGGAAGTGCAGAAATAAAAGCACCGTTTGGCCCACCTAGGAAAGTCAATGGCAAGAAAGTAAAGACGATGGCCAAGGTGGAGGTAATGATGGATACCCTAACTTCTTTCGTTCCGGTAATTGCGCCTTTTAACGGGCCATCACCAAGTTGGTAACGTCTTTGGATGTTATCATTTACTACGATGGCATCGTCCACCAGTATTCCTAAGGCAATGATGATTCCGATAATGGAAATCTGGTTTAGATCAACATTTGCATATGGTAAAGGGATTAATCCAAGCGCAATCGATATTGGAATAGAGATTGCCACCAGTATTGCTGAAACTGTATTTAATCCAAAAAACGTAATTAATACTACTGCTAAAATAGAGATCAGGAAGGAAATTCCCAAGTCTTTGAAAATTTTAGACACAATCTCATTTTGCGTATAATAAAGTTCCATCTCCACTTCTTCTGGAAGGTCTTTAGCGAGACGTTCCATTTCTTCATCCACAGTGGCATTCAACGATGGAATGTCTACTCCTTTTTCTTGCATGATCGTCAATGAAATAGCAGGTGAGCCATCATACGTTATTAAATCTTTTTGTTCTGTCGGTATTTGCGTTAAATTTGCAACATCCCCGACATAAAGCGCATTTCCTTCTTCATCCTTTTTCAGAAATACATTTTCTACTTCTTCAATGTTTTCAATATGTTCAAATGTCAGCTGGGAAATCTGGTTATCTTCCTGCTGACTACCAAGAGGGGTGATTTGCAATTCATTTTGAATAGCCGTTATTACATCAGGAAGTAGTACCCTCTCTTCTTGCATGGTTTCTGAATTCAAGTTAAGGGTGTAGCTCGATTCTTCTAACCCTTTTATTGTAATTTTTCGAACACCATCAATATCCTCCAGTTGAGGGACCCAACCTTCAATGATGTCCTTTTGCTCTAATAACAGGGAACGGTCTTCATGTAAGATGTGGTACGAAGCAATGGCTCCCATTTGAATATCCGTGTTAATTGACGGCTCAAAAGCGTCTTCTGGAAACTCACGGCTTACATCCGAAACTTTTTGCTGAACCTGGGAGAATACTTTATCCCTGTCCGCATCATCAGTAAGTTCCATCACAATATTAGAGATGCCTAGTCCTGAAACAGATGAGACACTGTCCATTCCGTCAATATCTAATAGTTCTTTTTCAAGCGGGGTGGTAATATCGCGTTCTACTACGTTTGGAGCAGCACCTGGATACACGGTGGTGATGGTTCCTACATTTAATGAGATTTCGGGAATCTCTCGTTTTGGTATTTGAAAATAGGTCAAGGAACCAATGACCACCAATAATAGTAAAAATATTAGAGTTACTTTTGGCTTTTTAATAAGCGCATTAAACACCTGAATGTCCTCCTATACTCAATTATTCAAATTTGACTATTTATCCTGAATTCATCATAAGGTGTGGGTATTAGTCTTGGCAAGGATGAATATGCTTTGGTGTGTTTTGTTTTATTTTTCGTCAAAACTTCAGAATGGTATACAAAAAAACTAGGTGCTAATTAGCACCTAGTTTAAAAGTAAACTGTTTATTTATTACATCATAATACCGCCATCTACATGCAGAACCGTTCCATTCACATAATCTGATTCGTCTGAAGCAAGGTAAAGATAGGCGCTTGCGATATCACTCGGCTTGCCAAGTCGTTGGAGGGGAATTACCTGCAACAAACTTTGAATTACTTTCTCTGGGACGGTTGCTACCATATTAGTATCCACAAACCCAGGTGCCACAGCATTTACATTAATATTCTTTCGGCCAAATTCCTTTGCCCATGATTTTGTCATTCCAACAACGGCTGCTTTAGAAGCTGCATAATTAGTCTGACCAACATTTCCATAAACCCCGCTCACAGATGACGTATTGATGATTTTCCCTTTACCATTTTCCAGCATATGAGGCACCACTGCTTGCGTACAGTTAAAGACCCCAGTAACATTAACATCCATTACTTTTTGGAAGTCTTCTCCACTCATTTTTAGAAGCATATTATCTTTTGTTATACCAGCATTGTTAATGAGAATATCAATCTTACCAAATCTCTCTTTAACCATGGAGACCATTTCCACTACTTTGGCCTGATTAGAAACATCCACTTGGTAGAATGCCGCTTCTCCTTCTGATTGAAGCTCTGCCGTTCTTTGTTCGCCTAGTGTTGCATCATAATCCACGAGAGCAACCTTTGCCCCCTCTTTTAAAAATACACGTGCAGCCTCCAACCCTAAACCATTGGCTGCACCGGTTATGATGGCAACTTTACCTTCTAATCTCATTTGAATTGTTCCTCCTGTTTCGCTACGAATGCTGTAATCGCTTGCAATAATTGTGGTAAATCATCTACTTGTGCGGAATGACCACACCCTTTAAGAGAAAGAAAGGTCGCCACATCTCCAAGGTCCTCCACCACTTCTTTGGACATCTGTTCGGATATAACAAGATCCTTTTCACCAGCTAACACAAGAGTTGGTATGTTGATTTTCTCCACTTCCCCTGTGCCTTCTTTCAGTCCATTATGGTGATTACTAATATTGAAGATATTAAGCGCATGAAGAATTTCCGGATAATTGCGCTGTGTTAGCATATCTTCCAGATACTCCTCATACCGATTTGCATCCGGTTGATTGTCATGATAGATCGCATAATCCCATATCATTCTCAATACCTCTTTGTTTCGGTTTTCATATGCATGGGAAATGGTAATAGTCCTGGTCTTGTCTTGCATAACCTGTTCATAACTTGTTAGTCTTTTTGATAGCTCTGGTTGACCGTTTACATCCGTTTCAAACATTGGATAACCTCTTGTTGATGCAGAAGCAAGTAGAATGAGCTTTTTTGCGAAGTTAGGGTTGTCAGCTACAAATTGCATGGCCACCGCTCCGCCTGTGGACCACCCAACTATGGTAAAGTTGTTCAGATTTAATTCGTCTACAAATAGTTTCATGTCAGCTGCTAGGTCTTTAATAAAATAGATTTTTTCATGATACGATGATTCACCGAACCCCCTCATATCAACCGCTACAAGATGAAAAGAAGCATCTATGTTCTCCATTAGTAAATCCCAATGCTTAGAAGAAGTCATATTACCATGTATGAGCAGAATAGTCTCACCACTACCAACTCGTTCTCTATATCCATATGTCTCCCCGTTTGGCAGTTTTACTTGTTTTTGAACGATCATTTTTTTACCTCCCTATTTGATTTTCCCCATTGAATAGTCGTTGCACCCCAAGCATAGCCAATCCCCGCACTCACCAACACTACAATGTCTCCCTCCTTGACTCGGTTTTGCTGTAAAGCAAGTTCCAAGGAGAGAATTTGATCGATTTGACCGACGTGTCCGTAGTTTTCTAGATAAATAGATTGTTGTTCGGACAAACCTAGCTCCTTTAAAACATATTGGTGGGCTGACTTTTTCATATGAAGGATTCCGAGATAATTCAATGCTTCTTCCGTAAGACCGCTTTTGGATAACGACAGTCGAATTACTTTCAAAAAATTCTTCATGGATTTCTCTTCTAATTTTCCTTTCATTCCAACAGGATCAAGCACATCCAGCTTATTCAGACCTTTTTCCAATGCTTCGGGAGAAATGGGGTGCTTCGTTCCGCCCGCAACTACTACTACGTCCTCAGAAAAAGAACCATCCGTTATAAGATGAGAAGCCAATAAAGAATTTTCACCATGATTCTTTCTTAACACAATGGCTCCCCCACCCGCTGCAAGGTTATACATAAATCTGGTTCTTGGATTGGTGTAATCAATAAAATCTTCGTTACGGTATCCACCAGCAAGCAGAACTGTCTGAATAGATTCATCCGCTATCATCATATCTTTTGCAACTTTTAATCCCATGATGGTGGTTCCGCATCGCAATCCCATATCAAAGCCTACCGCATTTACCGCCCCAAGCTGCTTCTGCATATATAGGGCTGCCGTCCATAGTGGATATTCTTTATGCTCTTCCCCAATATAGAGAATCAGGTCTATTTCCTCTGGCGCAATCTTTCCCTTTTCCAAGGCAATCCGTGCAGCTTTTATTCCCATTTCACACGTATGATCCTCGTAGCCCGCAACTGGCTTAGACCGAATGCCCAGCTTTTCTTCGACCACCTCTATAGGTATTCCAGATTTCTCTGCGATTTCCTTGCTGGTCATGAAATTTTCTGGAATAAATGTACCGACACTTACAATTCCTATCTGCGTCATAACCTCACCCACTAAGTTTTTCTTTCATATATTTACAGACTTCTTCAAAGCAAGTAACCGTTATTTCCTCTTCCTCTTGCACGTGGCTGACTGTAATTCTCCAGATTGGTGACGGCTGTCCTGCATCTGAAAAACCGGCACACCGTACAACAAAAGATGCAACTTGTGGCTGACTGCTCATCCATTCCCCTCCAATTAACCTGAAATGTTTTTCTCTTTTCCTACTTTAAGCTGCGCTCCTTTTCTTCTAGACCACCATAATCTGACGGTCCCTACAATCCCTTGAGGAAAAAACATCACCACGACAACGTAAAGAATTCCGAAAAAAATAATCCACCTTTCAAAGATCCAATGAACTTTTGCAAGATCTGTTAACCAATGGTGTGCAAACTCTATCAACCCTGCTCCAATTATGGCGCCTATTAAAGTACCTACACCTCCAATGATGGTCATCAATAAGGCATCCAACGTGACGTCTACTGCAAAAACAGACGTATTGACGAACCTAAGTGTCAATACATAGAGACTGCCGGCAAAACTAGCAAACACACCAGCTACCACACTCGCTATGACTTTATAATGCAGCACATGGTAGCCAAGCGATTCGGTCCGCTCCTCATTCTCTCTTATTGCCTGCAGGACCCTTCCTAATGGAGAATGTGTAAATCGCTTTAATAAAAGGAAAATTAGGACCATCATGATTAAAGACAGCAAGTATAAATTTAATCTATCACGCAAAGGGTCAGGAATACTGAAGGTAAAGCCATCATTCCCCTGTGTAAGTGTTCGCCACTTTTCCGCCAATACTAAGAACAATCCTGAGAAGGCAAGGGTTAACATTGCATAGAAGTGACTTTTCAAACGAAGGGAAAGCATCCCGACAATATAGCTTACAATACCTGCAATAACTGCACCGACAAGAATTGCTAATACAAGCATAAGTAAGGTACTGTCATATTGCTTCAACATGATACCCGTAGAATAGGCTCCTATTCCAAAAAACATGGCATGCCCAAACGAAACAATACCGGTATAACCAAGCAAGATATCATAACTCATTGCAAAGATGGCAAATAGGAAGATTTGAGTAAACATGATCAATAGAGTACGAGAATCTGTCACAAACGGAAGTGCAAGAAGCATCAAAAATATGATGATGTAGACGGCATTTGGTATGGTCATATAGTTGTTCATCCTCTCACCCCTTTACCCCAAATAATCCTTGTGGACGGAATATCAAAACGATGGTCATCAGCATCATGTTCACTGCCAATGCTAAATCCGGAACGAAATAGGCCATAAAGGATCCACTCAATCCGACCAAAATGGCTGCAAGCACCGAACCTGTAATGCTTCCCATCCCCCCAATTACCACCACAATGAATGCCAAGATCCCAAACTCCAGACCCATCTCTGCATAAATAACACCGGAATACGGCCCAAGCAGCATGCCACCAAGTGCCGCCATTGCAGCCCCAGCCATAAACACGAGCATAAATACCCTTTTTATATTAATGCCTAATGCCTGCACCATCTCTTTGTTGATCACACCTGCTCGTACGATAAGGCCTATTTTTGTATTTCTTAGAATATAGAAGATTGCAGCGAAAACTAAAATACCAATAACAATGATAAACAAGCGATATTTGATGATGATGATATCCCCAAACTCCCAGCTGCCACTCAAATATGATGGCGTTCTTGCGCTAAGCTGATTGGGACCGAATACCACTTTAATCATTTCACTTAAAACCAGCATGACTCCTAATGTAATCAGAATCTGTTGAACATGATTTCCATAAACAGGCTGAATGATGTATCGTTCAAGCGCAAGTCCCAATATAAGCCCAGTACCAATTGCAGCAATAATTCCTACTAGGAAGCTGCCTGTTGCCGAATATACCCAGATCCCTGAAAAGGCGCCCCAGGCAAACAGTCCCCCATGGGCAAAGTTAAGGACATCCATTAAACCAAATATCAAAGTCAGACCAGCAGCAAGCAAAAAAATCAACATTCCCGTTGCTAATCCGTTGACTGTCAAATTCACCAATACATCCACTATATGCCCCTCCTTTATGCGATCCCAAGATATTGCCTTCTGAGCGCCTCATCTTCTTTCAGCTCATGCATGTGACCATGGTGAACGGTCTTTCCATCATCCAAGATATAAAAGCAATCCCCTATTGTACTTGCCATATAAAAGTTCTGCTCTACTAGAATAATGCTCGTTTCTTTTTTCATCTGCTGGATGGAGTCCATCACCTTTTCTACCATAATTGGAGCCAACCCCTTACTTGGTTCATCAATCAATAGAAGCCTGCTGTTATTAATATAAGCCCGTGAAATTGCCAGCATCTGCTTTTGACCGCCACTTAAGTTCCCGCCCCGCTTTTTCCAGTATGTTTTTAAATCCGGAAACAAGTCTAACACCCAATCTAATTTCGCAAGGGTTTCTTTATCTGTTTTTTTCATGGCAACCTTCATATTTTCTTCTACTGTTAACTCTCCGAACACCCCTTGATCTTCTGGGACATAGCCAATTCCACTATTAGCTATGTCATACGTTGCCAATCCAGTAATATCCTGTCCATCAAACAAAATAGAACCCTGTTTAGGAGGATTAAGACCCATCACACTTCTGAGAGTTGTCGTTTTCCCTGCTCCGTTTCTCCCTAGCAATACGGTAACTTCTCCTTGTTTCGCTTCAAAGTCAACACCTTGCAAAATATGAAACTGGTCAATATATGTTTGAATCTTTTCCACTTTAAGAAGCGTTGTCATCATACAATCCTCCCAAATACGCTGACTGTACTGTTTCATTGTTCATGATCTCTTGCGGTGTACCGTCCGCTAACAATTTCCCATTGAAAAGTACCGTAACAGAATCAGACAAGTCTAATATCATGTCCATTTTATGTTCAATTAATATGATGGTCCTATCTTTCTTGGCTTTTATTAGTTTAATAACCTCCAGTATTGCCGGTACTTCTTCAATGGACATACCTGCCGTTGGTTCATCCAAAAGAAGCAGTTCCGTTTCAAGCGCTAAAAGCATGGCAATTTCAAGTTTTCTCTTTTCTCCATGTGCCAAGTTATTTGCAAGTGAAGAAGCTTTATCATCCAGAAGGACCGTCTTTAATAAATCCAATGACCGCTCTTCAAACTCCTTAAAGTGTTGAAAATGAAAAAGCATATTATACCTGACTCCACGCTGAGACTGCACTGCCAGCCGAACATTTTCCAAGACTGTTAGATTTGGAAACACATTAGTAATCTGAAACGACCTCCCAATCCCTTTTCTAGTCCGTTTCATGGAGGAAAGCTTTGTTATGTCCTCCCCTTTCCAAATCACCTCTCCCTTTGTAGGCTTCAACTGTCCGCTTAAGAGGTTGAAAAATGTTGTTTTCCCAGCTCCATTGGGTCCGATGATGGATTTGAAATGGAAAGGCTCCACCGTAAAACTAACATGATCCACTGCCACATGACCTCCAAATGCAATGGTTAAATCCTTAGTCTGTAAAATGGGATTCAAATTGTGTACCTCCTTTTAATGATATTTAATAACACGAAGGAACTTTAGAGCATCGCTCCAAAGTTCCACTTCTACTTATTGATTGTTACGGATTGGAGGAGCTGTTTCCTCCGGAGATAGCTCCCTCATTAACACAGGTACTGGATAGTCGAATCCATCCACTTTCTCTAGACGCACAGCATATAAAGTTTGCATCGCTTGATGATCCTCAGGTCGGAACGTCATTTGACCTTTTGGTGTATCAAAGCTCATTCCTTCCATTGTTTCTATGATTAAATCGGAATCCGTATCCCCCTCTGTTTTCTTTAGTGCTTCCACGATAGCGATGGCAGCCGTCATTCCGCCTGGAGTAAACAAGTCTGGAACTTCTCCGTTGAATTTTTCTTTATGTTTTTCCACTAACCAATCATTAATTGGATTATCAGGAAGTGTATGGTAGTAAACGGAGAACCCTTCCATACCAATCAACTGTTCCATTGTGTATAAGGCTGCAATATCAGGAGCACCCGTAGAAATCTTGATTCCTCTTTCTTGTACTTTCATATCGGAAATCTGATTCCAAGGAGAATTCGCACCTGCCCATACAACAAAAAGATAGTCAGGGTCTGCATCCAAAATCTTTTGAATATTGGATGTAAAATCAGTTGCAGCAGGATCTGCATATTCTTCTAGAACAATTTCAGCACCAAGTTCCATTGCTGCTTCTTTGAAAGCCGCCACTCCATCATGGCCAAAAGAATAATCTGGTGCCAATGTCGCAATCTTCACTCCATCTCCTGCAATCGCAGCTGCTCCAGCCACTGCATCTTGAGAGGAATTTCGTGCTGTACGGAAAATATATTTGTTCCAATCTGCTCCTGTAATACTATCGGCCACTGCTGGTTCCACCAACATCACCTTTTCATACTCTTCTGCAAGAGGCAGTACCGCTAAAGTGTCTCCAGAGCTTGAAGATCCGACTAGGAAATCTACCTCATCTTCTTCCAATAGTTTAGTCGCTTTTTGAATCGCCACTTCCGGTTTTGTTTCAGTGTCTTCCACTACAAACTCTATCTTATGACCGTTTACTTCCATTGTTCCTTCTGTTGCATATTCAAGACCAAGTTCAAAGCCCTGAACCGTTTGCTTACCATACGTTTCAAGCGCACCAGTTAAGGAGGCGAGCACACCTACCTTGATTACTTTTTGATCACCGTCACCACTTGAATCTGTTTCCGTTCCGGCATTGCTGTCGCTACAGCCAGCCAACACCAACATCATTGCACACACAAGCAGAAATCCTGTCTTCCACTTTTTCATTTCCCTTCCCCCTTAACCCATTAATGTGTTTAAGTTGTATTTTCAGCTTAAGACGAGGTGGTTACAAATGGGTTACAAAGCAAAGCCTGCTACACGAAAAACAACCGCCCGGTTCTTTTTTAGTTGTTGGTTATTCTCCGCTGTTGATCTCCGCAAATGACTTCGCCTTCCTAGGGGCGGTTGCTTGAGCCTCCTTGCTCCGCTAGAAGCTGCTGAAAAAGTCTTTGACTTAAGATGTTGTTTAGACACCGCTGTTCATTTCCGCAAATGGCTTCGTTTTCCTAGGGGCGGTGCTTGAGCCTCCTCGCTCCGCTGCGGGGTCTCAAGCTACCGCTATCTCCCTCAGGACAAGGAAGGCTCCGGCAGCAATACATCGCACGAAGAAAATGCGTAGCATTTTCGAGGAGTCTTCGCCTTTTGCTCCAATCAACAGCTATTAATTACTAGTAGAAAGAGTTTATGTACTTTCTGTTACACTGGTTAGATACCTTTTTATAACCTCTAAGGTAAATGAAGTAGTTTTGTTGATTGGAGTGGAAGGCGCATAGACGCCCGAGGGAGGATGGGACAGGTGAGAGCCGTGGAGGCTCACGGACCGCCCGCAGGCAAGTGAAGCGCGTGAAACGGAAATCAACTGTTTAAAAAACTCTTTCTTATCTTAAAAAACCCCACCATCAAGGCGGGGTTAGTTGGCTTTTCCAAGCACCATATCGTACATTTTCTTCGTCGAGAACATTGGTTCTACGCCCAGCTCACTTTCCAAATAGTGTTTGCACTTTGCAAACCATTTCATGGCTTGTGAACGATTGTTTTTGTGATAATAACAAAACATAAGCAAGCGATAAGCTTCTTCCCAAGTCGGGTCCTTATCAATAACTCTCTCACATAACTGTATGGCGGAATCAAATTCCTTCCTTGCCACCAAAAGCTGTGCAAGCTTTTCACTGCACCGCAGATAGTAGACCAGTAGTCTCTCCCTTTCGTTTAAACACCAGTCTGCATATTTTTGGTCGGGAAGGAAATCTCCCTTATATAAAGCCAATGCTTTTTCTAAATAATTTATAGCATTTGCAGGCTCCTGTTCTTCTAGTCCTGCTGATGCATAGCTTTCAAATTCACTACAATCCAGAACATAGCCGCAGCTTGAGTTCAACCCATATGAATTCCCCTCTCTTTGAATAAAGAAAGGCTCCGTTCTAGCTTTTCTCACGGGTTCCAATGCATTGTTCAGTGCATTTAGTGCTACTTTAAAGTCTCTCGTTACCGTTTTCTCAGGAGCATTTGGCCAAAGGGCTGAAAAAATTTCATCTTTAACTAATTGCTTGTTTCTTTTTGTTACAAAGAATTCCAGAAGCTCTTTTGCTTTAGCTCGCTGCCAATCTTTTGAACCTACCTCTTTTTGACCGAGCCAAACTTTAAAATTCCCAAGTGTTTGGATTTTTAACGTGTATCCCGGATGATTCTGGATATTAGAAAAGCCAAGCTCATTCAACAAAGACGAAACGTATGCAGGCTGAATTTCCCTATTTTGTGCTTCCATAAGAAGGGGAGTGAATTGTTGAAGATCGTTTGGCCCAAAAGTGGTTCTGTTAGATAGTATGTATTCATAGTTGCCAGTTTGTAAGAAGTTCAAAAATACATTCATGGATTGTGTAAACTCTTTCCACTCCTGCCGTTCATAGTAGTAGAATGCCTTCCAGAAAGACAGCAACAATTCTGCATACTGATCCCCACAGTTACGCAAAAGCCTGCTTGCACGGATCCCGTAATATTCTGCCCTATCCCACTTTCTATGGTGAAGACTAGCTATTTTCATTGCAAGATAGATGAGTCCAGAAAGCCAGTTATCTTTTACTTCTTCCGTTTCTTTCAATGCCTCTTCTCCACAAAGTATTGCTTTCTCATAGGCACCTTGATTGGTGTGCAATATACATAAGCCCATATTTGCTTCTGCTTTTCCTCTTGACACATTCAGTTCTTCCATAATTTCCAATGCAGTTTGATAACATTCCTTAGCAAGCGCACTATCATAAATCTCCATAAGCTGAACAGCATGACCTAAGCGAATCCAGCCACAAGCCTCTACAAAAGGAGCTTGAAGCTTAATGCCTTGTTTTATTCCTGCATCAGCCAATTTTTTTGCCTGGTCTGCATTTCCCATAAATGCTTCCACCAATGATAATAGGAGATCTGTCTCGCGGTGTGACTGTTGCAGTGTCCCTTTTGTGTGATCTTTCTTCTTATGGAGAAGGAGTTTTTTCGCTCTATGAAGGTTTCCTGAACGCAAGAGGATTCGTGCTTCGAGGTTTCCTGCCTCCTCCTGTTTATAAACAACATCAAGCTTATCGAACCATTGCAGTGCTTTTGGTGCATGCCCTTTATTCAAGAAATTCTCGGCCATGATGGCATATAACTGATTTTCTTCCTTCTTTTCAATGGGGCATGCTTCTATTAGCAAAATCGCTTCAGACAGGACTCTTTCTGCTTTAATCGGTTGGATAGTGTCAAGATAGATTTTGGCAATTCCTTTCAAAGATCTTATGATTACAAGGATATCTCCGGACTTTCTGGCAGCATCCAGTCCATTTCTATATGCCGTTTCTGCTTCCTCATAAAGACATCGGTAACGAAGAATCTCTCCTTGTATAAACCAAAGCATATAATATCTACCTTTTATTTCATCAGAAATTCTATGCAATTTTTCCAAGACATAAGAAAGTTGTCCTTGTTCCATCAATTGAATTCCATGCTCATGAATAAGAACGCCGATAGAGGAGTAATCGGTTATCTTTTCAAAATGTGAGATTGCCGGAAGAATGTCCCGCTGTTTCATATACCATCTTGCACAGCGTTTATGTAAAAGCAGGAATTGTTCTTCTTGCCTTATGAATCTTCTTTCGAGAAATTCTTTAAAAAGGGCATGATAACGGTATTGGCTTTTTCCTGTTACGGTTATAAACAGATGACGCTCTGCCAGGGACTGCAAGATATAGTTAGACCCGTTTATGCCCAAAACCTCATCACACATTTCCCCTGTAAGCATATCCATGATAGAGGTTTGTTCCAAGAACTGCTGAATCATTGGTGTCTGCTTCATGAACACTTCCGTTGCCAAGTACTTGAATAGGTCTTCCAATTTCCCTTGCGTTGTGACCAAGCCAACTGTGGATGTTTCTTCTGCAAGCCTTTGACTCAATAGACCTAACGCCATGACCCAGCCTTCTGATAAGGAGTAAATTTGTTCAATATCGTCATCTTCCACTTCTAACATATAAATATCTTCAAGGAGCACTTCCACCTCTTCCCTGGAAAACTTGAGATCTTCTTCTGTTATTTCTAAGAGTTCATTTTTCACCTTCATTGCCGTAATAACATCCCAACCCGGCCTTTCCCTTGTGATGAGAATGACATGAAGATTACTCGGGAAATGCTGTAGCAACCAATGAAACCATGTAACGATGTCAGGGTTTTTCTGTACAAAGTGAAAATCATCAATAATTAAAACGAGAGATCCATCTATATGCGCTATTTCATTAATAAACAGTGAGCATAGATCCTGGATTTCCTCCTCTCGAATATAACGGTCCATCTTGTTCAAATAACTTAATATACCTTCTCCAAATTGATTTTTAATCGTTCTGATGGAGTGGACAACATATCGTAGAAAGGGGATTAATTCATCATCAAAATCCGTTGCGGTGTACCAACAGGAGAGGGCATCAAAAGTAGGTGCGAAGGAGGCAACAATTGTGCTCTTTCCGTATCCCGGACCTGAGTGAACAACGGTGACACCGAAGTTGGTAACCGCTTTCATTTTTCTGGCTATTTTTACTCTTCTAAGAACATGTTCTTTGACTGTAGGTATCGTGATCTTAGTCTGCACTACAGTTTCTTGAGGAAGCATCTACCTCTCCTCCTTTTTTCTGAATTTTAAATCTATTACTTTCTATTATAATGATTGGGGAGTATAAAAACATCAAAAAGAACAGCTAATCTTAACAAAAGCTGTTCTTTACTTGAAAGTCGTATTAAATTCATTAAACGGCCAGTAACGGACATGGACTTTTCCAACGATGTCCTCTATTTTTACAAAACCAAAATGCCTGCTGTCTAAGCTGTTTAATCTGTTATCTCCTATTACAAATACATGTCCTTTCGGTACTTCTTCTTCGCCCGTTAACTCTTCTAGCGAAAAATCTCCTGTAAAGTTTCCGCCAAATATCTTTAAATTTTCAGGAGAGATGAAAGGCTCTGTCACAAGCTCTCCATTTACATAAAGCATATCTTGCTTGTATTCAATTTGGTCGCCAGGCAACCCGATTACTCTTTTTACATAATGGATATCGGCATCTTCTTGTTGAAAAACAACGACATCAAATCGTTCTGGCTTGGTAAAGGAGTAAACCATTTTATTGACCATCAGGAAATTTCCCTGCTCCAATGTAGGATTCATAGAATGCCCTTCTACAATATAATTAGAAAAGAAAAGCGCACGAATCATAAGCACCAAAAGGAATGTGACTACCAACCATTTCATTGCTGATTTACGTTTTGTGATCTTTTCTTTCAACTCATAACCCCCGGAATTCTATCTAGGTCTTTTGTACGTTAATATTATCATAATATACTGAATTTTTACAAACAATTGTTTATTTTTCACCTGATAGTTGTAGACGAAGTTCTACTTTTTTACCGATAAACCATAAAACTAACATAATAGTAATGGCAATAGCTGTTTTTATCGGGGCGCGAATAAAGGAAATGATGTCATACCCAATATAACTGATGGTAAAAATCATCACCATTTTACCAGCTACCAGCGCCAGAAAAAATTGATAAAATTTAATTTTTGAGAGACCGGCAACCACGTTGATTAAGAAAGATGGGGTAAAAGGAAAACTTAGCAAAAGGAAGATAGGGCCGAAGCCATGTCTCTCAATCCATGACATCATTTTTCTAATCTTTTCTTTTCTAAGCAACGCCTGTATTCTTCGGCTTCTTTTCAATTTATGAACAAAATAGTATACAATTACTGCTCCGACTACAGACCCTGTCCAAGATATTAAAAAACCGAACCAAAGACCAAAAGCAGCAGCATTTGCCATGACAATTACAATCAATGGGAGAAAAGGAAGAAAAGCTTCGAGCACCACAAACAGGAAACCAGGCAGCGGTCCAAACGATTGATACTCCTCCAATATCTCCAGTAGATTCTCCATTGTCAGTAATTCTTTCATATAATCAATAAATTCCATTACACTATCTCCACTTCTCTGCTAGTCATCTTTCTCTATTGTACTAATTATTCCTTTAATGTCCCATTAAATAACCTCATTTTCAAATTTTACTCTGTTAAACAGCCAAACTTTTCATTATGTAATTTCTCAAACACAAATATGCTTTTATAAAATGCCTCACTAAATTCTTCTCCATCCTCCAATGACCAGCAGATAGAAAGTACAGAATGTGCAAACCCCCATGCAAAAATTCTTCTTTCATTCAGTTTCAATTTATCCACCAGAACGGCTATTCTTTTTGATAGAATTGCCTCTAAATTTTGATCATCTGGAAGATTGTTTAAAAGAAATTGAATCGTATCATATTCACGTTCTCCGACCAAACCTTTAGGGTCGATGGCTATCCATGATGATTCTGCCTTTAAAATATTGTAATGGTGCAGGTCTCCATGCAGGATATATCTTTTATTTTTTTCATCGAGCAAGCTTCGAAACGTACGAATAGCTTTTAACAGAATGTCTCGAGTAATCGGAGCTTTACCTGCTGGATGTTCGTTGAAAAAATGATGGAGACCGCGCTCTCTGTCTTCAATAAGAGGAAGATTAGAATAGGATGTATCTGGTACCCACAATGATTTCATGATTCCAGCAGCAATCTTGGTTGCTTCTATGTCATCTCCCAATGTGGCAAGCGTATCGCCTGGAGTAAGTTGTTCTATAATCAATATTCCACGATCTATTTCCATGTCTATAATCCGAACTATGCCTTCACCAGCAAAATACCTTAACGCGTCCACTTCAGAATAAAATTCCTTGCTTGGAACAGAGAGTTTCAGGACAACCTGGCCCCCACCTTGTTTCTTGGCAGGAGCCACAAAATTATATGAAAGCTCAAAGGGAGGAAGAATCTTCAGACTCCACTTCTTCTCACAGTAATGTATTAAGGAGTCAAAGTTCTGTAACCACTCTTCCCCCTTTTCTTGATGGATGTTTCTGATTGTCTGCATATATTTTGGTGGGAGATTCACCATGTTCCTATTCCTCTCGCTGGGTAAATGCCCATCGATGACCATCTGGATCGGCCAACTCAAACTGGATGTCTCCCCATGGACGAATTACCGGCTCCGTTAGTGTATTATTACCATTTTGATGGTCTATTGGTGTGAGTCCGTTTTCTTGAACAAAGCGGAATAGTTCCTTCACATTTTGGACTGCGGCATGTACCTCGGTAATGCCTGGATTTGTTTCGTCTGTCGGGTGAAGCATAATCAAGCCGCTACCCAGGTGGAACCAGTGCATCCCTTCATAGCCGTGTGAGTATTGGAACCCTGCATTCGTGTACCATTCCTTGGAGCTTTCCGTATCTTTGCAAAATAGAACAATGTGATCGAGACTTTTTATCATGTATGATTCTCCTCCTTAATTTATCTTTCAGTAAAAACGAAGCTCTCCCAAAAGGAAGAGCCTCGCATGCTTTCTACTTTATTACTTAGCACCCTCCAAATATTCTACAAACCAGTTCTTAATATGCTCCAGTCGGTGAATACGCAGTGCTGGATCTCCACTTCTAGAGAGTTCATGATTGGCACCTGGGAAACGAACAAGCTTCGTTGTTTTACCCTGTTGTTTCAATGCAATGAAAAGTTGCTCTGCTTGTTCAACTGGACAACGGTAATCTCGTTCTCCGTGCAGAATTAAAAGTGGGGTATTTACATTGCTAACATATTTGATTGGAGAATGCTCCCAAAGCTTCTCCACTTTTTCACCCATATCTCCTTTTACTTCCCATTCAGAGAAATAGTAACCAATGTCGCTGACACCATAAAAGCTCAGCCAGTTTGAAATAGAGCGTTGTGTCACGGCTGCTTTGAAGCGGTCGGTATGACTGACCACCCAGTTTGTCATGAAGCCTCCATAACTTCCTCCGGTAATCCCCAGATTCTTTTCATCAATAAAATCGAATGTTTCAAGCGCATAATCCATTGCAGCCATGACATCGAGATAATCCTTGCCCCCGTAATCACCGCGCACAGCATCGACAAAATCCTGGCCATAACCGTGACTTCCTCGCGGATTGGTAAATAACACGACAAATCCTTGAGCTGTTAAGGTTTGGAACTCATGGAAGTATGTGTTGGCATACATGGCATGTGGGCCGCCATGCACCTCCAAGATGGTCGGATATTTCTTTCCTTCTTCAAACCCAGCAGGCTTCATGATCCAACCATGCAAATCCCAGCCATCCGGTGCTTTATAGCGGATAGGTTCGGCAATACTTACCTCTACTTCATTTTTCCAAGCTTCATTGACATTAGTCAATGGAGTACGTGTCTGAGAACGGAAGTCAAGATAGTAAAGTTCCCCCGGTTCAGTAGAGTTGCTTACCCCTACAATTGCTTCATGAGTATCGGTAAGCATGCTTACCGCATACACGTGCTCATCCGGCAGATGGATGGGATACATAGAACCATCCAACGAACCAAAGTAGATTCCTGTAGCACCTTGGTCACTCATTAAGAAATAAAAGCCTTCACTCTCTTCAGTCCACATAAGACCAGGGTTCACATTACCGGAATGGAAATCACCAACTACAACGTCCCCTACCTCCACATCCAGATTTTCGGATAGGCAATGAGTTTCACCTGTTGCAAGCTGGGTCACCCATACACGAGTCAACGTAGCACTTTGAAACTCTTTTTCGTGGCCTAAAAAACCTAAATACTGACCATCTGGTGAGAAGGAGATCGTAGAGAAAAAACCGTTGCTACGAGTAATTTTTTTCTTTTCTTTGGACTGAACATCCATTACATAAACATCAGAGACCAATGAAACATCCGGATCTTCTTCAAGATTTGCTACAAAAGCAATTTGTGTTCCATCAGGCGACCAGGCAGGGCTGCCATAATCACGATCTCCTTCTGTGAGGAGGCTCACTTCCTTTGTTTTCAAATCCAGTAAGGCAAGATGATCGTTTTTATTGTCCAAAAATCCCTTGGCATCAGACTTATAACGCATTTTTTCGACTACGAGGGGCTCTGGCTTTTTCTTTTCTGCTTTTTCAGAGGAACTGCCATGCAAATCATCCACGCTCTCTACAGAAGTACTGAACAAAAGTTTCGTGCCACATGGTGACCAGACTGGACCTCTGGCACCATTTTGGCAGAAGGTAACCTGCTCTGCTTCTCCGCCGTTAACCGGCATCACATAGAGTTGGCTTTTCTCATTTCGGTTGGAGACAAAAGCAAGCTTGCTTCCATCCGGAGACCACCTAGGGCTTGTTGCTCTTCCTTTTCCAGATGTAAATGGTACCGCTTTCCCATCTAAATCCCCAACGAAAATGGAGGAGCGGTATTCATTATCTTCCTCGTGAACTGTAGTCTGTACAAACGCATATTTGCGGGAATGTTTATCCCATTGAGGATCGGTAATAGATGTTAGCCGAAACAAGTCTTCAGACTCTATTTTTCTCTTTGTCATTGAAATCTCTCCCTTATGTAAATTCTCCATTCTACTTATTTCGACAAATGAAATAATTCCCCTTTAAGAAATTTGAAAAAAACTTTAAATTACAGTTTTAAAAAGGCACTTGCATATTTTTTGGTTTTTGGTATAAAATAAATACGAACAAACGTTCTTTATTTTAGGAGGAAGATGAAATGACAAGATTATCAAAAGAACAAATAAACCTGTTTGAACAGGCGATATATCTTCCTTTGTTATTGATTGTTTTAGAAAGAGATACAAGCGTTATTAAGGACAGCGGAATTAAACTAAAAGAACCCTATCTTACTCTTATTGATCAAGTCATGCGCAAAATTCAGCTTCAACTTAAGCAAATAAAAGCGGACATGAAGCAGCAACACATGAAACTCCACAAATTAAAGCAGGATGAATCCTTCACCATGTATGCCTTTCTGTTTAATGGATATGAAGAGCACCATAACTATTTCAACCCTAGAATCAGGAATAAAGTAAATGAACTTTTGATGCAATATATCTTGAAAACGGAAGAATCGATAACTAATGAAAAATAGGTATGAATGGTTCTTGCAATGGATTGCGTAAAGTAACATTTAACTCATGATGTTCATTTACAGAAGCATAAAAAACATCTTCAACACTAGTTACTTTCTGTTTTAACAGTTCTTCTCGAAGCCAAGCCTCGTTTAATCCTTTGTATGCCAAAGTTTCCTTATAAATTCGACCGTCCATTATAACTGGAAAATCCATGGAGTTTTCGTAACCACCAGAGCGAACATCTTCCACCTTTGCCACCTCTTTTTGGGGCTTCATTTTAACGGATAGGTTTCCATTTGCTTCAATTAATGCAAAGTGAACGTCTTCCACTTTAAAAACATCTTTTTCCCTTAACATTTGCAGGACATTATCAATCGAGTAACTTATTTTACGCATATTCTTAATGTGAAATTGACCTTCATATATGACTAATGTCGGTTCAAACGTTAAAAGTCTGCCAAGCCTATGATTTTTTATCTTTAACCACGCTATTATTTTCTGCAGCAGACCTATAGCGATAATTGCACCTGCAGTAGGAAAATGCTGGATGCTTGGGTCTGCAATATCTGCTCCAACTACCGCTCCAAGTGTGATGATAACAATGAAATCAAACACGGGAAGCTCTCCAATGGACCGTTTTCCCATAAATAAAGTTACAATTAACATGAGCGGCAGAATCGTGATGATTCTTCCCAGCACCTTTAAGAAGTCTATGAATAATTCCACTTTAATCGCCCTCCTAGCTTGCCTTAATGAAAAATTGGTACACTTTGTGTGTAACCGGGGGTTTTTAAGGTGACATGCAGGATATTATCTTCATTTAGTGCCGCATAAAATACATCTTGGATATTAACAATATTTTTTTTCAGTAGCTCCTTTTGTAACCATGCTTCATCTAATTCTAGATATTCCAATGCTTTTGGCTGTATTCTACCATCCATGATAACGGTGTATTCGAGGGAAGGTTTTGGGAAAGTAACCTGCACATCTTTCATTTTCAATGGTTCTTTTTCTGGCTTTAATTTCACTGATAACTCTCCGTTTGCTTCAATTAAAGCAAAATGGACATCCTGCAATTGGAAAACATTCTTTTCCCTTAACATTTGCAGGATATTATCAATAGAGTAACTGATCTTTCGCATATTTTTTATATGGAATTGACCTTCATATATCACAAGAGTGGGCTCAAAAGAAAGAAGCCTTCCAACTTTATGGTTCTTTATTTTTAACCAAGCAATGAACTTTTGTAAGAGTGCAATTGCAACGATAGCTCCTACAGTAGGAAGATGATGGATAGTAGGTTCAGCAATATCTGCACCGACCACCGAACCCAGTGTTAAGATGACAAGAAAATCAAAAACCGGAAGTTCACCAACAGAACGCTTTCCCATAAATAAGGTTACGACTAGCATCAATGGCAAAATGGTAATAATGCGAAAAATCACCTTTGATAGATCAAGTATTAGTTCCATAAAGTGAATCGTCCCTCCATCCTTTTTCTTAGCCTTATTCAAAAAGAGAAGGTTATGCATTCTTACTCCAAAAAAGAAGCCTTTCTTTTACGAAAGACTGTAAGTAAAGGAAGGACTATTCTCCTGTTAATCTTGTCTTAACTTTGTAAGTCCTTACTGTTTCTCAATTTGTACATAATCCCCGGGGTAGCGACAAGGCTGCGGTTTGGGTTACTCCTTTTCCTGTTCACTCGTTGCTGAAGCTTTGCCCTAAAAAGAGACGTACGATGGACTTGTGCTTCATAAGAAGTTTTTGATATCGGAAATTCCACCATGATGTTGTTTGGAAACATAACTTGTGTATTCCCAGTGGGACTATGTTTATATTCATATGCGTAATGTAGTGAAATCCATATGCAGTTATCATTTGTAGGTGATGCAGTGGGGAAAAAGAAAATGTCATTCATCGGATCGATGACAATTGGGGGTTTGTGAGTATAGCCGGAGATACCCTTGGTACCTTGTTTTCGTCCTTCAAAGCTGGATCCGTAAAAGTTGCAGCTGTCTTCTATAATTTTTATGGGAGGCAATGAAACATAGATTTCTCCCTCTTCTTCAAGCACCTTTGAATAAAGGTTGCCCTCCATTTCAAAGGGAATGATTGCCATAGTAAAGCCATTAATTTCATAATCACACGACATATCGACATTATTCTTCATTATGTTCATCCTTTCCATCCATGTTCTCTGTCATCTCGTGACAATAGAACTAGTTATTTGACTATTTATGTATATTTTCCCAGAAAACCCAATCAGTGTAAAGGTTTTTAAAATATTTTAAATATTTTAAAAATTTGTTGATTTTTCTAACTTTCCTCAATATACTATTAAAAAGGCTCGAGGTGAGGAACTCATGAAGAATGAGAAGTCTTATACGGAATTGATGAAAGCGAAAAAGATGAACAAGAAAGTGTCCGTTGAAGCCTATATGATGAATGTGTATGTTCAGATGATTATTGATGAGTCTTTATTCCACTACCACAAAAACCTTCTGCAAGAGAAAATTGACAGTGCCCTGGATGCCAATGACCCTTCCCTGTTCCAACTACTTTCCACTAAATATAAAAAATTTCTAAATGATTGGGGCGTTTCCGCATAAAAGGAAATATACCCCAAAATAAGAGAAGAGCGTTAGCGCTCTTCTCTATTTCTTTTTCTTATTTTTTCCCTTGATAGAACTGCGCTTCTTCTGTTGAGCCGCTCAGTGCAGTGGTAGACGATGTTCCACCGGATACGAGCTTTGCCACTTCATCAAAATAACCAGTACCAACTTCACGTTGATGACGAGTCGCTGTATAGCCATACTGCTCACTTTCAAACTCCGCTTGTTGCAACTCGGAATATGCTCCCATCCCACGATCACGATAACCTCTTGCAAGCTCAAACATTCCGTGGTTCAAGGCATGGAATCCGGCTAGGGTCACAAACTGGAACTTATAGCCGAACTGGGCAATCTGCTGCTGGAATGTTTCAATGGTTGCATCATCCAACTTTGCTTTCCAGTTGAAAGATGGTGAACAGTTATATGCTAACAGTTTTCCGGGAAACTTTTCATGAATGGCTTCCGCAAAAGCTCTTGCCTGCTCCAAGTTAGGTTCGGAAGTCTCACACCAAATCAGATCAGCGTAAGGTGCATATGCAAGACCACGAGCAATTGCTTGTTCAATTCCGGCTTTTGTGCGATAGAATCCTTCAGCCGTTCGCTCGCCAGTTAAAAATGCTTGGTCGTTCTCATCAATATCACTTGTAATAAGATCTGCCGCGTCCGCATCGGTTCTTGCAATCAAAACTGTCGGCACACCCATTACGTCTGCTGCGAGACGTGCTGAGATAAGATTTTTCACAGCCGTTTGGGTTGGCAATAATACTTTCCCTCCAAGATGTCCGCACTTTTTCTCAGAAGACAATTGGTCTTCAAAGTGAACGCCAGACGCACCGGACTCAATCATGCCTTTCATCAACTCAAACACATTCAACTGACCACCAAAGCCCGCCTCCGCATCTGCAACGATTGGTGCAAAGTAATCCACCTCTTCGCTTCCTTCTAGGTATTGGATTTGATCTGCACGCTGCAATGCTTGATTGATTCGTTTAACAACATGTGGCACACTATTTGCCGGATAGAGACTTTGGTCAGGGTACATATGACCGGATAGGTTGGCATCTGCAGCAACTTGCCAGCCGCTTAAATAAATGGCTTTCAAACCCGCTTTTACTTGCTGAATGGCCTGATTTCCTGTTAAAGCCCCAAGTGCATGCACATAGTCCTGTGTATGAAGAAGATCCCAAAGTTTTTGTGATCCTCTTTTTGCCAATGTATGTTCAATATCAATGGAACCTCTAAGACGCAGCACTTCTTCTGCTGAATATGGTCTTTCAACCCCATTCCAACGTTGTTCTAGTTCCCAGCTTTCTTCTAACTGTGCAATTCTTTCTTCTCTTCTCATTACTAATTCCTCCCTTAATTTAGGTATCTATTAATCTTCCAATAATTTGTAAGCTGGAAGTGTTAAAAATTCGGCAAATTCATCATCTTTGATTAAGTTTTCAAAAAGAGTGGCTGCCTGATCAAGTTTCCCAGATGAAAACCGATCAGAACCTACTTTTTCTATGATGGCTTGTTTTTCTTCCTCAATTAGTTGTTTGACCAACTCTAATGTAATTTTCGTTCCATCTTCTAGTTCTGCTTTTGGATGTCTAACCCATTGCCATACTTGGGACCTCGAGATTTCTGCTGTAGCTGCATCTTCCATCAGGTGAAAAATTGGCACAGCACCGTTTCCATCCAACCATGCTGCGATGTACTCCATTCCGACATGAATGTTTTTACGAAAACCATCTGCCGTTATCGTACCTTCAGGAATTTGAACGAGTGCACCTGGGTCTGCCTTGACGTCTTCCCTTTTTATGTGCAACTGATTCTGACCTTTCATGTGCTCATTAAATACTTCTAATGCCACCGGAACCAATGAAGGATGTGCCACCCACGTTCCATCATGGCCATCTTTTACTTCACGAAGTTTATCTTCTCTTACTTTTTGGAATGCTTGAGCATTCGCTTCCTCATCATTTTTCACCGGTATTTGTGCTGCCATCCCACCGATTGCGAAGGCACCTCGTTTATGGCAAGTCTGAATCACCAATTGTGTGTAGGCTCTCATGAAAGGAACTGCCATTGTCACTTGGCTTCTGTCAGGCAACAAGAAGGTCGGATCATTTCTAAATTTCTTTATGAAACTGAAGATATAATCCCATCTTCCACAATTCAGTCCAGCAGCATGCTCTTTCAGCTCATATAATATTTCATCCATTTCAAAGGCTGCCGTAATGGTTTCTATTAATACGGTTGCTTTAATAGTCCCTTGTTCAATTCCCAATTCTTGCTGAGCAAATACAAACACATCATTCCACAATCTTGCCTCTTGATGACTTTCAAGCTTAGGAAGATAAAAATATGGAGCGCTTCCATTTTCCTGCAGAACCTTGACGTTATGAAAGAAATACAATCCAAAATCAAAAAGACTACCAGATACAGATTCGTTATTTATTTGGATACGTTTTTCCTCCAAGTGCCATCCTCTTGGTCTAACAAGAAGGGTAGCGATTTCTTTATTCAATTTGTACTCTTTTCCGTTTGAAGCGGTAAAGTCAATTTTGCGCAAGTTTGCATCTCGTAGATTGATCTGCCCCTCTATCATGTTGTTCCATGTTGGAGAAGAGGCATCCTCAAAGTCCGCCATGAACACTTTTGCTCCTGAGTTTAAGGCATGAATAATCATCTTACGATCAACCGGACCTGTTATTTCCACTCTTCTGTCTTGTAGGTCTTTCGGAATGTCATTCACTTTCCAGTTACTTGTTCGGATACTTTTCGTGCTATCAAGAAAGTTTAATGGTTCTCCCTGATCAATCCTTGCTTGCCTTTCTTTTCTTACTGCTAACAGTTCTCTTCTGCGCTCATTAAAATTGTGATGGAGCTTCTCGAGGAAAGATAATGCTTCCTGTGTTAGTACAGTTTCAAAGCCGTTTTTCATTGGACCTGTAATGCTGATGCCTGTTGTACCGGTATTCACGATATACTTGCTCCTCTCTTGTTATGAAACAGTTAGTATATTTGTATTGTATTATATAACAGAGTGTTCGTAATAAAAAGACTTTTTTAAAAATTTATTGGTAAATATTTTTCGACACGGGAAAAAATAAAAAAAACGGGCATGAACAACCCGGTCTAATAAAATTTAAGAAAGCCGCTGTTCCTTTCCGCAAATAGCTGCGCTTTCCACGGGGCGGCCTTGAGCCTCCTCGCTTCGCTGCGGGGTCTCAACATTGCCGCTACTTCCCCGTAGGAGTCTCCGCCATTTGCTCCAATACACAGCTAGAAATAAAAAGAACAAAAGAATAATGTTTTTTTGAGGCTTTTTTAACCTTAGTTTAAGGGAGTCACCTTGTTGAATGAAGTGGAAGGCGCGCAAGCAAGATATGCCCCTGAAAAACTGATAAAGTAAAGTTTTTATTGATTCCTAGCTGGTGATTGGAGCAAAAGGCGAAGACTCCTCGAAAATGCTACGCATTTTCTTCGTGCGATGAAACGCTGCCGAAGCCTTCCTTGTCCTGAGAGAGATAGCGCTAGGTGGAGACCCCTCAGGCGTAGCGAGCCACTGAAAAACTGATAAAATAAAATTTTTATTAATTCCTAGCTGGTGATTGGAGCAAAAGGCGAAGACTCCTCGAAAATGCTACGCATTTTCTTCGTGCGATGAATCGCTTCCGAAGCCTTCCTTGTCCTGAGGGAGATAGCGCTAGGTGGAGACCCCGCAGGCGTAGCCGAGGAGGCTCCAGCAGTGCCCCTAGGAAAGCGAAGCCATTTGCGGAAATCACCAGCGGTGTCTAAACAATACCTAAAATCAAGGACTTATTACATGACTTCCAAAGGCGTGAGAAGGCTCACGGATCGCCCGCTGGCAAGCTATGCAAACTGGAACGGAAATCACCTGTATTATACAATTGCTTCCTACAAAAAAAAGCAAGCAACGCACTCTTTCACGTTGCTTACTCTGCCTTTACATATCGCTCCAGATAAGCGATTCTGTCCACCATTGGAGGGTGGGTATATCGAAAAAATTTCACTACAGATGGAGGATTCACTTCACTTAAACTAGACCTTGTAATTTCCTGAAAAGCCTCTATAGCAGGTTCTGTATTTCCGGTCAGTTCAATGGCATATACGTCTGCCCTGTGCTCCTGATATCGTGATATTGCATTTGTTACAGGACTCGCAAGGAAAAGCAACAAAGACACCAGCAATAGCAATAACGGGAGCGAGGCAAGTTGGTTTAAGCTGTTGATTTTCCATCTCTTACCGAATTTCTTTATAAGCCTACTTGCTGTCCAATAGATCAAGTAAAAAGCAAAGAAAGAAAAGACGATGTATCCAGTAATGCCGATTACAATATGATTCATGTCATAGTGTCCCATTTCATGCGCCATGATAAACAGAATTTCTTCTTCCTGAAGTCGAGTCAAGAGCGTATCCCACAGCACAATACGGGAGTTACCCCCGACACCTGTTACATAAGCATTCATGCTATTCGTTTTTTCAGCCATATTCACTTCATAAACTCTGTCGGCAGGAATGTCCGCTTCGGCTGCCAGTTCAAGGATTTTATCTTCTAATTCTTTATCTTGGAGCTCGGTAAAATCATTATATAAAGGGTCTATGACAACAGGTTGGATATACATCATAAAAAATACAAGTGGAATGAAGCATCCCCAAGCAATCGCCCACCACCACTTCGAAAACTTACGGATAAGCAGATAGAGAAGAAGAACCACTATCCACATAATCAGCATTCCTTCCCAAAATCCGACAACCTGATCACGCATCCAGCCGGAGTAAGGCTGAACTGTAATGCCATAATCCTTAGATAGAAAGTAACGAAGGTAGCTTAGTGGATAATGAATGACCGTGCTGAATAAGGTTAGCCAAAAAAGATAGATTCCTGTCTGTAGCGATTTATATTTTGTGACTTTCTCCGCCCATCCTTGAATGGCACTTGCCCCACCTAAAACAAGAAGAAGGAAATAGAAGATCCATTCCACTGGAAGCGTCAGAAAGTAGATGGTATTACGTATTTTAGAAAACTCTTCGGTGAGTAACAGTTCCTTGCTACTTAGAAAGGTTGCTGGGTCCGCTTTTGTTCCCACTAATTCAGTTGGAAGGGAAGTATCCGCTCCAACCCATATGTAGAAAGTCACCGCTAAAGAATAGAGAACGTAACTAATCAACGTTAGAGAGACTGTTTTTTTCACTTTATCACAACCCCTTGTCCTGATATCCCTGTTTTATTCTATGCCACAATATAAAAAATAAGCAGGCTATTAGAAAGAAAAGCCTACTCGTTTCATTTTTAACTGACAAGCCAGGAATACACACTCAATGCTGCAATAGAGCTAATAACAACCAAAATGACGTTTGCTCCTAGGTAAGCGACCAGTAATGCCACGGCTGCACCGATAAATCCATACATGATATCTTCATTTATTAAGAAAATCCCGGGAACAATAAGCGCTCCAAGTGTCGCATAGGGAACATTTTTCAATACTGCCTGTACGAATGGCGGCAGCTCCTTGCCTTGGAACATCACAAACGGTATCAAACGCGGAAGGTAGGTGACGACAGCCATGCCGACAATCATTATGATAATCATACTATTCATCCACTTTCCCCTCCTTTGACCATTTAGCGAATAAAATTTCTATCCCAACAGCACTAGTGATAGTCGCAAGAACAATGGACCATCCGGCGGCAATCCCAAGTACCAACGAAAATAGAGTATTAAGGATAGCGGCAGCCCCGGCGAGCACAACCACTTTTCGGTGTTTCTTTAAGGAAGGCATCAACAAGCCGACAAACATGGCATAAAGGGCAACCGCCATGCTCTCCTGAAGCGATGAGGGCAAACTGCTGCCGATGACATGCCCGATCCCCGAGCTTACCACCCAACTGGAATAGGCGATTAAGATTACACCGAACATATATCCTGTTTGAATGGTTCCTTCTTTGGTAGCAGAGACCGAAAATGTTTCATCGGTTATGCCAAATGAGAAAAGTGATTTCTTCCAGAGACTATTCTCTTCCACTTTTTCGTTCAAGGAAGCGCTCATCAAAAAGTGACGTATGTTCAGAATAAAAGTCGTCATAACAATTTCAAATACACCAGATCCGAGTACAATCATATTCAAAGACATATATTGTGCTGCTCCGGCAAAGACGAGTAAGCTCATCAGCACCGTTTCAGAGACCGTTAAGCCTGCTGATTTTGCCAAAAGTCCAAATGTAATGGCGATTGGTATGTAGCCGATTGCGATGCTGACTCCAGCTTGCAAGCCGTTTCTAAAAGAAGAAGGTTTTCTTGCTGCGATGGTAGTTGCCACTGTGCATTTCTCCTATACTAGTAAATTGAATTATTTATTAATATACTAGTAGTTTACTGGATATGTAAAGAGTATTTCGAAAAGCGAGATACTTATCGTTTTACAATAGTGAAAGAGGCTTTTTTCCCGCTTGCCACTTTTTGTGTTACTTACAGATTCTTTGACACACTTATTTCTCCTGCTCCCTTTTCGTGTTTCATACGTCAACCATTCAGTTTGTCACACAAAAAAACTCCCCCTTCCTAAAGAAGAGAGAGTCCCACATAAATTTTATTTCCCCTTAAACTCCGGTGCCCGCTTTTCACTAAACGCAACAAGCGCCTCTATTCGGTCTTCCGTCGGTATAATCACTTCATATGCTTTACGCTCAATCTGCAAGCCTGTCTGCATATCAACTCCCATACCTTGACGAATGGCAAATTTGGCTTGTTGAAGTGCCACCGGACCGTTTTTGAGCATCTCACTGGCAAGCTCCATGGCACTATTAAGCACCATAAAACCTTCGTCTACTAACCTTGTAATCAAACCAAAACTATATGCCTCTTCTCCAGTAAATCGGCGAGCTGTCAGAATTAATTCCATCGCCTTTGCTTCACCAATAATACGCGGCAGGCGCTGGGTACCACCTGCTCCAGGAATAATCGCCAAGCTTGTTTCCGTCAGGCCCATTTTCACATCTTTGCACGTCACTCGAAAATCACAAGCAAGAAGGAGCTCCATCCCGCCACCGAACGCATACCCATTTATAGCTGCGATTGTCGGCTGCGGCAAGTCAGCGATGCGGTTGAACACATCCCCGATCTTGTAAACATTGCGTCTAACTTGCTGCTCGGTAAGGCCTCTTCTTTCCTTGAGGTCTGCTCCAACACTAAATGCCTTTTCCCCTGCCGCTGTAATCACTACAACACGGACGTCACCATTTGTGCGTAGCTCCTCCGCTACATTTCCTAATTCTACTAACATATCATAATTAAACGCGTTCATCGCATCAGGGCGATTGAGCGTTACAGTTGCTATATAATCTTTTATTTCTACTGCAATATAATTCAAATCTCTCCGTCTCCCTCCAAGATTGTTAGCGGTTACAAATTTCGCTATTTTATACATTCTCTAAAGAGAGCGTAAATCCTTTAAACACCCAGCTTTTCTTTTAATGCTCTTCTTAAGATTTTTCCGGTTGTATTCTTCGGAAGCTCTTCTAAGAACTCAATGGAAGAAGGGACCTTATATTTCGCCAAGCGCTCCGCACAATAGCCAAGTAAGTCTGATTCATTCAGGTAAGCATTGGTTACGACAAAACACTTTATCGCTTCACCGAACTGAGGGTCAGGCACCCCGACAACTGCTACTTCTACCACATTTTCGTGACTGTAAAGAACTTCTTCCACTTCACGAGGGTATACATTATAGCCTCCTACAATAATCATGTCTTTTTTACGGTCAACGATATAGAAGTAACCGTCTTCGTCCATCTTTGCTAGATCGCCTGTATATAGCCAGCCGTCACGGATTGCAACGGACGTTTCTTCTGGCATCTTATAATAGCCTGACATGACATTCGGCCCCCTTACAACAAGTTCTCCCACTTCATTAGGTGCCACTTCTTCTCCTAGTTCATTCACGACTTTATTTTCCACATTTACAATCGTAGTCCCTATAGAACCAGCTTTTCGAGGCTTATCTAATGGATTAAAACAGGTAACAGGTGATGCCTCTGATAATCCGTAACCTTCGGAAATGATAACATTGTATTTCTTTTCAAAATTCTTTAACAGAGCCACAGGCATGGAAGCTCCACCAGAAATGCAAAGTCTCAACGATTTTACATCTTCTACATCGCCTTGTGATTGCAAAAGGAAATTGTACATGGTTGGAACACCTGCAAAAACAGTCGCCTCATAGTCTTTTACCACATCAAAAATCACCTGAGGGCTGAACCTTGGAACAATGATGACTGTCGCGCCATTCATCAATGGTGCATTTAAAGCTACTGTCAAACAGAATACATGAAACATTGGAAGCGTTGCTACAACCTTGTCCGATTCGTTCATCTTTAGAAAATCGGCAGAATCCTTTGCATTTCGATACAAGTTCTTATGCGTCAGCATTGCTCCTTTCGGTTTACCTGTTGTTCCGGATGTATAAAGGATTACAGCCACATCGTCATCCTTCAGCTCCGGACCCTCATATGTAAAGCTTCCAGATGCCATAATAGTTGTAAACGATTTCAATTTTGGATAAACCGATAGTTGCTCAAGCGGAAAATCTTTCGCTTTTTCTTTGCCGTCAGGTGTTTCGCAAATGATGTAATGCTCCGTTAAAGGCAGGTGACCATGAAGCTTTTCAAATAGTGGAACAAGAAGGTCTAGGGTGATGATGGCTTTGACATCGCCATCTCTAAGGATGTAAGAAAGTTCTTCTGGAGTATAGATTGGATTGATAGGAATAACGGTTGCCCCAATTCGTGCCGCACCATAAAGCCCAATGACGAAATATGGCGAGTTTCCGACAACAAGGCCGATATGATCCCCCTTTGTGATTCCCATCTTTTCAAGTCCTGTTGCAAAAGCGTTAATTGCAGCATTCAACTCTGCGTAAGTTTTGGAATCCCCTTCAAAAATATACGCTTCTTTCATTGGATTTGTTTTTGCGGTTTGTGCCAACTGCGATGAAATATTCAAGTGTTTCATCTCCCCTTCGAGTAAATTGAATGAATGACCATTCATAAATCTCCCATTATCCATTATAGTAGATTGCTAGATATCTGTCATTAAATTATGTCGATAAAATTAAAATTTTCAGATAAAATATTTTAGTATAAAAAAAGAGCAGGGAATTCCTGCCCCTTGCTCTTAAAATTAATATATTAGATCTATTAATTCATCTCTGGTAATATTTCCAAAATAATGTTTCACATCTATTCCTTCTAGAGCTTGTGAAATTTCGGCTTTCTCATACTTCACACCAGACAAAAGGTTTTCCACTTCTGATACATCTCCTACACCAAAGAAATCACCATAAATTTTGCAGGTTTCTATTTTTCCTTTTGTTACATCTAGACGCACATCAATTTGCCCCACTGGATAACGGTGTGAATGCTGGAGATTAAACTTCGGTGACTTTCCGTAGTTCCAATCCCAGTTTTGGTAACGTTCTTTGGAGAGCTCCTGAATGTTCTGCCAGTCTTCCTCTGTTAGTTCGTACGTAGGAATATCCTTTGATTTAAAGATTGCCTCTAATAGAAGTTGGCGGAACTGTTCAATCGTAACATCTTCCTTTAGGAACTCTTTAATATTTGCCACACGGCTGCGAATTGATTTTATGCCTTTGGATTCAATTTTATCCTTCTTCACGTTCAGCGCGGAAACGACATGCTCAATTTCAGAATCAAACAGAAGCGTGCCATGGCTGAACATACGGCCTTTTGTTGAGAACTGAGCGTTTCCGGAGATCTTTCGTCCTTCGGCAAGAATATCATTTCTCCCGCTCATTTCTGCTTCCACTCCAAGGCTTTTCAATGCTTCCACAACTGGTGCCGTGAACTTTTTGAAGTTATGGAAGCTTTCGCCATCATCTTTGGTGATAAAACTAAAATTCAAGTTTCCATGATCATGATAAACCGCTCCACCTCCGGATAATCTACGTACCACATGAATGCCATTATCCTCCACATACTTTGTATTAATTTCTTCAACACTGTTCTGATTTTTCCCGATGATAATGGAAGGCTCATTGATGTAAAAGAGTAAGTAGGTATCTTCAATTTCCAAATTTTTAAGTGCATATTCTTCAATTGCCAAATTGATTCTTGGATCAGTAATTCCTTTATTATCAATAAAAAGCATCATTTCTTGCCACTCTCCCAACCATATCCTATATGTGCTAAATCAATTTTTCCATGGTAGATCGTTTCAGCCTCTTCCACCAACTGCTCCACTTTACCGAAATGAGGTAGATGTGTGAGCAACAATTGTGGCACTTCTGCACCTTGCGCAACCTTTGCAGCATCATGGCTGTTCATATGTCCTGCATCTTTACCATCTTGGTGAGCGTACAGATTACATTCACAAATCAATAAGTCTGTCCCTTGTGTAAAGGGGATGAATGATTCCTGATAGCTTGTATCTGCCGTGTACACAAACGAACCTTCGTCTGTGGATACCTTCATGGCAAAACACGGAACAGGATGAGTCGTTTTCAAGAACTCAATGGTGAATGGCCCTACCTGTAATGGAGTAGACGGATCATATGCAATTCCTTTTGTGTATTCTTTATGATGCAGTGACGAAAACCCTTGTAAGTCCTCCTGGTGACCGTAGATAGGAAGCTGAGTTACAGATTTGCCCATATAAAATGAGATAAGTCTCGCATATTGCAAAGGACCAATATCCGCGACATGATCATGATGGTAATGTGACAAGACTACTGCATCAAGTTCTGTTACATCTATGTAATTCTGAAGCTGTGCTAATACACCACTTCCACAATCAATCAATAATCTAAAATTTTTATGCTCGACTAAATACCCAGATGTTGCACTATTAACAGCTGGATAGCCTCCCCAAAATCCTACCACGGTAAGCTTCATGCCTATACATCACCCTTCTATTGGTTTCCAAAATCAAGTCTACCATAACCCTGCCCATTTTCCTATTTAGAGGAGTTGTTTTAAAACAGTTGTTGACAGGACAAGTTCTGTTATAATACAATAACAACAAATAACAAAACGGAGGGTGATAACATGTTGATTAAAAGTACAGAATTTTTCAAAACCTTACCACCTAAAAAATGCGTTGAATGCAAAAAAACAATGGATGAGCAGCACGAGTGCTACGGCAACCATTGCGATGAGTGTATGTCCAGTCAGTTAAAATAATATAAAATATAAGCCAGGGAATTTGCTAGATTCATAGCGGGTTCCCTGGTTTTTGTTTTAGACAGCTGTTCCTTTCCGCAAATGACTGCGCTTTCCGCGGGACGATGCTTGAGCCTCCTCACTTCGTTGCGGGGTCTCAATCTACCGTTACTCCCCCGCTGGAGTCTTCGCCATTTGCTCCAATCCACAGCTGAAAAATTGCGTAAAATTTATGTTTATGCCTATTAAGCTAACTCTATTAGATGCTTTTTCATAAACCTTTAAATGAATGAAGCCATCTTGTTGATTGGAGTGGAAGGCGCGTAGACGCCCGCGGGAGGAAGGGACAGGGGAGACCCCGCAGGCGCAGCCGAGAAGGCTCCCGGACCGCCCGCAGGCAAGCGAAGCGCCTGGAACGGAAATCAACCGATCTTATACTTTCTCATAACAAAAGAGCACTCATCCCCATAAGTGCTCTTTTTTCTATTCTATACGTAAACCCCTTGTTTGACCGTTGATTCCCGAACGATAAGCTCGAGATCATATTCATAAATTTCCTTGTGACGAAAACGTTTGGAACGCACCTTTTCCATCATGACCTGAAAGGCTTTGCGGGCCATTTCATCAATAGGCTGATAGACAGTTGTAATAGTCGGTTCCACCAGTTCCGTAATCGCCTGATTGTCAAATCCCACAACTGCAAGATCTTCTGGGATCTTCCAGCCCGAGCGCTTTGCCTCTGAAATAATACCGGCCGCCACTTCATCCCCACCAGTGAAAATAGCACTTGGTTTTTCCTCCAAAGCCAAAATTTCCTGAAACACCCTTCTTCCGTCCTCGATAGTAAAAGCATCACGGAAAGAAAAATCTTCACGAAATTCTACATTGAATTCTATAAGTGCTTTTTTAAAGCCTGCCTCCCTGCTTTTAGCGACATTGCTTTTATAGCCACCAGTACAATAGGCAACCCTGCGATGACCAAGTTCCAACAAGTGCTTAGTCGATATGTAACCGCCATATGTCTGGTCGAGCCTTACAGACGGTACATCCGCATCTTCTTCAAACTCATTGCACAAAACGATCGGTCCATATTCTAAAAACGGTTCTATTACATTCCAGTCATTTTGTATGGAGGAAAGGATAATCCCGTCCACTTGTTTCGTTTTTAACAAGTTCAAATAATCAAGTTCCTTTTTCTTTGAATATTTTGTCTGACAGATGATGAGCTGGTAACCGTTTTCGGCTGCAGCCATTTCCATCCGTTCGATCAGTTCACTGAAAAATGGATTCATCACACGAGGTATCAGTAATGCAACCATCTCCGTCTTCTGGCTTCTCAGACTTCTTGCAGATGAATTTGGAACATAACCAAGTTCACTCATTGCATTTGATACAAGTACACGCTTCTTTTCCGATACATACGGGTGGTTATTTATGACACGGGAAACAGTGGTTCTTGATAACCCTGCCAATCTTGCTACATCTTCTATTGTTGCCACGAGTCTCGCCACCTTAGCTGAGATAATAGGTTAGTAGAATGGTTGAAATCGTTTTCATAACTACTAGTATAAAAGGAAATGTAAGTGTTTTCAATAAAAATTTTACAATTTGCTTAATTAAATAGAAGAGACCGCAAATTAATGCGGCCTCCAATGTAGTGAAATCAATTAATTTACCGGTGAATGTTCAACAGGGATTTTGTATTCCTTTTTAAACTTATAAACAAAATATGCCCATGTACCAGTAAGCAAAATAACCATGAATCCACTTAATATCATCACATTTTCCCACATAAATGCGAAGTCTCCGCTTGAAATAACCGCCTTGAATCCTGACACTGAGTAAGTCATCGGCAACAGTAAATTGAATGGTTGAAGGGCATTAGGAATTAGTTCTAGTGGGAATGTTCCCGCACTTGTTGTTAATTGTAAAATCAAAATTATTATGGCAACAAATCGACCTGGATCCCCTAGTGTGGTTACCAAAAACTGCACTAGTGCAATAAAAGTAAAGGAAGTAAGGATACTGAACAAAATAAATAATCCGATGCTCTTTACTTCCACACCTAATCCTAGAATCAATACGGCATCTGCAAGCAATGCCTGTAGAATTCCTACTGCAGCAAGAATCGCCGCTTTACCAGTAAACCATGCTGTCCCAGAACGAGGTGTGCCTGCAGGCTCGCGCATTGGATATACGATGGAAAGCAAGAGTGCACCTACAAAAAGACCAAGAGATAAGAAGTAAGGTGCAAAACCTGTTCCATAGTTCGGAACACCGTTCTCCACTTCTGATTTTACCTTTACCGGCTCAGAAATCATATCAAAGGTTTTGTCCGTCCCCTTAACCTCCCCGGATTTCTCAGAAGCATCTTTCAAGTTCTCCTCCAGTTCATCTGTTCCTTCACCGACTTCAGATAGACCAGAGGAGATTTTATTTGAACCTTCTGCAAGCTCTTGTGTACCTTGTTGAAATTGTTTGGAACCTCCGTCTAACTGTTCCATACCGGCTAAAAGCTGACTTGACCCTTCTGCAAGCTTTTTACTGCCCTCAATTGCGTCACCTAATTTTTCACCAAACTGTGTTATTCCTTTGTTAAATTCTATATGACCTTTAAGAAGTTCTGATGAACCTTCTGAGAGGTGGTTAGTTCCATTTGCCAGTTCTGTCAAACCAGTCTGAAAGTTTGAATGTCCCTCTGCAAGCTTTCTGCTATATTCCGCTAAGGAAGAAGTGCCTGTATTTAATTCTAAAGCTCCCTGTTGAAGAGCCATCAGCCTTTTAGAAAACTCATCACTACCATTAATCAACTGTTCAAAAGAAGCATTAATTTCTGCCTGTTGTTCTTCGCTTGCCTGCTCTATCATTGGTTCAAGTGCTTTTTTCAATTGAATCATTCCTTGATTCAATTTTTCTGCCTTTTCTTGTGCTTGTGTAGCCCCTTCTTCAAGCTTTACGGTCCCAGCATTTAATTCCGCGGCACCTTCTGCCAAGTTTCCTGCTCCATTTGTAAGTTCTCCTTGAGCATCTTGCAAATGTGACATACCTTCATTGCTTTTAGTTAAACCGTCATTAAGCGTTGCTGCTCCAGTTTGGAGTTGCTCGGATGCTGAGGCCAGTTGCCCTTGACCTTCATGCAATTGGCCCAAACCTTTTGACAGATCCTCATTTCCCTTATGGATTTCTTTTACGGCACCAAAGGCCTTTCCCACTCCATCTTGGAATACAATCGATTTTTCGACAGCCTGTTCTAAACCTTCTTTCAAAGCAACAGAACCATCTTGTAACTCATGAACGCCATTGTTTAGTTTATTAGTACCATCTGCTGCATCTTTGTACCCGTCGGCCATCTTTTCCAGATTAGCAAACATCGCTTCTGCATAAGTACTGGTAAGTTCTTTAGATACTTCTTCTTTAATTTTCTCTACAGCTGTCGATCCAATTTGAGCAGATAAAAAATTATAGCTCTCATTTGGAACGAATTTCATTTCCAATGAAGAAGGGTTTTCATCCAAGAGCGTTGTTGCTCTATCTGAAAAATCATCAGGAATTTCAATAATCATATAGTACTGCTGTTTATCCATCCCTTCGTATGCTACTTCCTTAGAAACAAACTCCCATTTGAATCCATCATTTTTTTTCAAGTTTTCTTGTAGGTCGTCTCCTATAGTAAGTGGTTCTCCTTCATACTCAGAACCTTCATCCATATTGACCACAGCAACCGGTAGTTCATCAAGTTTTTCGTATGGATCCCAAAAGGCCCACAGAAACATTCCACTATACAGTAATGGAATTAATAATACTGCTATAACCGGAATCAGGATTTTTTTGTTTGTAAGCAATTCCTTCCACTCAAATAGTACGCTTTTCATCTTGTATTACCTCCATACTACATTATGACCATTTTTGTCATTTGGTCATTTTTCTAAAAATTTTAAGGATCATCAAGTTGATAATCCTTTGATAAAATATAATTCAAATAGATTGGCAATCTCATCTTTGGATAATGGGGTATGATGTTCTTCCCAGTCCACTACAAGTGCCACATAAAGCTTGAGCATTAGAAATGCTGTAATTTCCGGGTCACACTTTCTTAGTTCCCCTTTTTCTATCGCCTTTTCAATTCTTTCTTTAATAAATGTAATAATCATTTGCTCTAGGCGGTTAAGTTCTTGGTTAACTATTTTTGTTCCTAGTTCCTTTTCTTCTTGAATCAATTTGACGGTCAGTTGATGTTCATTTCGAAAATCAAGCAAGCTGATTAGGGCCCTGTGTGCATTTTCGAAAAAGGATTGCTCTGAATTTATGGAACGGTCAGCCACTTCCTGCATTTCTCTTAATATTCCTGCGACAATTTCACTAAAGAGCTCTTCTTTATTAGAATAAAAGGTGTAAATTGTCCCTTTTCCAACGTTAGCGAGCTTTGCGACTTGATCCATCGTGGTAGCTTTATACCCGAATAAAGAGAACGATTTTAAAGCTGCCTCAAGGATACTTTGTTTACGATCCATTTGATAGCTCCTTTCCTACAAAAATGACTAATTGTCTATATTGGTCAATTGGTTTTATTATAGATGCTCTTTTATAAAAAAGCAACATCTAGGTTTAATATTTGCCTTGTCGCCGCTGTTCCTTTCCGCAAATGGCGAAGACTCCTGAGGGAGATAGCGCTAGGTGGAGACCCCGCAGGCGTTGCGAAGCCACTGAAAAACTAAAAAAAAATTTTTCTGATTCCTAGCTGGTGATTGGAGCAAAAGGCCAAGACTCCTGAGGGAGATAGCGTTAGCTGGAGACCCCGTAGGCGAAGCGAAGCCACTGAAAAACTAAAAAAAAATTTTTTTGATTCCTAGCTGGTGATTGGAGCAAAAGGCCAAGACTCCTGAGGGAGATAGCGTTAGCTGGAGACCCCGCAGGCGTAGCGAAGCCACTGAAAAACTAAAAAAAAAATTTTTTTGATTCCTAGCTGGTGATTGGAGTAAAAGGCGAAGACTCCTGAGGGAGATAGCGTTAGCTGGGAACCCGCAGGCGTAGCCGAGGAGGCTCACGTCAGCCCCTAGGAAAGCGAAGCCCTTTGCGGAAATCAACAGCGGTGGTTATAAAAATACTAAAATCAAGCTTTTTTTAGTGGCCTCGGCGTAGCCGAGGAGGCTCCCGGACCGCCCGCAGGCAAGCAAAGTGCCTAGAACGGCAATCAACAGTATTATATATTTTCAAAAAAAAAAAACGGTTCAGTCGCTTTATGCTGCGACCGAACCGTCTATTGATATTTATACCTGAGCAACAGGTTTGTTTTTTATGCTATTCATCACTGCTTTGACTGCCGCTTCACCGGAATCGATGCAGTCAGGCAGCCCAACCCCTTCAAAAGAACTTCCAGCAAGATACACTCCCGGCATCTCTTCTGATAGACGAGCGTTCATCTTCTGCAGCATCTTTTTATGACCGACAGCATATTGAGGCATTGCTTCTCTCCAGCGAGTGACAATCGTAAATTCAGGCTCTGAACCGACCTCCATAATTTTGTTAAGGTCGTCTAGAACCACTTTTTTTATTTCTTCATCGCTTTGATCAACGATTGCTTCCTCTCCCACTCTGCCAACGTAACAGCGAAGGATTACTTTCCCTTTTGGTGTTGTATGCGGCCACTTTTTGTGGGTCCACGTGCAAGCTGTTATCGTATAATCATTGTTCCTAGAGACCACAAAGCCTGTCCCGTCAATGTCTTGTTTAAGAGCTGATTCATCAAATGCCATTGCAATGGTCGCAACAGAAGTAGAAGACATCTGTTGTAGTGGATCAAGAAAATCTGCTCCAGGAATCAAGCTTGCTGTAGCGTGATGGGGAGTCGAGATAATGACATTATCACATTGGACCTCTTTGCCATTACTTAATGCTAAAGAATATTGATTCTCTATTTTCTTAATAGTGTCTACTTTAACTGCTTTTAAGATTGTTACCTGATCTAGCTTTTCTTCAAGTGCATCTACAAGCGTTTGAAGGCCCCCGCGCAAAGTCTGGAACATACCTTTTTTCTTTTGGGCAGGTGCAGGCTTTTGTTTAGGAGTTGTCTGTTTCATCCCAAGTATTAAACTGCGGTACTTCTCTTCCACCTGCTGAAATTGCGGGAAAGTGGCTTGCAGGCTTAATTTATCGATGTCCCCCGCATAAATCCCAGATAGTAACGGTTCAATCAGGTTCTCCACCACTTCATTCCCCAGTCTTCTGCGGAAAAAAGACCCAAGTGATTGGTCTTCGCTGGCATTGTTTGAAGCTGGAAGGATAAGGTCCGCTGCTGCACGCATTTTTCCAATTGGGGAAAATAATCCTGTAGTAACAAAAGGTGACAGTTTTGTAGGGATTCCCATTACAGACCCTTCTGGCATTGGATGGAGTTGTCCCTTTAGAAGGATGTAGGCTTGACCTGTTGAATTGTGCACTAATTGATCTTCAAGTCCCACTTCTTTTATCAATCTTCCTGCACTTAATTTTCTAGCAAGGAAGCTGTCTGGTCCACGTTCAATAGTAAATCCATCCCGCTTTACAGTTTGGATTTTCCCACCCAGTCGGTTGCTTGCTTCTATCAGGGTAATCTCTATATCAAGGTTTTTCTCTTTTTTTTCCTTTTGAAGATAGTAGGCAGCGGCTAGGCCAGTAATGCCTCCACCGATGATGACAACCCTTTTTTTCTCCTCGTTCATGGTTTCATCGCCTTCTTTTTCTAGATTTACTGAGATACTTTCTTTAATTCTTCCAATACCACAGTAGCCATCGCATCAATAAATTCTGGTTGTGTATTTGGCATTTCTGGGCGATAGTACTTTGCACCAATTTCATCTGTTACAATTTTACACTCGTAGTCATTGTCATAGAGCACTTCTAAGTGATCCGATACAAATCCTACCGGAGTGTACACAAAGGATGTATAGCCTTTGTCTTTATGAAGATCATGAGTGATGTCTTGAACATCTGGTCCTAACCATGGATCTGGTGTGTTTCCTTCACTTTGCCATGCTATCTCATAGTTTTTAATTCCTGCACCCTTTGCGATCAGATCTGCAGTTTCTTGGAGTTGGATTGGATATGGGTCGCCCATTTGAATGATCTTTTCCGGAAGGCTATGAGCTGAAACAATCAATACTGCCTTTTCACGTTCAGCTTCATCCATGGATCCAAACGTTTCTTTCACTCTATCCACCCAGTACTGGATAAATTTCGGCTCATCATACCAACTTTCAACAGAAACGATGGAAGGGCCTCCGATTTTTTCTGCTTCTTCTTTTGCACGTCCATTGTAGGATTTCACGCTGAAAGTAGAGAAGTGAGGAGCAAGTACGATGCTTACTGCTTCTTCTATTCCATCTTCTTTCATTTGCTGAACCGCATCCTCTACGAATGGTTCGATATGCTTTAAGCCTAAGTAGACTTTAAATTCAATGTCGTCTTGGATGCTGTTTAAGTGTGCACCTAATGCATTTGCTTGTTCTTCTGTGATACGTGCAAGTGGAGAGATTCCTCCAATGGCATCGTATCTTTCACGCAGGTCCTGCAGCATTTCGTCAGATGGTTTTCTGCCGCGGCGGATATGTGTGTAGAATGGTTCCAGGTCTTCTTCTTTATATGGTGTACCGTATGCCATTACCAACAAGCCCATTGTTTTTTTGGACATATAGTTTACCTCTTTTCTTTTCTGGTTTATTGGAGAGTATTATGTTAACTCTGCTGATGATTTCCGCACTGGGCTTCGCTTTCCTAGGGGCGGTGCTTGAGCCTCCTCGCTCCGCTGCGGGGTCTCAAGCTACCGCTATCTCCCTCAGAAGTCTTCGCCCATTGCTCCAATCATCAGCTTAAATATCCTAAAACATAATTATCTATCTATTAGAAGAATAGTCATGTACGAATGTTGCTAAACGTTTTAGTGTGTCTGGATTTACCTGTGGGAATACTCCATGGCCCAGATTAAAGATGTAGCCAGGTTGTTGCATTCCTTGGTCAAGGATTGCTTTTGCTTTTGCTTCAATGACTTCCCACGGTGCTAAAAGAATAGCAGGATCTAAGTTGCCCTGAACAGGTTTCGTAATTCCACGCTCTCTAGCTTCTGCAATCGGTAAGCGCCAGTCGAGGCCGACCACGTCAAGTGGAAGGTCGTGCCATTCATTTGCTAAATGGCTTGCACCTACTCCAAACATAATTAGAGGTACATTTTCCTCCTTTAAAGTAGAGAAGATGCGATTCATGACCGGTTTAATGAAGTAACGGTAGTCTTCTACATTCAATGCTCCAACCCAACTATCAAAAATTTGGATTGCTTTTGCACCCGCATTAATTTGGGAACGAACGTAGGTAATCGTCATATCGGCAAGTTTATCCATTAATGCAAACCAAGCTTTCGGTTCTGCATACATAAATGCCTTGGTTTTATTATAGTTTTTAGATGGTCCGCCTTCAATCATGTAGGAAGCAAGCGTAAATGGAGCACCTGCAAAACCAATTAACGGAACATTCAATTGTTCTTTTGTTAATAGTTTGATTGTATCGAGTACATATGGCACATCTTCTTCAGGATGTATTTCCCCAAGCTTTTCAACATCTTGAATGGATCGGATCGGGTTATCAATAACTGGGCCGATTCCGGATTTTATCTCTACATCCACACCAATTGCAGGAAGGGGACTCATAATATCTTTATATAAGATGGCTGCATCCACGTTATATTGATCAACAGGCAGCTTTGTCACATAAGCACAAAGCTCAGGTTGATGAGTTATCTCAAATAAAGAATATTTTTCTTTAATTTTTCTGTATTCGGGTTGAGAACGTCCAGCTTGTCTCATATACCATAATGGGACATGTTCTGTTTTCTCTCCTCTACATGCTCGTATAAATGAATCGTTAAATGTTGTTTGACTCAAAATGATGACCCCTTCCAAATGACTTATTTCTGCTTTTATTTCGTTTCACTTCTGTCATGTTACACTATACCTATAAATGTAAGGAATGTATAGAATGAGTGCTTATTGTTCATAAAATTGACGATTATTCCCCCACCTTTATATGCGGCAGTGAGATTTCTACTGTTGATCCTACTTTTTCTTCACTGCGAATGGTTAACTGACCACCGTGGTTTTCAATAATTTTCATGGAAACCATCAGACCTAACCCTGTACCCTGTTCTTTAGTGGTAAAGAAAGGTTGTCCCAATTTGTTGATCACTTCTGCAGGGATCCCATACCCTTCATCCTTAATCAAGAGAGTGACAAAACCGTCTACTACTTGAGTATGAATGGTTATTTTCCCGCCGTCTGGCATTGCTTCCATGCCATTTTTAATTATATTTATTAATACTTGTTTGATTTGGTTTGGTTCACATTCTAGCCATAAGTACTCTTCAAAATGAACCACTTCGATGACAACTTGATTAATAAATGCCTCACTCTCAAGGAAAACACAGACCTCTTGTATGAGCTCTTTTAGATTTTGTCTTTTAAATTTCATGGCCTGCGGTTTTGCGAGCGCCATAAATTCATTTGTAATCTGGTTGATTCGTTCCAATTCTTTATCCATGATGGTAAAGAATTCTTTTTCTCTGCTTTCCTGGGAAAGGAGATGTACGAACCCTTTTAAAACGGTGACAGGATTTCTAATTTCATGTGCCACTCCGGCTGCGAGTTCTCCGATGACAGAAAGCTTTTCGGACTGCATGAGTGCCTCTTCCGTTCTCTTTTTATCGGTAACATCCTTCATGAGAAAAACTAGCGCTATTATTCCTCCCTGCCCATCCCTTACAGGTGTAACCGTAATGTTAAGGTCAATATGCATTCCTTCCGTTGTTGCTGTCAGAAGTTCGAATGAGAGTTGCTTCTGTCTTTTCAGTTTACTTAAAAAAACACGCAAAGAATTTTCAGATGTAAAAGAAAGAAAGCTTGTTCCCGAACCAATGATATCTTTTTCTTCCACTTTAAACATCTTTTCAAAGGAAGCATTTACTTTTAAGATGGCCCCCTTCAGGTCATAGACTCCAATAGAGTCTGTCGTATTATTGAAATATGCTTCTAAATATTCTTTCGTAGAAAGCAACTCTAAGGATGTTTGCTTTTCTTTCTTTTCTGCCTTTTCTAAGAGACTCCCTGTCAGCCTGCTAGAAAAGAGGAGAAAAATGGTGACAAATACGGAAAACAAAATAAAATACAATACATCCACTTTTAAATGATCGGAAAACACGATGTCGTTATAGTCGATGTAGAAAAATGACAGGGTGATACTAGTTAACAAACTTGCTATTAAAATTGGCAAGATACGGTTATATAGGGAAGACATAATTAAAGGAATGGATAGAAAATAAAAATTGATTACATCTTTATCTAAATAAGCAACCAGACAAAATGGAATGAAGGATGTACATACGATGACATACATTCCCACCTTAGCAAGCTTAGGCCGCAAAACAAAGAAAGCAACCAAAGCACACATCGATCCTCCTGTGAGTATGATTGCAGGAAGTATCTGAGGAAAAATAAATATGTTGGTTAAAAGGTCTAGAATGAGCATCGTAACAAATACGACCAACATCAACTTATTTTTCTGATGAATAACGTGCAATTGCTCAAGGTTCAAACTTTTTTCATTTAACCAAGCTTTTTTAATATTCAATCCTACTCTTGCAAAAAATGCTCCTACTTGTACATTCATCTCCCGCTTCTCCTCAAACCGTACATTTCATTGATATTTTTTATCTTTTTTGTATCATTGCTGTCGATTTATTCCTTATCTAAATGACGGCTTTAATGTATTAGATGGATTTCCTTCTTTTTGCGTTTGGGTATTGTATGGAACAACGTAAAATTCAGGAACATTAAAGATATTGATGTTTTTCACTGAGTGTTGATGCTCCCCAGATACTTCTCCAATCAAATTTTCCTTATCCCTTGAAACAGAATAAACTCTATAGACAATTCGGTCATCTTCCGCTTCACTCCACTCCAGGTTGACTGTAAACAATCCCAACGGATGAAAGGTAATCGATCCATTTAATTGAATACTCTCTGGCATAGAGATTGGTTCTTCTAGGTCCGCTACACCGACAGGAACGGAAAACGCTCCATTATCGAGTCCTGCATCTCGCAATATATCTTTCAACAGTCTAGTGGGATAAGCTCCTCCTGCAGTCAAATGTTGTTCGGGAGTCGTATTATCATAGCCCATCCAAACTGTTCCGATTACATCTTGGGTATACCCGACAAACCAAGTATCCTTTATAGCATTATCAAAACCTGGATAGTTGGTAGTGCCTGTCTTACCAGCAAGTTCTCCTTGTAGGTCTCCTGCTTGTGCAGACCCGTCCTGAACTACTCCTTCAAGCATCCTTGTCATATTCCATGCTGTTTGAGGGCTAAAAACTTTTTTTTCGGTTTTTTTTACTTTGGCGATAACTTCGTTTTTTCTCGTTCTGATTTCCTGAATAAAATAGGGTTCTACTATCTTGCCATTATTGCCAAAAGATCGATAAGCTTTTGTGAGTTCTAGAGGGGTCACCCCTTCTTTCAATCCTCCAAGTGCAATAGCCAGCCCGTTATCGGGAATAGACAGGTCCAACTTTTCAAGATAGCTTTTACTTTTTTTGATTCCCAATTCATTTAACGCCCAAACTGCAGGTGCATTTAAGGAATCCTTTATCGCCTCATACATGGTCACTTCTTTTTTATATTGATGATGATAATTTCTTGGTTTATACACTTCTTGTCCATCTTTATAAGTAAGTAACTCATCTTTTAAAAGGCTGTACGGCTCATATTTGCCTTCCTCAAGTGCAGGGGCATAGACAGCCAAAGGTTTGAAGGTGGAGCCAGGCTGCCTTTTAATATGGACACGGTTTGTTCCCTTTGTGACATAGTTTCGGCCACCGATAACTGCCATAACGCCACCATTGTGTTGATTCATCAAGACAAACGCACCTTCGACGTTATCATTGGTGCCAGGAAAATATTGATTGTCCTGAAAACGTTGGAATGCAGCATCTTGAGCGGCAACATTCATCGGTACCAAGATTTTATATCCGCCTCTATGCAATTCCTCTGGAGTAAAGCCATATTTCTCTTCTGCTTCTTCCATCACCATATCGATATACGTTAGGTAAGCCTGTTTTTCTGGAGATTCGATTACATCCAAGCCTAACGTTTTCCCCATTAAACCAACAGCTTCTTCTGCCTCAAGATAGCCTTGGTCTTCCATAAGATGCAAAACAAGGTCACGTCTTTTTTTCGCTTCTTCTGGATGATTGATAGGGGAGTAACCATTAGGCGCTTTAGGAAGAGCAGCCAACAAGGCACCTTGTTCTACCGTCAATTCTTCTACATTTTTATTAAAATAAAGCTCTGATGCTGCTTGAACGCCATATGCACCATGTCCAAAATAAATCTGATTTAAATACATTTCCAAAATTTCATTTTTTGTATATCTTCTTTCTAGGTTTATGGCTATTACCGCTTCCTTCGTCTTCCGGAGCCATGATTTTTCATTCGATAAGAAGATATTTTTTGCGAGTTGCTGCGTAAGGGTGCTTCCTCCTTCTACCTTACTTCTGGCCAGAATGTCACGGTAAACTGCTCTACCAATTGCCCGAACATCAATTCCTCTATGTTCATAAAAACGATTGTCCTCCACCGCCACAAATGCCTCTCTTACATGTACCGGTATTTTGGATATTTCTACGATTTCCCTATTTTCAAAGAAGAGTGAGGCTATTTCATTTCCGTTTTCATCTACCATAGTTGTAGTAGAGTCCATGATCAGTTTCTTTTCATCAATGACATAGTCTCCTAATAAAATGATAAAGATATAACCTATTAGTCCTATTACAGCAATGCATGCTAAAATGAATGGAAAAAGGAAGTACTTTTTTGACAAGATTGCTTTGATGTTTGGTAATTTCATTTGGGATAATTTATTTCTCTTAAATCTTTCCAAAGTGGTTTACCTCCTCCTATGTACCGGGAATAATCATCTAGTAAGGTAAAATTGAAAGGTTGTCCACCCTTTATTCTACCTTATTCTACATATTTTTTCTCGGGTTCCCCTTATTTTGTAATTATAATGTCGATATTAAACATAAAGGAGAGAATAGAAGATGAATTTTTACATGACTTTCGGTACTACCGATTATTTAAGCGATTTACAAAACACGTTAGAAAGTGGAGAAAACTTGTTAATGTTTGGGGAGGATAATGCCGTTCTGATGCATGAAACGGTGGATCAGTCCAGCTTTAAATCTGGTAAGAATTTTGAAGTGCTAGATTCTAATGGAGATCTGTCGAAAGGTAAGTTTGCTGTTTTGAATAACATACCAGTAACAGATGAAGGTAGACCTGTCTTTGAATATCGTTTTAGCCAAAGAGCAGGATTGATTGAAAAGGAACCTGGATTTGCAGCTATTCGTGTACTTCGCCCAGTAGATTCTGATACTTATGTGATTTTAACATTATGGGAAGATGATAAATACTTTAAGCAATGGCAAGAATCCAAAGCTTATGATAAAGCCCACGAAAAACGCGGCACCTCAGAAGGCGTAGAACAAAAACAACAGATTTTCCCTCGTCCTTCTTACGTAACCACCTACTACGCAGAAATGCAAGAGCAGGATTCGTAATAGGGAATCTCCCGTCCTTCAATGACGGCCACTGAAAAACTGATACTAGATAGTACTTGAAGATTCTAGCTGTTGATTGTAGCAAAAGGCGAAGACTCCTGAGGGAGACAGCGCTAGGTGGAGACCCCGCAGGCGTAGCCGAGGAGGCTCCAGCAGTGCCCCTAGGAAAGCGTAGCCATTTGCGAAAATCAACATCGGCGTTCACCTAAACCTTAAATAAAATACTATTTCAGTGGCCTCCATCAATAAACGGGGGTTTTCATTTTCCTCATTTTTTCTCACGCAGCACGCCATGCCTATTGGCATAAATCGCCGCTTGCGTTCTGTCAGCAACCTGAAGTTTACCTAAAATATTGCTCACATGTGTTTTTACAGTCTTAACTCCAATAAATAATTCCTCACTGATTTCCTGATTCGTCAATCCATCTCCAAGACACATAAGAACTTCTAGCTCCCGTTCTGTTAGCTCATCATGAGGTAATTTAGAAGGTGTACGAAACCGATTCATCATCTTACTTGCCACCTTTGGTTCTATGACAGGCTCATTTTGCACTGCTTTTTCAATTGCTTTTATAATATCCTCCGCCCTTGCCGTTTTCAACAGGTAACTATACGCTCCAGCTTCAATTGCTGGGAAAACCTGTTCATCATCGAAATAGCTTGTGATAATAATGATTTTACAGGTTGGATGAAACTTAATAATCTCCCTGGTAGCTTCTATTCCTGTACCATTTTCCATCAGTAAGTCCATCAATATGACATCAGGTTTTTCTTGTTTAGCAAGTTCAATCGCTGCCTGTCCGCTAGAACCTTCCCCGACAATCTCTAAACCGGGTTCCGTTATTAAGTAAGCCAATAATCCTTTTCGCACCATATCATGATCATCGACTACCGCCACTTTAATCCTATTCATCTAGTTTTCCCCTTCTCGTATTGGAATGTTGATTTCAATATGAGTTCCTTCCCCTTTTTTGGAACGGATGTGTAACTGCCCCCCTATTTCTTCACACCGTTCTCGCATAGTATGAAGACCAAAAGAAGCTTGTTTTTGTTGATTAATCTCAAACCCTTTACCGTTGTCACTAATAAATATGTATACATACTGATTTCCTTTTTGATGCATGTCCAACTTAACGATTGTGGCATCAGCATGTCTTAAAATATTGGATATTGCCTCTTGGATAATTCTAAACAGATGATCTTCTGTGGCACTGGATAAAACCGAAATTTCGTGAATATCTTTTTGAAAAGTGATAGGAGTTCGATCCTCTAACTCTGTCAATAATTTGTTAATCCCCACGCACAGTGAATCATTGGTCAACGAGACAGGTCTTAAATGAAGGAGCAGGGCTCTCATTTCTCCTTGTGCTTGAGCAGCAATGGCAGCAATATCAGTTAGCTGCTTTTTTGCCTCCTGCGGATGAGAGTCAAACATCCTGATAGAAGCGGAAGACATAATGCTTAATGCGAACAGCTGTTGACTGACAGAATCGTGAAGCTCCCTTGCCAAACGCTGTCTTTCTTCAATTGTTGCAGCATTATGCGCTTTGATTGCCAATTCATTTTTTTCTTCCGCTAGCTTTTGTAAAGATTTGACTTGATTTTGAATTTTAATAGCAAGCTGATTGATATCTTCTGCTAATCTACCAAGTTCATCAGTTTGTCCAACTGCAATTCTTTCAGAGAACTTTCCTCTTCTCAACGTTGCAATAAATGTGGAAATATCCTCGACTCTCTTTTTCATGTTTCCACTTTGCTTATAGCCAAAATATAAACTTGTAATGGCCAAAATTATAAATGCCACCACCGTCAGCAACATACTCCATTGAACATTGACTACTAAACCATCCGGATAGAAAAGCAAAACAACCTGGAGAAACAGAAAAAAAAGAAACGCAGATACAACGGATACAACCATGAAAGAACGGATATACCAAAATCGCAAACTCTCAATTTTCCTCTCCTTTTTAGACTCGATCAATGCGAACATCCCCTATTTTCATATCCAGCACAATGTTTAGCTTTCTAGTCGCTTCATTGTAATTTTCGGATTCATAGTAAAGATTATTTCCTTTTCCTTCTGAAGAATTTCCTAATATATTCAGGTGCCCAATTTTCACTTTAGCCGACACTTTAATTGAAAGATCTTCCGGAACAAGCATCTTTAAATCGGCAACAACACCCTTTATTTGAATACTTGTTTCTTTGTCCGGTATATAAGCCTTACTAAAGTCAAAATAATAGTCACCCACGACATTCCAGACAGACAATGGCTCCACTGCCCAGTTTTGCTTATTCATTTTCATATCGCCAATCGTTATGACACGCTTTGAACTATTTCCATTCCAATTTATTTCTTCATCGGACTTATCGTAGGTATCGAAGACATCCTTGTATTCATCATTTTCCTTTGTGAATCTAATTGTAACTGGACGCTTGTTCACAAACAATTTCATTCCAAAATAAACAATCAAGAGCGGCCATAATTTCCAAAACATATGGAACTGGAACTCTATATAGTCCAAACGGTCAAGTAACAATAACCCACCAAAAGCTAAAAGAAACAAACTAATGAAAAGTGCTTGTTTATGAAAAAACAAAGTTTCAATAAATAACTTTAACCCTAAAAGTACGATTAACACTGGATAATAGGTGACAAAATACTCTTTTATTTCCAAGGAAATGACACCAATATTGACAAGTAACAACATTATTCCAATAAAAACAAAGATAATAGCCATGATTTTCTGATTAAATCTTTTCATTCGATCCATTAAGCCTCCCTTCTTTTATATTTGACACGGTTTCGTTTGAAACCTTTATGTAATTCTATTTTACGTATTTTCTTTTTAAAAAGCCCCTATCCGCAGGCAGTTTCTTTGTCCGTCTTGAGACTGAAATGCAGCTAAAAAAGCAAGGAACCACAGCTACATTGCTCTCTTATTCTTACGAAACGATTGTGACCATTCGTACAATAATACACCAAAAATCAAACATACGTACCCTGCAGCATAACCAGCAAAAACATCTGATGGGTAATGATAATTTAAGAACAGTCTGCTAGTGCCTAGAAGCGCAATGAACACTGTTCCAAATATTGCGATCAGCAAGCGTATTCCACTTTGTGCAAAATATACTAATAATCCATAAAAGAATAGCCCTACCATCGCGTGTCCACTTGGAAAACTTAGACTCTCTGCGCCTGGACCTGTCATCGGTCTTTCACGGCCTGTGAAGTCTTTAAGCCATTTATTAAGTTCATTGACGAGAATGACTCCTCCAACAATTATAGCCATTGCTTTGTAATCCCTTTTTTTCCACCAAATCATTAGAATGGACAGTACCATAATAATAATTACTCCCGTTTTATCTCCAAGCATCGTAAATAAGTGAAAAAAGCTAATCAGGACATCCGCTTCCAAACCAATGACAAAGTTGCGAATGGATTCATCAAAACCTATTGTTTGTTCATTCATTATTTGTTGGAAGGCCCAAATGAAAAAGGCACCACATAATAAAAATAAGATTAACCTTCTCCATTTACCTATATGGTTTTCTTGGACATGTTTATTTCCTAATTCTGTTTCCATAAACGTCAGCTCCTCTTATACCTACATTCATTTACTATTTTACTAAATTTATGAAAGTTATGACTATTAATTTTCCGAATAGTCATATAGAATACTATATTAAACAAAAGCAATGATAATAATTTTGAAATGGGGAGAGCCAGTTGTTAGATAAGCTGAATGAACTTTTAGAAAGTCGTTACAATGAGATGGTTGAAATCAGACGCTATTTGCACCAATTCCCTGAATTATCTTTTAAAGAATTCCACACAGCTGCCTATATTGCCGATTACTATAAAAATTTAGGAATTGCACACCAAACAAATGTTGGCGGCAATGGAGTGGTTGCCAAGATAGCCGGTGCCAGACCTGGAAAAACAGTTGCCTTGCGTGCCGATTTTGACGCACTCCCAATCCAGGATGAAAAAGAAGTGGCATATAAATCAAAAGTTCCAGGTGTGATGCATGCTTGTGGACATGACGGCCACACCGCAACATTATTAGTACTGGCAAAGTGTTTAAATGAACTAAAAGAGGATCTTGAAGGAAACGTTGTATTGATCCATCAACACGCAGAGGAATATGCACCAGGTGGAGCAGTGGCCATGATAAACGACGGATGTTTAGAAGGGGTGGATGTCATATTTGGTACCCACTTATGGTCTGGAAATGAAGTTGGAAAAATTCTGTACCGAGTAGGTCCTGTAATGGCTGCAGCGGATCGATTCTCCATCAAAGTTCAAGGTTCTGGTGGCCATGGTGCACAGCCGCATAAGACAAAAGATGCCGTTGTCACTGCTTCTCAATTGGTCCTTAACCTTCAACAGATAGTAAGCAGACGAGTAAACCCTATCGATCCTGCAGTAATTTCAGTTGGTACGTTTGTCGCAGAAAATGCCTTTAATATCATTGCAGACTCGGCTTATCTAGAAGGAACTGTGCGAACATTCAATGATGATGTAAGAGATTTGATTGAGGCAGAAATTGACACAGTTGCATCCTCTACTTGTGCCTTAAATGGTTCAACCTATGAATACAATTTCCACCGGGGGTACCCAGCTGTCGTCAACCATAAAAACGAGACAGATTACCTAGTAAGCGTCGCTTCTGGTATTAAAGAGGTGGAAGCTTTGGAAGAAACACCACCACATATGGGCGGAGAAGACTTTTCCTACTATCTGAGACATGTAAAAGGGACTTTCTTTTTTACAGGTGCAAAACCGGAAGGCGTAGAAGTGGCGTATCCTCACCATCATCCCAAGTTTGACATAAATGAAAAATCACTATTAATCGCCGCCAAAACGCTTGGTGCAGCAACTGTACTTTATCACCAACACGAAAAAGAAAAGCTCATCCCTTCTCATCAATAAAAGGATAAAAAAATGCCAGGCTCCCATTTATGAAGCCTGGCATTTTTATAACTTAATCCCCTTTTCCTTGAACATTCTTATTCGATAACAATTTTTCGCTGTCGTTCCCAACTGATCAAGAAAATGATAGTTTGCATATGCCCCCACAACCGCTCCAAACCCAGGAATCATTTGCAGCATTTTGATCAAATCGATGTGATCTCTGTATTCCTGTTGAAACGCCTTCCAATCAAGCTCTTTTGCTTCCTCTTTGTGCTCTTCCCAATTCTCCACGTACCTTAACACTTCTTTTCTCCTGGAATCACTTGAGAAGGCTAACTGAAAGATATATAAAATAAATACTCTTTCGTCATAATTTTTTGTATTAAAACCATAAATGGCAGCCACTTCGAATAAGAATTTCATTTTAATCGACAGGAGCAGGGGGAAATCCGCTAAGCCAAGGAGGATTCCTCCCGCTCCTGTACCTGCCCCCTCCACAGCTGCAGTCCTTTTATATACATTCAATTTTTCATGAATCCACTTCTCCTTCTCCTCTAAGGTCATGATTACATGGCCTACCTTCAATTTGGTTGTCATGTTGCTCCCAACAAGTGTCCCTTGTACCATTTTTTTTATGCTCTCTGTCATGATGGTATGGACTTTCTCCGGTATGAAGGCATTCATCTTGTTTTGCGCACCTTTTGAAAATCGTTGAAACATGGTAGATTTCTTTGCCACCTGCATTTTCCACCTTCTCGTTTCTTCCATTACCTTGTCTTCATACAAAGGAAACACTCCTCACCTTTATCTATCCTTACTTCATATACGAGAATTAGGGTAAATATGTTTCAGAATAAGAAAAAACAATTTTGATTACTGTGTTACCGACGCTGTTCCTTTCCGCAAATGGCTTCGCTTTCCGCGGGACGGTGCTTGAGCCTCCTCACTTCGTTGCGGGGTCTCAACCAACCGTTTCTCCCCCGCTGGAGTCTCCACCATTGCTCCAATCCACAGCTAAAAATTACATTAAAGCTACTTTGATGGTTTATTTGGCAACTCATTTTGATGGTTCTTCAATAACATTTGTTGAATGAAGTCATCTTGTTGATTGAAGTGGAAGGCGCGTAGAAGCCAGCGGGAGGAAGGGACTGGTGAGACCCCGCAGGCGCATTGAGGCCTCTGAAAAACTGGTAACGTAAAGTTTAAATGATTCTTAGCTGTTGATTGGAGCAAAAGGCGAAGACTCCTGAGGGAGGTAGCGCTAGGTGGAGATCCCGCAGGCTTGCCGAGGAGGCTCCAGCAGCGCCCCTAGGAAAGCGAAGCCGTTTGCGGAAATCAACAGCGGTGTCTAAACAACATCTAAAATCCAAGACTTTTTCAGTGGCCTCGGCGCAGCCAAGCGAAGCGCCTGGAACGGAAAGCAACAGTACCAAAATGCAACCAATATTTAAATAAAAACACCCAAGCAAACTTGAGTGTTTTTTAGAAATTAGAGTGAGGCAATCTTGCGTTTTACTACACCCTGTACATATAAGAAGGCAAATAGGATCCCGCCAACCAACATGACCACAACTTCCATCCAAGTCGCTACAAAGACTAATAAAGCAGCTAGAACAACCGTCTGTGATATAAGAATAACCGTAATCATTTTAGTAAATGCAAGGATACGGTGCTTTTCTTGAACTGGATAAATCGACAACCAGAGTTTATTGTAGTGATGGCGCCACATTGGGATAAGTTGAAAGCCCGTCAAATATAGCACCAGTACAGGCACTAGATATGTTGCGTACCCTACAGGAAGTGTCAAAAGCAAAACAGCTCCAATAATCAATAACCTCATATATAGTCCAAAATAATCTCCCGAACGCAGAAATGTGCGAAGGTATAGGTAACCAAATGCTTTGTCTTTCCCATAAGGTGACCAGGAAAGGAGAACATCCAACCATTTTCTTCTTGACACTTTTTCTTTAAGACCCGGTACATCAACAAACAGATTGGCTACGCGATAAAATAGCTGCATCCGTTTGGTTTCGTTTTCTATCAACAAGTCCCATTTCCAATTCATTTTCTTTGTTGTGTTCTGGAAATAGATGAGCAAAAGGAGCATGATGAACGCCACTGCACCAATAAAAAGCAGGTTCGCTTCGGAAAATACAAGATACAGCATACCGAAATTCAACGTAAGCCTGATCCACCAATCCACAAGCCTTACCTTTTTATCTGTATAGAAGTTGATTAGCCATGTCATCCATAGGTTCCAGGATTTCATTCCCAGCAACAAGAGAAGCACGAAGATCAACGTTTGGAACGTTGCATCTGTCAGTGTGAAAAAAAGCGGAACAGATATTCCAAATACAAGTAAAAGAAAATAACTCTCCAATACAATGGAATAAATGAATGATTTTTTGATATATGGTTTCAACTTCTCTTCAAGTGGAAGCAAAAAGACAAGGTCAGGGTCCTTAAGAAATGTATGTATGCTTCCTCTTGTCATTAGAAGGGCCAAAATCCCCCCCATAAGTAAGGCATAAGGAAAATCAGGCGGTACTACCTCTAACCAATTTTGATAAGCAAGGGCTAGACCGCTAAGCAAAAAAATCATTACAATTACGAGATGGTCGTTGAACATATAGCGTAAATATCTTCTGGTATCTTTTATATATTGGCTGAATCTGGTTTGCCAGAGCTGATCAACATTAAACATTGCTCTCTTCCTTTGTCAATTGGATATAGAGGTCATCAAGTGTTGCCAATGGCATATTAAACTGCACCCTCAGCTCTTCTAACGTACCTTTTGCACGAACTTCTCCTTCATGTAAAATGACAAATGAATCACAATATCTTTCGGCAGTGGCCAAGATGTGAGTGGACATCAGAATACCAGCCCCACTTTTTTTCACCTTGTCCATCATTTCAAGCAATGAATGAATGGCAAGGGGATCCAAACCGACAAATGGCTCATCCACAATATAGAGCCTCGGTTCAATCAAGAATGCAGCTAAGATCATAACCTTCTGCTTCATACCTTTTGAAAAATGGGCAGGAAACCATTTAAGACGTTTTTCCATTCGGAATTCTTTTAGTAAAGGATGCAATCGTTCTTCAAATGTTTCTTTTGATAACCCATATGCCATCGCAGTTAGTTCAAGATGTTCATACAACGTCAATTCATCATATAAAATCGGAGTCTCTGGAATAAATGTAAACGTCGAGCGATACTTCGTCGTATCCTCTTGAATGGAAATACCATTAATCTTAATGGACCCTTTCTTCGGCTCCATTGTCCCGATCACATGTTTTATCGTCGTACTCTTACCGGCACCATTAAGACCGATTAGTCCTACCAATTCACCAGCCTTCACACCAAAGGAAACATCCTTTAGCACAGCCTGGTTTGTATAACCGCCAGTTAACCCATTAATCTCCAATAAGCTCACATCAACCTACCCTTTCTGCCTGAAATAAAACTTTATTATTAAATTTTACCATAACATAATTTTTACGAAAGTGCGCATCATATGTAAGGAAGGGGACAGAGGGGCACATATACAAGCCTTTGGTTTACTTCTTTGTAGATGAGGTGACTGTCAAAGACAGTGTTGCTTTGTTCTAGATAAGGTTAAACTATTTCTCTCGTCGTTGCGGGACTTAACCGACTGCAACTACACGATCATCTGTAACGTAACTCCGATTGATGAAGAAATGAGGTGCTTACGGGCGACACTTTACTCTAAAGTCGTAACCTGTGATTGATTCATTCTGAAAATGAGGTGTTCGTTAAAGAGACTTTTAGTCGATAGCCACGTTACTAAAGTTGTATAACTCAGTAACAAGGGGATGGTTGTTTTGAACAGGAAAGCTGACCATTAGACACATTTTTAATATCAAATGAGGTGTTTATCAAGCACAGTTATTTGAAAGCTAAAATGTTGTTTGTAGGCTTCTCCTTACTCAGATAGAGAAGCTTGTTGCCTCTCGATCCCTTCTTCACAAGCAGGAGCTTTTGCTCTTGCTTGTTTAATTTGTCTGCTCATCAGATTAGGTTACTTGTCCAAGACATGGTAAAATAGATGAAAATAAAGTTCAGAGGTGATACGGGTGAGTGATTGCATTTTCTGTAAGATTATCGACGGGGATATCCCAGCTGCAAAAGTTTATGAAGACGAGCACGTTTTGGCGTTTCTTGATATTAGCCAGGTAACAAAAGGACATACACTGGTTATTCCGAAAGTACATAAAGAAAACATTTACGAACTTACTCCTGAAATAGCAGAGAATCTTTTTAAAGTAGTGCCTAAAATCGCTAATTCCATTAAAGAAGAGTTTAAACCAATTGGTCTTAATCTATTGAATAATAATGGAGAAGCTGCCGGTCAATCGGTATTTCATTACCATCTTCACATCATCCCTCGTTACGGCAAAGGTGATGGATTTGGAGCAGTATGGAAGTCGAACCAAAGCGATTACACATCTCAAGAATTGCAAGAGATCTCAACTAAAATTAATCAAGGTATAAAGTAAGATATATGACGTGGTCCTTTTATGGATCCACGTCCTTTTATTTTCAAAATGATCTTTTCATCTCTCCGATGGAAAGGATCGGTTCCGCAGTATTCCAGTCAGGATGATCAAAGGCATAGGTGCATTCATCCTCTAGAAATCCTTCTACATGATCACGATAACTTCTGTCCCATCTTAACAAGTGAATAAATTCTTCACGTGTTCCTCTATGGCCAACTGCAAGCTTTAACTCGTTAAGCATCTCACTTTGCCAAACAGACTGTAGGGGACTTTGACCGGAAATGTCCTTGAATCTGCGCATTTCGTCTTTCCATAATAAGGCGCGAGGCTCTTAGTAAGCATAGACATTCTCAAAAACTTCACCAGTATCCAAACGAACTTTTTTGCCAGTATGTACTCTAAGTTCATATCCTTTTTCCGTTGAATTAATCAATTCCAATTGCTTTTTGTCCATAAACGTCAACCAAACCTCACATACCGCCCCTTCCACTGGTGCAATGACTGCAGGCAGTGACCCATAAGGTGCTAAAAATGGTGCATAAACAATATCAGAATCCGTAACTGCCCCTTTTAAGCAAAGCATAAAATCCTCTTCTTCTGGGCGCAATCGGAATTTGTATTGCAATTGAGCTAAACAAACATTCGACCCATAAGCGACGACGGGAACCTTGGATTGTAATCCTCCCTCTCCCAAAAACTCCTCCACTTTTTTCACATGGGTACTTTGAAATGCCAAACTGCCCAGCACATGGTCTACATTGGTAAAGTGAATAGAATGCTGTTCAACAGGCACTCCTTTACCCGCCTCCATTCTATGGGCTTTACCTTGCCAAAATAAAAAAGAAGATGCCGGCCTTGGACCAGGGTAAATATCGGGATGATCATATGGACTAACATCAAAAGGCTTTTGTTCATGATACATAATCATTTACTCCTAACTTTTTTCGAAATCTTTCATGTATTCTAACATTATTCATGATAGGATATATATTAATATTTTTAGATTACTTTAGGAGGTTAATAGGATGAAGCGTGTTTATAATTTTAATGCTGGGCCGGCTGCACTTCCAAAGCAAGCGTTAAAACGTGCACAGGAGGAATTGTTGAATTTTCAAGAGACAGGTATGTCTGTTATGGAATTAAGTCATCGAAGCAAAGAATACGATAAGGTTCATCAGAAAGCAGCAACTCTTTTACAAGAACTATTACAAATTCCAGATGACTATGACATTCTCTTCATGCAAGGTGGTGCTAGTCTGCAATTTTCTGCCATCCCGATGAACTTTCTTCCTTTAGGTAAGACAGCAAACTATAGCTTGTCCGGTTCTTGGTCAGAAAAAGCATTAAAAGAGGCACAAAAAATGGGCTCGACTCACATTGCTTCAACCGCTAAGGACTCTGGTTATACTAGCATCCCTTCTCACTTAGAACTATCAAAAGATGCCGCTTATTTGCATGTAACGAGCAACAATACCATTTTCGGCACACAATGGAAGGAATTCCCTACCATTTCCCCCCACATTCCATTGATTGCAGATATGTCGAGTGATATCTTAAGCAGATCGATTAATGTAGAAGATTTTTCTCTCATCTACGCTGGTGCCCAGAAAAATCTCGGGCCGTCTGGTGTGACCGTTGTAATAATAAAGAAGGATTTATTAGAGCAATGTCCTAACAATATACCGACCATGCTAAATTATCAGACACACGCTAAAAACAGTTCCTTGTATAATACCCCTCCAACCTTCTCCATATATATGCTTTCGCTTGTACTGGAGTGGGTGGCAGAGCAAGGGGGCGTGGAAACAATGGAAAAGATCAACCAAAAGAAGGCAGAACTCCTTTATCACACGATTGATGAAAGTGAAGGCTTTTACATAGGTCATGCTGAAAAAGGATCTAGATCTCTCATGAATGTTACATTCAATCTTTCTTCCGATGAGCTCACATCTGTGTTTCTGAGTCAAGCAAAAGAGGAAGGCTTTGTCGGCCTTGGAGGTCACAGAATGGTCGGGGGCTGCAGAGCATCTATTTACAATGCCGTACCATTGGAATCATGTGAGGCATTAGCATTATTCATGAAGAGCTTTCAAGCCAAATATAGGTAATGAGAAGGTTTTCCCTTTTCAAAAAGGAAATTCTTTTATATACTAGTAACTATTAATTCGCATTAGACAATGAGTGTACTAATGGAATTAAAAAAGACAAGATTAGTTGAGGAGAGATGAGAAATGAATACAAAGACTTTAGTGTCACTAGCTTTATTGGTGGGAATTGGTGCTGTTCTGCACACAGTTGTACCGGGGGTCATTCTCGGTATGAAACCAGACTTGGCTTTAACGATGATGTTTTTAGGAATCATGCTGTTTCCAGAAAAGAAAAATGTATTATTACTAGGAGTTGTGACAGGGTTAATTTCCGCCTTGACGACCACTTTTCCAGCTGGCCAAATTCCAAACATTGTTGATAAGCCAATAACAGCATTCTTATTTTTCTTTATGCTTCTTGCATTGAAGAAATTAGATAAACCACTTGTTAAAGCAGGTGTTTTAACTGCTATTGGAACCATTATTTCAGGTGTCATTTTTCTTTTTACCGCTCTAACACTGGTAGGATTGCCAGGCGGAGAATCTTTTGCATTCTTCTTTGTTACAGCCGTACTACCTGCTGTTGCACTGAATGCAATAGTCATGATCATTATCTATCCAATTGTTACGAGCATCGCAAAACGTTCAAAATTTATAGCTACAACATAATTCGGAGGGCATTTCCTACTAAAGGAACTGCCCTCTTTTTATAATAAAAATGACATTTAAACGGCCCATGTTACCAATATTGCAAGCAAAAACATGACCCCACCTGCACCTCCAATAGCTACAGCCCTCTGCTGCAACACTCTCCTCGGCGGATATACACCAGCCCTTTGTGAAGCCAAAAAATAATTCCCACCACCAAACAGCATCACAATACTTATGATAAATAACAAAGATGTTATACCTGCCACAAAGTCCGCCCCCTTTATATCATAAATATGCCGGTCTCTCTTTTCTTATGAAACAAGTATAAAACCGAGTGCTTTATCTAGTATATTTCCGTTATTTTGGAAACAATAAAGATACTATAGGTGCGTATTCTTTTGTATGGATGGAATCAATTAGAAAAGTATCAACAAAAAGAGGATTTTTTTTATAAATGTTGAATTATATAATAATCTTAGGGTATTGAACTATATTTACATAACTTTATAGAGGAGTGATTACTATGAATGGGAAATCATTCATTTACGGAGTTTTAATAGGTGGAACAATAGCGGGTATTTCTGCATTGCTTACAACTTCTGAGTCTGGAGCATCTAGGAGAGCGAAAATAAAGTCTACTGCTCATTCTGTCCAATTGACGATTGAAGAGTTGAAACAAGAGGCTATTCATATTAAGGATCAAGTAACACAAGTGATGGAAGAGGGAAAAGCAACGGTCGGAAATATTGCAGAAGAGATCAAGGTTTCCGTGGACCTTTGGCAAAATTCAATTAAACCCCATCAAGAATCGATTCAACAAAATATTGCAAACTTACAGGAAGAGTTAGAAAATCTAGAAAAAAAACTAGCAAAAAATACCGCCGAATAAAAAATTTTAATTTTTTGTAAATTTAGACCTTTATTAATTTTTATTTTATTGTCATAATAGATAGTAATATATTAGAAAAAAGTAGGTGAGGTTGTGAATCAACAGAACGGACAGTATTCATTAAAAGAAGCTATGCTCTTCAGTCAACGTGTTGCCCAGCTGAGTAAAGCACTTTGGAAGACCATCGAAAAAGATTGGCAACAGTGGATTAAACCATATGATTTAAATATAAACGAACACCATATCCTTTGGATTGCGTATCACTTAAAAGGAGCAAGTATTTCAGAGATTGCCAAATTCGGAGTGATGCATGTATCCACTGCTTTTAACTTCTCCAAGAAATTAGAAGAAAGAGAGTTGCTTCGCTTTTCAAAAAAAGAAAATGATAAGCGAAACACCTATATTGAACTAACGGACAAAGGAGAAAAAATTCTGTTAGAACTGATGGAAACCTATGATCCTAGCAAAAATTCGGTATTTAGCGGGGCTCTGCCGATGCATGATCTATATGGAAAATTTCCGGAGTTGCTCGATATCATGTGCGTGATTCGCAATGTTTATGGGGAGGACTTTATGCAAATCTTTGAAAGATCATTTAATAATATTGAAGAGGATTTTGTTGAGGTCGATGGTAGACTTTCCAAAAAAGATGAAGTGCTTGAAGAGAAAAATGAAAGCGTTACTTCTTCTTGATATCTCTTTGAAATGCGTCCATCAGCTGGACATAATAGCCTTGAGTACGTAAAGCAGAAATTGTGTCCTCCAATGGCAGGTCTTTTGGCAAGGCTTGCCTGAAATGTTTAAGAAGCGGAGAAAACGTTACAAACCCTTCCGCTTTTTGTTTCTCCATTTCTTTGCTCAACTCTTCACATACATTGTACAGATTCTGCACGTCCTTCTTACTCAATTTTTTAAGCATGATCAAATAATCCCAGGGATATCTTGTCCGATCCATTTGTTTTATTAAAAGTTCCATATAGAACTCCAGGGTTTCAAATCTTTCTTCCACTATATTCAGTCCTTACTTTTTGGAATTCTACCTAATGAGTCTCAAAGGTTTGCTGTACTTTTCTCCTTATTTTACATCAATTCCTTTCACTTACCAATATTTAGATGGACAGAGTAAAAAATAAATTACATTCACCTATTGATTTTTCCAATAAAAAAGCTTACATTAATCTAGTAATTTTGATTACGACAAGCAATTACGGTAGGTGACGCAACTATGAACTGCTGGAAATCCATTGATATTACAAGACAATATGGACTCCATCGCATAACACTAATTTCGTTTATCATTACTTTACTTTCGTTTATTGTATTCTTTCTGTCTTTTAGCCTTATTTACCATGACACAACTGTCTCATCTGCTAATTTTGGATGGTTCATTCTTGGCCTGCTGGGCATGTTCACGATGCACAAGCTATGTCATGTTCTTCCGCTAATTGCGACAAAAAACCAAGTAAAACTTAAATGGAAATTTAAGTGCTATATGCCATATATGAAAATTAAAACAAAAAAGCCTTTTACAAAAATTCAATCGTATGCTGTATTACTGGCTCCTTTTGCCATAATTACTTCAGCATGCATCTTCCTTGCACATATCTTCCCAAGCTATTATCATTATTTCTCTATGCTTGCGGCAGTAAATCTTGGTCTAAGTATTCCAGATTTCCTTTATATTAAACTTATCCAACGTGCGCCAAGCAAATGCCAAATTGAAGAATTAGAAAATGGTTATGATATCTTAATAGTTAATGAGAAAGAAATAGCGTCCTAAAAAAATCTAGGATGCTTTTTCATTTTTTGTAAAAGATTTGGACTGTCACAGTATCTTTTTCTCATAAACTTTGGTAAGGTAGAAGGCATAAGTATATATTCCGTATTTAGTTTAAAGCAAGCCACAAAGGAGGGATCTTATGGCTATCGCATTTCTATTTGTTTGGGTGGCTGTATTTATACTCTTCTACATAAACAAATTAACGAATGCTTTATGCGTTCAAAAGGAAATACCGGAGGATCGTCAGCCGAAAGTTTTCCGAACCATAAATGTACTTATTACCATTCTATTAATTTCCTCTTATGTAGATATCCTGCTAAGCTCCAAATAATAAATCGGCACTAAAAACACCTTCCATGTAACATGGAAGGTGTTTTTGCGGAGCTTAAGGCATAGCCTATTCTCCAAGGTCTAGCTTAGCATAACCAAGCTGCACCTACGATTACTAACAAGATAAATAATACTACGATTAACGCAAATCCGCCGGAATGTCCACCTGACATTATAGTTCCTCCTTTTTAATTAAAGATGTATTTAGTACAACCAAGCTGCACCTACGATTACCAACAAGATAAACAATACTACGATTAACGCGAAGCCACCTGCATACGCATTACTCATCTTAGTAACACCTCCTTCATGAGTTGTTACGATATCTTATGCAACAATTTCTTAGGAGGCATAGGCGTTTATCCTGCCTCTAAGGTTTTTTACATGAAATCCTGGAACAACAAAGTGCGTTGATGTTTTCATGATTCCATTTATCATATGTAAAAGTAGAGAAATTGGAATGGACCATTACCCATTTTTTTAGAAAATGCTCTTACCTTAAGTTTTAAAAAAACCGAACCTTATAAGTTAATTGGTTATGCTCCGCTGTTCCTTTCCGCAAATGGCTTCGCTTTCCGCGGGACGGCGCTTGAGCCTCCTCTCTTCGTTGCGGGGTCTCAACCTACCGTTTCTCCCCCGCTGGAGTCTACGCCTTATGCTCCAATACACAGCTAGAAATTCCATTAATGATAAGTTAATACTTATTCAGCTAACTGAGTTAGAGCGCTTCTCATACACTCTTTTAATGAATGAAGTCACTTTGTTAATTGGAGTAGGAGGCGCGCAGACGCTCTCGGGAGGAAGTGATAAGTGAGCCTCCGCAGGCGCACACTCAAAAGCTGAGGAGGTTAATGGACCGCTAGTAGGCAAGCAAAGCGCTTGGAACGGAAATCAATGGGATATATACATTCTTAACTTTTATAAGTTAAATTACTGCCTTTAAAGTGTTGTCAAATAATTTCATTAAATTTGAAGAATATGCTATAGTATTGTTTGGAACGTTTTACTACATATGGGAGTGACTTAAATGAAAAAATGGATAATTGCCTTAGGTGCAACCGCTTCAATTGTTGCACTGTCTGCCTGTAACAACGATAAAGCAGATAATACGGAAGTAATTGCTGAAACCTCTGCTGGAAACATTACACAGGAAGAGCTTTATGAAGCCATGAAGGACCGTTTCGGAGAAGAAGTTCTTCGGGAATTGGTATATGAAAAGGTGTTAAGTGAGAAATATGAGGTTACAGATGAGGAACTGCAAGAACGCTTAGATGAGTTAAAACAGCAACTTGGACCTCAATTTGATTCAGCAATGGCTCAAAGTGGTTTCAAAAATGAAGAGCAATTAAGCCAAACCTTGCGCATCTCCATGCTTCAGGAAAAAGCAGCTATGGAAAATGCAGAAGTTACCGATGAAGAAATTAAAGAATATTATGATCAAATGAAACCGGAGATACGTGCAAGCCACATCCTTGTAGCAGATGAAGAAACAGCGAATGAAGTAAAGAAAAAGCTTGATGAGGGTGCTGACTTTGCCGAACTTGCAACAGAATATTCAACAGACACTGGTTCTGCTCAAAATGGCGGAGACCTTGACTGGTTTGGTGCTGGAGCCATGCTCCCTGAATTTGAAGAGGCAGCTTACAGCCTCGAAGTAAACGAGATCAGTGAGCCAGTGGAAAGCATGTACGGTTTCCACATTATTAAAGTAACAGATAAAAAGGAAAAACAACCATTAGAGGACATCAAAGCGGAGTTAAAAGAAGAAGTTCTCTTATCAAAGGTGAAGCAAGAAGGTGCTGTGGATACAGTAGTTCAAAAAGAAATTGACAATGCTAATATCAAAGTGAAAGATTCCAATCTTAAGGATACATTCGAAACAGAAAAAGAAAACGAAAACGAAGAAAAAAGCTAAAAAGGAAGCGGGCTCCCCGCTTCCTTTTTTCTATACATTTACTACCTGCTTCTTCTCTCTTTCCTCTTGTATCCTGTCCATATATACTTGTCCTTCTTTTTCAATAATTGCTTCCTCTACTTCCTTTTCTTCCTTTGCAGACCTTAACGTCATATATGCACTAAAAACAATTCCGATAACAATTAACAGCATCCACCATGGCATAGAAAAGCCCCCCTTCTCTTTCATATATGCTACTAATAAATACATATGATAGAGTATGGGAGGCTATTACTTAATTATGAAAAGTAGGTTTGTAGAAGTTTCTGTTGTCCATTGCAAAAATTCTTTCCGTGTACTCTCCTGGTTTAACACGTTCTAGGGCACGATCTAGCATATTCATTTTTGCATCGATATTATCAATATAGTGGAGAATTTCTGCTTCTTTGATAAGTGGAAGTTTCGGACTGCCCCATTCTAGTTTTCCATGATGACTTAGGACCAAGTGTTGCAGAACCATGATTTCTTCCCCTTCAATACCTAGCTCTTCTGCTGCTTTTCCAATTTCATTTACCATAATTGAAATATGGCCTATCAAGTTCCCTTCAATTGTATAACTAGTAGACACTGGGCCTGATAGTTCCGTTACCTTTCCTAAGTCATGAAGGATAACTCCTGCATATAGAAGATCTTTGTCTAATGAAGGATATAAACTAGCTATGGCTTTTGCAAGGTCTAGCATGGAAACAACATGATAAGCCAGACCAGATACAAACTCGTGGTGATTTTTAGTAGCTGCTGGGTATTGCAAAAATTCATTTTGATGCTTTTTCAACAGGTGTCTTGTAATTCTTTGGATATTTGGGTTTTTCATTTCAAAGATCGCCTGTGTTATTTTATCCATCATCTGTTCTTGGCTTAGTGGTGCTGTTTCGATTAGGTCAGAGACATTAACATTCTCATGCTCTTCCTTTGGCTTAATTTTGCGTATTTTCAGTTGATTACGACCACGGTAATGATGAATGTCCCCTAACACTCTAACAATGCTCTGTGGCGTGTAGAGCTCTTCATCACCTGAAGAAGCATCCCAAAGTTTTGCTTCTATCTCACCGCTCTTGTCTTGAAAGATTAGTGTTAAGAATGGTTTTCCATTGCTTGCAATGCCTTTTGTTGCTGTTTTAATTAATAAATGAACATCTACTTGTTCTCCCACTTCAAAGTGGAGGATACCTTTTTTCATCTATTTCTTCCTCCTGTCTTTTTTATCCTAGACGACGCATTTGATTTACGGAAATGGCTTCGCTTTCCTAGGGGCTGATGTGAGCCTCCTCGGCTGCGCCGGGGCCATTGAAAAAGTCATTGATTTTAGAATTTTTTTTAGCTACCGCTGTTGATTTCCGCAAAAGGCTTCGCTTTCCTAGGGGCTGACGTGAGCCTCCTCGGCTACGCCTGTGGGGTCTCCACCTAGCGCTATCTCCCTAAGGAGTCTTCGCCTTTTCTCCAATCACCAGCTAGGAATCAATAAAAACTTTACGTTTTCAGTTATTCAGTGGCCTCGCTACGCCTGCGGGGTCTCCACCTAGCACTATCTCCATCAGAAGTTACCTCCAATCAACTGGTTTGAACCACAATCTTCCTTATGAGGATACTTCTATTTTATGGGCCCTTTTGGATAGCCAAAGTTTGGTGACGATTAATCCGAATAGCATGATACACGCTCCGAATAAATATGGAATGTGGATGTTTATCTCAAAGAAAATACCTGCCAATATTGGCCCTGCTACATTTCCCAAGCTTAAGAATGAGTTATTGAGCCCCATGACAAGCCCTTGTCTGTTCCCTGCAAGTTTAGATATAAATGAATTCAATGATGGCCTTAACAGAGAATTTCCCAAGAAGAATATGCAGGTAGTTAATAGAACTGTTGAAAAGCTCGTTGCGAGGGTCATTAGTACAAACCCGAAAGAACTAATCAATAGAGCCGTTGTAACTACTCTTTCTTCCCCGAATTTCTTTGTCATTCTTCCCACCAGTACGCCTTGGACTATTGTTCCCACCAAACCGACTATCAAAATGATTAAGCCCACTTCACTTGGGTTATAGTTATATCGCTCCATCGTATAGTAGCCGAAAATGGATTGAAAATTAGCCAATCCGAAACTCATGATGAATACAAGAATTAGTAGAAATCCTACAGGGCTTTTAAGAGCTTTATACATCGTTACAAATTGATTGTCTCTTTTGTCAGCTTGAGAAGCTTTGGCATCCATTTCTCTTTTATGCTTTGGATAGGATTCCGGTAAAATTATGACGGAAAGTATCCCCGCTATGGTTGCTGCTATACCTGCCACTAAAAATGGTAGTGATAGGTCATACTCCGCAAGCCAGCCACCCAACCCGGGCCCAACAACGATACCAAGTCCCATTGCAGCACCCATTATCCCCATTCCTTGGCCTCTTTTTTCAGAAGAAGTAACATCCGAAACATAGGCCATTGCAGTTGGCATAAGGGCGGAACCAAATGTTCCCGCTAGGATTCTAGAAAGAAAGAGCATCCATAAGCCGCTTGCATAGGCAAAAATAAACTCAGCGATCGCAAACCCGAAAAGCCCAATCGTTATTAAAGGCTTTCTTCCAATTTTATCAGACAGCCTTCCCCATAAAGGGGCAAATAGAAACTGCATAAACGCAAACACGGCAACAAGCAAACCTAATGTTCTTGCGTCCGCTCCAAACTTATCGATGTAAAATGGAAGAATTGGGATAACCAAACCTATTCCTACCATCACGATAAATAGATTAAAACTTAATAGTATCAGTGATGCTCTATTATTTTTCAATACACTTTCACTCATTTTCGTTATCCTTTCAACTTGCTTCTCTTTACCTCTCTAAGCATAGCACTTGTCTATTCCTTTCGGCAATGGATGAACCATTTTCACCTTTTGAGGATTGGTTCTTCTACTTTCATAGGATAAAAAGTAAATATCCCGTTATTTGGATCATTCGCCAATTTTTCTTTAATATGGTGATGACAAGTGAAGAAAAGGAATTGATAACCTTGGAGTGCAAGTTTGTTTATCAACTTAATTGCTAGATCTGTTCTTTGTTCATCGAAATTAACAAAACTGTCATCCATTAAGAATGGAAGTTTCTGTTCATCACTCCATACCTGGGCAACAGCGACACGTAAGGATATGTAAAGCTGCTCTACAGTTGCCTGACTTAATTCCTTTGGTTCAAATTTCGTCCCGTCTGCATGTTGTACCTGAAGCGTTCGTTCATTTTGCGCATCAAGTATGCTATGATAGTTCCCTTTTGTGAGGAAGCGGAAGTTATCAGATGCAAATTGAAGTACTTTTGGAAGTTTGACTGTACGGTAAAATTCCATCGTCTTCCCTATAAGATGGGATGCAGTGGCATGGATTGCCCAATTTCTCGCATGCTCCTGTAACTTGCTTTTAGTTAATTCGAATTGTTGTACTGCTTCAGAGTAAGTACCGGCTTCTTCCAAAAGTCGAATGGTTTCCTTTGTTGCCGTTCTATTTTCGACAATCTGGCTCTGTTTTTCTTTAATCGTCTTAAGGGTATCTTCTAGTTCAACCTTCTCTGCTTTCCATATATCGATCGGTTTATTTTCCCTAACGGTTAATTGATAGGAATTCTCTATTTGTACTAACTGATTTTTAAGGAGGGCTAACTCCTTCTCGTACTCTTTTTTTTCAATATTTTGTTGGTTTTTTTGTCGAAACGCTTCCTCATTCTCTACTTTTGCTTGTTCGTAAAGACGTTGAATTTGCTTACTTGCCTCAGATTTATGTTGGGACAACCCATCTAATTCTTCTGTTAAGACGTCAACTTGTTCCAAAAGCCGTTGTTTCTTTTTCTGTTTTTCAACGTTTTCTTCCACATCAAGACGTAATTGTGTGAACATATCTTCTGTCATTAATCTTTGATAAGGTTCATTGTTTCCATTTAACAGAGCATTTAGCTCCTTTTGAAATTTATCTACTACTAATTTATAGTGGCTTTGCCGTTCCACTAGCTCTTTTTTATCTGAAATTGCACCTTTCAATTGTACTACTTTGTCGTAGGCCTCCTCCATAAAAGCAGGTGAGATTTGGACAAGTGAAAGGGCAGAGGTCCATTTATGCCATTGATCCTGAAAGGAAAAATTCTTTCCTTCCCACTCTTCAAATTGCTGAATGATTCTATTATATGTCCGATCGCACTGGGAAAGGAGAAGCCTCTCCTTTTGCAGAAGCTGCATGACTTGTTCGTTCTTTGCCAAAGCTTTTTGATACTCTTCCACCTTCTCGTTTGTATCATTAAAATAAAGCTTATCTTTTAATAATTCCAGCTTACTATTTAGCACATCCTTCTCTTTAACCAGCTCATTTTGATTATTTTGATGTTTAGTTTTCCTACCAAATGTAAAAGAAAGCAAGGAGAATAGGATTAAACAAAGCAGTGAAGGGATAAGCTGGTCTTGCATGAAAAAGTAAGTGGCACCGGCAATCCCCAGCAATAGAGTTACAACTGCGATTTGCTTACCTTTTCTTTCTTCGTTATGATTATTTCTTTTTTGAACATCTAGCTGCTTATTTAACTGATGAAGGAGTTGCTCTGTGAGCTGGATTTCTTTATGCAAAGTGTCCTTGTCTTCTAGTTCAACCTTTTCCTTCATTTTTATGACTTCTTGATTCGGAAGTTGTTCTTGTTCAAGACTTTTCACCCGTTCTTCCTGCGCCTCAAGTTCCTCTTTTGCTAATTGGAACTGTTCATCCAACCGTTGTTTCTGGATGTGAATCTCATGATGACTCTTTAAAAGCTCCCGCAATGACCCCTTAGATGCTAAACTGGTATGTAGTGCTTCTAATTCATAATCTGTTTTCTCAGACCATTCAAGATCCTCTTTCCACCCATCCATGCGCTTTTCTAACTGAGATATTTCTGTTGCTAACAGAGACAATTGATCTTTCGCCTGTTGATAGGTAGGAAGTAAAGTTACTAGGCTTTTTATCCCTTCCTCTTTTTCAAGAACTTCTTCATTCACCCCTATCTGTTCTATTTCTCGCTCTTTCTCCTCTAATTGTTTTTTCAATTTTTCAAGTTTTGATTGATAGAAAACTACCTCTGTCTGCCATTTGTCCAATCTTGCCAAACCATCATGAGGAAATGACTCAACGTTTCCTACTTCCGCTATTTGATATTGAAGAATCTCTAATCTATTAACCAATGGCTGAATAGTGAGCATTGCTTCTGTCTCTTTTATCTTTTGCTCTATATCCTCTTTATTTATTTGTAATTCCTTCAAAGATTTATCAAATTGATTTAAGGTCTTTTGCAACCGATCATACTGTCCTATTTTTTCTTTCCATTGATGCACCACTCGTTCTTCTTCTTTTAAGGAGGTTAACAACTGATTGATTACTGGCTTTCTGCCATTTGGCTTGAAGCGCTCTTCCTGGTCTTTTGCTAATTCTCGAGATAATTTATGCAACTGTTCACTTCCCATTAGACCTGAAGAAAACAAATAACTGCCAAGTTGTTCAGAATCTATCAGCTGTAGATTTTGAATGTCCATGATATTAAAGGAGAAGATGCCCTTGTACATCGTTTTATCAAGGCCGCCTAGCACATCGTTCAGTTTACAGGGGTTGCCTTGCTCATCTTGAACCGTGACATCTCCAGAAGACCTCCCTGCCACTCGTTCAATCGTTATCTTTCTCTCATCATTCGTTTCTACGACCAACTTACCACCATATTTAAAGCCTTTTTTAGGAACATAACGCAAGTCTTGTTGATTTTTTGCAGGAAAACCAAAAAGAATGGCTTGAATAAAGGCCATCACAGTAGATTTCCCTGCTTCATTTCCACCGTAGATTACTTGAATAGTTGGTGATAGATTTTCCATTACCACATTCTCTAGTTTTCCAAATCCATAGATATGTAAGCTCGTAATTTTCAACTTAATCACCTCTTTTCACTTTCTAAGAATTTACTGATTAGCCAATGTTCCGCTTCTTCCACTATCTCTTTCATTTCTTCTTCATCCCAGGTTTCTAAATAGCGGCTTGCTTCAGAGTGACGTAACAATGGTGCCAATGCTTCTTTCATGTCCACTTGGTCTACCATCGTGTAGAAATCCTTGTAAAATGTTTTATCCTGCAAGTCTTCTTTGGAATAGGACAGGACTGTTCGCACACGCAACGTATAGATGTATACAAACGAAATATTATTTTCTTCCCCCTCATTTAAAAGGAGTTGAAGTTCTTCCTTATGAGTTTCTTCTTGGAGGAAACCATGCAGGTTACCACTCCCTGTATAGGTAATTCGAAGTAATTTTCCCTTCCCTTCCAACCTAATGGCATCCACTGCTTCTTTCGTTTTTTCCATCAGTTGATCTACCGTTTGTAACTCATGGATGGAAATCTCGAGTTCTTCCCATAGTATAGAGGATGTTTCTATAAACGTTAGCTCAGAAATACCATCCTCCCAGAGGTCAACCAAATAACAGCCTTTGTCACCCTGTTCCTTTTTATGACGACCTTGGATATTTCCCGGATAGACGATTGGTGGATGATGGTGCAGTATCTCACGTTTATGTACATGCCCGAGCGCCCAGTAATCAAAGTCTTTATCGAGAAGATCAGGTAAAGTAAACGGAGCATATGGATCATGCTCTTCTCTTCCAGAAAGATTCCCATGTAGCATACCGATGTGAAAAGGTATCATGTTGTCTTCTTTCTCGTAATAACTTGTCATATTCTCCGTTAAATGTCTTTGTTTATAGCTGAATCCATATATACATGCAAACTCTTCTTCGTCTTTCATATATGCCTTTCGTTCAACTTGTTCAGTAAAAATATGTACATTTTCAGGATAGTTAAAAAGTGTATGTTCTTCAGTAAGATAGTCATGGTTTCCGTGTATAAGATACACTTGAATTCCTGCATTATTTAACCGTAAGAATTCTTTTCTAAGTGTCGCTTGGGCTATTAGGCTTCTTTGTTCTAAATCAAAGAGATCTCCTGCTAATAAAACAAAATCCACTTTGTGATGGATAGCAGCGTTTATGAGCGTTGTTAAAGATTGGAAGGTGCTTTTTCTAATCTGTTTAAATAGCTGTTGGGGAAGATGGCTAAGTCCCATGAACGGACTGTCCAAATGTAAATCTGCAGCATGCAGGAAACGGATTTTTTTCATTCTAGATTTACCCTCATCTCTAAACGTCTTTTCCTTATTTTATCATGAATAAAATACGAATGCACGTTCGTGTCAGTGTAAACAAAAAAACATGCGGGACTTTGATGTCAGGTCCCACATGTTAAAAGATTATTTGTCTTTTGTAAGTTGCAATGCTTTCTTTATATCCTTCAAAGAAGAAGATTTCCCATACATTAAGACTCCTCCACGGTACACTTTCGCTCCAAACAGGGCCAGTAGCACAATCGTTCCTACCAAAAGGCCGATGGCAAGACTGATTTCCCAAATAGGAACATTCAACATCCCTACTCGTAAAAACATAATCATAGGTGCAAAAAATGGGATAAATGACGTTACTTGAATGAATGAATTATCGGGATTTCCAAGTCCGAACATGGAAATCATAAAGCCAGCCACTATCAATAATGTCATTGGCATGATCATTTGCTGGATTTCTTCAATTCTGCTAACAAGCGACCCCAAGAATGCCGCAAATGTTGCATAAAGGAAGTAGCCTAGCAAGAAGAAGACGATGGCGTACACAAACGTTGCTATTGGCAAATCGCCTACACCGAAAAATTCAAATACTCCCCCTGCTTCTGTCATCCCTTCCAGATTTCTACTTAAAGAAGAATATCCAATAATGATCCAAAAAGCCAGTTGCGTTAAACTTAACAGCGCAATACCAAGAATTTTACCGAACATATGCATAATTGGAGACGCAGAAGATATGAGTATTTCCATAACGCGGGAGGATTTCTCTACTGCGACTTCCGTTGCAATCATGCTAGCATATAGAATGACTGAGAAATAGATTACAAACAGTAAAACATACACTAAGCCACGTGCCTGATTTAACTCTTCTTCAGACTTGGCGGATTCTTCTAAAGCTACAACATCAAAATTAATGGGGGTGTAAAGTTGCGCAATTTGGTCTTGTGATAATCCAAGCTGATTTGTTGCCAGCTCATTTTTCACTTGTTGAAGCATCGCCTCCACTTGTGCCATTGTTTCAGAATCAGTGATAGAAGATGCTTTATACACCCCTGATGGTAAGCCGTTTGGATCCTTTGATAGGACAAGAAGTCCGTCATAATCCCCTTCTGTTACTTTACTTTCAGCATCAGCCTCATCTGAAACCATTTCAAGTTTCAAATTGGTATTGGGGTTTGTTGCAAGTTGTTGTTCTAACAATGGTGCTATAGCGCCTTCTTCATCTATGACGGCCACTACTTTGTCTTCCTCTTTATCAAAAATATCAATAATGGACTGGATGTTTGTCACACCGACGATAAGCAGTGTTGTTACCAAAGTGGAGATAATAAAGGATTTAGATTTTAGTTTACTCATATAGGTGTGCATTAGGATAATAAAAAATTTATTCATGGTAAGAAGCACCTACCTTTTCTATGAAAATATCATTCAAGGATGGCTCTTCCAAGATAAACTTGCGGATATAGCCTTTACCTGTAATTTGTTGCAACAAGGTCTGAGATACATCTTCATCTTCCACTTGGAGTATGATGCCTTCTGCTGTCTGCTTTGTTTTGGTCACACCTGCTACATTGTTTAAATAACCTAAATCAAAATCAGCATGGATGATAACATTCTTTTTTCCAAATGAACGCTTAATATCCCTTAGTGACCCATGAACAACTGGTTGCCCGTGATGCATAATGCATAAATGTTCACAAAGCTCTTCAACATGTTCCATCCGGTGACTGGAAAAAACGATGGAAGTCCCTTGCTTTTTCAAGTCCACTACCGCTTCTTTTAAGAGTTCCACATTTAGCGGATCTAAACCACTGAAAGGTTCATCCAGAATAAGCAATTTCGGATTATGAATAGTGGATGCAATAAACTGGATTTTTTGTTGATTTCCTTTGGAGAGCTCTTCTACTTTTTTATTAAGGTACTGTGGTACCTTGAAGCGCTCTAACCAGTAGTCCAGCTGTTTCAAGATTTCCGACTTCTCCATTCCCCGCAACCTTCCCAAATAAATCATTTGGTCCTTTACGGTCAATTTTGGGTAGAGACCTCGTTCCTCCGGTAAATACCCTACCAAATGACTCTCTTTATATGTTATGGGTTTCCCGGCCCATGAAACCTTTCCTTCTGTAGGCTCCAATAATCCTAGGACCATTCGGAAAGTGGTCGTTTTTCCTGCTCCATTTGCACCCAAGAAGCCAAACATTTCACTTTCGGGTATTTCAAGGGTCAAGTTATTGACTGCCACTTGCTTGCCAAACCTTTTGGTTACACCATCTATCTGTAATGCCATTACGTTATCCCTCCTATGTTCTACAGTAACTTATACGTTTAAGAAGCGGAATAGTTTCATAGAACTTTTACATTTAAAGAAACTTTTAGTAAAATAAAGACAATGAATGGATATTCATTTTGAAGACACGGAGGGGACAAAGAATGGGGAAATATACGTTAACTGTCTTTAGTAAAAGCGGAGAAACTCTACTTGATGAAAGTTTTGAAGCAGCAACTGAAAAAGAAGCAAAAACTGTAGGAGAAAAGAGATTAGAAGAATTAAACTATCTCGACACGACACACCGTTGCACGAACGCAAGCGGCAAACTAGTCTTGTTTCACCGATAATGGAAAAACGCATGGAGACACAAGCATCACATCTCCATGCGTTTTTTGTTCCAATATTGATTAAAAGCAACCGTTATAAAAAAAACAATACCTATCATAACCGAACAGGATAATATAAGTTGTGCAGAAGTTAAGTCCAGATATTTTGCCAAGGAAACAGAATATGCCAACACAAAAGCAGTCAAAAATTTGGACAAGGACGCTATAGCGAGAAACTTTTTAAAGGAGACAGCTCCTATCCCCGCCCCTACACAAATGATTTCATCAGGCAGAACAGGAATAATGAATAGAAGTGCCAAAATGACCGTCTCATTTTTCTTTACATATTCTTGATAACTTTTTAGATGTTTTTCTTTTACCAGTTTTGAAGCCACTTTCACTCCGCCAGACCTTGCAATAAAAAACATAATGATTATTCCTGTCAATGTACCTGAAAAACCAAGAAAGAACGAAGAGGATGCCCCAAATGCCATACTACCGGCAGGAATGGTCAAGGCTTCGGGGAGCGGCAAAATAATCGGTTGAGCCAAGCACAGCAAGAAAAAAAGAAATTGAGCCATGGAACCATACTCTACTAATAAGCTCTCCAATCCCTTATTTTCGACAATTACCATGAACTCACCTATATAATAGATTAGCAAAATAATAACCATAATCCCTAGACCTGTTCTTGGAATTTTTCCTGTTTCCATTATTTGCACGTAAACCACTCCGTTTTTCTTTTATGAACTTAGTATAAGTGGAGTGCTTTTTGTTGGTAATGTACCGGAGTATTATTTCACTATACGACTGTAGACTTAGTAAAGAGGAAGGGCTGAAGAGGCAAAGGAAAAAAGAGCTGCCCCATTATTGGAGCAACTCTTCCGTTTTACTTTCCGGAGAATTGTGGTTTTCTTTTTTCTACAAAAGCTTTGATTCCTTCCTTATGGTCTGCTGATTGTCTCATTCTACTTTGTGCATTCTTTTCCAAGTCTAGTATTTGTTCTAGGCGTGGTAGGGATTGCTTCGCGTAAATCATCTTCGTTTCTAGCATCGCTTGTAAAGGTGACTGAAGAAGGGTTGCAACCTTTTTGGACATTTCTTCTTCCATCTGTTCACCTGCCAAGCTATCTACTAAACCTAGTCCCTGAGCTTCTTCAGCGGAAATTGTTCTACCTTCCCAAATCATCTGTTTAGCTTTCGCTTCTCCAAGACGCTTTTCCATAAAGAAGTGTCCACCACCATCCGGGATTAAGCCAATCTTGATAAAATTCATCGCAAGTTTTGTGGACGTGTGAGCAATCACAAAGTCGCTGGCAAGGGCAAAACTAAGGCCAAGCCCTGCAGCTGCACCATGAATGGCACTGATGGTCACTTTCGGCATGGTATAAAGCTTGGTGACAATGGAGCCAATCATATCCATCACCTCATCAAAGTCACCTCCAACATTGTCCTGAAGCATCATTTTTATATCTCCGCCGGCACTGAACGCATTTCCACTTCCTCTGACAATCAGGACTTTCACCTTCTCATTTTTTGATACCTCGTCCAGAACTTGTTCTAATTCCCCTAACATCTCCACGTTCATCGCATTTAATGCTTCAGGTCTATTAAGCTCTAAAACCACAACCGAACCTTGATCCACTACATTAACCGTACTCATGAAAGCACACCCTTTCTTGACTTTTGTTAGATTGAATTTTCTGAAATATTAAAGTTCTGTGCGGGGGTCAGACCCCCGCAGGAATTTCTCTCTTAATCTCGAATAATACCTTTACTGTTGCCTATGAGGACTTGTTTGCCATTTTGGTTGGTGTAGATGGATGTTACGTTGACTTGTTTGTAGTCTTCTTGTTGTTGGACATTGGTGAGGGTGGCTACACAGGTGATAGTGTCGCCTGTAAAGACGGGACGGAGGAATTCCATGTTCATTTCTCTTGCGATGTAATTTAGGTCTCCCCCTATTTTGGTACCGATACTTGCAGTCAATAGGCCATGCACCATTAAGCGACCATGCTCATCCTTTTCAACATGATGCCTTCCTTGGTCTCCTGAAACCTCTCCAAATTGAAGTGTTTCCTCGACAGTGAATGTTCTGGAATAAGTCAGAACTTCACCAGTTTCAACCTTCATCATCTATTCCCTCCTCTAAGTTATATAACTAGTATAATATGAAAGCGCTTAAAAATGAATGATTATTCACTCATGAATCTAAAAATATAAAAAGCGAGGATCTTAATCCCCGCTTTGTTATTAGTTTCTAGATGAAAAGAGCTCTTCCAAAATCCGAATTTTTTCATCTGTATAATGTTCAAACCCATCATTGTAAGACTTAGGATCTTTCGGATTGGCAAAGCGAGTTATCTTCCCTGTTTCAGGATGAACAAACTTACTTGATGCCCCACACCCTAATCCAATGATTGTCTGTTTTTCTTCCATAATCATGATATTATATATGCTGTCTTGTCCTGGTAATGCATATCCGACATTCTCCAAATTGCCAAGTATATTTTTTTGGCGATACAGATAATATGGGACATAGTTATGGGCTGTCGTCCACTCTGTGGCCATATCCATCATCTTGCCAATTTCATATCGATCTGCCACTTTGTAGCGGTTCTTATTTTGTGTCATTTCTGAAGCTCGCTTAAAAGACAATGTATGGACTGTCAATGATTCAGGCATCAACTTTTCCGTCTCTTCAAGAGTATGGGCGAACTCTCCCACTCCTTCTCCAGGCAGGCCGATGATCAGGTCCATATTAATATTATTCATCCCCATTTCACGCGCAAGGTGAAATTTATCAATGGTTTCCTCAACGGTATGATGACGACCGATTGCTTTCAATGTTTCTTGCGTGTAAGACTGGGGGTTGATACTGATACGGTCAATATTCCACTTTTTCAACACTTCAAGTTTTTCCGGCGTTATCGTATCAGGACGTCCGGCCTCTACTGTTACTTCACGGACTTTTTGCATGTCCGGAAACGATTTATACATCTGCTCATAAAGCATGTCCATCTCTTCTGCTGTTATGCTTGTTGGGGTACCACCACCGTAATAGACAGTGGTTATTTTAATGTCTTTTTCCTTTAACCAGGCACCGATGGCATCTATCTCATGGTGGAGACCTCCAAGGAAGGAATCCACTTTTCCTTGCTTACCATTAATCGCATACGCGGGGAATGTACAATACGCACATTTAGTCGGGCAAAACGGAATCCCGATGTAAATGCTGACTTCTTTCCCCAAATCATGTAAATCTGGCACAACATCTAGCTGGCGATCAACAATCTGCTGCATTAACTCTATCTTTTCGTCTGTAATTAAATAATCTTCTCGCAGCTGTTGATGTACTTTTTCTTTTGGTTCTCCCTTTTGAAGCTTTGAGTGTAAAAGTTTCGTTGGTCGAATTCCCGTTAAAATTCCCCACTTCTGAATGATACCCGTATGCTCTTGTAGGAGAGTCAAATAAACATAGGACACTGCTTGCTTTTTACGTCGAAAACTCTCTTTTTCGTCTGATTCGCTCAAGTCTTTCTCATGAGAACAAGAAAGTTCGCCAAGGTGTCCACTTACAATAAAAGTGGTGTTACTTTCTTCAACTTGGAATGTTATCTCTAAATCTGAGGAAGCTTCTTCCCCAAGCACCACTTCTGTTTCTTCAAAAAATAAATCCGCAATCAATGATAACGGACGCTGATATCTATCATCATGTAATCCTTTTATAGCAATCTTCAAGTTAATCACCTTTCACACTTGCTTTGTTTTCCGCAAAATTTTTCACTTCCCCTAGTGTAACGGATGAAGCGGATGCATATCAAGATAATACCATTGGAAAAGAAGGAGACATGACAAACAAAAAAGACAAACCCTACTATAAGAGTCTGTCTTTTCCCTTTTATATTTTCATTTTATTTAAAAACGCGATGCGTTGCTGTTTACGGAAATGTTCTTTAATCATATAGGCTACACCGTTTTCATCATTGGTCCGAGTAATCCAGTCAGCAGCAAGTTTCACTTCTTTTGGGGCATTCCCCATTGCTACACCCAGTCCTGCGACTTCAATGATAGGAAGGTCTTCCAACGTATCCCCAATCACCACCATTTCCTGCGGTGGAATTTTTAATACTTCACCAAGAGCTAACAATCCATCCATCTTCGTTCCACCGTCAGGTAAAATATCCACTTTCCCGTCAGCATGAACAAGAATTTCAATTCCCTCAAACGCAGATTTCAAAGTCGTTAACACTCTTTCTCGTTCTTCTGGCTCTGTAAAATAAACCTCTATTTTCGGTGGTGCAATTGGATTATCTATTAACGTATCCCCTAAGGATTCTACAAATTGCATTGGGTAAATTAATGGATCACTAGAACCAAGTACTGCTCTAGCCATCAAGTTGTTAGCACCACGCAATCTGTTTCCAATGGAATATCTTTCGTGCAAAATCCTTACAGTACAATCATAATTTTCGAGCACTTGAACAAGATTGAATGTTTTATCCTCTGACAGCCGCTTTACATGAAGAGGTTGCTCCAGTTTAGAGGCAATAAAAGAGCCTCCATGCGTCACTAAAAATGTATCAAGTTTAAGAGATTTAGCCACTTTCTTGGCAAAAGCGAAGTTTCGCCCGGTCACTAATGTTACATATACTCCCTTGTTTTTCACATACTCTATCGCTTCTTTCGTTTCCTTAGCCAATCTTCCATTTGATTTCAATAGCGTTCCATCTATATTGATGGCGAGCAGGCGGTATATCATGGAGAGACCTCCTTATCTAAGATGTTTGTACTTATTGATATGAGTATGAGGAGTTTAGGGGAATTAGAACTTTTCGTGTTTGCAGGCAAGAAAAAAACGCACTAGTTACAGTGCGTTTTAGTTCTAGCTATTACCTTGAATTAGTTCGCGGAATCAACGTCGCTATATAATTCTTCTAGAGGCTTCATGATAATTTTGTTTAATTCGCTTACCATCATGCTCATGCGTTGCTCTGCTTCCATAAGTTTTGCAATCGCTTCGTTTTGTTGAACGACTGCAACCGTTTTTTGTGCTTGCTCTACTTCTTCTTGTGTAATCTCTTGGCCGCTCATTTGTTTTTGTTGAAGTTCTAGTTGAATGTTGCGGAAGTTCTCAAACATTCTTTTGGTTGTTTCGTCTGCGAATACCTCTTTATATAAAGTTTGAAGGTTTTTGAACTCATCACTTTCTTTTACTGCTGTTTCTAGGTTGTACGCTACATCGTATACGTTGTTTGCCATTTGTATGTCATTCCTTCCTTTTTTGCCCATCTTTCAGGCATGCTAGTGACCAGTATAACAAACATGACAGAGTCATTCAAACCATAAGGGGGAAGAGTTTTTCTAACTCCTGTAGATTTCCGTTTCAGGTATTCGCTTTCCCCGGGATGGTGCTTGAGCCTCTTCACAACGCTTCGAAGCCACTGAAAAAGACCTTGATTTTGAAATTTTATTAAACACCGCTGTTGATTTCCGCAAATGGCTTCGCTTTCCTAGGGAAGGTGCTTGAGCCTCCTCGCTTCGCTGCGGGGTCTCAAGCTACCTTTAGCTCCCTCAGGAGTCTTCGCCTTTTGCTCCAATCCACAGCTAGGAATCATAAAAAACTTCACGTTATCATTTTTTCAGTGGCTTCGCTACGCCTGCGGGGTCTCCACCTAGCGTTAGCTCCCTCAGGACAAGGAATGCTTCGGCAGCGATTCCTCGCACGAAGAAAATGCGTTAGCATTTTCAAGGAGTCTCATACCTTATACTTCAATCTCCAGGAATATCCTCTATCTCAAAGAATCAGCACAAGCAATCCTTGTAGTAGTCCTATTAGGCCTCCAAGTAGGGCTCCGAGGTAGGTGATTAGTTTTAGTTCTCGGCGGGAGACGGAGAGAACCATTTCTTCCACTTCTTGAAGGGAAAAGGATTCAACCTGATCTCGCACCACTTCTTCAAGTTTTAATCTTACAAGCAATTCTTCCAATTTCTCCAGTAAGAGTTCGCTTCCTGTTGCAAATGCAGAAGGAATAAGTTTATTCATCATCCATGGATAGATAGGTTCTATCGCTTCCTTGATTGTTTTGTTCATCCATTTAGGAACATTCACTGTGCGTTCTACTACTGTATGAAGAGAGGTAAGAATTGCTTCTTTGGAAACTCTTTTTTCAAGGTCCTGTAGCTCCATCTCCTTCAGTTTGTTCCATTCTCGATACAAAACATTGATTAGGACATCCTTTGTACCATCGTGCTTGAGGAATTTGATCATTTCAGGTTGCACCTTATCGACTAAGGGATAGTTCCCCATAAACATTTGTACAACACTTCCCAATTTTCCTCTTGTTGCAATAAAGTCGTTGATCATTTTTGACAACTGTCTTTTCCCATCTTCACTTTCAAAATGGTAGATCGCTTTGTCCAAGATGAATGCTGAAACTGCCGGGATATTACGTTCAACAGAGTGCAACAAGTTTACAGGAAAAACCTGTTGAATAGGTTTTGAACGCAATGGTGTCATTACTTCTTCATATTTACTTTCCACGATCTGATGTAAATTATTTTGAAAAAGGGTTTGTGCGTCCTCTATTCCTAACTTCTCTAGTATTTCTTGGACACTGACTCCTTTTTCAAGGTATCGGGCCATTTCTTCTTTTATCCATAGCTCCGACTTTTCCCTAAAAGAGCTGTTCATTAATCTTCTTTTCATGCTTTCTGCCGTCAAAAGGCGTTCCATGACTAATTTTCCCAATTGGTCAGCAAGCTCAGACCTTCTTTTTGGTATCAATCCAGGTGTAAATGGGACCCGTTTTTTAAATATAAAGATTGGGTTATACGGTCTGAACAGCATTCGAATCGCAAGAGAATTGGTAACCCCTCCTATCAAGGCGCCAATCGCCATCATTATTACAATAACAAACAAGATATCCATCTATCGTCAACCTCTTTCTTATCACCGATTTATCTGCATTTCAATACTATAGATTGTGGGGCAAATTCCCCTGTTTCTCCTAAACAGCCTAACCTTAGACAAAAAATGAGGGAAAAACATGAATTTTTCAGCTGCAAGAATGATACCTATTGAAATGAATGCATCTGTACCAATTATACAAGTAAGTGAAGCTTTAGCAAAAAAATTAAAGCTTCCTGAACATATATCTTTATGTACGGTTCAATGTAGCCGGAATACAATGACATGTAATATCGTAACTATCAATATAGAAGAAAACGTGTTGAAACTCGACCGAAGTATCCAGAAATCTTTGTTACTTTTTGAAGAGGAACGAACTTACCTCATCACATATAACACTGAATTAAACACACTCCATATCGGCCCTGTTATCGCTCTCCTCACAGAAATCGGAATGAAGGGCGAAAATTGTATCGATCTTAAGTCTATTGAAGAGTATTGCATGGAGCTTGCCAACTACTCGGAGGATATCGGTGTTATCTTCTATGTATTCACGCTTGACGATCAATACAAAGAAAAACATATCGAGGGGTACTACTTGGAGAACAACAACTGGAACAAAGCGCTGCTTCCATATCCCCAAGTCGTGCACAACCGCCTCCATAAACGTACGAACGAGAAGAGTGAAATGTTTCGTGAATTTACAGCTCAATTGCAAGAATGGGAGATTCCTTACTTCAATGATCACTTTCTGAACAAGTGGACCGTACATGAACAGCTTGTCCATGTAGACCACTTGGCTCCTTATTTGCCAGAGACGGCACTATTTTCTGTTAAACGGCTAGAGTCTTGGTTAGAAATTCATTCTACTCTTTTTTTGAAACCAATCAATGGCAGTCAAGGTAAACAGATATTTAAAGTTTGCAAAACTCAAGATGGGTACACACTGGATTACTCTTCCCTTCAACAACAAGTATCTCAAAAATATAGCAGCATAACGGATTTGTACAAGCGACTTTCTCCTGAGGTCAAGAAGAGGCAATATATCCTTCAGCAAGGGTTAGACCTTCTTCATATAGATGGGAGGTCCGTGGACTTCCGCTATCTGTGTCATCGCACTGAAAACAATCGTTGGCAGGTCACTTCCTCTACCGCAAGGGCCTCAAAGAGCGGATCATTCGTATCCAACCTAGCTCAGGGAGGAGAAATGCTCTCCGTCCAACAAGTACTTCGAACGAAATTTGACACAAGAGAACTTACGCAAATTCGAAAACTTTTAAAGGAATTGGCACTTGAAGCGGCAGGCGAAATCGGAGCTGCCTCAGATGGACTTTTTGGAGAATTGGGGATTGACCTTGCAATAGATACCACAGGCCACCCTTGGATCATTGAGGTCAATACAAAACCATCAAAGAATTTAGATCAACCAATTAATGCAAGAAGCATCCGACCTTCTGCCAAAGCCGTCATAATCTACTGTTTATATCTTATACATGAACACTTAAAGGAGAGATAATATGATCACCCTAGGTGTCCTCTCATTTTCACAACCGACTTTTTACTTTACAAAGATAGCTGAACAAGCTGCTAAAAATGGTGTCAGGATATGCATTTTTTCACCAACTCAATTGGCAGAAAGGACATCTCACGTATCAGGCCTCACGTACAATTCCAACAAGAAGGAATGGCTGGATTCCACATTTCCCATTCCTTCCTTTATTTATGACCGCTGCTATTACGGAACCAAGAAAGCGCAATTGTTTAAAGCAGGAACAGACTCTTTGAAGTTACAGGAAAATATACAGTTCCTAGGATACGGCCTACCAAATAAATGGGAAGTTTATAACACGTTATCACCCATACAGGAAATTCAACCCTTCTTTCCTCTCACAAAAAAACTTACGAGCGTCACATTTTTCTTATCACACTTCCGAAAAAAAAATAGTTGGCTCATTAAACCCATTAATGGGTCCCAAGGAAGAGGGTTAATAAAGGTAGAAAAGGTCCATGGCCAATATATCGTAAAAGAGGTGATTCAGCCCGGAGAATCTCTCTATATATTTAGGACTGATCACCATCTGAAAAAGTGGCTGCATAGTCGCATGAAGGACACAGAGTATATCTTTCAACCATTTCTACCTTTGCAGAATAAAAAGGATGTTCCTTTTGATTTAAGGTTATTTTTACAAAAAAATGAAGCCGGCAATTGGGTGGAAAGAGTGCGGTGTATCCGGACAGGCCCCAAGAATCATATCACCTCCAATCTTGCAGGTGGTGGGGAAATGCTTCCTTTCTCAGTGATTATTCAAGGCTTACACCGCGCAAAAAGAGAGGAAATAGAAAGAAATTTGCAGATTATTGTACAACATCTTCCTTCTGCCATTGACCAGACAATTTCCCCTCTTTTTGAATTGGGGATAGACATTGGGATCGACCCTGACTATAATTTATGGATTTTAGATATTAATTCAAAGCCCGGTCATAAGATAGTAACAATGGCTTCTCCTTCTGTTCAGACAGAAATTTATGAAGCCCCGAGCAAGTACTGCATGTACTTGTCGTCAATAAAAAGGTGACCAAACGGGAGTTGATGATGTTGAAAGCACTCATACCTGTTAAATGCAGAGATGATTTAAAAGAACACCAAATTCTTGTTCCGGATGAGATTAGCAATGACCACATAGAATCCATCGCTTTTGGAACACATCAGTATGCCTGTCATGGAATTTCACATGGAGGGCATTCTCTCTATCTTTCTGTATCATTGTTTAAAAAGTTGCTTGTCCCTTATGAAGGGAATATCCATGTATTTGTGCATGAGGGCACCCTTCATCTTGGCCCTCTAATTGGAATCTTCACAGCAGGGTTTACTAGTTCCATGATTAGGCCGATAGGTGAACGGTCATTATTCTTCTCCAAACTGCTGGCAACGGAACGAAAAGTAGGTGCTTATATGTTTCTTTTCGGAGCTAATCATATTGATTGGGAAGAGGGAACGATGGAAGGTTTCATGTTTACAGAACACGGTTGGAGAAAAAGGACCCTCCCTTTTCCTCACGTTGTTTACGATCGCCTTCCTAACAGGCGGACAGAGAAACATAGGCTTCTTGCACATACACGAGAAAAGATGCAAAAGGATTATGCCATTCCCTGGTTCAACCCAGGTTTCTTCAACAAGTGGGATATTCATCAAAAGCTTATGATTGAAGAAAATATTGTCCCTTACCTACCAGAAACACACAATAACGTGTCCATTGAGAAAATGGAGAGATTATTATCTAAATATCCTTTCATATATCTAAAACCTACAAATGGCAGTTTAGGACTAGGTGTTTACAAAATTATTTATAACCGGGAAGAAGAAACCTATTATGCTCGCTATAAAAATGAGGATTTTGTTAATAAGCTGCAGCGTTCCTCTTCTCTTGAAGCGCTGTTGGCACATGTCCTTAAAAACAAGGACTTGTCCTCTTATCTCATTCAACAAGGTATTTCTTTATTAAAAGTAGAGGATTCCTTCGTTGATTTTCGCGTTCATACGAATAAAGATGAACAAGGGAATTGGGTTGTGAGTGCGATGGCTGCCAAGCTTAGCGGCAAAGGGAGCATTACCACCCATGCCAACAGCGGTGGAGTGATCAAGACAATTTCGGACATATTTCCAGAAAAAGATGAACAAGAAGCAGTCATTGATAAATTGTCTCAAGCCTCCCTTACAATCAGCAATGCCATTGATACACATATGCCGGGATTTATCGGAGAAATTGGTTTTGATTTTGGGCTTGATAAAGAGCACAAGCTTTGGATGTTTGAAGCAAACTCCAAGCCTGGTCGTTCCATTTTCTATCATCCAAAGTTGAGGAACGAAGATATCTTAACTCGTAAGTTGTCCATTGAGTATGCCGTGTATTTGACAGAGAATACAATAAAAAATCCGGAAGGTGTTTTTTCATGATTGAACTATTTTATGAGATTACCTCCCAGACTTGGTACCAGCGATTTGACGCAGAGCAGAAAGTGACATTGGGAAAGTACTCTACTGTCCCATATAAAATGGAACATACTAGCAAAGCTATTAGCTTTCCCTTCTTGCTAAAGGACATGAAAGCCGGTCCGCTTATCGGTATTTTGGCAAGTCCGAAACAGGATGGATTTATAGGGAATATTGGCCTTTTTAAAAGAATACAACGAACTCTTCAAGAATCGGGTGGATTATCAGTAGTCGTTACTCCAGAACAACTGACAGACGATGGAATTAATGGTTTTTGTTATCTGCCTACGCACGACCAGTGGATCAAGCTACAAACTCCACTTCCTGACCTTTTGTATAATCGTTTGTCACGATATGAGGATGAAAAACTTTTCTTAGAGCAAACAGAAAAGCTTACTTCTCTTTATCATATTCCAGTTTTCAACCCACATTTTTTTGACAAGTGGGAGTTATACTTACAGCTTAAAGATAACGAGATGTTGGCACATCACGTACCCAAGACGGACATTTTATCGGAAGATACATTAACAGAGTATCTCTCGACCTATCCGGAAGTATATATAAAAAAGAGAAAGAGTAAGAGAGGAAAAGGAGTTTTTCTTATAACCAGAAACGGAAACACGTACTTGATGAAGTCAACATCCACTACTACCGTCCTTTTTCCATCTCTTAGTAAACTTGCCCGTTATTTTGAAAAAGAAGAACCTTTAAATTCTTATATTATTCAAGAAGCCATCACTACAGTGCCGATGAGAGGAAAGAAATTCGATTACCGAGTATTGGCCCATTCAAGCGGCAATCGCTTTGCTATTACAGGAGTAGGTGTTCGAATGGCAAAAAAACAGCAGGTAACCACCCACGTCCCTGCAGGTGGAGTAATTGTGGGAACGGAAGAGCTACCAGTTAAAACAGATCATGAAATAATGGAACAACTTATTTACCAATGTGGGAAACAGCTTTCTTCTTTTTATGATGATATTGGGGAATTTTCCGCTGACATTGGTGTTACACCTGATGGTAATCATTTCATCTTTGAATTGAATGCCAAGCCGATGGATTTTGATGAGCCACCTATAAAGCAACGAGCAACTGAAAATATTACCAAGGTGTTCTATGAACGTTCTGGCTTTTCTTTGCAGGAATCCTCCACTTAATGTCGAATAATGTTACAAGTCGTCATTACCGCATGAGGAGGAAAAGGCATGATTTCACACTTTCAATTAAAACCGTTCCATCAAAATAACCAACTGCCTGGATGGCACCTTTCCTTTTATTATAAAGGTCACTCTGTAAAAGCCGTCTATCACAAAAACGGTTCCATAGAATGGCCAGAATCGCAGACCTTTTCCGAAGAAGAAAAACAAGCCGTGGAAGCTCAGATTCATGAACTGATGCTCTTTCACGTATACGATTGAAGAATCATTTTCCCTCCTTTAGATAAACTAACGAAAAAGGAGGGATTTATTTATGACAGATAAGAAAAAGACCGATAAAGGCCCACAATATGAAGGAAGAGATGAATATTTCATGGATATTGACAGGTATATCAATGAAGGGCTAGCTGGTGGAACTGTCTTTGAACGGGACCAATACACGAACATAGAAGAAGCACGTGATCTAGAAAAAGAAGAACCACCTAAAGAATAACGATTAAACTCTTCCCTTTTTCGGAGGAGTTTTTTATTCCTTTGTTTCCCGTGTTCTCTTCGATATAATAGAATGAATAGCTTAGAAGGAAAGGGATTAAACATGTACAACCAATTAAAAAAAATATTTAGGGACGCTCTTATCCAGACATCCTCCCCACACAGCTTTTCACATTATCTTTGGTTCACTTCATCAGCAAATGAATATTACGGAATAGAAAAAGAAGCATTGACTACAAAAGATATTTTGCTGTTAGAAACATTTTTGCAAAAGGTAGAAGAACATCAACTATCCATGAGTGAAAAGGAACAGTGGTGGCATGAACTATTATTTGGCACCCCTCCCCAAACGTCACCCTATACCTTCCAAAGGTCTTTCCGCTTCATTCATTTTGAATTCTCCGAACCACTATTGAACAAGGAAGAATGGAAAGAAGCTCTGGTTGCGTTTTTTGATAGCGACTTAGAGATTGTATGGAAAAACTTTACTTCCGGGGTAATTGTGGACTTTCTATCTGATGTGAAAGAAGAGGAAACGGTTCCTCTCCCTGATATAATTGATATCACTGCCTCTGACTTCTATACGAATGTAAAGTTTTATATCGGAGCATACACCAATTTAGAAGAAAAACTGGCAGACTTATTTCGCTTTGAGCAAAATTGCCTTGTACGGTCCTTAAAAGCAAGGAAACAGGCAAACATACATACATTCCAACACGCTCTCCCTTTTATGCTGACAGAACACATAGATGCCCAACAAATCATTTATATCAAAAAGATCTTTGGCACGATGATAGATGATGAAAAAGAACTTTTGCAAAGCGTAAAAGTCTTTATAGAAAATAATATGAATGTGTCATTAACAGCCAAGAAACTATTCATGCACCGTAACAGTCTCCAATACCGAATCGATAAATTTATAGAACGGACAGGCATAGACATCAAAAACTTCCAAGGCGCTATGGCCGCCTATCTAGCAATCATTATCATCGAAAGTAGTGCGTTTCAATTCAAAATCTAGTTGATTCAAGTGGTAGGCGCGCAGACTCCCGCACGATAGAGGGACATGATAGAAACCAACGGAGGAGAGTACTGAAATACTGATTTCAAAAAGTACTTGGTGACTTCTAGCTGGTGATTGGAGCAAAAGGCGAAGACTCCTTGAAAATGCTATACTTTGTTTCGCTGCCCAAGCCTTCCTTGTCCTGAGGGAGGTAGCGCTAGGTGGAGACCCCACAGGCGTAGCGAGACCACTTAAAAACTGATATCGTAAAGTTTTTTACGAATCCTAGCTGTGGATTGGAGCAAAAGGCGAAGACTCCTGAGGGAGCTAGCGCTAGGTGGAGACCCCGCAGGCGTAGCCGAGGAGGCTCCAGCAGTGCCCCTAGGAAAGCGAAGCCTTTTGCGGAAATCAACAGCGGTGTTTAAGAGAAAAATAAAACCATGTGCTTTTCAGTGGCCTGGCATTGCCGAGGAGGCTCCAGCAGCGTCCCCAGGAAAGCGAAGCCATTTGCGGAAATCAACAGCGGCGGTAAACCAAAGAGTGGACTTTTTCAAGGGCTTCCAACGGAGAAAGGGACTAACGGACCGCGAGGAAAGGATACCAACCGTTCTCCACCACCTCTAAGTAACGTTGCACAAAGACGTTGCTTTTTTTTGTGCAACTTGTACATTTACGAAATGTATGCGTTTTCGGTAAACTAATAACAGATTAAGAAAACGATTTCATAGGGGGAAACAAACATGGCAGAATTACAACTTGACCATATCTACAAAGTATATGAAGGCGACGTAACAGCAGTTAAAGACTTCAACCTACACATCAAAGATAAAGAATTTATCGTATTCGTAGGTCCATCAGGTTGCGGTAAATCCACAACTCTACGTATGATTGCAGGGCTTGAGGAAATTTCAAAAGGTGACTTCGTAATCGATGGCAAAAGAATGAACGACGTTGCACCAAAAGACCGCGACATCGCAATGGTATTCCAAAACTATGCCCTATATCCACACATGAATGTATATGACAACATGGCATTCGGATTAAAATTACGTAAGTTCCCTAAAGAAGAGATTGACCGCCGCGTAAAAGAAGCTGCAGCAATCCTTGGCTTGGAACAATACCTTGACCGAAAACCAAAAGCATTATCCGGAGGTCAGCGTCAGCGTGTAGCATTAGGTCGTGCAATCGTCCGTGATGCAAAAGTATTCTTAATGGATGAGCCGTTATCCAATCTTGATGCAAAACTACGTGTAGCGATGCGCGCAGAAATCTCTAAGCTTCACCAACGCCTTCAAACGACAACAATCTATGTAACGCATGACCAAACTGAAGCGATGACAATGGCAACACGCCTTGTTGTAATGAAAGATGGGATCATCCAGCAAGTTGGTTCACCAAAAGAAGTTTACGAAAACCCTGAAAACGTATTCGTAGGCGGATTCATTGGTTCTCCTGCCATGAACTTCTTCAACGGTAAACTTGAAGATGGAACATTCCTAATCGGTGAACAAAAAATTGTTGTACCAGAAGGAAAAATGAAAGTTCTACGTGACCAAGGCTATGTAGGAAAAGAAATCATTCTTGGAATTCGTCCAGAAGATATCCACGATGAGCCAGTTTTCATTGAATCATCTGTTGGAACAACCATTACAGCTGTTATTGAAGTATCTGAGCTTCTTGGTGCCGAATCTATGCTATATTCTCAAATTAACGGTCAAGATTTCGTAGCACGTGTTGATTCCCGTACAGACGTGAAGCCTCAACAAAAGCTTCAACTTGCGTTAGACATGAACAAATGCCACTTCTTCGACATTGAAACAGAATCTCGTGTACGTTCTAAATAATACTTTTCGAAAACAGGTCCTAACCGACCTGTTTTTTTATTCTTGTATAGATATGATATGCTCTTTTTGACAAACGGGGCAATGCAACAAATGTAAGCATACATGATTTTCCAAACTCTTTAAATCTCCATCCACCATCTTCAACAAGTTTATTTCCATATACGCACTATAGTCATCCAAATAATCTGTGACCTTCCCCATATCTACAACCATGCTGCCACAGGACGCGCAATTGCCTTGATAATCTTCCAACCCATTACATAGCGGACAAATCTCCATAAAAGCCCCTCCATTTCCTTGCATTTTCTGCTTTTCATTAATTTTTACATCTTATCTTCAAATATGCCTGAATACTGAAATAGAAAAAATCCATAAATTACCTAAAAATAAATGGATAAAGATATTATGAAATTCCTATAATACAAGTAACAACTTATCAATCAATGGACCAAGCCTAGACGGCAGCAGAGACCTCTGCACTTACTGGTGCAATCCCAGTTGGTCCAGCCAAAACTATATTACGAGGAGATGAATCACATCATGGCAAGCAGAAACAATTCGTCTAATCAATTAGTAGCACCTGGAGCTCAAGCAGCTATCGACCAAATGAAGTACGAAATCGCAACTGAGTTTGGTGTAAATCTTGGTCCAGAAACAACTGCTCGCGCTAACGGATCTGTTGGTGGAGAAATCACTAAGCGTCTAGTTCAAATGGCTGAGCAATCCCTAGGCGGAAGATAAGTTTTCGTTTTAAGTAGCAACATAATTTTATATGTATGGCTTGAGGCACCTCAGTATTGGGGTGCCTTGCTTATTTTTGGCTATTAGAACCACTCTAAGTTAAAATATCAGTAAAATAAGAATATGAAGGTGTGGATAGCGGTTGAATATTGTTCTAGTTGGTGGAGGCCACGCCCATTTAAAATGTTTATTAGATATAAAAATGCACAAGTCTCCTAATCAGAACGTTGTATTAATATCACCTGATCGGTATCAATATTACTCTGGTATGTTCTCAGGTTATTCGGAAGGCTTGTACCCCATGGATGAAATAAGAATTGATATTAAAAACATGGCTGAAAAAGCAGGCGTAACATTTATAGAAGATAAAGTTACGGAGGTTTCTGTTTCTGATAAAACACTTCATACAAAGGCAGGGACCAAAATTTCTTACAGTGTGGCCTCATTTGATACGGGCTCACTCATAAAGGGACCACCCTCTTTTAAGGAATATCTTGTTCCAATCAAGCCAAATTACCTTTTTGCAGACAATCTTAAGGAATACCGAGATGTTAAATATCCCGTAGTTGTCGGGGGCGGAGCTTCTGGGATAGAAATTGCTTTAGCCATTACTGCTTGGAGGAAGAAAAACGGCTTTCCTACTAACGTTTCGCTGATTACTTCCTCTAAGCTGTTGCCCTCTTCCTCCAGCAAAGCCTCCACCTTAATAAGAGAAATTGCTTTAAGAAAAGAACTTTCCATAATCGAGGATGATAATGTAGCGGAAATGGATGGGAGTTATGTAATAACACAAAAAGGAAGAAGCCTCCCTCACTCCCGAGTGCTGTGGTTGACTGGTCCAAGTTCTAGTGGCATCTTTAAGAATAATTCGCTTCCTTGTGACCAAAATGGCTTCCTGTTAACGGAGAAGACCCTTCAAGCTAAAGGGTTGCCGTTTATTTTTGGAGCAGGTGATTGTATAACGATAGAAGCGTTTCCTGACCTTCCTAAAAACGGGGTTTATGCAGTAAGGCAAGCTGAGTTGCTTTGGAAAAACATCACAAGCTACTTAAATGGAGAAGAATGTTCTACATTCACTCCTCAACGTCATTTTCTATCGTTACTATCAACAGGAGATAAAGAAGCCTTACTCCAATACGGATGCTTTAGCGCTCACAACAAGCTTGCATGGAAGCTTAAAAATAGGATTGATACAGACTATATGAAAAAGTTTAAATAATAAAATCCCCGTCACTTAAAAAAGTAACGGGGATTCTTTGTTCCATTAAACTCCACTTTCTATCATTCGCAGGAATTGCTTTGTTCTATCTGTCTTTGGGTTCTCGAATATTTCAATAGGAGTCCCTTTTTCTACAATTTTTCCATCATCCATGAAAATCACTTCATCAGCCACTTCCTTGGCAAACTTCATTTCATGGGTAACTACCACCATTGTCATCCCTTCTTGTGCCAGTTCCTTCATTACTCTTAGCACTTCACCGACAAGTTCGGGATCTAATGCGGAAGTAGGTTCATCAAATAGCATCACTTTCGGTTCCATAGCTAGTGCACGGGCTATTCCTACACGTTGTTGCTGACCACCGGAAAGCTGAAAAGGATAAAAGTCCAGTTTATCTCCAAGCCCTACTTTATCAAGTAGTCTTTTGGCGCGTTCTTCCACCTTTGATTTTGCTTCTTTTTTCACTGTTATTGGACCTTCCATGACATTCTGAAGTGCCGTCATGTGGGGAAATAGATTGTAATTTTGAAATACCATTCCTGTTAGCCTTCTAAAACTGGCAATCTTATTTGATGACACCTTTTCGGAGAAATCAAGCGATTGGTGATCAATTTCCACCTTACCAGAAGTAGGAGTTTCCAAAATATTTAAGCACCGCAGGAGGGTGGTTTTCCCTGAACCAGATGGCCCGATTACCACTACCACCTTCCCCTGCTCCACATTTAACTCTATACCCTTTAAAACTTCTAACTCTCCAAATTGCTTGTATAAGCTCTGTACTGAAATCATATCTTGAGCTCCTTTATCAATGGCTGTTTTCGTAATACAATCATTTCGCAACATACCTGTCCAAACGATGTTCTACTCTTCCTTGAACAAGAGATAAGCAAAAACAGATCACCCAGTAGATGGCTCCTGCTTGTGCATATAGCAACAAGAATTCATAGTTGGTTGCAGCAATTTGTTGTGCTACCCTAAACATCTCTGTTACAAGAATCAAGGAAGCAAGAGAGGTATCCTTCACCAAACTAATGAATGAATTGGACAATGGCGGAATAGAAACTCGTGCCGCCTGGGGTAGAATAATTCTTCTCAGAGCTTGAGGATAACTCATCCCCATGGAATAAGCCGCTTCCCATTGTCCTTTTGGCGTTGAAAGAATTGCTGCTCGGATTATTTCCGATGCATATGCCCCAACATTTAAGGAAAACGCAATAACTGCTGCAGGAAATGAATCAATGGTAACCCCTATGGAAGGCAATCCATAGAAAATAATAAATAATTGCACTAAAAGAGGGGTTCCTCGAATAATCGATACGTAGATCCTAGCTACAATTTGTAATGGTTTAATAGGAGAAATACGTGCCAAAGCCGTTAAAATAGCAATCATCAGTCCAAAACTGAATGAAAGTAGCGTCAAAGGGATGGTATTAGACAAAGCTCCCTTCAACAAAGGAAGAAGGGAGCTTTGTGCGATTGTCATCCATCTATCTAAACGTTCTGGATCTGTCAGGATACTAGTTAAGTACATTTTCACCAAACCATTTCTCGGAAATTTCTTCATACGTTCCATCTTCAATAATTTCAGCCAAAGCTTTGTTTACAGCATCGACCAATTCGTCACTGCCTTTTCGGAACATCATACCACTTTGTGCTGCATCTTCTGATTCATCAACAATTTTTATTGCTGCATTTGGGCGATTTTTTTGGAAATCAAGAACAGATAATTTATCATTGATTGTAACATCAACACGGTTCGAGTTAATTAATTCAATCGCTTGGTTAAACCCTTCTATCCCTTCTATTTCCGCTTTATATTCTCGAGCGATATCGGCATAGTTGCTTGTTAGAGATTGTGCTGATTTTTTACCTTCGATGTCTTCAAAGCTTTTAATTTCTTCATTATCTTCTTTTGTTACAAGAACTGCAGCTGATGTAATATAGTGGTCGGAGAAATCATATTTCTCTAAGCGATCTTCACGAATACCCACTTGGTTGGCAATCATATCAAAACGCTTTGAATCAAGACCAGCAAACATCGCATCCCATTGCGTTTCCATGAACTTTACTTCTACACCCATTTTTTCAGCAATTGCTTCTGCAATTTCTACATCAAAGCCTGTCAACTTTCCAGACTCATCATGGAATGTGAATGGAGGATACGTTCCTTCCGTTCCAACTAGAAGTTCCCCTTCTTCTTCCACCTTGCTTAGAAGATTGTCCGTTTCCTCTTTCGGAGCTTCTCCTGTTGCACCATTATTATTTGTTGTACCACATGCAGCTAACACTACTGCAGATAGTAAAAGTATTGTGAATATAGATAATATTTTCTTCATTCCGTTAAACCCCCAGTATTCTTATATGAATTAATTTTTATAGCAACATACTGTATAGTATAAGAAGTCTTGAAGCTTGTCAAAGACTTTGTTTTCCTTTTTATTTTTTCCCAATATCCGTAAAAATAACAAAAAGGCTACGAGGGTAATTTCCCCCATAGCCAAATGATCTTAGACAGCAAGGTCCTTGCTACCCTGCTGTAATTCGTACATCTGATAATATTTTCCTTTTCTCTCCATCAGTTCAAAATGATTCCCTCGCTCTACTATTTCTCCTCGGTCCAGAACAAGAATTTGGTCTGCGTTCTTAATAGTAGAAAGTCGGTGGGCAATGATGAAAGTTGTTCTTCCTTTCTTCAAGACCTCCAATGCCTGCTGAATGACCGCTTCTGTTTCTGTATCAATACTTGCTGTCGCTTCATCAAGAATTAAGATGGCCGGGTCGAATGCCAACGCACGTGCGAAGGAAATCAATTGACGTTGTCCAGAAGATAGAGTACTCCCTTTTTCAATAACTGGCTCCTCTAGCCCTTTTGGTAATGCATCGATAAAGTCCATTGCCCCTACATCTTCAAGCGCCTTTTTCACGCGATCAACAGAAATAGTTGGATCGTCTAGGCTTACATTGGAGGAAATGGTACCGGTAAACAAGAATGGATCTTGAAGTACAATTCCCATGTGCTGCCTGATTGCCTGTTTTGGAAGCTCCTGAATGTTTTCCCCATCAATAATGATCTTACCTTTTTCAATATCATAAAAACGAAACAAAAGATTCATGATGGAGCTTTTACCTGATCCAGTATGACCGACCAATGCCACCGTCTCGCCTTTTGAAGCTGTAAAGGAGATATCCTTTAATACATATTCATTTTCCTTGTAGCCAAACCATACAGACTCGAAGGAGACATTTCCTTCGTAGCGTGGATGTTTTACGTCGGATACTTGAATTCCCGCTTCGTCCATCAATTCAAACACACGGACCGCAGACACACGTGCCTGTTCAAGATTTGCCAATTGATTCACCATCCCGGTAATCGGACCGAACATTCTACCTAAGTAGTCGACAAAAGCATAAAGCACTCCTAAGGAAACGACAGTGCCAATACCTAATGAAGCACCCCCGAAATACCAAATCACCACGACAAATGAAATATTTCTAAGTACTCCAACAAGATTATGAGAGGTTAAAGCATTCAGGCTTAACAGTTTATTCTGGAAAGTGAAATGCTGTTCATTCCATCCCTCGAACTCTTCTGTTGCTTTCTTTTGACGTCTAAAAGCTTGAATAATGGTCATTCCTTGAATAGATTCATTGATATTACCGTTAATATCACTAAGAAGTGCGCGGATCTTGTGGTTATAAACGGACGCATACTTTCGATAAAAGATAAACCAGACAATAAGAATTGGAATTAAAGTCAAGCAAATTAACGCCAATCTTACGTCAAGTAAAAATAAAGCAATATAAATACCCGTTATATAAATCAGCCCTGAAAAGAAAGTCGCAAGAACTGTTACATATAACTCCTTAATCGTTTCTGTGTCATTAGTGATTCTTGATACTACTTTCCCAGCAGGAAGATGATCAAAATACTGTATCGGTAATTTCTGTATCTGCCCGAACACATCCTCCCTCATTTTTTGAATGATGCGGTTGGCAGATGTCTGAAGGTAATAACTTTGCCCGTATTGAAAGAAAGAGGCCAATACAAGTAAACCAAAGTATATTCCTACAAGATAGATGATATATTTCACTTCTGGCTGATAAAAGCTTATCAATTCCCTATTTGTCAACCTTTGAGCAGGGTAGCTTTGCGCCTCTTCTCCTCTTTTAATGGTTACTTCTCCATTTTTAGCAGATCTTTCTCCATCAAAGCTGATGTCAGATACCAGGAAATAATATTCTCTTCCCACTTGAAGAATCCTCGCCTTGTTTTCACGGGTCGCAGCCACTGCTTCCCTATCTTCTCTTCCATAGTACTTCCCTTGAAAATATACTCGATTTTCTCCATCTTGCTCTGTTTCAATCCAAGCTTTTTCAATTCCAAGAATGTGATTGTCAATCATCCTTTTTGCGATAAAAGGACCTGTCAACTCAGCTGCAACCGCAACAGACAGCATCAACAATGCAATAATAATGACTTTCTTTTGCGTTAGCGCATATTGAAACAGGCGTTTGCCTGATCTTATTTTTTTCATTTCATTCATGTTAAGACCTCGCCTCCTTTTGGCGATTGAACTTGCTGTCTTTCAAACTGTTCTTTGTACCAGCCTCCATTGGCCATCAACTGATCATGCATGCCCGACTCTACAATTTCTCCGTCCTCCAACACAATGATCCAATCTGCATGCTGTACCCCTGACAAGCGGTGAGTGGTAATGAAGGTTGTTTTTCCAGCGCGTTCATTTCTAATATTTTCAATGATGGTTGCTTCCGTTTTTGCATCTACCGCTGATAGAGAATCATCAAGTATTAAAATGTCAGGATCAGCAATAAGGGCACGTGCAATGGAGATACGTTGTTTTTGTCCTCCTGATAACGAAACACCCTTTTCTCCAACCAAAGTCTGTAATCCTTCCGGAAGCAATTCTAGATCTTTTTCAAAAGCAGACGATCTGATCGCTTGGGCAATTTCCTCATCGGTTGCATCTTCTTTGCCAAATAAAATGTTTTCTTTGACAGACCGCGAGAATAAGACATGATCCTGTGGTACATACCCTATCCAGCCTTGAATGGTGTGCAATGGAATTCTTTGAAGTTCTACCCCATTAATAGTGATGGAACCTGTACCAAGTGGGTACTCTCTTAAAAGCTGCTTAATCAATGTTGTTTTTCCACTACCTGTTTTCCCTACAATACCAAGTGTTTGCCCTGCTTTTAAATGGAAAGAAACATTCTTTAAATTGTCCACCGTAGAGGAGGGGTATTTAAATGTAACTTGATTAAATTCAATGATTTTAGGTGCAGAAACATCAATCGGTTCATGGTGGTCGCAGACATCCTCTTTGTATGCTAGTGTCTCGTTAACACGATCGAGCGATGCATTTCCCCTTTGCATGACATTAATCAATTCACCAATTGCAAACATCGGCCAAATTAACATTCCTAAATAAACGTTGAATGCCACAAGTTCCCCTAAAGTGATGGATTTATGGAATACCAAGTATGCCCCATATCCAAGTCCAATCAGGTAACTTGCGCCGACAAGCAATTTAATGGTCGGCTCAAAAAGTGAATCGATGATGGCAACTTTTACATTCTTCTTATACACATCGTCTGTCATCTGGTGAAATCTGCCCTGGTCTGCACGTTCCTGCACATAGGCGCGTATAACACGAACTCCGGCTATAGATTCGAGTACTTTGTCATTCATATCACCAAATGCATCTTGTGCCTCTGTAAAACGCTGGTGAATTTTCTTTCCATAAATATTCATGGCAAGTGCCATTAATGGTAATGGAATAATTGCTGCTAAAGTTAGCTTCCAACTAATCATAAAGCCCATCGTCCCTAAGATGATCAACATGAACACACTAGAATCGATCAACGTTAAAACCCCGAACCCCGCTGTAGTGGAAATGGCTTTTAAGTCATTCGTTGCCCTGGCCATTAAATCACCAGTACGGTTTTTCTCATAAAAAGTTGGTGTCATCTTTAACAGATGGCCCATCAATTTCGATCTTAGTGATCTTTCCACCAAAAAGGAGCTTCCAAAAAGCTGATACATCCAAGTGTATGTGATCCCATAAATGACTATCGCCAATACGGTTAGAAAAATTACATATTGCATTAATTTTTCAGGCGTAAACGCGCCTACTTGAATATCATCAATGGCCATTCCAATCATCTTTGGTGGAATAACCTCTAAAATCCCTGCAAAAATAAGTAACGCTATTGCAATTGTGTACCTCTTCCAATGTTCCTTAAAAAACCAACCCAATTTTCCTAGTACTGAAAACATAATGATAAATTCTCCCTTCTATGCTGATTTCTAGTTTCTTGCTACCCTCCATCCGAAGCCACTTTGTACATCATCAACCGAACATAAATATTTCCCATTTTGTATTCCTCCTGTTTTATATGGAAGTGTTGTTCCTTCCATTAAAATTTATATTGGAAAATTATAGAAATTAATCAAAACAAAAAGGTGGCATACCGAACGTTCCTCGGTATGCCACCTTTTTTTCCATAAAAAAAGCACACGTCACGCCCTAATGGTGACCTGTGTATCCTACAAAGTTATCCTAATACGCCTATACGTTAAAAGGAATAGATCATTCGATTAGAATACAATAACCGAATTTCTGACAGGACAGGTCACGAGATTTATTAAATTAATGGATGTACGATCTACCGTCTCAATTGCCATAAAGTTAATCATCATCATCGAACCCTCCCTTTCCTTAAAATTTGAATTAGTTTCATATAATTTCCACTTTTTAAACTTACCACCCTAGACAAGCAATTGTCAATCACCAAATTTACCAAAATTGAAAAAATTTAAATATTTCACGAATGTTACATTTATTAAATTAAAAGAAGGGGTCAGACCCGCACAGGAAAATCCCCTACCAAATAGAAGGCTAACGCACGATCAAGGTTTTGTGCTATTGGGTTGCTATTTTTGGATTTTACTGTTATTCTTAAGAGGAATTATTTTTGTTCGGTATGTAAGGATTCAAAGTTAAGATTTAACTTTCGCCTTGATATTTCTAAGAGCAAGAATAGTAATACATTGTGTGGTAAGCACACTAGGAGGTAACAACATGTTACAAGGTACAGTAAAATGGTTTAACGCAGAAAAAGGTTTCGGATTCATCGAGCGCCAAGACGGAGACGACGTATTCGTTCACTTCTCAGCTATTCAAGGCGAAGGTTTCAAATCTTTAGAAGAAGGTCAATCAGTTACATTTGAAATCGTTCAAGGTAACCGTGGCGACCAAGCTGCTAACGTTAACAAAGCATAATTTATAGCACAGCATATAAAAGGCTCCCAGTTATGGGGGCCTTTTTATTTTGCCTTTAAATTCGTTTATTAGAAGATGTACATGAATTTGGATCCGACTTGTGACCAATTTGTTAAAGGTGTATTTTATATATTACTTTTAACCCCACCATACTTTATACTAAAGATGTATATAAAATATACCTTTTATACAAGGGAGGCATTCCATTGTTAAGCTCGTCTACTATTCAAATTGTTAAATCAACCGCTCCAGTATTAGCCGTAAAAGGCGAAGAGATCACAACGCATTTCTATAAAACACTATTTACCAATCACCCTGAGTTATTAAATATTTTTAATCATGCCAACCAAAAGAAAGGGCGCCAGCAAACCGCTTTGGCAAACACGATATACGCAGCAGCTGCTTACATCGATCAATTGGAAGTCCTTTTACCAGCTGTCAAACAGATCGCCCACAAACATAGAAGCTTAGCAGTTAAACCAGAACATTATCCTATTGTTGGCGATCATTTACTTAAAGCAATTAAAGAGGTTCTTGGAGATGCGGCAACAAGTGAAATTATTGAAGCTTGGGGAGAAGCTTATGGTGTAATTGCGGATGTATTCATCTCTGTTGAGAAAGAAATGTATGAGACAGCATTGCAACAAATGGACGGCTGGGAGGATTTCAAAAAATTTGAAGTAGTGGAAAAGGTCGTGGAAAGCGAGCTTATTACATCCTTCTATTTGAAGCCGTCCGACGGATCTGCAGTCCCGTCTTTTTTCCCTGGACAATACATTACCATCAGACTATCTATTCCTGGTGAAAAGAATCTATTCAACCGGCAGTATAGTTTGTCTGATTCATTCAATGATGAAGTATTTAGGATTTCTGTAAAAAAAGAATTTGGAGATCCATCGGGTGCTGTTTCCAATTATCTTCACGAGCATGTGGAAATAGGAGATACAGTCGACGTGACTGCGCCAGCTGGTGACTTCATTCTAAAAACAAATCAAGACACACCTGTGTACTTAATAAGCGGTGGTGTAGGAATCACACCAATGCTAAGTATGTTAAAGACCATTGCCAAAGAACAACCATCAAGACAGACCACTTTCATTCACGCCGCCAAAAATGGCTCTGTACATGCATTCAAGGATGAAGTCGGAGAATCCATTGAAAAGATGGAGAACGCGAAAAAGTTGTTTGTTTATGAAAATCCATCAGATGAGGATATAAGATTAGGAGCTTTCCATGAACAAGGTTACATCACAGAAAATATGTTAAAAGCGATGAACATAGATAAAGATGCTTTGTATTATGTATGTGGACCAGTTCCATTCATGAAGTTTATTATAACCATGCTTGGTATACTTGGTGTAGCGGAGGAAAACATTAATTTCGAATTTTTCGGGCCCTCCATCGATATGAAGAAGGAAGAAGAAGCCTCTATAAAATAATCATTATTGGGTGCTTGCTGCCGTTTGGTAGCAAGTACTTTTTTGTTTAACTTTTTTGCACAAAAAAAAAAATACCCCTGCTCCAATTCAAGAGCTGGGGACTACATGCAAACATGTTATAAAGTAAATGGTAAGTTTATTATATCATTGATTAGTAGAATAAGTGATTAATTTTTGACAATGTTGTGAATACGACCAAATCCTGCCGCTGCTTCCAAAGCCGATTCTGCTTTTGAAATGGCAGAAATTACTGCAACTCCATCTGCTCCAGCGGCTAACACTTCTGCTGCATTTTCAACAGTTACACCGCCTATGCCCACTAGTGGAACCGTTAAACCAGCGTTCCTTATCTCACTGATTACCTCAGGGCCCTTTACTTCCCTGATGTCTTTTTTTGTAGAAGTAAAATACATGGGACCCACTCCAATGTAATCTGCGCCACTACTAATAGCAGCTGCAGCCTCTTCTACAGTATGACAAGAAACACCGATAATCATCCCAGGTGCTAGACGATCCTTCACCACTGAAAATGGCGTATCTTCTTGCCCAATATGCACGCCATCCGCTCTAATCTCTAAAGCTAAATCAATGTTATCATTCACAATAAAAGCGATATTATGCCTCTTACAGATTTCCATAAGCTCCGATGCAAGCTTCCTTTTTTCCATCCCTACCTTGGCACCATTCCCTTTTTCACGAAACTGAAATGAAGTTATCCCTCCGCTGATCGCTTCCTTCAGCACATCCCTTGGGTCGCGACCATTGCAATCTACACTGCCCATTACAAAATAAATACGCAATCCATCCCTATTCATACCCCAACACCAGCTTTCCGGTATGCCCAATGATTGGTTGGACCATGACCATTACCAATTCCAAGCTCTACCTCAATGGCGCGATGAATAAATTGCTTTGCCGTCATTATGGCATCCTCTGCAGCACTCCCTTTCGCAAGCCCTGCTGCGATAGCTGCTGCAAACGTACACCCGGTTCCATGAGTGTGTCTTGTATCAATTCGCATACTTTTCATCTCAAAATATCTATTGCCATCATAAACAAGGTCGACTAGCTCATCCTCTTTCCCATGTCCTCCTTTGATGACAACATAGGTAGAGCCAAGTTTATGAAGCATTCGAGCCGCTTTCTTCCTCCTGTCTATGGTATCTAACGTCATTTCTGTCAGCACTTCTGCTTCAGGGATATTTGGGGTCGTGACGCTTGCAAGCGGTAAAAGGTTTTCTCTAATGGCTCTAATAGCATCCTCTTGTAGAAGTCTTGCCCCGCCTTTGGCTATCATAACGGGATCCACCACGACATTCCCCCAGCCATGTTCTGCAATTTTTCCGGCTACAGCCTCTATGATGTCACCACTGAAAAGCATTCCAGTCTTAATAGCATCCGGACGCAAGTCCTCAGCAATGGAATTTATTTGCTCTATAACCATGTCGACGGGTATTGGAAAAACGTTTTGTACTCCTAATGTGTTTTGGGCTGTAAGGGCGGTGATGGCAGACATCCCGTACACATCCAACTCCTGAAATGTTTTAATGTCTGCCTGGATGCCGGCCCCTCCGCCACTATCGGAACCAGCTATTGTTAATACTTTTGCTACCATAAGCCTCTCCCACCCCTAACCTAAATATCGGTGATACAATGTTTTTGCCCTTGCAATATCTTTTGTTCCATGAACTAGCACTCTACCGTCCTGGAAAGCTACCAAGCGATGGCCTTCTACTTGAAAAGCTATCAAATATGGATTAGCTTCCACCTTGATACCTTGAGATGACAATAGTTCTTTTACTCCCTTTAGACTCCTGCCTCCTGAAATAGTTTCCGCAGGCCTTATCTGTACAGAATCCCTTCCACATAGGACAGCGGTTTTCGTCTGGTTTTCAAAAGATAGATGGGGATATATCCTGTTTTCTCCACAGCTTAGGCACTCAGGGTCCTTTAATTTTTCTACATTCATGGAAACATACTGATTCTTCCACAAATCAAAAGAAACAAGCTTTCGATTGCAGTCTCCAAGGTTCCCGGATAATATTTTTAATGCCTCAGCAACTTGATGAGCGACAACCATCCCCACAGCAGGGGCAATGATTCCAACTGTGTCGCAAGTTGCTCCTCCTAATGGGACAGTTTTCAGCAAACACTGCAAGCAGGGAGTTTCCCCTGGAAAAATGGTAAAAGTGATACCATAGCTCCCCACACAGGCACCATATATCCACGGGATTGCATACTTTTGACTACTATCATTCATAATCATGCGAATATCAAAGTTATCGGTCGCATCAAGCAACAGGTCAAAACGATCTTTTTTCACTAGCGTATCCAACAGTTCTGTCGTCACATCCGCAACCTGAACTTCTATTTCCACTTCTGAATTGATTTGGAGCAGACGTTCTTTTGCTGCCACTGCTTTCGGTAGCTTTTCCTGTGCATCCTGCTCCGAATAAAGCTGTTGGCGTTGCAGGTTGCTCCACTCCACATAATCCCTGTCTATTATTGTGAGCTTTCCGACTCCGGCTCTAACTAGTGCCTCTGCATTACCTGTTCCCAACGCACCTGCCCCGATGAGCAACACGTGTTTGTCACCGATGTTTTTTTGGCCGTCCAATCCAATCGGTGCGAACAGAGTCTGTCGTGAATATCGGTCCATTACCCAACACTTAATCCTTCACTTGGGCTGCTGGCTGTTGCGTAACGTTTCTTTTCCATTCTCCCAGCCTCATATCCTAGACGCCCAGCTTCTATCGCAAGTTTCATGGCCGCTGCCATTTTTACAGGATCTTTTGCAGCTGATACGGCTGTGTTCAATAGCACTCCATCCGCCCCCAATTCCATAGCCTTCGCTGCATCTGCCGGGGAACCTATCCCTGCATCCACGATTACCGGCACATGGGACTGTTCAATAATAAAGCCCAAATTCAACTCGTTAATAATTCCTTGTCCAGAGCCGATTGGGGAGGCGCCAGGCATAATGGCGTGAGCACCAAGCTCTTCTAGTTTTCTAGCAAGGACGACATCATCTGAAGTATATGGTAGAACCGTAAAACCTTCTTTTAATAGTTCTTCGGTGGCTTTCAACGTCTCTACCGGATCTGGCAGTAGTGTTTTCCAACAACCGATTACTTCCACCTTGATCATGTCGCAAAGACCCGAAGCCTTCGCAAGCTTGGCAATTCTTACAGCTTCTTCGGCTGTTTTAGCACCTGCTGTGTTCGGCAACAACGTATATTTCTCCAAATCTAGCTTTTCCAAAAAGTTTGGTTGGCTTGCTTCAAAGATGTTCATTCTTCTGACAGCAAATGTCAGGATTTCTGATTCTGAAACATCCACCGCCTGCTTTTGGATATCAAAGTTTGGATACTTCCCTGTTCCTAACAACAACCTCGAATTAAATGAATATGAACCAATTTTCAACATATTAACCGCCTCCTACGAAATGTACTAATTCGAATTGATCTCCATCTTGTACGTTCTCTGCCACATGTTGTTCCTTTTGCAAAATCTCTTTATTCTTTTCCACTATTACTACCTTCTGATCCAGTTGAAAATGTTCTAACAGTTCCGATACGGTTTTCACTGAAGCTGGAATTTCGATAGCGTCACCATTAATAATCAGTTTCAATTTACTCACCCTTTGCATATTCTTTTAATCTATCTATCTTGAAGGCTTCCATATAAACAGGCATGGGGTCATTGCTGATCATTTTTGTTACAAGTTTTCCTGTGATAGGTGAAAGCAAGATCCCATTCCGGTAGTGACCGGTTGCGATTATGAGATTCTTATAATTCGGATGATGCCCGAGATAAGGGAGGCCATCCCCCGTTTGAGGTCGTATCCCTGACCAGGAACGTTCAAATGTAGCACTTTTCAAAGCCGGAAGAACATAAGCAGCCTCTTCCATTAATTGAAAAAGCCCTCCTACCGTAACATTTTCTGAAAAAGTGTCTGGTATCATCGTGGCTCCAATAACCAGTCTGTTTCCACTCTTCGGAACAACGTAACAGCTTTCAGTAAATATAGTACTTGTGAGCAATGGTCGATCTGTGAAGACAGAAAAGCACTCCCCCTTTACTGGATAAGCAGGGACATACACATCACACTCCTCAAGCAGCCTTTTACTCCAGGCACCTGCTGCTACTACTATATTTTCTCCATAAAAAATTCCGATGTTAGTTTCCACACCACTAACAGCACGTTCATCCTTGATTAGGGAGTACGCCTCTACATACTCTTTCACTTCCGCTCCAAGGTTAATAGCCGATTTCGCAAATGCTTGCGTCAGCCGTTCGGGATTGACATGACCATCCATCGGAATATCCATAGCCCCAAACAAATCATCAGAAAGTTGCCCTTCCCTTTCTGCTAGTTGTTCCGTATCAAGCCAATCTGCCCTCTCCCCTAATTTTTGTTGGAAGGCAATCATACTTCTCAGATGCCGAGCCTCCTCCTCATTTCTTGCAATCTTCAGCATCCCTTTCTGCACAAGTTCTATGTTAATACCAGAGTGCTCTTTCAATTCGCACTGAAGAGTGGGAAACATCGCCCTGCTTTCCTTGGCAATATCAAAAAGTGCTCCTTCTCCCGTCACTTCCACCTGTGCTCCAAGCATGCCGGCAGCAGCACTCGATGCCTTCCCCGCCAGCTTTTCCCTTTCCAAAAGCAATACACTTTTGCCTTCACGAGCAAGGTTATATGCAATGGAACAGCCGTTTACCCCGCCGCCGATAATAATTACCTCATAGCTTTTATTCATCCAATCTCCTCCTTTTCGGCGAGCAATGCTGTTTGAAAGGCATTCGCTGCATGAACGATATCTTCTGCATCCATGATTCCGGACATAACGGCAATTCCTTCAGCACCTGAAATCCTAAGCTCTTTAAGTTTGTCAGGGGTTATTCCACCTATAGCAATAACGGGTATCTTTAAAGATTTTGTTAGTTTTCTTAATTCCATCAGCCCTTTAGGTATCATCCCCTTCTTGGAATAGGTCGAATATATATGGCCATATAGGATAAAATCAGCGCCATCCAACTCTGCTTGTATTGCTTCTTCGTAACTATGTACAGACTTACCAATCCTTAAGTTGGGGAAATTTCTGCAAATCTCACATACTCCAAGACTGTGATAGGCCAGATTTACTCCGCCGACATTAAGCACATGGGCCACATCAACTCGGTCGTTTATAATAATTTTTTCCGGCCGGACTCCAGATCTAATCAGCTCATCAACTAGTTCAAAGACTTCCATTGCACTTCGTTGTTTTTCTCTTATATGGATGAAATCCACTGACTCATTGACTTTACACAAGATGGCAACAAGCTCTTCCTTCGCTTTTTTACCATCTGTTATTAGATGTAATTGCAAAGATCCTCACCCTTTTGTAAAACATTTTTCAAAGCAAAAAACCCACTCTTTAACGTAAAGAGTGGGTCTCATCTATGTGTGGTAAGTACAGCCAACAATGATAGAGCATTTCCACTTCCCTACGCTAGTACAAACTAGATCAGGTTCAAAGGGTCTGGAAATCACTCTTTCCATCTCAGTCACTATTGACTCCCCTAGTGTTACGAGTTATTCAATTGATGGCTTCAGTATAGCACACAATTCCTAATTTTCAAAAGAAATGCATACTATCCGTTGAACCTGACATCTTCTACCGGTAAATAAGGTAAACTTATGCCAAGATAAAGGGACAAAGCAATCATCAAGAGGATCAATAACATAAACCACAAATCCATCCGGGAGTAACCCAACTCATAAAAATAAGTACGATGTTTTTGATTATTGAAACGCTTCGCTTCCATAGCCACTGCAATCCGATGTGCTCGTCTGATGCTCTGGGAAAGTAAAGGGATGCTGTAAAAATAAACCTTTTTCAACAAACTGCCCTTTTGCTCTATTCCCCTAACAATCAGCGCCTTCCTTAAGATAAGAAATTCCTCCAAGATTAACGGTAAGAGACGAATCCCCGCCATAAAGCTATAAGCATATTTCGGGGGTAGCTTCCACTGTTGCATTAAAGAATAGAATAAAAAAACAGGCTGGGTTGTCAAGGCGAATATCAGTCCGCAAAATGCAAACGCAAGGGAACGTAAACCTAAGTGAACTCCTCTGTAGAAACTTTCCTGTGATACGTTTATTAATCCGAATTCTAACCAGGTTGTAGTACCCTTTCCAAACAGCACCATGGAGATTGCCGAAGTGAAAAATAAAAAGACAAACGGAACAAGTAAAAGAAGCTTCAGCTTATAAGTTTGCCCCGTCATTAACAGATAGACTAATAATAGTATCGTGGTTAAGTTCAGCATCACATTGATGTTATGAATGAATAGAACAACTATAAATAAAAGGACCATTGCCAGCAGCTTGAAGCTTGGATTTATTTCATGCATCCACGTTTTGTTTTTATATAGCTCCAACTGCATCCTTTTCTCCCCTGCCTCTTAGTCTCTCATTACTCCTCTTATCTATTAGAACTCCATTTTTCACTGTCCAAATCGTGTCCGAAAACTCTGCGACAATATGTTCATCATGGGTGACCATTAAGATTGCAACGCCTGCTTCTTTTAATCCTTCCAACCATTCAAGCATGGCAAACGTATTGCTGCTGTCCTGTCCGAATGTCGGTTCATCCAAAAGAAGGACACTCGGCTGGTGAATGACAGCTGCCGCTACGCTCAGCCTGCGTTTTTGGCCGAGGGAGAGTTGATAAGGATGGTGATGACGCACGTGTTCTAGTTGAAAAAGTTTCAGCATTTCCTCACACTTTTCTATGATTAAATCTTCGTTCATTTTCTTTAGCCGCAGTGTATAGGCTACTTCCTCTTCCACTGATTTAGTAACAAACTGGAATTCAGGATTTTGAAAAACGAAGGTGATTAGGTCAGAGGGAATGCTTTTCACCTTTTCTCCATTGATTTCGAGAGTACCTTTTGTCTTTAACAACTTCATGAACGATTCGAGCAAGGTGCTTTTCCCTGCCCCATTTTCTCCTATAACGGAAATCCATTCGCCCTTACGAATTTCTGCTTCATCCACATATATCTTTTTTTCCTTACCACGAAAGCCTGATAGTCCCTTCACTTTTAACACCGGTTCCATTGATATGTTAACCTTTGTAAAGTGTTTTCTTGAGTTCAAATAATTCTCCCAAGCTCCTGGGTACCAAATGCCATATTCGTACAGTAAGGTAGTGGAATTGCGAAATATATCAGCACTTGCGCCATCAGCAACAATTTTCCCATGCGAATCTAATACGATGATTCTCTCTACAAAGCCAAGTAGGTGCTCCACCTTATGCTCCACGATGATGACTGTTTTATCATTTGCCACTTTCTTAATGGTGTCCCAAACTTCTTTGGTACCTTCTGGGTCTAATAACGCCGTCGGTTCATCCAAAAACAGTACATCTGGCTCCATCGAGAGGATGGAAGCAATGGCAAGCCGTTGCTTCATCCCTCCAGAGAGTTGTTGTATTTTTGTATGGGGATGAGACAACTGTAATCCCACCGAATTCAAAGCTTCCACTATTTTGCTCTGCATCTTTTTTCTTGGTACAGCGAGATTTTCTAGTACAAACGCTAACTCTTCATCCACATACGGCATACAAAACTGTGTATCCGGGTCTTGAAAGACATAGCCCCAAGATTCTGGTAAAGTTTGTTCCTCTACAACCATCGGCACTTCCACCACATTCGGGATCAGCCCTGCCAAAACTTGAACAAGCGTAGATTTACCGCTTCCGGAGGGACCTAGAATTAATACCTTTTCTCCTTTTTTGATCTCTATGGACAGGTCATCAAATAACCGTTCTCCATCTGGATATTTCAGTCTTAAATGGTTTAATTGTATGATCGGCTCCATTTCTGCCTCCTTACTGCTTTAAGGAATCATAATCATCCTTGTTAACTGGTCTAAGAAGACTTGTTACTCCTGTTGCCTCCAGCGCTTTTACTAAAATATAAGCAAGACCTCCGGCTAAAAGCACCGCTCCGATTAATCGAAAAGAAATTAGCAATGCCACATTCCACCATACATAATCAAACAAGTATCCTCTGAAAAGGTCCAATAGTAGCGACCCGACACCTGCTGCCGCACCTGCAAGAGATGCGACAAGCAAATCAAACTTTCTATACCGGAAAGCCATGAAAACCATCTCAGCAAACAGGCCTTGTACCACACCATATAGTAAAACCATCAATCCATATTCTGAACCGACCAAAAATTCACCGGATGCCGCTGCCACTTCCGCAAGAAAAGCAACACCCGCTTTCCTGATCAAAAGATAAGCAACAGTGGCTGCAATAAACCACATCCCGTACGTTAACTCTTGAAGCTGCAACCCAAATGGCGCCAACACGTTATAAACCGGAGCCCAGATTTTATATACAATTCCAAATACCAATGCAATAATGACTGTCACCAATATGTCTGTAAGTTTTAATCCTTTATTCATATGCATACCCTTCCTATGCCTTTATTGCCGTTTCTGTAACCGGCCACTGCTCCAGGGTGTAGGCCATTTCCCAGAAAGAATATTCATACTGGCTGCTGATGATAAAATATTCAAGCATCCTAGCTTTCTCTTCTTCTGTCGCCTTGCCTGCCAACTCATCCAATCTATTGATTTGCTCCTCTACAAGCTCCCTGAACCATTCGCCACCATATGCTGCAATCCATTCCTGATAGATAGGTTCAGTTGGAGTACAATCTTTTAATCTTTCACCGATTTCATAATATAACCAGTAGCAAGGAAGCAGGGCTGCAATCACTTCTCCCAAACCGCCCGTCAACACGGCACGATACATGTGGGAAGTATAAGCGTGTGCTGTAGGAGCTGCCTGGAAAGCTGTCTTTTCCGCCTCTGTCACGCCAAGACGTTTGGAAAAGTTTTCATGTAAGGATAATTCTGCTTCGTATGTACCTTGTGCATGTGCTGCCATCCTTGCCGTTGTATGTAGGTCATATGCTTTTGCACCTGCGTAAGCTTGCACTTTTGCAAAATGGCTCAAATAATAGGCATCTTGCAATACATAATACTTGAACGACTCTAAAGATAAGTTTCCATCTGCTATCCCTTTTACAAATGGGTGATGAAAGCTTGCCTCCCAAATATGATCCGCCTTTCCTCTTACAAGCTGTGAAAATTTCATTCTCGATTCCTCCTAAAATTGTTTGTAAATGCAAAAAACCACCTTCCTCGCTTGCGCAAAGAAGGTGGTGAATTCACTAATATAGCTAAAGATAAAAAATTTAGTGTTTCGACCCCACTTCCCTACGCTGGTGTTAACCAGATCAGGTTCTAAGAGTCTTGAAGTCACACTTCAATCTCAGCCTTATAAAGGCACCCCTAGTGGTAAATTCGTATAGAGTTGTCGGAAAGCGATTTCTGATACCTATGTTAAGTTGCTTTTTCTATTTTGTCAAAGATTAATTTTACACAGAAGCGGAATTTTCCAATCTTTCCGTCGTCTCTTCCTCTTCTGTAGCATGTTTAGGCAAAGTAAACATATAGAAAAAGCCAACAAATAATAAACAGCCACCAACAAGAAGATGAAGCCCTTCCACTGTAAGGATTTTTTGAAATGTCAACGCAATAACTCCGAGAGTAATAGATTGAGATAACATCATCAAAGGAGTAATCCAGCCCTGTACCCGGCCCATCATTTTAGGATCAACAATCCTTGGTAACCATCCACCAATTCCAATGTTGACAAAAGGAAGACCTAGGCCAATTAATGCAGTAAATGCCAAATAGTAATATATGTCTGGGCTATATCCACTTGCCACGACAAATGCACCAGAAATACTTAACCCTATGAGAACCATTTGATATAGTTTCAGTTTTTTCGACAACATAGAGGCAACAATGCTTCCGACCATAACCGAGATGCCAAATACTACTCCCATTACCATCATCAGCTCCTCATAGTCTGTTGGAGCAAGTTTATATTTAAGTATATAAGCTGGCATAACGGAGAGACCACCGTTTACAATTCCGAATACAAAGAAGCCGATGATAAGGTAGACCAACAAAGGATTTTTTAATATATACAGCATTCCATCTTTAAAATCATTTGCTACAAACCTAACATTTAGTTGAGTCAGTTTGTGGCGTCCATTGGGAAGGACGACATTTTCCTCCAATTTACACGCATGGATTAGTATCGCACTGACCATATAAGTGACAAAGCATACAAATATCGCTCCCTGAAGACCAACCGTCCAGTAAATGAAGATCCCAAGGGCATTACCAAACAACATGAACAAGCTGCTTGTCATCTGATTCAAGCCAGCTGCAACCGTGTACTCATCTTTTGTCAGTATCCCTTGTATAATTGCTGCTTGCGCAGGGTGGAAGAATTTAGATACCGCACTTCTTAAAAATAGCAGTGCAAAAACTAGCGGCATCCAATCAATGTAAATCGCACCCATGAGAGCAAGAGATAACACAGCACAAATTACATCACTGTAGACAGCAATCTTTTGACGATCCATTCTATCTGCTAGTACGCCTACTAAAAAGAATACTGCAAGTGTCGGCAAGGAGTACATTAATTCCGTTAAAGCGGCATAAAATGGCTGATTGGTATACCGGTCCAACAAATAAAGCATCAAAGCAGCAATACCAACAATACTCCCCATGGTTGATGTAAAAGAAGACCAGAACAGCAAACTGTAATTTGGTTTTTTGAATATCTCCATCATATTTCTCATCTACATTCCCCCACCAATCATTATTTAAGGTTATCTTACTTTAATTAGTAATGATTGGTAACAGACTTTTGGGTCTTTTTCTCTCCGTCTGGAGATGGAGGTCGTGTAGGATTCGTATTCCGTATTTGGAAAGCGGAAAGAACACTTGTTAGGGAATCAGCACAATTTTTCCGGTACTTTTCCTGCTCTCTAACAATTCATGGGCTTTTGCTCCGTCCTCTAATGAGAACAATGTAGGCGATTCAATACGCAGCTTGTCCTCCTGTAACCATTGAAATAGTTGAGCGGCTCTTTCCATTCGTATTTCTCGAGTCTTTAACACGTTCCATAAATCCCCACCTGTCAATGTTTTCGAAGTATCCATAAGCATACGCGGATCAACATGTACTGGATCTCCTCCAGCCATTCCGTAAAAGACAACCGTCCCTCCTATTCGTGTGGCTTGGAAACTATCCATCAGTGTAGAACCTACCGATTCGTACACGACTTCTACACCTTCTCCAGCTGTTAATTCTTTTACTTTTTCTGCCCATGATGTTTTATAAAGCAATACCTCTTTTGCGCCTGCCTTTTTTGCAACGTCCGATTTCTCAGGTGTGGAAGTAAGGCCGATGGTAGTTCCACCAAGGATTGTCACTAGTTGTGTCAGCAATTGTCCTACACCACCAGCAGCAGCGTGCACAAGAACTGTATCCCCATTTTTTACTTGATAGCTGTCATGTACAAGATAATGTGCCGTAAGTCCTTGCAGCAAAAGAGAAGCTGCATGTTCATACGTCACTCCATCCGGTATTGGTATTGCTTTGTCATATGGAACAGAAACCAGTTCCGCATTGGCATGCGGTACATCCGCAAAAGCAATTCTGTCTCCTACCTTAATATCTTTTATGGAAGTACCAACTTTCACAACCAATCCTGCGCCTTCATATCCAAGAATATAAGGTGGCTCACCCACTAGATGATAATTACCTTTTCTTCTGTAAATATCAGCGAAGTTGAGGCCTATCGCCTTTGTTTGTACAAGCACATCGTGATCACCGATGGATGGTTGAGGGATTTCACTATACTGTAATACATCCGGACCACCAAATTTATTAAACGTTAAAGCTTTCATTGGGACACCTCTTTGTTTTATGTATTGGTAATTTACCTATATTACCATACTATACACAAAGGTTTAATGTTGCAAAAAAACACCCTTCTCCACACATGAGAAGGGTGTTCATTATTAATCATCGTCGTCATCATCTTCGTCTTCGTCATCATCATCTCGATCTTTCTTTTTGCTACGTTCTTTCTTCTCTCTCTTTTTCTCTTCTTTTTTGGATTCCTCTCTTTTTCTATCTTGTTCCTGTTCCTTCTTTGCTTGTTCTTGCTTCTTCTGAAGAGTTCCAGGCAAGTTAAAGGATTCCACCGGCTCCCCTTCAAGTGCTTCACTTACAACCTGTTGGAAGACTTTTGCGGAAGGACTTCCCGCTCCAGAGATGATTGGAAGAACGTTTTCAGCGGATTCTTTATCGAACCCTATCCAGAACGCCCCAACAATTTGTGGAGTGAAACCAACAAACCATTGATTAGAAGTGGCGCGGTGATTATTATCAGCGGTTTGGGTAGAACCTGTTTTTCCGGCAACTTCCCGTCCATCAATGATGGCGTTTTTCCCGCTGCCTTCTTCCACAACACCTTTAAGCATAAAATTCATCTTTTGCACAGCTTTTTCAGAGAATACACGTTCTTTTTCCTCTTTAAAAGAAGCCACTTCTTTTCCTGTTACCGTTTCAATTTTAACAATTCCGTGGGATTCAATAATTTCACCGTTATTGGCATAGACAGAATACGCTTCTGCCATGTGTTTTGGGGAAACACCATGAAATCCACCCAAAGCGATATTACCTAAAGTACGGTCTTCTTTTTCATCAACTGGTAAATATAGCTTTTTCGCTGCGTCCATCCCTTTTTGAATTCCCATATCATACAGCAGGGAAACCGCAGGAATATTATAAGAATTCAACACGGCATCATACATAGAAACCTCTCCGCGGTAATCCAAAGTATGATTTTGTGGGGTATAGTTTCCAAAATCAGTTGGTGAGTCGTTTAACATATCATACACATCATATCCCTCTTCAAGGGCCGGTGTATAAACAAGTAAAGGCTTGGCTGTTGATCCAGGTGGTTTCTTAAGCTTGGATGCCCGGTTAAAATCACGGAATTGATAATCCCGGCCACCGATCATTCCTAGAATTCCGCCTGTTTTAGGGTCAAGCAGAACGCCACTGCTTTGCGCCACTTCTCCTGACATACCGGTAGGAAAGTTTGCTGGATCTGCATACACTTTTTCCAGTGCTTCCTGCACCTTGGGTTCAAGTGTAGTATAGATGCGATATCCTCCAGCAAGCAGTTCACTCTCACTGATGCCATACATTCTTTCGGCCTCATCAATAATGTAATCCGTAAAACTTGGGTATTTCCCTTTATGTGGATCTACATGTCTTGTTTCTAGCTTTAATTCCTCTTCTTTTGCCGCTTCCACTTCTTCTGCTGTGATGAATCCTTGTTGATGCATGAGTGACAGCACCAAGTTTCTTCGTTGAATGGAGCGTTCCTCATTATTTAATGGCGAAAGCGCAGAAGGAGCTTTAATTAATCCGGCTAACGTTGCAGATTCTGCTAGTGTCAGATCTTTCGGGTCTTTTGCAAAATAGACCGCTGCAGCACGCTTAATTCCCCATGCTCCTTCACCAAAGTAAATTTGGTTAAGATATAAACTGATGATTTGGTCCTTCGAATAAGATTTTTCCACCTTTTTAGCTAAGAAGAACTCGTCCGCTTTTCGTTTTAAGGTCTTATCATGTGATAAAAAGACGTTTTTTGCCAGTTGTTGCGTAATCGTACTACCGCCCTGCACGTAGCCTCCAGCTTTCACATTTGTGGTAAGTGCACGCAAAGTACCTACAAAATCAAACCCATCATGCTCATAAAACCGCTGATCCTCAACCGCTACAACCGCTTGTTTCATCACTTCCGGAATTTCATCTGAAGGGACACCTTCAATTTGATTGGATGTAATCCTGCTTGCCACTTCCCCGTGCCTGTCATATAGCACCGATGATTGTGGAAGTGGGTCTGTCAGGGCACTGACATCCCTTGTATTAATATATAATTGCATGCCAAGCAATATGATGAGAGCCAGTAACCCAGCAATAAGAAATACCGCCCTCAAGCTCATTTTTCGTTTATACTTTCTTGCTCTTTCAGCCATAAGAACCCCCTATATGCAACAAAACTAATTATAGTTATTCGGATGCCGCCCTCTCTTTTTTAGGGTGATATGCATATTAAAGATTGGACAACATTAGAATACGTATGAGCCCTTCGTCATTGTAGATCATACCATTCCTCCTACTTAAACACTATTACATACCCTTTTTCAACAAAAGTGAACCTCTATTCTCATATTCAAAATTTTCCGGCTAAAGATAGAGACTTGACGTTGATTCCTCCACCCCACTATAATGGGAAAAATACTCAAATTGAACTACTCGTATAATCTTGGAGATATGGTCCATAAGTTTCTACCAAACTACCGTAAAGAGTTTGACTACGAGAATCCCCCTTCTTAATTGTAACTGCTTAAATAGTGAAAAGAAGATTGAGGGGTATTCTCCATGGTCAAACTCCAAGTTATAACTTGGAGTTTTATCTATTTTGGAGGGAATAAAATGACACTAAACATAGAATCTATGATAAAGGCAGCAGCAAAAAAGACAAAAGCAGATCTTGTTATTAAAAATGGCAGAATAATAGATGTTTTTAATTTAGAGATTATTGAAGAAGACATTGCCATAAAAGATGACATGATTATCGGGTTAGGTAAATTTGAGGGGAACGAAGAGGTAGATGCTAAAGGCGCATTTATTTGCCCCGGCCTTATTGATGGTCATGTTCATATGGAATCATCCATGATACATCCCCACCATTTCACCAAGACCCTTTTAGAACATGGAGTCACAACCATCGTGACAGACCCTCACGAAATTGCAAATGTAAGTGGAACAGCCGGAATTCAGTTCATGTTAGATGCTACAGAGAAAGCCCCAGTTGATGTATTCTTCATGCTGCCTTCTTGTGTTCCCGCTACATCCTTAGAGCATAATGGAGCCACCATTCAAGCAGAAGACCTTGCTCCATTTTATGAAAATGACAGAGTCATTGGTTTGGCCGAAGTGATGGATTTCCCTGCAGTCCGTGACGGTAACCCAGCCATGATAGCAAAATTGACACAAGCATCTAAGCATAATAAAAAAATCGATGGACATGGCGCAGGTCTTGCTCCTGAAGACATAAATATTTACGCATCCGCCAACATAAAAACTGATCATGAATGCGTTACGGCACAAGAAGCAAAGGAAAGACTTAAGCGTGGAATGTATGTCATGATGCGGGAAGGAACTGTCGCGAAAGACGTTAGAGCCTTGATTCCTCTCGTAAACGAACGAAATGCAAGAAGATTTCTATTCTGTACGGACGATAAACACCTTGATGATTTAGTAAACGAAGGGAGCATTGACTATAACGTCCGCCTCTCCATACAGGAAGGACTTGACCCTCTGCTAGCTATTCAAATCGCGACTCTGAATGCGGCAGAATGTTTTTCATTAACGGATAGAGGCGCGGTGGCACCAGGATATCGTGCAGATCTATTATTCATTGAAGACCTCGAAAACTTCACTATTAAAGATGTCTATAAGAATGGCATAAGAGCAAAAGCGAAAGGCCAACTATTACCTATTCCTGTTCCAGATCTTTTGCAGAACTCTGTAAATATGAAATCTATTATTAAAGATGATCTAAAAATAAGTGTGAGAAGCGATCAACCATGCAACATTATTGAAATCATTCCCAATAGCCTTGTTACCAAGCACATAACAGAATCTGTAACAGCCCATAACAAGGAATTTGTTTCCAGCATTGATAAGGATCAATTAAAACTTGCAGTAATTGAAAGACATAATTGTCTCGGCCATGTTGGTCTTGGAATCGTTAAAGGGTTTCAGATAAAGAATGGGGCAATAGCATCCACCGTAGCACATGACTCTCATAATATTGTTACAGTTGGCACCAGTGATGAAGATATGTTAGTTGCAGTCAAGGAAATAGAACAGATTAGTGGAGGATTAGTGGTGGTTTGTAATGAAAAGGTAGTAGCCTCATTGCCCTTAGAAATTTCGGGCTTGATGGCGAATATGACTACAGAAAAAACTCTTTCTTCTTTAAAAGAGCTTCACGATGCCCTTCACCTTATCGGCAGTCAAAAAAGCTTTAACCCTTTTGTTGCACTCTCTTTTTTAAGTCTTCCAGTTATCCCAGAATTGAAGTTAACTGACACAGGGCTTTTTAATGTAAGAAAGTTTGAGCATATTCCTATTCAAGCTAAGTAGAGCAAGTATGTCATGATTCCCATCACTTCTTCCTAGTTTTAAAAGTTGTTGCTGAGGGTACTTAATTTACAACAATAAGCTTACTTAAAATAATTAAAAAGGAGACGATGGAGAATGGAAACTTTCAATAATATTTTAATTGCCTACGACGGTTCCAAGAGCAGTTTGAAAGCAGTACAAATGGGGATAGATATGAAAAAAAAGCTACACTCACACCTTACCATTTTACATGTGTTAGAAGAAACATCTGTAAATGTCCCTATACCTGCTACACGACCTGACACACTTCCTGCTGGTGGAATGGGCAATGTGGATGGATTGAATATTTATACAAATAATGTAAAAGAAACGGTGCCAAGTCAGCAACGTGTTGCTATTGCTGATGAAGATTACATTTCTCAATCTCTTAGCGAAGTGCATTCCTTACTTGCTCAAGAAAGAGTAGAAGCACCCGTTGAAGTAATGCAAGGAGATCCTGCGAAAACCATTTGCAACTATGCCGACACAAATAACAATGACCTAATCATTATAGGAAGCAGAGGGCTTGGAGGATTAAAGAAATTAATACTAGGAAGTGTAAGTGATAAAGTCACCAATACGGCTAATTGTCCAGTACTAATTGCAAAATAACAAAAATGTATATATTGCTTTCTATCTATCAGGTTCCGCTTTGGAACCTGATGTTTTTTTGGGAAATTTAAAATTCACCAACCTCTGGGCGCCTGCATACCGTATAGAGAATTTATTAGAAGGGAGCAATCCTATGTATCCTTATCGTCAACTTAGTTTTCCACCATTCGGACCGCCTCCCGGTGGAGGGCAAGGACCTGGTTTTGGGCCGCCTTCTGGTGGACCACCAGGATTTGGACCACCAAGTGGAGGCCCTGGTTTCGGGCCGCCTGGAGGAGGATCTGGTGGAGGTCCTGGAAGTGGCCCGCCACCAGGACCTCCACCATCCACGCCTCCACCTCAAACTGCTAGTTTAGGCGCACCAGGTGGACCAACAGCATTGGCAGTGGACCCTGGCGCATTTTATGGGTGTTTATACCGCTATACATGGGTTCGGTTAAATAATGGAGAGCAATTCTGGTTCTACCCTACCTTTATTGGAAGAAGGTCGGTAGCTGGCTACCGCTGGTTCTTCTTTACATGGATGTACTATGGAATAGACTCAAATCGAATTCGTTCTTTCCAATGCGTGTGATGTAACTAAATAGATAGACTTCTAAAAATAGCAACACACCACAGTCAACTGCGGTGTGTTTTTGTTATTGTGATTCTCTTGTTGATAGTCGATGTGTATTGCTATTAGCTCCTTGTCGAGAGGCTGCTAAACGTTCTGTTTTCCCAATGGCTCTATGCTCTGTCTGGGATTTAAATAGAGCCTGCCTCTTCTCCAACTTGGCCTTCAACCTCTTATTCACATCAATTCCTCCCTCATCTCTTACCTAATAAATACCCACTTTGTCCAATATAAAACTCATTGATTTTTTAAGTCAGTTATTATATACTGTGTTTTACAGTCAACCTAACGAACGGTAGGTAGTTGCGAGTCAGGAGGGAAAGAATAATGTCTAGTTCCACAGCCGAGCGCATAAAGCAGCACGCACTCCAGCTTTTTGCTCAAAAAGGATATTTTGGTACATCTTTAAATGAGGTAGCATCTCTAGTCGGTATAAAAAAGCCATCTCTGTATGCTCATTTCAAAAATAAAGATGATCTGTATATAACAATTCTGCAAGACCTAATGGACAATTTTATTGAACGGGTCAAAATTGATGCTGCCGAGTTGGAATCGAGTTCGACAAGAGCATTGTTGTATCGCTTTCTAACTAATATGGTAGATTTCTGGAAGGATGACACGTTGGGTTTATTGTATAAGCGAACTCTTCTTTTTCCAGAAGAGAAATTTCGTTCATCCATCCATGAACAATTTCTCCAAACAGAAATCTATACAACTGAAATTTTGTCCAAAATCTTTTCAAAAGGACAACACAATGGTGAAGTGCCTCCACAACCATTGGACCCTCTAATTGACGCATATTATTGCTTAATTGATGGATTGTTTCTTCAACGGTTCTTATATTCAAGTTCTGAATTCGACAAGAAAGTCGAGCATGCTTTTGAACATTTTTGGAAAGCAACCGAGATAGGAGGAAGGTAGCCATGCAATGGATATTTATTTTTATCGCAGGTATACTCGAAATAATTTGGGTATTAGGACTAAGATATTCCGATGGGTTCACAGTTCTAATACCAAGTATCATAACCCTAATTACACTAGCAATAAGTTTTTACTTGTTTTCTAAGTCCTTAAAATTTTTGCCAATAGGAACTGCATATGCCATATTCACAGGACTTGGTGCAGCTGGTACTGCTATTGTAGGAATTTTATATTTTGGAGAGTCAGCAAGCCCCTCCAAACTTTTCTTTCTAAGCCTTATGTTACTTGGTATTATCGGATTAAAAATGACTACTTCTGATGATGTAGCGGAAAAAGAAGTTGTAGAGGAGGGGAAATAAAATGGCATGGATTTTTCTTACTATTGCCGGCATATGTGAAATCGGAGCAGTTGCATCACTAAAATTAGCAGAAGGATTCAAAAGATTTATTCCTTCTATTAGTTTTGTTGTAATTGGAATGTCTAGCTTCTACTTTCTTTCCCTTGCCTTGAAAGAAATACCGATGGGTACTGCTTATGCTGTCTGGACAGGGATAGGTTCGGCAGGTAGTGTAATTCTTGGAATGATTTTCTTTCATGAATCAAAAGATAGGATTCGTATTTTTTTGCTTTCATTAATCATAATCGGTGTTATTGGTCTCAAGTTAGCATAATAAAAAAAGCCATTCCAAATTTTCGCTCCGGAATGGCTTTTGATTTATATTTTTTGTTCTTTTGGTATCTTTACTTCTCCATCTTCAGATCTTGCCACAATATAAGCACAAGCGGCATCTCCAGTAATATTGACAGCTGTTCTAGTCATATCTAGTAAACGGTCTATCCCTAATATTAAGGCAATTCCTTCAACTGGAAGGCCGACCTGTCCTAATACCATGGCAAGCAGGATAAACCCTACCCCTGGAACACCAGCTGTACCGATACTTGCCACAACGGCTAAACCAACGACAGTCAAAAGTTGTGTCAACGTTAAATCAATGCCGTATACTTGAGCAATAAACACGGTGGCAACACCTTGCATAATTGCGGTGCCGTCCATATTGATGGTCGCTCCCAAAGGTTGAACGAAACTACTGATCCTCTTTGGCACACCAAGATTTTCTTGTGCGACATCCATGGACATCGGTAATGTTGCATTACTACTTGATGTACTAAAAGCGACACTCATAGCTGGAGAAAAACGTTTAAAGAATATAATGGGATTGATTTTCCCTAGGAAAAATAAAGCAAGTCCATAGGTGACAAAGAAATGTATAAATAAAGCTAAAATGACAACTAAAAAGTATGCTCCCATTGCTTTAATAGCATCTAACCCAAGTCCGCCAACTGCTGAGGCGATTAAACCGAATGCACCATAAGGAGCTGTTTTAATTACGATATTTACTAGCAGCATTACGATGTCATTCGCTTGTTCAAGCAGAGTTTTTACTTTACCTGCTTTTTCACCTAAAGCATTAATGGCAAATCCAAGTAAGACGGAAAATGAAATGATCTGCAGCATTTCCCCTTCAGCCATTGCTTTAATTGGATTAGTTGGAATTATGTTTAATAATGTTTCCATAACAGGAGGAGCTTTTTCAGGTGTATCCTCTTTAGCCAATTCATCCACTAACATACTTTCAAAGTCACCTGCAAGTCCCGGTTGAATAACGGAAGCAAGTGTAAGTCCGATAGTGATGGCAATACATGTTGTGATAAGGAAAAAAAGAATGGTTTTCAGACCGATACTTCCGAGCTTTTTCGTATCCCCAAGTCCTACAACTCCGAGTGTAATGGAGATAAGTACGATTGGAACAACCAGCATCGTAATGAGGTTTAAAAAGATCTTCCCTAATGGTTGGAATAAATATGTATCTAATGGATCAAATAAAGACGGTGCATAAACATTTAATGCAAGACCAACCAGAATACCTAAAATAAGACCAATAATGATTTTCTTAGTCAATGTCATTTTCACATCGAAATCCTCCCTTTTGTTATACTAATAAAATTTCTCTTTTCAAAACAGTGAAGACTTCCCCTTTAAATCGACAAAAGGCGACTTTTTTCATTCTACGGTGTATTTATATTTATGTAAAGTGATTTATGATAGACCAAATTCCTTCTACCTGTTATAATACACAATAAAAAGACCGAAAGTCGGGTTGTTTTCCTTTTGAAATTTTGATATATTTAACAACTGATTTCTATTTTTAATTACCCATAATATTAACTTTTATAGCATTTACAAATAGAAAATTTTTCATGCAATTAATGGAGGGGTTTAAATGAAACTACTTTGGAGGGTAATCGTTGCCATATTTGTTCTTATTGTTGCAAAACTGTGTTTGGATTCTTATCAAATAATTAAAGTTGCTGCCGGTGGAGATCATATTAGAATTGATCCTGCATTGTATTTTAATCTATCCTATGTAATTTTCGGTTTTATCGGAATGATGTTTTTTTCGGATATCTATAAAAAACACATGAAAAAACGAAGCAATCAGTTAAAATTTTAATGGCATAACAGCCAATTTATGGATATTAATTACATAAAAAACCAGGATAATAGTCCTGGTTTTTTATTATTAAAATATAATGAAAGTTAATCTACTTCTTTTCCTTTAGACGCTTCTAAAATTTCAAACCACTGCTGTTTAGAAAGCTGGATATTCAATGCCGAAACCGCAGACTTTACTCTTTCTAGCTTACCTGATCCAACTATTGGAATAATTTTAGCAGGATGTGTTAATAACCAAGCATATAGAACCTGGTCCATTGAGTTTGCACCAGTTTCGCTTTGTAATTTTTCTAACACACTTCTTACTCGACTGACGTTGTCATCTGTACTAGAGAAGATACTTCCCCCGCCTAAAGGCGACCATGCCATTGGAGAAATTCGGTCCATTTGACACTGTTCAATTGTCCCTTTTTCAAAGTGTTCCAAGTGAGTAGCCGAAATTTCAATTTGATTTGTCACCAACGGTTCCTCTAAGTAGGAGTTAAGCAGATTAAATTGTGAAGGTGCAAAGTTGGATACACCAAAACGTTTTACCTTTCCTTCTCTTTTTAACTGAGTGAAAGCCTCAGCCACTTCACTTGGATCCATCATCGGGTCTGGTCTATGTATTAATAAAACATCAATATAATCCGTTTGGAAATTTCTTAATGAACGTTCTGCAGATTGAATAATGTGCTCTCTGCTTGTGTCATAATATTTTATTTTATGCTCCGGTCTATTGGAGGAAATTAATTTAATTCCACACTTTGTCACTATTTCAATTTTTTCTCTTAAGGAAGGCTTTAATCCTAGTGCTTCACCAAATTTCTCTTCCACTGTGTAATTGCCGTAAATATCTGCATGATCAAAGCTAGTAACGCCTAGATCTAAACAGTTTTCTATAAAATCCACAACCTCTTCCCTGCTGTAACCCCAATCATTCAAACGCCACATTCCATGAACAATTCTAGAGAGGGAAACATCTTCTGCTAACTGAACTCTTTCCATAACAACACTCCTATCTATCTAATAATAAGAAATTATACCTCTTTTAAGTATAATTAGCCAAAATTACTGCTTGTTTCCTATTCTAACCTATTACAAGATATACATCTTTGGGACTTTAAATTAAAATAGATAATAAAATACAACTGTAATTAAGAAAGGATCCTACCATGACTAACACGTCCAACTTCCTTATAGGTCAAAAATTAATAGATTTGAAGAATGAAGTAGCTGCTAGCATGCTATTGGAAATTCAACATGCTTACCCGAATGTACCTCAATATAGAGATGAAACAATTGAGGCTCAGATCAAGGAAATCTTTCAAACATTATTAGTATTCTTGGGCGAATATGTCCAAGACCCTGAAAATAAAGTTTTAGACCGTGCCAAAGAATGGGGAGAATCTGTTGGATTCATGTCTGTGAAGTCTGGCGGATCACTGGAAGAAACACTTTCTAATATGACGTTATATAAAAAATGTCTATGGGCCTTTATTCAAAGAGAAGGTTATAAAGACGGGCTTAACATGAACCAAATTACAGATATTTTTATTCTAATAGATGAAATCTTTAATATTATCGTCTATGGATTCAGTCACGCCTTCTCCATTGCTACTGAACAGAAAATGTTAGAAACAAAAGCTACCTACATTCGACTGTCCATTCCAATAGTCCCTTTACAAAAAGGGTTAGGGGTTCTGCCGCTAGTCGGAGAAATTGATGAGGTTCGCGCTGGAATACTGATAGAAGAAACACTGGAAAAAAGTAAAAACCTTTCAATATTCAACCTTATCATCGACTTTTCTGGTGTTTATCGTTTAGACGGAACAGTTTTGCACACCATGGACCTGCTGATTCGTTCTCTCAAACTAATTGGCATCACACCAATCATAACAGGCATGCGACCAGAACTCAGCCTACAATTCATCAACTCTGGACTCAACCTTAAAGACATTCAAATCTGCGGTTCAATTGCGCAAGTATTACAGGAACAATAAAAAATCCTGCCGGGGTCAGACCCCGGCAGGATTTTCCGCCTTCACGTCGAACCCTCCATAAAATGTCTTGCCATTTGTTTGTGCATCCTTTATGATAGTACTATCATTCCTGTTAATACCATATATAGATTCATTAAATAAACAATATAACAATATATAGTATTTCCGACAATCTACGATAAAGGTGTCTTGTTATAGACTTAATAGGGAATCCGGTGAGAATCCGGAACTGTCCCCGCAACTGTAAGTGCAGACGATTTTGAGAAACCACTGTACATGAATGCTTAACGGCTCTTGTATGGGAAGGCTCAGAATAGGAAGAAGCACGAGTCAGGAGACCTGCCTTTACCGATTTAGTTTCTTTTCTTCGGGAGTTGAGAAGATGAAACGATGCATAGAATATGGTAAAAGCAGAACAGGGTTTCTTTGGTTTTTGGTGATAACCATCACCTATTTCTTAAAGAATCCCTCCCTGCATTCTTTCCTTCTATCTATGATCGTTTGATCCACTCAACCATTGAGTGGATTTTTTTATTTTATACGAAGTGGAGCGTGGAAAAATGACCGTACATACCAAGACTGGACATAAAGATAGTATACCTACCATTCAAGAGTATCAGAGACTTATAGAAACTGTTTTATTAGAGTTTCCACTATTAGATACAAACGTATTTTTACAAAAAGCTACAAAGATTATGGATAAATTGCTCCATCCATCCAATCCATCCAATCAACAAGAACTTACAAACCAACTAATTCTAGAAGCTCTCAATCATGTGGATGAACTTGAACCAGACTGGACCTATGTTGCATCACGACTACTATCACATAAGCTGCAGGAAGAAGTGTGTCAAAACAGGAAAATCAATAAACCCTATACCGATTTTTATTCATTAATTAACAAATTAACAGAACAAAAAATCTATCAACCTCAGATTCTAAACGCATACACACAGCAAGAAATTAACGAACTAGAGACTGTCATTGAACCTGAAAGAGATTATCTTTTTACCTATATTGGGCTCAAAACATTAACTGATCGCTATTTAACAAGGGATCATTACAAACGTTTACTAGAACTGCCTCAAGAAAGATTCATGATAATTGCCATGACCCTTATGCAAAAAGAGGAGCAAAACAGATTACATTATGTTAAAGAAGCTTATTGGGCATTAAGCAATCTGTATATGACCGTTGCCACTCCGACATTTTCAAATGCCGGAAAAACCTACGGGCAGCTCTCAAGCTGCTTTATTGATACAGTTGATGACAGCTTGCAAGGGATTTACGACAGTAATACAGACATTGCTAATCTTTCAAAATCCGGAGGAGGTCTTGGCGTCTATCTTGGAAAAATACGGAGTCGGGGCAGTGATATTCGTGGTTTCAAAGGCGTTTCAAGCGGAGTGATTCCATGGATGAAACAATTAAACAATACTGCTGTAAGTGTTGATCAACTGGGTCAGCGAAAAGGAGCCATTTCAGTCTATCTAGATGTGTGGCATAAAGACATCTTTTCTTTCCTAGACAGTAAGCTCAATAATGGGGATGAACGTATGCGTACACATGACCTCTTTACTGGGGTGTGTGTTCCTGACATTTTTATGGAGCAGGTGGAAGACAGAGGAGACTGGTATTTATTTGACCCGCATGAGGTCAGGCAAGTTATGGGCTATTCATTAGAGGACTATTTTGATGAGAAAACAGGCAGTGGCAGCTTCCGGAAAAAATACAAGGAATGTGTCAATCACCCAGCACTCCCAAAAGAAAAAGTGCCGGCTATTGAAATAATGAAAGCAATCATGAAAGGGCAACTGGAAACTGGCAGTCCATTCATGTTTTATCGTGATGAAGTAAACAGAATGAATCCAAACCATCATAAAGGAATGATTTATTGTACTAATTTATGTACGGAAATTACACAAAATCAAAGTGCCACCACAACAAAAACGCAATATGTAGAGAACGGCTCTATCATAACTGTTAAAACACCGGGAGACTTTGTCGTGTGTAATTTATCTTCCATTAACCTTGCCAGGACTGTAAAAGAAGGCCAACTGGAACGTCTTATTCCCATTCAAGTTCGGATGCTAGATAATGTTATAGATTTAAATATTATACCGGTATTACAGGCAAAGATGACCAATGAAAAATATCGTGCCGTTGGATTGGGAACATTCGGTTGGCATCATTTACTGGCTTTAGAAGGGATTAAATGGGAATCTACCGAGGCTGTGAACTATGCAAATGAGCTTTACGAAAGAATTGCTTATTACACAATCCAAGCAAGCTCATTACTCGCAAAAGAAAAAGGATCCTATCCGGCATACGAAGGGTCTGATTGGCAAACAGGTGACTATTTCCGTAAACGAAATTATGGGACAGACTCAGACCTAGATTGGATTACCCTTCAAAACCAGGTAGCTCATTATGGGGTACGAAACGGTTATTTGATGGCGGTTGCCCCCAATGCGACCACATCCATTATTGCCGGAAGCACTGCTAGTATTGATCCTATATTCCTTAAAGTTTATTCAGAAGAGAAAAAAGACTACAAGATTCCCGTTACAGCACCTGACCTTAATGCAGACACAACCTGGTTTTATAAATCGGCGTATCATATTGATCAGCATTGGAGCATTGCCCAAAATGCAGCAAGACAAAAACATATCGATCAAGCCATTTCCTTTAATCTGTATGTTACGAACACGGTAAAAGCCAAAGCTCTACTGGAACTTCACCTTGATGCATGGAAGCAAAAGTTGAAAACAACCTACTACGTCCGGTCAACATCATCTGAATTAGAAGAATGTGAATCATGTTCAAGCTAGACTGGTAATGCATGGCAGCAAACTAAAAAGGAGAATGAAAAATGAATGCTCATCTAAAAACACGTACCTTAATGGATGTGGACGCACCAAATAGATCGACCAAGATTATTAACGGAAAAAGTTCCAATGTCTTAAATTGGGACGATGTAGCATTTTCATGGGCTTATCCAAAATACAAAAAAATGCTAGCCAACTTTTGGTCGCCATTTGAAATCAATATGTCCCAGGATATCAAGCAGTTTCCTCAGCTGTCCCCACAGGAACAGGAGGCATTCTTGAAGATTATCGGACTCCTTGCACTTCTCGACAGCATTCAGACTGACTATGCAGGTAAAGTGGCGGATTATTTAACCGATTCCAGTCTTAACGCCCTGATGATTATGCTGGCACAGCAAGAAGTGATCCATAATCATTCCTACTCCTATGTGCTTTCAAGTCTTGTGCCGCGAAAGAAACAAGAAGAAGTGTTTGAATACTGGAGAACAGAATCTATCCTTAGGAAAAGAAATGATTTCATTACAGATGGATACAAAGCATTTTCTGAAACACCATCCATACAAAATTTGCTAAAATCCATCGTGTATGATGTTATCTTGGAAGGCCTTTTCTTCTATTCCGGCTTTGCATTTTTTTATCATCTTGCGAGAAATCAAAAAATGGTCTCTTCTAGTACGATGATCAATTACATTAATAGAGATGAACAAATTCATGTAGATTTGTTTGTCAAAATCTTTAAAGAGGTCCTTCAAGAATATCCAGAACACAATACAGAAAGTCTAGAACTATTTGTAGAGGAAACTTTTCAACAGGCGGCACAACTGGAGATTGAATGGGCGAGACATATTATTGGAGATCAATTTACTGGAATTGAACTGGAAGATGTCGAGGCGTATATAAAATTTTATGCCAACGTCCGTGCCCATCAACTTGGTTTCAAGCGCCCTTTCGAAGGTTATCGCACCAATCCATTGAAATGGATCAAAGCCTACGAGGACGTCGACCTAGGAAAGTCGGATTTTTTCGAACAAAAATCCAGACAATACACAAAGGTAAACGTGGTGGACAACGGATTTGATGAATTATAAAGATTTTCTTTCTATAGATAGCGCTAGGTGGAGACCCCGCAGGCGTAGCCGAAGGAGGCTCACGTCAGCCCCTAGGAAAGCGAAGCCTTTTGCGGAAATCAACAGCGGTGTTTAGTGAAATTTTAAAATCAAGGTCTTTTTCAGTGGCTTCGGCGTAGCCGAGTAGGCTCACGTCAGCCACTAGGAAAGCAAAGCCATTTGCGGAAATCCACAGCACAGCGGTGTCTATACAATTTCTAATTGGCGTAAGTCCCAAGCGAAGCGCCTGGAACGGAAATCAACCGTATTATATTTTTTCTGATTTTATTAAGATAGGCCGTGTACCTTTAACGTACACAGCCTATCTTTAGTTAAAACAACCCCATATATTGAAGCACCAATATTACTACCCCCAATATCCATACATAAATCGCAAACATCCGTAGAGAATGCCTTTTCAAATAGTTAATCATCCACTTCACAGCAATATACCCAAAGAAACAAGATGCTAAAATTCCAATAAATAAAGAAGATAAAGAAATATCTTCCCTGCCCACTTGTGCCACTTCCACAGTTTGTAAAAATACAGCCCCAGCTATGGCAGGTGTAGAAAGCAAGAATGAAAAATATGCCGCTGTCTCCCTATCCAGTTTCCGAAACAAGCCTGCTACAATGGTTAATCCAGACCTCGAAATGGCCGGGAATATCGCAGCTGCTTGGAAAGATCCAATAAACAACGCATCCTTCCACGTAATATCCTCCATCTTTTTTGAGCCCTTTTTGATAGAATCCGCAAACCAAAGGAAGGCGCCAGTAATTAAGAACTCCCAGCCAATTGTCACACCTGTCTTGGAAATTTCCTCAAAGTAGTCTTTAAATGCAAGTCCAATAACGACTGCCGGCATCGTTCCAATAACCAACAGAAACGATAATTTATCAAATGGGTTACGAATGATCTTAAAAAATTCTTCCCTATAAAAATAAAGAACTGCTATCAGCGTGCCGAAGTGAAGCATCGTATCAAGCAATAATCCCGCTTCTTGCAATCCAAATAGATTTCTTCCCAGATATAGGTGACCCGTACTGGAAATTGGCAGGAATTCAGTTAGTCCTTGAATGATCCCCAATATGAGCGCTTCAATTTTGGACATATCTCTTTCCCCCTCCTATTCCGTTCTTTTCCTATCGAAAACAAAATAAGTGATGGCTCCAAGAATAATCAATATCATTAAAGGAATGATGAGAGGTTGTGCGGCATGTTTGATATCCCGCCAATTTTCACCTAGTTGAAAACCGATATATATAAATAAAATGGTCCATGGAATAACGGCTGCAACTGTATATAGTAAAAAAGTCAAAAACTTCATCTTGGCAATACCAGCCGGAATAGAAATAGCATGTCTCACCACGGGAATAAATCGAGCTGTAAAAATGACAATCGGTCCGTAATTCTGAAACCATTTTTCCGAAATGTCTAAATGCTTCGGCTGAATCAATATGTATTTGCCATACTTTTCAAGAAATGGCCTTCCGCCAATGCTTCCTGCCCAGTATAAAAAAAGCTGAGCCAATGTACCACCCACCACACCTGCTAACATTGCTCCCATAAATCCTATCTCCCCAATGGAGATTAAATAACCACCATAGCCAAGGACGATTTCGCTAGGAATGACCTCCACCATTAAGCCAAGAGCAATTCCCCAAACCCCCAATGTGGTGAAAAATTCAAAAATAGATAAAAATAAGTTCTCCATATCCTCACCTCATTTGTAAGAGAGTTGTCCCTAACAATGTATGAGAGCACGTCCACGAAAAGCACTAAAATAAGAAAAGGGTTTTCACTAATTATGTCGAATCATACTTGTATGGAGGTGCTGATAAATGAAGAAAATCTTTGTCTTATCTTTATTCCTCCTTTTTCTAACAGCCTGCGGTATGCCTACACATATTCCAGATCGTTTTTCTTATATCGAAGTTGTGGAACAAAAAGAAGAAGCATCACTGTCTGAGATTGAAGATATTGACATCATCCTAAAAGACAGTGACATAGTCATCGGGTTAGATGAGGCAACGGAAAAGTATCCAGATTACAATATTGAAAAAACTCCCGCGTATATAGTGTTTGAATATACAGGATATCTTACCGACGACATGATCTTATTCACCTACGACAAAGAAGAGGCTGTCACGTTATTGAAAGAAAAAATTCAAGACGAAAAAGAAAAAGTGGAATAAACAAAAAGTCGAACAAAGCCTCTGCTTCCGTTCGACTTTTGAATAGGTCAAAAAAATCCCAGATAATATATCAAGGTTCCAGCTGTTGATTGGAGCAAAAGGCGAAGACTCCTCGAAAATGCTACGCATTTTCTTCGTGCGATGTTTCGCTTCCGAAGCCTTCCTTGTGCTGAGGGAGATAGCGCTAGGTGGAGATCCCATAGGCGTAGCGAAGCCACTGAAAAACTGATATTATATAGTATTTTGTAATTTTGAGCTGTTGATTGGAGCAAAAGGCGAAGACTCCTGAGGGAGATAGCGCTAGGTGGAGACCCCGCAGGCGTAGCCGAGGAGGCTCCAGCAGCGCCCCTAGGAAAGCGAAGCCATTTGCGGAAATCAACAGCGCGTGTAATGTAATCGCTTACTTAAGGTGGTAACGCATAAACCTACCTTCTTTTTCATATAGTTAAAAAATTGTAATTGGGAGGACTTATATGGGAGAACTATGTATGCAATCTTCATGTGTCGGTTACGATTTAATCTTGATTACCTTGGGTTGCCTTCTAATTTTATACATCGGATATCGTTTTCTAGGGCACGAAGACTAAAATATCTCATGATTTCACTTCTTTTGATTCATACTACAAGAGAGGTGATATAAATGCGGAAGATATTTTTGCTTCTATTGCTCTTCTTTGCAGCTTTTCCCTTGACCTTTCATGCACAGCCGCTTCCAATTGAAGTCTTTGATGTGACTCAAGGAAAAGTTATTAAATCCATCCCTCTGAATGAGATAAATAAGGAAGAAGCACTAAAGCTTGTAAAAAGTGCAGATTCCCTCTATCCAAAACTCAACCCTACACCTAAAACGGGGTTTATGATCAAGGTTATTTTTGATCCAGCCCAAGATATTGAAACGAATGTATTAAAACAGTCTGTAAATCAAGTCATTTTTATTTTTCCCGATGCAGAAAAGCCCTATATGCTAATCTTCAACGAGAAAGATCAACCTATGTTTTACTACTTTAGTGAAGATTTCGAACCATTTTTGGAAATGCTGGGAATAGACTAACTAAAAAGTGGAATAATGGGTACACTATCTTCAACTTTAACCTTTCAAGGAGGAGTTGACTTGAGAAATGTACTTATTATTCTTTTTATTGCGCTTTGTACCATACTCTCAGCTGGGTGCGGAACACAAAACGAAGGGGGACAAACACAGGCAAAAGAACCAGCTTCAATATTGCCAACTTCAGGAGATTATTCTTTCCGACGCTATATAGAGGAAAAAGGACATACAGATTATAGAGTCCTATATAGTCAAGTGCCCGATAGTGAAATAGTTGAAGTACGAACTGTCATTGACCTAGAGTCCGCCGGATCATCCTCTGATATTTCAGAAACAAGCAACTTTTATGAAGAGAGAAAAGATGGGATTTATGGATACATCGTATTGTCTGAGGAATTCCCCTCCGATTGGAATGCTGCGGATATTAAGGAATTTCCAAAAACAAAAATTATTGCTTATCCATTAGAAGCGAGTAATTCGTGGACGGAGGAAATGGAGGATTTTAATCTTAATATCACTTATCACATTCGGAAAGTCGATGCGGAAGTAAAAACCCCTGCCAAGACTTTTAAAAATTGTATTATTATTGATTTTGAGGAGAAAGACAAGGACGGCAACACTTTACGCAAAGGCAATTCAGCATTTGCACCCAATGTAGGATGGATTCGCCATGAAGTAGAATCGGAAGTATTAAAAGATGTTCATAAGTTAATAAAAATAAATGAAAGATAATAATTTTATCTTTCATTTTTAGATTTTTGTTTATTTACCGAGGAACCTTATCCTCTGATTTATCGTCCGTTTTACGGAATACTTCGTTTAGCGAATTTTTTTACATAACTGTAATGATGAAATTACCATTTTTAATGTATAATTACAAACATACCTTTCCCTAACCATGGGTATAAAGGTACCGAATACTTTTTACTATGTTATACTTCTATAGTTAAGGAGGAGATGTAGCTTTGGGCCTGAGTAAAATAGTTTTTGTAATTAGTATTATGGCAAGCTTTCTTATGCTGGTGGCATCCGTTATTGCATTTGTCATTCAAGACATGGGTTATTTTTGGACGATGTTTGTTCTTATGGTTGTCAGCATTCTTCAAAACATCTCCGTTTACAAGCATATTTCCACAAGTGATGAGCCCATTAAAGGTTAGGCCGCTTCCTAGGAGCGAAACATTAAGCGGTCTTGCTTTGAATAAGCACCATTCTCTCCTTTTTACATGTCAATCCCCTTGGCCGCCACAATTCCTACCTAAATCTAAAAAACAAATTAAAGCCAGCGATTCAGCCAGCTTTTGATTCTGTCCGGATATACTTTCCCTCTTTATTATACAAATGAAACTTCTTTATGACCTTTGCATCCGTTTCTAGAAGCTTTGGTGAAGATATATGCAGAAAAAATTGATTTTCAACGACATCGCTTGAAATTTTGTAAATTACTTCCTCTTTCCTTTGTACTTCCAACACCACTTTTTGTACTTCTTCATGACTTGGTATCAACCCATGAATATACGTATGCTCAATAGTGTCACCGTTCACTTTTTTTCCTCAAAACAGAAGTCTTTATCTTCTTTCATCGAATAGAAGTTCGCTCTCTCCATCCCCGTTACTTCAAAGCCGTGCTCATTAAACTTATAAGCACCAAGGATCGTTTTTAAAACTGAATTCTCTTCCGAATATATTAAAAAGGATTGATGCGCTTCATCTACAAACATCAACTCCATCCCCTGCTTACTATTAGTACCTGAAATAGCTTCTTTCAGTGTTCGGTAAATATAAGTAGGTTCAGTATCAATTTTTGTGAAATCTTCTATTTTCTGAATCTGGGAAAAATATTTTTGTGGAGGAACAGTTAACCTCACTCTTTCCCCACTGCTAACGATATCAGTCACAATGGTCTGTATTGCAGTTTGTTTATTTTCTCCTATGAACAGAATAAACGTTCCTTTCTTCGTCTCTATTATTTCCGAATAAAAGGAACTGTCGAGCATTATTTTTTCTAGTTTCAATTTCCCATAAAAACCTTTATGAAAAATAACAGCTCCTAGTTGATTTTCATTATGTTCAAATGTAGCAACCACTTTCATCGTATGTTTAATGGGATACGTTTCCAAAAGCAACGGCTTTTTATCCAATTCCCCTAAATGTTCTTGGATGAAATCAGTGATGTCTCTTTCAGTGTTTAATATAGTAAATTGGGTATATTCATAGATTGAATAAGCAATGATCACTATCATACTTGCCAATGAAATGAGCAAGAGTATTTTCTTCAAAATCTTTACCCCCTGTTCCATAACTGCAAACAAAATATAGTTTCAAAGCCCTAATTCCATTTTAAGGTAAATGATAATCAAAGACTATTGGGAAAATGAATATGATTTTCGTGCAATCATTCATACATTTAATTGACCACTTTCATGAAAACTATTAATTCTAGCATTTTTAATCACAGCTTCATTCTCAACATTTCCCGAATCGATTCTATCATTTTTATATTTTCATTCGTGTTTTTCTATAAAAACACTTTGCAAAGCGATCTTTTTCCTATATAATCACTTCATAAACCAAACAATCTAATAATTAACTCGTATAATAGTGGGAATATGGCCTACAAGTTTCTACCAAGCTACCGTAAATGGCTTGACTACGAGTGATACTTTAAATTTTCCAATTCTAATTTATTTGCATTCCTGAAAGTTAAAAGTGGTCACTTGTAGATCTTTTGCCGCTTACAACTTTCGGGATTTTTTATTTTCAAGGAGGAATATACATGAAACTTCTACAGCAAACCATTCTTGAAAAAGGGACGGTTTTACTAAACGGTGTGTTAAAAGTGAATACTTTCTTAAATCATCAAATCGACACTGATTTAATGATTGAGATAGGTAAAGAATTTGCGAAACGATTTTCCGATGCAAACATTAATAAAGTCATCACCATTGAGTCTTCAGGAATTGCACCAAGTTTTTTCGCTGCTCATACACTTGGTGTTCCACTAATTTTTGCAAGAAAGAAAAAATCACTAACCTTGAAAGATAATGTTTATACTAGCGAAGTTTTCTCTTTTACCAAACAAGAAACAAGTGAAATCACAGTGGCAAAAGAATTCTTAGTTGAAAACGATAGAGTCCTAATAATTGATGATTTCCTGGCAAATGGTCAGGCTGCAAATGGTTTAATTGATGTAGTGAAACAAGCAGGTGCGTCTGTAGTAGGTATTGGTATTGTCATTGAAAAAACCTTCCAGCCTGGACGACAGATTCTAGAGGATAGTGGATATCGTGTGGAATCACTCGCAAGAATCAAATCGTTACAAGACGGACATATAACATTTGTGGAAGATCCCATCAGTGTCAAAAACTAACCTATTTGGAGGTCATTTTATGAAAACTAGTTCTGTACATTACCCATGGTATAAAAAAGAAGATACAGATGCATTCTTCGCCCTTTTTCAAAACAACCTGGCAAATTTCGTCATCATTGCCGTAACCATGCTTGGTATGGGTTTTCCTGCGAGCATCGTATTTGGTAAAGTCATCCCTGGTGCAGCCGTTGCTGTTATGGTAGGGAATTTATATTATGCCTTCATGGCTAAGCGTCTTGCACAAAAAGAGGGAAGAACAGATGTGACTGCACTCTCTTACGGGATAAGTACCCCAGTTATGTTTGTTTTTCTATTTGGAGTATTAGCTCCTGCTAATGCCTTGACCGGCAACCCGGAACTTGCGTGGAAAATTGCTGTAGCTGCTGCGTTTTTAAGCGGTTTAATCGAGACTCTTGTTAGTTTTACAGGCAACTGGGTAAGAAATCATCTGCCTCGAGCTGCTATGCTTGGAGCACTTGCAGGTGTTGCTCTCACGTTTATTGCTGGGGAGATGCTTTTTAATACTTTCTCCATTCCTGTTGTGGGCTTAGTGGCTTTAGTAATTATCATTGCTGGGGTTATTGGAAAAGTGTCCATGCCTTTCAAAATCCCTGCTTCCCTGTTTGCGGTTATCATCGGTACTGTTCTAGCTTTCACATTAGGCTATCAATCCCCATCTAAAATAGCAGATGGATTAGATAACATTGGATTTTATCCACTATTGCCTTCTTTGGCAGCTTTTGAGGGGATGACTTACCTGTTTGGAGCACTTATTGGTTTATTAGCAATCATCCTTCCTATTACTTTATATAATGCCATTGAAACGATGAATAACGTGGATGCCATGGCTGCAGAAGGAGACTCTTATGATGTTCGTGAATGTCAAGCTGTGGATGGAGTTGGAACAATGCTTGGGGCTATTTTTGGCGGACTCTTCCCTACTACAGTTTACATCGCAACAGTAGGTTCTAAATGGATGGGGGCAGGTAGAGGATATAGCATACTGAATGCAATTGTCTTCGGAATTGCTGCCATGACAGGAGTTATTGCTGCCCTTGCAGCCATTATACCGCTTGCTGCAGTAGCACCTATACTCGTGTTTGTCGGAATTTCCATGGTGGCAACAGCCTTTGGATCCAATGAAAAAAAATACTTTCCAGCAGTTGCTATTGCCATGCTGCCTTACTTCGCTAATTATGTAATGACACGTTTCAATAACAGTGCGGGTGAAGTTGTTTCTGGTATTTCTGAAGGAATAGTCCCGCTTGGTCAAGGAGCCATGTTCACCGCCATTGTGCTTGGTGCCATTACTGTCTATATTATCGATCAGGATTACCGTCGTGCCTCCTCTTTCGCTTTGATTGGTGCCTTCTTATCTTTTGTCGGATTCATGCATGCTCCAAAGCTAGCTCTGAACGCGGCACCGGATTTTGTTATTGGTTATGTGTTAGTAGCAATATTTCTTGTTTATTGTTCGTTCCAACATGCTTCAAGTATAGTAAGAAATTCTGATAAGAACATTTCCGTTAATCAGAAAGTAGCTTCATAAGTGATAACGTAACAAGAACCGGGAACTATCCCCGGTTCTTGTTCATTTTAGTAGTTCGTGTATCATTATTATTTATTTTGAAAAACTACCTTTATCCTATACTTTGAGAGTGGGCTAAAGTATGTCTATCAAGCAACAGTACATAGAGATCTTTAATAAAAATCAATCCTCCGTGCAAAACCGTCCGGTTCCTTTTTAGTTTCTTGGTTATTCTCCACTGGAGGCCACGGAAAAAGACCTTGATTTTGAAATTTCACTAAACACCGCTGTTAATTTCCGCAAAAGGCTTCGCTTTCCTAGGGGCGCTGCTGGAGCCTCCTCGGCTACACCAGGGCCACTGAAAAAGTCATTGATTTTAGAATTTTTTTAGCTACCGCTGTTGATTTCCGCAAAAGGCTTCGCTTTCCTAGGGGCGCTGCTGGAGCCTCCTCGGCTACGCCTGTGGGGTCTCCACCTAGCGCTATCTCCCTCAGGAGTCTTCGCCTTTTGCTCCAATCACCAGCTAGGAATCAATAAAAACTTTACGTTTTCAGTTATTCAGTGGCCTCGCTACGCCTGCGGGGTCTCCACCTAGCGCTAGCTCCCTCAGGACAAGGAAGGCTTCGGCAGCGATTCATCGCACGAAGAAAATGCGTAGCATTTTCGAGGAGTCTTCGCCTTTTGCTACAATCACCAGCTAGGAATCATAAAAAATTTTACGTTATCAGTTTTTCAGTGGCTTCCTCCGCTGCAGGGTTCCAAGCTACCGCTATCTCCCTCAGGACAAGGAAGGCTTCGGCAGCGAAACATCGCACGAAGAAAATGCGTAGCATTTTCGAGGAGTCTTCGCCTTTTGCTACAATCACCAGCTAGGAACCAATAAACAACTTTACGTTATCGGTTTTTCAGTGGCATACAGCGGAGTGAGGAGGCTGACGGTCCTCCCGCAGGCAAGCGATGCGCTTGGAACGGTAATCAACAGTATTTTACACCTCATCTCATGTAATAAATAATAAAACAAGGATAACCAGTAGGCTATCCTTGTTTTTAGACGGTTTCTTTTACTTCTTCTTTTTCGCTTAACTCTTCTTCTTCTAAATCTGGTTCGATTGCTTTTTTCTTTTTGAGGAAATCTTCTAAAGCAAGTTTACTGTGTCTAGCGGTAAGAATATACAAGAAATCCTTATCTCTAATAACCGTATCACCTGATGGAGTTACAAGAATTCCCGCTCTAATGATGGCATTAATAAGCGTTTTATCCGGAAATTCCAGTTCAGCAAGTGTCTTCCCGACCATTTCTAGATCTTCTTCCACTTGGAACTCTATAATCTCCGCATTTGCTTTACCGATAGAAACCAACTCCAATGAATGAATAGGTGCAATCTTCTTAGGGCCAGTTAAATCTAATTTTTTTGCAAGCATCGTAATCGTTGATCCTTGAACTAGAGTGGAGGTCAAGACGACGAAGAATACTACATTAAAGAACAGTTGAGCATTTGGAATGCCTGCAATCATCGGAAATGTAGCGAGAACAATTGGTACGGCTCCACGGAGACCTGCCCAAGATAGAAACACTTTTTCTTTTATACTGAAATTCATTCCTATGGTGGAAAGGAAAACCGCTACTGGTCTAGCTACAACAATCAAGATCACCGATAATAACAACCCTTTAAGCATGATGTCCCATTGGAACAATTGACCCGGGAAGACCAATAACCCCAATATGATAAACATCAGAATTTGCATCATCCACGCAAACCCTTCATTAAAGCGGAAAATCGATTGTCGATAGGTCAATTCATTGTTCCCTATGATTAACGCAGCCACATACACTGCTAATAGTCCACTTGCTCCTATCAATGCTGCGATACTATACGTTAAGAGCGCAAATGCCATGGCAAAGACAGGATATAAACCTGAGGAATCTAAATTTATCTTATTAATGGAATAGGAAGCAAGCTTACCAAGTCCTAATCCCAATAATAAACCAATTCCCATCTGCCAGAAGAAGCTACCGATGAACCCTATGTAACTGGGATTAGAGGCAGTAAGTAATTCAATAAAGGATAATGTCAAAAACACTGCCATCGGATCATTGGTACCAGACTCAGCCTCAAGCGTGGCTCCCATTCGAGCTTTAATGTTCTGTCCTTTTAGCACTGCAAAAACTGCTGCTGCATCTGTTGATCCAACGATTGCTCCAAACAGGAATGCTTCTAACCAAGACACATCGAGGATAAGCTTAGCAGATGCTGCGACCAGTGCAGAAGTCAAAATTACACCAATTGTAGCTAATGATAAAGATGGTTTGATAACCTTGCGAACGGTTCCCCATTTTGTTTGCAAACCACCCTCAAACAAGATAATGACAAGCGCAAAGATACCAATTAATTGAGCATACTTTACATTGTCAAAATAAATAATACCCAGTCCATCACTCCCTGCCATCATTCCAACGATGATGAACAATACAAGGGCTGGAACACCTAGTTTTGAAGAGAATTTGGTTGTTATAACTCCAACAATCAGAAGAAATGCGGTAAGCAAAATAAAATAATCTACATTAAATGCACCTTGTACCATGTCCCCCCACCTTTAATAAAAAGTAATATTAATTATAGCATACCGTATTTTAGAAACACGGCTTACGCTATGACAAAACACCACTCGAAAGCGGTGTTTTTAAATAAAGCTATAAGAAAAGAACTACTAACGTTCCGACAATAAAACAATATATAGAAAAATAAATTAAATTGCCTCTGGCCATTATTCCCATAAACCATTTTAATGAGAAATATGAGGCTATAAGTGAAGCAATGAATGCCAAGGAGTAAGGTAAAAGAATTTCATTTACATTATCCATCCCCAAGATATCTTTTATTGCTAACAGGATACTCCCCACACTAACAGGGATAAAAAGCAAGAAAGAAAATCTTAAAGCTGTCTCCTGTTTCATTCCTCGAGCCATTGCAGCAACAATGGTTGCTCCAGAACGACTTATTCCAGGAATCAAGGCAACCGCCTGAGCCAACCCTACAATAATTGCATCCTTAAAGGAAAGTTCCGCATCATTCTTTCTACCTCGGAGGTTACGTATTAGCCAGAGTGCTATCCCTGTTACAATCAGCGTAATACCGATAACTTTAATATTTTCCAAAGCATCTGATATTACATCACCGTATACTACACCAATCACTCCTGCTGGTATGGTACCTATAATCAAGTAGATGACAAACATAAAATCAGCTTTATCTTCCTTGTCTTTTTTGGCCATAAATCTCAGTGCACCAAAGAAGAGTCTTGTTATTGATTCACGATAAATGATAAGAATAGCTACCAAGGATGCTGCATTGACAACAATCTCAAATGTTAAACCTTCCAGTTCCATCCCCAGTAGATTTTGCAATATCATCACATGGCCACTTGAAGAAACAGGGATTGGTTCTGTAATTCCCTGAAAGATCCCAAGTAAAATGTACTTTAATAAAACCAAAATATCTTCCATACCGGTTAAACCTCAATTTCTTAAAATAATATATACCAAATATAAGACGTACGCTATAGCAAGAAAGGTTCCTTCTATTTTCCCTATCCGGAAATTTGTTCTTGAAAATACTAAGAGAATCACAGTTAACACTACTAAAAGACCGATATCAACAAATATTTTGCTATTAACGGGAAGCGGAGTTATCAGTGACGAAGTTCCCAGTACAAATAAAATATTAAAAATATTGCTCCCTACGATATTACCAAGGGCAATTTCACTTTGTTTCTTGATCGCTGCCGTAATAGATGTAACAAGCTCTGGTAAGGAGGTACCAATCGCTACTATAGTCAATCCAACAAGTGTTTGACTCATACCTAATGATACAGCAATATCCGTACTATTTCTCACAACTAATTCTCCGCCAAAAATGATGGCAGCAAGCCCTATGACAGTTCGAAAGAGATTCTTACCCCAAGTTGGTTTCTCAGAAGTTTCTTCCACAGGAATTTTATCCCGGTTATTTCTTGCAACTTCAAAAATATAATACATAAACACAGAGAAAATCAATAGAAATATTAACCCATCACTTCTAGTAAGCAAGTTTTCAGAAAAACCTTGCAGGGCAATATCACTGATTAATACAAGTAGCACAGCACTTCCTAATAAGGTAAAAGGAATTTCCTTTCGGATCGTCTCACTCTCTACCTTTAATGGATTCAACAATGCTGTTAGTCCTACTACAAGGGTAATATTAAAGATATTACTACCAATAACATTCCCCAGTGAGACTTCTGCACTTCCTTCTAACGCTGCCAGAATACTTACTGTCGCTTCTGGCGAACTTGTTCCAAATGCCACAATGGTCAACCCAATCAATAACGGGGAAATACGGAGAATCTTGGCAATGCTAGAAGCACCATCTACAAACCAATCCGCTCCTTTTATTAACAATGCAAAACCGACAACTAACAATAAATAGGTCATGATCTAACTTTCCCTTCTTGGAAAATAAATGAATATTCTATTTTGCTTTACCAGACTGCTCTACTAATTGATGATACCAATCTTTTGTTTTTTCTGCATCTTCTGAGTTAATGAAGATTGTATCTTCCATTGTTTTAATGAATATATAGGGAGAATGATTTTTATAAATAAACAGCAAGCTGCTACCAAAATCTTTCACCTTAAAATGTCCTTTAGAGATGGATTGCATTCCATATCCGTTTGAGCTAATGACAACTTCAGGCATTTCTTCTAGTAGCTCGACCTGGATGATCTCCTCATAGTTCCACTGATCTCCATAAACACCGCTAATTTCAAATGAATCTTCATTCAAAGTTAACTCAGCCTCTTGAAACCCTAAGAAGAAAACAACAAACAATATGCCAAACGTTACGACAGCAACGGAGGTGCTAATGATGTAACTTTTTTTTCGTTTTTGGGGAACTTCAAATTTGGATAGGTAAATGAATCCTCCCAACAACATAATAACCATTACCCCTATTTGAACTTCTAAAGCATAGGAGAAAGCAGTAAAAAATAACGGTAGTAACAATAGTAAAACGATTGCAGTTAAAATTAGTAGTTTTCCTGTTCTTTGCGGATAGCCATTATAGATCAATTCTTCTTGTTCTTCTTTAGGACGAGAACGAAAACTTGATATCAGTCCGTAAGCTTCTTTTTTTACAATAGCCCATCCGATTAATAAAAATATCAGCACCACCAACAGCTGTATAAAAAATAATATCAACATTTATTTTACCTCCTTCACCCTTTATTCTTTTCTTTTTATACGTTTTTTACATTCTATATGTTTCGTTTTTTAAATATCCTAATAATAGGTTGGTTGTGATAACCGCAGCGGAAGTGCTGCCAACAAGGATAAGAAAGGAGCTTTGATATGGTAAGAGTAGTCTATTACTATGTAGTCTTGTTCATGACCTTAATGATGACCATCGGAGGAAGTGTCGCTGCATTCATGGCAATTGCAGATATTGTCTCACCTTCTAGCTATTATCAGACTTATAGCGAATATAAGGAGATGAAAATTGCCAACAAAACAAAATATGATAATGCAGGCAAACCGATTTCTGAACCAGACATTGATGATGACGAGCTGCTTGCCGAATATAACACAGTAGTGGCTCAAGAAAAAGACCGAAACAAGGAAATGGCCTGGAATACATTGATAAAGAGCTTTGGTTGGATTATCATCCCACTACCTATTTTTATTTTCTATCAACGAAAGGTTAAGAGGAACGAATAAGTATAAAGATAAACAACTCTTGTTATTAGTTTATCGCCGCTGTTCCTTGCCGCAAATGGATCAACCGTATTAAATACTTTCCTAGTTTTAGACAAAAAGACCGGGCAGAATTCCGCCCGGTCTTTTTATCCGCCCCTTACCTTTTTTTTCTGGTTTTCGACTATCCCACTTTTCTGTTTAAGATATCGGTACAGATAGATGCTCGGCAATATTGCAACAACTAGAGCAACAAACATATAGCCCTCCATTTCTGCTGATAACAGTCCGTTGGCAACAAAACTTAATAAAAATAAATAAAGTGCATTTCCTATGAAAGTCGCTATTAAAAAGGGCATTAATCTAATGGAACTTACTCCGCCTGTAATATTAATTAAACTAGAAGGAACAAATGGGATCAGTCGCAAGAATAAAACAAACAGGATACCATTCTGTTCCAGCTTTTCTAAATACGATTTTTTAACTTTGTTAATAAGGAGCGATTGAAACCAATAACGAAAGACGACAAACGCAACCAACGCCCCAATTAAACTAGTAGCAAGACTCCATATATATCCACATACAAGCCCAAACAAAGCAATATTGATGACAATTATCCCCACAATTGGTATAAGCGTAAAGAGGTTTTGAATGAGCATTAATGAGAAGGTTAATAATAGCAAGAAATATATTTCCTCTTCCAACATCAACTGTATTTGTTCCATGTCACCACTTTTAAAAATGGAAAACCATTCTGTTTGAACAACCCATATCAAAGAACATACTACGGCGATGAAGGTTACTATCCTCCAGATTTTATGAGTGTGTATTGACGCTCCCTCCCCTACCTGATCTTAGTTAAAGATAGCTACTGATTTCTACCATATACAAATATTTATAAGAATATGAACACAAAATGAGTAATTTGTTATTGATTTCCACTTTCCTAGAGTGCTTTACATAATTATAGCAATTTTATCGTAATAAAGTACCATCTTACCCTCCCCCTGCTAGTAAATTTTTTAGTGGGACATTTTTCTGCCACAGTTTTCAGGTTGAAAACGCTTTACATAATTTTTACAAATACCCTATTGACGAATCGAAAAAAGGGGAGTAAATTAAGTATCATCATTTCATACATTTTAACCTATTGCTTAATCTTTACAGAGCGGGGGAACCATATTGATATCCTGATAAATGTCGGTATATCTAGGGGTGAATCGTACATGCGAAGAGGACTCTCATCCTCTAACCCGACAGCTAACCTCGTAAGCGTATTGAGAGAAGGGTCTGATTGTTATAAAAGAGACCATTCTTTGAGTTGCAAAGATTGGTCTCTTTCTGATGTTTCTAGAACGGGAATATGTAATTTGTAAGTCTGGGTAACCCCCATGTTGATTGAAGTGAAGGGTGTGAGATTCCAAAGGGAGATAGCGGTAGCTTGAGACCCCGCAACGTAGTGAGGCTCAAGCACCACCCCTAGGAAAGCGAACAACCGGAACAAAAGAAAACATGGAGTTTAAACCCGCCCCCATTTTTCAAGAGAGAAGGAATAATAATGAAAAAGCAATTTGTTGTCATTGGATTAGGTCGTTTCGGAGGCAGCATCGTGGAAGAATTCTCCACACTTGGAGTAGAAGTCCTCGCTATTGACAAAAACGAAGACAACATCAATAAAATAAGCGAATATGCAACACATGCCGTTCAGGCAAATGCAACAGACGAAGCCACACTTAATTCCCTAGGAATCCGAAATTTCGATCATGCCATTGTATCCATGGGTGATGACATCGAATCAAGTATTCTTACTAGCTTGCTTCTAAAAGAGATGGGCATAAAACAAGTGTGGGTAAAGGCAACCAATAAATATCATCAAAAGGTTCTAGAGAAGATCGGTGTGGACCGTATCATCCAGCCTGAACGGGACATGGCCAAAAGGGTTGCCCACCATGTTGTGTCAGATAAAATCTTCGACTACATCGAGCTGTCTGATAACCATTGCATCGCCGAGCTTTTCGCGACTATAAAAGTAAGTAACAAGAGCCTGACAGACTTAGATCTGCGTGCCAGGTTCGGATGTACGCTTATCGGAATACAAAGAGATGGAGATATCATTATCTCGCCTCCCGCAGATGAAATTATCCGAGAAGGGGATTTACTCATCATCCTTGGACGGAATGAAGACATTCACCGTTTTGAAGATGTAGGAATCTAACCATGTGGCGCAATCGATTTATTAATCTCAGTCCACCGCAGCTATTGATTGTGGTCTTTATCTTTTTTGGACTTCTAGGCACGTTGCTATTGAAGTTACCGTTTTCCACAACGGAATCCATTACACTAGTTGATGCCTTATTTACTGCCACTTCTGCAATGACGGTTACAGGGCTTGCTGTCGTCGATACCGGCACTGCATACACCTTATTTGGCCAAATTGTTATCTTGTCTCTGATCCAAGTGGGCGGAATTGGTATTATGACGTTTGCAGTCCTGATTTTTATCATGCTTGGGAAAAAAATCGGTTTTCAAGAAAGGTTAATTTTACAACAGGCACTGAACCAAACATCTGTTGGAGGGATTATCTTACTGGTCAGAAGAATTATTATTTTCTCTTTCCTTATTGAAGGAATAGCAGTATTACTATTGTCTTATAGATGGATTCCTGAGTACGGATGGTGGGATGGCTTTTATTACAGTGTCTTCCATGCTATTTCCGCATTCAATAATGCTGGTTTTTCCATTTGGTCTGATAGCTTAATGCAATATGTTGGAGATCCTGTTGTAAACATTGTCATTTCTTTTCTTTTCATCATTGGTGGTATTGGATTCACTGTACTGACCGATCTCTGGTATACAAAGGAATTTCGTAAGCTTACCCTTCATACAAAGATCATGCTATTTGGAACATTAGGTATTAATATTCTTGCTATGTTTGTATTCTTTGTGTTGGAATACTTCAATCCTAATACTCTAGGAAACTTCACCTTCATGGAAAAAATATGGGCATCTTATTTTCAAGCGGTTACAACTCGAACCGCCGGCTTTAACACAATAGACATAGGATCTATGGAAACCCCCTCTATTATATGGACGCTTCTGCTTATGTTTATTGGAGCAGGGAGTACTTCAACAGGTGGAGGAATCAAACTCACAACATTTGTTATTATTATTTTAGCTGTGAACACTTTTATAAAAGGAAAGCATGAAATTGTCATTTTCAAACGATCTATTCACCAAAATTATGTAATAAAAGCGCTCGCGATCTCAACCATCAGTATATTATTCATTTTCTTCTCTTTGTTCATCCTGACGATAACGGAACAAGCAGAATTTCTCTTATTATTATTTGAAGTAATTTCAGCTTTTGGTACTGTGGGTTTATCAATGGGGATTACGGGAGATTTAACAGATATCGGAAAATGCGTCATTGTTTTTATTATGTTGCTTGGAAAACTTGGACCACTAACCTTGGCCTATTCCCTAGCGAAACCAAAACCTGCTAAAGTAAGATATCCAAACGAGGACCTGCTTACAGGATAAAAAAAAAGCTCCCATCAACAAACGTTGGGAGCTTTATTTTTTGTAGAGAAAAAAAAACATAGCTGTTGATTGGAGCAAAAGGCGAAGACTCCTGAGGGAGCTAGCACTAGGGCAGGCGTAGCCGAGGAGGCTCCACCAGGGCCCCTAGGAAAGCGAAGCCATTTGCGGAAATCAACAGCGGTGTTTATAAAATATTATAATCAAGACTTTTTCAGTGGCTTCATGCTTTCCTAGGATGCTCTCCTCCAGGAAAGCGCACCCCTTTGCAGAAATCAACAGCCGTGTTGAAAATATTAATAGTATCTTTTCCGGAATCCTTCCTCCATCAAATACTGCTTTGCTTCATTATAAGAAGGAAAAGTTCCGTCCAAATTTTTTCCAGCATAAACATTCCACATATCGTCTTCCAATACCACATTTAAAGAATGCCCTTCATCATTTGCCCATCGTTCTTCTTCAAATTCCTCTGTATCTATTTCTACTTCATACTCTCTTCCCAACAATTCAATGGATTTTTTGATTAGTTCTTGCAGTTCATCCGCATCAAACTCACGAATGTTCACCATTCCTTTGTCGTCTGTTTTATAGCCTTTAATTCCCTTGGCATAAACAAAACCGTTGCCATTTGGGTGTAAGTGATAAACTACGTTTTTCTTATCGCTTTGACTTTCTTCATATTGGAAGTTTACCCGTTTAAGAGATACGTCTTTTCTTGTTAGTTGGGGAAAAGATTGTATTATTTCAAGTTTTTTTTCAAAAGTTAGCATAATGCCTCCATGTAATGTAAGATTCTTTCGGTACATTATAGCACTTGACTTGAATGAAGGAAAGGAACGCTAGAGGAGTGGATTGAAGGAAGTAGTATATTTCTCTCAAAGTGGTTAATTTATCACCGGGTAGCCTTGTGGCTACCCGGCTGATTAGTAACTTAAAATGTTTGTGCTTTATCTTTCGCACGCGCAATGGCGTCCGCTTTAATCTCTTCCGCTTTATCTGGCATTGCTGCATGACCTTCAACAAAGATACCTTCAAATGATGGAACACCGAAGAATTGCATAAGTACCGTTAAATAACGATGCCCCATTTCCATTCCTGCAGCAGGTCCTTCAGAATAAATACCTCCGCGCGCCTGGATATGAATTGCTATCTTATCCGTTAACAAACCAACAGGACCTTCTGCTGTATACTTAAAGGTTTTACCTGCAACAGAAACGGAATCAAGATATGCCTTCATTACTGGTGGAAAGGAGAAGTTCCAAAGTGGTGTTACAAACACATATTTATCTGCTCCGATAAACTGTTCTGTTAACTCGGATAGTCTGCTCACTTTTCCTTTTTCTTCTTCAGAAAGTTCTTCAAACCCTTTACCGGTTTGCAATTTTCCCCAACCACTGAATACATCTGCATCAATATGCGGAATATGTTCCTTGTATAGATCTACATGGACTATTTCATCCGCTTGGTTCGCCTCTTTATAAGTGTCAATAAATGCTTTCCCTACTGCCATGCTGTAAGATTGAGTGTCATCATGTGGATGTGCAGTGATGTATAAAACTTTTGCCATTTTGTATCGTTCCTCTCTGAGTTTAAAGTAGTATATTTTAGTTTGCTACGAAAAGCCGTAGCTTACCAACTATCTTGAATTAAATTATTATTAATTCGAGATAATAATACAAAAAATGTGTGGTTTTTGCAAGTTACATGTTCTTAACAATAAAAAAAGACCCATCATCCACTCATAATAGGTCTTAAATAAAGATCTTATTCTTCATTATGTAGGATATATGGATTACCGCCGATATGTTTTCTCATATCGTCAGTCAGTACAAATGACTCATTCAAAGCATCGGCTACATTTTCTTTCAAATCGGACTGGACACTGCCATCATAATGGTTTGGCTTTCCTTCCATCAACTACACCCCCTAAAATAGTATGGTTAGTTTATACAACTATTGTACTATTTTATACATTTTTTAGATAGATGTTTTTGGGTCAAAAAGAAAAATCATCCAATAATGATAACATGTTTCCACTTTCTTTATCTTGTTTGATAAAAAAGAACAACTGCCCTAGACAGTCGCTCTTTGATACTACATTATTCACCAAGTAAATATTCATTTATATCTAATTCTTGCCCGGATGCAAGTGCGGCATCATAATCTAATTGAACAAACTCATACGTCTCATCTATTAGTGGAACAAATTGAAATTCAAATATTAATACATCCCCAGGTTCGTATTTAGTCGTGAGATCACCGTCAAAAACCATACTATGCGATTGCTGTGGAGCAAAGCTAAGGGTCGATTGTTTGGTTGTCTCATCATATGCAATAGTTTGGAGTTCCCCTCTAACTTTAATGGTTTCCCACATGTCAAAGCTTCTGGCAACATGTACCTGTTTCCCCCACCCTTTATCGTAAAATTCATACGACATATCTGCGAAAGTGTAAACTTCTTCTTTTCCATCCACTTTTGAAGATCCCTTATGCATATCAGAAGGTACAAGATAACGTTTTCCATCTACTTCTATATATTTTTTGGAAGTCGTCACCATATCTTTAGGTTCTCTCGAGCCTGTATTGGCAACCCTAATTCTCTCCATAAAATCTTGTACCTTTTTTTCATCTTGAAGTGTCTTTTCAATTACTTCCTGATTCCATAACTCTTGATCATCTACATAATCCTTTACGTCACGTTCATATAAGTCTTCCACATGCTGTCTAGTTAATGTATATTTTCTATTTTCGCCATAATAATCAATATCAAAAGTAACATAGTCTCCATTTATAAAAAATGTAAAGTAAGTCGTGGCATTGAATATGATAGTCCATGGAAGGTTGGAAACATGAAATACGTCTTTCTCAAAACCTTTAGCGGAAGTCTCTTCTGTCACTTTATAGTACATGTGAATTCCCATTGGCTGCTCTTCATTCGTTTGAAGTTCCATTCCATTCGCATAGTATCTTCCGGGTAAAACTTGACCGTGATATTGTCCGAGCGCACCAGGGTTGCCAATAAATGCTTTGCCAGCATCTATTTGATCATGAACCTCAATGGACTTTAAATAAGCAATATAATTTTCATAACTTTTCTCTTCCTCAGGTGCAGAAGATCTTGGAGGTTCTCCATCAGTACCCGTAAAGAGAATAAATGAAAATAATGCTAAAGCCACGACACTGAGCGTCATTAATGCAGCTGACCTTACTTTTGGCAACCATCCTACACGGGTCTTATCCCCCTTATGGTTCATAATAGCTTGGTGTAACTCATTTTTTGTTTCTTCTTTTAGTTTAGGCTTAGGCAATGTTCGAAGCTTTTTATCCAGTTCCTTACTCAATTACATTCCCTCCCAACTTTTTTTGCAAAGCCAATTTTGCACGATGAAGCGTGGATCGAACTTTATTTTCAGTCCATCCCATAGCCGTTGCGGTTTCTTGAACAGACAACTCTTTAATGCTCCTCATAATCAGTACTTCCTGATAAGATTCTTTTAGACTTCTGATAGCGTGTAATAATTCCTGTTGCTCTTCTGAGACAAAAAATAACTGCTCCGGTGAATCTTTTTCCGTACTTTCTCGAACAGTTTCGCTTTCAAATTGTAACAACCACTTCCATTTATCCCGCTTTTTTTTGCGATGGGCATCAATAGCAATGTTTCTTGCAATACTATAAAGCCATGTTTTAGGTGAAGCCTCCCCCTTGTAATGATCCAGGCTGTTTAATGCACGTATAAACACTTCTTGTACTAAATCCTCTACATCATGATGTTTGGAGTTCAAGCGGTACAACAGAAATTGATAAATATCATCACTATATAAGTAAAACCATTCTGAAATGACTTGTTTATTGGACATCCTTTTCCCCCGTTTGTTCCAGTCTCTATTTGTTTAGACGAATCTTTTTTCATTTTATCGCAGTTTAAACGAAAAAAAGAGCCCTCCTATTTCACCAGGAACGGCCCTACTTACGTGAAAAATCTATTTAAAAGGTCTCTTTTATAAAAATAGGCAATCATCAATAACAACTTAGAAGGTAATTTTTTTGGAAACATCCTCTTTTTATAAAATTTATGATACCCTCTCTTTAAATCATCCCATTGCGTACAATGTTTATCCTGTTCAAAACGCACCACATCGATAAGCTTTACCTTACCATCGGTGGTAATAAGTATGTTATGAAGATGGATGTCCGATGGATTTAGACCTCTATTTTTGGCTAACAGTATTGCATGATCTACTTCCTCTAATACATTTTCTTCAATATGCTTTCCCATTACCAAGCATTCAAACAGAGTAGACCCTTCGATATAGTCAATGACAATATAATTCCGCCCTGAATCATGCATTACAGGGAAGTAAGGAATTCCCTTTAGCTTATCATAAATTTGAGCTTCTCTTTTCGCTAGATGCTCAAAAGGAGGATAGAACACTTTTAGCACTTTACTCGTATTTTTTAGTTTAAATACATATGCACTTCTACCAGAACCAGCTATGGTAAGCTTCTGAATGTCATAAGAATCAACTATAACGTTTTTATGCGTTCGCTTAAAAACAACAGACTCTGCAAGCTGCTGATATGATAGGTGAAGTTCTATAGTTCCCCTCATCTGGCATCCCCTACTCTCCTAGATACATTACGATCCTAATTCCTCCAAGAGGTTCATCATGGTTGTCACTTCATCAATTAATGTGTAAAGCTCAGAGTTTTGCAGTTTCTCTAACGCCACTTCCCCGTCTACCATTGCGTTTTCCAATACATCTTGAAGTTCTTGGTTTTTATCTACAATCTGCTGATGAACACTTTCTGCGATAGCTGGAGCATCCGTGTTATTAAACTCATCTATTTCAACAAGCATTTCATTTAATCTTGTTTCTAATTCGTCTTTAGCATTGGTATCTGAAGCTGCATCCTGGATCAGTTGCGGTGCTTCCTCTCCAAAGTCCTTCCAAGTATTAATATGCTCCGTTGCCTCATTAACATATTCCATAGAACTATTAACTTCTTCCAAAACAGAACAACCACTTAATAGAATAGATGATAACAATGCAAATGAGATAATAATTTTACGCATCTAAATCCCTCCTATTTCTTTATTCGTTTTTTTACTTCTTTCATTACCACTGGCAAGACCTTCTTTTTCGCAATCTTTGCACCTTCTTTTAAAATAAACGCTTTAAATAGTTTTTTAATCATCGTTATGACCTCCCAAATTTTCATCCCAAAATCAAAAAGACCCTTCACCGTAGTGGCGAAAGGTCCCTCTATACTACAGACCTTTGCCAGACTAATGAAGCTGACAAAGGTCTCGCTAACAACACATTGTTGCCAACAAAGCCGAGGACATCATGTCCCGTAATGACGACTTTGCTGAAAAAGCTACTCCCCTTTGGGATAACGTATTTTTCTTACTATTATATTAGCCCATCACTTAGAAAACGTCAACTTTTCTAAGTGTTTGTAAAGGTTGTGAAAAGTTTTTCAGTACGTATTGGGACATAATAAAAAATGTGATATAGTAATATCGAAAATCGATATCGGGTTTCGTATACTTCGATAAACTTCTATTTTTTTATAGAGGAGGACATCATTTGGAAGAAAGAGTACTTAGAAAATTGTTCCTCGGTTTTATTCAGATCCATATTCTTCATCACGCAAAAGAACAACCCGTTTATGGCGCCTGGATGCTAGAAGAATTAAGGGAACATGGATACTCTATAAGTGCTGGAACATTGTATCCTATCTTACACACGATGGAAAAGGACGGTCTTTTGCATCGGGAGGACCTAAATGTCGAGGGTAAGATCAGAAAAAACTATACCACAACAGAAAAAGGAAATCTCGTATTAAATGAAGCAAGAAAAAAAGCTTATGAATTATTTAAAGAAATTAAAGAGGGTGATCAACATGAAGAAACCTAACAAATTACTGTCATTATTAGAAATCTTAATGGTATCAACAAGACTAGGTCTTACTTCTTTCGGTGGACCGGTAGCCCATCTCGGTTACTTCCATAATGAATATGTACGCCGTAGAAAATGGATGGATGAAAAAAGTTATGCCGACCTTGTAGCTTTATGTCAATTCTTACCTGGGCCTGCGAGCAGTCAGGTTGGAATAGGCATTGGCGTAATGCGTGCAGGAGTTCTTGGTGGCATCGTTTCCTTTTTAGGATTCACGCTGCCTTCAGTCTTAGCATTAATTATCTTCGCTATCATCCTGCAGGGGTTTGATGTAGGTAATGCAGGATGGATTCATGGATTGAAGATCGTTGCAGTAGCTGTTGTTGCTCATGCCATTTTAGGGATGGCAAACAACCTGACCCCTGATTTAAAAAGAAAAGCTATAGCGTTATTTGCACTAGTTGTTACGTTATTGTGGCAAACAGCATTCTCCCAAGTTGGAGTAATACTTGTTGCAGCTATCATTGGGTATTTCTTATTTAAACAAACTATCACTGCGGATGACTCTCGGATGGAGTTTCCAATTTCCAAGCGTTTAGCCGTAATCTGTTTAACTCTATTCTTTGGTCTACTTATCTTGTTACCCATTTTAAGAGAAGCTACTTCATTGAATTGGGTGGCACTGTTTGATAGTTTCTACCGTTCTGGATCCTTAGTATTCGGTGGAGGACATGTTGTTCTTCCTTTACTAGAGCGAGAATTCGTGCCAACTGGCTGGATTAGTGAAGAAGCATTTCTTGCTGGCTATGGTGCTGCACAGGCAGTTCCTGGTCCGTTATTTACATTCGCAGCATATATCGGTGCAGTCATTGACGGCTGGAAAGGCGGACTGTTAGCAACATTCGCTATCTTCCTTCCTGCCTTCCTATTAATTCTTGGAACTTTGCCATTTTGGGATTCGCTGCGCCGCAATTCAAAAGTAAAAGCTGCATTAATGGGAGTGAATGCGGCGGTTGTTGGAATTTTAATTTCTGCTTTCTACTTTCCCATTTGGACTAGCTCGATTATAGCTCCAATTGATTTTGCTTTTGCAGCAATCTTGTTCAGTATGCTTGTCTACTGGAAGCTTCCACCTTGGGTGATTGTATTAACAGGTGCCATTGGAGGAACATTGATGGGATTGTTTGTTTAATTAATGGAATGTAAGATGCTAGGAGTTTTGCCTGTGAGGACAA
>NZ_LBMD01000011.1 GCF_001293645.1 Bacillus sp. CHD6a
GAGTGCCAATGACCCCCTGAGCATGTGAAAAAGAAGAAACATTGTCCTCATAGGGAGCGAATGACCCCTGAGCCGCAGAAAAAGAAGAAACATTGTCCTCATAGGGAGCGAATGACCCCCTGAGCATGTGAAAAAGAAGAAACATTGTCCTCATAGGGAGCGAATGACCCCCTGAGCCGCAGAAAAAGAGGAAACATTGTCCTCATAGGGAGCGAATGACCCCCTGAGCCGCAGAAAAAGAAGAAACACCGTCCTCATACAGTGTCTTTGAATCCAACCGATCCTACGTAATAGAAAATGCACTGTCCTTAAAGCTTTCCAAAAGACAAAGACCTCCACCAAACTCCCCATGAGCAAAAAATTGGACGGACAACCACCCTGTTATATAGGATAGTAACTGGGAATACTTTTAAAGGTATTCTGTAAATATATATCTAAAATCGGATGAACATAGTGTTAGCATAAAATGCAACAAAAGAGTTAAAGGAGTGGGCAACATGACAGAAGAAAAAATTTATGATGTGATTATTATAGGAGCTGGACCTGCGGGAATGACATCTGCGGTTTACACATCTCGTGCGAACTTAAGTACATTGATGATCGAGCGCGGGATGCCTGGCGGACAGATGGCAAACACAGAGGAAGTAGAGAACTATCCTGGTTTCGACCATATCCTCGGACCTGAGCTATCAACGAAAATGTTTGAGCATGCGAAGAAATTCGGTGCAGAATATGCATATGGCGATGTAAAAGAAGTTATTGATGGAAAAGAATATAAAACCGTTAACGCTGGAAGCAAGTCTTACAAAGCTCGTACGGTCATTATCACAAGTGGTGCGGAGTACAAAAAAATTGGTGCGCCTGGAGAGAAAGAGCTTGGCGGACGTGGGGTTTCCTACTGTGCAGTATGTGACGGCGCATTTTTCAAAAATAAAGAATTAGTAGTTGTCGGTGGAGGAGACTCTGCTGTAGAAGAAGGTGTTTACCTCACTCGCTTTGCATCTAAAGTGACGATTGTTCACCGTCGTGACGAGCTTCGTGCACAAAAGATTCTTCAGCAACGTGCTTTTGACAACGACAAAATTGACTTTATTTGGAGTCATACTATCAAAGAAATTAACGAAAAAGACGGCAAGGTTGGCAGTGTAACACTTGTCAGCACGAAAGACGGCGAAGAGCAAGAATTCAAAACAGACGGTGTCTTCATCTATGTGGGGATGCTACCTCTGACAAAACCGTTCTTAAACCTTGGGATCACGAACGACATGGGTTACATTGAAACAAATGAGCGCATGGAAACGAAAATTCCTGGTATTTTCGCAGCGGGGGATATCCGTGAGAAAACTCTACGCCAAATTGTTACCGCAACAGGTGACGGAAGCATCGCGGCTCAAAGTGCGCAACATTATGTAGAAGAGCTAGTAGAAGAACTTAAGGCAAACGCAGCGAAATAATGGGCTAAAGGTTTGGGGTGCTAGGTATGTCGAACTATAAAAGAGCATGTCGAAATCTTCCTTTAATCAAAACGTAATTGCGCCTTAACGCATCTGTAACAGCTTTGAAACAATAATCGGTTATTATATAAATAGTAATTGACCCCCTTTTATAAATATAGTTGATGACACGGGTTCCCTTTTTCCCGTGTCCTTTTTTTATGCCTTTTTTTAGAGAGGCACGCTGTATACCCTTGCTTAAACGCCCGAAGCAGATGGAGTATAAGCAGAAAGGTCAAATAGAAGTGTTCTATACGCCTGAAGCAAGTGGTTATCAAGCATAAAGGTCAAATAGAAATAAACGCCCTAAGCAAGTGATCTCCAAGCGTAAAAGTCCTTTAGAAACAAACTCCATATTAAGGTCTCATCCCCCCTCAGCCCATTACAGCTTGTTTACTATACTCAACAGAGCTATGATATACTTAAAAAGTAAAGCGTTTACACACCATTAACCAATTCTGGAATCGATACCTGTTAGAAATCCTGACACACAGTTTGCTAATTTGTAGAACTTTACTGTGTCTTAATCAATACTTTTGCTGTAAAATAAAAATGATACACTTGGCTAGTTTTAAATTTCATACAAATTCACCTATAGATTGTAGTGCATGTTGTGAGACTACTCGAAAATGCTACCGCATTTTTTTCGTGCGATGAATTGCTGCCGAAGTCCTTGTCCTGAGGGAGTTAGCGGTAGGTGGAGTCCCAGCAACGAATTGAGAAGACTCAAGCACCGCCCCTAGGACAGCGAACACCAGGAACGGATATCTATAGGAGTTATTAAAAAAAACAGAATCAGCCAAGCTCAAAAGGGGTTGTAACCATGCAAAGAGTAACAAATTGTGTGCTAGTGAAAGATGACCAAGTGCTACTATTGCAAAAGCCACGTCGTGGATGGTGGGTTGCACCTGGTGGAAAGATGGAGCACGGTGAATCAGTGAAGGATTCGGTTGTGCGCGAATATCGAGAAGAAACAGGTATTTACTTAAAAAATCCTGCCCTGAAGGGTGTTTTTACATTTGTGATAAAAGAAGGCAAGGATATTGTCTCTGAATGGATGATGTTCACATTTCTTGCAACGGAATACGACGGACAGAATGTAAAGGAATCAGAAGAAGGGATAATCGAGTGGCATAAGCAGGAAGACATCGCAAAACTACCGATGGCACCAGGCGATTTTCATATTCTTGATTACCTTATAAAAGGATCAGGGATGATTTTCGGGACGTTTACTTATACCCCGGACTTTGAACTGTTGTCCTACCGTCTTGATCCAAACTGATTAGACAAAAAAGGGAGTGGAAGAAACATGAGTACAGGTACGAGCAGTGATGTAGAATTAGTCATTATCACTGGTATGAGTGGAGCAGGAAAAACAGTGGCCATTCAAGCTTTAGAGGATCTGGGATTTTTCTGTGTGGATAATTTGCCGCCGACTTTGCTTCCAAAATTTTTGGAGCTGATGGAAGAGTCGGGCAATAAAATGAATAAAGTGGCGTTAGTAATGGATTTACGCGGACGTGAATTTTTTGACAGTCTATTTGAAGCGCTGGATGATATTTCTGAATTGTCTTGGGTAACTCCGCAAATATTATTCCTTGATGCGAAGGATTCTGTCCTAGTAACTCGTTATAAAGAGACACGAAGAGCGCATCCATTGGCGAAATCAGGCCTGCCACTTGAAGGAATCGAACATGAGCGCGAGTTGTTAGAAGAGTTAAAGGGCCGTGCCCAACTGATCTTGGACACTTCCAACTTAAAGCCACGTGAACTTAGAGAGAAAATCCTCAAACAATTTGCCACACACTCCAAACAAACTTTTAAATTGAATGTCGTTTCCTTCGGTTTTAAATATGGACTTCCTATAGATGCAGATCTTGTGTTTGATGTACGCTTCTTACCAAATCCCCATTACATTGACCATATGAGACCGATGACAGGGCTTGATGAAGAGGTTTCTTCCTATGTGTTGAAGTGGTCGGAAACGCAGAAGTTTGTAGAAAAGCTTACGGATTTGTTGACCTTTATGCTACCTTACTACAAGCGAGAAGGGAAGAGTCAGCTCGTCCTTGCAATCGGGTGTACGGGAGGGCAACACCGTTCTGTGACCTTGGCTGAGTATTTTGCTAAGCATTTCAAGACTGAGTATGATACACTCCTAACACATCGAGATATTGAGAAACGAAAGGGCAAACACTAATGAGACGTCAAAAAGTACCTAAGATTGTCATCATAGGTGGGGGAACCGGGCTGCCTGTTTTACTCAGGGGCCTCAAGCACTATGATGTGGATATAACTGCAGTGGTCACAGTTGCCGACGATGGAGGAAGCTCGGGGAGATTGCGCGATGAATTGCACATCCCACCTCCTGGAGATGTCCGAAATGTGCTTGCTGCCTTATCGGATGTGGAGCCTTTGATTGAAGATCTCTTCCAGCACCGTTTTGCAACAGGCAACGGGCTTTCAGGACACTCACTCGGTAACCTCTTGCTTGCAGCGATGACTACCATAACAGGTGACTTTGTCCATGCCATTCGTGAGATGAGCAAAGTGTTGAACGTTCGAGGGAAGGTTCTACCTGCCGCTAACCAAAGTGTTATTTTACATGCGGAAATGGAAGACGGATCCATTGTTACGGGAGAATCCAAGATTCCGGCCAACGGGCAGAGAATAAAGCGGGTGTTTCTTACCCCCGATAAAGTGGAGCCTTTGCAGGAATCAGTGGATGAAATAGAAAAAGCGGATCTAATTATTGTAGGACCAGGAAGTCTCTACACAAGCATTCTTCCAAATCTGCTAGTACCAAAAATAGGAGAGGCTGTGTGTAACGCACACGCTAAAAAAGTGTATATATGTAATGTGATGACCCAAGCCGGTGAAACGCTTGAATACACGGCAAGTGATCATGTTAAAGCACTCTATGACCATCTAGGTTGCCGCTTCATGGATACCATTCTTGTTAATGAAGAAGATATTCCTGAAGAAATAGCCGTTCGCTATAAAAAAGAACTTGCTACACCTGTCGTGTATGATATTGCTGCTTTATCTAATTTGGGACTAGAAATCGTTCATGATAAAATTATCCGATACGATGATGGAGTGATTCGTCACGATACCCAAAAAGTAGCGGCATTATTGTACTCCATGATAAAACTGGACGAAAACTAAATGCAAACGGATGCATTGCTGGTGGTAAGGGGATAATGTTTGAACACCTCGCATACACCTAGTACATTCACAATGGAGGTGAACACAATGTCCTACGCTTCTGAAACGAAAAAAGAGTTAACGACCATAGAAACAAAAGATTGTTGCGTTAAGGCGGAACTTGCGGCACTGATCCGAATGAACGGGTCTTTATCCTTTTCCAATCGTAAACTGATCTTAGATATACAAACTGAAAACGCAGCTATTGCCCGCAGAATCTATACGTTAACAAAAAGGATTTATGATGTGCGCGTCGAATTGCTTGTACGAAAGAAGATGAGATTAAAAAAGAATAACGTCTATATCGTTCGTTATGCCGAGCAAGCACATTATATCTTGGATGAGTTAAAAATCTTGAAGGATGGTTTCACCTTCGTTCGTGACATATCAGAAGAGCTGATCAGCAAAAAATGCTGCAAGCGATCTTATTTGCGAGGTGCCTTTTTGGCAGGCGGTTCGGTGAATAATCCGGAAACATCATCTTATCATCTTGAAATCTTTTCTCTCTATCATGAACATAACGAATCACTATGTGAATTGATGAATATGTTTCACTTAAACAGTAAAACATTAGAACGGAAAAAGGGCTATATCACCTATTTGAAAGAGGCCGAAAAAATTGCTGAATTCTTAAGCATCATTGGTGCCCACCAAGCTTTGCTGAAGTTCGAGGACATCCGAATTGTGCGTGATATGCGTAACTCGGTTAATCGCCTCGTGAACTGTGAAACTGCCAACCTCAACAAAACGATTGGTGCCGCAATCCGCCAGGTGGAAAATATCCGCTTCATCGATAGCACAGTCGGGCTTAGTATCTTGCCTGACAAGCTACGTGAAATTGCGGAACTGCGCGTCACCTACCAAGATGTAACATTGAAAGAGCTTGGAGAAATGGTGTCGAGCGGTACGATCAGCAAATCCGGTATCAATCACCGACTACGAAAAATAGATGAGATTGCCGATAAACTTCGAGCAGGGGAATCTGTTAAATAAGACTGGTGAGAGTCACTTCGTTTCAAGTTGACTCCATCCAGCAACTATACATTAGATAGAGGAGGAATAATAATGGTACAAAAACAAGTGGATGTTCGTTTGAAAACGGGATTACAAGCACGCCCGGCAGCACTTTTCGTTCAAGAAGCCAACCGCTTCTCAAGTGAGGTTTTCTTAGAAAAGGACGGGAAAAAGGTAAATGCGAAAAGTATTATGGGCTTGATGAGCTTAGCTATTAGCACTGGTGCTACGATTACATTGATTGCTGACGGTCATGATGAAGAGGATGCAATTGCTGCGTTAGCAGATTACGTACAACAAGAGAACTAAAAAACCGGGTCTCCCCTTGATGGGAACCCGGTTTTGTTTATGTGTCTGTTAAAACTCGCTGTTGCATTACGCAAAATGTTTCGCTTTCCGCGGGGCGGCCTTGAGCCAGAAGTTTTCACATTTTGCTCCAATCAACAGTTGAAAATGATTAGTTGTTGTTTCTAATTACTTTGTCGATTAGTCCGTATTCTAGTGCACGATCAGCAGTCATGAAGTTGTCGCGGTCAGTGTCGCGTGAAATCACTTCGATTGGCTGGCCAGTTTGCTCGGATAAAATCGTGTTCAATTTTTCACGTAGGAACAAGATGCGTTTAGCCGCAATCTCAATTTCCGTAGCTTGACCTTGTGCTCCACCAAGTGGTTGGTGAATCATCACTTCACTGTTAGGTAGTGCGAAACGCTTGCCTTTAGCTCCAGCTGCAAGCAAGAATGCTCCCATGGAAGCCGCCATACCCACACACATTGTGCTGACATTTGGCTTAATGAAGTTCATTGTATCGTAGATAGCCATACCCGCAGTGATGGAACCACCTGGGCTGTTGATATAAAGAGAAATATCTTTATCAGGATCTTCCGCTGCCAAGAATAGAAGCTGAGAAACAATGGAGTTAGCCACATTGTCATCAATCGCACTTCCAAGCATGATGATACGGTCCTTTAATAGACGGGAGTAAATATCGTACGCGCGCTCCCCACGACTTGTTTGTTCAATAACTGTAGGAATTAAGTTCATCTCACTTTTCCTCCTTAAAATTTAAATTTTCTATCGACATAGACTCCTATGTAAAAATGGGAAAACCTTCAGTGAGCCTATACCAATTAGTAAGTATTACTAAATCTTTATGTACTTTTATCATACATACAAGGTCAAGAATGGTCAAATAAAAACCATCGCAAATACCCCCATTTTTCCCCATGTAATAATCATATCCAGTATGAGGTGGGATTAAACTTTAAACTGTGATACCAAACACTTTATAATAAAAGTATATGTCTATGCTGATGCGACTTCTTATTGCCTGACTCTCGACAATTGGTGTATAATTTGGTATATTAGTAAAGTTCCATTTGCAACGTGCGCTCGTAGCTCAGGGGATAGAGCGGTGGTTTCCGGTACCGCGTCATGCGGGGGTTCGAATCCCTCCGAGCGCGCCATTAAATAATTGGAAAAACTTACGTTTGATACATAATCAACAACCATGCTAAAGTATTACTTGTAACGGACAAGCGCCGTTATCTCATATTATCTACTCACCCAGTGTCGGCACACTGGGTTTTTATTTTGCCAAAATTAAGAGGGGATGCCTTTTGTCCTCAAAGGAAACGGAAAATATTTCAGATCTAACGGAAAATAAATCTCGTTCAGCCCCTCCACAAGCAAATCTCCACACCAACTTTATCCAAAAAATAGTATGACAACCAAAACACCATAATAAAATAGAAATAGACAGCTAGCACCGTCAGCTTATACCATATGCTTCGACATAAATGGAGAAAATCCTGCAGGGGTCTGACCCCCAAAAGTGAATTTTAGGAAGATTTTAAAAGCTTACAAGTTCTAAAAAGTCATGTAGAATATAGGTAGAGACAGGAATTATTAAGTTTGGCCGGAGGAGGGTTGGATGTATGAAGCAGTCAGTTGGTTTGTATCAGGAGCAGTCGTTGAGGCTTGCGATGACGCAGGAGTTGAAGCAAGCGATAACGTTGTTGCAGTATTCGACATTGGAGCTGGTGGATTTCCTGAAGGAGCAGTCGCTCGAGAACCCGCTTATGGATCTGAAAGAACCCACCGTCCATAGGGAACTAGCTTCTTCCCGCGTGCAACGCTTAAAACCAAAGAAAATCGGAACGACCACCACACAGACCTTTTCCATTGAAAATTTCAGTAAGCATGGAGAAACGTTACATCAATATATTGAACAACAATTGCTGGACACTCCTCTGACAACCGAAGAAAAACAACTTGCAAAGCGCATCATCGAATACATGGATGAGAATGGCTATATACAAGAAGAGCCCATTGCAGTTGCTGAACAGCTAAAAACAACAACAGTAACCGTCACCAAAATTCTAACCACCATTAAGCAGTTAGAACCGGCAGGAATAGGAGCACGCAATCTCCAGGAATGCCTTTTGCTTCAACTAAAAAGGAAATCATCCCAAAATGAGCTTGCAGAAGCTATTTTAGAAAATGATTTCATCCTTTTTGCAGAAAAAGCGTGGAAGACTCTCTCAAAGAAATATGAGATCAGCCTAAAAGAAATTCAGACGATTCATGATGAAATTGTCAAACTGAACCCTCGACCAGGGAACAGGTATGAAACCATAGAAAAACCTAAATACATTACCCCGGACCTAATCGTCCAAAGGCACCAAAATCATTTTATCGTGTCATTAAACGAAGAAATCATCCCACAAGTTAAAATAAATAAGCGGTATGAGTCAGCCCTTAAACGGAAGAATGAATTGGAATCCTACTTGCAAGAAAAGATGCAACAATGCCAATGGATTGTCAAATCTATGGAGCACCGCAAACACACACTCGTCAAAGTGATGGAAGAGATACTACGTACCCAGCAATCTTTCTTTCTCAATGGACCATCATTTTTGAAACCGTTAACATTAAAGGATATCTCTACAAGGCTAGACATCCATGAGTCTACGGTTAGCCGGGCGACAAAGGAAAAGTATGTTCAGACGCCATATGGATTGTTTGAATTGAAGTATTTCTTTAGCCAGAGCCTTACAGGCAGGCATGATGAAGAGAAATCAACCAAGCAGGTGCAGCAGTTGGTAGAAGAACTGATCAAAATGGAAGACAAACAGAAACCTCTATCGGATCAACAACTGACAAACATCCTGCAAAAGCAGTATCATATAACCATCTCCAGAAGAACCGTTGCAAAATATAGAGATATATTAAACATTCCCGGGTCTTCGATGAGAAAAAGGTATGATTAGAAAGGCGATGCAAAATGAACATACAATTTTACACAAAAGTGGATTGCCCGCTTTGCGATAAAGCGAAAGCAAAACTTAATGAGTTGCAATCCGAAATAGATTTTACCATAGAGGAATTTGATATTTATAAAGATGACACACTACTAGAAAAATATCAGTTGATGATTCCTGTAGTGGAACATGAGGGAGAAATGCTTTCCTATGGTCAAGTGGACAAAGAAACAGTAAGAAAGCGTTTACTTGAAAAAATCCGCTAAACCCTAGTTGCATAAGGGTTTCACCTTTGTTACAATCAACTTGTAGCAAGGGTGATTTTTTTTACCGCTACTGGGACATAATATGTCACAGTGGGACATTTAAGGTCCAGAAGGCAGATTATATTTTGTCCATCAGGTAAAATACACACTCTGAAGGGGAAGCTATAATGAATCAAATTATTGAAGTACAAAAGAAATTGTTACCTGATCTTCTTTCCATTATGCAGAAGCGATACGAAATCCTGAGATACATAAGGTTGATGCAGCCGATTGGAAGAAGAAGTTTGTCAGGCAGTCTAGGTTTGAGTGAGCGGGTGCTGAGAGGGGAAGTTGATTTTCTTAAAGCGCAGAACCTGATTCACGTTAGTGTTGCCGGCATGACACTGACGAAAGAAGGGGAATACCTCATTAAAGACCTGGAAGAAGTTATGAAAGAAGTTTCCGGTTTAAAGCAACTAGAAGCGGGAATAGAAGAAAAGTTAGGGATTACAAAAGTTGTCGTGGTTCCGGGTGACAGTGACCAATCCCCTTGGGTGAAAAAGGAACTCGGTCGCGCATGTGTATCCGCAATGCGAGAACGATTCCATGACGAAAATGTCATTGCCGTAGCCGGTGGAACGACTGTTTCCTCTGTAGCGGAAATGATGACTCCCGACACAAAAAACCGTAATCTGTTGTTTGTCCCAGCTCGAGGCGGTCTTGGCGAAAAGGTCCAAAATCAGTCGAACACCATTTGTGCCACCATGGCAGAAAAGGCATCTGGCGACTACAGGCTCTTGCATATCCCAGATTCGTTGAGTCATGAATCTTACCAGTCGATGATTGAGGAACCTTCTATAAAAGAAGTAATTTCTCTCATCAAAAATTCTAGTATGGTTATTCATGGAATTGGAGACGCTAAAACAATGGCAGAGCGCCGTAAAACAGCGCCGGAAAACATGCGCAAGATCGAACAAAGCTATGCGGTAGCTGAAGCTTTCGGGTACTATTTCAACGAGGCCGGAGAAGTAGTGCATAAAGTTCAGACAGTTGGAATGCAACTCGCAGATTTGGAAAAGATAGAATGTGTGATTGCAGTAGCCGGCGGCGCCTCAAAGGCAAAAGCGATTCAAGCGTATCTAAAAAAAGCTCCCCACACCATCCTCATTACGGATGAAGGAGCAGCAAAAGAGTTAATTAGGGAGTAACATCCCTTCTATAAAAAATTTCTTAGAAAAACTAAGGAGGAAATGAACATGGCAGTAAAGATTGGTATTAACGGATTTGGACGTATTGGACGTAACGTATTCCGCGCAGCATTAAAAAACAACGACGTAGAAGTGGTAGCAGTTAACGACTTAACAGACGCTAACATGCTTGCACATCTTTTAAAATATGACAGCGTACACGGCAAATTAGCTGCTGACGTAAAAGTTGACGGAGACAACCTAGTTGTTGACGGCAAAACAATCAAAGTTACAGCTGAGCGCGACCCAGCGAAATTATCTTGGGGTGAGCTTGGAGTAGAAGTAGTAGTAGAATCTACTGGTTTCTTCACAAAGCGTGCAGACGCTGCGAAACACTTAGAAGCTGGAGCGAAGAAAGTAATCATCTCCGCACCTGCATCTGATGAAGATATCACAATCGTAATGGGTGTTAACGAAGACAAGTACGATGCAGCTAACCACAACGTAATCTCTAATGCATCTTGTACGACTAACTGCTTGGCGCCATTCGCGAAAGTATTGAACGACAAGTTCGGTATCAAACGTGGAATGATGACAACTGTTCACTCTTACACAAATGACCAACAAATCTTAGACTTGCCACACAAAGACTACCGTCGTGCGCGTGCAGCAGCTGAGAACATCATCCCTACAACTACTGGAGCTGCAAAAGCAGTATCTCTAGTATTACCTGAACTAAAAGGTAAATTAAACGGTGGAGCAATGCGTGTTCCAACTCCAAACGTTTCTCTAGTTGACCTTGTAGCTGAGCTTGACAAAGATGTAACTGCTGAAGAAGTAAACGCAGCATTCAAAGCAGCAGCTGAAGGCGAATTACAAGGAATTCTTGGGTACTCTGAAGAGCCACTAGTATCTGGTGACTACAATGGTAACCCTGAGTCTTCTACAATCGACGCATTATCTACAATGGTAATGGAAGGCAACATGGTTAAAGTAATCTCTTGGTATGACAACGAGAGCGGATACTCTCACCGTGTAGTAGACCTAGCGAAATACATCGCTGCTAAAGGACTATAATTTTTCCAAGCAATAGATATTGCTTGGATAAACCTTATCAGCATTCTATAATAAGACATGTGAAGTAGAGGGGGATTGGGGAACACACCCCTCCCTCTTTTCATGTTTTCAAAACAAATTTCCTTTTAAGGGAGGCCGTTCAAGATGAACAAGAAAAGTATTCGTGACATCGACGTGAAAGGCAAACGCGTATTTTGCCGTGTGGACTTTAACGTACCGATGAAGGACGGACAAGTAACAGACGAAACACGTATCCGTGCAGCATTGCCAACAATCAAGCACTTAGTGGATAACGGCGCGAAAGTCTTACTTGCAAGCCACTTAGGACGTCCAAAAGGGCAAGTAGTCGAAGAGCTTCGCTTAAACGCGGTTGCAGCTCGTCTACAAGAGCTTCTTGGAAAAGATGTAAAAAAAGCGGATGAAGCTTACGGAGATTCCGTAAAAGCCATCGTTAACGACATGAGCGAGGGAGACGTTCTTTTACTTGAAAATGTTCGTTTCTACCCTGGTGAAGAGAAAAACGATCCAGAACTTGCAAAGGCGTTTGCTGAGCTTGCAGATGTGTATGTAAATGACGCATTCGGCGCAGCTCACCGTGCACATGCTTCCACAGAAGGTATTGCCCAGCACTTACCGGCAGTAGCAGGCCTCTTAATGGAAAAAGAATTAGAAGTATTAGGAAAAGCCCTTTCCAACCCTGAGCGCCCATTCACGGCAATCATCGGTGGAGCTAAGGTTAAAGATAAAATCGGTGTCATCGAAAATCTTCTAAACAAAGTGGACAACCTGATCATCGGCGGTGGACTTGCTTACACGTTCATCAAAGCAAAAGGCTATGATGTAGGAAAATCCTTATTGGAAGAAGATAAAATCGACCTTGCTAAATCTTTCATGGAGCAAGCAAAAGAAAAAGGCGTGAACATGTACATGCCTGTGGATGTTGTTGTGGCAGATGATTTCTCCAACGACGCAAACACACAAATCGTACCTGTTGAAGAAATTCCAAGCGACTGGGAAGGCCTTGATTGCGGACCTAAATCCCGTGAAATCTACGCGGATGTAATCAAAAACTCCAAGCTAGTTATCTGGAATGGACCAATGGGAGTATTCGAACTTGATGCATTTGCTGGCGGAACAAAAGCAGTAGGTGAAGCCCTAGCAGAAGCTACCGATACATACTCTGTCATCGGTGGAGGAGACTCTGCGGCTGCTGTTGAAAAATTCAACCTCGCAGACAAAATGAGCCATATCTCAACTGGTGGAGGCGCATCCCTAGAATTCATGGAAGGCAAAGAACTTCCAGGAGTAGTAGCGCTAAACGATAAATAATTTCTGTACTATAAAGTTTCTAGCTGGTGATTGGAGCAAATGCGTAGACTCCAGCGGGGGAGTAGCGACATTGTTGAGACCCCGCAACGAAGTGAGGAGGCTCAAGGTCGCCCCGCGGAAAGCGAAGCCATTTGCGGAAATCAACAGCGGAGTAACGGAAACTTTACAACCCCAACCCCGAAAGGATGGATACCATGCGTAAACCAATTATTGCTGGTAACTGGAAAATGCACAAAACACTCTCCGAAGCAACAAGCTTCGTAGAAGAGGTAAAAGGACTAGTTCCTGCTGCTGACAAAATAGACGCAGTAGTATGTGCACCAGCTCTTTTCCTAGAGCGACTTGTTTCAAACACAGAAGGCCGCGACCTTAAAATCGGTGCCCAAAACATGCACTTCGAAGACAGCGGAGCATTCACAGGCGAAGTGAGCCCTGTTGCGCTAAAAGACATCGGTGTATCTTATGTAGTTTTAGGTCACTCCGAGCGCCGCGAAATGTTTGCTGAAACAGACGAAACGGTTAATAAGAAAACTCTTGCAGCATTCAAACACGGATTAACTCCGATCGTATGCTGCGGGGAAACACTAGAAGAACGTGAGTCGGGCAAAACAAACGACATCGTTGGAAACCAAGTGAAGAAAGCTCTAACAGGCTTAACTTCAGATCAAGTTAAAACGACGGTTGTTGCTTACGAGCCAATCTGGGCGATCGGAACAGGAAAATCTTCCACAGCGGAAGATGCAAACGAAGTGTGTGCGCACATCCGTAGCGTGATCGCTTTTGAATATGATCAAGCTGCAGCAGACGCAGTGCGTATCCAGTACGGCGGATCTGTAAAACCTGGAAACATTGCAGACTACATGGCTCAATCTGATATCGATGGAGCACTTGTAGGTGGAGCAAGCCTTGAGCACCAATCTTTCTTACAGCTTTTGGAGGCAGGTAAGAATGACTAAAAAACCAGTAGCACTAATCATCTTAGACGGTTTTGCGATGCGCGGCGAAACAACCGGTAATGCGGTAGCGCAAGCAAACAAACCTAACTTTGATAAATTTTGGAGCACATACCCTCACGCGCAGTTGACTGCAAGCGGAGAAGCGGTAGGACTTCCAGAAGGGCAAATGGGTAACTCAGAAGTAGGCCATTTAAACATCGGAGCCGGCCGAATTGTGTACCAAAGTTTGACACGTGTGAATGTGGCAATTCGCGAAGGCGACTTTTACGAAAATGAAACGTTCCTAAATGCAATCAAGCATGCAAAAGAAAAAGGAACCAACCTTCACCTGTTCGGTTTGCTTTCAGATGGAGGCGTTCATAGTCACATCCAGCACCTTTTCGCTCTCTTAAAGCTTGCGAAAAGAGAAGGCTTGGATCGTGTGTATATTCACGGTTTCCTTGATGGTCGTGATGTTGCACCGAAATCTGCTCCAGAATTCATTGAGCAATTGAACGAGCAACTTCTAGATCTTGGAGTAGGCGAAATTGCAACTATTTCTGGCCGTTATTATTCCATGGACCGTGACAAGCGTTGGGATCGCGTAGAGAAGTCTTACCGTGCGATGGTGTACGGTGAAGGCCCTACGTATAACGACGCAATGGAGTGTATCAATGACTCCTACAACAACGGAATCTTTGATGAGTTCGTCATTCCATCTGTTATGACAAAAGAAGATGGCAGCCCTGTTGCAACGATTCAGGACGAAGACGCTGTTATTTTCTATAACTTCCGTCCGGACCGTGCCATCCAGATTTCTAACACATTCACCAATTCTGACTTCCGCGCATTTGAACGTGGGCCAGAACATCCGACCAACCTTCAGTTCGTATGTTTAACTCACTTCAGTGAAACGGTGGATGGATATGTAGCCTTCAAACCAGTAGGAATGGACAACACTTTGGGCGAAGTGTTATCCCAAAAAGGCTTGAACCAGCTTCGTATCGCGGAGACGGAAAAATACCCGCACGTTACGTTCTTCATGAGCGGTGGACGTGAGGAAGCTTACCCTGGAGAAGAAAGAATATTAATTAATTCTCCTAAGGTAGCAACTTATGACTTACAACCTGAAATGAGTGCGTATGAAGTAACCGACGCTCTTTTAGCAGAAATAGCTGCAGATAAACACGATGCGATCATCCTTAACTTCGCAAACCCTGATATGGTTGGGCATTCCGGAATGCTTGAACCAACAATTAAGGCAGTGGAAGTAACAGATGAGTGCTTAGGGAAGGTAGTCAACGCCATCTTAGAAAAAGACGGAGTTGCCATCATCACGGCAGACCATGGGAACGCTGACGAAGTTGTAACGACAGAAGGCAACCCAATGACTGCCCACACCACCAACCCGGTACCAGTTATCGTTACGAAAAATGGTGTAGAACTCCGCGACGGCGGAATCCTTGGTGACCTAGCCCCAACTGTGCTAGACTTACTAGGGGTGGACAAACCATCCGAAATGACAGGTAGTTCTTTAATCAAAAAGTAATAGCTGATTTCTAGCTATCGATCGAAGTGTAGGGTGTGAGACTCAAGCGGGCTCAAGCACCGTCCCACGGAAAGCGAACACCTGAAACGGAGATCTATAGCGATGTAAAAGCAGTAGCCATGTAAATATTTCAAATCAAAAGGAGAGTTACAAATATGCCAATTATCTCTGACGTTTACGCACGCGAAGTCCTAGACTCCCGTGGTAACCCAACAATCGAAGTAGAAGTATACACAGAATCCGGAGCTTTCGGACGCGCATTAGTACCAAGTGGAGCATCTACAGGTGAATACGAAGCAGTAGAACTTCGCGACGGCGACAAGTCCCGCTACCTTGGAAAAGGTGTTCAAAAAGCAGTAGAAAACGTGAACGAAATCATCGCTCCTGAACTAGTAGGTCTTTTCGACGTACTTGAGCAAGTAGCAATTGACGAAGCGTTAATCGACCTTGACGGAACAGAAAACAAAGGAAAATTAGGTGCTAACGCAATCCTTGGTGTATCCATGGCAGTAGCGCGTGCAGCAGCTGACTTCCTTCAAATTCCTTTATACCAACACCTTGGTGGATTCAACTCCAAAACTCTTCCAGTACCAATGATGAACATCATCAACGGTGGAGAGCACGCGGACAACAACGTGGACATCCAAGAATTCATGGTAATGCCTGTTGGAGCTGAAAACTTCAAAGAAGCTCTACGTATGGGCGCTGAAATCTTCCACGCACTTAAATCAGTATTAAGCGCTAAAGGCTTAAACACTGCTGTAGGTGACGAAGGCGGATTCGCTCCAAACCTAGGATCTAACGAAGAAGCACTTCAAACAATCATTGAAGCAATCGAAAAAGCTGGCTACAAACCAGGCGAGCAAGTAATGCTTGCTATGGACGCTGCGGCTTCTGAGTTCTACAACAAAGAAGATGGCAAATACCACCTTAAAGGGGAAGGCGTTGTTTACACTTCTGCTGAAATGGTGGACTTCTACGAGAAGATGGCGGACAAGTACCCAATTATCTCTATCGAAGACGGCCTAGACGAGAACGACTGGGAAGGATTCAAACTATTAACTGAGCGCATTGGAAACAAAGTTCAATTAGTTGGAGACGACCTATTCGTAACAAACACAAAGAAATTAGCTGAAGGTATCGAGCGCAAAATCGGTAACTCCATCCTAATTAAAGTGAACCAAATCGGTACACTTACAGAAACGTTCGAAGCAATCGAAATGGCTAAACGCGCAGGCTACACTGCAGTAATCTCTCACCGCTCTGGTGAAACAGAAGACAGCACAATCGCTGACATCGCAGTAGCAACAAACGCTGGTCAAATCAAAACAGGTGCACCATCCCGTACAGACCGCGTAGCTAAATACAACCAACTTCTTCGCATTGAAGACCAACTTGGTGACACAGCTCGCTACGACGGCTTACGTTCTTTCTACAACTTGAAGAAGTAATTTCTTCTACATGAGGACCCGACTTCGGTTGGGTTCTTTTTTAGGTTCATATAATTTACAAGCTGTGGATTGGAGCAAATTCGTCCCGCGGAAAGCGAAGCTATTTGCGGAAAGAAACAGCGGTAGCTAAGAGGGATTGTCTACCTCTCATTTCCTCTTGTCCACCTTGTCATAATGTGGTACATTTAATATAATCACATATGTACGTTCCGCAGGAGGTGTAGTTTACATGACGTTATTTCTTACTATTTTACTTATTATCGTAGCAATCTCTTTGATCACAGTAGTACTACTTCAATCAGGTAAAAGTGCAGGTCTTTCAGGAGCAATCTCCGGTGGAGCAGAAACACTTTTCGGAAAACAAAAAGCACGCGGCCTAGACCTTGTTCTACACCGTGCGACAGTTGTTCTTTCTGTATTATTCTTCATTCTGACACTGTCAATTGCATACTTCGCATAATAAATAAAACCACTTTCCAAACCTGGAAAGTGGTTTTTTGCATCTGTTAAAATAAAAGCCTTGGTCACTTTACGACCAAGACTTCCTTGTTCTGTTCACTTGTCTCTTGGAGGAAGGCTCTCACCTCTTCAATAGAGATTCCATAAGCTCTTGCCAGCGTTAACAGCTCTACCCATTCCAAATCAATCTCTTTGTTCAAGCCTCTTCTTCCTCCTCTTTGCTACTTTTACTTTTCTTTGCACCTTGCCACTTCTGAAATTCCATGTACTCCTTGAAGTGAATAAAATCTTCCTTGCTCATGCCCTCCGCAATTGCCCGCTGCACTAACCGTTTCCATTCCTCGTCCAGCACTAGAACTTCTGGTTTATCGTCCTCCGACTCCCCGTTCAATAAAAAATCCAAGTCTGTCTCAAGCGTAACGGCAATCTTATTCAAAAACTGTAGAGAAGGATTCGTCTGGATATTTCTCTCCAAATAACTCAAATAAGACTTTGACACACCAGCCAGTTCCGAGAGTTCACTTAATGAATAGCCCTTTATCTTCCTTAACCTCTTTAAGCGCTCACCAAGCATACTCGTCCCCTTAACATTTTATGACATAAGTTCATTATATAGCACAATTTATTCTTTATAAAAAACGAAATATTAAGAAAAATGAAGATAATGAAAGCAATAAGCTAAAAAGTGTTCTTAATTAAGAAAAATTGAACAAATTTGAGGTTTTCCAACTTTAGACTAGGTGTTTTATACTACGTATTGTAAGGTTCGTTAAAAAGAACGAACCAAAATACTCAGGAAACGGGAGGAATTTATAATGAGTTTGAAAAAGAAACTTGGTTTAGGTGTCGCATCTGCTGCTCTTGGCCTTTCATTGATCGGTGGGGGTACATATGCATATTTTAGTGATACAGCAGTAACAAATAATACATTTTCTGCTGGAACATTGAAACTATTGTCAACTCCTACAGAGATTATCAATGTTAGTGATATAAAACCAGGGGATTGGATGCCTCGTGAATTTACTTTAAAGAATGATGGTACATTAGACATCTCAAAAGTGTTATTACACACTGAATATGAAGCTTATGATGCACAAGGAAATAGAATTGATGATTTTGCTGAACATATAAGAGTAGACTTTTTGTATAACAAGGATAAAGCATTATTAGAAGAATTATCCCCAGATCAAGTTGTTTATAGAACTACTTTAGCTAATCTAGCCAAAACTCAACCTGATGTTGTATCTAATAAAGTCTTTGTACCTAGACTTGAAGAAAAAGGAGGGTTGAAACCTGGGAATACAGATAAATTATATGTTCAATTTAAATTTGTTGACAACGGGGATCAAAATAAATACCAAGGAGCAACTTTGAAATTAAAGTGGACGTTTGAAGCACATCAAACTTCAGGGGTTAAAAAGTAATCCCAATGAAGGGTAAGGTAATTACACTTACCCTTTGATTATTTTTTCTCTTACGTTTATATCACACTATAAACGTAAGAGAAAAAATAAAGTAGGTGATTATTAACATGAGAAAAACAAGATTAAAGAAATTCAAAAAAAATTTTAGACATCATTTCTTATTTGCAAATATAATAGTTATTTTTTACTCAACTACTATAACTACATGTATTATTTCTTCTCCTACATTGGGTTATTTTAGTAGCCAGAAACAAACTACGACATTAATACAAGCTGGACAATGGTTTGATGGGAGCATTTTAACTTTTATTGATAAATCCGATTTAAACATAAGAGCCTGTCCCCCTATGGAAATTAATGTTCGTATAAAAAACAACGGCTTTAGCATGCTTGATACCACAAAATATGAAGTTTTCCACTTAAACAAGGCAAACGGAAAACAAAAAGGTAAGAAAATAAGTGAAGGAATCCTCGATCCATTAGCTCAGAATGAAATAGGTTACTTGCATTTTACTGCTGAAAAAGACGGAGCATATATGTTTAAACTTTACCAACGTCCAGATTTCAAGGAAATGAAACATGTTAAAAGCATCGAGTGGAGTGAAAAGGTTATTGTTAATTGCAATGCCTCGAAAAAAACAGAAGATAAAAAACTAGATGAAAAATCTTCTAAAGAAGTTGAAGATAAGCAAACTGAGGAGAATGTAACTAAAGAAAATAAAGCTGCTCAAGGTGACAATGGCATAAAAGAGGACATTAAAAATGATGAAAGTTCAGACGTAAAAGAAGAGCAAAAAGAAGTTAAAGAAAACAAAGAAGATAAAGAGGTAGTAGATAATGAAACAACGAATGAGGGAGATAAGCATGAAGATGTAGAACCAGTTAATGAATCTGAGAGTACTCAATCAGAAACAAAAGAGACAGATAATAATGCAAACGAAACAACGCCTGATAAAGAAACGGAAACAGAAGACCAAGATCAATCAAACTAGAGGTGAAAAATATGAAATGGAAAACAGCAAAAAAGTGGATTAGCAACCTAGTAACTACTATTTTGTTTTTAACACTACTTTTCATGGCTTTTGTCGTTATCTCTACCAAAGCATCCGGTGGAGAACCGCAAATTATGGGTTACCAGCTTAAAACCGTTCTATCAGGTTCAATGGAGCCAGGCATTAAAACTGGATCAATAATCGCAGTAAAGCCTGGTGGGGATATGACACGCTTCGGTGAAGGAGATGTCATCACATTTAAGCAAGATGAACAAACCTTAGTAACACACAGAATAATCGAAGTAATAACCAGTGGAGAGCATGTAATGTACAAAACCAAAGGGGATAATAATAATGCTGAGGATATGGATCCTGTTCTATCCGAGAATGTTGTTGCTGTTTACACAGACTTTACTATCCCTTATGTAGGTTATTTCGTGGAATTCGCTAAATCGCAACTTGGAAGTGCACTATTAATGATCCTTCCGGGTGTTCTATTGTTCGGTTATTCTATCTTCTCCATATGGCAGACTATTGGTCGCATTGAAAAGCAACAAAAGCAGCTGGAGGATACAAAATCTGCTAGTTAACTGGAGTGAGACATTCTCACTCTGAATTTTTTTAAAGGGGGGTGTACAATGAAATACTTAAGATGGTTCAGTATCGCTTCCATATATTATTTGTTAATGTTTATGGTTTTGTTTGTACCGTTGGGGAGTACAATAGCATCGGAGGATGTGATGGAGATTGATATAATTACAACTCCAGAAAAAGTATTGTTCGATGTTAATAATATGAAGCCAGGGGATTGGGCGGATAGAGTGCTGGAAATCAGCAATGGAGGGAAAGAAAATTTCAATTACATCATATCTTCTAAGCTTAAATCCGGTAATAAGAAACTTTACAATGAGTTGAAGTTAATGATTACATCAGAGGAAAATAAGGAGCTTTTTAACGGAACTCTGGGTCAATTTAATAAGCTGGATCCGCGTGAAATAAAAACAACTGATAAAGAGCAGCTTACATTTCAAGTGAATTTTCCTGCAGAACTCGGAAATGAATTCCAGGGACTAACGTGTGAAGTGGAATTCAAGATATATGCAGAAGGTACGCTCGGGGGAATAATACCTGCTGAGAATGGTATTAAGTTACCAAACACCGCTACTGACACCATGAATATAATGATCGTGGGAGGAACTTTTTTATTAATAGGCTTGATTGTTTTACTCATGTACAGATTAAGAAAAGCGAATCTTGAGAGCTAAAAAGAGACAGCGGGTTGCAGCATTTATCCCGCTATTTTTTTATTGGATACTTATTAGTTAAGTTCTTTATATTGAATCTGTTATTTCTTTATACAAAACAAAAAACTGCGAATACAAGAGATATCGTGAGCTTTAGGTAGAATATTGTTCTTAATTGCGCAAAAATGCAGTATTTTGAATATTTAAAAAGAACACCCACTCCTCTATACTCAAATTATAGTTCATTATAAAGAACCAAAAAGTTAGAATGGAAGTTGGTGATGTATCCTTGATCCATAGGTGTTTGATTGTGTTAGTATCGGCCTTGGTATTTATTTTAGTTACAACTCCCTTCTCAACAAAGGCGGCAAATTTGGAAAATCTCTACATAGAACAAGGAGAACAGGTTACATTGTTCCATCCGGTAAAACTAGCTCCTTCTAGGGTGATGGAGGAGAAGGTAATCACCATAACGAACAAAAATGAAGAAGCGGTAGAATTTGCAGCAAGCTTTCATTTCTATTTGGAGAAGAATGGATTAGAGTCGCAAAAGTTACAACAAATGCTTGAATTTTATGAATTGAGTGCAAAGATACACTTGCCAGGTAAAGTCCATCATATAAATTGGACAAGCTTGACAGAAGTGAATGAAAAACTTCAGGAACTAGAGTTAAATCAAATTCCTTCAAAGGGATCGCTGGAAATTATGTATTCCATCCGACTTCTAGAAACGGCTCATAATGACTTTCAAGCTGTTACCCTACATGGGGAGTTATTCATTGACTCTTTGACAGAAAAAAGTCAGGTTGGAACAATTGTAAAAAATAAAGAGGAAACCAAGGGGAACTCTCTTCCTAAAACGGCTACAGATACTTGGACTTTTATGTATATAGGAATATTGTTGTCGATTGGAGGATCAGCTCTACTGATCTACTATTCTATCAGAATGATCCAAAGGAAAAGAGGGAACCTCTATGGGGGATAAACTTAAAAAAATAAATAAATTTTACCTGATACTATTAGTTGGTTTTGCCACCATATATGCAGGGAGTGTTCTCATTGCCGATAGCTATTCTTACTTCACGTCTGAAGTGGAAATTGCGGGTTCAATTGTTAGCGAGGAGGATTTCGGTATACCGCTTCCACTACAACCTGAAGAAGAGCATGTAGAGGAAGAAGCAGTTAAAGAAGAAGCAATAAAAGAAGAACCGACTGAGGAAGAACCAGTAGAAGAACCACAAGATAAGAAGGTAAGTACAGAAGAAAAAGAAAAATCAGCCGAAGAAGTTAATGAAGTAGAAGAACCAACTGAACCAGAAACAGAGGTTAAGGAAGAAGAAACCAATCCGGAAAGTGATCCAGATGCCGAGGTAGAAAAGGCTGAAGAATCACAAGAAACCCCAACAGATACAGAGCCAGGTGATGAGAATACAGGGGATGAAACGGGTGATGAAGGTGAAGGGTAAACGCTGATAAAAATCAGCTTTTATTTTCATAATACTGTTCTTAATAAACAACAAAAAATTCTCAATAAAAAAGGAGTGGTAGCAGTGTTCAAACGTATTATGAAAGTCCTCTCCACCCTTATCCTAGTATTTCTTGCACTATCTGCAGGGCTGGTCATCTACTTTGTCTCTCAATCAAAGGGAGATATTGAAAAGGTTCCAAGTGTTATGGGCTATAAGCCTCTCACCATTCTTTCAAACAGTATGCAGCCTGTCTTTGAAGCGGGTGACGTCATCTTAATAAAGCCCGATCAGAAGCCAGAAGTCAATGATGTGATTACCTTCAAGCACCCTGAGGGCATCTTGGTGACACATAGAATTATTGATTCAACGGTAGAAGATGGGAAGACCTTTTACATTACAAAAGGTGATAACAATAATATTGCTGATGACGTGAGGGTAGCACCAAATAGTATTATCGGTGTTCAAACGAGCATCATTCCGGGGGCTGGACATGTTGCTAAGTTTGTTTCAGGACCGATTGGGTTTATTTTACTGATTGGGCTTCCAATTTTTATCTACTTCATAATTGAGATCTTTCAGAGAACAGGAATTATTAGGACCGAGCAAAAAGAAGAAGTATCCAACTAAGGGATCAACAAATAGAGATACACTCTATTTGCCACTATATAACCAAATTAGCAAAGGGGATGTTTTTGAATGGCAAACATGAAGAATGTCAAAAAAGCGTTAATTGGGACAGCACTTGCTGGAACATTAGCAGTTGGGGCAGGGTTTGGTACATACTCTTGGTTTACTAGCCATGCAGCTGTTACAGGAGAGGTGCAAAACTCTCAATTGAAAATTGAAGGTAGCGGATTTAGCGAATTCACTTTTGAAAGAGATGCATTTACACGTCTTGCTCCTTCCCGTAGTGTGATGACGGACTTCACGATTTCCAATGATCATGATGGGGATATGACGTTTGAGGATGTTGTACTTCGCGGCCAGTTGAAGTTCGCAGTGAATAAAAAGGGTGATTTATTAACTTCAGATAATATGCACAAAGCTTTCCCGCGCAATGGAACGTATGAAGGGTTAGCTGCTTACTCCCTACAGGAGGCATTAGAGCAATATCACTTCACTTTCAGTTGGGGTGAGACCACCAAAACAATGTCTGGATGGGAATGGTACAACAATGGCGAGGATTTCCTAGAGGAAATGACGCTTGCGAATGGTGAAGAGCTTGAAGTGGACGTAGAAGTGACACTTCATGATGACGCAAACAACAACCTTCAAGGGGCAACTCTAAGACCGGTTGTTATGGTTGATGCAAAACAAATTGATTTTGATGCGTTGTATGAGGACGAAATCAACAACGATTAATTTAAATACGACAGAACGGAACTATTAAAATGTTGGGGGAGGAATAAAGGTAATGGCAAAGATAAATAACGTAAAAAAAGCTGTGCTAGGTACAGCTTTGGCAGGAGTAATGGTTACTGGCGCAGGATTTGGAACATATTCATGGTTTACAGATAGCACAGAAGCACAAGGTCATGTGAAAAACGCAATTGTTGAGATTGCTGGTGGAGGACAAGCTAGTTTTGACTATTCTTCTGGCTATCTTGCTCCAAGTAGATCTCAAATTGCTGAAGAGTGGAAGACCATCGAAAATAACAGTACCGACCGCCGCATCAGCTTAAGTGCTAGTTTTACAGGTAAGCTATATGGAGATTCTTCTAATATAGACTTCTCTCAATATAAATCTACTGCATTATTTGTATTCAACAAAGATGCAAGTGGTGTTCAAGATGCAGAATTTATTGATGAATCTCTCAGAGCATACTTAGAAGAAGATGATATGAGCGAACTTGAATTTGAGAAAATGTTGCAAGAATTCTACGGAGCGAAGATGGAAATTGTCGTAATTGAAGGAGAAGAGGATGTTGAAGAACTTGAGGAAACTCTTGAGGCTTCCGAGGATGCTCCAGTTGCTGCAATAGTAAGCTCAGAATACATTGAAGCGCAGCTTGAGAATAGCGTTTCTTCTGTAGGAACAATGTCCCACGATCCAGTAAAAGTCATGGAAAAAGGTATCTTGTTCGGAGAAACCATTTCCCGTCAGCATTATGTACATGTTCTATTTGGAACAAGCCTGAAGGAAACAGCTGGTAACGAATACCAAAACGCGAAAATGGACTTCCAGATCCATGTAGAAGCAAATCAAGTAGATCGCCCGGCTGATACAGAATAATTAGCTTCATGCATCTAATAAAGCTTTAAAAATCCGTTCATTTACCACTACACACACACTAGATGAACAAAAAAGGAGGGCTCTTATGTACACGAAAGTTTGTCCGACATGCAGTCATAAATCTTTTAGCAGTTGTTCGACATTTGATTGGGAATGTCCTGTATGTGCAACAGATTTAACACTCCAATATGCATCAGTAGCTGGAGGCTCGGTTGTAAAAAGAGCCCTTCCATTTACAAAGCAATTAACGTTTGTTATTAAGTCGTCTAAAATAAATCAACAAATCTAAATCCATAAAAATAATCGCTGACCTCGGTCAGCGATTATTTGTTTTCCTGATTTATTTTCCATTTATTAAATTCTAAGAATTCTTTAAACTGATCCTTGGTTACACCGGAATCCATCGCCTCTCTTACAAGGGTGGCCCATTCTCGGTCAAGGTTATCTTTAGATTGGGATTCATCTTCATCATGTAAAAGAGTGTTCATAGATACTCCAAGTACGGTTGAGACCTTTTCCAGAAATTGAACGGAGGGATTGGATTGTAAATTCCGTTCGATCGAACTTAGATAAGATTTAGCCACACCTGCACGTTCTGCAAGTTCAGACATCGACATTTTTCGCTGTTCTCTATATTTTTTTATTCGTTCACCAATCACGGCTTTCACCTTCCTATCATGCTCATTATAGCATATAACGAAGGGATTGTTAGATATTTAGAACAAAAATCCGTTAATATTCACAAAATTAGAGTTTAAATGATGAATGATTGCGATAATTATGTAAGAAATCTCTAATTTCTGCAGAGGAAATACCCATTTCAAGTGCGTTGTTAATTAGATCTACCCACTCCTTATCTAAATTTTCTGTCATTTCAACTGTAACGTTCTCCATCTTCCTTTTCCCTCCTAAAATACTTTGGTATTTCAGGCAGCCCAGCCATCATAATTTGTAAAAGGATTAACTAGTTTTCCTTTTACACAACCTTAGATCTGTAGACTTTGCGTCCTTGCTTTTCAGCAAGTTTGCCTTTGACTGTTGTTTCGAATTATTCGACATACAACTTTGGTATTACTACCAACGTACTTCCTATACCCCAAATTAATTATAAAATAACTAATTATGAAATGTTGCAGATTGGTGTCGAAAACATCAAATTATTTTACAAAAATTCTTTCAGGAATATAAGGCTCAAAAAAGCAGAAAAATGGACTTGAAGTGCGGTTATTGAATAATAAATAAAAGAGTTAGGGTACTTTCCTATAAAAACAAAAACATTATTTTTGTCGATATCCTCCTACTAAACATTCATTTTTGGTCTATCTTTATCAACTACCCCCTAAAACGTAACTATCCCTCCGAAAAAAGCTCTCTAAAAGCTATTCTGACTCCATTATGGTAAAATGTTCTTTTCGGACTAATCATATCTGATATTTAATGAAAAGTAGCATATTATAAATACAAGTGAAAGAAAGGATGTTCTGACGTGATGAAAGTGAAGCTGCCTAAGCCTTTTACGTTTGAAGGTGGAGATCGTGCGGTATTGATGTTACATGGTTTTACAGGGAATTCCGCGGATGTGCGGATGATGGGCCGTTTCTTGGAGAAGAGAGGCTATACCTGCCATGCGCCACAGTATAAAGGGCATGGTGTCCCACCGGAGGAATTAGTTCATACTGGACCTGAGGATTGGTGGGAGGACGTGATGGAAGCCTACCAGTTTTTAAAGGATAAAGGTTTTGAAAGTATTGCGGTGGTTGGCCTTTCATTGGGCGGGGTTTTCTCTTTAAAATTAGGTTACACAGTTCCAGTGAAGGGTATTGTGCCTATGTGCGCGCCGATGTATATCAAGAGTGAAGAAATCATGTATCAAGGTGTGCTGGAATACGCTCGTGAATTTAAGCGCCGTGAAGGGAAAAGTGCGGAGCAGATTGAACAAGAAATGAAGGAATTCGAAAAGACGCCAATGGCTACATTGAAGGCGTTGCAGGAATTGATTGCAGACGTGCGGAATAATGTAGACATGATCTACTCACCGACTTTTGTCGTACAAGCCCGTCACGATAATATGATCAACACAGACAGTGCCAACATTATTTACAAGGAAGTTGAATCGGACGATAAGAAAATTAAATGGTACGAAGAATCCGGCCACGTCATCACCCTCGACAAAGAACGAGAACAACTCCACCAAGACGTATACGAGTTTTTAGAGTCGCTTGATTGGTAATACTATCTGAAGAGGCTATTTATTTAATGAAGAAACCTAGCTGGTGATTGGAGCAAAAGGCGCAGACTCCGGAGGGGGATAGCGGTAGGTTGAGACCCCGCAGGCATAGCCGAGGAGGCTCAAGCACCGCCCCTCGGAAAGCGAAGCCATTTGCGGAAATCACCAGCGGTGTACAACAGTAATTTTAGAACCCGAAAAAGGGGAGGGATATATAATGGAAGAAACAATTCAGCAACACGTAGATAGACTACTTTCCTATATGAAAGAAGAAGCCTACAAACCACTTACTACACAAGAACTTGAACAGGCCTTTGGAATTAAAGACTCAGAAGAATTCAAGGACTTCGTCAAAGCATTAGTATATATGGAAGATCAAGGACTCGTTGTGAGAACGCGCAGCAACCGCTATGGCCTTCCAGAAAAGATGAATCTTATCAAAGGAAAAGTAATCGGTCACTCCAAAGGATTTGCATTTGTCATGCCTGAAGAAGCGGATATGGACGATGTGTTCATCCCACCAAACGAACTCAACAACGCCATGCATGGAGATATCGTACTTGTCCGCGTAAGCAGAAAGGCTGCTGGTGATTCGCGACAAGAAGGAACGGTCATCCGAATCGTGGAACGTGGGGTCAAAGAGATTGTTGGTACATATACCGAGAGTAAGAGTTTTGGCTTCGTAATAGCAGACGACAAAAAAATTGCCAATGATATCTTCATTCCGAAAAGTGCCAGCAATGGTGCGGTTGAAGGACATAAGGTTGTAGTAAAACTAGTTACTTATCCGGAAGGCCGCCTTAGTGCCGAGGGTGAAGTCATCCGCATACTAGGCCATAAAAATGACCCGGGTGTAGATATCTTGTCTGTCATTCATAAGCATGGGCTGCCGCAGGAGTTTCCAAGAGAGGTACTAGATCAGGCGAACGCCACACCGGATGAGATTGACGAAAAAGATCTGGGGGATCGTCGTGATCTTCGCGACCAGGTGATTGTTACAATTGATGGAGCGGACGCAAAAGACCTGGATGATGCGGTAACAGTAACGAAATTAGACAACGGCAACTATAAGCTTGGCGTTCATATCGCGGACGTCACGCATTATGTGACAGAAGGCTCACATATTGATATGGAAGCACAGGAGCGTGGAACTAGTATTTATCTAGTAGACCGCGTAATCCCGATGATTCCTCATCGTCTGTCTAACGGAATTTGCTCGTTAAACCCAAAAGTGAACCGTCTTACTATTTCTTGTGAGATGGAGTTGAACAATGTTGGGGAAGTCGTAAAGCACGAGATTTTCCACAGTGTTATTAAAACAACAGAACGTATGACCTATACAGATGTGAATAAAATCCTGGTGGATAAAGATGAGGAAGTAACGTCCCGCTACGAATCTTTGGTTCCGATGTTCCAGCTGATGGAGGAACTGGCTGCAGTCCTCCGCAAAAAGAGGATGACTCGAGGTGCCATCGATTTCGATTTCAAAGAGTCCAAGGTTATTGTAGATGAAGAAGGGGCGCCGAAAGATGTGGTCCTTCGAGAACGTTCCGTAGCTGAGCGCTTAATTGAAGAGTTCATGCTTGTTGCGAATGAAACGGTAGCCGAGCATTTCCACTGGATGAATGTGCCGTTTATCTATCGCGTCCATGAGGATCCAAAAGAGGAGAAACTTCAGCGTTTCTTCGAATTCATCACAAACTTTGGTTATGTAGTAAAAGGAAAAGGCAATGAGATTCACCCGCGTGCGCTTCAGGAAGTAATTGAAGCCGTTCAAGGTAAGCCGGAAGAGATGGTAGTATCTACGGTCATGCTTCGTTCCATGAAACAGGCAAAATACGATGAGGAAAGTTTAGGACACTTTGGATTATCGACAGAGTTCTATACTCATTTCACATCACCAATACGTCGTTATCCTGACTTGATTGTCCATCGTCTGATTCGTACTTATTTGATACAAAAGAAACTCGATGAAAAGACCCAAGAGAAATGGAGCGACAAGCTGCCAGAAATCGCTGAACACTCCTCCAACATGGAACGCCGAGCAGTTGATGCAGAACGTGAAACGGATGAGCTGAAAAAGTCGGAGTACATGCTTGATAAAATTGGGGAAGAATATGATGGCATCATTAGCTCTGTAACGAACTTCGGAATGTTCGTAGAGCTGCCCAATACAATTGAAGGTCTTGTCCATGTGAGCTATCTGACGGATGACTATTATCGCTACGATGAACGCCATTACGCGATGATTGGAGAACGAACAGGGAAAGTGTACCGAATCGGTGACGAGATCACAGTTCGTGTTATTAATGTAAACAAAGATGAGCGCTCCATCGACTTTGAAGTAGTTGGTATGAAGGGTACTCGTCGCCCGGATACGAAGAGTGCACCACGTGTCATCCAGAGCGAACGCAAAAAGCCAGCCAAAGGTCGCAGTCAAAAGCGTAAAGATGAAAGCAATATTGATGACTACACATTTGAAATTGGCTGGACAACACAAGGTCCTGGCAAGAAGAAAAAGAAAAACAAGAAGTTCTTTGAGAACGCACCAAAACAGAAACGAAAAAAGAAAAAGCGCTAAGCTTTAAAATGGAAAAGGGTCTTTTTCAAAAAGGAAGACCCTTCTTTCTTGTAGAGGTGTGGTGGATTTGGTAAAATATTCACTACGCCTTAATAGAAAGAAAGGGGGAAACATCTATGCCAAAAGGGGAAGGCAAGGTCATTAGTACCAATAAGAAAGCCAATCATGACTATTTTATTGAGCAGACTTATGAAACAGGTATGGTTTTACAAGGTACTGAAATTAAATCCATGCGAGCTGGCCGAGTAAATTTGAAGGATTCCTTTGCACGCGTGCAAAACGGTGAAGTATTTTTGCACAACCTGCACATCAGTCCTTATGAGCAAGGAAACCGGTACAACCATGACCCGCTTCGTACTCGTAAATTGCTTCTTCACCGTAAACAAATCAATCAGCTTATTGGTCTTACTAAAGAAGAGGGATATGCCTTGGTTCCTTTAAAAATCTATCTTAAAAACGGCTATGCCAAGCTATTGATAGGATTAGGAAAAGGTAAAAAGAAATATGACAAACGTGAAGATTTGAAGAAGAAGGAAGCGAAACGTGATATCGAGAGAGCGTTCCGTGAACGTCAGAAGGAATAGTATAGTTTAATTTACAGTAACTTACAATTGCAAAGTGATCTGTATGTGCTATAATATAGTTGTCGCTGATAGACAGAGCGACGCATTGATAATTGAATAGCCAACACATTGGCTTGATTATCTTTCCCGTAGAAACCTCGTGTTTTTGTTCTTTGTTGATTTAAACTTCAATAGAGACATTTATTACCGAGGGGACGTTACGGATTCGACAGGGATAGTTCGAGCTTGGGTTGCGAGTCGGGGGGATCGTCCTCGTCATCAACGTCAACGCCAATAATAACTGGCAAAGAAAACAACAACTTCGCATTAGCTGCCTAATAACAGTCTGATGCGGTTCCTCCCTCCATCGCCCATGTGGTAGGATCAGGGACTCACTCTTAGTGGGCTACGCCGGAGATCGCCGTCTGAGGTCAAAGGAAGAGAATAACCAGACTAGCTGCCAGGATGCCAGTCAATAGGCGGAACGGTTAGCGAAATACTAATATATTGACTACACTCGTAGATGCTTAAGTGGCGATGTTTCTGGACGTGGGTTCGATTAATTATTAGTCGCCTTGTATGGCAACATACAAGTGAAAATCTGGCTTTATCGGTGAAACCTAAGTCGTATTTCTTTTGCGATAAGGCAATGCCGAGCGGTATGTGAAGCAATTCAACAGCCGTGTATCGACTCATAGGTTGCCACAACAGTGGTAATACTAGGATGCGGAACTGCTAGTTGCAGCGGCAACTAAAAATTTTAGTCCGCATAATACGCCAGAGGACCTCAGCTTGGAGGTTCAAGATATAGTCAGTGCCATGACGAAAGCATGGAATTGCACGTCCCACCGTCTCCATATTAACTAAACCGCACTTTTAAAAGTGCGGTTTTTGCTTTTTATCTAAAGTTAAATACTTTTTTACCCTTTCTTCCTCATTATACTTCCCATTTCTCTTGGTCACTAATTCATTCTTGAAATGGAGCAACCAGTTAAAAACTTTACATACTCTAATAATTTTATATCTTTTTAGCAATAGCTATACAAGGACGCCTACATTCATTTTTATGTTTGTTAATAGGATGCTGCCTTTTCCATCTATAATAATGGCAAGATACATAGCTTCGTAATCTTTCATTACTGCACCTTCTTAATCTTAATCTATATTTGTTAATAGTTTGTTAATAAAAAGGGTATAAGAAAAATGTGTATATAAAATTTAGTCTAGGACTAAACAGTGATAAAATTTATACTAAGGAGATAAAAAACTATGATGAATTTCCAAAACAAAACCGTCATCGTCACCGGAGCAGCAAACGGAATAGGAAAAGGAATCGCTTCGTCATACATAAATGCAGGAGCAAATGTTGTGCTTGCAGACATGGATGAAACAGCAGGACAGGCTCTTAAACAGCAGCTTGGGGAAAAAGCTCTTTTCGTTAAAACGGATGTCCGAAAAGAGGATGAGATTCAGCATCTGTTGACCAAAACCATGGAACACTTCCCTCAAATTGATATCCTTATCAATAACGCTGGTGTATCCAGATTCACTCCTCTTCAGGACCTGACAGTTGAAGCTTGGGATGATGTCATCAACACGAATCTGCGCAGTGTGTTTATTGCTTCAAAAGAAGCATCAAAGTATATGAAAAGTGGCGGTTCTATTGTAAATATTGCCTCCACCAGGGCAACCATGTCAGAACCAAACTCAGAAGCTTATGCTGCAACAAAGGGCGGGATTGTAGCGCTGACGCATGCGTTGGCAGCTTCCTTAAGCGAACTGGATATCACTGTGAATGCTATTTCACCTGGTTGGATTCAGACTGAAAACTATGAAGAGCTAAGAGAGAAGGACCATGCACAACACCTGTCCAACCGGGTCGGAAAACCGGAAGATATTGCAAAGGCTTGCTTGTACCTAACTGACTCCGAAAATAATTTTGTTAACGGCGAAAATATTACGGTGGATGGTGGCATGACAAGAAAGATGATTTACGAGGGATAACTAGCAATAAAACGCTTCGAGAGCCATGGGGGATCTCGAAGCGTTTTATTAGTTATTGAGGTTTTGTATAATTCAAATCCCATTTCACGCCAAAGGAATCTTGAACGCTTCCATAACGTGCTCCCCAGAAGGTATCCTGAAGCTCCATTAACACTTTTCCGTTCTCACTAAGGCGTGCATAAAGAGTGTCGATTTGTTCTTCACTTTCCATTTCCAGCATAAGAGAGACATTGCTGCCAAACTCTACTGTCTGACCAGGGAATGTATCGGATGCCATCAATGTAAGGTTTCCTTTTTCAAATCGCGCGTGCATAACTAGGTTGTCGGCTTCTGGTGGTGTCGGAAAATCTGCTTCACCGAAGGTCTGGATAACTGTTATTTCTCCTTCAAACACCTCTTTGTAAAACTCAAGTGCCTGTCTTGCGTTGCCGTTAAAAGCTAAATAAGGTACAGCTTGATTCTTCATCTTCAACACTCCTTCTGAATGAATATGTACTTACTACTTCATTATATTTTGTTCAAAGAGAAAAGTAAAGAACATACGTTCGACAAAATAATATTTTTCTAAAAATATTAAAAGCGAATTCACTACCTCACAAATGTAAAAAGTTGAAACGCAGCCATGACGGTCCTTTTACCTCAGAACGATTGCAATCATATTAAGGGATTTGTCAGGCCCATTTTATTCCGAGCTAATCAAAGGGGTACAGGAAGTTACAACAGCAAATGGTTTTGACCTGATAGCATGCAGCTCTGTTGGTAGTGCACAGTCAACCTCAGCCAAATTTTTAAAAGAAAAAAGGGTGGATGGCGCAATCATCCTTGCCTATAATATTACAGATGATATTGTCTTAGAATCAGCCCGAGAAGGTTTCCCTATCGTCGTACTTGATCGAAAGATTGATCATAAGTTTGTCTATCAAGTGGAAGTAGACAATTTTCATGGCGGATATGCGGCTACAGAATACTTGATTAATAAAGGATATCGGGAAGTCGGGTATGTAAGCGGACCGATGAATTCTCATGATAATCAAATACGTTTTGAAGGGTATATGGCTGCGTTGAAGGATCACGGAATCCAGTATCAAAACAAATGGAAGCTATCAAGAGATTTTACTCGTGAGGGTGGGTACCGAGCAACAAAAATGCTGATTGCACAACGCCAGCTCCCGGAAGCCATTTTTGTTGGAGAGTTTGCCGGCTTTACAAGTAGTTTTTACTGTAAATTTGTCATTGTTGATTAAAATTGCCTTTCTCGACTACCCTTCTTTTGCGAGGATCGGCGTTTATCCATTGTAAAATGATTTTTTCCATTGTTCAGAGCCATTTATCCATTGTAAAAAAATATATCCATTGTAAAAGAGATTTATCCATGTATACAACGCACTTATCCATTGTTCCTCATTTCCATCACTTTCACAAACGTGTCTCTTCCCCGGTCCTAAAACTTACTCCCAACCTTCCCTTGAGAAGTCGGAATTTTACTATCTAGTTCGGACTTTAACATTGAAAACGCTTTATTATCCATTTATAATGTAGGAGAGTTGTCTAGGGATGTTACATATATATCAATATGGAAACGTTCCCACAAACATAACCATAGCAAATTAATAGAGTTAGAGATTTTACAAAAATTAAAGTAAGTAACTTAACTGATGATTGGAACGAAAGGGGGAGACTCCAGCGAAAAGCGAAGCCTGTCGCGAAAATCAACAGCGGTGTAACCAAAATAGACTTCAACCAAAGAAAGGAGCAACACAATGATTAAAGTAACTGTATGGAATGAAAACCGTCATGAACAAACAAACGAAAAAGTGAGAGAAGTGTATCCAGAAGGTATCCACGGTGCTATCGCTTCTTTCCTTAAAGAAGAAAACTACGAAGTAAGAACCGCAACGTTGGACGAGCCAGAGCACGGATTAACCGAAGAAGTACTAAACAACACAGACGTGCTTTTATGGTGGGGCCATGTCGCGCATGATGACGTGAGCGATGAGATTGTCACTCGTGTAAAAAATAGAGTACTAGACGGAATGGGACTAATCGTTCTTCATTCTGGTCACTTCTCTAAAATCTTTAAAACATTGATGGGTACAACTTGTGACTTGAAATGGAGAGAAGCGGACGAGAAAGAGCGTATCTGGGTAGTATCACCAGGCCATCCGATCGCTGAGGGGATTGGGGAGCACATAGATATTGAGCGCGAAGAAATGTATGGCGAGCACTTCGATATTCCAGATCCGGACGAGCTAGTGTTTGTGAGCTGGTTTGAAGGCGGAGAGGTTTTCCGCAGTGGGTGCACTTACAAGCGCGGGAAAGGGAAAGTATTCTACTTCCGTCCAGGTCATGAAACATACCCGACGTACTATCATGAAAAAGTACAAAAAGTAATCACGAATGCTGTTAACTGGGCAAAACCGACAACAATCGGCGATGTATATTACGGAAATGCGAAACCATTAGAAGAAATTAAAAGTAAATAAGGGGGATAACAAAATGAAGAAATTACGAGTTGGAGTAGTAGGATGCGGAAGTATCGCAAAGCACCGTCATTTACCGGAGTACCATGCAAATCCAAATGTTGAGCTTGTTGCACTATGCGATGTTGTATTAGCACGCGCAGAGGAAGCAGTTGAAACATTTGGCGGAAAAGCTTATGAAAGCTATCAAGAGATGATCGACCGTGAAGAATTGGATGTTGTGAGTGTATGCACACCGAACTATTTGCATGCTCCTGTATCCATCTATGCATCCAAAGCTGGAGCGCACGTTTTATGTGAAAAGCCGATGGCAACGTCCAAAGAAGAAGCCGATGAGATGATTGCTACAGCTAAAGCGTCTGGCAAAAAACTGATGATTGCGCACAACCAACGTTTTGTTCCATCCCACCAAAAAGCGAAGCAGCTGATTGAAAGCGGCGAAGTAGGAAAAATCTACAGCTTCCGTACAGCTTTCGGACACCCTGGGCCAGAAGGCTGGAGCGTAGACGGAAAAGACAGCTGGTTCTTCCGTAAAGAAGAAGCATTTATCGGCGCAATGGGTGACCTTGGCGTACACAAGTCCGATTTATTGCGTTACCTTTTAGGGGAAGAAATCGTGGAAGTGGGAGCATTCATTGAAACATCTGCAAAAGAAAACACAGATGTCGATGACACAGCGGTTTGCGCATTAAGAACAGAAAGTGGAATCGTCGGTACACTTGCTGCTAGCTGGTCTTACAAACGTGAAGATAACTCCACCATCATCTATGCGGAAAAAGCAGTTCTTCGTTTAGAAGACGATCCTACTCACTCTTTAGTCGTTCAATACGCTACAGGCGAAACAGTTCGCTACGAGTTAGGTAAAATCCAAAGCAATGATGCAGGCGGGCAAACTGGTTCTAAAGTAATTGATCATTTTGTAGCAAGCATCGTAGAAGACAAAGAAGTACTTGTCGACGGAAACGAAGGAAAGAACTCCTTAATGGTTATTTTAGGGGCGCTTGAATCGAACGAAACGAAGAAGATTGTCAACATCCAAAACGAATTGAACTAAGGAGCGTGAACACTAATGAAACTAGGCGTATTTACCGTCCTTTTTGCAAATAAACCTTTTACGGAAATGCTTGACTATGTGAAAGCGGCAGGTCTGGATGCAGTGGAAATCGGTACAGGCTGCTACCCTGGTAACAACCATTGTCCATTGGATACTCTTCTTGAAGACGAAGGGGCACGCAATGCGTATATGGAGGAAATCCATTCTCGCGGTTTGCAAATCAGTGCATTCAGCTGCCACGGTAATCCAATTTCACCTGATGAGGCTTTTGCAAAAGAATCGCATGAAACATTACTAAAAACAATTGACCTTGCTGCTTTAACAGGAGTTGAAGTGGTAAATTGTTTCTCCGGCGTTCCTGGTGACAGCGAAACAGCAAAAGCGCCAAACTGGCCTGTTGCACCTTGGCCAAATGAATATGGTGACGTACTTACATGGCAGTGGGAGACAAAGCTTGTACCTTACTGGAAGGAAGTAGGGAAGTATGCAGAAGAGCGTAACATCAAAATTGGTCTTGAATTGCATGGCGGATTCTTGGTACATACGCCTCATACGATGCTCAAACTTCGTGAGCTAACGTCCCCTGCAATCGGCGCAAACCTGGATCCAAGTCATCTTTGGTGGCAAGGAATTGACCCTGTTGCAGCAATCAAAATTTTAGGAAAAGCTGGCGCGATCCATCATTTCCATGCAAAAGACACGTATATTGATCAAGATAATGTGAACATGTACGGCTTAACGGACATGCAGCCATATGGTGAAGTTCAAACGCGTGCATGGAGCTTCCGTTCCGTTGGTTGCGGACATAGTGTCCAAGAATGGTCCGACATGATGAGTGCATTGCGCACGTACGGGTATGATTATGTAGTCAGCATCGAGCACGAAGACCCAATCATGTCGATTGAAGAAGGCTTTGCACGTGCTGTGACAAACCTTCAATCTGTATTGATAAAAGAACAACCTGCTGATATGTGGTGGGTGTAAGAATATAGCGAATACAGCAACCGAGAGGCTCTTGGTTGCTTGTTTTTTATAAAATGGGAGGCGGATGAGGATGAAACACAAAATCGCTGCACAACTTTATACAGTGCGTGATCTATGCGAAAAGGATTTTATCGGAGTACTTAAAGCGTTAAAAGAAATGGGCTATGCAGGAGTGGAGATGGCAGGACTTTACGGCCATGATGCAAAGGAAATCGCGGCGACCCTGAAAGAATGGAATCTATCCGTTGTTGGCATGCACGTAGGGATGGATCGATTACGCAATGAGCTTCCAGCAGTATTGAATGAAGCAGAGCTATTTGGTACAAAGCATCTTGTTATGCCATATGTGGTTGACGAGGACCGTACAGAGGAATATTATGTTTCTCTAAAAGCTGAGTTAAACGAACTTGCTTCTGTGTTGAAAAAAGACGGCTACACAATCAGCTATCATAACCATGATTTCGAGTTTCACAAAGAAATTGATGGTAAGGTAGTTTTAGAATATTTACTAGAGCCAAGTGCTGATAACTTGCTTCTTGCTGAGCTTGATGTTTATTGGGTAACAAAAGCAGGTCGTGATGTACTGGAATTTTTATCACCATTAGCAGGCCGTGTCCCAACATTACATATGAAAGATATGGCCGCAGGTGAAGAAGGAAATTTTGCGGAGGTAGGTACAGGAGTCATCGACTTTGAATCGATATTGCGTTGGGGAGAAAAGAACGGTGTGCAGTGGTACATCATAGAGCAGGATGTATGTGAGGGGAATCCTTTGGACAGTTTGCGAATAAGTATTACCAATTTGCATGGGATGATGGACAAAATCTAATGTTTTATAGAACAGGTTGCCGCCTTGATAAGGGAGGCTGCCTGTTTTTATACTGTTTTTTAGAAATCGCCACCAACATGATGGATTCTGTAACGAACTAGAGGCGTTTTGGGATGAACTAACCTTCCACACGAACTCTGCTAAATCACAACAAAAATGCTTCTTCTTCATTTTAACCATGTCTTTTCATCCCCTCAGAGTAAAATAGAAAAGCCTTTATAAAATAATACAAATCGAAACGTTTTCAATAGATTTTTATATAGTATAGAAGCAAGGGACATGCCGCACTTTATATATTAAGGAAATTAAAGATTTCTAGTTCAATGGGTTGACAATATACCCTAAGGGGTATAATATATGAGCATAGACATTGTAACTACATTATTTTCAATAGGAGGTGCATGTCTGCTATGGAATACACAAACCAAATGAAGAATCGTTTGAAACGTGCCGAAGGGCAAATCAGGGGAGTTCTTCATATGATGGAACAAGGCGAAGATTGCAGAGATGTCGTATCTCAGTTAAATGCCGCTACCACTGCAATTGAACGCGCCATTGGCGTCATTGTTAGTACAAACTTGGAACAATGCGTTCGAGAAAATGTACTAAAAGGGGAAGAGACCAGCGAAATGGTGCAACAGGCGGTTGATCTTCTCATTAAAAGCAGGTAGCAAAAAAAGTACTTGATAATATACCCTAAGTGGTATATTATAAAGTCGTAGATACCCACTAGGGTATTGGTGAACAGGAAGGGTTGCATCATATTTTTTTGCATGTTATTATACCCCTAAGGGTATTAGAAGTAACCCGATATTTTTTTGAAGCGATATATACCCTACCAGGTATAAAGATATCTACTATATTTTTTTAACTAATAATATACCCCTAGGGGTAAAAAATAGGAGGAATAACACATGAATGTAAACAAAGTATTAGACGCAAAAGGATTAGCTTGCCCAATGCCATTGGTGAAAACGAAGAAAGCATTAAATGAAGTGAACAGCGGTGAGATCTTAGAGGTTATCTCAACTGACAAAGGTGCCAAGACAGACTTAACTGCATGGTGCAAAGCAACTGGTAATGAACTATTAGACATGAAAGAAGAGAACGACGTATTTACTTTCTATATTAAAAAAGCGTAACAAGAGATAAAACATAAGGAGAGGATTACATCATGGAAAAGAAGAAAACAACGATTGTACTTTTCAGCGGTGATTATGACAAAGCGATGGCAGCCTATATTATTGCGAACGGTGCTGCAGCATATGATCACGAGGTAACCATTTTCCACACATTTTGGGGCTTGAATGCACTTCGTAAAGAAGAGCTTGTACCAGTTAAGAAAAACTTTATTGAAAAAATGTTCGGTAAGATGATGCCACGTGGTGCGAACAAGTTGCCACTATCTACTATGAACATGGCTGGCATGGGTCCTAAAATGATTAAAGATATTATGAAAAAGCATAACGTACAATCTTTGCCAAGCTTGATTGAAATGGCAAAAGAGCAGGATGTTAAACTTGTCGGTTGCCAAATGACGGTAGACTTACTGGGTTTAAAGCATGAAGAGATGATTGATGGAATTGAGTACGCAGGGGTTGGCGCATATTTAGGCGATGCTTCTGAAGGTAATGTGAACTTATTTATCTAAGAGGAGCGTGTTTGAATGGAGTTTCTTCCTTACATTCTAATGGGGCTGGCAGTCGTGTTTCTCATCAGCAGAATGAAGCCAACTGCTGGCGTCCGTCAGATAACTACGGCTGAATTGAAGCAAGAATTAAATGATAAAAACAAACAGTTTATTGATGTTCGTACACCGATGGAATACAAAGGCAATCACATTCGTCAGTTTCACAATATCCCCTTGAACACCATTGGAAAAAGCATGAATAAACTTTCAAAAGACAAAGAAATCATTGTCATTTGCCAAAGTGGCATGCGCAGTAACGCAGCCGTGAAACAGTTGAAGAAAGCCGGATTTACGAAACTTAGCAATGTAAAAGGTGGCATGAATGCCTGGTAAATAAAAATAAAAGGAGCTGTCAAACATGAAAGAGATTACACCACAAGAATTAGAAGCAAAGCTTGCAGCTGGCGAGAAGCTATCCATCATTGATGTAAGGGAAGCAGAGGAAGTAGCTGCAGGAAAGATTCCTCAAGCCGTGAACATTCCATTAAGTTTATTGGAGTTCCGCACGCAAGATATTGATAAGTCTAAAACACATTTCATGGTCTGCCGTTCAGGTGGAAGAAGTGGGAAAGCCTCTATGTTCTTGGCAGCCCAAGGTTTTGACGTCATTAATATGGTCGGCGGAATGTTGGAGTGGGAAGGTAACGTAGAATAATATTTTATTCGAAAAAGGAGATGACCTACTGATGAATGTAAATATGACGATAGATGCGAAAGGCTTGGCATGTCCAATGCCAATCGTGCGTACTAAAAAAGCGATTGATCAGGTTAATTCTGGTGAGGTATTGGAAGTGCTCGCTACAGATAAAGGTTCAAAAGCAGATATTAAAGCATGGGCAGAAAAAATCGGCCATCAATATTTAGGAACGCTTGAAGAAGGCGATGTATTAAAACATTATATCCGTAAAGCTAGATCTGAAGAGGAAAAAGAAGAGCAAAACTATCCTCATGTTGCAACGAATGAAGAGTTGGAAGGCAAATTAGAAACGGGTATTGTGGTGCTGGATGTGCGTGAACCAGCTGAGTATGCATTTGGACATATTCCTGGTGCAGTTTCAGTACCATTAGGTGACCTTGAAAATGGAGTATCAGGTTTAGAAAAAGAAAAAGAAACATATGTCATTTGCCGTACAGGAAGCCGAAGTGACATGGCTGCACAGAAATTGACAGAACTAGGTTTTACAAATGTAAAAAATGTTGTTCCTGGTATGAGCAAGTGGGAAGGTCCTACAGCTTAACACGCTAAATTTTTTTACAATAAATTATACCATAGGGGGTATTTATTCATGTTAAACGCAATGACTGCAAAAGATGTAACGAAAAAGATTTTAGCTAATGAATCATTATTTATTTTAGATGTGCGAAACGAAGATGCATTTGCTGATTGGAAAATTGACGGGGCATCTGTTGAGCATAAGAATGTACCTTACTTTGAGTTGATGGATGGCGTGGAAGAAATCTTAGAACAAATTCCATCAGAAAATGTTTTGGTAGTATGTGCAAAAGAAGGTTCTTCTATCTTTGTTGGCGAGATGTTAGTGGAAGCTGGCGTGAAAAATGTTTCTTACTTGCAAGGCGGAATGAAGGCATGGAGTGAATACTTGGAGCCGGTTAAAGTAGCAGATTTAACGGACGGCGGTACATTGTGGCAGTTCGTTCGTATCGGAAAAGGCTGCTTAAGCTACCTTGTTGAATCTAATGGTTCTGCTATGATCATTGACTCTACACGTATGGTGGATCAGTACATTTCGTTTGCAGAAGCGAAAGGTTTAAAAGTGGTACATGTGGCGGACACGCACTTGCATGCCGATCACATTTCCGGTGGACGTATGCTACGTGAAGCAACGAATGCAACGTACTGGTTGCCTCCAAAGGATGCAGAAGAAGTAACGTTTGATTATGCAGCGCTGGAAGATGGGGTGGAAATTACGGTAGGTACGACGAAGGTTGCTGTGCAGGCGATTTACTCTCCAGGTCACACAATCGGAAGTACGTCATTTGTCGTAGATAATCGCTTTTTGTTAAGTGGCGACATTTTATTCGTCGAGTCTATCGGTCGTCCGGACCTTGCCGGAAAAGCGGAGGACTGGGTAGCTGATCTTCGTGAAACACTTTACTCCCGTTACAAAGAGTTGTCTGATGATCTAGTTGTATTACCTGCTCACTTTGGCACCATGTCCGAAGTAGGGAAAGGTGGTCTTGTGGCAGCACGTCTAGGCGACTTGTTTAAAAACAATGCGGGCCTAAACATCGAAGACGAAGCGGAGTTCCGTAAACTCGTTTCTGAAAACCTGCCACCACAACCAAACGCATACCAAGAAATCCGCCAACTAAACATGGGCAAAATCAACCCAACCGAAGACGAACAACGCGACATGGAAATCGGTCCAAACCGCTGCGCAGTGCACGGAAAAAAATAATTGATGAAGAGGGGTCAGACCCTCAAAGGAATTCCGCCCTTCTTGTCGAAGGGCGGAAAACTATTTAAAAAAGTTTAAAAGAGGGGTCAGACCCCTCTAGGAGTTTTGGCATACGTGTCGAAACCCCCTCAACCTAGAAGGAGGGATGCTTTATGGAATTTGATATTTTGTGGCTTGTAGCTTTGTTTACGATCGGTTTTGTTGGTTCATTTGTATCAGGAATGGTTGGTATTGGTGGTTCCATCATTAAGTATCCGATGCTTTTGTACGTCCCACCGATGCTCGGTCTTACTGCGTTCACAGCGCATGAAGTTTCGGGTGTTAGTGCAGTACAGGTTTTTTTCGCCACCATTTCAGGTGTATGGGCCTACCGCAAAGGAGGCTATTTAAATAAAGATCTTATTATTTATATGGGAGTAAGTATCCTCATTGGTAGTTTTATCGGAGGGTATGGGTCCCGCCTAATGAGCGCAGACGGTATTAACATGGTTTACGGTATTCTTGCACTTATAGCTGTTATTATGATGTTCGTTCCTAAAAAAGGCATTGATGACATACCGTTAGATCAAGTTACTTTTAATAAAGCGCTAGCTGGAACTCTTGCATTTGTCGTCGGTATCGGGTCTGGTATTGTCGGAGCGGCAGGGGCATTCCTGCTCGTGCCAATCATGCTAGTGGTCCTTAAGATTCCTACACGTATGACCATCGCGAGTTCATTGGCTATTACCTTCATTTCATCCATAGGTAGTACAGTCGGCAAAATTACGACTGGTCAAGTACTGTTGATCCCAGCTATCGTCATGGTCATCGCAAGTATCATAGCGGCACCAATTGGTGCAAAACTTGGACAAAAGATGAATACAAAAGTATTGCAGTGGATCTTGGCACTATTGATTTTAGCAACGACAATTAAGATATGGCTGGATATAATGTAATAAATGTCTAACATTAGTTTATTCGATACAAAATTAAAAACACCTGTCGGGGTCTGACCCCGACAGGTGTTTCTTTCTCCACCAAATTCCTCCAATACCGCTGATCCCTCATGTATAATAAGATCAACGACGGAAAAAGAAGGTTGCTTTAGTATGCTTGATACAGTGTTGTTTTTTTATTTGGTCGTACCGCTTGTCCACTTGATTCATGAGGCAGGCCATGTGAGTATGGCAAGGCTTCATAAAGTGAAAAGAACGCAGATTGGAATTGGTATAGGGCCCAAGATTGTGGATTTTAACTTAAAGGGAACACAGATAAGGGTAAACATTATTCCGTTTTTAGGAGGGTACTCCAGTAATGACATGACAAGGGAGTTATCCCATAAAGAGATTGCCTGGATTTCTTTTGGCGGACCTCTTTTCAACTTATTTTCCATCCTTTTCGTACTTCCGTTTTGGACGCCATCCCAGTTCTCCTTTTCCGCCTTATTCGTCTATTTCAGTCTCTGGATCGGTATCGTCAATCTTATACCTTTTACACTAGGAGAAAAATGTTCGGACGGTTGGCAGATTGCATCTTCCCTCATCAAATTAGCAAAAAATAAATAGATTGGGAGTGTATCAAATGAACTATTTTATCGTTACAGGTTCTTCTAAAGGGCTTGGAGAAGCTACTGTGAAATTACTGCTAAAAGAAAACCATCATGTCATTTGTATTGCCAGAAGTGAAAATGTGGACCTCGAACAAACAGCAAAAGAGAGTGGAGCAGAATTTACTTTTCTACAAGAGGATTTAAGCAAACATGATCGCGTAACAGGTATTGTACAATATCTTTTATCTAAAATAGAGAAGGACGGGGATGCAGAGGGGATTTATCTAATAAACAATGCCGGAATGGTTGACCCGATTAAGCCGGCTGGGAAAGCGGACGAGTCGACTATGACCAAGGCTGTTCACCTTAACCTTCTAACTCCGATGCTGATGACCAACGAATTTATCCGGCTCACTGAAGATTGGGACTGTAAAAAGGTGATCGTCAATGTTAGTTCTGGAGCTGCCAACCGGCCGATTCATGGGTGGAATACCTATTGCACGACGAAGGCTGGACTAGATATGTTCACGAAATCAGTAGGCCTTGAACAAAGCCAAGCTGCACATCCGACAAACATTCTCTCATTTTCACCAGGAGTGATGGATACAGATATGCAAGTAGTCATCCGCAGCTCTGATGAAAAAGATTTCAGCAACGTGGAGACATTCAAGAACTATCATGAAGAAGGCCAATTAAGAAGTCCATCGTTTGTGGCTGAGAGCATGATGGATCTCCTATTAACAGGTAAGATTGAAAACGGAAGAGTATATGATATTAAGGAATTTCTCTAAAAAGCGCACCGATTGGTGTGCTTTTTTTACCACTTCCACAATAGTAATAATAAATAGTCCTTTTAATGAGAATGGTTTTCAAAATCATTGACACTTCCTGTTAATTCTCCTAAACTTATAGATAGCTAAAAATTTGATTGCGTTACAAACCGGGAAATACTTAACGAGAGGTGGAAGTAACATGAACGCTTTAGAAACCCAGTCACTTACATTATCCTATGGAGAATCCATCATTATAGAGGAATTAGATCTAAAAATCCCTAAAGGGGAAATTACGGTCTTTATCGGTGGGAATGGCTGTGGGAAATCCACCTTGCTTCGTTCGCTTGCTCGTTTGTTAAAGCCTAGACAAGGAAATGTACTCCTCGAAGGAAAAGCAATTTCCGGTCAATCCACAAAAGACATTGCCAAAAAGCTTGCCATTCTTCCACAAGGGCCAACTTCTCCAGAAGGATTATCCGTACTCCAACTGGTGAAACAAGGCCGTTATCCTTATCAATCATGGTTAAAACAATGGTCAACACATGATGAAAAGTTAGTGTGGGATTCTCTCCGTGCAACAGGAATGGAGGAATTCGCAGAAAGAACAGTCGACTCATTATCCGGTGGTCAACGCCAACGAGCATGGATTGCGATGACCCTTGCACAAGAAACAGATGTGATTTTGTTGGATGAGCCTACAACTTACTTAGATCTCACACATCAAATTGAGATTCTTGATCTTCTTTTTGAATTAAATGAAAAAGAAAACCGTACTATTATAATGGTTCTTCATGATCTTAACCTTGCCTGTCGCTACGCACACCATTTAGTTGCAATCCGTGATAAACAGATTTACGCACAAGGCAAGCCAGAAGAAGTAATTAACTGCGATCTTGTTAAAAATGTTTTTGATATGAATTGTCAGGTAACAACGGACCCGTTATTTGGAACTCCATTATGCATTCCGCACGGTCGCGGCAGATGCTTGGTTCCGGATTTAGAGGGCTTAAGAGCTTAATACATGGCTTAAGGTAACCTTAACTTAAATGTGTAATTGAATGAAACAAAGGTTTGAGGGGAGGTTTTGCCAATGAACGAAAAACTCGACCAGCAACTGGACGGTTTATTAGAAAAATACACGGAGCTTCTTCTAGGTGAAGTGACTGAAGAGCACAAGGAAAATGTGAAAGCATGGGTGCTCTATACATACATCGCAAAATCAATGCCACCACTTGTCAAGCATTGGAATGAGCAATATCCAGACGCAAAGCAAGATATGATGACTTTGATTAAGGAAATTAAAGAGTTAAATGACGCCCACCGTGCGAAAAGCGGGAAATAAGGAAGAGCCTTGGATTGCTATTGTGCAAATCAAGGCTCTTTCTTATTTCAAAAAGGTACGAGTTAAACTCGCATTTATACGGTTATCCATTGTAAAAGAGATTTATCCATTCTAAACAGACGTTTATCCATTGCAAAGGGTAACATATCCATTGTAAATTCAATATATCCATCGAAAGCGACCATTTATCCATTAATGCCTTTAATAATAATTACAAACAGAGATCTTTATCTTCACTAACACCACGAGAACACCTGTCACGAACTTCCACTTTTTCCACATACCAAAAATTATTTTCTTTCAACATCGTGAGTTTTATATCGCTGCCTCCAACAGAATCATCACGCATTACAAAACTCATGAAATAGCCTTCCGCTTCGTCCTCATCTGAAAAATAAATCCTTGTGTTAATTTCCCACACATCGATACCAAGTCCACTGCTTAATTCTACGTCCAACATCCATGCATTCATTAACACCCCAGGAGCATCCCAAGTTTGATTGGCGTTACCAAAAGCTTGTTCATATTCTCCATCCCACTCACGCCAATTTGTTACCCCTTTATTCAAGGCAGTTTTTTCTGAGCGTGTATCATATGTAAAGTAATCCCAAAGTTGTGCATCTACGTCAACCCATAAACGAGGTATTTGATCTTTTGAAAGTTGGATGAACTCTCCCGTTTCCTCTTCCTCAGGAGAATGTGAAACTTTTTCAAATTCCATTTCTTTCTCCTCAAGTTGTGCATGAATTTCCGCTATTTCTTTTTCTAACTTGGTGATTTTTTTCTGATGACCTTCTGAATTAGAGCAACCACTGAATAAGACTCCAACCAAAAATAAAGTGAATATACGTTTCACCTAATTCCCCCCTAAACAAAAACCAATTTGTATAATTTTACCACAAAAAACCTTTGGTGAATTCCTTTATTTAGGAAGGTTAGGGTTTTAGAAAATATGCTGAAGGGTAGAGGGGAAGATACGATTTTTAATAAGAGTATACATAGTAACAAAAAAACAACAGAAGAAGACTAAGTAAGTGGCTTCCTCCGTCGCTTTATCAATTACTGCATCATCCCATTATTTCCATAAGGAAACTGGTTCGTGTACCCTTGGAACTGCTGGTATTCCTGTTGTAGTTTTGTCTGATCGGCTTGCTCTAGTCCGTACCATCCTTTTTGGAACATGACATTATAAAGCTCACGCTGACAATTTTGTGTTTCATTAAAAATCGCGAGCAAGTCCGTATAGATTTGCTGGTTGCTTGCTTCATTTAATGCAGTGCAATACGAATCAGTCATGTATTTTTCCGTTGCAAGCATATCGTTGATGAAATCGCGCTCATTCATTTGTGGTGTTTTAGCAACCTGTGTTTCAGGGTTCTGAATTTTTTGTTGATTCATGTAGGTTGGGCTCCTTTCTATTGTAGTGGTTGTTGCTGCATTTGATTTTGACCTTGTAAGTGGGTCAAGACCTTCTGGTAATGTCTCTGATGCATTTGGCCGGCTTTTTCAATTGCAGTGACAACATCCTGATCTTGGCATTGGCTTGCAAAAAAGTGTGCTTTCTTCATCGCAAGTAAATTCCAGGAAAGCATATCTGCAAAGTATAGAGAATCTTTTGTCGTTACCACGTTTGGTGGCTGTGGGTAATAACCAGGCTGCTGAGTAGTATTTTGCTGTGGTTGCTGCTGTTGCATACAACGACCTCCTATCATAATCTATCAAATGTAGAGTAACCTTTTAGCGGAAAAATATGTACGTCAAAAAAAAACGGCTACATCCATAATGACTAATAAAACGACAAAAGTAAGCACTATTTCCCGACAAATAATTTGTATTCAAAAATTTGAAAAGATGATAAAATGAGGGTGTAATTTTTATTTTACACTCAATGAAAGCGTTTACTATATATTTCAGAAAATAGAATAAAGCAATCGGAGAGGGACATCGAGAAGAAGCGGGAGGAATATCAAATGGAACAAGTAATGCGCAATACATTTTTGTATCTATCGAAAAGCAAATCGTTAACCAAAATGGCAAGAAAGTACGGATTGCGTTTCGGTGCTGGACGCTTTGTCGCAGGGGAAAGGATCGATCAAGCGGTAAAATGTATCCAAGAGCTTAACGAAAAAGACCTATGTGTCACAATAGACTATTTGGGTGAGTTTATTGATACGGAAAAAGAAGCGAACGAAATGGCGGACAACTCCATCGAAGCTATTCGTGCAATCGGCAACGAAAACCTTGATTCTCAATTGTCCTTGAAAATGACATCCATGGGACTTGATATCTCAGAAGAAGTTGTGATGAAGAATATGCGTAGAATTCTTGATGCAGCAAAGGAACACGGTGTATTTGTAACGATTGACATGGAAGACTATTCCCGCTGCGGTAAAACAATTGATGTGTTCAAAAAGTTAAGAGAAGAGTATGACAATGTCGGTACTGTCATACAAGCTTACTTGTATAGAACGGTAAAAGATATGGAAGACCTTAATCAATACAACCCAAATCTTCGTTTAGTAAAAGGAGCATACAAAGAGTCACCGGAAGTTGCATTCCCAGAAAAAAAAGATGTAGACGACAATTTCAAGAAGATCATTGAAATGCACCTGCTTAATGGAAACTACACAGCAGTTGCAACTCATGACGATGCGATGATCGAATACACAAAAGAACTTGTCAAAAAACATGGCATTTCCAAAGATCAATTTGAATTCCAAATGCTCTACGGAATTCGTCCAGAGCGTCAACTCGAGTTAGTAAATGAAGGCTACAAAATGCGCGTATATGTTCCATACGGTACAGACTGGTACGGATATTTCATGCGCCGCCTAGCAGAACGCCCAGCAAACGTAGCGTTCGTACTAAAAGGAATTATCAAGAAATAATAAGAGAGCGTGCGATATGCACGCTCTTTACGTTTATGAAAAAAGAAAGCATATATATAATCCGGTTGATTTCCGTTCCAGGCGCTTCGCTTGCCTGCGGGCGGTCCGTGAGCCTACTTGTCTCAGTTGTAGGCAACTGAAAAGTCTTTGATTTTAGATGCTGTTAAGACACCACTGTTGATTTCCGCAAATGGCTTCGCTTTCCTAGGGGCTGACGAGAGCCTCCTCGGCAAGCCTGCGGGGTCTCCACCTAGCGCTATCTCCCTCAGGACAAGGAAGGCTTCGGCAGCGATTCATCGCACGAAGAAAATGCGTAGCATTTTCGAGGAGTCTTCGCCTTTTGCTCCAATCAACAGCTAGGGGTTATTAAAAACTTATGTTATCTTTTTTTCAGGGGCCTCACTGTGGGGTCTCAACTGTCCCTTCCTCCAGCGGGGGAGTAACGGTAGATTGAGACCCCGCAACGAAGTGAGGAGGCTCAAGCACCGTCCCGCCGAAAGCGCAGCCATTTAAGGAAAGGAACAGCGGCTCATAAACACTAACTAATGTTTTATGGAAAAGAAGGAACGGGCGTTTTTTGCCCGTTTTTTCTTATAACATCAGTCTTGCATGTTCTGTTTTCCGTACTGATGATTGTTGCTCGTCTTTTTACCGCTATAGTCCATCTCCACAGTAGGACCTGCGTTTCCTTTTACACTCGCAGCACTTTTTGCTGCATGAGAAGGTTGTTTTTTCAACTTTGCCATGATGTCTCACCTCCACAACTACATTTTTCCCACACCAATCAGCTACATACAGCGTACATTAGAAAATAAAATGGAAAATTGCTATTTATTTATTGCGAAAATTTTCAAAATACTTTATAGTTAAACCCAAGGGAACTCTTACAAAGGAGATATTTTTTTGTGGTAAAAATGAATGAGCATTCATTCAAAAAACCTGTTTAACAGTTTTTAGCTGGTTATTGGAGCATAGGGCGTAGACTCCTACGGGAGATAGCGGTAGCTTGAGACCCCGCAGCGACGCGAGGAGGCTCAAGCACCGCCCCTAGGAAAGTGAAGCCATTTGCGGAAATCCACAGCGGTGTTTAGTAAAATTTCAAAATCAAAGTCTTTTTCAGTGGCTTCGGCAAAGCCGAGGAGGCTCCTTAAGCGCCCCTGGAAAGCGAAGCCCGGTGCGGAAATAACCAGCGGTGGGTAATTAATTTTCTTTAAAACCAACTATCAAGGGGGAGGAAGAATGAAACAAAGTATTAAAAAGGCTGCTGTAATCGGATCGGGAGTAATGGGATCCGGGATTGCTGCACACTTAGCAAACGTTGGAATTCCTACAATCTTGTTAGATATCGTTCCTAACAAATTAACGAGTGAAGAAGAACAAAAAGGCTTAACACTCTCTGATAAAGCAATCCGAAACAAGTTTACAAGCACAGCTTTGCAAAAACTATTAAAACAAAAACCAGCTCCACTTACATCCAAATCTAATCTTGCTTTAATTGAGGCAGGAAATCTAGAAGACGATATGGCAAAGATTGCAGATTGTGACTGGGTCATTGAAGTAATCGTTGAGAATCTGGAAATCAAAAAACAACTTTTTGAAAAAGTAGATGCACACCGCAAACCTGGAAGTATCATCAGCTCCAATACATCTGGTATCTCCATTGAGGCGATGGCAGAAGGACGCTCCGAAGACTTTAAAAAGAACTTCCTTGGAACGCACTTTTTTAACCCACCGCGTTATTTGAAGTTACTTGAAGTGATTCCGACAAAGGACACAAGTCCTGAGGTTGTCAGCTTCATTAAAACATTTAGTGAAGATGTATTAGGTAAAGGTATTGTTCTTGCGAAAGATACGCCGAACTTCATAGCTAACCGAATCGGAACGTATGGATTACTTGTTACGGTGAATGAAATGCTTGAGGGCGGTTATAGTGTCGGAGAAGTGGATTCCGTCACAGGTCCCGCAATCGGCAGACCGAAGAGTGCCACATTCCGTACACTTGACGTTGTAGGGTTAGATACATTCATCCATGTAGCCAACAATGTTTACGAAAAAGTTGAGGGCAAGGAACAAGAAGTGTTCCGAATTCCAGACTTTATGAACAAAATGAAGGAAAAAGGCTGGTTGGGCTCGAAGTCCGGTCAAGGGTTCTTTCTAAAGCAAGGAAAAGAAATTCTAGAACTTAACCCAGAGACGTTGGAATATGACGCACGCAAAAAGTTAAAAACTCCAGCTCTTGAAATGAGCAAACAAGCAAAAGGCTACAGCAACAAAATGAAAGCGCTTGTATATGCGGACGACCGCGCTGGAAATCTGATCTGGAGCATTCTTGCACCAGTATTGAGCTATTCTGCTGAATTACTAGGTGAGATCGCGGATGATATCGTGGCAATCGACCAAGCGATGAAATGGGGCTTTGGCTGGGATCATGGACCATTTGAAACGTGGGATGCCATCGGTCTAGAACAATCAGTCCTGAAAATGAAAGAAGACGGAATTCCGGTTCCAAAATGGGTCGACGAAATGTTAGCGAACGGCCATCGTTCTTTCTACAAAAAAGATGGTGGAACAACCTTATTTTATAACAACGGTACTTACAAAGCGCTTGAAATAAATCCAAAAGTAGTGCACTTGAAAACATTAAAAGAAACAAATGGTGTGATCAAGAAAAACTCTGGAGCAAGCTTAATCGACCTTGGGGACGATGTGGCATTACTTGAATTCCAATCACCAAACAACGCTATCGGGCTAGATATTATCCAAATGGTGAACTACGCGCTTGAAGAAGTAGATAAAAACTACAAAGGACTTGTAATTGGAAACCAAGGCAAGAACTTCTGTGTTGGTGCAAACCTTGCCATGATTCTGATGGAAGCGCAAGACGACAATTATTTTGAAATTGAAATGGTTGTAAAGCACTTCCAACAAGCCATGATGAATTTAAAATACAGCTCCAAACCGGTTGTGGCTGCGCCATTTGGCATGACACTCGGAGGAGGAACAGAAATCTGCCTCCCAACAAGCCAGCTTCAGGCATCCAGTGAAACGTATATGGGTCTTGTAGAAGTAGGAGTCGGATTGATCCCTGGTGGAGGGGGTAACAAAGAGCTTTACATGAAGCACTTGAACAGTATGCCACAAGGACTTGAGTATGATTTGCAAAAGGTTGCAAACAAAGTATTTGAACAAATTGCAACCGCAAAAGTCTCTACTTCCGCAGCGGAAGCGAGAGACCTGCACTTACTGAATAATAAAGATCAAATCAGCTTCAACGGCGACCACCTAATTCATGATGCGAAGCAGGCGGTAACAAGCCTATATGATGCAGGATACACAGCACCTGTTCGCAGAAAGGTCCCTGTAGTGGGAGAAACAGGCTATGCAACGTTAATGCTTGGAGCTCACAACATGCAATATTCTGGATTCATATCCGAGCACGACTTAAAAATAGCTAAGAAGCTTGCCTATGTTATCGCTGGCGGAAATGTACCGTTCGGAACAGAAGTAGATGAACAGTACCTACTAGATCTTGAACGTGAAGCATTCCTAAGCCTAGTTGGAGAAGCAAAATCCCAACAACGCATGCAGCACATGCTTGTAAAAGGAAAACCATTACGTAACTAAACCAATTATAAATAGATCCTAAGCTGTTGATTGGAGCACAAGGCGAAGACTTCAGCGGGGGAGTAGCGACAATGTTGAGACCCCTCAAGCGTTGCGAGGAGGCTCAAGGTCGCCCCGTGGAAAGCGAAGCCTGGTGCGCAAATCAACAACGGTGTAAAACTAACATTCTACTAAACTACTAGAAAAGCGAGGGGAGCATTTTGAAAGAAGCGGTTATTGTTGCTGGTGCCAGAACACCAGTCGGAAGATCAAGAAAAGGATCACTAGCTACAGTTCGACCAGATGATCTAGGGGCATTAGTAGTAAAAGAAACACTAAAAAGAGCAGGCAATTATGATGGTCCAATCGATGACTTAATTTTCGGGTGTGCGATGCCAGAAGCAGAACAAGGTCTCAATATGGCAAGAAACATCGGAGGATTAGCTGGACTCCCATCTAGCGTACCTGCAATTACTATAAATAGATATTGTTCTTCGGGCTTACAAACCATTGCCTATGCTGCAGAGCGAATCATGCTTGGCCACTCTGAATCCATCATCGCAGGTGGAGCAGAATCCATGAGTATGGTGCCAATGGTCGGTCACACAGTAAGACCAAATGCAAGACTTGTTGATTCCGCACCAGAGTATTATATGGGGATGGGTCACACGGCGGAACAAGTAGCAATGAAATACGGTGTAAGCCGTGAAGATCAGGATGCGTTCGCTGTTCGCAGTCATGAGCGTGCTGCAAGAGCGATACAAGAAGGAAGATTTGTGGATGAAATCGTCCCTGTGGATGTAACGTTGCGCAAGGTTGGATCCAACCACAAATTACAAGAATCAACCTTCACTTTCAGTCAGGATGAAGGAGTAAGAGCAGGTACTTCCATGGAAGTATTGAGCAAACTTCGCCCTGCATTTAATGTTAAAGGTTCCGTAACAGCAGGAAACTCCTCCCAAACAAGTGACGGAGCAGCATCTGTCCTTGTGATGGAGCGTGAAAGAGCAGAAGCACTTGGATTAAAACCAATTGCAAAATTCCGATCCTTTGCAGTAGGCGGCGTGCCACCGGAAGTAATGGGAATCGGTCCGGTAGTGGCAATCCCGAAAGCACTTAAACTGGCAGGATTGGAACTTTCCGATATCGGCTTACTAGAATTAAACGAAGCCTTCGCATCCCAAGCAATTCAAGTTATGCGCGAATTGAATCTTGACGAAGACAAAGTGAACGTAAACGGTGGAGCAATTGCCCTAGGTCATCCACTTGGATGCACAGGCTCCAAACTAACCCTGACCCTCCTACACGAAATGCAACGCCGCAACGAACAGTTCGGTATCGTCAGCATGTGTATCGGCGGCGGAATGGGCGCCGCAGGAGTATTCGAACTACTGGCATAAATATATTATTTTATAAAAGATGAATAGATATCTGTTATAAAACGTGACTTCCCCTGTTGACTGAAGTGCAGGGAGTTCGACTCCGGCGGGAGGTAGCGGTAGCTTGAGACCCCGCAACGAAGGAGACCATTGAAAAACTAATAAAATAAAGTTTTTTATTTATTCCTAGCTGTTGATTGGAGCAAAAGGCGAAGACTCCTGAGGGAGATAGCGCTAGGTGGAGACCCCGCAGGCGTAGCCGAGGAGGCTCCAGCAGCGCCCCTAGGAAAGCGAAGCCATTTGCGGAAATCAATAGCGGTGTTTATAAAAATACTAAAATCAAGACTTTTTCAGTGGACTCCAACGAAGTGACCCGCGGAAAGCGAACACCCGAAACGGAAGTCAACAAGGAGTTATCCAGAAAACAAAAGTTTTTTAATAACCATTCGGGAGGAAAACAAAATGTCAAACACATTAGAAAACGTAATCAAAGGCGGAAGCTTCCTACTTGATGATATAGCAGCAGAAAAAGTCTTCACACCAGAGGACTTCTCAGACGAACACAAACTAATCGCCAAAACAACCGAAGAATTCGTCGTAAACGAAGTAGTACCAAACCTAGAAGAAATCGAACACCACAACTTCGATATCTCCGTAAAACTTTTAAAAGAAGCAGGAGAACTGGGCCTATTAGGAGCAGACGTACAAGAAGAGTACGGCGGATTCGGACTTGATAAAATCAGTTCATCCCTAATCACAGAAAAATTCTCAAGAGCTGGCGGATTCTCCTTATCCTATGGCGCACACGTTGGAATTGGATCTCTTCCTATCGTTCTTTTCGGTAATGAAGACCAAAAACAAAAATACCTTCCAAAACTGTCTTCCGGTGAAATGCTTGCAGCGTACGCATTAACAGAGCCAGGATCCGGATCGGACGCTCTTGGTGCAAAAACGACTGCTAAGTTGAATGACGAAGGAACGCATTATATATTGAATGGTGAAAAACAATGGATTACTAATGCAGGCTTTGCAGATGTATTCGTTGTCTATGCAAAAGTTGATGGCGAACACTTCTCCGCATTCATCGTAGAGCGCGAGTTTGGTGGCGTTTCCACTGGACCGGAAGAAAAGAAAATGGGAATCAAAGGCTCTTCTACACGTACATTGATCCTAGAAGATGCATTAGTACCAAAAGAAAACCTTCTTGGTGAAATTGGACGCGGGCACGTAATCGCATTTAACATCCTTAACATTGGACGTTACAAATTGGCTGTTGGAACAGTTGGTGGATCTAAGCGTGGAATTGAGCTTGCAGCAACGTATGCAAACCAGCGCCAACAATTCAAAACACCTATCGCAAAATTCTCCCTTATCCAAGAGAAGCTTGCAAATATGGCAGTTAAAACATATGCAACGGAAAGCTCCGTTTACCGTACAGTCGGGCTTTTTGAAGACAGCATGGGCCGTCTGACGAAAGAAGAGGAAAAAGATCCTAATGCAGTGGCAAAAGCAGTTGCAGAATATGCTATCGAGTGTTCTTTAAATAAAGTGTTTGGTTCTGAAACGCTTGACTATGTGGTGGATGAAGCGGTTCAAATTCATGGTGGATACGGCTTTATGGCAGAGTACGAAGTGGAAAGAATGTACCGCGACTCCCGTATCAACCGTATCTTCGAAGGAACAAATGAAATCAACCGTTTATTGGTACCAGGAACGTACCTGCGTAAAGCATTAAAAGGCGAACTTCCACTTATCCAAAAAGCACAAAGTCTACAAGAAGAGTTAATGATGCTTATGCCTGAAGAAGTTGGCGATGGAGTGTTGGAACAAGAGAAATATCTTGTGAAAAATGCTAAGAAAATCGCTATCTTAATGACAGGTCTTGTAGCTCAAAAGTACGGAAAGGCTTTGGAAAGAGAACAAGAATTGCTTGTTAACATCGCGGACATCATCAGCAACGTATATTCTATGGAGTCTGCTGTGCTACGCACGGAAAAAGCGATTGCAAAATCCGGCGAAGACAAAAACAAACTGAAAGTCCTTTATACGCAAGTATTCTGTCAAGAGGCGTTCAACCAAATTGAAGCAGATGCAAGAGAAACGTTGGTAGCTGCTGAAACTGGCGATACGCTTCGCATGATGATTTCTGCACTGCGCAAATTCACTCGTCACACACCAATCAACGTTGTTGCAAAGAAACGAGAAATTGCAGCGGTCGTATTGGATGCTCAAAAATATACTGTTTAAGAATCGAAAACCAGGCTCCTGTTTCGGGTAGTCTGGTTTTTTTACTCCTTTCAAAAGATCGAAACAATTGATGGCTTTGTATATATTTGAGAATGAAGACGTTTTTGGAGCTGCATTTTAGTTAAAAGTGTCTTCATCCAATGTATGAAGACACTTTCGTAATGAAATAACTGCTGTAAATGTCATCATAAACAATATGAAGACACTTTCGACACAAACATTCAGCTGAAAAGGTCTTCATCAAGCTATTTAACTTATTTAACCTCAAATCAAATAACCAACCAAAGCAAATAACTAATATAGAGTTATACACTTCCAGCACGATGGTCTACAAAAATTGTATCTCATCAAAAGGAAAATAGAAAAAGACGTCGAATAATAGAAAATAGCATGTTGAAAATTAGGCGCAAGCTTTGTGTTATGCTACAATATATGAGTAAAATCATGTATGCTAAGGTGGTGCAAAAAGGTTATGACAGTAACGTTTTATTGGTATCCTAAATGTGGCACATGTCGCAATGCTAAAAAGTGGCTTGAGGCGAATGGTGTAGCGGTAGAAGAAGTACATATTGTCGAAAATCCACCATCACGTGAAAAGTTAGAGGAGCTATACAAAAAAAGCGGCCTAGAACTGAAGAAGTTCTTTAATACAAGCGGCATGAAATATCGCGAGCTTGGATTGAAGGATAAAGTAAAAACAGCATCCGAAGAGGAATTGCTTGATATTCTTGCAACGGATGGGATGTTGATTAAGCGTCCGATTACGACGGACGGCAGCAAAGTAACAGTTGGATTTAATGAAAAACAGTTTGAGGAAACATGGAAATAGGACAGGCTCTCTTTTTAAATAGGCATGCCTATTAGATGAGCTAAAAATAAACAAGTTTTGATGGAGGGAATTATTGATGAGCACACCTAAAGATTTACGTTATTCCGAAGAGCATGAATGGGTAAAAGTTGAAGGAGAAAAAGTACGAGTAGGGATTACGCACTTTGCTCAATCCGAGCTTGGCGATATTGTGTTTGTTGAACTTCCTGAAGTTGGAGATGAAATTTCTGCAGATGAGCCATTTGGAAGTGTTGAATCTGTAAAAACAGTATCAGAACTTTACGCTCCAATCAGTGGAAAAGTGGTAGAAGTTAATGAAGATCTAAATGACAGCCCTGAATTTGTGAATGAATCTCCATACGAGAAAGCATGGATGATTGTGGTGGAACCTGCAGATGCTGGTGAAGTAGACAAATTGATGACTGCAGAGCAATATGAGGAAATGACAAAAGAAGATTAATTATCTAGACGTGGGGCAACCTAACTTTAGTTAACTTTTACTAAAGAGGTGACCTTAAATGACGTTGGATAACAAAAGGCTGGATATCACCGACAGAGTAAACGGGAAGTTGACAAACCAAGGCTTTGAGCTTTACGTGGAAAATGAATCCATAGGTCAAGTAACGTTTACCGAGCAAGGCAACCAGTACGCCTTAAAAAATGGTTATGAACAAGAAGGTAGCAAGATCTTTCAACAAGTTCAAGTGCCTTCTGAAAAAGATGCCAAATATGTAGATTGCGACTACGAAAATGGATGGTGTTAACCATCGGTGGGGTTGGGACTCTTATTAGTTCCGCCCCTTTTTCATATTAAATGACGCCCTTATTTCTAATTATATGTGTACATTACCGCTATTCGGAATAGTTATAGTATAAAGCAACTTATCTTTATACATCTTTTTAGAACAGGTGATGGATATGGATTTTATTCAAGAGGAAAAAATTATTATTGTAGAGGGTAAATCAGATAAAAAACGTGTTCAGGAAGTCATCAATGAGCCAGTTCATATTATATGTACCAATGGCACAATCAGTGTCACAAAGCTTGATGAATTGATGGAAGATATAATGGATAAAGAGGTTTATATTTTGGTCGATGCGGATAGTTCTGGTGAAAAATTGCGGAAGCTCTTTAAAAGAGAGTTTCCAGAGGCAGAGCATCTTTATATTGATAAAATGTATCGAGAAGTGGCCTCTGCGCCACATCACCATATAGCTACGGTGTTACTTAGTGCAAATATTGATATTCATGCAGAATACTTGTAATAAGATGTAATGAGGATGAGATCATGAGGGATTGGACCAAGGAAGAACTTTTACAAGAAATCAACGAAAATAAACTAAGTGTGGTTTATTTTTACACGCCAATGTGTGGGACCTGTCAGGTTGCCAAGCGGATGCTGGACGTGACGAAAGAGCTTTTTCCGCATCTTAATTTTGGGATGCTTGATGTGAATTATATTCAAGATCTTGCTATGAAGTGGGAAATTGAAAGCGTCCCTTGTTTGATGATCTTCAAACATGGTGAGATGAAGGAAAAAATTTATGCCTTCCGTTCGGTGGGATTTTTATATGAACTATTCAAGGAACATGACGGAATGTCAGTCGACTAAAAACACCCTGTGAGGGTGTTTTTTTATGCTTTCGACATAATATCCTATTGCCATTTTTCTGAAAAAGGAGTAAGTTTGTTTAGGGAGACGAAATATCTATTCAACAAACAAACGAGGGGTAATTTATGTTGAAGAATGCAAGCTGGTTTCAGTCATTTATGCGGTATGATCATACTATCCAGAAGTTATTTATTGTTAATATCCTTACTCAAATAGGGCTCGGGATTTTTATGATTGTTTACAATTTTTATATAAGGGAGCTTGGGTTTGCGGAGACGGTAAATGGGAACGTCATCGCAGTTTCATCATTAGCAGCAGCTATCATCTTAATCCCAGCTGGCATATTAAGTGATCGGATTGGCCGTAAGAAAATGATGCTTTTTGGTGTGTTTTTTAGTGGAATCTTTATGTTCTTAAGAAGTATATTTGAATTAGAATCTCTGCTTTTAATCAGTGCTTTCATTGCAGGGATAGCCATGGCCTTCATTCAAGTTACAGCAGTACCATGGCTTGCTGAAAGCTCAACAAAAGAGCAGAGAGTTAAACTTTTCAGCTATCACTTTGCAGTTATGATGGGAGCAAACGTAATTGGAAATCTTTTGGGAGGTTCATTAACGGATTTACTTTTACATGTTGTAGGACTTACTCCTGTTTGGAGTATTAGACTAACGCTTTTACTTGGAAGTCTTATATTCATGTTGGGAATCATCCCTTTATGGAAAACCACGGAAGTACAACGAAAAAGAGAAAATAAAGCTTTTACTTTTAAAAACTTCCAATCATCTATACCCAAAGGCCAATGGAAGCTGATTTTTGCTTTTTCTTTTGCATCCATCCTGATAGGATTTGGGTCTGGGCTTGTCATTCCATACTTAAACATGTATTTTGCAGATCGTTTTGGGACATCAAATTCTACCATTGGCATCGTTTTATCTTTAGGTCAGGCGGTAACAGCCGTAGCTATGATTATCGGTCCGGCGGTTGTCCGAAGAGTAGGAGAGATGAGAGCAGTGGTTATTTTACAGCTTCTTTCCTTACCATTCATGCTAATAACCGCCTTCACTCAAATTTTTTGGCTTGCAGCTCTCGGATTCTTATTCAGGCAGGCATTAATGAATGCGGCAAATCCGATCATTTCTTCCATGATGATGGAGAAGGTAGATAACTCTTTGAAGGGTTTTGCTAACTCCATAAATCAAATGGTTTTTTCACTCGGGTGGGCTAGCATGGGGCCGGTTTCTATGACCATTGTTCTTTTATATGGGGAATATTGGGGATATTCGATAGTTTTCTCCATCACGGCTGTGCTTTATCTGACAAGTTCTATTTTCTTTTATTTGATGTTTAGGGAAAAAACGACGGCAACCTACCAAAAGGCTATGGTAAAGACATCATAGTCTGACATATTTCTTGGGAAATGAAGAGCAGTTATCGTAAATCACGCGGTAATTGTTCTTTTTTTATTGCAGGGATTATGCTGACAGGCAGGGAAATTAATAGAAAAAGGGGGCTGGTTTGTAATGGTAATAGAGAACCTAGAAATGTTTCTTCTTAAAGCCAAAAGTAAATCTCATGTAATGGAAATTATGCCTTACTACAGTCTACGCTGCTGTTTAGTGTCCCAAGGGGAGCGGTCGTTTTTTTCTCTAAGTAAAAATAACTTGCAAGTGGAACAAGGTGCAACAGTGGCTGATGTTGTAATTGAGGGTTCTGCAGACGATATAATGGAGCTTCTAAATGGAACGAAGATGAGAGATGTGAAAGGCTTAGCATTTAAAGGTTCCTTTCGACATTTCTTGTTGATGGATTCGTTGTTTACTCTTGTAAATCGTTCAGAAAGAAAAGAGGTATCTTAAAGGAATTGTACTCGCCTATCACGAATTAGTGTATTTAGACAGAGAGAAATTATAGGCGGTGTAGGGGTAGTGTATTATTTTATTGTTAACAAGTTGGCTGGCAATGGAAAAGGACTGCGAATGTGGAGAGAATCAGAAAATCTTTTAAAGGAGAAAAATTTACCTTATAAAGTTTCTTTTACTGAGTATGCAGGTCATGCCGGTAAATTAGTATTAAATGTAGATGAGAATTTGGTTCAAGCTGTCGTCGTAGTTGGTGGAGACGGTACCATTCATGAAGTGGTTAATAAATTGGTTTATAAAAAAGTGGCTCTCGGGATTGTTCCTGCCGGTTCTGGAAATGACTTGGCAAGAAGCCTTGGAGTCCCTTTTGATGTGGGAGGAGCTTTAAATCGTATTTTAAACGGTTCTCATCATCTAATAGATGTACCAAAAGTAGGTAAAGAGTATTATATATCAATTGCCGGGCTGGGGTTTGACGGGAAGGTTGCTGAAGTCACCAACAGCTCCAGATCCAAACGCTTAATGAATAAATTTGGATTAGGCGGCTTGTCCTATGTGCTAAATATTTTCAGAGTTCTTTTCACTTATCAACCCTCTGCTGTTTCAGTTGAAGTAGACGGAAGGGTAAAAAAGTTTGAGGAGGTTTGGTTGATAGCGGTTGCCAACCTCCCTTATTATGGTGGAGGGATCATGATCTGCCCTGATGCAAGGGGAAATGATGGAGTGTTGGATGTTTGTGTGGTTTCTGGAATTGGAAGATGGGAGTTATTATTTGTGTTTCCACTTGCTTTTAAAGGGAGACATATTAAACACCGGAATGTTACGATGCTTAGAGGAACGTCTATTAAAATAAGCCACAACTCCTCTATGGTCATGCAGTGTGATGGTGAAATTGTTCCAAATAGCTCCACAGATTTTAGTATAGAAGAGAAAGCTTTAAAGATTTTTTAAATATGGGAAGAAAGTTTTTAATTGACAGGCTATTTATCACCGTGATACGATTACAATCGTTAATTCAAATTGCCCAAATACTTAATTATATATGTTTATCTCTTATCGAGAGAGGTGGAGGGACGTGCCCGATGAAACCCGGCAACCGTCAACAAGGAATTGTTGAAATTGGTGCCAATTCACACAAAGCTATTTGCTTTGATAGATGAGAGAAAGGACTTTTCTCATTTAATCCTTTCTGCTCATTATTGCAGAAGGGATTTTTTATTTTCAAGGATAAAACAAACGTTTGATTAATCTTAATTGGGTAAGCTAAAACAAGGAAAAGTAAGAAGGTAGGTGCGAGCATGATTTCACTTCAAGGTGTAAAAAAGGTTTTCAAAACGAAAAATGGATTAGTTACAGCTGTTGATAATATAGATTTATCCATCAACCAAGGGGAGATTTTCGGAGTTATTGGATACAGTGGAGCAGGAAAAAGTACACTGATTCGTATGCTAAATGGGCTCGAAACTCCAACGGATGGAGTGGTGGATGTAGCAGGAAGAAATCTTGCAAAAGTAAAGGGCAAGGAACTGAGAGAAGCACGCCAAGAGATAAGCATGATCTTCCAACACTTCAATTTATTATGGTCAAGGACGGTAAAGGAAAATATCGCGTTTCCACTTGAGATTGCAGGAGTAAGCAGGTCAGAGCGGAACAAAAGAGTCGAAGAACTTATCAAGCTTGTCGGATTAGAGGGAAGAGATGACTCCTATCCGTCCCAACTAAGCGGAGGTCAAAAGCAACGTGTTGGGATAGCCAGAGCGCTAGCGAATAACCCGAAAGTGCTTTTATGTGATGAAGCGACTTCAGCTTTGGATCCGCAGACGACAGATTCCATTTTGGACCTGTTAGTCGATATCAATAAACGACTATCTCTAACAATCGTGCTAATTACACATGAAATGCACGTTATCCGTAAAATCTGTCATCGAGTTGCGGTAATGGAAAATGGAAAGGTTGTGGAGCAGGGAGAAGTGTTAAATGTATTCCGCAAACCTGAGCAACCTATCACGAAACGCTTCGTAAAACAGGTAACAGAACCGGAAGACACGCAAGAAACTGTAGAACATTTATTGACGGAATATCCGCAAGGAAAAGTAATACAATTAACTTTTGTTGGAACTTCTGCAGAACAGCCTTTAATAACGAATTTGATTCGCAAATTCCCCATTGATGTGAACATTCTACAAGGGAAAATCTCACAAACTCAAAATGGAGCATATGGCACGCTATTTGTTCACCTGGATGGAGAAGAAACGCAAGTGCAAGAGGCATTAAGTTTCATACGTGGGCAGCAAGTGGAGTTGGAGGTGATGACACATGCTTGAGCGAGTTAACTGGGACAAGATGTGGGAAGCAACCTTAGAAACTCTTTATATGAGTAGTATATCAGTTGTCGCTACGTTTATTTTAGGAATAGTTTTAGGACTATTATTGTTTTTAACTGCTAAGGGAAACATATGGGAAAGTCGTTTGATTAATGGCTTAGTTGCAGCTTTCGTAAATATTTTCCGTTCCATCCCATTTGTCATTTTAATCTTTTTACTTATTCCATTTACACGATTCATTATGGATACCATTATCGGAGCAAACGCAGCATTGCCAGCTCTAATCATTGGAGCTGCACCTTTTTACGCAAGAATGGTAGAAATTGCACTACGTGAAATTGATAAAGGTGTCATTGAAGCAGCACGATCAATGGGCGCAAAAACATCAGAAATAATATGGAAAGTGCTCATTCCGGAATCGATGCCAGCATTGGTTTCAGGTATAACAGTTACAGCCATTGCCATTGTCAGTTACACAGCAATGGCAGGAATCATCGGTGCAGGTGGATTGGGTAACCTCGCATTCCTAGATGGTTTCCAACGTAATAACTGGGAAGTAACTTTAGTATGTACTGTCATCATCTTAATCATTGTATTTATCATCCAATTCATTGGAGATTTAATAACTAACAAACTAGACAAACGATAGGAAAGAGGGGACGAAAATCATGAAAAGAGTGTTAAGTTTAGCTGTTGTATCATTGTTAGTGCTAGTTCTTGCTGCGTGTGGCGGCGGAGACAAAGGAATCAAAGAAGGTAAGCTGGTAATAGGTGCTTCAAATGTTCCACACGCAGAAATCCTGGAAGAAGCAAAACCATTACTAGAAGAAAAGGGTATTGAATTAGACATCCAAACATATACAGATTACATCATCCCAAACCAAGCTTTACGTGATAAAGATATTGATGCGAACTTTTTCCAACATGAGCCGTACTTGAAAAGTCAAATCGAAGAAAATGATTATGAATTTGTAAGTGCAGGCGGCGTTCATATCGAGCCAATCGGTGTTTATTCACAAGAATATGACAGCCTAGAAGAACTTCCTGAGGGCGCAGAAATCTTAATGAGTAACTCTGTTGCCGATCATGGCCGTATCCTTGCAATGCTTGAAGAAAAAGGACTAATTACGTTAAAAGAAGGTGTAGAAGTTACTTCTGCGTCCATTGATGATATCGATGAAAATCCAAAAAACCTAGAGTTCAATACACAATTCGAAGCAGCCTTCCTTCCACAAGCCTATCTAAATGGTGATGGAGATGCAGTGTTAATCAACGGTAACTATGCGCTTGGCGCTGACATTGACCCTGAAGAAGAAGCAATTGCTCTAGAATCTGGTGAAAACAATCCTTACGTAAACCTAATCGTTGTCCGTGAGGAAGATAAAGATAATGAACAAATTAAAGCATTGGTTGAAGTGCTTCAATCTGATGAAATCAAAGCATTCATTGAAAAAGAATACAAAGGATCCGTGCTACCCGCAAAGGCATCTGACGAAGAATAAGGTTCGAATCAATGACTCCGTACTATATTTATGGTACGGGGTTATTTTTTTGTAATACTTGAATACTAACCTCCCCCCTAAACAAATACTAACTTTGTGAAAAATAAGGATGGGAGTTGTCTTCAATGGAACAACATTATGAGCCGAAAAACTATGCAGAAGCAGCACTTCATGATTATAAAGCAGGACTAGGAGTATTCACAGAAAAGATGCCTGAGCTTGCACACCACTACAACGAGTTTACAGAAGCTTGTTTTAAAGAGGGCGTACTTGATAAAAAGCAAAAGCAATTAATTGCACTTGGTGTGAGTGTGTATTCCCAAGATGAATATTGCATTGTGTATCATACTAAAGGTTGCTTGGATCAAGGTGCTACAGAGCAGGAGATTTTGGAAGTGTGTGGCGTGACAGCAGCATTTGGAGGCGGCGCGGCAATGAGCCAATCCGTGACATTGGTGCAGTCTTGCATTAGTGATTTTAATGAATTGAAGCATTGATTTTTCTGGAGTCTGACCTTTTTGGGTTGGGCTTTTTTATTGGAATGAGATTTTTACGAGATCTTTCTGGATATTCCGCATCAGAACTAAAGTTATTTCACTGTTTTCATCGTGCTAAAAATGGTTCGGTCAATTTTTACGTGGGTTCGGACATTCTCACTCTATTTTAATAGGGTGTTCGGACAATTGAAGTGATTGTTTGGACAAGAATCTAAGGGGGTTCGGTCATTTGAAAAATCGGTTCGGTCAACTTTGCAAAAACTTCGGCCAACTACCGAAAATCTTCGGACAACTTTGCAAAAACTTCGGTCAACTACCGAAAAACTTCGGTCAACTTTCAAAAAACTTCGGACATTTGGGACTGCTTAGGTTAAATACCAACCACAACGGGACCACCTATGTCCAGATCTAACACCAAAACAACACCAAAAGCACCGGTCATATCGGGACAACCAGAACGCCCTAGCATTTTAGAGAAATAGTAAGCTTCCTCTCATCTATCTTCCCTAACTCCGCCACAACCTTCAATATCCCTGGTAATCAGCCCATACCTAAGTTGGATAAATTAACCACCCCTGCTATGATTAATAAAGTGTTTATAACAAATACTTTGAGGGTATCAGAAAAACTGGTACTAAAAATAAACACTTATAAATAGGAAGGGAATGGTTTATTATCCATCAGGTACATGTGAAGTACACAGGTGAAATGGAGAAGGCAATGTATCAAGCTTACGGTTTTGGTTATGAGGAGTATTCAAATAAGCTCTCGAAACTCATAGAAGTTGAGCAAAAGCGAGAAAAGGATTACCAAAAAAGCTTGGAGATTGTCGAAGAAGTAGACCGTAATTTCCGCCCATAAAACCTGGGCAGCAGCAAACTGTCAGGTTGACCATATAATATAGTAGAAAAAGGGTACGTGTTATTCTCAAACGAAAAGAGAATAATGCAGACCCTTTTTTGTTTTTTAATATCTAGGTTAATTGCTCCCATCGCACCGAGGAGGCTCAAGCACACGTCCCGCGGAAAGGGAATGACTGAAACCGGGAGTTAAATTAAATAAATTTCTCATGAAAATTCGACTTTGCCCCCTTATATTCGTTATAATTTGAGGGTATCTTACACAAGGCGGAAAAGGTTGCTATCACTTTCTATTTGTTATAAGATTGTAATGAGAATAAAATGAGAATTAAAACAAGAATGTGTTTTCATATAGGAACACAAGAACATTGGAGGTTACAGTTATGGGTTCAACGTTAACGATTAAAGATTTACATGTATCCATTAATGATAAAGAGATTTTAAAGGGTGTAAATCTTGAAGTAAAAGGCGGAGAGATTCACGCAATTATGGGTCCTAACGGAACAGGAAAGTCAACGCTTTCTTCTGCAATCATGGGTCACCCAAAATATGAAGTAACAAGCGGAAGCATTACATTTGATGGCAAAGATGTTCTTGAAATGGAAGTGGATGAGCGCGCGCAAGTTGGCTTATTCCTTGCAATGCAATACCCAAGTGAGATCAGTGGTGTAACAAACGCGGACTTCTTGCGTTCTGCTATCAACGCTCGCCGTGAAGAGGGCGATGAGATTTCCCTAATGAAGTTCATCCGTAAAATGGATAAAAACATGGACTTCTTAGAAATGGATCAAGCAATGGCACAGCGTTACCTAAACGAAGGTTTCTCTGGTGGGGAAAAGAAGCGTAACGAAATTCTACAATTAATGATGATCGAACCTAAGATCGCAATCCTTGATGAGATTGATTCTGGTCTTGATATCGATGCATTGAAAGTTGTTTCTAAAGGAATCAACGAAATGCGTGGAGACGACTTCGGTTGCCTTATCATCACTCACTACCAACGTTTATTGAACTACATCACTCCTGACCACGTTCACGTAATGATGCAAGGCCGCATCGTGAAATCCGGTGGCAAGGAATTAGCGCAACGTCTAGAGGCAGAAGGTTACGATTGGATTAAGCAAGAACTAGGTATCGAAGACGAAACAGTCGGTCAAGAAGCGTAAGCAAGGAGGATTATCATGACGTTAGAGACGAAATTACCGTTTGATCAAGACTACCTCACTAACTACTCCAAAGAGTCAGGAGAACCTCAGTGGCTGTTAGATCTTCGCTTACAAGCTTATTCCTTGGCAGAAGAACTGCCATTACCTAAGCCTGATAAGACGAAGATTACGAACTGGAATTTTACAAACTTCCAGAAGCACACTGTAGAAACTGCCATTACTTCTTTGGACCAATTACCCCAAGAGGTAAAGGCGTTAGTTGATGGAGAAAATATATACGTTCAAGTGGATAACACTCCAGTTGTCTCCACTGTGAAAGAAGAATTAAAAGCACAAGGCGTTATCTTTACAGATATCATCACTGCTGCAAAAGAGCACAGTGATCTTGTGAAAAAGTATTTTATGCAAGACGGTGTAAAAGTTGATGAGCACAAGCTATCCGCTTTACACGCTGCATTATTGAATGGCGGAGCATTCCTTTATGTTCCGAAAAACGTTGTTATTGAAGAACCGATCCAAGCGATCTACCTTCAAGACCAAGCGGAAGCTATGTTTAACCACGTTTTGATCGTGGCGGAAGACAATAGTGCTGTCACTTATGTAGAAAACTATTTATCCAATAATGATGGGGAAGGTTCCATTTTCAACATCATCACTGAAGTTATCGCTAACGGAAACTCTAAAGTGCAATACGGTGCTGTAGATAACCTTGGAAAAGGTGTTACAACTTACGTTAACCGCCGCGGGGTAGTTGGACGTGACGCGACGCTTGAGTGGGCACTAGGTCTGATGAATGATGGCGACACGATCTCTGAGAACGTAACAAACCTTATGGGTGACGGCTCTGTTGGAGATACAAAGACAGTAGTAGTGGGACGTGGAGAGCAAAAGCAAAACTTTACAACGAAGGTTGTTCATTTTGGCAAAAACTCCGACGGACAAATCCTTAAGCACGGGGTTATGAAAGACAGTGCAAGCTCTGTATTCAATGGTATTGGTAAAATTGAGCACGGTGCGTCCAAGTCAAATGCTGAGCAGGAATCCCGCGTGTTAATGCTTAGTGAAAAAGCTCGTGGTGACGCTAACCCGATTCTTCTAATTGATGAAGATGATGTAACAGCAGGTCACGCAGCATCAGCGGGTCGAATTGATCCACTTCAGCTTTACTACCTAATGAGCCGCGGAATTTCTAAGAAAGAAGCAGAGCGCTTAGTTATCCACGGATTCTTGGCACCTGTAGTAAATCAATTACCTATCGAAAAGGTTAAAAACCAATTGATTGATGTAATTGAAAGGAAAGTGAAGTAATGAATATCCAGGAGATACGTCAGCAGTTTCCCATCTTGCATCAAGAGGTCAATGGAAATCCGCTTGTGTATCTGGATAGTGCTGCTACATCTCAAAAACCGCTAGCGGTCATTGAGGCGTTGGAGAAGTACTATAAAGGGTATAACTCCAATGTTCATCGTGGAGTTCATACTTTGGGTACGAGAGCGACAGACGGTTACGAAGGCGCACGTGATAAGGTGAAGAACTTTATCAATGCGGCCCACAGAGAAGAAATAGTCTTCACTCGTGGTACAACGACCGCTCTGAATCTTGTAGCTGGCAGCTATGCACGCGCCAACCTGAAGGAAGGCGACGAAATAGTTATCACCTACATGGAGCATCATAGTAATATCATTCCATGGCAACAGGCGGCAAAAGCCACTGGAGCTACTTTAAAATATATCCCTCTTACAGAAGACGGGAGCCTGTCCTTGGCAGATGTGGAAGCTACCATCACGAAAAACACAAAAATTGTTTCAGTGATGCATGTTTCCAACGTACTTGGTACCATCAACCCTATTAAAGAGATCGCTGAGATTGCCCACCGCAATGGTGCAATTATGGTGGTCGACGGTGCCCAGAGTACCCCGCACATGAAGGTGGACGTACAGGATTTAGACTGCGATTTCTTCGCACTGTCTGGTCATAAAATGGGTGCTCCAACAGGAATTGGTGCACTTTACGGAAAAAAACATTTACTTGAGAACATGGAACCAATCGAATTCGGTGGGGAAATGATTGACTTTGTGGGACTGCAGGAATCCACTTGGAAGGAGCTGCCTTGGAAGTTTGAAGGAGGTACCCCCATTATTGCGGGTGCGATCGGACTTGGTGCAGCAATTGACTTCCTAGAGCAGGTGGGAATGGATAATATCCTTGCCCATGAACATAAGCTTGCAGACTATGCGATGAACCGCATGTCCGAAATCGAAGGAATCACCATTTACGGTCCACAGAAAAGAGCGGGACTTGTTACATTCAATATAGACGACGTACATCCACATGATGTAGCTACTGTGCTGGATGCTGAAGGGATTGCTGTTCGCGCAGGACATCACTGTGCACAGCCATTAATGAAGTATCTAAACGTTTCTTCCACTGCGCGTGCTAGTTTTTACCTGTATAACACAGAGGAAGAAATTGATAAGCTAGTAGCATCATTAGTGAAAACAAAGGAGTACTTTAGTAATGTCTTTTAATAATTTAGATACTCTATATCGTCAAGTAATTATGGATCATTACAAAAACCCGCGTAACAAAGGGGCAATCGAGTCTGACAGCATCACGGTCGACATGAATAACCCTACGTGCGGTGACCGCATCCATTTGACACTTCAAGTAGAAGATGGAAAAGTGGCGGATGCAAAGTTTGATGGGGAAGGATGTTCCATTTCCATGGCATCTGCATCCATGATGACCCAAGCGGTAAAAGGGTTAGAAGTGGAAAAGGCTCTAGAGCTATCCCAAATCTTTTATGATTTGATGTTAGGCAAAGAATATGACGATGAAACGATTGACTTAGGGGATATTGAAGCACTTCAAGGAGTGGCGAAATTCCCGGCACGTATTAAATGTGCCACTCTTGCATGGAAAGCCATGGAAAAGGGAGTCAAATCGGAATAAGCAAGGCAAGATAGGGAGTGAGAATGTGGCATTAAGTGCTGCATTGTTGCTCACCTCTTGAATGGAGGGAATAAAAATGGCGAAAAAAATGCCTGAAATCGGCGATTACAAGTATGGTTTTAAGGACAAAGACGTTTCCATTTTCCGTTCCGGCCGTGGTCTTACGAAAGAGATCGTTGAAGAAATCTCTCGTATGAAGGAAGAGCCTCAATGGATGCTGGATTTCCGTCTTAAATCATTAGAACATTTCTATAACATGCCAATGCCACAATGGGGCGGCGATTTGAACAGCTTAAACTTTGATGAAATTACGTATTACGTAAAACCATCTGAGAAGTCTGAGCGTTCATGGGATGAAGTACCTGAAGAAATCAAGCAAACGTTTGACAAATTAGGTATTCCTGAAGCTGAACAAAAATATCTTGCAGGTGTATCTGCTCAGTACGAATCTGAGGTTGTATACCACAACATGCAAGAAGACTTAGAAGATCTGGGTGTAGTGTTTAAAGACACAGACACAGCGTTAAAAGAAAATGAAGACATCTTCCGTGAGCACTGGGCGAAAGTAATTCCGCCAACAGACAACAAGTTCTCTGCTTTGAACTCTGCAGTATGGTCTGGTGGATCTTTCATCTACGTTCCTAAAGGTGTGAAAGTGGAAACTCCACTTCAAGCATACTTCCGAATCAACTCTGAGAACATGGGCCAATTCGAGCGTACGCTAATCATCGTAGACGAAGGCGCACACGTACACTATGTAGAAGGCTGTACAGCACCTGTTTACACAACAAACTCCCTTCACAGTGCGGTAGTAGAAATCATCATCAAGAAAGATGCTTACTGCCGTTACACGACGATTCAAAACTGGGCGAACAACGTATACAACCTAGTTACGAAGCGTGCAGTATGTGAAGAAAATGCGACTATGGAATGGATTGACGGGAACATCGGTTCCAAGCTTACGATGAAATACCCAGCGGTCATCCTTAAAGGAGAAGGCGCTCGTGGTATGACTCTTTCCATCGCATTAGCTGGTAAAGGGCAGCACCAGGATGCAGGTGCGAAAATGATTCACCTTGCACCAAACACGTCTTCTACGATCGTTTCTAAATCCATCTCCAAACAAGGTGGTAAAGTAACATACCGTGGAATCGTACACTTTGGTAAAAAAGCTTCCGGCGCACGCTCCAACATCGAGTGTGACACGCTAATCATGGATAACCAGTCTACTTCTGATACAATTCCTTACAACGAAGTGTTCAACGACAACGTTTCTCTTGAACACGAAGCGAAGGTATCCAAAGTATCAGAAGAGCAACTGTTCTATCTAATGAGCCGTGGTCTTTCGGAAGAAGAAGCAACAGAAATGATCGTAATGGGCTTCATCGAGCCATTCACAAAAGAATTACCAATGGAATACGCAGTAGAAATGAACCGTCTGATTAAGTTCGAGATGGAAGGTTCTATTGGGTAACATTTAGTCATAAAAAACCTTGGCATGTTTGCATGCCAAGGTTTTTATTTGTGTGATACTATTTTATCATTTAAGCTTCTTGATTCTTTCCCTTTCACCCGCTTCAATGTTGCCACAATCAGAAAGCTGACAATTACCAGCAAAAGCCAGGAACTAACCTTTCCTAAATGAACGAGGTTCCATGCGTCTGTCTGATTCGGATATTCCCAAGCGCCGAAAAATGTTGCAATATTTTCTGCCACCCATATGAAAAACCCGATGAGGACAAATGATAGTGCAATGGGCATTCGGTAACGAATACCTCCAACTTCATAACGTACCCAAGACTTGCAAAACAGGATAATGACCAATGCTGATAACCACCAACGAATATCGATCCAATAATGATGGGTGAAAAAATTAAGATAAATGGCTACTGCGAGCGATACAACGGCCCAAAAAGGCGGCCAGTCAATGAGTTCAACATTCAACCTTCTCCAGGCCTGACAAAGATAACTTGCCACGCTGGCATACATAAACCCGCTGTATAATGGCACTCCAAAAATCTTGGAATAGCCTTCCTCTGGATAGGACCAAGATCCCATATGCACCTTGAAGATCTCAAGTGCCAGCCCGATCAGGTGAAATAACGTGATGACTTTTAACTCATCGCGGGTTTCAAGTCCAGACCGTAGCATCCACCATTGCATGATGAGACAGATGATTAGAAGCCAATCATACCGTGGCAGGAATGGTAGAGGAATCACTTGTGTTAAGGCGAGGGAAGCAAAAATAACGACAGGAAACACACAGGATAATGCTTGTTGCCAGCCAAAGCGAACGAGTTGTTTGAATGCGCCTACGCTGGCCCATTGCTTCTTTTTCATCCTTGAACTAAGTTCCAGTGTTTCTTCGCGTATCATCTCTGACACCTCTCATTTTTATATTGTATATTGAACTTACCATATTATTTATTGATAAACAATAAAATTTTATCGATTATATTTTATAAGATTGTTAGTATTCAATACCTGGTTCATGATGAAGACACTTTTGATCCAAATATTTGCATGAAAGTGTCTTCATCTCATCAATGAAGACACTTTCGGCATAGAAATAACCACGAGAATGTCTTCATCTCATCAATGAAGACACTTTCGGCATAGAAATAACCACGAGAATTCCTTCATCTCATCAATGAAGACACTTTAGACAAGGAAATCAGCATGACATTGTCTTCATCACTCTCTGCCACCCCAACCACACAAAAAAGCATCCCCCTAAATGGGAATGCCTCAACGATCGAACTCACAATCACCTAACTAATTCCGTATCATCAGAATCTGATATCTTATCTTCTTTCTGCTTTTCCAAATACTCATTAACCTTCAAGCTGGAATAAATAAACCCACCAGCAATCAATATCCCAAACACCCAGCCGTTTACCTTCATGAAGAACAAAATCCTGTCATACCCTTGAACTCCGTAAACACCAATCAGATAGTATTTCAAACCGGCAGCAACGAATCCCCGCAAGGCAAATATTCCGGTAAGGATATAAAAAGCGGGCAGAATTGATTTTTGACGATAAAGCCGTAAGCTGTCTTCACGCTTATGGCCTTGAAGATAAGCGATATCTACCCCAAGATAAAGAGCTAATGGTTTTTTTACAAGCATGGTTGCAAAGATGAATATTCCAAAACCAGCAGACACATAAACCGAGTTCTGCAGCATGGTAAAGGCATCCCCTGAAAGGATATCAACAAGTGTGCTTACAAACAAAGAAACCATTATAAACATCCCTGTCACATTGAACTGTCTCTCCACTGCAAAACGGACAATGGTATACACAAACCCCGGCGCAGTGGAAAGCAATATCGCATAATAGTCTCCTAATGGTTCTTGTCCAAATTTCCAAATCAAATAAGGTAAAGCTAAGTAGAAAAGTAAGTCGAACATAACGATTTTATTTTTCATAGAACCTCCGTAAAAGATAAAGGATACAATTATCATACCAATTACTCCCATATTCTGCACTATAAACAGGAGAATTTTCCTCAGAATATGATAAAATGAAAAAAATGAGGTGAAACGGATGATTTATGTAGGTGTGACAGGCTGGGGAGATCATGATTCACTATATGTTGCAGGCACCGCGCCAAGAGACAAACTACAAGAATATGGTGCTCATTTTCCTGTTGTGGAAGTGGATGCATCCTTTTATGCTGTTCAGCCAAAGCAGAACGTAGAAAAGTGGGTGGCAGATACACCTGAGACCTTTAAGTTCATTGTAAAAGCCTACCAAGGAATGACAGGTCATCAGCGAGGAGAGATTCCTTTTGACACGAAAGAACTAATGTTTCAAGCCTTTAAGCAATCTATTGAACCCTATGAAAAAGCCGGAAAGATGGCCATGGTTCTTTTTCAATTTCCACCATGGTTTGAATGCAAGAAGGAGAATGTTGATTATTTGAGATGGTGTAAAGAGCAGATGGGAGACACAAAGGTAGCGCTTGAGTTCCGCAATCAGACATGGTTTCATCCTGCCTATCATGACAGAACACTGAAATTTATGGAAGAGGAGGGGTGGATTCATAGTATCTGTGATGAACCGCAAGCGGGAAAAGGGTCTATTCCTACCGTCCTGCATCCCACCGATTCTGAGAATACCCTTATTCGTCTCCATGGGAGGAATGTTCATGGTTGGACAAAACCGGCAAAAGGGAAGGACTGGAGAGAGGTCCGTTATCTGTATGATTATAATCTTAACGAACTAATGGAATGGAAGGAAAATCTTGAGAGGATAGCTCCTTCATCTCGTACCATCTATTTATTATTTAACAATAATTCTGGAGGTCATGCCGCTGGAAATGCAAAACAGATGATTGACCTTTTGGGTGTCGAGTATACAGGGCTGGCCCCAAGGCAACTAGATTTATTTTAGAGGAGAGAAATGGTGTGCCGCAAATTAGAATTTTACATACAAATGATATCCATAGTCATTTTGATGCGTATCCAAAGCTTGCGACTTTTTTAAATGAACAATCGTCTAGACAGCCATCCGTTCTTGTCGACATTGGTGATAATATGGACCGTTTTCACCCTATCACAGAAGCTACTGGTGGAAAGGCAAATACTAGCCTACTAAACATGCTGCGATATGATTATGTCACTTTCGGAAATAATGAAGGAATAACATTGGACTATCAGGGGTTATCACAACTTTATGAGGAAGCGGAATTTCCCGTTTTGGCTGCCAATCTATTCGAAGAAAATGGAGATTATCCTAGTTGGGTAAAGCCTTATGACGTAAAAAATATGGGAGATGTCAAAGTTGCCTTTATCGGAGTGACTGTTTTCTATCAGCATTTCTATTCGCTGCTTGGCTGGAAAATAGAAGACCCTTATATTATGCTGGAAAAATACCTGCCTGCTTTAAAAGAAGAGGCGGACGTAATTGTGGTGCTTTCCCACTTGGGAATTTCTGATGATGAGGAGATGGCAAGGAGGTTTCCTGATGTAGATGTCATCCTTGGCGGACATACCCACCATGTTTTGCCTGAAGGGAGACGAATTGGAAATACATTAATATGTGGAGCTGGGAAGTATGGGCAATACATCGGCCAGGTAGATCTTGATTATGATCAAGAGGTAAAATCACTCACTCATTCTACCGCGAAGCTTCATAAATTGGAACGCTACAGACCAGATCAGCAATTAACAGAGCGAATAAAAGAAATGGAACAAGTAGCGGAGAATCATTTGAATAAAAAAGTTGGACGTATTGAAGAATCACTTCCGGTGGAATGGTTCGCGCCTTCCATATTTCCAGATTTACTTGCAAAGAAGTTAAGGGAATGGTGTCAGGCAGATATAGGAATGGTCAATGCCGGTGTTTTGCTTGATGGATTAGATAAAGGTGATGTAACTTTTGGTATGCTTCACCGTATATGTCCTCATCCTATTAATCCTTGCAGGGTAACACTGACAGGCGAGGAGTTAAGGGAAGTTGTCCAGCAAGCTCTTCACCCTGATATGGAGAACTTGAGGGTGAAAGGTCTTGGGTTTCGTGGTGAGGTAATGGGGCGCATGGCGTTCAGCGAAGTCAGGTTCGACACAGAGTCCATAAAAGACGGTAGCGTTCAGGTGACAGATATTTATATAGGAGATAAACGATTGGCAGCAAAAGAATATGTAACCGTTGGTACCATTGATATGTTCACTTTTGGCAGGATGTATCCAAGCATCATCCGTGCAAAAGAAAAGAAGTTTTTTCTTCCAGAACTACTTCGAGATGTGTTAGCACATTCATTTTCTAATAATTGACCTATTTTTCACACCCTTTCTATGCACATACCATAAATTGATATGGGAAGGGAGCGTGACAATTATCTATGATTGAAATGACACCAATTACAATCGAAGGCCATACGTTTACAGCAATTACGGTACGATTGCCAAAAACCAATTTCTTGGCGGTGACTAGCGATAAAGGTTATATCATGTGCGGTGCGCTTGATGTTGGCTTATTGAATGCGAAGCTAAAGGACCGTAAAATCATTGCAGGGCGGGCAGTTGGAGTGCGTACCATCGAGCAATTAATAGAGGCCCCTTTGGAATCCATTACGTATGAGGCAGAGAATGTTGGTATTACTGTAGGGATGTCTGGGAAAGATGCTTTGTTAAAAATGTTATAGAGGCTAGGAGATGTTAGTTTAAACCTTCTGCCACAAATATATATACCATCGTCTTATACGGTGGTATTTTATTATGTCGCTGTGGAATTCCGAAAATGGCTTTGCTTTCCTAGGGGCTGACGAGAGTCTCCTTCGGCTTCGCCTGCGTGGTTTCCACCTAGCACTATCTCCCTCAGGAGTCAAGAGCCTCCCACTTCAATCAACAATTTTGTTTTCCTAACTATTTTGGTTGTAGTAAACTTTTCAAAACTTTTTTTTATTTTATCAAGCTTTATCCCGGAATTTTTACTATAATAGGAAATATATAGATTTTGTCGAAATGTGAAGATAGGAGAAGTTATGAGACTATTACCTACAAAATCAATGAAACCGGGAATGGTGTTGGCCAGGTCAATCTACAATAATTCTGGAAGAGTACTGTTGAGTGAAGGAATCTCTGTTACTTCACGAATGATCACACGGCTGCAGCAATTGAATGTTACGTATGTATATATAGAAGATGCCCGTACAAGCGGGATGGATGTACCGACAATAATTTCGGATAAAACGCGTAAGGAAGCAATAAAGACAATTACGGATACCTTTAAATCTGTGGAACATGAAAAAGAGTTAAGTAAGTGGTTTGTCATGGACAAGTCTTCCAAAAGCATCAAATCACTTATTCAAAACCTTCTTTCTGATATGAAATCAAATGAAGAAGTGTCCGCGCTTTTAACAGATGTGTATGTACACGACAATTATGTGTTTACCCATTCGTTAAATGTGACTCTTTATTCCCTATCTATAGGATTAAAATTAGGACTCTCTCAAAAAGATTTAGAGACACTAGGTCTTGGCGGTATTCTTCATGATATTGGAAAAATGTTGATTCCCAATGAAATTCTCTTTAAGCCAGGAAAGCTGACAAGTGATGAGTTTGCTGAAATGAAACGACATGCAACCTATGGTTACGATATTCTTCGCAACATGCAGACCATTCCTTTAATGGTTGCACACTGTGCTTTTCAGCATCATGAGCGCCTAAACGGCAGTGGCTATCCTCGTGGGATTAAATCGGACGATATCCATCTGTTTGGTAAAATTCTTGCTGTAGCGGATGTTTTTGATGCAGTGACCTCCCACCGCATTTACCGGAGCGCGATGCTTCCACATGAAGGGCTCGAAATTTTATATGCAGGGTCTGGCACTTTGTATGAACCTGAGATTATTGAAGCCTTCCGAAAATCGGTGGCCATCTATCCATATGGCTTAATGGTTACCTTGAATGATGGGAGAAAAGGGCTTGTTGTTGGCCAAAATAAAGATTTAACAGAACGACCTGTCATACGGGTAGTAGAAGAAGAGGGAGAAGAATTGGAAACATCTTACGATATTAACTTAAAAGACCATTTGAGTTTAGCGATTGTGGATTGCGATTCCCTCCAAAAGATAGCGGCCGTCAGCTAATAGGAAAGTCTAGGAGAAAAAAGAGATATATTTCCTTTGTCCTATATGAGGATGTATGGTATAGTGAACTCATAAAATAATATACTTCCCTTATCATACGATGAGGTAGAGGCTGCATAGCATAAGAGTAAAACTACTGGAGGTTGACACCTAAGATGGTAGAAAGAAAGGATGCTGTGCCGAAGCAATAAGAGCGGTCGAACTCTTATTGCTGGGGTTATCTTGAATAAGGATAACACTGCCATTATGACCGGTACGGACGGTTTCTATAATGGAGGGCTACTGATCGGATGGAGGATAACACATTACATAGGTAATGATAGTTATTTTCTATCATTACTTTTTATTTTTGTTTTCTTTCAGCGCCTTCCATTGTTGTAAACCGTTTGAATTCTGTCAAACATATTACAGCTTATTGGGGGTTTTTTTTGTGGAAGGAACAATTTATTCTTTGATTCCTCCGGTGCTAGCAATCTTGATGGTTATTTTGACCAGAAGAGTGTTGCTTTCACTAGGAGTAGGTATTCTGGCGGCAGCCTTAATGTTGGCGGATTTTAATCCGGTGACGATGGTTGTTTTAATCTGGGATGTGGTTTTAGGGCTGTTTTATTCTGTAGACGATAAAGAATGGAACTTGTGGAATATTTACATTCTTGTGTTCTTAATAATACTAGGAATTATCACGGCATTTATTTCGATTACTGGTGGCAGCAGGGCTTTTGCTGACTGGGCACAGACAAAAATTAAGACACGAAGAGGATCGAAATTCCTAACCGCTATCTTAGGAATCGTAATCTTTATTGATGATTATTTTAACGCATTGGCAGTAGGTCAGATCAGTAGGCCGGTAACGGATCGCTACAAAGTGTCACGTGCCAAATTAGCGTACTTGATTGATTCCACATCTGCACCGATTTGTGTCATTTCCCCTGTTTCAAGTTGGGGTGCCGTTATTATTGGTATTATTGGAACAGATGTAATCGTAAGACAAAACATTAGTGACTTAACAGCAATCAGTGCTTTTATGCAAATCATACCGATGAACTTATACGTTTTTTCTGCATTGATCATGGTATTCTTGGTAAGTTATTTTAACTTCAATATTGGTCCAATGAGAAAGCATGAGCAACGTGCAATGGAGACTGGTGAATTATACGATCCAGAAAAAGAAGTACCTGGAGAATTATCAGACGAGCTTCCTACTAGCACAAAAGGAACGATTGGTAATCTTGTATGGCCGATTGTAGCACTTTTTGTTGGTGTTATTGGAGCGATGATCTGGACAGGAGCTTCTGCAATTGATGGAGATATTACGGTTTTAGGTATTTTTGAAAATACAGACCCCTCTGCAGCATTATTCTATGGTGGATTGTTCGCTTTAGTAGTTTCTTTCATTTTACTTTTCAGTCAAATTTCCAGAGGTGGAGTATCAAACAACGTTGTGGGCCGCGGTTTAGTAGAAGGAACAAAATCCATGCTTCCTGCCATTTATATTCTATTATTTGCATGGACTATTGCAGGATTGATTGATGGCTTGGGAACCGGAACATATATTGCGGAACAAGTAGAAAATTCAAATATTAATATTGCCTTTTTGCCGGCTATCATTTTTGTCATTGCCGGTTTTACAGCTCTTGCAACAGGTACTTCATGGGGAACTTTCACGTTATTACTTCCTATTGCAGGGCAGATAGCAGCAGCTACAGATGTAACCATTCTTTTACCTGTTCTTGCAGCAGTATTGGCTGGAGCGGTATTCGGTGATCATTGTTCACCAATTTCCGATACTACGATCCTTTCTTCCACTGGTGCAGGATGTAACCATATTGACCATGTTTTAACACAGCTGCCATATGCGTTAATTAGTGCAGGTGTCGCGATTGCAGGATTTATTGTGCTCGGATTGACAGGTAGCACATTACTTGGTCTGCTCGTAGTGTTAGTGGCATTTGTAATCATTGGTTTTAGTTTTAAAGCGGTAAAAACAGCAGAATAAACAAAAGAATACTTTTCAAATAAAGTAAAAAACACCGTCTTTTTATCTATTTTTAATTAAGAGATAAAAAGGGAGGTGTTTTTTCTTTTGATAAAATAAATGAATAAATATTCACATTGAAACTCACGTGTATCAGCATGTGTGGTTTTTAATGGACTGTTAATAGAATAAAAATACACTGTAGAGAATTGTCACATAGTGTCGACTAATATAGCATAAAAGTTTGTTTTGACATAGTCATAAAGTCTAGTTATACTATGTATAAATTATATTAAATAATCAGAAAAAATAAAACATTTAGACTCTTTTATCTATTTTTTGGTAAATTAAGAGTCTAAGTAGGGGGAGAAAAAGAATGGAAAATCGACCGCAATGGGGGACAAGAGCAGGATTTATTTTAGCAGCGGTTGGATCGGCCATCGGTTTAGGAAACATTTGGCGTTTTCCAGCAACTGCGTATGAAAATGGAGGAGGAGCATTCTTTGTACCTTATTTATTCGCTCTTCTGACAGCAGGTATTCCGTTATTGATCCTTGAATTCACTATGGGTCATAAGTACCGGGGCTCTGCACCACTTTCTTATGCAAGAATGAACAAAAAGTATGAATGGCTCGGCTGGTGGCAAGTTGGTATTGCATTTGTAATTTCTACTTATTATGCCGTCATCATCGCTTGGGCCATGTCCTACTCGGTTTTCTCGCTAAATTTGAAGTGGGGAGACGATACAGGCGGATTCCTTATTGGAGAGTACCTTCAGGTTGCAGCGCCAGGTGAGATTGGGGGACTTGTTCCTTCCGTATTACTTCCATTAGTAATTGTTTGGGTTGTAACACTTGGAATTCTCTTCAAAGGCGTTAAGAAAGGTGTAGAGGTAGCAAATAAAATTTTCATCCCTGCACTTGTCATTTTATTCTTGGTTATCGTTGTTCGCGCTTTGACTTTAGAAGGAGCAACAACAGGACTAAACGCGTTCTTCAAACCGGACTGGAGCACAATTGCAGACGGTAAAGTTTGGGTAGCTGCATATGGACAAATTTTCTTCAGTTTATCCATTGCATTTGCCATCATGGTCACGTATTCCAGTTATCTTCCGAAAAAAGCGGATATTACAAATAATGCATTCATTACAGCTTTTAGTAACTCGGGCTTTGAATTATTAGCAGGTATTGGTGTATTCAGTATTCTGGGATTCATGGCAGTACAGCAAGGTGTTGGAGTAGAGGATGTGGTAGCAGGCGGTGTTGGATTGGCATTCGTTGTGTTTCCACAAATCATTAATGAGTTCCCTGCATTTAAAGAGTTGTTCGGGTTCTTGTTCTTTGGATCTTTAGTTTTGGCTGGATTATCATCCCTGATTTCAATTGTCGAAACTTTTGTTGCAGGGGTGCAAGACAAATTTAAAGTGTCCCGTACGAAAGCAGTTGCATTCGGTGGTGGACTGTCTGCCGTTATCTCCATCCTATTTGCGACAAAAGGCGGATTGAATTTCCTTGATGTTGCAGATTACTTCATCAATCAATTCGGTGTGGCACTTGCAGGTCTTGTCCAAGTAATTATCGTTGTCTATTTTGCAAGACAGCTTAAGACATTGCGTAACCATGCGAACGAAATCTCAGATATTAAATTAACTGGGTTCCTTGGACAATGGTGGACTTGGTCCTTAGCAGTTATCACACCAATTGTCCTTGGTTATATGATGATTGATCTTATTCGTACAAATATTGCGGAAGTATACGGAGATTATCCACGTATCTTCACGATTCAATATGGTGTAGTTGTCGCGGTACTTGCATTGCTCGTAGGTATTGCCTTCTCACTAATTAATTGGAAAAAAGACGCGTTGGAGCTTCCAGCTTCCTCGTCAAAGGAGGTCAATAAATAATGGAAACAAGTGCGATTTTCATGATGGTTGTCGGAATTGTCATCATTTGGGGTGGCCTTGCTGGAAGTATACTATGGGCAATGAAAAAGGGTAAGGAAGCTTAAATATAAAAAAGCTGTTGATCGAATGTCAATTCGGTCAGCAGCTTCTTTTATGCTTAAGAAAGCAAGTAGTCTGGTTGAACTCCGTTTCAGGCGCTTCGCTTGCCTGCGAGCGGTGCGTGAGCCTCCTCAGGCTTCGCCTTCCGGGGTCTCACCTGTCCCTTCCTCACGCGGGCGTCTACGCGCCTTCCACTCCTTATCAACAAGGTAATTTCACATACCAAAAGGTTAAAGAAGAGTATCTAAACGAGTTAACTGAATTTGAATTATCGTCTCTTTAAACGGAATTTCTAGCTTTGTATTGGAGCAAATGGCGAAGACTCCTGCGGGGAAAGTAGCGACATTGTTGAGACCCCTGAAGCGTTGTGAGGAGGCTCAAGGTCGCCCCGCGAAAAGCGAAGCCATTTGCGGAAAGGAACAGCCGCGTTTAACCAAACTAATAAAGTTTTTATATCAAATCCTTAACGCTTTCTTCTATCCCCACGTTCCCAAGATTTTAGGTGTGGGAACGGGTCAAAGGACCATTCAGAATAGCCGTTGTCTTTGTACATGCCATAGTGAAGATGTGGAGGGAATTTCCCTGCCGTTCCAGGAGGTCCATAACCAGAGCTACCTACGGATCCGATAATTTGACCTGGTTCTACCACCTGTCCTACTTCTAGATCTTTAGCAAAGCCATTTAAATGCGCAAAATAATGATAAGTATTATTTATGTCACGAATTCCAAGGCGCCAGCCGCCGAACTTGTTCCATCCTTTAATCTCAATGACACCATAACAAGTGGAACGAACTGGGACACCGTAACTTGCAAATATATCTGTCCCCTCATGCATTCTTCTGCCACCCCAGCCGCGTGCATCTCCCCACGTATTTTTGTAGCTGAAATTGGACCGGATTGGAAGAGGAAAAGCATGGGTATCAAGCTTAAGGGTTTTATACGTACTATAAAGTTTCATATGGTTCATGATAAGCCCGACCGTTTTATCGCGCTGATAATACTCCCACAAGGCAATTTTTATATTTTCCTTATCTGTACCGTATGATCGGAGGTAATTAGCAAATGTAAACAATACATCTTCATCATTTGTAGAATCAGCTACTCCATCCCCGTTTCCATCCATCCCCATTCCGCCAAAAAATTGAATGCTCATTGGATTGCTGTCCTGTGAATTAGGATTTAACGGACCAGCCCACACTTCAGGTTTGTAATAAATACCGGTAACACCTTTTGCCTTCGGAATATCTCTTCTTACTCTGCGGACATTTCTTTCATATTGATCAACAGCTGCAAAATAGTACCAGGGTATCTGGGTGACAGATTGCATTCGGGTATATAGATCTTGCCTTTTAGCATATATTTGTTCGTCTTTTAAGTTTGTTTCTTTAGCAAAAGCATCTGTTGGAATCAAACTCATTAGGATAATCACACAAAAAAATAGCCGTATCAAATCCTCACTCCTTCCTTTTCTTTCATTTCCTACTGTTAGTTTGGTAAGTTTTCCTCATTTCATAAATACTAATTCATGGAAGATTGTCTGGAGTATGTTCGTGGAAGGTTTTGGACTTGTTTCTTTACCAGATGTTTGATAAAGTGACAGGTGTGAATATGTCATTTTCCCTATAAGATAAGTTAGAATAGTGAAAATATACAGATAAATTATTGGTGAAGTCATCTTGAAAATAAGACAAGTTGGAGTTGATCATATGGCTAAAAAAGAGGAGTATATACGTAAACCTGATTGGCTGAAAATCAAATTGAATACGAATGAAAACTATACAGGACTTAAGAAACTGATGAGAGAGCACAACCTTAACACAGTATGTGAAGAGGCAAAGTGTCCGAACATTCATGAATGCTGGGCAGTTAGACGTACAGCTACATTCATGATCCTTGGTGCCATCTGTACGCGAGCGTGTCGTTTCTGTGCAGTCAAGACAGGATTACCAACAGAGCTTGATACACAAGAGCCGGAACGCGTAGCAGAATCAGTAAGATTAATGAACTTAAAGCACGCTGTTATTACAGCCGTTGCCCGTGATGATCTAAAAGATGGCGGAGCAGCCATTTTTGCAGAAACGATTAGAGCGGTTCGCCGTGAAAACCCTTTTACGACGATTGAAGTTTTACCTTCTGATATGGGCGGAGTTTATGAGAACATTGAAATGTTAATGGCAGCAAGACCGGATATTCTTAACCATAACATTGAAACAGTTCGTTCTTTAACACCTCGAGTTCGTGCGAGAGCTACATATGACCGTTCTCTTGAACTATTACGTCGTGCAAAAGAATTACAACCTGATATTCCAACTAAATCAAGCATTATGATTGGACTTGGAGAAACAAAAGAAGAGATTATTGAAACAATGGATGATCTTCGTGCCAACAATGTAGACATTATGGCAATTGGTCAATACCTGCAACCTTCAAAAAAACACATTAAGGTGCAGAAGTATTACCATCCTGATGAGTTTGCGGAGTTGAAGGAAATCGCAATGACAAAAGGTTTCAGTCATTGTGAAGCAGGTCCACTTGTACGTTCTTCCTATCACGCTGATGAGCAAGTAAACGAAGCGTCAAAAGCAAGACAAGCACAAGCTTAGCACTGACAGTTGATTTCCGTTCCAGGCGCTTCGCTTTCCAAGGGCGGTCCGGGAGCCTCCTCACTTCGTTGGAGGCCACTGAAAAACTGATAACGTAAAGTTTTTTATGAATCCTAGCTGGTGATTGGAGCAAAAGGCGAAGACTCCTGAGGGAGCTAGTGTAGGTGGAGACCCCGCAGGCGTAGCCGAGGAGTCTGCGCGCCTTCCACTTCAATCAACTTGGGTTTATTATACAAAAAAGGTACAGCTCCTACTTTACTTCTAAGGAACTGTACCTTTTTTGTTAATCGTTTTTCATTTGTTTTCGGAATTCACTTTTGTCTGATCCTTCATTCATCTCTCCATCTGCTTCACCGTTTCCATTTTCGCCAGTGTTCAACTGTTTACCTTGTGGAGATTTAAGCATCTCATTAATCGTGGATTCCAAAATTTCATCCACCCTAGGACTTGTCACACCAAGGGAACGAAAGCGTTCAATATCATGAATCATTTCTGGATTATCAGAAATGTAAACATGGTAATAACGTGGAACGATGGATAATCCAGTTTTACTTACTTGATCTGCTGTTAGCTCGCGGTCTTCACTGTTTGTTTCATACGCAATAAGTACTTCTTCATCTGTAACAAGTGTTGCAGAATCTTCTATTGCGGGTAACTGAACAACCATTTTGTTGATGATATTGGCAATTTCTCCATAATCAACGGCAGCGATATTTTCATTGTAGCGCTGAGAGTTTCTCACTGGTTCAGCTTGGTCGCGAACGTAACCGAAACGAGTTTGATCGTGGTTATTGCTGTCTCTTACATCATACATTTCGTAACGGTGTCCTGTATTTGTATTCATTGGCTGCCCATCACGCCCGTATATGGTGCTTCTGGCTTGGCGTTCCTCTGGCGTTGGGTCAAAAGAACAGGCCGAAGTGATGGCAGTAACTAAACTGCATGCTGCAAGAATTTTTATTGTTTTCCTCAATGGAAACACCTCCTTATGTATAGGATTGCCCGTTGAAAAAAATTTTGACTTAGAAATTAGTGGAGAATGGTCTATAATGTAAATAAGAGCAGAAATGGAGGAACGGCAAATGATTTGTATTGGAAACCATTGCTACGAACTGTTGGAAGAAAATCGAAACGGTTTCAACGAAGAAACCTTTCGCGCAAGATATATTGATGTACTAAACAAATACGACTATATTGTCGGAGACTGGGGTTATAACCAATTGCGGTTGCGCGGATTTTTTGAAGACCAAAATCATAAATCCACCCATGACACAAAGATCAGCACCCTTCCAGATTACATTTTAGAATATTGTAATTTTGGCTGTGCCTACTTTGTATTGAAGAAAGTAAAGAAACCTGCAACGGAAGCAAAATAATTTTGTCCAAAAGACCCCATGAAAGTTTTGAAGTCACTGAAAGACTGAAAACGTAAAGTTTTTATTGATTCCTAGCTGTTGATTGGAGCAAAAGGCGAAGACTTCTGAGGGAGATAGCGTTAGGTGGAGACCCCGCAGGCGTAGCGAGGCCACTGAATAACTTAAAACGTAAAGTTTTTATTGATTCCTAGCTGTTGATTGGAACAAAAGGCGAAGACACCTGAGGGAGATAGCGGTAGGTGGAGACCCCACAGGCGAAGCCGAGGAGGCTCCAGCTGCGCCCCTAGGAAAGCGAAGCCGTTTGCGGAAATCAACAACGGTGTTAATAAAAATTACAAAAATCAAGATTTTTTCAATGGCCTCGGAAGTTTTCTGGGGTCTTTTTTTTAGTCATTTTCATTCCCATATGGTGGCTCTTCATTCCTTTTCTTATCATCATGGGTGGGATGGGCACCAGGGTGTTGTCTGGGAATATCCTGGTGAAGATTTTTATTTTCATAATTAAACGCACTATAATAACGCTGTCCTTCACGCCAAGGTGTGCTTTTATTTTCCACTGGTGTATCCTTACCGCGTGGTGCGCCATAAGGTCCTTCCGGTGTAATTTCTGGGACTATAAAGTTCCGCTGTGTTTCCACATTAGAGAAATCAGTATAATGCTCTTCTTCTTTATCCTTTTCATCAATGAACATGAAAAAAACCCCCTTTGTCTTAGAGTAAGGTTAGTTTTACCAAGACAATAGGGGATTATGATAGATAAAAGTGTTTAGATTACCTCATATAAAAAAGAACGTAATTCTGCTGCATCTTCTTCTGATAGCTGGTATGCATGCTCAAGATAGCCAGGCTCATCCAGGTCATCACTGCCAATGATGGCAAAACGGTTGCCTTGGATATCGAGGACAAGACTTTTTCCATAATAACGATCGGATTTGACTATTGCCAAGTCAAAGCGATTATTTTCCCCCATAAAGCTCACAAATCTTGTTTTGGTATCGACTGTATCGTCATATAAAAAGAATTTTTCTCCCATATTGAAACCTCCTTCTTGCATCTTTTTCTAGTATAACAAATACAACGTCTTTCTTGTTATCGGATATTTTCAATTATATCTACGGTCTGCAAGAAATGGGACAATTTTCTTATTCTATGTGATAAAATATAAGAAAAATAACTTGCTGATTTTTTTCTAGAGAGAAGGGAGCCACTTCATGGGGCGAAGCTGGAATCGCATAAAAAGATATTATAAAAAGAATGGCTCACATCTAGTAAAAATAATGCTTCCGTCCAAATATCTACGTTATTATCCGCCAATCATAACTTTGAGAAATCCAATTGAACAACGAGTGAAGCATACTTTAAAAAAAGGGTTTCAGGTAGCGGTGATTTCCTTTTATTTTCCTGACTTGGAGAACATCATTTCAAAAATAGGCAGGCGTAAATATTTATCGTGTCGAGAAGTTATCAAGGCGCAACTTAGAAAAGTCATTGGGCTAACATTTGCAGATGAAGAAATTGTGTGTTTACATGAACACTATAGTAGTGGGATTTCTTTGTTATTGAAAGTAGATGGAAGGTTTCACAGTACAACAGAACTTGAAGATAGGCTATCTAAAGTAAAGAATGTCATAGAAGGCCGAAAGTATAAACAGTTGGATAACCAGCATTTGTGTGTGCAATCTGGTTATATTTTCTTGGAGTCAGGGGAGTATTCGTTGTCTGAATGTGTGCTTAAAGCTCATGTACAGGCAATGGCCATGGCAGAGAAACAGGATAAATTGCAGTACCAGCAATTAAAATTTCAAATTAACCAGATTATTGCATTTAAAGATATCACGCTTTTGGCCCAACCAATCATGGATGTGTCTAAAGGCGGCATCAAGGCATGGGAATTGCTGACTCGCGGCCCTAAAGGTTCATTGATGGAAAATCCATTACAGTTATTTTCCATTGCCAAACAGACTAACCGGTTATTTATGCTCGAATTACTTATTTTAGAAAAGGCATTTCAACTAATTTATCAGTGCAAAATGAAAGAAGCAATTTTTATCAACTTTACTCCTACTACATTAAATGAGATAGAGTTAATAGAGAAAATGCTGGCACTTTTAAAAAAGTATCCAGAGATTATACCGCAGAATATTGCGATTGAAGTGACGGAACAAGATTCTATTGATGGCTTGAAAAATTTTGAGCGTAACATTGACGCGCTTAGAAATTTGGGCTTTCAGATTGCTGTTGATGATACTGGAGCCGGTTATGCGAGCTTTCATACCATCAATAAAATCATGCCAGATATCATAAAAATTGATCGTTCTGTTATTCAAGATATTGATAAAAACATGGTAAAAGAGAAAATGCTGCAGGGACTTTTGTTGATAGCAAATGAGACAGGATCACTAGTGGTAGCAGAAGGAATCGAGCGTCCTGAAGAGGTCCAGATTCTCTCCAAGCATAAAGTGGACATGGCGCAAGGTTATTTTTACGCAAGACCCAAACTGCTGCAACCCTTAACATAACTACAGCCAAGATGACATACAAAGGAGTAATTAGAATGTACTTTGTGGATCGAGAAAAAATGGAGCATACGTTACTTTATATTGAAGAAAATATCGCCTTATATCAACAGCACGACTTTTGGAATTCTTCTATTGAAAAGAAAGCGCTTGAGCGTATTGCCGTAGCAATCATTGAAGGCATACTGGATGTGGGTAATGCGATGATTGACGGTTTTATCATGCGGGACCCTGGCAGCTATGAAGACATCATTGACATCCTGGAAGATGAAAAAGTAGTGACAAGTGACATGGCCCAGCAGTTAAAGAGACTTGTTCGACTCCGAAAAACACTAGTACAAGAATATCTTTTGATTTCTCACGAAGAGGTGAAGACGTGTTTAACGGATGTACAGGAGACAATAGTTGGTTTCTGTAGAGCAGTCCGCATCTATTTGGAAAATGAATTAGGACCTGTTTCGGCTTTTAAGAAGTAATGCTGATTTGAGAACGCTTTCTTTTATAGGAGCGTTCTTTCTTGCTTTTAACGGGCTAGTAAATTGTGCTAACATGAACAGGTTGAAAGAAACCTAAACTAATGAAATGACTAAAGTGGAGTGTGAAGATAGATGAAAAAGTACCAAGGATATTTAATTGACCTTGATGGCACGATGTATCGTGGAAAAGAAAAGATTGAAGAGGCTGGCCATTTTGTGAAAGCCTTATTTGAAAAGAAGATTCCCTATCTTTTTGTAACGAATAATTCCTCTAGAACACCACAACAGGTTGCCCAGAAATTAAGAGACTTTGGCATACCGACGTTAGATGAACAAGTTTTTACCACAAGCAATGCCACCGCCAATTATATTTATGATTATAAGCCTGAGGCGAAAATATATGTAATCGGCGAGGAAGGGATTAGAACGGCGTTGCTCGAGAAGGGGTTCGAATTGGTTGATGAAGGTGCAGATGTGGTAGTAAGCGGAATCGACCGATCCATCAGTTATGAAAAATTGGCACTTGGTGCAATTAATATTCGTAATGGTGCGCGATTTATTTCCACTAACGGCGATATTGCCATACCGACGGAAAGAGGGCTACTTCCTGGAAACGGATCATTGACTTCGGTATTGACGGTTTCAACGGAAACACAACCAACCTTTATCGGAAAACCAGAAAAAGTAATCATGGAGCAGGCCTTGAAAGTATTGGGGGTACCTCGTGAAGATACGTTGATGGTAGGAGATAATTATCATACAGATATTAAGGCTGGAATGAATGCAGGGATGGATACGTTGCTTGTGCACACAGGTGTAACGACAAAGGCACATTTAGAAACGTATGAGGAGCTACCGACTTATACGGTGGATTCATTGGAAGAATGGATTGAAAGAATATAAGAAATCTCTTTATCATGCGAGGACGTAAAAAACCAGGCAGCGAGCGCTTCCTGGTTTTTTATTGTCTATTTGTTCATTCTGTATTCGCTGCTCGATGAGCCAAACGGCTTGATGCTGCAGCAGCGATAGCGCCGACGATATCATCGAGGAAGGTGTGAACTTTTCCAGAGCTTTTGTCATTTAGATGTTCTAGTATGCCTGGTTTCAATTTATCAATATAACCGTAGTTCGTAAAGCCGATGGAGCCGTATACGTTTACAATGGATAATGCCAAAACCTCATCGACTCCATACAAACCTTCATCATCACGCAATATTCTTAAGAGAGGCTCTTGAATCTTTCCTTGCTCAGCCAATATGTCTAATTCAATTGCAGTAAGAACGGTATTCTGAACTTCTCGCTTAGAAAGAACTCGGTCCACATTCTCCAGGCACTCGGAACGCTCTAGGGAAGGATGATACTTCGACTGCAAGAAATACACCAACTCTGCAATATCATCCATTGTCACCCCGCGCTCCTCTAATAAGGTCCGAGCCTTTTTCTCCACATCATCCATACTCTCAAAATTCTTCATACAACTCACCCATCTTTTATAATATAGTCGAGGGGGATTTAGGTCCCTCTTTAGTACTTTAGAGCGGTGAGGGTCAGACCCCTCTTTAATTCTTTATCTCTTTAACGCTTTAGAATAGTGGGGGTCAGACCCCTTTTATCCTTTTTTGTTTCTTTATCTTCCCTTTATGCCCTAATTTGGTGGAATTAATAGCTTTTGGTGTGATTTATCTGTGTGGTTGGTGGTGTTTTGGTCATTAAGTTTAGGAAGATGGTTATAATTTGTAACAAGTTTCCTTTGTTTTCTTCATATAGTTGGTACTAGGGAGAAGGAGGGAACAGAGTTGAAGCAGATTATTTATGATCAATATGAGTTAAGGGTGGAAAGAAAGCAAAGGGTACGACAGTTTGATGCTTTTTGGTCTAATCGTGTACTTTATATCATGGTACCTGTTGCTCACTTGGAAGCAGAAGAAATTGATGAGCTTCAAAAGATAAGTGACTATATGATACGCACGCATAAAGATATATATGTTAGTTCTTTTGTGAAAAATAAGAATGATAGCTATACAACGGAGATAGATGGCCGTCAGATTGCCCTTTTTCGGATGCCGTATGATTACAGTTCAAGGAAATTAGTCGTTGGAAAAGAACTGGCTGCCTTTCACACGCATGCTAGAAGTTATCCTGCAAAAGTGACAGCTATCAATCGAATTGGTCAATGGAAAAGCTTATGGGTGAAAAGGGTTGACCAGATGGAGAGCTTTTTCAGAGAAAAGGTAAGAAGCAATCCAGTTGATGTTTTTGATACCCAATTTGTGGAGTCCTTTCCTTACTATTTAGGATTGACCGAAAATGCCATTCAATATTTAGTGGACACAGAGCTCGATGATAGTCCGATGATCAATGATGCAGGTACGCTCTGCCACCATCGCTTCACAGATCTCACTTGGCAGCAGGCGCAATGGATGAAGCTTCCGACAGATTGGATTTTTGATCACGCAAGCAGAGACATTTCAGAATGGATAAGGGTCGAATGTCGCAAAGGAAAGGACATGAACCATGAGAAAATCCAAACTTTTTTACAAGACTATGAACGGGTATCACCGCTTTCAAGCTTTTCATGGCGATTACTGTATGCAAGATTGACATTCCCCATTCACTACTTTGAATGTGTAGAGGACTATTATACGAGCGGACCTGTTTCGGATAAAAAATGGCATGAGGACCGGATGAAAGCAATTCTGTATTCTTCCACTCACTATGAACAGCTTCTAGGAAACTTCTATGATCTTGCAGGCGTGCCTGCTAAAAACTATGGGATTCCAGTATTAGATTGGGTGAAAAAATAAAACGCTTGCCCTATATTAGTATGTTTTGGAAAAGCTATGAGTGATAAAATAACAGATAGCTTGAGTAACTATTCCAGACAACAAGATGTAGGGAGAGAAACAGATGATAAGGCCATATGTGTTTATAACAAGAAAACTCAAAGAAGAAGTATTCACACCTCTTAAGGAGATTGCAGATGTAAAGATGTGGGACAGTGAGAGCGAGCCTGTTCCAAGGGAGATATTGATAAAAGAAGCTCAAAAAGCAACGGCTCTATTGACGATGCTTTCAGATAAAGTAGATGAAGAACTGTTAGTGCAAGCCCCAAATCTTAAGGTTGTGGCTAACCTTGCAGTTGGATATGATAATATCGACATACAGGCAGCAGCACATAGAGGAGTAACTGTTTGTAATACACCGGATGTTCTGACAGAAACGACTGCAGACCTTACTTTTGCGTTGATGCTAGCAACAGCAAGAAGAATTACGGAAGCTCAAGGCTTTGTAAAAGAGGGGCACTGGCAAAGCTGGAGTCCCTTTCTGCTTGCAGGTTCCGATGTGCATCATAAAACGATCGGGATTGTCGGCATGGGGAAGATAGGACAAGCTGTTGCTAGGAGAGCTGGTGGCTTTGGAATGGAGGTTCTCTACCATAATAGAAATCGTCATATGGAAGCTGAACGGGAGCTAGGGGTGTCATACCGCAGCTTTGAACAGTTGTTAGAGGAATCAGATTATGTTGTCTGCTTAACACCGTTAACAGATGATACGAGGCATCTGTTTAATCAAGAAGCATTCAAGCGTATGAAGAATTCGGCCTTCTTTATTAATGTAGGCAGGGGACAAGTGGTGGATGAGAAAGCGCTTATTGCTGCGTTAAACGACCATGATATTGCCGGTGCTGGATTGGACGTGTTCTATGAGGAACCTATAGGAGCGGACCATCCGTTGCTTCGTTTTCCACAAGTTGTGGCAATTCCTCATATCGGAAGCGCAAGTGTCGAAACCAGGACAACAATGATAAAGCTATGCAGGGATAATATTGTCGCGGTATTACAAGGAAATCAAGTGAAGACAAAGGTCTGATGAGGACCGGATTCATTTCTACGCAACGATGTGTGGAGAAGAGATCCGGTCCCTTATTTTTTTCTTATTACTCCCCCAATAAGTTAAGCGCTTACAAGTTAAAATCGCAAAAATATCCCCTTGTCAAGTACACAAAACCCCTCTATAATGTCCATTATACAAAAACAAATGTACACTCAGAAAAGACATAAAGAAAATACAAAATAGAAGAAGGGGGTTTTCTTTAGTGCTTTAGAGGAGTGAGGGTCAGACCCCTCTTTACCCCTTTAACGCACTGAGGGTCAGACCCCTTAAAAGGGAGTGGAGTGCAGTGAAGGTGATTTCTGTTGGTTTGTTGGGGTTGGGGACGGTTGGTTGTGGTGTGGTGAAGATTGTGGAGGGACATCAGGATAAGTTGATGCATCAGGTGGGGTGTCCGGTGCGGGTGAAGAAGGCGCTGGTGAAGGATTTGCATAAGGAGCGGTTGGTGGATTTGAATCCGGATTTGTTGACTTTGCATGCAGAAGAGGTGCTGGATGACCCTGAAATTGATGTGGTAATAGAAGTAATGGGAGGAGTCGAAGAGACTCGTCATCATATATTAAGGGCGCTGCATAACAAGAAACATGTTGTTACTGCAAATAAAGATTTAATGGCCGTGTATGGATCAGAGCTGTTAGCAGCAGCTGCCGAGAACAATTGTGACCTATTTTATGAGGCAAGTGTGGCAGGTGGGATTCCTATTCTTAGAGGGTTAGTAGATGGGCTTGCGTCAGATAGAATCACAAAAATGATGGGGATTGTGAACGGTACAACAAATTTCATCCTTACAAAAATGAACAATGAAGGTTCTTCCTATCAAGAAGTTCTCAAAGAAGCACAGGAACTTGGATTTGCTGAAGCTGATCCAACAGCCGATGTGGAAGGAATCGATGCAGCCAGGAAAATGGCCATCCTTTCCACGTTAGGATTTTCCATGAATATCGAACTAAAAGATGTTCAAGTAAGGGGAATCAGTTCCGTCTCTGAAGAGGATCTAAACTATAGCAAAAAACTTGGATACACTATGAAACTGATTGGCATCGCGCATCGTGAAAAAGAAAAGGTCGAGGTCAGCGTTCAGCCGACTCTTCTCCCGCATACACATCCGTTGGCGAGTGTGCAGAACGAATATAATGCGGTATATGTGTACGGGGAAGCGGTAGGAGAAACGATGTTTTACGGGCCAGGTGCAGGCAGTTTGCCTACTGCAACAGCTGTGGTGTCCGACCTTGTCGGAGTGATGAAAAACATGCGCCTTGGAGTGAATGGCAAAAGCATGGTATCCCCTCAGTTCAAAAAAACACTTAAAGAAAAAGAAGAAATTCAAGCAAAACATTTCCTTCGAGTACATGTACAAGATGAAGTAGGCGTACTCTCACACATTACTCATTTATTTTCGCAAAAGGGGGTCAGCTTTGAAAAAATCCTGCAGCTTCCACTAAAAGAAGAGGCATTGGCAGAAGTTGTGGTAGTGACGCATCACGCATCTCTAGAGCGCTATGACAACCTTCTTCAAGAGCTGGCAGATATGAAGTATGTGAAAGAAATAAAAAGCAGTTATCGGGTGGAAGGGGAAGTAGCAGTATGATGTGGAGAGGACTAGTTAAGGAATATAGCAGATTTCTACCAGTTAGTGAGCAAACGCCAAACGTCTCTCTTCAGGAAGGTCACACACCACTGCTGTTTCTCGAAAATCTTTCTGAACAACTTGGAGTGGAGTTACATGTAAAAGTGGAAGGGGCCAATCCAACCGGTTCCTTCAAGGACAGAGGAATGGCCTTAGCCGTTGCAAAGGCAAAAGAAGAAGGCAGTACAACAGTTGTCTGTGCGTCTACGGGTAACACTTCAGCCTCTGCAGCAGCCTATGCGGCAAGAGCGGGTTTGAAATGCATTGTCGTAATTCCAGACGGAAAAATTGCGCAGGGAAAGCTTGCACAGGCAGTCATGTATGGAGCAGAGATTTATTCCTTGGACGGAAATTTTGATGAAGCTTTGCAAATGGTACGGCAATTATCAGAGGAGCTTCCTATCACGCTCGTAAACTCCCTTAATCCATATAGAATCGAAGGACAAAAAACGGCGGCATTTGAAGTATGCGATCAGCTTGGAAAAGCACCAGATGTCCTCGCCCTGCCTGTGGGAAATGCAGGGAACATCACCGCATATTGGCGAGGTTTTCAAGAATATCATCAAGACAAAGGAACGGGATTACCTGAAATGCGTGGTTTTGAAGCGGAGGGAGCAGCGGCAATTGTCCAAAACCGGGTCATTTCTAACCCGGAAACAATCGCAACAGCCATTCGAATCGGAAATCCTGCCAGTTGGGAGTATGCGGTTCGGGCAGCAGAGGAGTCAAAAGGAAAAATAGACTTTGTTACAGATGAAGAAATGCTGTATGCATATAAACTACTTGCTCAAACAGAAGGAGTGTTTGCAGAACCAGCATCTAGCGCGTCCGTTGCAGGAGTTATCAAACAGCTAAAATCCGGAGAACTGGCAAAAGGTAAGCAGGTCGTTGCGGTATTGACTGGAAATGGTTTGAAAGATCCGGTAACAGCTACGAGTTATGCCAATGTAAACGTACAAAAGATTCCGAATGACTATTCCCAACTCATCAAATCGTTCGAAGGTGTAACAGTATGAACGGATATAGAGATGGTTTTGTTATCAAAGTACCAGGAAGCTCTGCCAATCTTGGACCAGGATTTGACTCGATTGGAATGGCTGTAAACAAATACGTTACCCTTTTTGTCAACCATTCAGAAGAATGGAAGTTTACAAGTGTTCCGCCTCTTTCTATCAAAAAGGAAGAAAATATCCTCTACACCGTCTGTCAAGAATTACAGAAGCTTTGGAACATTGAAGCTCCTCCTGCGCATGTTTTGACCATGAGTGATATTCCGCTAGCAAGAGGACTTGGCAGCAGTGCAGCAGCCATTGTAGGAGCCATTGAAATCATGAATGTACTATGTGAGAAAAATCTTAGTCCTGATGAAAAACTGCAACTTGCAGCAAAATTTGAAGGTCATGCGGATAATGTAGCACCCTCTCTCTATGGAGGGCTTGTCGTCTCTACCTATCAAAACGAAAAATGGGAATATGTCAAACTTCCAGTGGAGGAGTTGGAACTGGTTGCGGTTATTCCGGAATTTGAGGCCAAAACAAAGGATTCAAGAGGGTTATTGCCCGACAGGCTTTCATTTAGTGAAGCAGTGACCGGTAGCAGCCATGCGAATGTCATGCTTGGGGCATTTATGCTCAAAAAATGGGATCTTGTCGGCAAAATGATGGAAAGTGATATTTTCCACGAGCCATATCGTCAAAAGTTGTTTCCTGATTTCCAACAGCTAAAGGAGAGAGCAGGGGAGGCGGGTGCATTTGGTGTGACAATTAGTGGTGCCGGCCCGACGGTCATCTGCTTTTGTGAAAAAGGAAAAGGGAGAAAAGTTGTTAGCACGCTGTCTTCGGAGTTCTCCCAGCATAGAGTGGAGCTTTTACAAGTAAGTAAAGCAGGCAGCGAGGTGCATTCCAATCACTTATGTAAAGTATCATCCATATAAAAGCAGTTTTCGTATACTCACCTCAATCCCTTATATTACGTACTGTCGTGCTCTTTTCTTCGTTATAAAAAGTAAGAGCAATATAAAAAACCGGCAAGCTGACGTTACATGTCTGCTTGCCGGTTTTTTTAAAAAAAAAAATTAGAATACTTGCTCTACTTCAATAATGCCTGGTACTTCTTCTAGTAATGCACGCTCAATACCAGCTTTCAACGTGATAGTGGAACTTGGGCAAGAACCGCATGCACCTAATAGACGCAACTTTACGATGCCATCTTCCACATCTACTAATTCACAGTCCCCTCCGTCACGAAGAAGAAATGGACGTAATTTATCTAGTACTTCCTGAACTTGCGAATTGATTTCCGGGTTAGACATAGTTATCGCTCCTTTCCTTACATAATTCTATTATAAAGAAAACCTCTCAAAAAATCTATCGCTCTGCACTGGGTCTTTTTAGGAAATCGAATTTAATTCATGAAAAGGTAAGCGTTTTACGTTAAAATAAAGAATAAAAGTTATGAATATTGGGGGATGTCGGCATATGATGAAAAAGGTAGAAATATGTGTATTTGGTGCAGAGGTGCTATGTCCCAGTTGTGTTAACCTTCCATCATCTAAAGAAACCTATGAATGGTTACAAGCAGCTGTAGCAAGAAAATATCCAAATCAAGAATTCACTATCTCTTATATAGATATTTATAAAACGGAAGATTGTGACGGTGAAAAAAGAGATTTTGCCGCTAAAGTTGTAGAGGAAGATATGTTTTATCCCGTTGTGGTCATCGAAGGGGAGATTGTAGGAGAAGGCAATCCGAAGTTGAAAACCATTTATTCCGAAATGGAGAAATATGGATACGTAGCATCGTAAAAAAAAATGACCCCAAGAGTCTAAGCGACTTTTGGGGATATTTTTTAACCATTATGATACTTATACATCCATAGAATACCAGATTTCAATAACCGAGCCACTCGGCCAGTTAGCGGTCTTTCATTTACCAAGCCGAATCCATGCTTCTTGCCAAGAGATCCTAATACGCCTTTTAGCTTGATGGCAGGGAATTCTTCTGGTGGAGTTTCGCCATTCCAGCGTTTCAATAATACTTGGACAATTTGTTCTGCTTGTCCTTCTGCTAATTGGGCACTTGGTGCGTGAGGCAGGCTTGCACAATCTCCAACTACATAGACGTTTTCATGGCCAGGTATGTTGTGCTGTTTTGTCAGCACTACGCGACCTTGTCCATCTTTTTCAACATCTAGCTCACGAACTACTTTATTTGGTTGAATTCCTGCAGTCCAAACAATAACATCGCAATGCACCGGCTCGTCATGATTGTAAAGGGTGTTTTCCTCTACACGAGTAATGTTTGAGCCATTCACTACTTCTACTCCATGCGTCTCAAACCAGTTTTGTACATATTTGCTAAGTCTTTCAGGAAAGCTGGAAAGAATAATATTACCGCGATCGAATAATTTAATGGTTAAGTCCGGGCGACTCTCACGCAGCTCACTCGCAATCTCAACCCCACTCAATCCACCACCGACAATCGCAACCACTTTATTAGCCGGTAAGTCGTTTAAAGCTTGGTAAGCCTTTCTGGACTTATTGATAGTCTGAATACTGTACGTGTGTTCTTCAGCACCAGAAATATCATGGTACTTATCCTCACAGCCTAGACCGATGATGAGGTCATCAAAGGAAAGTGTGCTCCCATCTTCAAAGTGTACAATTTTCTCCTCCACATCGACCTTGGAAACTTCCCCGTATTTAACAGAAAGTCTTTCGTGCTCTGGAAAAGTGACACGGACGTGATGGTCTGAAATCGTTCCCGCAGCCAACGCATAGAATTCAGTTTTCAAACTATGATATGGAGCTCTGTCCACCAATACAATTTCAATATCAGATGGTAATTGATTAGGAAGAAGTCGATGTAAAACGCGCATACCGCCGTAGCCTGCGCCAAGCACAACAAGTTTTTTCATAGCAGTTAAACCCCTTTTTAAGCGAATAGAATCAAAAGTATAATAAAGTAGCCCTTTGAAGGTAATGGTAAGAAGATAGATAAAACTAGTATTCTAGGAAAACTTTTATGTGAAAGAAAACACATATTGTATGACAATTGCGCTTTCATTTTGAAAATGTATAACACGTTTAAATAAAATAACATTAAAAGTATATCGAAATTATGACTAAATAACAACATTCTTTCGGAAAATTGTTGAGTTAAGTCGATTAATATCAACACATTTTAGAGAAACTTCATAATTGACGTTTTAAGGAAAAAAAGGTAGCATGGAAGTGCAATAGAGGGGTGAAATTAGTGAAGCCAATCATCGAATTTTGTATAAGTAATTTAGCCAGTGGTTCGCAAAGAGCGAGAGAAGTGTTGGAAAAAGACCCAAATCTGGATATTGTGGAATACGGCTGTCTGGGGTATTGTGGCAAATGCTTTGACACACTTTTTGCTCTCGTTAATGGAGATGTTGTGGCTGGAGAGTCTCCAGAACAACTGGTAGACAACATATATATTTATTTGGAAGAGAACCCGATGTTCTAATCCAAAAAAGAGCATGGAGCCCACATTTGGGAGCCATGCTCTTTTTATCTTTTATCTTGTGATGATACTTCTTTAACTAGCTACTTACTTTCAATTTTGAAGATTTCCGGATCTCATACCAACGGTCCCTTGCTTTTTCGACAAGACGCTGTTCCTTGTCTTTATTCTTGTGCCCAATCACCATCTGGAAATATCGTATGGCTTGCCGTTCTAAGTTTAACCTGCAATTAAGATCACCTATTAAGTAAAGTAATTTTATTTCAGACATTCCCTTTTCTTCATAATCCCCCAATGTATAGGATAGTTCAAATTGCTCTACCGCAAGCTTTAAAAATCTCTGCTCCTGGGTATTGCTTTGTTCAATGGTGCGATATATCCAAGCGAGTCGAAGATATAGACCTGCCATGACAATGGGTGTTTCTTTTTTAATGATCCCGGAATAAATACCTAATTTATATGAGTTTATGGCAGTTTCAACAGATCTCTTCTGCCCATAGTTTTTATAGTTCCAATGCTTTTGTATCTTTGTTTGGATGGCTAGTTGTGCATCTTTCGTCAGTTTAGGGTTAAATTCGTCTGAAACAGCGTATCCACAATGTGGACAAACAGAAACGTAATACAGGAGAGGGTTGGTCTCTAATGACTGGTAAGTGGAACAAAAATCCGAATCATGAGTTACAGGACGAATATAACGGGATTTTATTTTTAACGTGCTATATGCATGTTTACAATTATCACATGAAATCTCACGGCTAAAGTATTGTTCCATTTTGGTCACCCTCTCTTTACTTTTTTAACAATATAATTCAAAAGTACCATAAGAGGGTGAGGTGGACAACTTAAATAAATCGAAATGCCTATAAAAAGCGGTGTGTTTTTTTCTTGTCTATACATTATTTTGCAATTCTTGGGTAATTTATTTAAGAACACACAGGTAGGAAAACGGTTTCTTTAAGGTTGTAACATATTGACAAAAAAAAGTTCTTTCAAACGCTTTCATTTCGTAGTAAAGTGGTACTGTAATAGTTAGATGTCTGACGACAAACAACTTGCAGAAATTTCTAATAGAGGTGAATATTATGAATAATATCCTTTGGGGTTTAATGGGAATCGCAGTGATTTTTGCAATCGCATTCCTACTTTCGGAAAATAAACGAAAGATCAAGATTCGTACAATTTTAGGCGGATTGGCTATTCAATTGCTGTTCGCATTTATTGTATTGAAGTGGGAGTTAGGAAGAACAGCTTTTCTTGGTTTGACTGAACTTGTTCAAAATATTATCAATTACGCGAATGAGGGTATTGGCTTCCTTTTCGGACCTGTACTAGGCAACCCTGGGTCTGAAGCTACAGGATTTGTATTCGCATTCCATGTACTAACGATTATCATTTTCTTCTCTGCATTAATATCCGTCCTTTACTATCTTGGTATCATGCAGGTTGTTATTCGATTCCTTGGTGGGGGTCTTGCGAAGCTTTTAGGAACAAGCAAGACAGAATCATTGTCTGCTTCCGCTAACATTTTCGTTGGACAAACAGAAGCACCATTAGTAATTCGTCCTTATATTGCAGGAATGACTAAATCTGAGTTGTTTGCTGTTATGACAGGTGGACTTGCATCTGTAGCAGGTTCTGTATTGTTCGGTTATGCTGCACTTGGAATTCCGCTTGAGTACCTATTGGCAGCAAGTTTCATGGCAGCGCCTGGTGGATTGATCATGGCGAAAATGCTTATTCCTGAAACGGAAGAGCCAAAAAATGATACCAATGCTCAAATTGGTGAATCTGAAGAAGACAAAGCAACGAACGTTATTGATGCTGCTGCTCGCGGGGCTTCTGACGGTTTAAAACTTGCACTAAATGTTGGTGCGATGCTACTAGCATTCATCGCATTGATTGCTTTAATCAATGGAATCTTAGGTGGAATTGGTGGCTGGTTCGGTGCTGAAAACTTCTCACTTGACTACGTTCTTGGGTATCTATTTGCACCACTTGCCTTCGTTATCGGTATTCCTTGGAGTGAAGCCGTTGCTGCAGGTAACCTGATTGGCCAAAAGCTTGTATTAAATGAGTTCGTTGCTTACTCTACTTTCTCTGCACAGCTTGATATGTTCAGCGAAAAATCTGTTGCAGTTATCGCATTCGCACTTTGTGGATTTGCTAACCTTTCTTCCTTAGCAATTCTGTTAGGAGGACTTGGGAACTTAGCTCCAAGTCGTCGTCCTGATATCGCACGGTTAGGATTCCGCGCCATCATTGCTGGTACGCTTTCTAACTTGTTGAGTGCTGCAATTGCCGGTATGTTCTTGTTCTAAAACGATAGAAAATCCACTTGCCGGTGTCCCGGTGGGTGGATTTTTTGTTGTCGATAAGTAAAAAGACCTGTGAGAGAGGAATATGGAGTGTGCAAGGTTTTTATAAAGTGTTTAAAGACCTGTTGAAGAGGAATTTGTGGTGTGTGAGGTCTATAAAGAGTGTGTAAAGACCTGTTGAAGAGGAACGCGTGGAGTGCGAGGTCTATAAAGAGTGTGTAAAGACCTGTTGAAGAGGAATTTGTGGTGTGAGAGGTCTTTAAAGTATAAAGACCTGTTGAAGAAGAACGCGTGGAGTGCGAGGTCTTTATAGAGAGTGTAACGCCCTTCCAGAGAGGGATTTCGAACGAACGAGGTCTTTAGAAGTCGTATAATGACCTGTTCGAGAAAAATTCTAAGCGAGCGCAGTCTTTATAAAGTGTACCATCGCCCAAACCAGAAAAACCCATGTTTTCGTGCTTCCACTGAAGCAAACGATACATGGGTTTTTCATATAAAACGGGGGATATTTCTATTGTGTTCAGACTTTTATGTATTTATACTTGAAGAAATAAATTATTTTTGGAGGAAAAGTAAACATGCGCTCCTTTCAATTCACCAAGATGCACGGACTAGGGAACAATTATATATATGTTAATATGTTTGAGGAAAAGTTAGAGGAAGATGAATTATCCAGCCTTGCCATAAGAGTTGCAAATATCCATACCGGCATCGGCTCTGATGGAATGATTTTGATCTGCCCATCTGAGAAAGCACCAGTAAAAATGCGAATCTTTAATAATGACGGATCCGAAGGAAAAAATTGTGGGAATGGACTTCGTTGTGTGGCGAAATATGCTTACGAGCATGGAATCGTCCAAACAGAAACGTTTAAAATTGAAACACTTTCTGGACTAGTGGAAGCTGAAGTTGAATTAGCAGGTGGCCAGGTTACCTCTGTAACGGTCGACATGGGAGAACCAAAGCTTCATACAAAGGAAATCCCGATACTTGTGGACGAAAAGGAAGCATTAGTTGCTGAACCATTCACAGTGGACGGAGAAACTTACAAAATAACAACTGTATCCATGGGCAATCCACACGTCATTTTTTATGTGGATGATATAAAGGATGCTCCTCTAACAACACTTGGTCCTGTAGTAGAAAAGGATCCTCGCTTTCCTGAGGGGGTAAATGTTGAGTTTGTGGAGGTTGTGGCTGAAGATGAATTGCATTTCCGTGTTTGGGAAAGAGGTTCTGGCATCACCCAGGCATGCGGGACTGGAGCGTGTGCAGCAGTAGTAGCGTCTGTACTTAATGAAAAGACGGCCCGTGGCATAGAGACGGTTGTTCATCTAGCAGGAGGAGACCTCTATATCACTTGGACGAACGAGGGATCTGTAAAAATGCGTGGGCCAGCGGAAGTTATCTGTACCGGAACTTTCTATTATTAATCACAAAGGCTTGTTCCTTTTGCATATACTAGTAAAACAGTAAGTTTGAGCAGAATTCCGTTTCACGATATAATGGTGGTAACGAAATTGGAAATACATTGGGAGGTGTAACATATGAGTGATGTGATTACAATTACAGAAGCAGCAGCTTTTCAAATAAAAGATATGATGAAAGAACATGGTGATGAGTCGGTCTTTTTACGTGTAGGTGTGAAAGGTGGAGGCTGTAGTGGTCTTTCTTACGGTATGGGTTTTGAAGAAGAAAAAGGCGAACAGGACATCGAATTAGAACAGCACGGAATTAAGATTTTAATCGACGCTGAAAGCAAGCCAATTCTACAAGATGTAAAAATTGATTTTAAACAATCCATGATGGGCGGCGGGTTTACCATCGATAACCCGAACGCTATTGCCAACTGTGGGTGTGGTTCTTCCTTCCGCACAGCGACGAACACTGGTACACCGGAAGAATGCTAATGTTTAGAGGTTGTAAAGAGTAATCGTAAGGGGTTAAGGATTACACTTGAATTTTGAGTGTACACAATCCTGAAAATGTGTATTAACAATCCTGAATTTATAAGTTTAGGGTTGTGAATTGCATGCCTTCTCGAAAGTTAATGTTGTAAAACATTACTATTTGAGGAGGCTATTTTTATGTCTTTAAACAAGCGAATTAGGAAGAAACCAGTTGGTAAATTGTCAAATCAAAAGGAATATCCGAAGATAACGATGGAGCAAGCAATAGACCTTGTTATTTCTGGAAAGAGTGCAGAAGGATTAAGAGAAAGAACCTTGAGGGATTATAAAAAAGATTGGGGCTACTTTGTTAATTGGCTACAAAAAAATTATGAAATTGAAACAATTGATGAACTAACACCACATGTATTTAGGGATTACATTAACTACTTAAAATTTGATGCTCCAAAGTATGATGGGCATAAGTATATTCAAAATGACCAAGGTATCGGCTTATCTGAAACAACCATTAACATTCGACTCAGAGTGTATCGTGCTATGTTTAATTTTCTGGAGAGGGAAGATTTAATCGAAATTAATCCTATCTCAGGTGTAAGGTTATTAAAACAAGATATAGACCTTACAAACTGTTTTACAGACGATGAGGTAAAAGAGGTATTGAGACAACCAAATCAAAGGGATTATGTTGGTTATAGGGATTATGTAGCCATGATATTGCTTTTAGATAGCGGAATTAGAGCTAATGAACTTCTTAGCTTGCGTACGGAAGATGTCGATTTCCAAACAAGGATTATCACCCTTGGAGGAGAGAAAAATAAGAATCGAAAACCACGTATTGTCCCGATTTCAGCACATACAGTTAAATTACTGTTGCAACTGATTAACGAAAATAAAAAGCATTTTTCAACAGATAGGATTTTTCTTTCTTCTTATGGTGAGCCGCTTGGACAGAATCATTTTAATAAGAGACTTAAATATTATGCTGAAAATGCTGGAATTAAGGATAAAAAGGTCACCGCTCATGTCTATAGGCATACTTGGGCAAAGAATATGACTCTTAACGGCTGTGATTCATTCACATTGCAAAAAATGGGTGGTTGGTCAGATATACGAACAATGAGACGTTATATTCAGATGGATACCGATGACCTTCGCAAAAGTCATGATACATTTTCACCAGTAATGAAGATGATAAATAAGAGGAGATAAGTCTACAGAAAAGGTTATAAGGAATCCTTTATTGAAAAACACTCAAAAAAGCATTAACATTTGATATAGTGTCACCTATAGCTGTTTTGACAACGGATAGCACGTAAGATTCCGGTTCTTAAAATGGGGTTCTGTTCCCTTCGAGGGCGTACCAGAGACCTTGTGTTTGTTGAGTTTTTCAGCAGGCACGGGGTCTTTTTTGTTTTGTTTGTTTGGTTGCTTTTCAAATGTTTATACCACGCACCGAATAACACGCAATGGGAGGAATAAACATGGCAAGAAGAAAAGCAGCGACTAATACCAAGGTATTAAATACGTTAGTTTCAAAGAAAGATTTTGAACCCTCGTAAACTTTAAGATTCTATGTGAAATCTGTTTCAGATTTATTAAGTATTGCAATACTTTTGCTTAATGGTAAAATTTGACAATAAAACAAGTTCTTATTATATTGTACTCATAAGTTTAAATAGTGATTTCGTTAACTTTAAGGAGAGATTCTTATCGGGGAGTATTGCTTACTTTATAAAACATGTAATATTTGTGGCAGATTAAAGCACCATACCAAATTTGCTTCAAACGGACGGGACAAGAGTAGGAGGAAGTCCTATTGCCATGAGTGTAAGTATTTTAAAAGAAATGGATCAAAAGACATCTTTAATACTGAAAGCATATTAGAAAAATCAAACATTAAAGTTAGGGTTAAATTAAGACCTCAGAAAATCAGTTTTCATAGAGTAACCTATGAAGAAGCTGTAAAAATGGTCAGCGAGGGTATGGCTGGAATAGTAAATAGTTCGCTTATCCTTCAATTCAATATTAAAGAGGTAGTTCTAGTAAGGGACAAATATGTCTGTGGGTATTGTGGTGAGCGAGGTAATACTGTTGACCATATTATACCTAAGTCAAAAGGGGGGGAAACCTCCTTAAATAATTGTGTTTGTGCCTGTATGAGATGTAATAATGAAAAGGCGGACCTCAAACTAGAAGAATTTCTAAAAAGAAAATTATAGAAAAATTTATAAGAACCATTAGGAAGGGAGGCAGAAGAATGAAAAACAAGAAAAAACCATTTTGGGGACTTCCTTTTAGTGATGTGAAAAAGATGCTTGATGGAACATGGGCAGAAGATGAAGAGTTGAAAAAAAAGCTCGAAACCATACGTAAAGAAAATAAAGAAAGGTAGTTTCAATAAATTTCAAAGCTAAGGTGGCGGCTTCTATGGAAGATACTATTAAGAAGAATATCAGTTTAAGGGAAGATATATATAATTACGCTCTGCGAAAGTCAGAAAAGATGCACGGTGGAAACTTTAGTAGTTATTTAACGTATTTAATATCTTGTGAAAAGAGTCAAGATAAAATATTCAACTTTGACATTTCAGATATTGTTTCTTTTACAATGGATGATCCAGAACTATTAATTAAATGCAGGAATACAATAATTTATTTAATAAATTCTATTAATGAAAGCGCAGTTATATATGATAAAAAGCATGTATCTATTGATGCAGAAGCGGTTGAAAAAATATTAAAATTCTTGGTTGATCTAAAATTCGATCTGAATAGTGAATTTGAATTATCAATTAGAATATGAAATCTTTTAGAGAAATGAGATTTACTAAATTTGATTGGGGTTAAATTTAATATAGAAGTACGCAAAGTGTCTGAAATGAGACACTTTGTGGTACTGTAATAAGAGAGACGAAGAGAGATATAAGCCACCTCCACACAGATCAGGGAGACTTTAATGATTGGTGTATCAACTTTATTTATAGGAAAAGAATCAAAATGCCCTTAGGTACGATTACCATTGTAGAGTGGAGGATATGTAATGGTTAAAGTAATAGAAAAAATAATAAAGTCTACCGCAACTTTCTCTGATGATGATCTATACAGATATCAACTGACGAGAGTTTGGGATGAAAATAAACCTAAGGCTACAGTTGTTATGTTGAATCCTAGTAAAGCGGATATGTTAATTACTGATCGAACAGTTATGAATGTAACTAACTTTTTAATTGAGCATAATTATGGATCATCAACGGTTGTAAATTTATTTGCATATAGGACAACAGATCCTAAATTACTTAACCAGCGAGAGGAGGCTCAAGAATTAATTAATGATCAATATTTGGTGGAGTCTTTCTCTAATTCGTATACCATTATAGTTGCTTGGGTTAGAGATAAAGATAAATATGTAAAGAGAAAAAGAGAAGTGGAAACACTATTGTTTCAATTTAAGAACAAGATTAAATGTTTTGAGGACGGTACTGGAAAAAAACTGAGACATCCAAGAGATTTAGGATTAGATTGGAAACTTGTGGAATACAAATTTATGTACATTGAAAATTAAAACATTTATTTTCAATTCAAAAGCACCTTTTGCAAACAGGAAGGATTTTATAATTATTTTAATGCAATGAAGCACCTCATTTCACACAAACAAGGTATTAAAAATGCCGATACGAGACGGATATTTTCTGCTTTTAATCCAATAAAAACACTTAAACAATAAGCGTTTCTAAAGTAAATCTCGACACACGTATTTCATTATTCTTTTTCCGCGTCGATGCAATACTCAAATTATTTCTAAGAAGAACAATGAACTAGTATATTGCAATACAACATTAATCGTATTATAATTTTAGACATTATTATTAAAAATTGAATCTATCATAAAATAAATAAACTATGAAGGAGTTGAATCTCATGCAACCGCCTCTTTGGAGGCACACTATATATTTCTGTAATCCTATGAATATATCATAGGGATAGGGTAATCATACCTATATTGTACAGGAATAAGTGTGTTTTCTGACGGGCTGGATTGTATGTAGATTCACTCCTTTTTTGTTGTCTAAAGATAACAATTGGGTATTAATCGAATTGAGAAATCCCAATAAATACGTTAGGCAAGTAGATTGGATATATAGGGTCGCCACCTTTAGGTGGAGAGTGACCGAAGGGAACGAAGGAGCTTTGCGACTGACCCAAATCTTTGTGAGCGCAGCGAATGCCCTGAATTTTTTTAAAAAGTGAGTATTGAGTTTTGAAGCATGTTTTTGGAGGGGCTAATACCATTAATCATTAATAAAAACCAATCTAATCTAAGACAAAAAACTGTACCAAATCGGGGTACTAAGTTATTTACTTTATTAGGTCGATTCGGTACAGGATTTAAAAGGGGCAACATCAATAAAAGATTCAGTAATCCAACACCAAAGTTCATTTATAAAATAAAACCATAAAGGAGTTGATCAAGATGGCTGCTAAAAATAGCGAAACTTAGTCATCAGAAAAGGGAATATCATTGGAACAAGTATTTACATTAGAAGCACTTGTTAAAAAGTATGGGAGTAAAGCTCAAAAAGAATCATTAAAGAAAAATGGAAACCTTTCAGGAAAGGAATTTATCCTTCTCATGAAATCAGTTGAGACTGTGTGGGAATCCTATAAAGTTGAAGGCAGAGGTTCTAAACGTATCATTACATGCATTGGTAAGCGTCCAAAAAAACTTGAGCCAGTTGATAATCGGTCCAAAAATGGTCAAGGACAATTAGTAGGAGAGTTTGAATTGAATTCTCTAGTGGTAAATTATCTGATTCAGAATGATAATAACGTAAGACCTATGAGTGCAACTAAATGGATTACCGAACTAGGTATCATTGATAGAAGACTTACAGGTGCAATCTATAGTGATAAAGGAATTCACTTAGAAAAACTGCAGGTGCAGTTTAGTATGATAAACAAGGATTATAACAAAGACGAGTCGGATATTGATATGCTGGATGACTTCCTAGAAGTTTACCTTAAACATGTTAAATCTAGTATTGTATCAGTCTTCAATAAGTTGGCTAAAGCAAAAGTAATTATTCATCAGAAGGTAGTATGGGGCTGCACATCCAAAAATAGGCACAGAAAACTGTCAAGGCAAGAGGTTAAGTCAATAGCTGAAATAAGACGTATTCTCCTCAATACTCATGGACTAAAAGGAAGAGATTTATTCAAGACCAATATGAAAGAGGTTAAGGCTTTTAAAAAGGATTTCGGCAAGCAATTAAATGAAGAATTGAACTTGAAATATTATTATGACGCTCACTTTTGTGTACTACAAGATAGTGATTTAGGGGTGTTGGATTACCTAAATAAATTACATGAGAAGGGTGAATTAGACTTCGCATACAGTTTAACTGAGGAAAATGCCTTTATCATGACTCAGATATACAAGGACATGCAAAGTAAGCATTCATTAGAACTTGCAAAGGGAAGAGAAAAGAATATCTCGAACAATTCTGATTCGAATAGGGTTAAGTGTTTAAAGATTATGAAACAATATGCCCCTGTGTGGGAGCTGCTATTGAAATACTTTAGATGCACAAGTTGTCTTAAGTCCAGGCCCAGTAATATAGAATCGTTCGGAACAGTCATAAAAAATTATGATGGTGTTGAATTTGAAATTACTAAATGAATCAAAAAGAATTAATCCAATTTCGCAGTTCCAAGCCATTCGTTGGGTAACTGAAAAGAATAAATAATCAATTCAGGAGTATCTCGTAATTGAGATGCTCTATTTGTATAGCTAACATAAATATAGAAATAGTAGAGGAAGATCCGCTTTCCTCTATTTTATATGGTATAATATTCCTGGTTTACTTAGTAATTACAAGGACATTTTAGAGGTCTAGGAGAATAATGCATGATAAATTATGGGGAAGAGCTTGCGTATTGGTATTTACGGCTAAATGGATTTTTTGTTATAGACAACTTTGTTTATCACAGAACTGGAAACAGTAGAGACGGGGATGCCGATTTAATTGCTTTGCGTTTACCTTATGTTAAAGAGCCTATTGGAGGTAATTTAGGAGATTGGGATGAGAGCTTGTTTAGTCACCTAGGAGAGTATGATGTGCTAGCTATACTATGTGAGGTGAAAACAGGTCATCGAGCCAATATTTCCAGAGTTTTTGAAAATAGAAAAGTTAAATATACCCTTAATAGAGTTGGATTCTCGGATATTGAGATAAAAGAAATGCTCTCCTGTAATAGTAGTTCGTTTATGTTAAATCATAATAGAAAGATTCTATTAAAACTGCTTATCACAGAACATGGGACAGACAATCAAGATACATTTTTGACCTATACTCTTGAACATGTAGAGGACTTTATATATTCACGGATAAAAAAATACTCAAATCAAAAGTATAATGCTCGACACTTTTTTCCTTCTTCATTGCTCCAATACATGATGTATAGGAATAACAGGGAAAATCGATGAAGAATGTATATATTCGAAGAATGAGGTGTAATTATGGAGAAAAAACCACGTTTTATTGTACCGAAGCCTAAAAATTATACAGAAAAAGATCCAGAATCTATATTTAGGGAGCTTCAAATTCCAAGTGTGAAGGGTCTTTGGTCTCAGCAAGCAGATATATTGAGAGATTATTATAATAAATATAAAGAAAGCGGTAACGTTGCAATTGAACTTCCAACAGGAACGGGTAAAACACTTGTGGGTTTGTTGATTGCTGAATATAGAAGACGATGCAAAAAAGAAAGAGTTATCTATTTGTGTCCTACAAGACAACTGGCTTATCAAGTGTTTGAGAAATCACAGGAGTATGGAATTAAAGCAAGTATCTTAGTTGGTGCGCAGGCAAATTATTCTGAAAAGGATTATGGTGATTATTTAACAGGTAGCACAATTGCGATAACAACCTATAGTGCAATATTTAATACCAATCCAAAATTGAATGATGCAAATACTATAATTTTTGATGATGCACACTCTGCAGAAAATTATATCTCATCATTATGGACATTCTCTCTAACAAGAAAGGAAAATTCCGAGATATTCCGTAGTATAATTGAGCTATTTAAAGAGGATATATCTGATTACAATTACTCGAGGATCATTAGAGAGGATTATGAGTATAACAAGCCTATCTATGATCTTGTACCATATCCCAAATATTTAGAGAAACTACCAGAATTAAATCAATATATAGATCAAAATATAGATACAATTTCAAATAGTGCTAAATACCCTTGGTCTATGATAAGGAATAATTTAGAAGCTTGCCAGCTCTTCTTTTCTTGGGGAGAAATAAACATTAGACCATTAAGTCCTCCCACACTAACACATTCTCCTTTTGCAAATGCAAAGCAGAGGGTATTTATGTCAGCAACATTAGGGGAAGGTGGAGAACTTGAAAGGATAACTGGAATAAAAAAAATTAATAAGATTCCTATTCCTAAAGGATGGGATAAATACAGTAATGGTAGAAGGTTGATACTCTTTCCTAATAGGAAGTTCAATAGAAGCGAATCATTAGAGTTAACTTTTAATGCAATTAATAAGCATGGTAGGGCTTTAGTTTTATGTCCCGATAACAGAACATCTAGCTTCTTTAAAAAAGAGTTTGCCAAAGTACATCCACAAATACCTATTGTAGAAGCGGCAGATATAGAAGAAAATCTCTCTTCTTTTACCAATAAAGAACGAGCTGTTCTTATCTTAACTTCGAGGTATGATGGAATTGATCTATCTGAGGATTCTTGTCGCTTATTAGTCCTTTATGGAATGCCTGAAGCCACAAATCTTCAAGAAGGATTTTTGTGGAATAGGCTTAACGCAAATATTCTTTTAAAAGAACTGGTAAAGACAAGAATTACTCAGGCATTAGGAAGGTGTACACGTTCTAGTGATGATTTTGCCAATGTTTTAATGGTTGATCCGTCTTTACTTAAGTTTTGTACTAATAACGACAATTTAAAGGGATTTCATCCAGAAATCCAAGCTGAAATAGACTTTGGACTTCAGAACTCTGAAAATTTTGAGTCAATCGAGGAAGTCACATCACTTATGAATGATTTCATAGATGATAAAAAGCTATTCTCTGAGATTAATAGCGCTATAACAAGTATCAGAGAAGACTATGAAAAGCAAACCCAAAAATCAACCAGTGCTTTAACTAATAGTGTGAAATACGAAATTGAATATGTTTATGGCATGTGGAAAAATGACTTAGAATGGTCTTTAGAAAAGGTTAAATCTGTTTTAGATACAGCAAGTGGCGGAAAAGAATTAGATGGTTATAGGGCTTGGTGGTATTAATTTAGCTGGAAATACAGCATATTTAGCGAAAGAAACTGTTCCTTCAGCAAAAAAATTAAGTTCCGAATATTACTCTTCTGCACTAAGAATGACATATGGAATAAGCTGGTTAGCAGAAATAATAAGTCACTTATCGCTAGACAGTAAAGATGTAGTTAATATTGATCCCAACCTGTCTTTACAAGCGGAAAATATTGAAGATTTCTTATCTAACTTGGGACTCTATGGTGGGAAATTCGAAAAAAATGTAAGTGAGTTCTTAGAGTTAATCCAAAATGATGAAGGTGAAAAATTTGAAAAAGGGATTAGTAGGTTAGGTGAATTCCTAGGGTTTGAATCTGAAAGACCAATTGGGGATGGTGTTCCAGATGGTATATGGATTTTAAGTGATTTAATTTGGGCATTTGAGGCAAAATCAGAAGAGAATAAAGAACATAGTATTTCAATAAGTGCTTGTAGGCAGGCTTTAGGACATAAAGACTGGATAAAGCATAAAAAAGAATTAAAAAAAGAGCAGGATGTAAATGTTACTATTTTGAGTCATAAGGATAAAATCCACACTGAAGCTGTACCACATGGACAAGATCTATTTCATCTAGAGGTTGATAAAGTTAGAGATTTATCTCTTAAAATAACTCAAGTACTAAGGAAAATAAGAAGTATGATTTCAAAAGAAAATGGTAGTACCCTACAAACAAAAGAATATATATGCCAAATCATTGAACAAGAAAATCTCACTTATAGAGATATTGTTGAATTACTAAAGGATATTAGGGTCAGTGAAATGGAAAAAGGTAATTAACTAAGTTAGACAGTCTATTTTTGTAGGCTGTTTTTCTTTGCTCATCCCCTTATTAAATTGAAACTTTGAAAGTGCCAAAACTTAATAGTATTGACACTGCAGCTGAGAGTCAGTATTATCAACGTATAGAGAGGTGTCAATATTTAGTGACAAAAAAGAAAGGTGGATAAACATGAAATATGGTTACGCTAGGGTTTCTACAGCTTCACAGGATTTAGAAAGCCAGGTTAAAGTATTAGAAAAAGAAGGTTGTAAAGAAATATTTTCAGAAAAATTCACAGGCACTAAAGCTGATAGGCCAAAATTCAAAGAAATACTTTCTTTTCTTAAAGAAGGAGATACATTAGTTGTCACTAAGTTAGATCGATTTGCACGTTCAACAGAAGATGCAATAAAAACCGTAAAAGTGTTATTTGCTAAAGGGGTAAAGGTTCATATACTTAATATGGGATTAATAGAGGATACCCCAACAGGTAGACTAATCTTTAATATTATGAGTTCCTTCGCAGAATTTGAAAGAGATATGATTATTGAACGTACCCGTGAAGGGAAAGCGATTGCTAAGCTGAGAGATGACTTCAAAGAAGGTAGGCCAAGAAAACATTCTAAACAGCAAGTACAGCATGCACTAATGCTCTTAGAAACTCATACATATAGAGAGGTTGAAGCTAAAACGGGTATAACAAAGCGAACTTTAATACGAAGAAAGAATGAACAGAGAATCATTAATAAAATTGACCAATAGTATTAATATTTGCAAAGTCAATTCAACGTATTAGGAGGAAATTTACTTGAATAGCTTTATCGTTATGCAAGGCCAAGGCCATACTTACCAGGAGGAAAAAGATTAGGGATTATATGGTCACCACAGTTAGATAAACGTAATAACGTACCTCATTCATGGAAACGAATGACAGAATGAAAAAGGAAGATAGAGTATTTCACTATGTAAAAGGATACTTCGATGCTATTAGTATTGCAAGTGATGATTGTATAATGGGAAATAAACCGTTTACTTTACAGGGTCATAGTAATTGGAATAATGAAGGCTATTTAGTTAAATTAAACTATTATCAATTAGAAAATCCAGTTAATGTCTGTGACAGTTTTGATGAGATATCACCATTATTACCTATAAAATATTCACCTTTTCAGAAGGATTCAAAAGGGAATCAAGGCTATTTATATCCATGTAACGAAGAGTTATCGATTAAATTACTTGAATTAATTGGTGAATTAAACATTTATCAGTTAAATGAAGAACAATTGGAATAATCGATCGACAATGTAAGAAGAACTGAGAAAAATACATTATATCCTGTTATAGCAGTGACTGATTCTGAGGTTAAGGCTAAAATACGATTGGTTCAACAAAAGTTCAGATATAGCTTTTTTCCACTTTGGCATGGAAAGTGCGCATTATGTAAGATTACTATTCCAGAATTACTGAGAGCAAGTCATTCAAAGCCCTGGAAAGATAGTAATAATTTAGAACGAATAGATCCTTACAATGGGGTGCTGCTTTGTTGTAACCATAATGCTCTATATGATAATGGTCTTTTACATATTTCCTCAAAGATTAGTGAAGAAGATTATGGGGTTTATGATTTAGAGCCAATGACTAAGGTTCAGATTTATCCTGAGAATACGATCTATTTTAAATGGCATAAAAAGAATATTTTCAAAAACAAGTTTGTTAGAAATGTTAAAACTGAGTAAGATATTTGTTTAAACTCTTCAAGGTGAGAACACATGCTTCAGTAAAAGGACAAGACAAATTATAAAAAGGCGTAAAAATAATTAATAGAATTCATTCGAGCAGGCTTATAAGCAATGAAAACTTGGAACTATTACTGCTGTTGAAGTAATAAAGAAACTAAATTTGACTAAAGCTACATTCTATCCCAAGGTTAAGGAATGTGAATCTAGTTAAAGAGACTCCCGAACAGGGGAGTCTCTTTTCAGTAGTTGAGGATATGGGGGGGGATTTTCCACAAAAATTAACTAGGGTTTTCTGGGAATAGTCGTAGGTAAGTGCAAACCAACACCAGAATTTTTTTCAATTTTCTCCATTCGAATATTTACTGCGTTTTCCCCAGCGATATTTTGTAGGAAAAGTGGTGGGATATTATATAGAGGGATTTGTCGAATGTTGTCGAAAAATTTACAGGCGATCATAACTGTCCCTTTAAGATTATGATAGTTTATTTTTTGTTATAGTTGAAAAAAGGCTATTTTAAACTGCTTGGAGAGGAATGTTATAATCTTTATGAGAAGAAAAACCGAGTTAATTAATATTGAAGGTGAAAATTATAAAGAATGCACAAAATGTGGTAGTATTAAAAAATTTGAAGAATACAGTAACGATAAAAAAGGAAAATTTGGAAAGCAATCAGCGTGCAAGTTGTGTAAAGCTGCACAAGATAAAGAATATCGAAAAAATAATGCCGACAAGGTTTCCGCTACAAGCAAGCGTTATGTAGATAAGAATAAAGAAACTGTAAGAGAAATGCGACGCAAGTATAGGGAAGCAAACAAAGTACGTATAGCGGCGCAACTAAAAGAGTACAATGAAAAGAATAAGAAACGCTTAAAGGAATATAGGCGCAAGTACTATCAAGAAAATAAAGAAGTACAGAATGAGAAGGCACGAAAATACTATGAGGAAAACAAATTAGAAATCTTGGAGCAACACAAGATATACTATCGAGAAAATAAAGAAGCCATTGATGAGCGAAACAAAACCTACAGAATTAAAAATTACGAAGAAATGGCAGCAGCAAAACGACTTTATACAGAGCGAAACGCCCAAAAAATAGCAGCCTATAAAAAACAATGGCAGAAAGAGAACGCACAGAGCATTAGAGAGAGCCGTAGGCAGTACCGTAAGGAAAACGCACAGCTAATTAAAGAACGCAAGCGTAAATACTACGAAGAAAATCCACACGTTAAACTAGCGAATAATCAGCGGAGAAGAGCAAAAATAAAAAGACTACCTAACGATTTAACTGCTGAGCAAGCATTAAAGGTAAAAAAACACTTTGGTAATTGCGCTATTAGTAAAATAGACGAGGATACGCATTTAGATCATTTTATTTGTTTAGCGACAGGTTATGGTGGTACAACGATAAGCAATATGCTTCCGATAGCTGCAAGTTTGAATATCTCCAAGAATTATTTTAACCCTTTTGATTGGGTTCAGCGTAGGGATGTGGCTGCGAAGCTTGATAAAAAGAAGTGGCTTTCGGCTCTCAAATACTTAGGAGAACTTAATGAAATGACAATAAAAGAGTACAGAGAATATGTAAATTATTGCTATTCAAATCCAAGAGATTTAACGAAAGTTACAGAACAATCAAATTAGAATCATATAAATGAATTTAAGAGTAAATTCAGCAATTAAGTATTACTAGACGGGGGGGATTTCCACATTTGTTCCCCCCTCTTTTTATGTGTAGGAGTATAATTGATTACCTGACACGACATTATTTTTCATAGCTAGACTAGAAAATTCGATTATTAAATTTCATAAAATATCTTTATTTTAGTTTAATTTCTCTGAAATTTTATTTAACAAATTCAAGTAGTGCTTTTGTTTGCTTCTTGGAAGTTGTTTAATAAGTAAGAATATACTTGTCTGCCTAACTCTAACATTCACAAGTTCATCTGTTTGTTCACCTCTCATAAAAATGATCCACAAAAAATTGCAATAATGTTTATACTTTGAGACTGTATCTGAATGGAAAATTGACCACTTTGACAATTTTGCATCTCCCCATTTTACCTCATTAAAGATATAATCTGGCTTAATTAAAGCATTTCCTGTGTTATGTTTCGTATAGTTGATATTGAGTTCTTTTAAGACATCATCAACCACCTTTTCAAACATATATCCGCAGTAACTTGTAGTATTAATGTCATTTCTAACAGCATTATAATCGAATCCTGCTAATGTTACTGACTCTTCCCAGGTTTTAAACATTCTCCTTGCTGTTCCATATAATGATTTATTATTAGTCATTACATAAGAAGAGTTGATAGGTTTACCTTCAGAGAACATTTTTCTTATTTCATTTATAATTTGTTTCTCTGACCAATATCCTTTCGGTTTTGTTTTTAAATAAATATTGTAGTCAATATCAGCCTTATCTAACGCTCTTTTCCATGATCCAAAATATCTAACCGCTGCTTTAAATAAAGTATTTTTAGTAATTCTAATTTCCTTATTACTAAGATCACTTTTAATCCTATGTAACCTTTTTATTTCTTCAATGACTTCTTCGGGTTTCCAGCGCAGATATAGACTTATATCTGGGTAGTCTAATCCGTGGAAATTAATAGCATCTTTCCAACTACCGTATATTTTAAGTGCAGCACTGTATAAGTCTTGGTGATTATCTTGGATATACTGGGAGCTTAACTGCTCATTATCATTAATTAATTCAAATAATCTATCTTTAAATTTATCAGGTGTCCAGTAGTTATTTTCTTTTGATTTTCTAATACTCTCATAATTAATACCTGCAGCATTAACAGCCTCTTTCCAACTGCCAAAATAACGTTGTCCGGCCGCATAGAGTTTTTGATAATTCCGATTTGCGTAATGATCGTTAAGCTGAATATTACTAGTGTTTTTTTCTTGAATGTTTTTTATCACTTTATCTTTATTCCACTTTATCTGACTTTCTTTGTAATTTAATCCTGCTGCAGAGATTGCTTCTTTACAACTTCCAAAGTGACGAAAACAAGCTCTATATAAACTTTGATTAGAATGTTTTATATCACTTCCACTTATATTCTCTTTGTTTATCCCAAACTCTTTTAATTTCTCTACAATTAATTCTTTATTCCATGTCATATTCCTCATCCTTCCGACAGGTACAATAGTATATTTGTATTGATATATTATTTAAGAATTAGAAAAGCGAACCCTTGTCCACTTTAATTAATTGCTATTAATTATTTCTGACTTTAGTTGATATTGTTGAAGAAAAACTAATTAATAAAATATCGATTTTATTAACTTTGTATTTAATGATGTGAGCTTTTGTATGTATGTATTATTCTCATATATGGAAAAGTCTTAAAAAAATATACATAGTATAAAAAAAGTGAGTATCTATACTTTTTGTCTTATATATACTATCAAATAGTTAATTTCTCTTGTTTTATTCTACTAAATATTACAAATTATACTAATAAATAGTATAATAGTTCTAAGAAAAAAATTAATGGGAGGGATAACTAATGAAGATTAGTGAAATTTATAATTTAGAAAAAAGTCAAAGAGAATTAGATTTTGTTGATATTGATATTGAAGAAGATTTACCTCTATTTCTTGATCCATATTTTTTATCTTTAAGAGTAGATCCTTGGTCAATAGATGCGCATCGAACTATTCAAAGTTTTTTTCATAATGTTCTAGATTTATATAAAGCAGGTAGAAGAATAGAGGCAAAGCAACTTTTTGTAAATCTCAGTGAGCCGAACGAGACATGTTTTGGGGTTTCTGACGGCAAACCAAGAGGTAGAGGTGTTGGAACAAACGAAGCAGTAGAAATATTTGATAATATAACATCTAGTCAAGCAATAGAACAAGGTCTAGTTGGTCACTTAGAAGACATGGTTGTTTTTGTTGATAATGTTGGAAAAGACAAGATCTCTGATTTAATCACTAATGTTATACGTAAACAGTTAATTGAATATACGCAAACTCAATGTAAATTACTTGGTATCCCCTTAACTAGTGATGTACCTTCTGGTTATTTTTGGAATTCAACCTTACGTCAATGGGATAATATGCTTACTGAAATGTTAGTAATAGCAGGTAGAAAAATTATCTTAGTACCAAAAAGTATAGTTACATACTCATATAAATACACGCCCGAAAGGTATTGTCAACATTTTGTGTTAAATTTTTTACAAAATGAACATATTCGTATCAATTCTTCGTTGGTTAGAAGAAAGAAGCTTAAAAATGGAAATGAAAAAGTATGGGTTACAAAGAAGGATATTGCCGAAGAAGAGAAAGCTTTTAGGAAAGAATACCTTAGGGAATTTACTAAACAGCACCCTGAGATATTTGAAAATTTCAGGTCATTAACTAAGAAAGAGGTACAGCCTCTTACACATGAACAATTAGAATCTGATGATTCATTTGAAATTAATGACTACATTGATATATTAATAAGTAGATTGAATAAGATACCAACGGGTTCCAAATCAGCAGGAGAGTATCATAGACATATACTGGGGATAATGGAGTTTATTTTCTATCCAAACCTTACTCGTCCTATAATTGAACATGAAATTCATCAAGGAAGAAAGAGGATAGATATAAGTTTTGATAACTCAGCTACTACTGGCTTTTTTTATCAGTTACATGCTACAAAGGATATTCCAAGTCAGTATATTTTCGTTGAAGTAAAAAATTATTCTAATGAAGTCACTAATCCCGAATTAGATCAAATTTCTGGAAGGTTTTCTCCAAATAGAGGGAAATTTGGAATTCTTGTATGTAGGAAGATTGATGATATGGATAAATTTATAGAAAGGTGTGCTGATACTTATCATGACCAAAGAGGCTTAGTTATTCCATTAGTGGATGAAGATTTTATATATTTACTTAATGAAATTAAAAATGGAACAACTAAACCTGAGGAAAGTTTATTATCGGAAAGATTAAGAAAAATTGTAATGAGATAGCATTAATTATATCTTGGAATATAATCGATTAATTAGCAGAGACATTTACTATATTAAGTGTCTTTTTTTAAAAACACTACTAAAAAACATAGGTTGAAAAAGGTTTAGACTGATAATAAACAGTAATATAAAAGATCTCATGTTAGTTTAGAGATGATAGAAACTGGGAAGCAGTTGCATAATGCGAAAGATTTGGAAATCTCCCTTTCATTATAAGCAAGTGAGCTATTAGAGAATTTTCAATGGAAAAGTAACTAAGAAGCTCTTGAGAATAAAATTACGTGCAGATTGATATAGAGGAGATTATAAAATTAAACTCCAAAAGAACAAATTGAAGTATCCTGTTAAAAAACCCTATGGTGTCAACACAAAACATAAAGAATTATAGGAGTAACGAAGATGAGCAAAGTAATCCTTCAACCTACTGGAAACAAAGATGCAAGAAAGCATTATATTGATACACTTGTACGACCTGTAGATATTTTAAAAATGAAACCATTCATAACAAGTGATGAATATAAATATTTGAGTAATCTCTATCCAAATGGATTAGTGCCAACATGGGGAGTAACTGCTGGGAAAAATAATGTTAATGCAAATAAGTGGAGTAAAATACATGCTGCAGATTTAGCTTTCTTTTCAGCTAATAGTAAATTGTATTCTTATGGATTTATAACATTCAAACTTCATAATAAGAATTTAGCACAGCATCTTTGGGGCAATAATTCAGAAGAACAAACATGGGAATACATTTACTTTCTAGATGAAATTAGAGAACATGATATTCCAATCTCTAAATTTAACGAAATTGTTGGGTATTCGGAGAATTATAAAGTTCAAGGTTTTGCGGTTCTTGATGAAGAAAAGAGTAATGCCGTGTTAAGTTACTTTGATCTTGAAAGTGAAACAGCTATTCAACCCATAAGCGAGGAAGATTACAAGAATATTATTGAGCATTTCAATTTAGAGGATTTAGATATTAAAGGAAAGACCAAGAGTAGAGCTGAGCAGGGATTCTTGAGAAAATCACTCTTTGGAAATAAGACAACTGCTAAATGTGGTATAGGTGGAAAGAAATATCCGATCTCCTTTTTGGTTGCAGCACATATCAAAAAAAAGATCCTTTTGTTCTAATGAAGAAAAACTGGATTTTAAAAATGTTGTTATGCCTATGTGTAAGTTTGGATGTGATGATCTTTTTGAAAAAGGATATATATTAATTGAAAATGGGAAAGTTACTATTAATAAAAAAACAACCACTGAATCTATAATCAACTACTTGAAAAATATTGAAGGATTAGGTTGTAGTCACTGGAATGAGGAGACGAAAATATATTTCCGATGGCATAAAAATCACCACTCTTTAATCAATACTAAGTGAGTGGAATGAAGAAGGGGCTATTTATACTGTGAAGAACCATAAAATATCGCTTAAGCTAGAATTAAGTCGGGTTAAGACCCAATTACTTAGTATTACTTTGAGTCTAATCGATGATAAAGTGTTGACAAAAAAAGATGCTAGCAGAGAGCTTTTAAAGTGGTTAGAAAGCTAGAAATAGTCGAAAATGATATTCTCGAAAACTAAAGCCACTTTAAAGTGGCTTTTAAATTTTATACGAAAGAAGGAATCTAAACCACAATTCCTACAAATTGAACGCCCTCTAAAAGCTGTATATTAAGATCAGATGCATACTATTTTACTTCAAAAATGAACCTATAGTGATTTCAAATTATTCAACAGTTCCTCTTTTTATCATATTGATGTATATAAGGGCTGTAGCCAAAAAGGTAAGTCACCTGTCCTCTGTTACATTTCCCATTGCTCATCATCATTAATATTTCCTTCCAAAGTCAATTCCAAAATCTTCTGCAGTTGGAGAAAATAAAATGCTAACTCTTTTTGTTTTCTCAGTAACTTCCATTACAAAAGTAAAAAAAGAATATAGTCTTGTTTTTAGGTGAGAAGATATATCATTTTGAAGCAGATTTAGTAATAAAACAAATGTTATTGAGCAATAATTCAAAAAAATATATTGATTTATTCTATTTAAGTGTGAGGGATGGTTTACAGGCAAACAGCAATAATAGTTTAGGTTTGCGCCAATAATACACTAATAGATCAAATTTTAGGCAAATTTGATGGTGTAGCTATATTATATTTATGCTGACCTAATCAACTTACATGATTACAAAAAAAAACAAATTTGTATATAATAGTACAATAGGATTGTATAAATGATAAATATTTACATTAAGAAGGAGAGGACATATGTCAGAGATTAAGTTCTATTCTGAGTATGACATGGCTTGCGGGTGGGAACTAGATAAAGTTATTGAGACAATTAATAGTGAGTCCCTTGCTTCCGATTGGACTATTAAAGATTTATTAGATTTTCACAATATAATAAAGTACATAAGTATCAATAAGTTTAGAGACTATATAGTTCAAAAGACAAATATTGATATAAAAGTTTATGAGAAGAACATAAAAGAAAAAATCGGCATTTTCTTAGGTTGTCACAAAGATAACATCCTAAAGCTATATGATGAAATTGACATAAATAAAACAGATGATTTTTTTGAAGTTCTTGATAGCCACAAGTTATATCAAAGAATTGAAATTAATAATTTTAGACTATTTCTATATAAAGAAAATGTGGATATTTATATGGTACTTAAATTTAAGAGATTAACTGATTATTTCGATGAAGCAGTAAAAGAGGTATTATTGTCAGACCCTAAGAATGCAGAGATTATCTTTTCAAAATTTTTAAAAGAAGATAACTTGAATTTACCACCATCTTTAAATGAAACAGATACAATAAAATTGATTGATGAATATATTGATTCACCGCTTGTAAATCTAAACGAATTAATGAAAATTATCAACTTTCCAACAAATAAAGGGTTAAGTATACCTGATAAAATCAAATTGCGTGCTAAGAGGAAAGCCAAAGATGAAGAAGGAAAAATATTTAATAACGGAATAGGTATTGAAACAGGATTAATGATTTCTTATCCGAAAGATCAAGAAGAAGAAATATTAATTACTATGGATGGAAGAAAAGCAGATATTAAGGTAAGTCGAGATTGGATTGAAAGAAACTTAGATTATCCGACTTTATGGAACAATTTTATATATCTATTTGGATTTGTAGATGGAACTATGAGGTTAGATTTAGATTCAAAAAGAAGTGAATGTAGCGCTTTAGAGTCAGTTTTTAGACAACAAGGAACACACTTGTATTTCCAATCTTCCTCATTTAATTACAAAGAAATGTTGTCTAGTGCTGAAATACATAGTTACGCTAATGTGTTAAATGTTCTTGGTGTAAGATTGGAAGAAATGATTGAATGGTTTTTTGATGACTATGTTGAAGTTGAATTTAGAATTTCTGATTTCATCGTTAAAATGCCGTCTAGGGACGCTACGTATTTCGAAAAATGTAGAACTATTCTTCCTGAAATAGATAGAATTTTAAAACAGTATAATACTTTAGTAGAAGATGGAATAATAGACCAAGAACTAATCCAAATGTCATCTTCAAGCTTTAAAACTAAAGATATTAAAACGTTTAATAAAAATAAGTATGTATACTCTTCGAGTGAGTGGTATCAAAATGCATCATACTTATTGTTTTCAGACCAGAGTAGTATATTTTATTTACCGAATAAAAAAAGAAAATATGACAATTTTTTCAGCTTAATGGTTGCAGAAAAATTGACTAAAAGTGATTTTTTAGAATATCAATTGAAAAGGGTGCAATGGTTATTTGATAATAACTTAATCTGCGAGAATAACGCTGGACACATTGTATTTGTTGACCAGAAAATGATAATTGTTCTTAAGGAAATGTATTACAAAGAAGTAATGAGTTTTTGGCATTATCCTCAGGATTTACAAGCAAGTATTATAGAGTTAAGTAGTAAAAACCTCGTTGAATTTGAAACCAGCTTGTTTTCCAGAAATGAGCAAGACTATTTTGACTATTACCTCAATAAGTCAAGGTTTACCAATGGTCATGACATACGAAATAGATACTTGCATGGAACAAATACTAATGATGAGGAACAATACGAGAGAGATTACTACTTAATCCTAAAATTGTTTGTAATTATTGTTATCAAAATAAATGATGACTTGTGTATCAGAGAAAATCACAAAGATAACTCTTAATTGTTTAGGTTTTATTTATAAAGTCAGTTTGTAAGTGTATATCACAAAACAAACCAATTTCTGAGTGAGGTTTATGATGGGAAAATTACTTATTATCTTATTAGTAACAATGTCTAGTATTCTTTCTACTACTTCAGTTTCAGCTGAGAATAATTATGAAACTATTGAAAAAGAAGAGCTAATTACTAAAGAACAGTATAATCAACTGATTGATAACCTGAAATTAAACAATGTGACCAAAGAGCAGCTTTATGAACAAATTATAGAACAACAAAAGTTATTAACTGAAACTCAAAAAGAAAAGGTTACGGATATGTATCAATATATTAATTATGCGGCTACTTTACTAGGAATTATTGTAGCAATTGCATTAGCATTAATAGCTGAGACAGGTAGGAGAATAAAAAATGAGATCAAAAAACATCAAGCAAAGATAGACAAAGTACTTAGTTCGAAAGAATTTGATGATAAATTAAAGAAAATCGAAGATAGTATAATAGGATTTAATAAATATAAAGAAGACTCAGAAAGACAGATTACAGAATTAGTTGAATTAATTAATGAGTTAAACAATGATATAGGATTAGATAAGGTTAAGGGAAGTTTAAGTGGAGATGGCGAAAGTAAAGCAGAATTCCTAAAAGTAGAAGGTGAAAATGAATTTATATCTCCTGTTAAAAGAGTTACACGTGATTTGAAAACAATTCGACGCATTAAAGAGCTGAGTAACGGGCGTTGTGACTTATGTGAGCAATATGCTAATAGTATAAATATCCACCATATAGTACCTAAAGTAAGTGGAGGGGCAGATTCTGTTGAAAATCTAGCTTTGTTATGCGCTTCATGCAACCACAGAATAGGTGATGGAACTAATATGAATAAAAGTGAATTAGAAAAAATAAAACTGGCAGCGGAAAAAAGATTGAAAAAATACTTTCCCGGTTCTTGATTAATTACAAAATGAAATGCAATTTAAATCTATTAATATCGCTTTTTTTTTTATAAACATTCAGTCTAACTTAGATTATCATTTGAAGTTTAAAACATTTTTCCGTATCTTAATATTTAGGTATAACACGTATTGAAAACACTCAAACAAGTAAAACCCCTTGGTATATTTACTTCTATAGACATACTATCCGAAATTGGTGCAACGAATAGCACGCGGGTTTTCAATTTATAGTAATTTGATTGCATATTGTTACAGCTATAACCCTTATACATTTTAAGTGGGCATTAGGCTTATGTGTATTGTTTATCACTAGAAAATCCTATTTTCTTTTATTGAAGGTGGGATTTTTTGCTTGTTCAATTACAACTCATTAGGTATAATTCAGTTAACAACATTAACAATCGTGAAGGCTTGCAATTAACAACCATGCTTGCAATTTATAATCCTTAAAAACTTAAATAAACCTTGATATATCAACATTCTCAAACAATCCATGATGGGCGGCGGCTTTACCATCGATAACCCGAACGCTATTGCCAACTGTGGGTGTGGTTCTTCGTTCCGTACCGCAACGGAAGCAGGAACGCCGGAAGAATGCTAAATAAACTTGGATAGCCTCTCAGGTTATCCAAGTTTTTTGCATTTATTTTCCAAAATTATGAAACCATCTACCTCTCCCAACCGTCTATATAGTTAGATGAAAAAGAGGAGTGGTCACAGTGAAAGGTAAAAGAAGCATGAAAATTATTCTTTTGTCGGCGCTAGGATTTGCAAGTATAACAACAGCCTGTCAAGGAGTCGAAATACAGGCTAGTGGGTCATACCAATTTCATTCAACAAAACCTTCTAATCAATATGTACGTATGGCGATACCATCTAATACATTTTCCATAGATAGCAATGAAGTAAAAGAAATTACGGAAGTTAGTGCACAGTCGGTGGAAAAACCAACTGAAACTCCTCGAGAAGAGCCCCCAGCCGCTGAACCTGTTGACCATAAAGAAGATGAGGTTGAAAATCAGGTGGAAACAGTTACTATTGGTGACTATACCTACCATAAGATCCTTGACGAGAGATTTAAAAGTGACATAACCATCGCAGAAAAGCATGGTGCCCATCTATATGGAATTCCGGAATCCGATGGATTTATGTTCTATCATGAGACAGAAGGGATTTTACTTTCCATGAGTACAGGTGCCGCGATGGCAGAGGTTGAACATGCTGAAGTATTGATAGATTATTTTTCTACAGAGGATTGGAAGGAGTATAGCGGACTAGTGGAGGGCATTAAGCACGTTCTAGAAACTGGGGAAGAGGTTAATGTAGATCTTGGGGATTATGTAGGATATTTTATCAGCCTTGATAATGGCAAGATTGTTGTCTTTTGGTAAACTTATTATACGAGAAAAGCACCTTTCCTATTGAGAGGTGCTTTTTCTATGTTCAATTATTTTGTACTCTTCCAGCGGTAGAAGAAACAAGCTCCCAAAACAAGTGCCAATCCAATAGTCCCGATTACGGCATTTTGTATGGAGAAGTTCGCGAATGGCTCTGGCTCTTTATCATTTGTGGGCTCCTTACCTTCTCCAAGCTCCTTCAGATCGGTCTGTGCATATGGTAGCTCTGCTGTTCTGGAACAAAGGTAGGTCGTATATTCTTCATCTTCCAAATGAGCATAGACTAAGTACTCTTTGTCTTTATGAAAATTAACCCCACATGCAGCGGAGTCCATGGCAGTGTAAATGACTACTTTCTTCGTGTCCACTCCTTTCCATGTTTTTGTCACACTCAATTTTACTTCTGTTGTACTGTTGAATTTCTCATCAACTTCTAACACTTTTCCTGTGAATACGGCATCCACTTTTGCCAGTTCCTCTTGCGGTGTACCCGGTGGCAAGCAGGAACATGCGTAGCCTGTTAAGGAGGAGAACGGTAGGGATAGGATAGTGAGGAGAAAGGATAGGGCAACAACTTTGAAGAATTTCATTTAGCTGATCACCTCATTAGGTTTGTTACTAGTTTAGACGTAGAATGGTGGAGAAAGTTACAGGTTCGTTAAACTTGAGGGCTACCGAAAATGAAGAACAGATATTTTATATAGGATAGTATATGAAGACAATTTGAACTGGGAAAACAGTTTGAAAGTGTCTTCATCCCATGCATGAAGACAATTTGAATACAGAAATCAGCTCTAAATTGTCTTCATCAATACTATGAAGACGATATCAGCACAAATATCAATTTGAAACTGTCTTCATCCACAATTCATTGCGCCCTTTCATAAAAAGGAAAAAACCAACCCCTGTTCCCACAAGGGTTGGCTGCACCTTCATAGCCGGCTTAGAATAAACTAGTACTATGAAGCGGCTGTACTTTTGCTTTTGGATCGATATATGATTTGGCGTTATTTACAGCAGTAGGTGCCTCGCCAAAGCCGCAAGCGATTAGTTTAACTTTTCCTTCGTAGGTGCAAATATCACCGGCAGCATAAATTCCGGATATATTTGTTTCCATTTTGGAATTGACTACGATGGAATTCTTTTCGATTTCTAGTCCCCAATCTTTTATAGGACCAAGGGAGGAAACAAATCCATAGTTTACAATAACATCGTCAACATCCAACACTTCACGGTCTTCAGATTTCACTTTTTCAAGGACAACCTGATTGATTGCGTTATCGTCACCGATTAGTTCTTTCGGTACGTATGGGGTTTTAATTTCAACTTTTGAATTCAGTAATGTTTCCACACTGTGCTCGTGCGCACGGAACTTGTCACGACGGTGAACAAGGGTCACTTTTTCAGCAATCGGCTCAAGCATTAGCGCCCAGTCAACAGCAGAGTCACCGCCACCGAATACAACAACTTTCTTGCCTGCAAATTTATTCATATCGTCCACAAAATAGTGGATGTTCTTGTTCTCATAATCTTTCGCGTTCTCAAGCTCTAGGCGGCGTGGTTGGAATGCGCCATTACCAGCAGTGATGATGACTGCTTTGGAATAGTGCGATTCTTTGTCCGTTACAATTTTGAACGTTCCGTCACCCATTTTTTCGAGTGTTTGAACGGATTGCTCAAGTGCAACCGTTGGCTCAAACTTGGCCATCTGTTCTTTTAGGTTGTTAATCAATTCTTGTGCACGGATTTTGGGAAATCCAGCAATATCGTATATGTACTTTTCGGGGTATAACGCGGATAACTGTCCACCCAGTTGTGGTAGACTTTCAATGATTTTGACGCTTGCCTGCCTCATACCTCCGTAAAAAGCAGTGAATAAGCCGGTTGGCCCTCCACCGATGATGGTGATGTCAAATACTTTTTGTTCTTCGCTCATCTGAATCTATCCCCCTAAACAATTGTTTACTTTCTTTCTTTATCATAGCATAATTTTCTCACAAATTCTGTTTCAACCTTGGAAAAAGGGGAACATATACTGAAAATAGATAGAAATTTAGGAATTTTTGCACATAACCATTTGTTTTTTCCGAATATTTTAAAGCTTTTTAAACTATGATTTTGTCTTGAAAAAAAGACGGAAAAAGAATATGATGTTAGGTAGGTTAAGTTTCTTTGTGACAAATTTCGCACTTTTTTGCCGTCCGTATTCGTGAAGTATTTCACAATCATTTATTTCTAATAAATTTTAACTTAATAGTGGATAGTAAGAATAGGTACAGTGAGATTTGTTTCATGTCTTCATAATTATTTTATTAAAAATTTCAATATAAAAGGTGTGATTCATTTGAAAAAGCCAAGTATAGTTATTTTGGGTGCTGGTTACGGTGGACTTGTAACGGCTGTTCGTCTGCAAAAAATGATCGGTGTCAATGAAGCCGATATTACGTTGGTAAACAAAAACGATTACCATTATGAGTCTACATGGTTACACGAAGCTTCCGCTGGAACGTTGCCGGCTGATCGTACGCGTTACAAAATCTCTGATGTAATTGATCGCAGCAAGATTCATTTCTTACACGATACAGTGACAGGCATCAACCGTGAAGCAAAAACTGTTGCTTTGACTAAAGGCGGAGAAATCTCTTACGACTATCTAGTGGTTGGTCTTGGTTATGAAGCAGAGACTTTTGGCATCAAGGGCTTGAAAGAGCATGCGTTCACGATTGCAAACTTAAATGTTGCTCGTAAGATCCGTGAGCACATCGAATATCAATTTGCTACTTACAACACAGAAGCACACCGTCGTGATGATCGTCTAACTATCGTAGTTGGTGGAGCTGGATTTACTGGTATCGAGTTCCTAGGAGAATTGGTTAACCGTGTTCCTGAACTTTGCCAGGAGTTTGATATTCCTAAAGAAAAAGTACGCATCGTGTGTGTAGAAGCAGCACCGACTGTACTTCCTGGATTTGATCCGGAACTAGTGGAATACGCTGTAAACACGCTTGAGCGCAAAGGCGTAGAATTCAAAATCGGTACGGCAATCAAAGAAGCGACGGAAGAAGGAATTATCGTTGCGAAAGACGAAGAAGTGGAAGAAATCAAAGCTGGTACAGTCGTTTGGGCTGCTGGTGTACGTGGAAACCACTTGGTAGAAGATTCCGGATTTGAAAACATGCGTGGCCGTGTGAAAGTAGATCCTTACTTACGCGCTCCTGGACATGAGGATGTGTTCATCGTTGGTGACTGTTCTCTAATTATCAACGAAGAAATTAACCGTCCATACCCTCCAACTGCTCAAATTGCGATGCAGCAAGGCGAAGTATGTGCGAAAAACTTGGCAGTATTGGTTCGTGGCCAAGGGGAATTACAAACTTTCACTCCTGACTTAAAAGGAACGGTATGTTCTTTAGGTGAAGACGATGCTATCGGAGTAGTATTCGGTCGCAAAATCTGGGGCTCTAAAGCGTCCTTCATGAAGAAAATGGTCGACAACCGTGCACTATACATGATCGGTGGAGCTGGCCTAGTAATGAAAAAAGGTAAATTCAACGTACTATAAGATATATTCTGAGAAGCTGCACATTTTATAACGTGCAGCTTTTCTTTTTGCCATATTTCCTGATACCATTACTTTATCAGGTAGATGCAGGGAGATGATAACATGGGGAAAAGAGAAAATGTCTGGCTCGCGGTTGCGGGTATAGTAGTAGATGACGACGGCAAATGGCTTGTCGTAAAAAAGCGCTACGGTGGACTAAAGGGGAAGTGGTCCTTTCCGGCAGGATTTGTGGAAGCAAATGAAACCGTAGACGAGGCAGTAGCCCGAGAAATACTAGAGGAAACAGGCATCAACGTAAAGGTTGAGGGGTTAATCGGCGTCAGATCTGGTGTCATAAAGGATAAAATCAGTGATAATATGCTTTTGTTCTTATGTTCTCCCTTAGATCATGACGTAGTCTATCAAGAAAGCGAACTGTCTGATGCGGCATTTAAAACGCTTGAGGAACTGGAGAGGGATCCTGACTCTTCTTTACTCATCCACTATTGCTCCAAGCTCACAAATCTTTCTGTTTTAAAAGAAACGAAGACTATGAATCCTGGACATATATTTAACTATAGTTCGTACAAATTATTTTTCTAATAATTCTGTAAATTTAAGAAAAAGAAAGAAACAGATAGATTGGATAAGATGTATTCGCTTACATTGTCTTTTTCAGCCTTTTTTGTCCCTTTCCTTTTACCTTAAAAGGATGATATATTATCAGAAAATTAAATTAAATTCTGTTTTGAGAAAATCATCTGGAGGGATATGGAATGAAAAATCAACTGCAAACAGAGAAAAAGGATTGCCCGTATTGTTCAGGTAAAGGATATTTTCAGTTATTGCTAGGTGGATCTGAAACTTGTTCCTGCTGTGGAGGAAGCGGAAGAAAATAAATAGCTTATAGATGCTTTTCACACAATCGCGCTCGTTCTATAATAGGTCATTTATGACGTATTTAGGACAATTGCGATTGTGTTTTTGTTTGAATGCCAAAAATAATTGACTCGTATCAAGGCTTTCAGTACACTAAGGAAAGATGTGTAATGGAGGTGCTTGGTATTGAATATACCAATTTTACTTATATCTGTTGTCTTATTTTTCGTGCTTTTCTTTGGGATCGGATTCCTTTTAAATATGTTATTGCGCATGTCTTGGATTATGGCCATTATATATCCTTTAGTATGTGTGTGGATCATCGCTCAGGACGATGTGAGATTGATTGATTATTTCAGGCAGCCTGGCAGTGCTTTTTCGAAACTTGGCTCAGAGGTGGCTTCCTTGCAAGTTGCAGATATCACTATTTTGGTGAGTGGCTTAGCTGGGGCAATAACTTCTGGTATCGTTATTAAAATGCTTCGCAAAAATGGATATCAAATGTTTTAACATTACATTAAGAACCGGTACTTTTCTGGTTCTTATTTTTTTTTGGAAATAGAAAGTAAATAACCCTGTTAACTTCCGTTCCAACAACTTGACCCCGGCTTGCGCCGAAGGATTTAAGTTGTTGTTTATACGCCGCTGTTGATTTCCGCAAATGGCTTCGCTTTCCTAGGGGCACTGCTGGAGCCTCCTCGGCTACGCCTGCGGGGTCTCCAGCTAGCGCTATCTCCCTCAGGAGTCTCCGCCTTTTGCTCCAATCAACAGCTAAATAATCCCAAGGACGAGATATTTTAGTTTCTCAGTGGCTTTACATATGCCTGAGGGGTCTCACCTGCCCCGTCCTCCTGCGTCTTGGCTCCTTCCATTCCAATCAACAAGAACATATAAGGGTTAGATAAGTTATCTAACTGAGGTAGCTGAACAAGCATAAACGTAACATTTAAAACATTTCCAGCTGTGAATTGGAGCAAATGGCGGAGACTCCAGCGGGGGAGAAACGGTTGGTTGAGACCCCTGAAGCGTTGTGAGGAGGCTCAAGCACCGTCCCGCGGAAAGCGAAGCCATTTGCGGAAAGGAACAGCGACTTTTAAGCACTAATTAATGTTATATGCAAAAGAAGGACTGTGTGTTTTTCCTCCACTAATCTATTATTTTCATTTGGTAAAAATAGGTGTTTACTAGCTTTTCTCACAAAAAAGGAATACTTTTCTTGAAAACAGGGAAGGAATATCTTGTGAGAGGAGTGTGAGTGTGTCACATGAAAATAGCGAAAATGACTGTTCGAAGGACGGTTATCGGCTTACTATTTGTACTAGCCTTATCTGTAACCTTCCAATCCATATCAGGTGTTGAGGCATCAACTATTCACAACTGGCTAAAAGAAAATAACATATATGCCACTAATGGACAAGGAAAACAAGAAGAAGAAAAAGAAGGGTTCTTTAAGAAAATCGGACTGAATGTAAAGCAGTTGAATTTCCTTTCTGCGACTCCTACCATGGTATCTGCAGAAGAGGCGATAGAGAAGCCTAAGAAGCTTGAGGATCTAGACTGGGATCAATACGAGACACATACGGTTCACGCAACTGGATATACAGCAGGCTATGAATCAACAGGGAAAAATCCTGGAGATCCAAGCTATGGAATTACATACTCAGGACTTAAAGTTAAAAGGGATTTATATTCTACCATTGCGGCAGATATCAATGTCTTTCCGATAGGTACGATACTTTTTATACCCGGTTATGGTTATGGAGTAGTCGCTGATATTGGCGGGGCAATTAAAGGAAATAAGATAGATCTCTATTACGACACAGTAGATGAAGTATTCAATGATTGGGGCAAACAGACCATCGAGGTTTATATAATCAAAAAAGGCGATGGTACATTGACCGAAGAAGAGCTGACAAAGTTAAATGAAGACGAAAGCATGCAGGTGTTCCGCCAGCAATACAGGGGAAGCGGAGAATAGCATGACAAAAGCCGTATCGTACAGGTGGTTTCTGAGGATACGGCTTTTTGTTATTTAAGTAAAGGATCTTCTCCTGTATAGGCAGGGAAGTTAGTAGGATGAAGAAGGGAAGCGAGTTTTTGCAAGCCTAAGATAAGCCTTGGCGAAGGTCTACAATAGAGGCTTTCCTCTAATACATAGATTTGGGAGTTTTGAACAGCGTTGATTATTTCGGCATTTTCCCGCTTCATCACATGCTTAGGATTCATTTTTGACTCTTTTACACCAACCCAAATCATACATATCGCATCAGGATTCTTCTCCACCACTTCTGCCCATTCTGTTTGGTAACTCGCCACGTCTTTATTAGAGAAGATATTAATTCCCCCTGCCAAATCACTTATTTCTGTCAGCCAATTTATTTTGCCGGGAGTGAAAATTGGTTTTGGCCACCATTCCCAATATAAAGCAGGTCTCTCCTGGGTGGTTGAAGCTAACTGTCTGTATGTCTGGATAATTTCACGCATAGAGGAAACAACCTCGTTTGCCTTGGAAGAAGCATTTGTATGTTCTCCTACCGTCAACAAGTCACGGGCAATATCCTCAAGTGACTGCGGATTTAGTACGACATAAGGAATAGAGCGCTTTTCCAATTCTCGAACATTTCGCTCCATTCCAGGGACACTCAAGCTGGCTAATACTAAATCAGGCTCTAAGGCTTCCAGTTTCTCCATATTGATATTCAAATCTGGTCCAAGCTTCGGCAGGTCTAAAATTTCTTTAGGCCAATCAGAAAAATCATCCACTCCAACTAGTGTGCTTGTCAAATCTAGATAGTGGAGTAATTCTGTGTTGCTTGGACAAATGGATATGAGCCTCATTAAATTTCCTCTCCTTTATAGGACATGAACAAAATAATGTAAAACGATGGTAAGTAAGATTCCAGTTATTGCACCGAAAAAGACTTCAATAGGTTTATGTCCTAACAGCTCTTTCAGGTCTTTTACTTTTTCTTGCTCATTCATTTTTGGCCATTTCTTGGTCTCTTCCACAAATCGATTGAAGTCTCCTACAAGTTTGTTTAACACTGTGGCTTGTTCGCCGGCATGTCTTCTAACTCCGGTTGCATCAAACATGACAATAATGGCGAATACAGTGGCTACTGCAAATATGGGAGAATCCATTCCAGTTTCAAATGCAACGCCTGTAGCCAAGGCTGTTACCGCAGCGGAGTGGGAGCTTGGCATTCCACCTGTACTTGTGATTAAGGACCAATCAATTCTTCTTGAGGCAATATATTGAATTGGTACTTTTACAAATTGTGCAAAACCAATTGCTGCTAGAGCAGCCCATAAAGGAAAATTAGAAAATAACTCCATCTGATAGAATCGTCCTTTCTCTGCAGTTGTATCTATTACTATACCCTTTCTTACGGGATGTAGCACGTTAAGTAGAGTATTATGTATAGTTAATATTCTTATTATTATGAATTATTATAACGAATTTGTTAAGGTGAATATAGGACAAAATGATGATTAGAGCACAAACTTATCTAATTTTGGTCATGTTTGAATATGGTTAGAAACTCGAAATATTTCCTTAAGTTCGATATAATAAACTTACAATAATATGGAGGTGTACATATATGTTTGTCGTACATAATGTAGCTGATTTTTCAAATCAACAGGAAGCACTAGTAGTAGGCCTTTCTGAGAAACATAGCAAGTTAGAAGGTATACTGGGAGAACTAGATGCTCAATTGGAAGGGCATTTGACACAGCTATTAAAGGATGGAGACATATCTGCAAAAAAAGGAAAGTTAACAAGAATACATACATTCGGTAAAACCTTATACAAAAGAATTTTTGTAGTGGGGACAGGTCGTGAAGAGAAACAAACTTTCGTTGAATTACGCAAAATTTTTGGCAAAGTGGGTAAAACGATTCAAGAATCTAGACTTAACCATGTTGTAGTGGCGCTTGATAGTTTTGTATCGGAAAATGTGGATGTATTAGACGCTGCTCATGCGTTAGGAGAATCCATTCCATTATCCACTTATAGATTTGATGGATACAAGCAAAAATCTAATGAACCAGAAGTGACACTGGACCAGGTTGTTCTCTTGACAGATCATGATAAAGAAGAAGTCGGGGCAAGTGCACATGTAGGGTATGTGTTTGCAAAAGGTACAAATACTGCTCGTACGCTTGTTAATCTGCCCGGAAACATGCTGACTGCCACAGACCTTGCAAACCATGCTGCAGGTCTTGCAGAGAAGTATGGGTTTGAATTAGAAATCCTTGAAAAAGAAGAGATGGAGAAGCTTGGAATGGGAGCTTTGTTAGCTGTAAACAAAGGCTCTGTGGAACCTCCTAAGATGATTGTGTTGAAATATCAAGGAAAAGAAGACTGGACAGATGTGATTGGTTTAGTTGGAAAAGGAATCACTTTTGATACTGGAGGATATTCCATTAAACCAAAAGACGGTATTGTGGGAATGAAAACAGATATGGGCGGAGCGGCAACAGTTCTAGGAGCAATGGAAGCGATTGGAGAACTAAAGCCAGAGCAAAATGTCCTAGCAGTTATTGCATCGACAGACAATATGATAAGCGGAGAAGCCTTTAAGCCGGATGATGTGATCACGTCCATGAGCGGAAAAACAATCGAGATCTTAAACACCGATGCGGAAGGGCGACTTGTACTAGCAGATGCAGTAACCTATGCTAAGCAACACGGTGCTAACTACCTTGTTGACGTTGCTACCCTTACAGGAGGGGTAATTATCGCGTTAGGTAATCATACGACAGGCGCGATGACAAATGACGAAGCTTGGTTTGAACAAGTGCTCGAAGCATCCCATGAAGCGGGAGAAGAAATGTGGAGACTGCCAATTTTTGACCACGCAAAAGAAAGAGTTCGCAGCAGTAAGGTAGCTGACTTAAACAACTCACCTGGTCGCGACGGACACGCTATTTTTGCAGGAGCATTCATTGGAGAATTCGCCGAAGACACACCGTGGGTACACTTGGACATAGCAGGAACAGCAACTGCAAAGTCAGCACATGACCTTGGACCAAGCGGTGGAACAGGTGCAATGGTTCGAACGCTAGTGACGTTAGTCGAGCGTTTTGGCCAAACAGAAGAAAATTAATTGTTTACACAGAATGTATTTAATGCGCATCCTAATTAGGGTGCGTATTATTTTTTGTGCGTTTCCCATCAAGTTCTCTTCCTAACTTTTCCGTTGACAGTCATTAAAAATTTATGGTAATTTATTTTTATGCTTTTTCACTCTAATTCTCTAATGATTTAATTAACTAAAGTAAAACAACAAGAAACATAGAAAGAAAGGAAGTCTTTAGTATGAATGCAGTTATCATAGCCGTATTGGTTATGCTTACATTAAGTTTACTTAGAATAAATGTCGTACTCGCACTGGTTTCAGGTGCTTTTATTGGTGGGATAGTTGGAGGTTTAGGTGTTGAAACCACTATTAATACTTTTACAGATGGATTGGGAGGAAATGCAGCGGTAGCCCTTAGTTACGCACTCTTGGGTGCTTTTGCAGTGGCATTATCCAAAACAGGTCTTCCGGATGCACTTGTCGAAGGTGCAATCAAACTTGTGGGAACAAAAGAAGATACACGAAAAAAGAAATTATCTAAAGTACTAATTTTACTAATTATTTTAGCAGTATCGATTATGTCCCAAAACGTCGTTCCCGTTCATATTGCGTTCATTCCAATCCTAATTCCACCATTACTTAAAATATTGAATGAACTGAATATTGACAGAAGGCTAACAGCGACCATCATCACATTCGGACTAACAGCACCATATATACTGTTGCCTGTCGGTTTTGGTGGTATTTTTCACGGTATCTTAAAAACGAATATGAAAGAAAGCGGTTTGGATATCAGCTTATCCTCTATTCCGACTGCCATGTTAATTCCTGTTTCAGGAATGATAATTGGACTTCTAATCGCGGTCTTCTTCAGCTATAAAAAGCCGAGAACATACGAACAAAAGGCTATTGCTGATCAAGAAATAGAGACATATACAAAGAAGTCCATCATTATTGCAATTGTGGCGGTTGTAATCTCGCTTGCTACACAAGTCTATTTAAGTGACGTGCTTGGTGTAGATGGAATGATTTATGGTTCCCTTGTAGGTATCATCATCCTGTATGCGGGCGGAGTAATGAAATCCAATGAGACCGATGTTATCCTCACTTCAGGTATGCGTATGATGGCATTCATCGGGTTCGTCATGATTGCAGCTTCTGGGTTTGCCAGTGTACTAAGAGAGACTGGCCATATTGAGACATTGGTTGCTTCTTCTGCAGAGTGGATTGGATCTAATCAATTACTTGCAGCATTAGCTATGCTTATTGTCGGGCTTCTTATCACGATGGGGATTGGATCTTCTTTTTCCACGATACCTATTATTGCAGCGATATTTGTCCCGTTATGTGCGGAGCTTGGCTTTAGCGCAATGGCAACCATTGCTATCGTTGGTACGGCTGCTGCTCTAGGTGATGCTGGGTCTCCTGCCTCTGATAGTACGCTTGGGCCGACTTCAGGTTTGAATGCGGACGGTCAGCATAACCACATTTGGGATACGTGTGTACCGACTTTTCTACACTACAATATCCCGCTGATTATTTTTGGTTGTATTGCTGCGGTGATTTTATAAAATACACAAGAAAGCCAGGCTGCGAGTTTTGCGGCCTGGCTTTGTTCATTATGCAGCCTTACGTGTGTGTGGTGCTTTAGTTGTTTTATGGACGACATAAAATAATCGTGATGCAAGCATTGCGCAAAGGATTGTGAACACTACATCTTTAACAGCAAATAAGGTCATTGTAGCCCATGCTGCTACATAAGGCGTGCTAATTTCAAGTACATAATTGAGAATGACAAACATGTAGTTTGTTCCGATAACATAGATAAGGATAATTCCAACGAAAGAGGCAATCATAAAAGTGCCAAGATTCGGTTGAGCTTTCTTTTCAACAATTAGACCTGCTACAAAAGCGGTAACCACATAGGATAATAGAAATCCTCCAGTCGGTCCAACGATTGTTGCAAACCCAGAACTAAACTGAGCAAAAACTGGTGCACCAGCAATACCTACTAATAAATACACGATCATGGAAATGGCTCCAAGTCTTGATCCTAGTAGAATTCCAGCTAACACACAGAAAAATGGTTGCATTGATAGTGGAACTCCACCGATTTGAAGAAATGGCATCCAAGATACGATGTTGGCACCAATTGCCATCAAGGCAACAAACATGGCTGCATAAGTAATATCCAATGTTGACAGTGAACGTTTCATAATGTAAACCCCTTTGTTGTATGTAGTTAACAATAAAATGATAATCTAAAAGTTTGATAGTTGTCAACACCAATATTCATTTGGTTAACACATGACGTGGTTGAATATTTTTGTTGGCCTCGCTAAAATATGAATTATAAAGTTTAGGAGGACGTTTTTGCATGAAGATTAGAAAAGCGAATTTAGAAGTTGATTCGGTTAATGTGTATATTCATGAGAATAAAAAAGAGGAGCAGACGTTAATCGCGATTCCCTCTATAAAATGGTCTACTATTATTCCTTACGAGGAAGATAATACGAGCTTGACGAAGAGATTGGAGACAGAGTTCCAATCTGTATTAGATTCTGGAGAGGATGCTACCCATTTATCCCTAAAACTTGTTCAGTGGGTTCGTGAAATGTAAAAAATTTTAAAAAATGTCTGTTGGCGGTCTGTGACCGTTCTCAACATTGATTGTGTCGATGTGTGTCGAATGGCATTTATATGGCGTGAAGTGGACAATAAAAGGAAAAAGTGGCTAATAAATTTCCAAAGTGGACAATAAAAGAAAAAAGTGGCTAATAAAATGAAAAGTTGAATTATAATCCTTATTGTAATGAAAAATCCCAATCAACAGCGGGGACAAATCAATAACTAACCTAATAATAAGCTATTAAACTGACCGGGCCTTGCCCGGTCTTTTTTATTTCTGACAAGAAAAGAATAGTTCCCACTTGAGGAATCAATTACTAAATCAGTAGGGAATAGTACCCTTTTTCCTGTATTTTGTTTAAAGATGTGACAGAGGGTGAATATAATCTGAAACAGAATAAATATTACGTAAAGGAGTGGATGTAAATGAGTGTAAAAGAAAGTGCATTGCAACTAAGTAAAAACAAGTGGGTGACAGGAGCCGTTGTCGGAAGTGTAGCTGCAAGCTCGGCTTTACTTTTTAAGAAAGAGCGTCGCAACAAGGTGATGAAATTTTTTCGGCGAACTGAAGGGGAGCAGCAACCTGAAGGAACTGAAGAAGAAACTGTTAAAGAAAGCTAGAAAAGAAGCGACGGAACAATATGTGGATTATAAACAGGAAAAAACGAAGAACAAAATGCAAAAGAAAATCCGAAATGTATCAGATACGCTAGATGATTCGACTGTACAGTTTGCTGACAATGTTCACAATAAGGCAGAGGACATCCAGGGAAAAGTGCAAGACTCGCTATTAAAGGTGAAAGATCGATTGAAGAAAGTAAAAGATGCAGGCGAAAGCTTTCAAGAAAAAATCGGAAAGGGAAGTCGTTCCAGTGGAATCAAATCCTATTCAAGTGTGAAAAGGGCAGATGATTTAAATGGAATGCATTCCGTTAAACGTAGCGATCAAATCCCAAATGTGAGTGATATTAAAGGAGTGAAGTAAAATGGCAGCTATTCAAAAAAGTACGGATGGATCCAGTCTTGCAGAAGTAATTGATAGAATTCTAGATAAAGGTGTCGTCATTGACGTCTATGCACGTGTATCCCTTGTCGGAATTGAACTGGTTACAGTGGAAGCGCGCGTAGTAATCGCGAGTGTGGATACATGGTTGCGCTATGCAGAAGCAGTTGGATTATTAAGAGATGACCTAATGGACGGAGAATTTCACTTATCCGGACAGGCTACAGAACGGCAAAATGCATAAAAGTTGATAAATGAATATTTTGGAATCAAGGCACATATTACATGTGCCTTTGTTCCATTTTCCATAAAGGTGGGGTTGGCATTGAGCATGAAGAAGGTGTTGAAAGAGGTAACAGATTTTTTTACGGAGTTTGTAAAACCTCCATATAAAATCACAGCTGTGCAGCCTACTGATCAGGGCTGGGACGTTGTTGTCGAAGTTATAGAAGAAAAAGAATACATGAAAGCATACGCCAAAGACCAAATGGTTGGAGTTTATCATGCCAAACTGAATAAAGAGATGGAAGTAGAATCATATAATCGAAGGAGCTTGCGGTCTAGAAGTTCCATAGATTTGAACAACGAGTAAGGGCCATTTGCAATGGAGGTAGTAGGACATGATAAAACAGCTGGAGAAGGAGATTGTGACACATGCCAAGGTAGAGGATATTTCTTCTAGAACGGTAGACTACTTGAAAAATGGTTTCCCCGTCCATTTTACTGGACCGACCGGAGTAGGGAAGACTTCCATGGCACTCCATGTAGCAAGACAACTAGAGAGGCCAGTGGTGGTACTTCAAGGGCATGAAGAAATGACCAATGCAGATCTGCTTGGAGACTTTAACGGATACACCAAGAAGCTATTAGTGGATAATTATGTCCGCTCCGTCATGAAAAAGGAAGAAACAATGAAAGAGTCTTTCCAGGAAGGGCTTTTATTGGAAGCGGTAAAAAACGGATATACACTTATTTACGACGAGTTTACGCGTTCCAAACCTGAAACGAACAATCTGTTTCTATCGGTTATTGAAGAAGGAGTTCTTCCCTTGTATGGGTCCAAGCATGAGGACAAATGGGTAAAAGTTCATGAGGATTTTTCCATCATTTTTACGAGCAATCCTGCCGAATATGCAGGCGTTCACAAAACACAGGATGCCTTGCTGGACCGAATGATTACAATGGAACTTGGTTATATGGAAAAGAATGCTGAAACGGAAATCTTGAAACAGAAAGTAGATATATCTGAAGAGGATGCAATTCGTATTATTAATTTTATATCGGCACTAAGAGACAAATGCTTGAATAAAGGCAAGCACGCACCAGGTATCCGAGCTGCCATTATGATTGCAACCATTTCGAAGCAAAAAGGAATGGATCTTAGCACCGAAGATGAGGATTTCAAACAGCTTTGTGTGGATGTGCTGTTGCATTCCGTCCATAAAGGGATGGAATATGAAAAGCAATCCAGGTCTTTATCGCTTATTACACAAGAATTTAAGAAAGCTTTTGGAGGGAATACAAATGGAAAATAATCTTGGCTATTATACGTTTTGTGTCATACCAAATGAACAGAAATCAGTAGAACTTGGAGAAGTGGTATTAGAGGGAAAGACCAGCCAGCTACTGACCATTGAACACAAAGAATTCTCAATGGTGGTCACAAAAGCACCTCTTAAAATCTATCATCCCAAAAAAGACAACCTATTAACGCATCAAAATGTAGTATCCTCCCTCATGGAGAAGACAACGGTCATCCCAATGAGCTTCGGGAATGTATTTGAAACAGAGGCAGATGTTGAATTTTTGATGAAATCACTATACACAGAGCTTCAAGACATCTATAAAAAAATTGAAAACAAAATAGAAGTAGGCCTGAAAATAATCGGTAAGGAAGATTGGTTGAAAGCTGAAATCAACAAGAACCAAAAAGCGATGAAGCTAAAAGAAAAAATCAGTGGCAAATCAGAAGCTGCTTCCTATTATGAACGAATTGAACTTGGAGATATGGCGCAGAAGTTTATGAAGGAGAAAATGCAAATTTGCATGCAAGAAGTTTTCTTGCCATTAGCAGAAAAAGCCGTTTCAGCGAAGCAAAACGAAACAATTGGAGGCAAGATGCTAATCAATGCAAGTTTCTTGATAGACAGAGACCATGAGGAAGAGTTTGATGAATTGGTAAATAAAATCTATGAAATGTGGCAGGACAAAGTAGAATTTAAATATACCGGTCCATGGCCTGCTTACAATTTTATTGATATTAAATTGAAGGCGAAGGAAGCTTAATGATCCATAAACTTCTTACTGGCCCCATAGGTGCGTTAGTGAAACTCGGAGAAAAGATAAAAGAAGAAGTGGACCGGGAAATGTATGATATTGATCATATTCAGAAGCAACTAGTTCAATTGGAAATGTTAATGGAAACAGATGAAATCACAGAAGAACAATACCATGCTCAAGAAGAAGAGCTGCTGCAGCGTTACGAAGTGGCAAAGCTTAGGGAGCAGCGAATGTTTGAAGAATTGAAAAGAAGAAATGGGGGTGCCTGAACATGACAGAAACAAAAACAAAAACAGACGAGTCATTGTTCTATCTTTATGGATTAGTACCTACAAAAGAATTAAAAGATAACCCGCTGAAGCCATTTGCAGGGATTGACGAGCGACATCACATATATGAGCGACAGATAGGCGAAGTGACAGCAATCTTATGTGAGATTGATGAAAAGGAATTTTCGGAAGAGGTTATTGAAGATAAGGTCAATCATGACATGGAATGGTTGCAAGCGAAAGCCTTTCATCATCATGAAACTCTTGAAAAGCTCCATAACAGCTATACACTTATCCCGCTGAAGTTTTGTACCATTTACAAAAGTGAACAGAATTTAGCTAGAACAATAGAATCTGAGGGTCTTAAATTCCACCAGCTCTTTGAAAATATTGCGCAAAAAGAAGAATGGAATCTAAAAATCTATTGTGACGATAAAAAAATTAAAGAAGAAGTAGTAGAGCACTCCTCAGACATCAAAGAACAAGAAAAAGCAATCGAATCACTAAGTCCTGGAAGGCAGTTTTTTGAAAGGAAAAAATGGAAGCAAAAAGTAGAAGAAGCCGTTGTAAATGTGAAAAGAAGTAAGTGTGATGAAATTCATAAAAGTTTGACCGGCTTGTGTTCCCAGTCAGATGTAAAGAAAAACTGGAGCCAGGAAATGTCCGGTAGAAAGCAAGATATGAATTGGAACGGCATTTATCTATTAAATAAAAATAAGAGAGATACCTTCTTACAACAAGTGAAACATCTTCAGAAAGAATACAAGGAGCTTGGTTTCACAATGGAATTTACCGGTCCGTGGCCATGTTATCATTTCGCAAACTTATAGCCAGAAGGAAGGGAACAAGATGCCAACGCATTATGGTGTAAATCCTGATCAAGATGTTTCTTTACTGGACATTTTAGATGTCATATTGGATAAAGGTGTCGTGCTAAGAGGGGAACTTATCATCTCCATTGCGGACATTGATTTGATATACCTGGATTTGCGTTTGTTAATTACATCAGTAGATAAACTTATGGAATCCAATGAACGAAAAATAATCGGTGAGGAGGATACAAAATGGAGCATAGACCAGAAAAGAGCGGCAGGATTCAGTTAGATCCGGATAATGTGGAGCAAGGGTTATCCCAGCTTGTCCTGACGGTAATAGAATTATTGCGTCAACTGATAGAGCGGCATGCACTAAGAAGAGTGGATAGTGGCAATTTAACAGATGAGGAGATTGAAAAGCTTGGGACGGCATTGATGAATCTGGAATTGAAAATGGAAGACCTTAAGGAGATTTTCGACTTAGATGATGAAGATCTAAATATTAATTTGGGACCGCTAGGGAATCTTCTATAATTTTATAGCGTGTGAAGGAGCTGTTATGTATGTCAATGCAAACACCGTCAAATTCCAGTAACTTGGTGGAAGTGTTAGAAAAGATTCTCGACAAAGGTGTTGTCATTGCAGGAGATATCAAGATTGGTCTTGCTGATGTGGAGTTATTGACTATAAAGATTAGATTGCTTGTGGCGTCTGTTGATAAGGCGAAGGAGATTGGGATGGACTGGTGGGAAACGGATCCTTATTTTTCTTCCAGGGGTGTGAATCAGGAGTTACAGGAGCAGAATCAGAAGTTGTTGGAGCGGATCGATCAGTTGGAGAAGCGGTTGGGTGCACCGAAGGAATAAGCTATGATACTTTCATAATTCAGTTTGGACAGTGTTTTAAAAGAGAAGCACTGTTTTTTTCTATTTCAATAAAAATCTTATAAACACCGCTGTTGATTTCCGCAAATGGCTTCGCTTTCCTAGGGGCGGTGCTTGAGCCTCCTCGGCTTCGCCTGTGGGGTCTCAAGCTACCGCTATCTCCCTCAGGAGTCTACGCCTTTTGCTCCAATCACCAGCTAGAAACTCTTTCATATAAAGGTTCTATAGCTTAATAGAAATTTCGTAAAAATCTGTTAAACACCGCTGTTGATTTCCGCAAAAGGCTTCGCTTTCCTAGGGGCGGTGCTTGAGCCTCCTCGGCTTCGCCTGTGGGGTCTCAAGCTACCGCTATCTCCCTTAGGAGTCTTCGCCTTTTGCTCCAATCAACAGCTAAAAAACTCTTTGAAACAAACATACTCATAACTTACTAAAAAAACACCTCATCTAACTAAAGATGAGATGTTTTTTTAGTTAAACATAAATCTCTTTGTTCTGTATTTGACACTCATGACAATTCCCATTGCTATCATATTTGTTAGCAAGGCACTTCCTCCGTAACTCATAAATGGAAGGGCAAGGCCTGTTATTGGCATTAAGCCGATGGTCATGGCAATGTTTTGGAAGATCTGAAATGCCAAGAGGCCAATGACGCCTGTCACCAAATAGGTACCGTAAGGATTATCGCAGCTTATGGCAATAATAATTAAGCGATAGATTAGAATGAAGTAAATAGAGATTACAAGAGTAGCGCCGATAAACCCGAATTCCTCTCCAATGAGGGCGAAAATAAAGTCTGTCTGAACCTCAGGTATCCGTCCACTCTGAGACTGAACACCTTCTAATAAGCCCCTTCCAGATACTTGACCAGAACCTATTCCTTTCAAAGCTTCCGTTAGCTGAAAACCATAGGAAGAGGAGTATTCTTCTCTACTTAACCATCCATATATACGCTCAAGTTGGTGAGGCTTGATAAACTTTGAGAACAACTCTATGTGATTGTTATGCAGATAAACAAGTGTCGTCAAGCCAGCAAGAATGGTTCCTGCAAGTAAGGTAAGTATCCTCCAGGAAGTCCCACTGATAAATATCATGGTTACCATGATAGCTGCAATAACAAGTGCTGTTCCTAAATCGGGCTGTAGGAGAATCAAGCCAAAGGGAGGCAGTGAATAGACCATAATCTTAATGACAACACTAAGTGGGGTTTTATTATCTAATTCATGTTTCTCTTTAGCCCATTTATATATTACTCCTGCAAGCACGATTAGAAGGAATATTTTCATGAACTCAGAAGGCTGTAACAAAAATCCCCCAAGGTTGATCCACCGTTGAGATCCATTTCTGACTGTCCCGAATAAATGAACAGCAATCAAGAGACTGATTCCCAAAAAATAAAAGGGTAAGGCTAAATTTTCCAATAGTTCGTAGTCAAAGAACATAATGGAAAACATAATTCCTACCCCGAGTATGTACCAAATAATCTGCCGTTTTACGAAATAATACGGATCATTGACGAAGTATTGACCCGATGCACTATAAACAGCTACTAAACTGATAATGAATAGCAAAAACAGCAGAAATAACAAAGTATAATCGATCCGACTATACTCTAGCTTGTTATTTTCTGTCCCCATGATGTATCTGTCTCCTCTCTAGCTTCTCTCGCGATGGTGGCATGTTTCGATAGGTGAACTAGAATACCTGCTGCAAAAATGGTGATAAGCAGGGAAGACCCTCCATAACTGATGAAAGGAAGTGTGATACCCGTGATAGGCAATAATCCGCTAACTGCTCCAGCATTAAAGAACACCTGGCTGCTGATTTGGAAGGTGATTCCGAACGCTAATAATTTGCCAAAGGGATCCTTTAGGGAAACCCCGACTCGAACACCTCTTACTAGAACGATTCCATACAGTAAAAACAATGTCAATATTCCAAAAATCCCAAGTTCCTCTGAAATAACTGCAAGGATAAAATCTGTATGAGCCTCTGGAAGATAACCCAGTTTATGTACCCCTTGCGCCAACCCTCTTCCTAATAGACCGCCATTGCCTATGGCGATAAAGGATTCTACCAGTTGGAAACCTGTATCTGATGCATCTCCGAAAGGATCAATGAAAGATGTAATCCTTGCCCAGCGGTAACTAGCGGTTTTGGCAAGAATGAAGATTGCCAAGGCTGCTACAGATCCGAGTAAAAGGATATGTTTTAGCCTAGCCCCTGAACATATGAGGATTGCTCCGCATGCAATGATAATCATTGAGCCCGTACCAACATCCGGTTGAAGGATAATCAGGAAAAATACTAATACTACTACTGCCAATGGAGGGGCAACGCCTTTACCAAATTGATGGATATATGGCTGTTTTCTTGCATAAACCCTCGCAAAATAAATAATCATTACTAGCTTGGCAATTTCAGAAGGTTGCACACTTATACTACCTAACTGGAACCAGCTTCTTGCTCCATTCACTTCGTTTCCAATAAACGGAACAAGTACAAGTAATAGTGCAAGTAAAGTTCCTCCCACCAGTAAGGGAGTCATTTTGTCATATAATTTGTAAGGAGTAATGATAGCAGCAATGAAAACAGGTATTCCTAAATACAGCCAAGTTTTCTGACGATTAAAGAAATAAGCGTAGTCCTCATGAAGCTCATAACCTAGCAACATTCCGGCACTGTAAATCATGATTAAACCGTATATACATAACAACACGATAGCTGTTAACAGTAACCAATCCAGTTTTTTGAAAAAATTTATCATTCTCTAATACTCCTTTAAAAAAGGCTGGTTTCACAAAGAAAAAATATTCCCCCAATATTATTATACAATACCACACCATTACAAAGATATTGGGAATATGTGAAACTTGTGTAACAGCGATAGAGACTGCATGGAAAGAAAAAAGAAGCTAGTTACCTTTAGCTTCTTTTGTATATTTTCTAATAAAGAAAGCATCTTCCATGGTAGGTTGTGATTCTATAAAGTCAAATACAGGCTTTGTGGTACTTGCACACCTGACTGTGAGCTTATCTTTCACACGGCCTGCATAAACGATAAGGTGCTGATCTGAAAAGTGATGGTATAAGCTGTCCTCCAGCTCACCGGTCCAAACTTTTAATGGGAGTTGATGTTTCCACATTAGTTTGCTGCCTGAATAGACGACTTTTCCTTGATACATCCATAGAACTCTGTTGCACACTGGTTCCCACTCATTTAACTCATGGGTAGCAACAAGAATGACGCAATATGGGGCAAGTTTTGCCACATAGTTTAATAAACTTTTTCTCTCATGAATATCTAGGAAGTTAAGAGGCTCATCCAAAAAAATGTATTTAGGTTTGCCTAGAAATGCCTGTGCCAACGCTAAACGCTGTTGCATTCCTTGGGAAAGTTTTTTTACTTTCTTTTTTTTAACATCCTCCAGATGAAAAACTTTCAGTAATTCGTCAATTTGACGTATGGAAAAGTCTTTTCCGAGGCCTTTAAGCTGTGCCATATACATTAATAATTTTAGTGGAGTGAAATCCGGATATAGTTCAATTCCTGTCGGCACAAAACCAATGCTACTTCTGACTGATGCCAGTGCGGAGTCCATCGTGTCCTCGTGGTAAAGAATGGTCCCCCGTGGCGCCCGTGTAGCGGTTGCCAGGAGATGCAAAAGAGTGGACTTTCCAGAACCGTTATTACCGACTAAAATGGTGATTCCCGTTTGCAGTGTCAAATCATCTATCTCTAAAGAAAAGTGTTTGTATTTCCAGTATATATTGTCTAACTTTATCATGTCATATCGCCTCAATTAACGAAACATCGTCTGGAGTTTCAGGCTTTTTTTATAAGCCAAGAATAGTAGAAATAGACCAAGCGTGACAAAGGAGCTTTGTATGCCTGCTACTTGGCTGTGTGAAAATGGAATGTATGCATAACCTTGTGCCTGATAAAGTGAGCCTGCAATCATAAGAGCTGTCCATGCTGCGATCCCGAAGGCAAGACCGAACTTTACTCCTTTTCGCATCATCACATAGGCAATCATTCCATAGATTAGCATGGCAGGTGCAATCCAATCTAACAGAAAGGGAAGCAGTTGAAAATGTTGTACCTTAAAGCTTAGATAAAAGGAGCCCAAGATCCCCAAAATAATATTCATGATTAAGATGATGACCATCCGAGTTAGCAATAACAAGGCGGGTGGGAATGGTGTAATGCTCTCTATTGTCCGCATTTGTTTATTCCATGTTTGGTATGTATAAAACACACCGACTAACATCGATAAAGGAATCGCAAACTGATAAAACTGTGTTGCTTCTGTAACATAAACGTTGGAAGAAAATAAGGTCAGCATGACAAAAATGAGCGTACTCATCACCCAGAAGTGCCATTGATAAAAAGAAATTTGTGATCTTAACTGAGAAAGGAAGCTTGGCCGATGTATTGCTTCTTGTTTAAATTCCTCAACAGGTGAAATCCCAATTTCATTGAATGTAGGTTGCAGGGCTGCCAGCAATGTTTTTGTATCCTGACTGGATGGCGATTTGACGACATATGAAGAAAACATTTCTTTCATCTCATCCTCTAGTTGATACAGCTCTTGGTCCTGGTTGTGTTGTTCCTTCATTTTTTTCCGCCTCCTTTTCTGCTTCTATTGATAATACCCCTTTAAGTTTCTTTAATGCATGAAACAAATTGGATTTAACCGTTCCGAGAGGTAGATCCAGAATGTCTGCAATTTCTTTTAATTTCATGTCTTGATAAAATCGTAATGTCACAATTTGTTGTTGTGACTCTGACAAACTTTTTAAGGAAGTTAACATCTCTTTTCTCGTTTCTTGACGTTCATAAATTTCAACAACAGATGCCTGTTGATCCACTGTAACAGGCAGTTCCTCTTTAGCCGTATCTTCTGAACGATATTGAGCACTACGCCAATAATCCTTGCAGATGTTAGAGGCAACTCGGTACAGCCAGGCCTTTGGATATGTTGGTATTTGTTTTGTTTTTAACTGCTTCAGAAGGCGAATGAATGTTTCTTGGACAACATCCTCTGCTTTTTTTGAGTCCTTCAACAGCCTTTCTGTATATTGATGTATCTGTACATGGTACCTGTGAATAAATGCTTCGAATGCCGCTTGGTCACCCTCAGCCATTTGTTCTAGAAGCCTTTCATCGCTTATCAACGCATTCCCCCGCTTTCAAACGTACGATTCCAATAGGTCATCCATTCTTCATAGGTAAAAGAATTTTTGTTATTGTTCTTTATATCTTGAAAAATATCTTTAAGTAACTGTTTTACTTCCTCTTTATTTCCTTTCTCCCATTCCTTTGCCACCTTCAATACCACCTGGTCATTATATTGAAGTTTGTACGAGTCTATCAGTTCATCAAACTTTTCTAGGATAGTCATATCTGCGGATGAGGCCATCCAGTTTATATGGGAGACAGTGGAAAGATAATAGAATTCTGTGCCGTTAAACTGCTCGAAATCACTCCATTTGAAGTCATAATAATCTTTATATAAAACAAGCAGGTATGCTTCAATTAGCCCCTCTAACACAGAGTCTTCAGGGACCTCGTAGTAGTTGTGGTGTAAAGATTTGTGTTCGAACAGCAGAAACGTCATTACCTTCAATTTCAAGTCTGTCATCGTATTATTCATGACTTTCCCTTCATCAACTTGTACGTACGTCTGCATGCTATCATCAAAGAAAAGTGCCTCATCAAAAATGTTGGTGTTATAATATTCCACACCGACTAAATCAAGGGATGAAATGTAAATTAGCTTCATGTCTTGTTGGAATGTTTCACCTAGCCAGCTCTGTAAATACTCTTTAATATCTTTCATATCTGCAAAATTTTCCAGTAATAATTGGTTATTTTCCTTGTGAGCAATGATAGATACAGGGAGATCTTCTGTATTTTCAATAAGGCCATTATTTGAGAAGAGTGTCATACCTTTCGCATTTTCACTGGAAAACACTTGCACCCCATCTGTTGTTGTGTTGCTAGAATGACTAGTACTAAAAACAGGAGAGTCAAAGTTAAACAATTCTACATGAAAGTTGGAAACGGGTAGCTGTTGGTTCAATTCGAGATGACGATTATACTTAATGGGATGGATATAATCTTCGGTACCCCTATTAAATAGTGTATAAATTGGATAATTACCTGGGAGAGGGTACCAACCTATATAGGATGGGAGATACATATCCTCTCTTTTCAAGAAAGCAAAATTTCTTTCTTTTCCGTGAACATGTCCCCATTCATTAAGACTTCCACTATACTCTACTTCCAACTGGTTCAATTCCTGTTGCTCTAGATCCTGAACGGTGATGAGATGATGATCCTTTTTAAACGCAGCTTTCACCCCGTTCCAAGTTACGGTGTCCACTTCAAAAGAAGGATAAAGACTAAACTTTAGTGAGGAATTTAGTTCCGTTCTTGGAATAGTCAACTCCGCCCGTACGTGAAATTCATCATCTCCAATATGTTCCAATTTGATAGAATAGCTAGTAACTTTGTAAAAATCCTCAACAGTGTCCCGTAAACTTCCGGTCTCAGGCTCTAGTAAAGCGCCGGCTTTTAACTGATCATAATGCCCAATGCGTTCTGTCCATAATGAACCGTAGGGGAAAAATGAAGCGATGGTAAGGACAGTTACGAGTCCAAAGAAAGTCCATTTCCGCTTTTCAAAAGATGAAATTCGATTAGTAGATGACTTCATAATCGTAATGGCTAACAAAAACAGACTGAAAAACAAGACAAACAACTGGGAGTACAAGGTTTCTTTTCTAGAAAAACGGTAACCCCAGTCATCAGAATGAGAAATATCCATGAAAAACTGATTAAGATGAAACGTCTTTAAAAAATATAATTGATAGCGTTGAATAATATAGCCTTCCATAAAGAATGTGCCAAACATCCATGCACAAAAAACGATGATATATACAATCCTGTTGTTTATTAGAACAGCCAATACCATCCCTAAAGAGATGGTTACCGTGTAAGAAAGTTGACTTTGGATAGAGAAGATAACGCCATGGTCGAGTAAATAGGAGAAATCCTTGCCAAACGAGTAACCTTGCCACAAAAAGATCAAGAAAAAAAATAAAGTAAACAAACCGCTGTAAATAACAAGCGATAAAAATTTTGCTAGAATAATGTACAAAAAGGAATTTGGCAATGAATTTGTCCAGTCTAACAACACCGTTTGTTTCTCTCTCCTAATAGAAAGCACACTTGCTAAAAATAGTACTCCAAGTGAAAGGGTATGCCCAATCGCAAGAAATTCATTAGTAGCTTTATAAAAACTGGTTGCATATTGCCCGAAAATGTTTATATTCGTATCATTTTGATTAATCATCCACAACGACATACTTATTCCATACACAAGAGGTGCTAACAGAAAAAACCAATTTTTTAGAAGAAAACGGTTCTCTAGTTGTAATTGTTTTAAGAATCTCATGAGGACGTTCCTCCTAACAAGGCGAGATAACCATCCTCTAAACTAGGCTCTTGCATCTTGGCTCCGTAAAACGGTTTTTCATCAGCCAGAACTCGTGCATACACAGAGCTACCACGATGTTCTGAGCTCAGGACAGTATCTTCTTCCAGATTTTCTAAGTATCCTGATGGAACAACGCCCTCCCACACTTTTCCACAAGCTAATTCTTTCAACTCTTCGACTGTAGCATCCAATAACATTTCGCCTCTTCGCATTACCGCGATTTCATAACAACTGCTTTCAATATCTGTTACAACATGGGTAGAGAGGAGGATACTTTTGTTAAGCCCTTCTTTAGATAAAAGATTACGAAAGCGCAGCCTTTCTTCTGGGTCTAGACCTACAGTTGGTTCATCTAGAATAACTAGTTTCGGGTTTCCCATAAATGCTTGGGCGATGCCTACACGCTGTTTCATCCCATGGGAAAATGTCTTAATCTTCTCATCGGCTTTGGAAGTTAAGTTTACCTCGTGTAACCATTTTTCTACCTGATCTTTGCGTTCTTTCTTGTTGGTAACCCCTTTCATCACCCCTACATAATCTAATATCTCTAATGGTGACATTTGGGGGTAGACATGGAAGTGCTGAGGCAGGTATCCAATCATTCTCCTGACCTTTTCTGGATGTGATAGGATGGAAATGGAGTCAATGAGAATGTCTCCTGACGATGGTTTCATTAAGGTTGCCATAATTCGCATCAGTGTTGATTTTCCTGCGCCATTTGGACCTAATAGACCGAAAATTCCCGTAGAGATTTGCAGATTGATAGATGATAGCACTTTTTGCTGTTTATATGTTTTTGATAGATTGTGAATTTCGATCATGGTGAATCCTACTTTCTGTTTGACGGCATGAACTTGTTTGTTTAACTTCTTGATAGCTACCTTCCAGGGTAACTACATTCATTATTGAATCCTTCATTAATTATAACGAAATAGATTGGAAAAGGTTTAAAATGAGGAGGAAATTTGGAGAAGGGGAGATTTACCAGTAACCATACAATTATCTTTCTAAATTTTCTATGAAAAAGTTATTGACGACGTTTTCATTATATTTTATAATTACTTTCGAAAGCGCTTTCGGTTTGAGAGAGGGAAAACAATGACAACTATTTATGATATTGCGAAAAAGACGGGCTTCTCTATAACAACTGTATCAAAGGTATTAAATAATTATACAGATGTAAGTGAGAAAACCAAAAAAAAGATACTAGAAGCTGTAGAAGAAATGGGGTACTACCCCAATTCCCATGCACGCTCATTGATGACCAAGAAATCATGGACAATCGGTGTGGTGTTTATGGAAAACTTAGGTGTTGGTATTAAACATCCCTTTTTCAATGCCGTTATTGAAAGTTTTAAACAAAGAGCAGAGCAGTTTGGCTATGACATGCTTTTTGTTTCAAGAAACATTATTAACGAAAAAAAAAGCTACCTAGATCACTTCCGGCATAGAGGAGTAGACGGAGTAGTAGTGGTTTGTTCCGTATCTGATGATCCAGAAGTAAAAAAACTGATGGAGTCACCGTTACCTACCGTTATCATTGATATGCATAGCTCTAAATCAAGTGTTGTTTATAGTGATAATAGTTACGGAAGTGTGTTGGCAGTTGACTATCTTTACTCGCTCGGGCATAGAAAGATTGCACACATTTACGGACATCAGGAAACGTATGCAGGGACTGAAAGATTGAAAGGCTTCATTAGAGCGGTGAAAAAGCATAATCTGGACATACCCAAATCTTACATCGTGAATGGTGAGTTTTTCTCCATGGAAAGTGGAGAACAGGCAATGAAGGAATTATTGTCATTAGACGATCCTCCAACTGCTGTCTTTGCTGCAGGGGATAACATGGCTCTTGGTGCAATGAAAGCGATTAAAGAAAAAGGATTATCTGTACCAGATGATATTTCTGTAATCGGCTATGATGACATTGAAATAGCAAAACATGTAGCACCGCCACTAACCACTGTCAAACAAAATATGGATCAACTTGGCACAGCAGCTGCTGATTTGCTATTAGAGCAAATTAATGAAAAAAGCAAGCTAAAAAAAGCCATCACTATCCCTGTAGAACTAATAATTAGGGAATCTTGTTCATCCATTAAAGTCGATGAGTGAAGAGGGGACTAAAAACAGTCTTCTTTTTATCCATAAAACGAAAGCGCTTTAGTTAAAAAATAAGCATTTTCGAAAGCGCTTTAGTATTTAAAAACAAAACGGGGGGTAATTTTGTGAAAAAGAAATTATTAATTCTTATTACTGCAGTAATGACGTTAAGCTTATTGGCTGCCTGCGGTGACAAATCTTCTTCCAAGAAGGCAGATTTGACAGTATGGTCCTTTACCGATGAGTTACAAGAACCTATCAATGTTTTTAAAGAAGAAAATGGAGTAACGGTTGATTTAACGATTATTCCTATTGAAGATTATCCAACTCGTTTACGTCCAGTATTGGAGAGCGGTCAAGGTGCTCCTGACGTATTTACAGGAGAACTTGCTTTCATTAAAGATTGGGTAGAGCAAGATTATTGGGAAGACCTTTCTCAAGAGCCTTACAACGTTCAAGAATGGGAAGATGACTATATCCCTTATGTATTTGATCTAGGAAAAGATTCAGAAGGTAAAATCAAAGCTGTATCTTGGCAAACAACTCCAGGTGGTATCTTCTATAGAAGAAGTATCGCTAAAGAAGTATTAGGTACGGATGATCCTACTGAGATCGGCGAAAGAATGAGCACAATGGACGGTTTGTTTGAAGTTGGAGAAGAATTAAAATCTGCTGGTTACCGTCTATTCCCTGATGAAGGAGCTGTTCGTTGGTTTGCACAAGGTCAAGATCCACAACCTTGGGTTAACGAAAATAACGAGCTAGTTTTGACAGAAGGAAGAATCAACTATTTCGACTATGCGAAAGAATTACGTGATAAAGATTTAACAGCATTTGCACCGGAATGGTCTCCTGCATGGTTTGCAGCAATGGATGAGCCAATCAATTACAATGCAGGTTGGGAAGAAGTGAAAGAAGAAAGTTCTGATCAAACAGAAGTGTTCGCATATGCATTACCAACTTGGGGTCTTCACAGTGTTCTAAAAACAAACACAGAAGAAACGGTTGGAGACTGGGCAGTAACAAACGGTCCGAACCCATACTTCTGGGGCGGAACTTGGTTAGGAATCTACAAAGGTTCTGAAAATAAAGATCTTGCATGGAAATTCGTTCAAATGATGACACATGACGAAGAGTTCTTAACTGATTGGGCAAAAGAAACAGGAGATGTTCTTTCCTACTTACCGGTTACAGAAAAAATCAAAGGTGATTTCCAAGAGCCATTCTTAGGCGGACAAAATAACTATACGTTCTTCTTAGAAGAAGCTGCAAATATCAACCCAGGTACTGTAACGAAATATGACCAACAGATTGATGGATTCTTTGGATCTATGGTTGGGGAGTATGTGGAAGGAACGAAAACGAAAGAAGAAGCAATTGAAGAGTTCTATCGTTTAGTGAAGAATGCATACCCAGATATTAAGACACCTGAATAATGCAACAAGGGATGTGGTGGGAGCTGAAACTTGGCTCCCACCCATCATTTAAAGTAAGCTCTGTTAACTGCCGCTATCTCCCGTCGGAGTCTGCGCCTTTTGCTCCAATCCACAGCTAGGTTATTTATTTAACATATCATCTCTTTTATTAACAGGGTTATAAGAAAGAAGGCGATTGATTTGAAGAAAAAAGATCATTATGGCTATCTGTTCATCCTACCATTTTTCATCGTCTTTGGAATATTTAGCATCTATCCAATAGTACTAACCTTCTATTATAGTTTTACAAACTACTCCGGTATGGGAGTGCCAGAAGTTATTGGATTGGCTAACTATACAAGACTACTTACTGACAGCTACTTTTTACAAGCATTCTTTAACACTTGGTACATTTGGGGAGTTAACTTCTTTTTCCAAATGCTTATAGCATTGGGGCTTGCGATTTTGTTCTCTGATATCCGCTTGAAGATGAGAGGACTTGGTTTCTTCCGTGCTGTACTTTATCTTCCAAACTTGATTACTATCGCATCGGTAGCTTTATTGTTTGGTATTTTACTAGGCTGGCATCATGGAACATTGAATCATTTATTAATGGATTTAGGAATTATCTCTCAGCCAATCAACTGGCTTAATGATCCTACTACAGCAAAATGGTCTGTTGCTTTAATCGGGGCATGGATGTGGTTTGGTCATACATTTATCGTGTTAATGGCAGGTATTTCAGGTATTTCAAAGGATTACTATGAAGCGGCACTTATTGACGGAGCAAACCGTTGGAAAACATTGTTCCACATTACATTGCCATTGTTAAAACCAATTATGTTATATATCATGATCACTTCTCTTATTGGCGGCTTGCAGATTTTCGAATTGCCGATGTTATTAACAGACGGTATGGGTGCACCGCAAGGATCCCTAAACACAATGGTTTTATATATGTACAACCAGGCATTTAAATTTAACAACTATGGATACGCCGCAGCGGTCGCATACGGATTATTCTTGATTACGTTAATCTTCTCGTTTGCAACATTTAAAGCTATGTACCGCAAAAGCATGGATTAGGAGTGAGTTAGTGTGAATAAAAGTACTTTTGTAAAGAGCATCCTCTACGGGCTTTTAATATTGCTTGCGATTATTAGCTTTATCCCATTTTATATGATGATTATCAACGCTACGAGATCCAATTCAGAAATACTGCAAAAAGGGTTCACCCTTTTACCAGGTAGCGCAATCATGGAAAACTATGAAAGATTGATAAGTTTCGTCAACATTTGGCAAGGATTTGGTAATAGTGTATTTATTGCAATTTGTGTCACTGTATTAAGCTCATACTTTTCCGCACTGACGGCATATGGGTTTGCGATTTATAACTTTAAAGGTAAAAATTTTCTATTCGTTTCTGTATTAATTTTGATGATGGTCCCGGGCCAACTAGGTCTAATTGGATTCTATGACTTAAATAAGACATTAGGTACATTGGACAGTTATATCCCATTAATCATTCCGGCTATAGCAAGTCCATTCGTTGTTTTCTTCCTACGACAATTTCTTGTCTCCACCCTGCATCCAACATTATTGGAAGCTGCCAGAATGGATGGAGCAAGTGAAATAAGAATTTTCCATACGATAGGTTTACCTATCATGATGCCGGCAGTAGCTACAATGGGTATCTTTACCTTCATCGGATCTTGGAACAACTACATTGTTCCATTAGTAGTTTTATTCAGTCCGGAAAAGTACACGTTACCGGTCATGATGGGCTTCTTGAGAGGATCAAAGGTAGCAGAGAATCTAGGTTCAATGTATTTAGGAATCGCGATATCTGTTGTACCAATTATGATTATCTTCTTGTTCCTATCCAAATATATCATTAGCAGTATTTCCGCAGGTGGAGTAAAAGAATAAATAAAAAGCAACTAGATTAATAGAAGAGGTGAACGGCATGTTAAATTTTTCAAAGGATTTTATTTTTGGAACAGCAACATCCTCCTACCAAATAGAAGGAGCACACGATGAAGGAGGTCGTACTCCATCCATTTGGGATACTTTTTCAAGAACACCAGGTAAGGTGTGGAATGGAGACACAGGAGATGTTGCTTGTGACCACTACCACCGTTATGAAGAAGACATCAACATTATCAAAAGTCTTGGTGTAGATTCTTATCGACTATCTATCGCTTGGCCGAGAATTTTCCCACAACAAGGTGTTTATAACCAAGAAGGTATGGACTTTTATAAAAAGTTAATTAACGGCTTATTGGAAGCTGGTATCAAGCCAATGGTTACGTTATACCACTGGGACCTTCCGATGTGGGCACACGAACAAGGCGGATGGGTAAACCGTGAGTCTGTTTCATGGTTCTTGGAGTTTGCAGACAAGTGTTATGAAGAGTTAGACGAATTGGTTTATTCATGGATTACGCACAATGAACCGTGGTGTGCAAGTTTCTTGAGCTATCACCTTGGACATCATGCTCCTGGACATACAAACCTTGAAGAAGGAGTAAAAGCAGCACATCATATACTACTTTCTCATGGTGAAGCAGTTAAGTTGTTAAAAGGTAAATTCGGATCTTCTACACCGATTGGAATTACACTTAACCTAGCGCCTTCTTATGCTCCAACAGATTCAATCAATGATCAGATTGCACGAAACAATTCTGACGGCTATGCTAACCGTTGGTTCCTAGATCCAATTTTCAAAGGTTCTTATCCAATGGATATGATTAACCTGTTTTCCAAGTTGATTCATAACTTTGATTTCATTCAAGAAGGAGATTTGGAATCGATTTCAACTCCATGTGATTTCTTCGGAATCAACTATTACGCAAGATCATTGGTGGAGTTTGATCCAAGTTCCCCAATGCTAAATAAAGGTGCATACTCTGATTATCCGAAAACGGGTATGGGCTGGGATATTTCTCCACAAGAGTTTAAGGAATTGATCAGAGGACTTCGTGAGAACTATACCGATCTACCAATCTACATCACGGAAAATGGCGCGGCTTATGACGATGTAGTCGTGGACGGTTGTGTACATGACCATGAGCGTAAAGATTATGTGGAGAAGCATATTACAGCTGTTGCTGAGTTGAATGATGAAGGCATGAATATCGCGGGTTATTTCCTTTGGTCTTTATTTGATAATTTTGAATGGGCATTTGGCTATGACAAGCGTTTCGGCATGGTGTATGTGGATTTTGAAACGCAGGAAAGAATTTTGAAAGATAGTGCGAAGAGATATCAGGAGATTATCAGTTTAAGGAGTATATAAGTTCATTTAACAGAACTTAGCACTGCTTATTCTTTATGACAAAATCTGCACACAGGACCACTCAGGATTGAGTGGTTTTTTTGAAAGGGAAAATGGGTTTGGTAGGGACGAAGACACTGAAAAACTGTTAACGTAAAGTTAATAAATATTTCTAGCTGTTGATTGGAGCAAAAGGCGAAGACTCCTCGAAAATGCTACGCATTTTTTTCGTGCGATGAATCGCTGCCGAAGCCTTCCTTGTCCTGAGGGAGATAGCGCTAGGTGGAGACCCCGCAGGCTTGCCGAGGAGACTCACGTCAGCCCCTAGGAAAGCGAAGCCATTTGCGGAAATCAACAGCGGTGTCTTAACAACATCTAAAATCAATGACTATTTCAGTGGCTTCGTATGAACTAGGGGGATTTTGGCATCAACTCATGTGGTTTTGGTACGAACTCGGGTTGATTCGGCATCAACTCCCCCCATTTTGGCACGAACTCAAAAAAATGGAGGTTATTTTATGAAAAATGTAACAGTTATTCAAACGAAGAAAGATGGAGAAAGACATTGGAACGAACTAAGTGAGGTTGCTTGGAAGCAGAAAGAAGACACGAACAAATCCTCTGTGAAGCTTTTACCTGAAGAACAATATCAACAATGGCTTGGTTTCGGCGGAGCATTTACGGAAGCGGCTGCGTTTAATTGGTCTCAGCTATCAGAAACTAACAAAAAAGCTATTATCAACGCTTATTTTAATAAAGAAACAGGATTAGGATACAATCTTGGTCGGACTGCAATCCACAGTAGTGATTTTGCGCTGGGCAACTATACATACGTCGAAGAAGGAGATGTGAGCCTGGAGTCCTTCAACATAGAGCGGGAACAAAAGTACGTTCTTCCATTTATCAAAGCAGCAGAGCAGGAAGCGAAAGAAACGCTGACCATATTAGCTTCTCCTTGGAGTCCTCCACCATGGATGAAAACAAATGGTGAGATGAATAACGGCGGAAAATTGTTGGACGAGTACAGGGAAGCATGGGCCAATTATTATGTGAAATATGTAAAAGCAATGGAAACGGAAGGGGTGCCGATTTGGGGAATTTCCGTGCAAAACGAACCGGAAGCTACACAGGTTTGGGATTCTTGTATTTACACAGCAGAGGAAGAACGAGATTTTGTCAAAAACTTCTTAGGTCCAATGATGGAAGAGAACGGGCTTGGAGAGAAAAAGATTATCATCTGGGACCATAATCGAGATGTCATTGTTGAAAGAGCTACAACTGTATTGTCCGATCCTGAGGCAGCGAAATATGTTTGGGGAACAGGGAACCACTGGTATGTTTCAGAGGAATTTGAGAATCTCTCCAAAGTACATGAAGCATTTCCAGACAAACACTTATTGTTCACAGAAGGGTGTATTGAAGGTGGCGTGAAGCTTGGTGCATGGCATACGGGGGAGCGTTATGCAAGAAACATTATCGGGGATATGAACAACTGGCTAGAAGGATTCATCGACTGGAATCTTGTGCTTGATATGCAAGGCGGACCGAACCATGTGGGCAATTACTGTGATGCGCCGATCATAGCGGATACGGAAAAAAATGATGTCCATTACAACAGTTCTTACTATTATATTGGACACTTTAGTAAGTTTATCAAGCCTGGTGCGAAGAGAATCGCGCATGAAACGGAGCTTTCAGACCTATCACTTGTGGCATTCAAAAATAAAGATGAAAGTATTGCCGTCGTTCTTCTAAATGAAACAGAAGCAAATAAAGATACTTTGATAGAACTTGAAGGGGAAGTAATGGAACTTGTCATTCCTGCAAGATCTATTACGACTGTTGTATTCAACTAATTTCTTTAAGGAGGTGATGGGCTAACTTTAAGGAAGGAAAAACAAAAGGGTGAAGGAGGAAAAAACGTGTTAAAGAAAGGATTCACGGTTATGTTGGCAGCATGCTTATTGACAACGGGGTATTCTCACGCCTATTCCAATGATGCTGTAGGGAAAGGAGAGAATAATACGATGACGGATGGAAAAAGAGCTTGGCAGCTAGTATGGGAAGATAATTTTGAAGGAACGGAATTAGATCAATCTAAATGGTCTTATGACACAGGCAACGGATTTGTTCAACCTGATGGCAACTATGTACCGGGTTGGGGAAATGAAGAGCTTCAGTATTATAAAGAAGATAATGTGTCTTTAGAGGGTGGTAATCTTGTTCTAACCGGAAAAAGTGAAAATGCTTCTGATGAGTACGGAACATATGACTACACCTCCGGAAAAATTCATACCAAGGGAAAGTTTAACCAAAAGTATGGAAAATTTGAAGCGAAGATCAAAATGCCTGCCGGACAAGGGTATTGGCCTGCTTTCTGGATGATGCCAGAAAAAGACAAGTATGGCGGCTGGGCTGCATCTGGTGAAATTGACATCATGGAGGCAGCTGGTGGAGATTTGAATAAAGTAGGCGGTGCCATCCATTATGGAAGCCAGTGGCCTAATAATACGTATACCGCAAAAGATTACCATTTTGGAGAAGGAACGGACATCACAGATTTTAATGTCTATTCTGTAGAGTGGGAACCTGGAGAAATAAGATGGTATGTGAATGATGAGCTTTTCCAAACTTTGAATAACTGGACAAGTCTAAATGGAGATAATGGAACGAAATATTCCTATCCCGCACCGTTTGATCAGGAGTTTTACCTCATTTTTAACCTTGCAATTGGAGGATGGTATGGTGGAGGTCCAAATGAGTCCACTGAGTTCCCTGGAAAAATGGAAGTGGATTATGTAAAAGTGTACGAACTGCCCGAAGATCAATACCGTGAACCTGTAGAACCTGTTTTTGAAAAAGAAGAGTTACCGGAAGGGTCCAAGGAACCGGTAAATGGTAACTATATCTATGATACTGCTTTTGAAAAAGGATTTGCAGAAATAAAGGATGGAACGGAAACTTTCAGTGAAGATGAATGGAACTTTGTCCATTTAAATCAATTTGGCGGAAATGGAAGCGCTTCAGTAGAAAATGGATTTGCAAAGATTGATATAGGTCAAGCCGGTTCACAGCCGCATTCCATTCAATTGATTCAGAATGTACCAGCAGGAGTAGGTAGAACATATAAAGTTAGCTTTGATGCGAAAGCTGCTTCTAACAGGAATATGAATCTAAAAGTAAGCGGTGGAGCAGAACGTGGCTGGTCTCTATATTCACCAAATTATGAGATAGCCTTAACCCCTGAACTACAAAGTTATGAATATACGTATCAAATGCAAGCGGAATCAGATGCGAAAGCTCGCCTAGAATTCAATATGGGCTTACATACGAATTCAGTTTGGATTGGAAATGTAAGAGTGGAAGAAATAGATGCCATTGATCCATATAACGAAGACGCAGCGAAGCCACCGCTACGTAATGGCAACCATATTTATAATGGGACCTTTGACCAGGGTCGAATGGATCGAATGACATATTGGAATCTTATCTTAAATGGAGCAGATGCACAAGGATATGTTGAAGAAGTTACAAGAGCATTAAGGGTGGATGTAAAAGAAGACAGAACATCTGATTCTGTTCAACTTGTTCAAAAAGGTATTTCCATCAAGAGTAACAATGAGTACACACTTTCCTTTGATGCTAGTGCCGTAGAAGGAAGAGATATTCAGGTTGCTGTTTTAAATAAAGATGGAAGTGTGAATTATTCCGGCTGGGAAACCATTTCCCTTTCTAAAACGGGAGAGAATAAAACGTTTAGTTTCCAACCGGAAAATGCAGATGACTCAGAAGCAAAACTAGTATTTTTATTAGGTGGAAATGCAGGGTCCGTCACATTGGATAATGTATCCATGTTTGCGAAAAAACTGCATGCAGATGTTCTGTCTTTTGAAGAAATGTTCCCATTAAAAAATGGGAAATTCAACTTTGGTCCTAAGCATTGGAACAACCATGTCCAAGGAATTTATGATGGACCTTCTGATGCTAGCTTTGAAGTGGAAGACGGAAAAGCGGTAGCAACTATTAGAAATGTAGGATGGAACCCATGGGATGTCATCTTCATGCAGGAAGGCCTGCAGATGAAAGGTGGAAATACGTACCTTGTTTCCTTTGATGCTTCTTCCACTTTAGAGCGTAGTGTGGAAGTGGTGTTAGAGGACAGTTCGTATAACCGCTCTCTGTCCGAGGTGATTCCTCTTACTCCAGAGCGAACTACTCACACTTTTGAGGTAGCGCTTAATGAGGATATGCGACTCGGGCTTAAATATCTGCTGGGTAACGTCGCAGGTAACGATATCACTAATGAAGAGCATCAGGTTATGATAGATAATGTAAGAGTGGAAGTTGCAGGTACAAGAGAGAAGCTATTCCCTCTTAAGAATGGTGATTTTACTAAAAGTATGGAAAACTGGAATCTACATGTGCAAGGAGAGTATGATGGTACTTCTAAAGCGAGAGTAAAAGCGAAGGACGAACATGCCACCGTTACTATAAAAAAGCTAGGTGAAAATCCGTGGGATATTATGTTTTTTCAGGAAAACCTTGAGCTTGCAGGAGGTATAACCTATGAGCTCGAACTGGAAACGCGATCAAATCGTCCTAGAACTATTGAAGTCGTGATGGATAATGGCGCCCCTTACTATCACAGATTTTTTGAAGATGTAGTAGAAATTGGTCGTAAACCGCATACCTATCATTTTGAATGGGATCAACCAGAAGATGCCCAGCTAGGTCTTAAGTTCTTGTTAGGTAACATGGAGGGTGTTTCTAAGAAAAAACATCACATCGACTTCAGAGAAGTGAAGCTTGAAGCAAAAGGTGCAAGAGCCTTTCTTCAACAACTTGAAGGAACAGATGACGAAACGGAATAATCAATAACACCAAAAAGGATTACAGGCGCCCCTGTAATCCTTTTTGTCATCCCCATCTTAAAGAGATGGTCAAGTGGCAGCAATCATTCCCTTCCGTGTCAGACGTCATATTCAAGTTAATGCCATCAGGATTAAAGTCCACTTTTACACCAGAATGCACACCTGTTGAAAGTAATAGCTGAGACACTTTTTCTTTGTTCCCTTCCTGTGCAGCTGCCATCACTTCCGTTGCGAACTCTTTGGAATCAGACAGCTTCTGCAAAATGATGCTGGCCTCTTTCATCAATTGTTGCATGGATTCTGCAGACTCAGTAAAAACAGTCGGATCCACTTCGGGATAGATCCGGAAATATGGTCTTGGCATTGCATGCGTATACACAGGAAAATAAATATTTCTTGGATAATAGACAGGGCGGTGGAAAGGGGTTTGATAAAAATACATGACGAACCCTCCATTTTTTCATCGGTACAGTACTATATGTAATGTTAAAAGGAATGGAGAGTTGTCACCCTTTTATTTAGTCTTTATTGCTTAATTGGCTTAATACAATCTTTTCCCATACTCTCCAAGGCAATAGACGCTTGGTAAGTAGAGAGAGCCTAACACCCTTTCCGACAGTATAGCGGAGTGTGGGAGTTTTCTTCATGTCCGCTATCTTCAACACCAGGTTAGCAACTTCAACAGGCTCCCCATACTTTTCCCGATCTTTTTGAAGTCTGTTATTCATCCCCGTATACAATTCAAGGTACGGGGAATTGGAGTTTCCAGCTTTGGATGACATATGGGTGCCGGAAGACCAAATATTCGTTTGAAACGAGCCTGGTTCCACAAGTACCACGTCTATACCTAACTTCTTTACCTCCAGTCTGAGACTTTCACTGTACCCTTCTAAAGCATATTTAGAGGAAACATAAGGGGAAAGGCCGGGGAAGCCAATTAAGCCGCTGATGGAGCTAATATTGATTATCCTGCCGTTGCCTTTCTTTCGCATCTTGGGAAGCACATGATTTGTTACCCTCATTACTCCCAAAAGGTTGGTTTCCAACTGGAACTGATATTCCTCCATACTCAACTCTTCTGCAAAGCCAGCAACAGCAAAACCAGCATTATTAATGAGTACATCAACACGCTCCAGTCCTTGAACGAAGCTGCCGAAATTATTCACCGACTCTTTGTTTGCTACATCCAGTAGGGAAAAAGTAAGGTTTCCTTTTTCTTTTGTAGATAACCCTTCCAACAAGATGGGCTTCTTTGTTTCATCTCTTATTGTTGCAACTACCTGATATCCTGCAAGTAGAAATGCTTTTGTGAAACTTTTTCCAAAACCTCCGGAAGCACCTGTAATAATGACGGTTTTATTTTCCATAAGAGTATCCTCCGTTTCGTTTGCATGAATTAGTAAAGAGGTTGATAGTTTATCTAATAAGTATAAAGGATTGTCCAAAAATATAGTTAACGTATATGTTAGGTTGTCCTCTCATAGACTATGAATAAAAGGATATGGGGGATGGTGGTCATGTTGCAACGAACGATGCTTGTTCAGGGAACCGCAAAAAAGGAAGTACAGCCGGATATTGCGTACCTGCAATTAGGGGTGATCACCACCAATCCGGATGTACAGCGCGCGCAAGAAGAAAATAGATTAATAGCAAATCGAATAATTAAAGCCCTAATAGCAGCCGGCATTTCTCAAGAAGACATTGAAACATCCTCTTATACTTCATTTCCGCGTTATGAAACAGATTCATCAGGTAAATCTGTCTTATCTGGTTATGAAGTCCGCCATATTTTCCGCATAGCAGTCAGAGATATTACAAAAGCTGGCACCATCGTAGATGTGGCATTTGAAAATGGTGCAAATATTTCCGAGAGTGTATCATTTGAAGTTTCCAATTATAACGAAATCTACCGTCATGTTTTGCAGCTGGCAGTTGTGGATGGGGCGAAAAAGGCACATGCAATGGCGTTAACTCTACAAGTTTGCCTTTCTCCTGTACCAATCAAGGTAGAGGAGGTTACACAACAAGTATTTGCAGGGCCGCGTTATGCCTCTTTAGCTGTTCAAGAAAAAACAAGCACCCCAATTGAGCCACAAGACATTACCATTAGTGCATCCGTTAAACTTGAATATATATATTAAAATAACAGACCGTTTAGTCTTCCAATTTGGAAGGTGGCGGTCTGTTTTTAACACAAACATAGATTTTTTTATGCGAAAAGGGGGGAGTTTCATGCTGGATTGGTCGGCACTTATTCCTATTTTTGTATTATTCTCTGTGTATTTTCTTTTTGCAGTAGTATTATTAAGAGAGAAGCAGAAATAAAAGGGGGAAACAGGAGTGGAACTAGAAAATACACTAATAGATTTACTAGGAATCGAGATTGTAGAACTGTCGGAAGAAAGAGCGGTGGCGACCATGCCAGTCGATAAACGCACACATCAACCATTCGGATTGTTGCATGGTGGAGCGTCAGTAGCCTTGGCTGAGACGATTGCAAGCATCGGGACTTTTAATATGATCGACAAGGAAACCGAAATCTGTGTCGGGTTGGAGATAAATGCAAATCATCTCAAAGGAAAAAAGGATGGGGTAGTGACGGCAATCGGAACGCCATTACACCGTGGAAAATCAACGATGGTTTGGGATATAAAGATTGTTGATGAGGAAGACGCGTTAATTTGTATTTCGCGATGTACAATGGCCATTTTAAAGAAAAGGTAAAGATAAAAAAGAGAAGAGGACTGGGGGTATTTAAACCTCCATTTCCCTCTTCGCCATATGCTTCAGTCCCTCACGTCGACTAAGTGGCGCCAAATCCTCCGTAGAATTAATGAACTTCAACACTTTAGCTGGATCAGTCTTGGAATACTCTCTTAACCCCCAGCCAATAGCCTTCTGAATAAAAAACTCCCTAGACCCCTTAGTCGCCTCTATATAAGAAAACAGCTTCTCAGCATCGGTTTTCCCCTTGTATTTCAATTGAAAAAGAATTGCCGATCGTTGCAACCAGAAATTATCGGACTCAATCCACCTATCTGGAAAATCCCCTATACTTGACTTCTCCTTCAGCAATATTGCCCCGATATGATGTGGTGCAATATGATCCACTGTATCCCACCAGGAATTTGTACTGATCAATTCTTCCAAAAAGGGAAGCCATTGAGCGTCCAGCTGTTTAATATGAACATCTATCATTGCAAGGGCCACGTAATGAAATTCCCTTTCAGGCTGAGCATATAAAAAAGTTACAAGACGCTTGATCCAATCTCGTTCTGGTTTGCCAAATTCCCCAAAAAATCTTTTTAATAACTCTTTACGCTCAGGCGACTTTATCCCTAAGAAAGAGAAGTGATTGCGCATATAATTTTCCATTGGCTCTTTATTCCATTCATTCCTATTTGTCCGAAATAAATCGATTAACTCATTTTGATACTTTTCCAAAGAAATGCTCGCCATAAAAAAACCTCCCATATCCTGTCCTTTTACTAGTAGGATACAGGAAATGAGGAGGTGAAACCAAGCAATTTAAGATTCTGCTGTTTTCTTTGCACTTTCTGAATGAAAAATGCTATAGAGTAACATCACTCCTGAGCATAAAAAGATAAAACTAGTGATGTAAAACACAGTAGTAATTCCGTAAAAGCCAGCTATCATTCCGCCCATTACAGGTCCAATAACATTCCCTAAGAATCGAAAACTGACATTGTAGCCGAGTACTTCTCCCTGCATGGATAACGGTGCTACATTACGGATATATGCAGTCATACATGGAATCAAGCCCCCAACCACCATGCCAAACAAGAAACGGAACAAAACAAGTTGCCATAGCGATGTGGCAAGCGCTTGAGGGATAAAGAGTATCGAGCTTGCAAGCATAAGAATAACGATGATTTTGTCATGGCCAATGTTATCCCCAAGTTTTCCCCAGTTCCGTGACGCTAACAAATTACCAAAGCCAGTAGCAGAGAATGCGAACCCTGCAAGCAGGGCGATGTTTGTTGCTGCTCCACCTGTTAATTCATTCACATAAAGTGCAAGCAAGGGTTGAATGCTGAAATTAGCCGCCTGGATGAACATGGATAAGAACATAATCTTAAGCAATAGCGGTTTTTGTATGATATATTGCAGAACTTCTTTCCGTGAATATTTCTTCTCTTTCTGATTTGCAGAACTTTTTTTCTTCTCTTTAATGCCGAATGCCACTAGAATCACAGCGAAATAAATTAGGGCTGATGTAAGGAAAAACGTGTAGGCAAAGCCGAAGGAATCTGCAAGCATGCCGCCAATCAATGGGCCGAAAAGTCCGCCGGAAACCGTACCTGTCTGTAAGGTTCCGAGTGTTTTTCCTGCAATCTCTTTAGGGGCTTGAGAGGAGATTAATGCCATTGAAGTCGGGATGAATCCGGTTGCCAATCCCATGATCATCCGGAGAATGAACAACCCATGAACAGAATCTACGACACTCATCAACAGGATGCTGGTTGCAATTCCTGTTCCTGTTAATAACAAGATCGGCTTAAAACCGTACTTATCCCCAATTCTCCCCCAAATCGGTGAAACGAAAAACGCTGTGAGAAAGGTAATCCCAAAAATAAATCCCGACCAACGCTGTATATAGGAATCGGAGTAATTCCCAAACGTCTCAATGAATAAGGATAAGAAAGGGAGAATCATAGTAGCACTAGCAGCAACGAAAAAGTTCGCAATCCACATAATGAACAAGTTTCGTCCTGATATGGAGATGATCGTCACCTTCTCTACAAAAATTTCGGATTATAAATATTTCGTATAACTAAATAATAACGCATTCTCTAGGAAAATCAACAAAACAAGCTTTATTTTTGGAAAAATGAGTGAATTTCGTGCTAAAAACGGTATTCACCGTGATATAATATAGTAATAAAATTCTGAAAATTAAAGAGGGAGGGGAACCATGAAGTCAACACCGATACACTTGTTTATAGATTTTGAATTTTCAATGCCCGAAAATAGAAATTATCCAAAAAACTTTTTCCCCGAAATCATTGAAGCCGGAATTGTTGCAGTGGAAAAAGATAAAATAATCGACCAATATTCAAACTATATTCGCCCAACTGCATTTCCAACTTTGACTAACCGTTGTAAAACCTTCTTAAATATCAGTCAAAGGAGTGTCCTTGAGGGGGCAAGTTTTGAAGAATTGATAGACGTTTTGAATTCCTATAACGTGCAAGAGAGGGGAACAGTTGTAACGTGGGGGAACATGGATATGAAGGTGCTAAGAAACAACTGTGATTATCACGGAGTACCTTTTCCTTTAATGTGCAAGCATGTTGATCTTTCAATGGAATACAAGAAATTCTTTGGTGACCAAAATCAAACTGGGTTATGGAAAGCTGTGCAAGAATATGGAAAGGAAGGAACAGGTAAGCATCACCGGGCACTTGATGATGCACTTACGACATTTAATATCTTTCGACTCGTTGAAAAGGACAAAAGTTATCTTGCCAAACCAGAACCTACTACCATTGGAGACCGAATTGACCTTTCCAAGATAATAAACAAATATGCCTTATAAAAAGCCAAATCCCTTAAACAGGAGATTTGGCTTTTAGTTTGCTATTATCAAAGCTTATAATCCTTTTTTAGAATGGAAAAGTTTTCTATGCTTCTTTTTGCCCAAAGGCTTTCGTCATTCTCGAGTGCTTGCGCAGCTGAATGGAGTGCAAGTTTTAACGATTCTTTGTAATCAATAACTTCCCCACCATAGAGCTTCACCATGTTTTTAGGTATGTTGGTCTGTTCATGAAAGGCCAAAGCCCGACGCTCATGAAAGAGAGGAACGTCCGTTTCTTTAGGTGCGTGTAAATCCCCTTGCTGTGGATGCTTCAATACTGCTTTTACTTTAACTAAATAATGCATAGGGCGAATTGCAGTTACTTCTCCAATATATTTTCCAGTTTTATAAATCCCGGTTACGATACTGCCTACCTCTATTTTCTCCATCATAAGTCCCCTTTCGCATTCAGATAGTGATTTTTTTTGTTATATTTAGTAATATCTTGTTAAGTAAATAAAATATGGGGTGTGACACACGTGAAAAAATGGATGATTATGATGCTTGCGCTACTTCTTATTGTAACAGGTTGTGGGACAAGTACAAACGAAGAAAATGCAACTAGCAATAATGCAACAAACGAACAACAGACGGAAGAAAATGCAGGACAAGACAAAGGTGAAGAAGGAGCAGGCGAAGAAGTTGAAGTCGGTGAGTTTCAACAGTTTACAAACACTAGTGAGACAATCCGTACTGTAGAAATAGAAACAACAAAAGGGAAAATGGTAGTAAACCTTTATCCAGATGCAGCACCAAAAGCAGTAGAGAACTTTGTTAAACATGCAGAAAATGGCTACTATGATGGATTGATCTTTCACCGTGTCATCGAAGATTTCATGATTCAAGGTGGAGATCCAGAAGGTACAGGTAGAGGTGGAGAAAGTATCTTTGGACAACCGTTTGAAGACGAGTTCAGTCGTGAGATGCTGCACTTCAGAGGTGCTCTTTCTATGGCGAATTCTGGAGCGAATACTAACGGAAGTCAATTTTTCATTGTTCATGCTAAAGAGGTAGATGAGGCAACTATGGAATCAATGATCAAAGCGGGATATCCTGAAGAAGTAATAGAATTATATGAGGAAAATGGCGGGACACCTGGATTAGATTTTAGACATACCGTATTTGGACAAGTGATAGAAGGCATGGAAGTGCTTGATGCCATTGCAACAGTGGAAACAGGTGAAGCAGACAAGCCAGTAGAAGATGTTGTGATTAAGAAGATGACCGTAGTAAAATAAGGAAGTATAAGTCGAGAATGGTTCCTTGTAGAAACTTTTGATATAATGAATACGTTCATAACCTTTGAAAGGTCGTGTGGTAACGATGCTTAATTTTTTTATGTTACAACTATTCTTATATTTTCCAGAAGATAAATCTGAGTACATTCCTGCAGGGATTACCTTTGCCATCTTCTTTATAGCTGCCATATTTGTTTTTCGATATATTATTAATGTTTCCAAAAGAGAAAGCCAGAAGGCGAAGGCATTAGAGGAACAGTTGCGAAGGGAAAAAGTTATTAAAGATTAAATGTTTAGGGGCTCATTCACCAATAATGGTGAAGTGAGCCCTTTTTTTATTGTACAAAAACATATTCCCCCTTACTTTCGGGGAAACTTTGGTAAAACGAGTAATGGGAGGTCGACTATTTTATGCGGACAAAAACGTTTATCCTGCCTTTTCTGCTATGTTTGGTTCTAACGGGGTGCATGGAGAGTAAAATAACAGCACTTGATGTGGAGATATTTAATGCGACGGGTGACTCTTTAGGAGTTGCAAAGGTTTCGGAAGACCCAAATGGCGTGAAGATTGAATTGAATCTAGAAGGGCTTCCTCCTGGAGAGCATGGGGTACATATTCATGAAAAAGGGTTATGCGATGCCCCAGATTTTAAAACGGCAGGCAATCACTTCAATCCTGATGACAAACAGCATGGCTTAATGCATCCTGAAGGAGCGCATGTAGGAGACTTGCCGAATATCTTGGTGGAAGATGACGGGACGGTCATTGCAGAATTGATGGCTCCACAAGCAACATTAGAGGAGGGAAAAACCTCCCTATTCGGCAAAGATGGAACGGCAATTATCATTACAGAAAACATTGATGATGGCATGACTCAGCCAGCAGGTGATTCAGGAGAGAGAATTGCATGCGGTGTCATTACAAAAGAGGTCGCAGAAAAAAATGAAGCGGTAGAAGAACCGGTTGATGAAGACGAAAAAAAATAACTTTACTAAAAGGCACACAATTAAAAGGTGTGTCTTTTGTTTGCTTAAATGAAAAAACTACGTTGTATTATTACAGAAATATTCGTAATCTTATTGACACAGTTCGTAGTTTTAAGATAATTTTAAATTTATAGATAAAAAAAGGGGGGGCATCTTTGGAGATACTATTGATAAGGCATGGACAATCAGAAGCAGATATTCTCCAAGTTCATGAGGGGAGAGCAGACTACCCTTTGACGGAACTTGGAAAGATGCAGGCAAAAAGGCTGGCTTGCCGATTAAACGAGCATTGTCCTCCAGATATTATATGGACCAGTACATTAAAAAGAGCCTCAGAAACTGCCGCCATTTTAGCAGAAGAAGTGGGCTGCATGGTCATAAAGGAACCAGGCCTGATGGAATATAATAATGGTGTATTAGCAGGTTTACCTAAAGAAGTGGCAGCTACTAAGTATCCATTGCCTCCTGGGGGAAGAAAACCACATGAGAGGATTCAAAATGGAGAATCTGACATTGAATTTCGCATGAGGGCCGAAATGACGCTATCAAAAATCTTATCAGAGAGTTCTGCTGTTGTTAGAATTGCGATTGTCTCACATGGAGGAATTACTTCAAATTTATTGAAAGCACTGTTGCAATTACCCGTTCATACGAACATTAAGTTCCCGACAGGAGATACAGGAATGCACATTATCAGGAAAGATGATGAAGGTTTATCTGTTGTTTCATTGAATAATTCAGAGCACTTATATAATTTGTAATCGGGTTATGCAAGCATTGTGCTGCATAACCCATATTTTTTGTTCCTATATAACACCGCTGATGATTTCCGCAATTGGCTTCGCTTTCCTGGGGACGCTGCTGGAGCCTCCTCGGCAATGCGAGGCCACTGAAAAGTACATGATTTTTTTTCCTTAAACACCGCTGTGGATTTCCGCAAATGGCTTCGCTTTCCTAGGGGCACTGCTGGAGCCTCCTCGGCTACGCCTGCGGGGTCTCCACCTAGCGCTATCTCGCTGAGGAGTCTTCGCCTTTTGCTCCAATCATCTGCTAACTTTCTATTCATATTCTCTTAACTCAGGGCAGTTTTTAGTCTTAGGAGGCCCTCTTGCAGAGTTGCTCTTGTGCAGGCGACATTCATGCGCAGAAAACTGTTTCCTTCTTTGCCGAACTTGCTTCCCGATTCAAGGGCAAGCTTACCTTTATGAAGAAGGCGACTTTTTAGTTCTTCCTCTCCTAATCTTAACTTCCTGCAATCGATCCAGAGTAGATAAGTCCCTTCCGGCTTGCGTGCGTATACATCAGGAATCTCTTTATGAATATACTCTACCGCATAATCCATGTTTTCTTCTATATGATGCAACACTTCGTCAAGCCAGGGCTTTCCATGCCTATAAGCAGCTTCCATTGCAGCGACACCTAGCATGTTTAACAAGAAATGGCCCTGTTTTTTTAAGAAAATGTCCAATTTTTCACGGAGTGATTGGTTTGAAGTGACCATTGCAGCAGCCTGTAATCCAGCAATATTAAAGGTTTTGGTCGGAGCAATACAAGTAACGGTCTGCTCAGCAATGTCCTTAGAAATAGACGCAATGGGATAGTATGTGTGCTGATTGAATGCCAGATCAGCATGTATATCATCGGAAACGATGATTACATGGTGCTTCACACAAAGCTGCCCAAGCTTCTCTAATTCCGCATGAGACCAAACTGTTCCACCCGGGTTATGAGGATTGCATAATAAATGAAGCTTTACATCTCCATCTAGTTGTTCTTCGAAATGATGAAGATCCATATGATACCTGCCATCTCTATATTCCATTGGACTGGTTATTAATTTCCGGTCATTACTTGTAACCATGTCATAAAAAGGATAATAGACAGGAGAAAACACGATAACTTTGTCACCAGGATTGGAAAAGGTTTGGATGGTCGCGCTCAGTGCTGGGACCACACCCGAAATATAGGTGAGCCATTCTTGTTTAAGCTTCCAGTTGTGTTGTTTTTGGAACCAGTTTACAATAGCATCGGAAACAGATGGGGATATGGAAGTATAACCATAAATTCCATGTTTCGCCTTTTTTATAATCGCTTGGGTTACCTCTTTCGGTGCTTGAAAGTCCATGTCCGCGACCCACATGGGCAATACATCACTACTTCCGAAAATCCGAGCTGTTTCATCCCACTTGACACTGGAAGTGTTTTTTCTGCTAATGTGTTCATTAAAATCATAGGTTTTCATAACTGTTCATCGCCTCCAATCAATTCGACCTCAGTGTACTAAACAATTTTCTAAAAACAAGGTATAATATGCAGTAAATGTTGTTGAAAGCAAGGTGGAAGTTTCATGATAAAAGCAAGTGTGAATGTTAGATTAATGGAAAACTTACTGCAATGGGATCCACTAGGCTATGGCGTTGATGCCTACGATACGGAATGCGTAGATGTTGTTCAAGCAGTGCATGAAATGGACGATACAGAAATATTAGCAAAAAAAATCCAAGATATTTATGAATTTTCTTTTGAGGAATTTATTCCTTTATCCAAATGCAAAGAAAAAGCCAAGGAGCTAATGGTCATTAAAAACGAAGAGGATTCTTGTTCTTTATAATAAGCCACTGATTCTTAATTGTCATGAAAATAAGCTTCCTCATAAAAAGGAGAAAAGCCGCTTAGAGCTTTTCTCCTTTTTTATGGAGAGGTTTGCAGAAAGTCTAAAATGTTATCATATACATCTTGCGGTTTTTCCTCTGGAAGTAGGTGACCGGTTTTTTTATAGGTAATTAATCGGGAGTTCGGCAAGTCTTTATGGAGTCTCTTTCCGACCTCAAGAGGAACCACTTTATCTTCTTCCCCCCAGATCAATAGGCTTGGTGTTTCAATCTTTCTTAATATTTCAGCAGCAAGATCCCCTTCCCGATCGCGGATCATTCTCGTTAATGCGACAAAAATTTGGTCATCATAAAAAGGTTCTGTATATCCCGCAATCATCTCGTCATCAATTAAGGAATGATCATACACCACATTCAATAAATTTTGGATAGGGCCCTGTCTTGCAAGCCAATATTTTAACCATACGTAGAAGTATGGAATGCGTGATGAATAAACAATCGACCTGCGCATTCTTTTTAAATAACCTGAGCTACACAGCAGGACAACTTTTTCAACGAGTTCAGGTTTCTGATTACTGATGTTCAAGGAAATCTGTCCACCCATGGAATGTCCAATTAATACCGTACGATTAATCCCTAGCTTTTCAAGAAGCGATATCACGACTTTTGCCATGTTTTCATAAGAGTACACGAATTCTTTGGATTTTCCGCTTTTCCCAAATGGTGGTAAATCAATTGCGAGAACTGTGTATTCTTTTGTCAGCAATGGGATTAAGCGGCGAAAGCTGAAGGATGACGAAAGAAACCCATGGATAAGGACAAGTGTTGGTTTATTGGTAAAGGGGGAGTTAAAGTCATGGTGAAATTCATAAAACACATTGATCCCCCCAATATTAGTTGTGAATTGATTGGTCTTCATTTTGTCACTCCTGGTTTGAATTGATATAGGTATTTTATCCTCTCATTGTTATTTCAAACCTTTGTATTTTCTTCAATATGTTCTGTAAAATAATCGTAATACATTTAGGCGGAATATTTGCTATAATGAGTCAATGTTTATAAGAAGGAGATGGGATAAGCGCATGCAATTAACAGAAAAAGAATTGGATTTGCTTCAAATTATAGAAGAAAACGGAAGGATTAATATAGATGTACTTTCCAAGATGGTGGAACTGTCTAAAGAAGAAACGGATAGTATGTTGAAAAGGTTGGAAGAAAAACGAGTGATCGTGGAGTATGGGGCAGTTATTGATTGGCGCAAGGTCGACAATTTTGAAGGTGTGACGGCGATGATTGATGTGAAGGTGACACCAAAGCGTGAAGTAGGTTTCGATGAAATTGCAAAAAATATATACCGGTTTCCAGAAGTCAAATCAGTTTATTTAATGTCGGGGGCCTATGATTTATCGGTCGTAATAGAAGGAAAGTCACTTTCTCAGGTTGCAAACTTTGTTTCTGAAAAACTCTCTACCTTAGACTCGGTCATCTCGACGACTACCCATTTCATCTTAAAAAAATATAAACATGATGGAACGATTTTTGATCAGGGAGAAGATGATCGTCGAATAGTGGTGTCCCCATGAGAAACAGAGTCGCAAAACATGTTCAAAACCTTCAGCCTTCTGGGATTCGTCGATTTTTCGACTTAGCGGCGAATATGGAAGGTGTTATCTCCTTAGGAGTGGGCGAACCAGACTTCGTTACATCATGGGGAGTGAGGGAAGCTTGCATTGCTTCTTTACATAATGGACATACGTCCTATACAGCAAATGCAGGATTGATTGAATTAAGAAAAGAAATCAGCCATTATTTAGTCGAGCAATTTGAAGTAGAGTACAGAGCGGAAACCGACATTATTGTCACGGTGGGAGCTAGCCAGGCGTTGGATCTATCGATACGTGCAATTGTTGACCCTTGTGATGAAGTAATTGTAATTGAACCGTGTTTCGTTTCATACGCTCCCCTCATTGAATTGGTTGGAGGAACTGCCGTTAGAGTAGGAGCAGATGCAGAGCGAGGGTTTAGTATTGACTTTCAGGAATTAGAACAGGCGATTACAGACAGGACGAAGGCAATACTTCTTTGTTTTCCTAACAATCCTACCGGTACAATGCTTTCAAAAGAAGAACTCATGAAAGTTAGTCAACTTGTTGAAGAACATGATTTGCTCGTTTTATCAGATGAAATTTATGCAGAGCTTAGTTTTGATGAAAAGTTTACCAGCTTTGCTACTCTTCGAGGGATGAAGGAACGAACCATCCTCATATCAGGTTTCTCAAAAGGCTTTGCAATGACCGGTTGGCGATTAGGTTTTGTAGCTGGTCCCACCGACATTATTGAAGCCATGCTAAAAATCCATCAGTATGCGATGATGTGTGCTTCTACCATGGCACAATATGGGGCCATCGAAGCGTTAAGAAATGGACGTCAGGATATAGAAGCAATGAAAAAAAGTTACCGTAGACGGCGCAATTATTTTGTGTCTTCTCTAAATGAGATAGGACTTGATTGTCACAATCCTGGGGGTGCATTTTATGCCTTTCCATCTGTACAACTTACTGGACTCAGCTCTCAGGAATTCGCAGAAAGATTACTTTTAGAGGAAAAAGTGGCAGTGGTACCGGGAAATGTGTTTGGAAAATGCGGGGAAGGATATGTGAGATGCTCTTACGCATCGTCTTTAGAACAGCTACAAGAAGCAATTAAAAGAATGGAGCGCTTTGTAACAAAGTATCGCTAGTACAAAAAAGGGACCAAGTCCAACGTGAACTTGGTCCTAACAAAAGGGGGAATACTAGAAAGCCTTGATGGTATAAGTATTCCCAACTAAATAATATTTAAAACCTGATTTTTAGAATATTCTTTATTGAGTGCTATATTTTTTTTCGTACAATATTTGCATGACATTTAAGAAGTCTTCATCCGAGTAATCTTTGGCTTTTCTCAAGATTAACTTGGCTCTTTTAACCCCTACATCTTTGATTAGTTCTTCGAGCTCTGGATCTAGACCTGTAGGATTTTGGGAAGTAAAGGATTCTAGTAGTTCAGATGCAGGTACATCTAAAACCGTAGAAATTTTTAGGATGGTTTGCATGTCGGGTGTTTGAAGGCCAGCTTCATACTTTTCAATGGTTCCGGTTCCCACACGAATTTTTAGTGCAAGCTCGGCTGCGGTCATTTTTGCATCTTCCCGATAAAAACGAATGTTTTCCCCAATATTTCTCATTCCGATTACCTCCAATATAAGCAATTTCTTACTTTTATCATACCATGATTAATCTAAAGAAAGTTTGAACATATTTTTACTCTTTCATCATTAGCTTATAAATTTTTTACGTAATTTATGAACATATGGTTATTTTCTTCATTCATAGGATATTAGAGACCAAATGCACAAATAATAATGAGGACTCCAACTATCCAAAAAAAGTATTTTTGATTAAGTATTAAATTTGTGGTATAATCTTTTATTGCGTTCAATGTGTATAAAAATTAAATTATTTAGGAGTGTTTTCATGTCTGATAAATTCGAAATCGGAAGTGTATTAACTGGTAAAGTAACGGGTATTCAACCTTACGGAGCGTTCGTTGCGCTTGACGAAGAAACACAAGGTCTTGTTCATATTTCTGAAATTACGCACGGTTATGTGAAAGATGTAAACGAACATTTGAAAATGGGCGATGAGGTTCAAGTAAAGGTTCTTTCTGTTGACGAAAAGTCTAACAAAATCAGTTTGTCTATCAAAGCTACTCAAGAAGCACCTGCTGAAGCTCCAGCAGCGGCACAAAGAAAGCCTAAGAAGCGTCAAGCAACTGTAGTGAAAAACCACACTGAAGAGGCTCCTGGCGGTTTCAACACACTTAAAGACAAATTAGAAGAGTGGATCGAGCAATCCAACCGTAACGACCTAATCAAGAAGTAATTTTGATTAAGTTAGAAAGACATCCTGTGAGGGGTGTCTTTTTTTAATGATGATTATATGTAGAAGTAATACGGTTGTTTTTCGTTCCATGCGCTTTGCCTTGCGTGCGGGCGGTCCGCGAGCTCCTAAGGCTTCCTATTTCGGGGTCTCACCATTCCCTTCTTCCACGGTCGGCTACGCGCCTTCCACTACAATCAACAATCAACTGACCGAGATAACTGAATAAGCATTACATATGGTCTACGTAAATTTCAGCTGTGGATTGGAGCCAATGGCGAAGACTCCAGCGGGGGAATAACGGTAGATTGAGACCCCACAACGAAGGAGGCCACTGAATACCTGAAAACGTAAAGTTTTTATTAATTCCTAGCTGGTGATTGGAGCAAAAGGCGAAGACTCCAGCAGTGCCCCCTAGGCAAGCGAAGCCTTTTGCGGAAATCAACAGCGGTAGCTAAAAAAATTCTAAAATCAATGACTTTTTCAGTGGCCTCAACGAATTATAGAGGCTCAAGCACCGTCCCGCGGAAAGCGAAGCCATTTGCGGAAAGGAGTGAATAACCAAACAACTAAGAATTCTATCTAATTATCTCGCATACCGAATTATCACAATAACCCATAAAAAAGTCACAATATCCACGAAAAAAGTTAGAATCAATCTCCGAAAAGTCACAATATCCACGAAAAAAGTTAGAATCAATCTCCAAAAAGTCACAATATCCACGAAAAAAGTCACAATCAACCTCCGAAAAGTTACAATACACTCCCATGTGCTACAACTTTGATAAAAAAATGAAACCGCCACTGCGAGGGAGGCGGTTTTTAAAGTTCCTTATCGAGTTGTTCTTGGTTCAACTTCGCTTTCATGTTGCTCAGATGGCACGAAAAGAAGTCCTAGGTTGATCAGTCCGGCAATTCCCACCAAACCGTATATGATTCGGGACAAGGCTGCGCTTTGGCCGCCAAAAATTGCTGCTACTAGATCGAATTGGAAGAATCCGATCAATCCCCAGTTAATAGCTCCGACAATAGTCAATACTAGTGCAATACGTTGAATAGTACTCATAACATACCCTCCTTGAGAATATAAGTGCTTTCCCTCATATAATTTGTAACTGAACGGAAATTATTCATTTATAATTTTTTTTTGTAGAAGCATGATAAAAGTAGGGATATGCAACCTTGAAGCTTATTCGTTGCAACCAATGAAAAAATCATCCATAATCATGGCAAAAGGGAGGTAATAGTAATGGATAATTTTACTTTTTATAATCCAACAAAGCTAATATTTGGAAAAGGACAACTTGAAACATTGCCACAAGAAATGGAGCCATACGGTAAGAATGTTCTCCTTGTTTATGGTGGAGGAAGCATTAAAAGAAGTGGGCTTTACGATAATGTGATTAATACATTACATAAAGCAGGTGCAACAATAACGGAGCTTGCTGGTGTGGAACCTAATCCTAGATTATCCACAGTCAGAAAAGGTATCGAGCTATGTAAAGAGAATCAAATTGATTTTCTTTTAGCAGTAGGTGGAGGCAGTGTAATCGATTGTACAAAAGCAATCGCCGCAGGTGCTAAGTACGAAGGCGATGTATGGGATATAGTACTTAGAAAACACATTGCTACAGAAGCTTTGCCATTTGGTACAGTATTGACTCTTGCTGCAACAGGATCTGAGATGAATGCAGGCTCTGTTATTACAAACTGGGAAACGAATGAGAAATACGGTTGGGGCAGTCCTGTGACGTTCCCTATGTTTTCTATTCTAGACCCAGTAAATACTTTTACGGTGCCAAAAGATCACACTGTCTATGGTATTGTTGACATGATGTCACATGTATTAGAACAGTATTTCCATCAGACGACCAATACACCACTGCAAGATCGGATGTGTGAAGCGGTCCTAACTACCGTGATGGAAACGGCTCCCAAGCTTTTAGATGATCTGGAAAGCTATGAACATCGGGAAACAATACTGTACAATGGTACCATCGCGCTAAATGGTATGTTGCAGATGGGCTATCGTGGGGATTGGGCGACTCATGGCATTGAGCATGCTGTTTCTGCTATCTATGATATCCCGCATGCAGGTGGATTGGCTATTCTGTTCCCAAATTGGATGGAGCATGTAATGGATGCAAATATTGGCCGATTTAAGCAGTTGGCTGTAAGAGTGTTTGGCGTGCAGGACAATGGCTCTGACAGGGAAATAGCTTTAGAAGGTATCCGCAGACTTCGTGAATTCTGGTCTAGCCTTGGAGCTCCTACAAGATTAGCCGATTATGATATTGATGCTAAGAACATTGATAAAATGGCCGAGCATGTTATGTCACGAGGTGCAGTGGGAAATTTTAAATCACTTTCACATGAAGATGTCACTTCTATCTTGAAAGCATCTCTATAAAATAAAACTGGCCAAACCTGATTCGGTTCGGCCAGTTTTTTTTATGCTTCAGTATGGACTTTTTGTCTTTTTTCTATTTCTTTCTTCGGTTCATGTCGTGCTTTAGTCTTCAAATCATCCTTCACAGACTTTTCCCATAGTGGGACGTCTGTATAATAAGCCGCTCTTGAAATAAGATGACCTGCCACAGGGGCTGTAATAAAGACAAATACTATTCCCAGTACTAAACGAGCACTAAAGTAATTATCTGCAAGCCAGAAATACAATAAGGCTGCAACCAGAATTAACAAGACACCGAGTGTGGCGCTTTTAGAGGCTGCGTGACTGCGAGTATAAACATCAGGTAGTCTGATTAGGCCAATGGTCGTTACTAAGCTTAGAAGAGAACCTAGCAGGACGACAACACCAATGAATATGCTAATTGTCTCTGTCATACTCAATTATCTCTCCTTTTTGAAGAAATTTAGAAAACGCAACTGTTCCTACAAAAGCAATCACACCGATGAGAAGAATTACTTCTAAAAATGCATCAGTTTTCAACATGATGGACGTGATGGCAGTTATAGCGATAAGGTTGATACCAATGGAATCTAATGCCATGACACGGTCCGGTACAGAAGGTCCTTTTATTACCCGATATACGAGGCCTAACGTTGCGATGGAAATGATAATTAAGCTGATAGATAGCAATAGGTCCAATGTGCTTTCAATCATTTAACGGGTCACCTCCATGATAGCTTTTTCAAAGGTGTTTTTTATTTCTGCAATTGCTTGATCTGCATCCGGAATATTCATGGCATGGATATAAAGAATCTTATTATCATCAGACACATCCATTACCAAAGTACCTGGAGTTAAGGTAATCAACAGGGAAAGTAACGTAATTTCCCAATCGCTTTTCAGCTCTGTCGGCATTGCAAAAATCCCGGGTTCAATTTTTAATTTAGGTCGCAGGATATCCCGTATTACTTGTACGTTTGCTAGAACAAGTTCTCTTAAAAAAAGGAAAAATAGTCGTCCGGCTGCAAGCACTCGTTCAAAATAAAACCTGCCGGGAAGAAATTTTCTCATTAAAAATAAGATAACAAGCCCCCAAAAGTATCCAATGATGAAGTCGGGAAAGGTCCATTGATTTTTAAGAAACATCCAACTGAATGCAATTACTACATTTATCAAAATTTGAAAAGCCATGTGAAACTACTCCTTTAAAACTGCTTGGATATAGATAGATGGATCCATCAATGTTTCTGCCGCCTCAAAAACGTATGGATAAACAAATTCTGCCCCAAGGCCAAGGAAAGCAGAGAGTGCAATTAAAATGACTGAAGGATAGACAAGGCCTTTGGTTGAACCTTTTTCTTCTTTTGAATCTAACACTTCTTCCCTAAAGAAACAGTTCATGAATATCTTCATAACGGAATACAATACCAGCAAACTACTGAAAAGCATGACTCCAACGAAAATATAATGTTCCTGTTCTAAACCGCCTTGAGCTAGTAGAATCTTCCCAACAAAACCACTTAGTGGAGGTATGCCGGCAAGTGCGAGGCATGCTGTGAAGAACATCCATCCTAACAGGGGATGACGTTTTATTAATCCACCCATTTTTTTTATATTATCTGTTCCTGTAATCGTAAACATTGCTCCCGCTAGTAAGAACAAAGCACCTTTTATCACCATATCGTGTACAAGGTAATAAATGCCACCTGCATAACCTGTTACCGTAGCGATGGAGATCCCATAAATGATTACCCCAACCGCTGTTACAATATTGTAAATAAGTATTTTCTTAACGTCCCAGTATGCTATTGCGCCGATTGCACCGATAAGAATGGTGATAATGGCTAATGCAGCAATAATCTGATGGGTAATTTGAGGCTCGTGGTAAAAAATCAACGTAAATATTCGATAGATGGAATATACCCCGACTTTTGTTAACAAAGCACCAAAGATTGCCGTTATGGCATATGGTGGTGCTTGATAGGAGCCTGGTAGCCAAAAGTATAGTGGAAAGATGCCGCCTTTTAATCCGAATACGATTAAGAAAAGGATGGCCACTACTGTCACGATATCTGTTTGTCCTGACTGCGCAATTTTATCCGAAACATCTGCCATATTAAGTGTGCCGACTAATCCGTAAAGATATGCTAGTGCTATTACGAATAAGGCGGAAGAAATAATGTTTACCAATAAATATTTGATAGACTCTCTAAGCTGTATGCGAGTTCCTCCTAATACTATTAACGCATAGGAAGACATGAGCATGACCTCAAAAAATACAAACAAGTTGAACAGGTCACCTGTAAGAAAAGCCCCCATCACACCTGTAATTAAAAACTGGGTAAAGGAATAGAAGAAAAAGTTTTCTCTATCCTTCCCGATATTACGAAAGGAGAAGAGGACACATGTGAAACTTACAATCACGCCAGTTAGTACGAGAAGAGCGGCAAACATGTCCGCAACTAGCACGATACCAAAAGGTGGTTTCCAATTTCCTATTTCTAATGTTTGAATGCCATCAAGATATACAGTATGGACAAGCACCATCGCTGCAATCGTTGTAAATGTTAACGATATGACACTGATCACTTTTTGGAGCTTAACGTTTTTAGGCATGAGCAATAATAGTGTTGCTGTTATTAAAGGGATCAGTATCGGTAATATAACTAAGTTATTCATGATTTTCATTTCCCCTTAATTGATCCATATCATCGGTTTTTAGTTCCTGGTAAGCTCTATACGCAAGAACTAACAAGAAGGAAGTGACACCAAATGCAATAACGATTGCCGTTAAAATTAAGGCTTGCGGCAACGGATCTGTATAAGCATCTGCTTCTTGGCCGAGTAAAGGTGCAGCCCCTCTTTTTAATCCCCCCATGGTCAATAACAACAAATGGGCTCCGTGGGATAATAGTGCTGTTCCAATAATAATTCTTAAAATACTTCGGGATAACATTAGGTATGTAGCGGTTGCAATTAAAACACCCGCTACAATAGTCATAATAATCTCCATTATTCATTCTCTCCTATCGTTTGAATAATGGTCATTGCCACACCCACTACTACTAAATAAACACCCAAATCAAATGGTAAAGTAGAAGTTAATGCAGTTTTCCCTAGCAAAGGCAACTCTACATATCCAAAGGTATGTGTTAAAAAAGGTACATCAAAGAAAAGAGCAATGACCCCTGTGATGATGGATATCATCAATCCTGCTGCTGCAATAGAAAGGTAGTTGAATGGGAGTGCATTTTGTACTGTTTTTTTATCAAAAGCAAGTAAAAGCAGCACGAGAGCAGCTGATGTCATCAACCCTCCAATAAATCCTCCGCCCGGAGTGTAATGTCCGGCAAAAAATAGATAGACAGAGAAGATTACGATGATAAACGTTAAAAGGGTAGTAGTGGTTTGTAAAATCAAATCATTTACTTTCACCCTTTACTCCTCCCTTCTTATCTGTAAGTCTTAACTTTATCATGGCGTAAATACCAAATGCAGCTATCGTGAGTACTGCAATTTCAAATAAAGTATCAAAGCCACGGAAATCAACCAATATCACATTTACCATGTTCTTTCCGCCAGCCTCTTTATAGGAAGCGGCCTCAAAAAAACTAGAAATGGATTCAAACAGTTTGGAGCTATTAACGGAAAGACCGATAAAGATAACGACAAGACCAACACCTAAAGAAATAATGAAATTTGTCACTTTAAAGCGAAGTCTGTCCATTTTCTTTGATAGCTCAGGAAGGTGATAAAAACATAATAAGAACAGTGCTACTGAAACTGTTTCGACAATTAACTGCGTTAATGCCAAATCAGGAGCTCTAAACAAAACGAAAAACAGGGATATGGAATAGCCCACTGCACCGAGCGCAATGATAGCCGCTAGTCTGGATTTCACAAAAAGTATGGTAACTGCTGAAATAACCATGACAAGAGCTAAAATCACTTCATAAATCCCAGCAGGTGCTACGTTGGATAGATTCACATTAAATGCATCCGTCGAAAATAGAAGAACTCCCAACAAGACAATCATGAATCCAAAAATCATCACAAGGTAGTCACGGATAAAACCGGTCATGTGCGATTTCGTAAATGCAGAAGATCCCCTTTCTAATGCCACTAACCCACCGTCATACAATTTGTTAAGTGTAAGTCTCTGTGGAAACCATTCGTAGATTTTCCCCCACTTTGCAACGGTAAGGTAAAGAAGAACACCTACCAAAATGACTCCAATCGTCATAAACAGCTCAGTATTAAAGCCATGCCAATGATAAATTTTTACTTCCACCGATAACACATTTGATGGAAGGATGGAATATAATGCAGGTTCGATAACCCCTTTTAGCAACATAGGGAAGAAACCGAAGATAACAACTAATGAAGCTAAGATAATTGGTGGTATAAGCATACCAATCGGTGCTTCATGTGGTTTTTTGTCCAGTTTTTCAGGTTGATATTTTCCAGTAAAAGTCTTAAAAACTAAAATCATGCTATAGATAAATGTGAATACACTTGCAATCCAAGCAAGTACCGGAAAAATCATGCCGAGCGTTTCCATGTTCCAAGCACTGATTTCCGATGCCTGCAACATGCCCGTAAAGAACATTTCTTTACTCAAGAACCCGTTGAAAGGTGGTAAACCAGCCATAGAGAATGCCCCAATTATAGCCAGGGTAAAAGTAATCGGCATTAGATTCATCAGACCGCCGAGCTTTCTAATATCCCTGGTGCCTGTTTCGTGGTCGACAATTCCCACAACCATGAACAGGCTTCCTTTAAAGGTTGCATGGTTAATTAGGTGGAACACCGCTGCAAGGGTTGCAATCGTATAAGCATTTTCTCCAATGTAGTCATAATATGCTGCTGCACTTCCTACTCCAAGCAACGACATAATCAACCCTAGCTGACTGACAGTAGAAAAAGCCAATATTGCTTTCAAATCCGTCTGTTTAACCGCTGAAAATGAACCCCAGAATAATGTGGCTATACCAAATCCAGATACAAGCCAGAACCATTCTGGTGCTCCTGCAAAGACAGGACTCATACGTGCTACAAGATAAATACCTGCCTTAACCATGGTAGCAGAATGAAGATATGCACTGACAGGTGTTGGTGCTTCCATTGCGTCAGGTAACCAAATATGGAATGGAAATTGTGCTGACTTTGTGAAGGCACCAAGCAAGAACAAAAGAAGTGCCGGTACAAACAGTTCATGACTAGTAATTAGATCCACACTCGCGATGTTTTCTCGAATGCTGAACGAGCCAGTCATCAAGTATAAGAGGATAATTCCTGCGAGCATTGCTAGTCCACCAAAAACGGTAATCAACATCGATTTCAGTGCACCATAGCGAGATTTCTCACGATGGTACCAGTAACTGATCAGCAAGAAAGAGGAAATACTAGTCAACTCCCAGAAGGAATACATAACAAGTAGGTTGTCAGAGAGGACAACACCTAGCATCGCACCCATAAACATGAGTAGATAAACATAAAATGTATTTAGCGCTTCTTTCTCTTTGGATAGATAATAGATGGAATATAAAACGACCATGGCGCCAATACCAGTGATTAACAGAGCAAAAAGCAAACCTAGCCCATCTAAATAAACAATAAAATCTATTCCAATAGAAGGAATCCATTTCATGGTGCTTGTGTACGTTTCCCCGTTCATGGTGGTGCTTAAGAATTGGAGAAAGTAAATGAACAAAACGAGTGGCAAGACTAAAACAAACCACCCTGTATGTATGCTTTTAAAGTACTTATGCGCAAAAGGCACAAGAATCGCCAACAAAAAAGGCGATAGAATCACTAAATGAATCAGTGACAAGACACAAACCTCCTCTGTTTCTTCTATAAATAATAGTATTCCCTTCTAAACATAAGAAAACAACGCCAAGTACCATTTTTTTCTAAGGTTGTGTCACTTTAACGGTTTGGTACCTGCCTTGTTGCATGTAATAAGGAATAATTATTTTTAAAGAAAAATTACTAAATCAAATTATATACTAAATCATAACCGCTTGCATCCTTACTGTTTGTTAGTATGGACCGATTTTGTCCTGCATATTAAATATGATAGAAACTAGTCAAAACGCCTTTAAAAAAAATTTTTTTCATTGCATAAAATGTCGATATTTAAGCCATCCTAGTCGTAGGTGGTGGTAGATATGGTGAAAAGAAAAGCAGCTGTTGCATTATCCATATTTTCTACTTTATTTGCTGGTGCATGGTGGTTGAGTGTTGAGCAAAAAAGAGATTATGTGGACCATTATTACAATGGGAATTCTTCCGTAGTGCTCATTGGGTCTAATCAACAGGAAAGCTCTAATGTCATCCAACCATTTAAACCACGGGAATATATCCGTATTGTCGTGGCAAAAAAGGAAACAGAAGAAGTAGAAGTCGAACCGACTTGATGGAGAGCCAAAGTGAAAATGGAGAGCGGTTATACACTATGTATAGCCGTTTTCTTGTGAGAGTAAGCAAAAGGAAATAATATTTTTGGGTGTATCCGCTTACAGGATGTAGGAATCCTTGAATTATCCGACAGTATTATGTAAAGTGAAAATTGGCATGCAAATATGTTTTATTGGAGGTTATGATATATGACACATATTCGCTTTGATTATAAAAAGGCGTTATCTTTTTTTGGCGAACATGAAATTACATACTTACGTGATGCGGTAAAAGTTGCCCATCATTCATTACATGAAAAAACAGGAGCGGGAAATGACTACCTAGGTTGGATTGACCTGCCGACAGATTATGACAAAGAAGAGTTTGCACGAATTGTAAAAAGTGCAGAAAAAATCAAAAATGACTCAGACATTTTGTTAGTTGTAGGTATCGGCGGCTCATACCTTGGCGCACGAGCAGCTCTTGAAATGCTCAATCATTCGTTCTATAACGCATTAACAAAGGAGCAACGTAAAACTCCACAGGTTGTGTTTGTTGGGAATAACATTAGTTCTACTTATATGCGAGATTTAATGGACCTGTTAGAAGGAAAAGACTTCTCTATCAACGTAATTTCCAAATCTGGTACAACAACAGAACCAGCATTGGCATTCCGTATCTTCCGCAAGATCTTAGAAGAAAAATACGGAAAAGAAGAAGCTAGAAAACGTATTTACGCTACAACAGACAAAGCACGTGGAGCTTTGAAAACACTGGCTACTGAAGAAGGCTATGAGTCCTTTATCATTCCGGATGATGTAGGTGGGCGCTATTCTGTTCTTACAGCAGTAGGATTATTGCCTATTGCGGTATCAGGAGCAGATATCGAAGCAATGATGAAAGGTGCTGCAGATGCAAGTCGTGACTTCTCTACATCTGAGTTGGAAGAAAACCCAGCTTATCAATATGCAGCTGTACGTAATGTCCTTTACAACAAAGGGAAAACGATTGAAATGCTGATCAACTATGAACCAGGGCTACAATACTTCTCCGAATGGTGGAAGCAATTATTCGGTGAAAGTGAAGGGAAAGACCAAAAGGGTATCTTCCCAGCGTCTGCCAACTTCTCTACAGACCTTCATTCCATGGGGCAATATGTTCAAGAAGGACGTCGCGATCTTTTCGAAACAATTATTAAAGTGGACAACCCACGCCATGAGTTGACAGTAGAAGAAGAAGCGGCTGATTTGGATGGACTCAACTACCTTGCAGGAGAAACAGTTGATTTTGTAAACACAAAAGCTTACGAAGGAACGCTACTTGCCCACACAGATGGTGGAGTACCAAACCTGGTCGTTAACATTCCTGCAATGGACGCATATACATTTGGATACCTTGTCTACTTCTTTGAAAAAGCATGCGCTATGAGCGGATACCTTCTTGGTGTAAATCCATTTGACCAACCAGGAGTAGAAGCATACAAAGTAAATATGTTCGCTCTTCTAGGCAAACCTGGTTTCGAAGAAGTAAAAGCAGAACTAGAAAAACGCTTAAAATAAGCTATAAAGATTATATGTTGGATTATGGACACCACCGCTGTTGCTTGGAGCAAAAGGCGAAGACTCCTGAGGGAGATAGCGGTAGCTTGAGACCCCGCAACGAAGTGAGGAGGCTCAAGCACCGCCCCTAGGAAAGCGAAGCCATTTGCGGAAGGCAACAGCGGCGTCTAACCCAACTTTTTTAAAAAAAGGGATAGTTCCTACGACCATCAGGTTGTAAGGACTATCCCTTTTTCCATATGCATGAAAACCCCTCCATGGGGAAACCTACCCATATAAAAGGAGGGATTGCTATGATTCCTATTCCTTCAAAAATCGAAGGTGCGGAGTTTCAGTTGTATAAATTAGAACAGGAACTAAAAGCCATTGGATATTCCATCGGGGGAAACTGGGACTACGATCACGGCTATTTTGACTATAAAATAGACGATGAAGTCGGCTATCAATTTTTGAGAGTCCCATTTCAATCTGTCGACGGACAATTGGATTCACAAGGGACCACAGTACAGATCGGTAGACCCTTCCTGCTATCCCACAAATACCAGATTGGAATAGATGACAATGTTCATGTTTGGAATAGAACGGCATCCTTTGACCAGTTTTCTGAACCAGAAGATCCCGATGCCACTTTCCCAAAAGAATTCATTGAACTTGGTCATACACTTGTTCATGAATTAGAAGCAATTCTTGGGAGAGATTAGTCTTTAATGACGAGCAAACAGTCATCGGCTTGGATTAACGTGTAAAGAGGAGGATTGACCATGGTGTCTCCTCTTCTTTTTATGCCGATAATGAGAATCTTCTTCTGAAGCATCTGATTGCTAAGTTTTTCGAATGTTGTTCCTACCATCTCTTTTTCCACTTCTAAATACTTTAGTTTGCTTCCCTTCAGCTGATTCAACATATTTAACAAAGTATTGGACATACCATTAGACATCATACTGTTCGTCATTACATAACTTGTAAACATGTTTGTTTGTATTACTTCATCAGCTCCAGCACGTTGAGCATTCTTCACTTGAGTAGAAGTCAAGATCTCCACGATTGTGTACACTTCTGGATTTAACCCTTTGACAGCCAATAAAGTTAACACCGAGCTCATATCTGCTTGAACTTCATCCTTACTTTGATCGGCAGATATGACAACAAAACCAGCACTTTTCACATTGGCAGAAAGTAATGTTTGATCGTTACAGGGATTCCCTTTAATAAAATGTACGTTTTGATCATGAAGCGGGTTTTTCTCTAAGGTTGAATCAATGAGTACAATTGATAAAGGTTTATTGCTCATAGAATTAATTTGCCGTAACGTTTCTCTTACCCGCTCATTCCAACCTATAACGATTATATGTTCAGATCCTCGATAATCCACTTTACCCTCCAAGTAATCATTTTGTGTTGCGATGGCACTTGCAGCCAGTGATACAAAGTATGTAGTGACGAAACCTGTACCAAATAATATGAGAATGATAGCTAATGATCTCCCCGTGACAGTAACCGGAACATAGTCACCGTAACCTAAAGTAGCAGTAGTGACAATCGCCCACCAAACTCCATCGAAAATGGAAGGAAATTCATCCGGTTCAATATAATGAATGAGAAAACCGAAAGTAATATTAATGACAATTATGATGACCAATATCCTTGCTATTAAAGGCCAATGTACAAATCTAAAAATGAGGGAAGTCTGTTCCTTTATTCTATCCATCTAATGCTCATCCCCTGAGGAAATAAAAGAGAGCACTTCTTTAACAATGGAGTTGATCTTTTGGTTCAATGCCTCTTCCCCGTACTTTTGTTTTCCTGCTTCTATCAATTGTATGACCTCATCATTAAAAGAAATAATAGGTTTGTCCTCTTCAGACTCATTATAGAACTCAATGAACCTGTCTAGACTTTCATTCATCTGATCGATGGCTTCGCTTAATTGTTCTTTTTCTTCCTTCCTTAACTTCATCTCCTTCACCTCTTGTTTCATTGTTGACAATTTACCTTTAAACTTAAACTTCAAAGGGATAAAATGGCTTATTTTTGGAAAAATAAGTGTGAATGACATAATGAATGAATAATGTTTAGGGAGTGACGAGAATGGATGAAGCACGTGCAAGACAAATACTTTCCTCTTCCGCAACAATAGACGTGACTTTTGAAGGGACAAAAGTATGGATTGATTCCGTAAGTGAGGATGGAAAAACTGCAACAGTTCATCTTCGTGGGCCGGGAGAAGAGCGTACACAAGTTGCCGTTTCCGACTTAATAGAATTAGGAGAATAACTAGATGGGACTCAAATTTGAGTCTCTTTTTTTAATTAATTGAAAGCATATAATGCGGAAATCAACAGCGGCTGATAAACCAGTACTACTTGTTTTTATTTATGAATGTGCTTGCTTTTGTTTGTTGTAATTAGAAGAAGGGTATTTATCTACTATCAATATGTGAGGTGATAGGAAATGACTTCTTTTAATGAAACAGCGATTATTTCTTATGTGAAATCGAGGATTGAGGAGTATTGCACGGAAATGGAGACTACTACTCCAGGAGAGATCCAACATGACATAATCCTTGGTAAAATAGAAGCGTATAACGAATTCTTAGAGCATTTTGGCTACGATAGAGTCGCTTGTGCGATAAGATAATACAAAAAAAGGTGGAATCCAATAGAAAAATTGGGTACCACCTTTTTATAGTTTACTTAGACGATGTAAGTCTATCAACAGAATTTGCAATGGCTCCGTCACCAGTTACATTACATGCAGTACCAAAACTGTCTTGGGCAAGATAAAGAGCAATCATTAAGGATACCATTGTGGCATCAAACCCAAGCATGGACTGTAATAACCCGATAGCTGCCATCACAGCTCCACCAGGCACGCCAGGAGCAGCAATCATGGTTACACCAAGCATCATAATGAATGGGAGTACAATGATTAGAGAGTAATCCATTCCATTAATGAACATAATGGCCATTGCGCATGAAACAATTGTGATTGTACTACCTGATAGATGTATATTTGCAAGCAATGGGACAGTAAAATCAGCTGTCTTCTCCCTTACTCCCATCTTCTTCGTTCGCTCAAGGGTAACTGGAATTGTTGATGCAGATGATTGTGTACCAAGTGCGGTAAAGTAAGCAGCCATCATGGATTTGAGCATTAAAAATGGATTCTTTCGTGTCATAGCACCACTTACGGAGTATTGAAGGATTAACATCGTTACATGCAATAAGATAATCAATACAAATACTTTTGCAAACACATTAATAATGGTTTGAACTTGTCCACCGTAAGTCATGTTTGCAAAAATACCTAAAATATGGATCGGTAAAAGTGGAATGATCACTTTCGAAATGACAAGTTCAATAATACTTCTAAACTCTATCATGACAGTCTTTAACCCTTCCCCTTTAATTGCTGACATACCTAAACCAAGTGTGAATGCGATAATTAGTGCTGTCATCACCTCAAATGGTGCTGGTATTTCCAGTTCTAAGAAAGGTTTTAATAATGCTTCCTCTGGATTTTCCATTGTTCCTGTCAGGCTTGCGTTCTTTAATATACTAGGATATAACGTACTAGCAGCAAAATAGGCCAAGATGCCTGCTGCTATGGTAGAAAGATAAGCAATGGAAGCAGTCAGACCAAGAAGTTTACCTGCTCCTTTTCCAATTTCTCCAATTCCTGGAGCAATAAATGCAATGATAATTAATGGAATTGCAAATCCTAAAAAGTTTCCGAATATCTCGTTAAACGTAACAAATAGCTTAACGAACCATTCAGGTGCAAAACTGCCAATAGTCACTCCTAGTAATATGGCAAGAATTATTCTTGGTAAAAGTCCGAATTTCATCATGATGCCCAATGTCCTCCCTGTAAATACAATTGTCTATTTTGTGATATCATATTATCTTACAAAAACAAATAGAAAAAGAAAAGTACTAAGTGTTATATTTTATAAAAAGTATTTTCCAGTGAACGCTTCCTTCATATTTGTATTAGGGATAGAAAGAAAATTTTCAGGAAAATAGGTTTATAAAAAGTTGAATAATGGGTACACTACTACAGAAAATCACCATCGATGCAGCAAATCTTGTATGTCTTCACCCGTAACAAAGTACACTTTTCTAATGGAAGTTACTAGCAAAACCAAATAAAACTTGATTTTTTGATACATAACCTCTATGATTAAGTTAATTGTTTTTGTTCGGTAAGGCTGATAGAAGGAATTTACTTCAATGTTTTTCGTCTTGAAAGATTATGCAGAGCAAGAATGGTAATACAATTGTGGACTGTTCCACTGTAGGAGGAAACATAATGTTAGAAGGTAAAGTAAAATGGTTCAACGCTGAAAAAGGTTTCGGATTCATCGAAGTTGAAGGACAAGACGATGTATTCGTACACTTCTCTGCTATCCAAGGCGAAGGTTTCAAATCTTTAGAAGAAGGTCAAACAGTAACTTTCGAAATCGAGCAAGGCGCTCGTGGACCTCAAGCAACTAACGTTCAAAAGTAATTTTGACATAAGTTGAGAAAAAGGCTCTCCATCTGGAGAGTCTTTTTTTTATGCCTTTTTTAAAATAAGAGAGGAAAAACTGGTTGATTTCCGTTCCAGGCGCTTCGCTTGCCTGCGGGCGGTCCGTGAGCCTCCTCGGCTCCGCCGAAGCCACTGAAAAACTGATAACGTAAAGTTTTTATTGATTCCTAGCTGGTGATTGGAGCAAAAGGCGAAGACTACTGAGGGAGCTAGCCCTAGGTGGAGACCCCGCAGGCGTAGCCGAGGAGGCTCCACCAGGGCCCCTAGGAAAGCGAAGCCATTTGCGGAAATCAACAGCGGTGTATATGAAAATACTATAATTAAGACTTTTTCAGTGGCTTCGCTCCGCCTGTGGAGTCTCACCTGTCCCTTCCTCCCCCGGGCGTCTGCGCGCCTTCCACTACAATCAACAAGGTGCCTTCATTTACCTAAGGGTTTTCGAAGAGTTTTGCCGTGTTAACTGAAAAAGCACTAACGTTTTGGTCTCGTAATTTATAGCTGTTGATTGGAGCAAAAGGCGAAGACTCCAGCGGGGGAGAAACGGTAGTTTGAGACCCCACAGCGCAGCGAGGAGGCTCAAACACCGTCCCGCGGAAAGCGAAGCCATTTGCGGAAATCAACAGCGGAGCATAACCAAGCAACAAAAAAGGAACTGGGGGCCCGTTTTTTTACTTTTAATAGATATTGTATTTTCCGCCTCCACCATTTTATCATTTTATACACATCTTGAATAGTTCTCTACTATACTATATGGAATCTATTAAATGTTACTAGACTGAAAAAGGAAACTAGCAAACAAAGAGGGGGACACATTATGGACGTAAATGATTTGTTCAATTTAAAAAACAAAACGGCAATTGTGACTGGTGGAGGAAAAGGACTCGGGGCACAAATGGCAAATGCCCTTGCTGAGGCGGGTGCGAACGTTGTTGTGTGTTCGCGTGATTTAACATCCTGCCAAAAAGTAAGTGAGACCTTGAAACAAAAAGGTGTGATGTCACTAGCATATGCCTGTGATGTAACAAAAGAGGAAGAAATTCAACATGTAATGGAGGAAACGGTAAGACACTTTGGAACGTTGGACATCCTTGTAAACAACAGTGGAACGTCTTGGATGGCGCCGACATTAGACTTGGCAGCTGACAAATGGGATAAAGTGATGAATGTCAATTTAAGGGGATTATTTTTATTCAGTCAAAAAGCTGCAAGGGTCATGCAAAAGCAAGGTAACGGAAAAATAATTAATATTGCCTCTGTATCAGGAATGGGTGGAACAGACCCTAAACTAATGGATACCATTGCTTACAACACAAGTAAAGGAGGGGTTATAACATTTACAAAAGACCTTGCTGTAAAACTTGCTCCTTATAACATACAAGTAAATGCGATTGCACCAGGCATGTTTCCTACTAAAATTACCGAAAAAATAATAGAACACTCTGCTCCAATGATAAAAGAACAAATACCTGCCAAACGTTTTGGTAGCGATCATGATTTAAAGGGGGCTGCTGTTTTCTTATCCTCTCGTGCATCGGATTACTGTGTGGGACACATTTTGGTCGTAGATGGAGGGATGACCTCCTTAATATAAAGTGGAATTGGAAAGAAAGGGTGAACCAACCATGTTGCATTCAAACAATAAAAAAGATGAAAGGAACAAAAAGATAAAAGTTAAAGGATTAATAATGGAAAACAAATGGAATGAAGCAATAAAGGCTGAGCTGAACAAAGAGTCGGTTTTCCGCATTGTTGGCCTAGAAAGCGAGTTAGAAGCAGATAAATTACGGAAGATGAGGGAACAGGTAGAAGTGCTTTCGTTGAAATATAATTTTCCTACTAAAAATGATGTTGCCAATATCGCTAAGCTTCTAATCCAAATAGAAGAAAAGATTGATCGCCTTGAGGTACAGTTACAGGAAGAGACTACCCCGATGGGACAACATCAAGAAAAGAAAAAAGTGAAAGTAATTTTAGAAGATATAGTTGAACGGCATGCAATAATATCTTCCTTACTTGGCTTCGACGATAAGATTATCCGTAGTGATCAACATGAGTGACTTCCAGTTGGATGCATGGAAAAAGGAAATGACTCATTACAATGAAACACCATTCAAGGATGGAGTAACGGACAGACAAGCGATTTGGAGAAAGAACAAAGCCACTCTCTGGTATTACAAAACGCCTTCAAAAAAATATAATGTGCCTATTTTTATCATTTATTCTCTGATTAATCAGCCCTTTATCTTAGATATGATGTCAGGTGGAAGCACGATTGAAGCGTTAGTTAATAAAGGGTTTGATGTCTATATGATTGACTTTGGCAAGCCGGGATTAGAGGATAGGGACATGACCGTAGATGACTACATTACAGCGTATATTCAAGCGGGAGTAAGAGTGGCAATTAAACATTCCTCCGCAAAAGAGGTGACCATTATGGGGTATTGCCTTGGTGGTACGCTTGCAGCTATGTATGCATCTATAGCAAAGGAACCAATAAAGAATCTTGTACTGTTTGTGACTCCAGTTGAATTCAGCAACCCTGCTTATTTTGATAAATGGGTAAAAGCAATGAGAGAAGAAAATATCAACAGCACTCGTTTTATCGATGAACTCGGAATTATTCCAGCCTCCTATGTTGAGGCAGGTATACGTTTGGTGACATCGCCAATTTATTTTACTCCTTACTTATCTCTTTTGCTAAATAGGGATGATGAAGCCTATGTTAAGAAGTGGCACCGTTTTAATACATGGACGAAAGGACATATTCCTTTAACAAGTGGTGTTGCTAAGCAAATCATCGAAGATTTTTCAAAGGGAAATAAATTTATTAATAACAAGAGTAAAATAAATGGCCAACAAGCCAAACTATCAACTATTCAAGCAAATCTATTAGTAGTAGGGACAGAAGGAGACAGGCTTGTACCGCTTGATCATATTTTACCTATAATGAATGAAGTGGCAAGTGTTGATAAAACAGCACACATATTAAAAGGCGGGCACACAGGGACTTCTGTTAGAAATGGTAGACTCCCGGAATATCTGGATAGTTGGTTGCGTAAGAGGTCAGACCCGCTACATTTATAAAATGGGAGGGATAGACAAATGTATGTTTTACATGAGAATAAAAAATGGGACATAAATCCCTATATAGAATACATGGGAATTGGAGCAACTGTTTTTATGCAATTTCTTATAGATTTAAAAGAAAGCTAGTAGGGGAGCCTTTTGCTTCTCTCTTTTTTATTGAAAAAGATTACAAGCTCGGTAAATATTGTTAAGTTTTTATAAGAGAAACATTATATTAATAAAAGATATCTTATTATTATGTAATTATCAAAAAGCAGAAAAAAGCTTATGAGATAAGGATATATTGGCTTGAAATGAGCGGAAAAGCTACATGAAAAGTGCTATTTTGAGTGGTTGTTCAATAGTGTTTAGATGTAAAATAGCTAAGCATACATAATGAATATAAGAAATATTTAGGTTCAAATAATTGATTATAAAAGATATAATGCATATAGTACAAGTATTAATGTGCTATTTCTTTATAGAAAATACAGGCATGTGTGGTTATGACTACCACCTACCTTTAAACTTTCTTATTTGGGGTAAGTCATGGTAATAATATGTTTCTTTTATGATTTGGTGTACATCCTTTAATAAGAAAAGATAAGGAGGTTGGAGATAATCGGAGTAAATAGTTTAATACAACATGAACGTAAATCTTTTCATGCAACGAAGGGGTTTGTCCATTTTGATTCTGACCTCAAAGTCAGTACTATGGATGATGGGGCAATGGATTTACTTGGACTTAGGCACTCGAAACATTTGGTAACTGGGAAGCTACTCTCGGATCTACTGAATAAAGATGCATATAATATATTACTTAAATATACATACAGTGTAATACAAGAAGGTATTTTCGTCCAACACGAAATAAAACTTTCTGAAAATCCTGTTCAGTGGTATAAGGTGATTATCTTTCCTATTGATGCACATCACTTTTCCATGCTCTTTTTAGAAATGACAAGGCAGAAAGAGTTGGAAGCAGCATTTAGCAAACAGACTGATAACCTTAACGTTTTATATGAATCTGCTGCCATGTTGACCTCAATTAAGGATCCGAAAGAACTGCTAGATTCCCTTTTTCATAAACTATCAGAAGTCTTGGACCTTGATATTTATATTAATTTTAGCTGGAACAAGGAACAGAATTGCCTTGTATTAACAAACCATCATGGAATATGCAAAGAAGAAGTGGGAACTTTCAGGTTTCTTGAAAAAGGAACATCTGTGAGTGGTTCGGTTGCAAAAAATAAAAAAAGATTGGTTTTTGAGCATGTGGATAAGTGTGAGGATAAGCTGCTGGATTTCATTCGTCCGTTAGGAATTAAAGCATATGTATGTGAACCCTTGCTATCATTTGGAGAGCTTGTTGGTACCATTTCCTTCGGTTCTAAGAAACGTTCTTTTTTTACATCAGAAGAACTTGATTTGATTCATTCAATTTGTTATCAGGTAACCATCGTTTTAGATCGTATGACAAAAGTGGACGAGTTGACGCAAAACACAGAAACATTGGAAGTGGCAAATCTGCATCTTAAAGAAAATGAGAAGAAGTTACGGCTTATTATTGAAAGAAATGAAGCAGAGAGAGAAAGTAAAACCAAAACGAACTTCCTGGCTATGATCAGTCATGAGTTGAGGACGCCATTAAATTCTATTATTGGATACAGTCAAGTTTTAGAAAATGATCAAAAAGATCCCCTCACAGACAAGCAAAAATCTAGACTGGCCAAGATTTTGAGTTCCAGCAGGCACCTACTGCAGCTAATCAACAACATTTTAGAGCTAATCAGAATTGATACAAAACCTGAAACAATTAAAACAAATGTAAAATCAGTTTATATAAAAGATGCTATTTGCGAAAGTTTGCTCTCCGTAAGCAACAATGCAAAAGAAAAAGGGATATCTCTTCACATCGAGAAAGATGTGGAAGATATCCCCATTGAAATTGATCCCATACGTTTTCAACAAGTCATGGTCAACTTATTAAATAATGCCATTAAATACAATAAAAAGACCGGTACTGTCACCCTTTATTGGAGGGTAGACGGGAGATATTTAGCGATCTTTGTTAAAGATACAGGAATTGGTATCCCTCAAAGACACCAAGAGAATATCTTTGAACCATTTTACAGAGTAAATCACGCTATACCTGGAATTGAGGGGACAGGCATTGGTTTAACTCTTGTAAAGCAGAATGTTTCAGAAATGAAAGGGACCGTCGGCGTTTCAAGTATAGAGGGAACAGGGAGTACCTTCTGGGTAAAGGTACCGATATAAAACATCGAAAGAAAGGGGTTTTCTTCGATTGAAACAAATAAATGTAGTCATTGTGGATGACAATCAAGATTCTCTTGAAATACTGAATTTTTTTCTTGAAGAACTAAAGGAATTTCAAATAGTTGATACATGTCAAAGTGGAGAACAATTGATTGATAGCGTCATGAAACACAAAGTGGATCTTGTTATTGCAGACATAAACATGCCCGAAAAAAGCGGCTTGGATGCAATAAAAGAATGCCTTGTGTTTTCCCCTAGTTTAAAGTTCATATTTGTAACAGGTTTTAATGAATTTGCAGTAGAGGCATTTGCCATTTCTGCTGTTGACTATATTGTAAAGCCTATTGAGAAAATCAGATTATACAAAGCTTTAGAGCGTGCAAAAGCTCATTTGCTTACTGATTTGGCGGATACAGATCAAAAAAACCTTAACAAGAGGTTATCTGTTCGTTCCAATAGTTCTTTCTATTATATACCTTTTGAGGATATCATTTTCATTGAAAAGTCAGGGAAGAAATGCATCATTTATACAACCAACCAAGCTATTGAAACCTATGAAAATATTAGTGATATTTATAAACAATTGGACCAAAATTTTTACCGGACTCATCGATCTTATATTGTGAACCTCAGGATGCTTTCACATATCACACCTAAAAATGAAACATATTTTGCCTATTTTAGTAATCATGAGAAGTATGCTCACATTTCCAAGTTGAAAATAAATGAAGTTCAAGAGCTATTGGCTCAAATCACACAGCCTTAAGGTTTTAGAGTATCGTGGTTTGAGTTTTCTTTTTTACATACTTCGTTTTTCATAAAAATTCCAATAAGGGTTCTTAAATGTAGAGTCTCTACGGTTGAAATGGCAAAGTAGTGCACCGAAAAGCATTAATGAAATGCTCAAAAGTATAAGAGGAATTGGACAAAAGGGAATATGTTTCGTTAGAATGCTAGATAAAGATATCTTATACATGAATCTAAATGACAAATCCTTTTACTTCACATATATTAATCGGAATTTTAAAAAGATGATGACGAGCTATCTTATTTAAATTAAACACAAACATACCTTGCTAGGGTTAATCGAATCGTTTTGAAAATTAAATAAGTGGCATACATCAAATACTTAGAATAACCGTTATATGGGAGGGATTTAAATGGATTTGTTAAGTAATGAATCCTTGATGGAAGTTTATGAAGCAGCGATAACGAATGACTTGAATGAAGAGTTCTTGAAGCTGATTCTTGATGAAATGAAGCGGAGAAAAATAGATATACCAGTAGCGAATCGATAGAGATAAATAGCAGAACACAAAAGGAGATGTGATGATCGTAGTCAGCATCTTTTTTCTGTATGAATACATCAAAAGGAGACACTTACTATGTACATTGTTCACTCCACTTTTATAGTGCCACCTGAAAAAGCAGATGAAGTTATTTCAATATATCACAACAGATCTAAAATAGTAGAACAGGCGAAAGGCTTTCAACGCTTTCTTCTTCTACAAAATGAAAATAAATCAGGGGAGCTTACTGTTTTCATGGAATGGGATTCCAAAGAAGACTTTGTCTCTTGGGTTACCAGTGAAGATTATAAAAGGATACATGAACTTGAAAAAAAGTACCCAGACCAAGAGCTTGCCTCCATTATACCAACCATTACAAAATTCAAGGTGGTGGCAACATGAACATACCCACGCAGTCTTCAACCGTCCAAAAAATTAAAGCAGATATAGGTAACTTAGACGTAGAGCGAATCGTAGAAAAAGTGGTGGTAACCATGTACAATGATTTTCCTTTTCTTGAAGAAAAGTTTGGGGAAAAAGGAAAAGAAAGAACCATTGAAGACAACTTTTATCACTTTTTGTATCTCAACACGGCCTACAAGCTAAATGATACTCAAACTTTCGTGGACTATGTGATGTGGCTTAATAGTGTTCTCGTAAGTAGAGGATTGAAAACCGATATGATCATCTATAACTTTGAAAAAATACAAGAAAATTTAACAGGAATGCTAGATAAGGAAACAGAAGAAAGCTTTATATCCTATCTAAATGAAGGCATACAGGCGCTTAAGGAATATAAGCAAGGTGAATAAGGGTGTGGAAGGGCACTGTCTTTAAAGTAAATTCACAGGATTGTCATGAGTATGAAGAAGAGGCACGTAAGAAGTGTTTTATAATAGAAGAAATTATGTTTAGAAAAAGGAAGGCTGATAGTTAATGACAAACACTACTATGGGTAAATTCCGATTGATGGGCTTAATAGAAGGCGGATCATTGCTTGTCCTTCTTTTTATAGCGATGCCTTTGAAATATGGGTTTGACATCCCGCAAGCAGTAAGTGTCGTTGGAGCTTTACATGGCTTTTTGTTCATCACTTATGTCCTTTTTATTGCATACATCACATTAAAGATAAGATGGTCCCTAAAGTGGGCTGCAGGTGCTGTAGCTGTTGCTTTCATTCCATTTGGGAATATCGTTTTTGACAATTATCTAAAGAAGGCTTCTTTTGTAAACTGACTCCTCTCGATGGGGGGTCAGTTTTTTCTGTTAGGAGTACATGATGGTGAATGTCAGTGATAGTAATATATGGGGATGAATAGCACGAAGCGAAGTGGAAGAGATGGACTGTCTAATAGGAGGGTTCTATATTAGCCCAAAGCGAAAGGAATACTTGTCATTTCCCTTCTTCCATCATTCTTCGCTATAATGAGTTGAATAGATTTACTGTACTAAAGGAGTAGTTGTTTTCGTGAATGTTGGTAGGATAGTATCGTTCGTCGCGTTTTTTTCTATATATAATATTTTGATGTTTTATCTTGGGTGGAACGGCTTAGTCTGGTTAAAAGCGATATTCTCGTTTCAATATGAAGCTGTATATTGGTTAGCGATCACCATTTTCTCTTATGCCTATATTCTCGGCAGGTTGGTAAAGCCGCTCTCCTGGTTATCGACCATTGGTTCATTATGGTTTGGATATATTCAGTTTGGACTTGTTTTATTTCCCGTAGCTAATCTTGTTGTTTGGGTCCTTAACTTAACGGGAGTTCCAATGCAGACTTCCATAGTTATGGTTGGGTCCGCAACAGCTTTCATGATGGCTATTATTTTCATTACTGGCCTCTACAATGCCTACAGCCCAGTAGTCAGAAAGTATGAGGTGACCATAGCGAAAAAATCCGAAATGAAAAAAATTCATTTAGCGGTTGCCTCTGACATGCATTTCGGTAGGTTATCAGGCGTCGCCCATGCCAAAAGGCTTGTAAAAATGATAAATGGCATCAAGCCGGATATCATTCTTCTTCCTGGTGATATTATAGATGACGAGCCCGAACATTTTCAAAAAAAGAATATGGGGGCTATCATGAAACAACTCCATGCACCGCTAGGTATATTTGGGGTTCTAGGTAACCATGAATACTATGGAAGAGAGATTCCTCAGTTTTTAAAAGAGATGGAAAAGGTTGATATTCGTATTTTAATGGACGAGGTTATTCGAGTTGGAGACAGTTTTTATTTATTAGGCAGAAAAGATAAAACAGACTCAAGAAGAAAGTCGTTCCAACAACTGGTAAACGATAATGATATAGATGTTTCCTTGCCCTTAATAGCAATGGATCATCAGCCTGCAGAGCTGAAAGAAGCGCAAGAAAGTGGGATAGATCTCATCGTATCGGGTCATACCCATAGAGGTCAAATGATGCCAAACCACCTTATTACCAAAATGCTGTTTGAGTTGGATTGGGGTTACTTGAAAAAAGGCCAGTTACATGCATTTGTTTCCTCTGGCTTTGGTTTCTGGGGTCCGCCACTTAGAATTGGCAGCAGGTCGGAAATATTGGAAATTGTCGTAGAATTTGTAGATAGAGAAGGGTATTAACGAATGAATAAAACTTTTCAGCAATTTAATCTAGGAGAAGACATAGTCAAGGCATTAAGTAGTCTTAACTATATAAAACCAACAAAGGTTCAAGAAGAAGTGATACCGAAAGCACTAGAGAAGATGGATATCATCGTACAGTCACAAACAGGAAGCGGAAAAACAGCTGCTTTTGCCGTCCCACTTTGTGAGCTGGTCCACTGGGAAGAGAATAAGCCACAGGCCTTGGTATTGACTCCAACCAGAGAACTTGCAGCCCAGGTGAAGGACGATATAACAAACATAGGGCGATATAAGCGAGTTAAGGCAACCGCTATCTATGGAAAACAATCTTTTCAAAGGCAAAAAATAGAATTGAAGCAAAAGTCACATATAGTGGTTGGTACACCTGGACGGGTGCTGGATCATCTTGAAAAAGGTACGCTTGAAGTGAATAGACTCAAATATCTTGTCATTGATGAAGCAGACGAAATGTTGAACATGGGCTTTATTGATCAAGTAGAAGCAATTATTCAAAAGCTACCCAATAATAGGATAACGATGTTATTTTCAGCTACCTTGCCGGAAGATATAAAACAACTATCGGATCAATATATGACAGAACCTGCATTTGTTGAAATTAAAACAAGTGGTTTGACGACAAATCGAATAGAGCATGTATGGTATGAGGTGGAGGAAGGGGAGAAATTTCTTTTTCTCAAAGACATCACCGTAGTGGAAAACCCTGATAGCTGTATCGTTTTCTGCGCTACGCAAGAAGAAGTGGAGAGAGTTCACCATAAACTTCATCGTAGCGGTTATCGTAGCGGAAAGTTGCATGGTGCCATGGTGCAGGAAGACCGATTTGCAGTAATGAATGCTTTCAAACGGGGAGAATTCCGATATCTGATTGCAACGGATGTGGCATCAAGAGGTATTGATATTGAAGATATAAGTTTAGTCATTAATTATGATGTTCCTTCCGACAAAGAACGATATGTACATCGTATCGGACGGACAGCAAGAGCTGGAAAAACTGGTAAAGCCATTACACTAGTTTCATATGACGAAAATTATCTCTTAGACGAAATAGAGAATTATATTGGCATGAAGATTTTAAAAGGTGAATTTCTAAATAAAGATACTGTAACCAGAGCTGAACATTCTTTTTTAGAGAAGATGAAGAGTAAACCAACAAAGAAAGAAGAAAAAGGCGCAAAATTAGAGAGAAATATTATGAAACTCTATTTTAATGGCGGCAAGAGAAAGAAAATTAGAGCGGTGGACTTCGTAGGAACCATTTGTCAGATAGATGGTATGACACCAGAAGATATAGGAATTATATCTATTCAGGAGAATCAGACGTATGTGGATATCTTAAATGGAAAGGGACCTATAGTTTTAAAAGAAATGAAAAACCGCACCGTCAAAGGCAAACAATTGAAAGTGCATGAGGCACGAAACTAATAAAGCTCGCCAATTCCATTTGTGGATTTGGCGAGCTTTTATTTTTACTAGAAAAAGAACAAATGAGCCATTAGTGCTGCAACAGGCAATGTAATAATGGTTCTTTGCAAAAAGATGATGAACAGCTCCAAAATGGATAGAGGGATTTTTGATTTTATTAAAAGGATTCCAATCTCCGACATGTAAATCAACTGAGTTAATGACATAACGGCAATAACAAATCTTGTAAGCTCAGACTCTATACCACTTCCAATAACTGCTGGAAGAAACATATCAGCAAAACCTACGATCATGGCTGGTGCAGCTGCCTGAGCTTCTGGAATTTGCAACAGTTGAAGAAACGGTATGAATGGATAAGATAGAATGTTGAAGACTTCCGTAAATTCTGCCACCATCAAGGCAATTGTTCCTAAAGCCATAACAAGTGGAATCAGTGCCATCCAAATATCTACAACATTATAAATCCCTTTCTTTACAATTTGCTTTATGCTCTTTACTTGCCCCGCTTTTTCTACGGCCTGCTGCAGTCCCCATTGAAAGCTCGTCACTCCTTTTGGAACATTCTCATCGATTTTTTGGCCAACAGGCTCGTAATATGTATCTTTTTTACGGGAAAGTGGTGGAATTCTTGGGCATATAACTGCTGCAATGATTCCAGTAACAACTACTGTAAAGTAGAAAGGTACAAACATATGATCAATTCCAATAAACTTGGCTATTACAAGACTAAAAGCAATGGAAGCAATGGAAAAGTTGGTCGCTACGACAGCTGCTTCCCTTTTCGTATAATAGCCAGATTCGTATTGTTGTGTGGTTAACAACACCCCGACAGTCCCACTTCCCATCCAAGAAGCCATTGCATCGATTGAAGATCGACCAGGTAGTTTGAAGAGAGGCTGCATTACTTTTCTAACCAACGTACCGATAAAGTCCATTAAACCGAACTCTAACAAAAGTGGCATGAAGAGACTTGCAAATAAAAACCATACAGTTAGAACTGGGATAAGGTCATATAACACAATGCCGCCTGTAAATTCGGATGTAACCATTTCAGGACCAATTTTTGTTAACGTCATAACAGCGAATGCCGCACCTAATACGCGCAGTGCAAGCCATATACCTCCTACGTTCAATAAGGAGTCTAAAAAGCTATTCTTTTTTATGGATGGCAGGTGAATAAACTTCACTATCAAACTGCTAAAAGCAGAAACAACTAATACGGCTGCCATGAAGGAAGGAATAAAACCACCAAAAGTGGTCAAAACCAAATCAGCCATAATTCCAAGACCGATGGTTACATTTCCGTTGAATGAAACTGGAATTAAGAAAAGTAGAATACCAATTAAAGAAGGAATGGCAAATTTTAAGATCTGTAAAGGTAAATAGGTTGGGGCATCTGTTTGTTTGGAATAGGCAGTTCGTTTGGCAGATTGAGTACTCATACGTTTTGTCTCCTTTTTTGTTACTAGAATAATAGAATATAATATCAATAAAAATAACACTTTACGTATAATTATACAACCTTATCTTTTCAATCAGGGTTCTTTTCGGATATTCATTGGTTTCGTCGAATATGTTAAAGCATGGATAAGTGAAAGGAGGGATTGATTGCATGGTGTTTAGAAACCAGAAGCAAACAACTAATAACTTAACCAAATATAAGGACGCGCTCCCAGTTCCACCAGTTTTAAATCACCTATATAAAGGGGAGGGCTATACGTATTAAGAGGTGTGTATGAAGGAATGCAAGGTGAGGGTGCATAGTGAACTGCCCGAAACAATTATGTGGGGGTATGAAGGGATATTCCCAGGACCAACCATTCAAGTGGAGAGTGGTGAAAGGGTGTATATCAAGTGGAAGAATCAATTGCCATCTGTGCATCTTTTGCCAATAGATTTTACCGTCCATGGTGCGCACCATGATGTCCCTGAGGTAAGAACAGTAGTTCACGTGCACGGTGCGGTAGTAGAACCGGAGAGTGATGGGTACCCTGATGCCTGGTTTACCAATGGATATCAACAAGTAGGAGAGAAGTTTGTAAAACAAGTCTATCAATATGACAACTATATGAATGCTTGTACCCTTTGGTACCATGACCATGCAATTGGTATTACCAGACTAAACATATATGCAGGTCTCGCCGGCTTCTTTTTGGTGAAAAGTAAAAGAGAACTATCATTGAATTTGCCAGAAGGGGAATATGATATTCCATTATTGATACAGGACAGGACATTTAATCAAGATGGATCGTTATATTATCCCAAACAGCCAGAAGAACCGGTGCCAGACCTTGTAACGTCCATTGTGCCTGAATTTTTCGGGGAAACAATATTGGTTAATGGAAAAGTATGGCCGTATTTGGAGGTGGAACCAAGAAAATATCGATTTAGGGTGCTGAACGGCTCAAACAGTAGATTTTATAAATTAGAACTTGATAGAGATCAGCTTATGTTTCAGATAGGTACAGATAGGGGGTTATTGCCTCAACCGATCGGAATAAAGGAGATTATTCTAGCGCCTGCTGAAAGGGCGGATATAATCATTGATTTCTCTAATTTGGAAGGGAGGAAAATTTCATTAATAAATAGAGCACCTGCTCCTTTTCCAAGTGGTGAGGCTAAAAATGAGGTAAGGGATGTTATGCAGTTCAGGGTGATCTCAAAAGCTGTGTATATTGATACTAGCAGCATTCCTGCAGAGTTGGAACAACTTCCTGTTTTGTCTGAGAATAGTGTTGTAAGAAAAAGGTATTTAACGCTTGATCACTTGAGGGATAAGTATGGAAGAGAACTCATGTTACTAGATAATAAAGGGTGGGATGCATCAATAGCTGAAAAACCTAAACTTGGGACAACTGAAATTTGGTATCTTATAAACCTTACACCTGATACTCACCCCATCCATATTCATCTAATAGATTTCCAGATACTTGACAGACGTGAGTTTAATGTAGAGAAATACAACAATGAAAAAGTAGTAGAATACCTAGGGCCTAGTATTTTACCAGAGCCACAAGAAAGGGGGAGAAAGGACACAGTAAGGGCAAATCCCAATGAGGTTACAAGATTAATCATGCAATTTGGTCCTTATTCAGGACTTTATGTATGGCACTGTCATATGTTAGAACATGAAGATTATGAAATGATGCGGCCGTATATAGTGATAAGGTAACCGAGAAGATAGGCGGAATATTTGATGGGAGAAAATACGAAACAATTTATTGGTGTCTGGACTCAGGCATTAGGTACGGTAATTACAGCGATTGGCAGTACCCCGACCTTCCCCATCAATGAGCAGGGGAGAACAGGGTTAAGTTTGGTAGGGAATGTCCTTCAAGCAGGAGGAAACGGTCTTGAAGCAGACTCACAAGAAGAACTGACTTACGGAAAATTAGGGAATATCATTCAAGCAACAGGTAATTTGTCCGTCAGCACAGGTTTGGTCATTGATTTTGAGGGAGAGACAGAAGAAAGGCTTGTCATTAGTGGAGACTTCATACAAGCATTGGGGGCGATAACTGCATTAGGCAGTGCCAGCCAACCATACATGGTAGTTGGTAATTTCCTTCAAGCGATTGGGAACTCTATTCAAGCGGTAGGAGGTAGTCGAGAGTTAAGAGGGGAAACAACAGATTCTAAGCAAAATGAGCAAAGTAATGAAGCTGTCATTGCACTAGGAAGCTGGTTGCAAGCACTTGGTACCATCATTCTTGCACTTGGTTTGACATATGAACGGATAGAATAATCCCCCGATATCTTCCATATCGGGGGATTAGATATTAATTAAACGCCGATGCTTTCGGCTATATTTGACTGCCTTAAATAATCTGCCAAAAGTTGAGGAGTTGTTAAATAGACAAGCCCATTGCCTTCTAAGCTTTTAGGATAGCCGAGGGGAATGGTTCTTTTTATTAGTTGTGCATATAGTTCCGCCTCGGTGAGTGTTCGGCTGAATTCCTTTTCCGAAAGCTTTTTAATAAGAGCGAGCGCTCCCGCGACATGTGGGGCTGACATGGAAGTACCACTGAATACGGCATATCTTCCTCCTGGGATGGTAGAGATTATTTTTTCGCCAGGTGCTACAAGATCAATTTCGTTATTCGAGTTAGTAAAATAAGAGGATTTACGTTGAAGATTAATAGAACCGACAGAAATCACTTCCTGGTAAGCAGCTGGATAGGAAAATTCTTGTGTATAATGATTACCATCCCCTTCATTACCGGCTGCGCAAACGACGAGGATGTTATGGTCGATGGCTGCTTTTATAGAATCGTGAAGTTCTGGGACATCAATTGGACCACCAAGTGACATGGATATAACATCTACATTTTGGGTAACAGCGTAGTTTATTGCGTTAATTATCCATTCATATTCTCCTGAACCGTTTTTACCGCCAAGAGCTTTAAGGATTAGTAGTTTTGCTTCAGGAGCTACTCCAACTACACCAGAACCAGGGTTTATCGCAGCTATGGTCCCTGCAACATGTGTGCCATGACCGTTATAATCATTGAAGTTCTCTGAATCTCCATTATCATCCTCTGTGAAGTTCTTCCCTCCTATGATCCTTCCTTCAAGATCAGGATGCTGTACATCACATCCAGTATCAATAACCGCAACGACGATTCCCTCTCCTTTATAACCATTTTGCCAAATGGCTGGTGCTTGAATTAATTCAACGCCTTCTGGAATTTGTTGGGTCTCAAATAACTGGTTTTCCAATTTGTAAGGAATTAAATGAACTAATTTTTCTTTTTGCATACAAAAACGCCTCCTAATCATTATTTTCATACAAATGTGAAAAAGAAAGAAGGTGTTGCGTGTTGCAGTATTACTTTCTGAAGATTCTATCAATAAAACTACTATTAAGCAAGTGATTAACAGCCTAAAAATTAACCATTATAAAAAATACATATTTAGGAATTTTTAGACCAAGATACCAACCAGTCTAAAGGAGAGTAGAATGATACAGTCATTTGGAAAAAAAAGAAAGAGGAGGAATTTAATTGGGATTATATTCAGAAAGAAGCTGTTCAAGATACAATGTCCCAGCAACTATAAACGTTACTTGTACCAGTACTAGTACGAGTACAAACGGTAGTGGAACAGGTGGAAATGTAGGGGAGGGGGCTGTTGTTGGGCCTCGAGGACCTCAAGGAGAGCCAGGGCCATCTGGGCCACAAGGGTTAGCAGGTCCAGCCGGACCATCAGGACCACAAGGGGTAGCCGGACCAGCGGGACCTGAAGGGCCAGCTGGTATTCAAGGCCCTACTGGTGCAGCAGGACCAGCCGGACCAGCCGGACCAGAGGGACCAGCAGGGGTTGATGGTCAAAGCGCTATCCTTCCATACTCTTCTGGAACACCAGTGGCACTGGCTACAGTAGCGGATGAATTCATTAGTACAGGTGCTACATTAGGATTTGGTACCTCTTTCGAACGCATTAACATAGCAGAAAATACTATTGATGTTTCAGGAGGAGGAGGAGTCCTCAACTTCGCATTTCCAATTCCAAGAGACACAACTATAACAGGTATTAGTGCCTACTTTACTACCACTGTTGAGGTATCACTAGAAACTCCTGTATCAGTAATTGCATCCCTCTTTAGTGCACCACCAAGAGAAACTGAGTTTACAGAAACAGCAGTTACAGTTACTTTGCAACCTGAGTTGGAAGGGGTAATAACAGTTGGAGAAGTGTTGACAGGAACTGTAACGGGATTATCAGAAACAATCCCAGCTGGTACAAGGCTTTTATTAGTTTTCTATACGGAATCAGAAACAGCCTTGGCATCGGTGGTTACAGGATTTGCGAGTGCAAGTTTAGCAATAAATTAAACTTTTGTGGGGCATAGTGCATTACTATGCCTTTCTTACATAGTCGGTCTTATCTCCACTAAGCCCCAAGTCTTAACACAAAATATGGCTGAAGCTCATTATACGAAACCTTTAACAAAGGTAAGATAAAGACATAGAAGGGAGGAACAACAAATGAAAAAATTTGGATTGTTTATGGTAGGTGTCATCGCATTCTTTGTTTTACTTGCAAACATTGGTCCACTTTTAGGGTTGGCCGTTAGTTTGGTCGTCACTTATTATGCGGTAAAAGAATTCTTAAAAACGGATTCTACTGGCACCAAAATTCTGTGGGGGATCATTGCTTTTATTGCCATCGCGTTTTCAATAGCAAATGTACCTGCCGTATTAGCAGTAGTTGCAGCATATATCTTATATGTTATTTATAAGAACTGGAACAAAGAGAAAGAAAACAACACCATCATTGAAGCTGGCGACCCGTTCACAAATTTCGAGAAACAGTGGAATTCATTGAACAAATAAATTAAAGGAGAGGAATGGTACCATGACTAACTTATTTTCAAGAATTAAACAGACGATTTCTGCAGATTTCCATGAGGTTTTGGATAAAAAGGAGCAGAAAAATCCGATTGCCATGTTGAATCAGTATTTACGTGATTGTGAAAAAGAAGTAGAAAAGGTTCGAATGCTAGTAGAACGACAGAATTTATTAAAAGAAGAATTTGTAAGGGAATATCAAGACGCAAGAAATCTAGCGGAAAAGCGAAAGTCCCAAGCGGGCATTGCCGAAAAGGCTGGAGAAACGAAACTGGAGGCATTTGCAAAACGCGAGCATCAACAATATGAGGAGCGCGCCAACAACTTAAAGCTTTCTTTAGAAAAGGTTTCGGCGGATTTGACATCTCTAGAGCAAAAATATGAAGAAATGAAGCACCGACTTAAGGATATGTATATTAAACGAATGGAATTAATGGGAAGGGAAAATGTTGCCCGGGCCACACATCGAATGAATCAGGTGGTGGATTCTAGCAAAGCAGAAGACTCCTTTACAAAATTTAATGAAATGGAAACCTACCTAGATCGTTTGGAGCACCAAGTAAATTTCGATTATCACCGCAATACTATTGATGCGCGTATTGCCCAGCTAGAAAAAGAAATTCCCCAAACAGAGGAGAAAACTCATTCTCTTTCACAATGAAAACTGCTATTCTAAAAAGGCGTACATTTGCGCCTTTTTAGGGTGTATAAAAATTTGCTGTTAAAGCATACTGTTGATTTTTTCAGCAACCTAGCTGTTGATTGGAGCAATAGGCGAAGACTCCTAAGGGAGATAGCGTTTAGGGGAGACCCCGCAGGCGTTTTTCCGAGGAGGCTCCCCAAACGCCCCTAGGAAAGCGAAGCCTAGTGCGTAAATCAACAACGGTGTTTAACAGAGCCAAAAATTTAAATGAAAAGGAGGGATAAGGCACATGTTGAACAAAATGAAATCGGATTATCTTAGTTTTATTATCGTAGTAGCAAGCTTCATTTTTCTGTTAGAAATTCTATTTTTCAATACGGGCCTTATTTTTTCTTTTTTGTTTTCAGGATTCCTAATGTATATAGGGAAGAAGAAATGGCATTGGTTAATAGGAAAGGCCCTATTTGTCATTGGGGCGTTGTCCATAACATTTACCGTATTTAATATGATGACCTTCAACTTTCTACTTTTGGCAACAGTGTTGTATTTCTTGTACAAATTCCTGCAAGCCAAAAAGCAGCCTGTAGAAATGCAGCCTTCTATAATACATCAACAGGAAGAACAGGTTGTTAGAAACGAGCAAAAGTGGTTCACTAACAAGCTGTTTGGAAGACAAAAGACACCTGAACATTCTTATACATGGGATGATGTGAGCATTCAATGTGGAATCAGTGATACTCAGATAGATTTGAGCTTTACCGTTCTGCCTAAAGGAGAAGCCATCATCTTTATTCGAAATGTAATAGGAAACATTCAAATAATGGTTCCCTATGAATTGGAACTTAGTATCGTTCACTCTGGCATGGTAGGTTCCATCAATATCCTAGAGCAAGAAGAGAAAAGTATCTTTAACCAGACTATTCATTACCAAACAGCTAATTATAGAGAAGCCACCCATAAAGTGAAAATTGTCACCTCAATCTTCGTTGGCAGTATAGAGGTGAAGAGAGTATGAGTACAATGCAAAGGCAAATTTTATGGGCAACTTGTATATCAATAATAAGCTTCCTAGTTATAGGCGCCATAACCTATTTCTTTTTTCCGGTAATCAGTCTAAAAGATCTTTGGATGCAAAAGGTAATGGATCTTCCATTCATCTTGTTTTTATTTATTGTCAGTCTTGGTTTGGGAATCCTCTTCGGCCTGTTTTTCGGGTTGTATTGGAAGAAGCAAATAAACACTGTTTATGAGGAGTTAAAAGCAGTGGAACAAGGGAGAAGCATGTGGGAAGTACCCAAAAGCAATGTCCAGGAGTTAGCTTTAATGGAAGAGGTCATATGGAAGTTACACATTCAGATACAGGAACAAGCAAAAATCTCCCAAAAGATTGCAAATGAAAAGGCGGAAAATCTGGAGATTAGGATACAGGAAATCGTTTCACAAGAGCGTAACAGGCTGGCAAGAGAGCTTCATGATTCAGTCAGTCAGCAGCTCTTTGCAGCCTCGATGCTAATGTCTGCTTTAACGGAAACGAGGGGAGAATCTGGTACTAGTAACAATGAAACCAAGCAACTAAGATTAGTGGAAGAGATGATTCACCAGTCTCAACTGGAGATGCGGGCTTTACTTCTTCATTTACGTCCAGTCGCATTAAAAGGAAAAACGTTGCAAGAAGGTGCAGAAGAGTTATTAGTAGAGCTTATCCAAAAAGTCCCAATGAGCATTACGTGGAAAATTGAACATTTTTCTATAGATAAAGGGGTGGAGGATCACTTATTTAGAATTCTCCAAGAGACACTATCCAACACATTAAGGCATTCCAAAGCTAAGGCTGTGGAGGTATTACTTATCCAAAGGGAGAACTTCATCATTCTACGAGTGGTGGATGACGGAATCGGCTTTAATGTCGAGCATGTTAGGGCAGGTTCCTATGGCTTGCAAAACATGCATGAACGTGCAGTTGAACTAGGCGGTTCTTTAAAAATAGTAAGTGTGGAAAAGGAAGGTACAAGACTGGAAGTGAAAGTTCCCAAATTGGACGTAGAGGAGGATTAAACCATAATGATTAGAGTATTATTTGTAGATGATCATGAAATGGTAAGGATTGGAGTTACAGCATATCTTTCCGCACAACCTGATATTGAAGTTGTAGCAGAAGCAGATGATGGATCTGTTGCAGTAGGACTCGCTATTGAACATAAACCAGATATTATATTAATGGATCTTGTAATGAAGGAAATGGATGGAATAGAAGCGACTAAAAGAATTATGGAACAATGGCCGGAAGCAAAAATTATCATCGTTACGAGCTTTCTGGACGATGAAAAAGTCTATCCAGCCCTTGAAGCGGGAGCGACCAGCTATATGCTAAAAACCTCCAAAGCAAGTGAAATTGCTAATGCAGTTCGGTCTACATATAAAGGGCAATCCATCTTGGAGCCAGAAGTTGCAGGGAAAATGATGCAGAAAATGCGCAGAAAGACCGAAATTCTTCCTCATGAGGAATTGACCAACAGAGAAATGGAAATCCTCCTTCTCATGACACAAGGAAAAACAAATCAAGAAATAGCGGATGAGCTGTTTATTGCACTTAAAACTGTGAAGGTACATGTAAGCAATGTCCTTGCAAAACTTCAGGTGCAGGACCGAACACAGGCAGTCATCTACGCATTTAAACACTCATTAGTAAACTAATGGGTGTTTTTTTAGGCAAGGAAGAATAGGCTTGCAAAGAAGCTGTAAGAATTTAAACACCACTGTTGATTTCCGCAAAAGGCTTCGCTTTCCTAGGGACTGACGTGAGCTTTCTCGGCTACGCCGAAGCGACAGAAAAAGACCTTAATTTTGAAATTTTACTAAACCCCGCTGTTGATTTCCGCAAAAGGCTTCGCTACGCCTGCGGGGTCTCCACCTAGCGCTATCTCCCTAAGGAGTCTTCGACTTTTGTGGAAAGGAACAGCGGCTATTTAAGCTAACTAATGTTTAACGCAATAAGAGGACCGATCGGTTTTTGCCTTGTGTTTTTTATGATACTATTAACAATAGAGACAAAATTCATCTTGGGAGGCTTCTTCAATGAACAAACAGCTTATCGTCTACTCAGCACCAGGCTGCAGGGATTGTGAATTGGTAAAGGAATTTCTAAAAGAAAATCAAGTATCTTTTGAAGTCAGAGATTTACTCGCAAACAGAGAATATCAAGAGGAAGTTGAGAAATTCGGATTTATGGGAATTCCAGTTACGGCGGTGGGGGACCAGGCGGTAAAAGGATTTAACCCAGGGGAACTAAATAGGCTGATAGATCTTGTAAAGTGAAGGTCGGAGCAAACAAAGGAGTAAAATGATTGGCAGACCAAAAGAAACCGGCCTTTATATATACGTATGCATATAGCAAAGAAGAGCGCTCCTTATGTCATTTAGAGATGCGATCTTTTTTTGGCAAGGCAACAGATGATAACATTATCAAAAGTACTACAAAAATTGATCCCAGTAGAAGCCCTTTTATCCGCGAAAGAATAGAAGTAATATATGAGGGAGCTTCATTGCAAGAAATTGTGGATCAAGTGAAGGATATAGCAATGGACAATCAAACGTTCAAAGTTATATTCTCCAAAATAAATGATAGGAAAGTGCCACATACGATTGAATATCAAGAACGTCGTGATATCGAACGCGCCGTCGGTTGGGTTATTGAAGGAGAAGCTGATGTTCATCAACCTGATCATATTTTTGGCATGGCCATTGTCGGCAATTGTTGGTATTTTGGTCATTATTTAAAAAGTGAAGCGGTATGGCTTCAGCATACGAAAAAGCCCAGGGAATATTCAACTGCTTTAAGCACGCGTGTCGCTAGGGCTGTTGCCAATATTGCCATTCCAATTCCTGAGGGAATAAAGTCTATTGATCCTTGCTGTGGGATAGGAACGGTACTTGTTGAAGCATTATCCATGGGGATTAATATGGATGGGAGAGACATAAACCCGTTAGTGGTAAATGGTTCTAGGGAAAATATTGAACATTTCGGTCTCAAAGGAAATGTTACGCTAGGACCTATATCGGATGTGACGGATAACTATGATGTGGCGGTTATTGATATGCCATACAATCTTTATACCCATGCTACCCGGGAAGATCAACTATCCATCCTGATTCATGCACGCCGTTTCACAAAAAAAGTCGTTGTCATTACCATCGAGACAATGGATGACATGGTGGAGGAAGCTGGGTTTACCATTATCGATCGTTGTGAGACCCAAAAGGGTTATTTTACAAGAGAGATTTTAGTTTGTGAATGAAAAGTGGAAAAGAGACCATGATGCTGGTCTCTTTTTTTATGCTTTTAATAACCTATTCTGGACCAATCAAACATTTCACCTGGATCGCTTTTACGCACAGGAGCGTATTCGTGATGGCCAATGATATGTTCCCGGTCGTTCTGAATTAACGGATTGCGTTTTAAAATGTCTTTTAATAAAATCTTCAATGACGCATACTGAGCATCCGTGTACCCAATATCGGTTGGAGAAATGGAATCATAGATATCCTCTGGCATTATCGAAAGCATCTCTTCCTTCGTTCCAATCGCAAGCAATTCTATTCCAATAGAAAAGTCGTTCAAACCACTCTCATACTCTTGGTAGTTTAATAGATGCCCTTTTCCGGCATGAAAGGCTGCGCGTTCTTCCGGTACCATAAGGTAGATCTCTCCACCCCTGCCTATCATATAATGAGCAGATACCTCATACTCTTCAAAAAGTGCATAGACTTCTTTAATGTTATAAGGGTCTTTAGGTGAACGAAGAGCGTTATTGGTAAAGTGGAGCATGACATGTGTGATAGGGGCACCTCTGACTCTTGAATTTTTCTTGGGGAGGAGCCATTCCTCCATATCCAAGTTAGAGGGTTCTGACGGAACACTCCATGCTGGTGCTGTAATTTCATCTATTTTATCCAATTGTTTTTCGGTATGATTTGTCGGCTTTGCGCAACCAGTTATTAAGAATAGGGTAATGCATAGATAGGTAATTTTCAGCATACTATTTCCTCTTTGTTTAGAATTTATTTATACTAATTCTTTTTAAAAAGTGGAAATCCTTCTATTAATTTTGGCAGCATTTGTCCATTAACAATTATTACTCCAACAATGATGATGATTCCTCCTAAAACACCATGTATAAGAATCTTTTCATGTAAAATGACAACTGCTGCTAGTAAAGTAGAAAGCGGCTCCAAATATAAAAACATAGAAACTTTTGATGCGGCCATTACTTCATGTGCTTTTCCCCAGTACCAATATGCAATTCCTGACACAAAAATTCCAAGAAACACAAGATGAGCCCACTCGTTAAGAGATAATAACTTTAACGTCTCCCACCCTTTATTTCGCACAAGAAATGGAGTTGTAAGAACGAAGCCCACTAAACTCATATAAAATGTTACAACAAGTGCTGGATAAGGGATGCGAAGACCTTTTAATAGAATGGAATAGATAGCCCAATTCAAAGTACTTAAAATCATTAATAGAAAGCCTAAGTTAATCGTCAATGAAAGGGTCTGCCCGTTTCTTGCGGAAGTGATAAGCAATACACCCAATACGGAAAGAATCATCCCAATAGCCTTTGAAAATGTCATTTTTTCATGCAGAAAAATCATAGACAGGAGTACTGTAAATATTGGGGAGAAGGAAATAAGCCACCCTGCAGAAGAAGCATCAATGGTCAATAAGGCGGTTGCCTGCAATACCTGATGAACAAAAACTCCTAAAACACCTAATACGATTAGATGGGGTACGTACTTAATGGAAATATAGAATCTTTCTCGTGTTAATAGTAATAAAAGGAATAAAAACAAAGCTCCTATGCCAAATCGCATTACCAATAATGTAAAAGGATCAAGCTTATATAGGACAGCTTTAGTGGATACAAAGGATATACCCCAAAAACTGATGGCCATGGTGGCATAGAGGGAGGCAGTAAAGGTTTTTCTAAAGGGAATCATTAACTATCAACCTTCTTTCAACGGACTGTCACTATCATCGTATGCTTGTCCTGTTGAAAGATATTCTAGAGATTAGCACATATAAAAAAGCACCACTATAAAATAGTGGTGCCTTAAGTATGGAGCGGATGGGATTCGAACCCACGACCCCTTCGCTGCCAGCGAAGTATTCTCCCACTGAACTACCGCCCCGATGAGAATGAATTTATTTTATCAAACATTCTTTCTTTTGCAAACGTTTTTTTAAAAAAGATTTAGTCCAAGTTTTCAACTTCTGCTTGAATGACACCTGTAAGTGATTTTAGCTCATAATATACATCTGTGGTATATACGCTTTTCTTGGTGGTGATGATACAATTAAGCACAATATCATCTTTTTCTTCTTTTACCTTAACTCGCTTAATGGCAAGGTTTTTGTGGTGTATCTCCTTCATAACCATGGTCAGGTCAATATCTTTCTCAATAAAAATCTTAACTTTTATTTCTTTTTCCTTTAGTTTCTTCGGTCCAATCTTATCAAAGAGGGAAGGTATTACCTTCACGCCCAAAATGATGAAAATAACACCGAATGCCCCTTCTATATAAAATCCTGCTCCTATTGTAATTCCAAGTGCAGCGGATGCTAATACCAATGAAGCTGTAGTCAGTCCGGAAATAGCCTCGTTACTTCTCCTTAAAATTACCCCAGCTCCAAGAAATCCAATACCGCTTATAACATAGGAAGGAATTCGCCCCGGATCCATAGGTCTTGAGTATTCCTTTGAATAAAGAAAGGCAGATTCATAGGAAACGATAGTCAATAAGCACGCCATTACTGAGACGATGACGCAGGTTTTAAGTCCAAGAGGTTTGCCCTTCAATTCACGTTCTAACCCTATAATGATTCCAGCAACTGAAGCAAAAATAAGTTTAATAATAAAATCGTATTCATTGGTATATTCCATGAAAAAGTCCATAAGGCCCCTCCTGTAAAAAGTAAAGATATGATATTCTATAAAAAATATTTGTAGAAAATTATAACAATGTTCTGTAAAATTAGAAAGGTTATTTAAAAATATTAACAGTGTGGGTGAAGGCAATTGACTAAGTGGTTTAATCCATACGTGGCTCTCGCGGTGGGAGTAATTTCTGTATCTACATCCGCCATTTTTGTAAAACTAGCGGATGCCCCTGCTGAAGTAATCGCCTTCTACCGGTTACTATTCTCCGTGATAATACTACTACCCATATTTCTATATAAATATGTTGGAGAATTAAAGCATATTTCGAAGAGGGATTGGCTCTTCTCGGTGTTGGCAGGTATGTTCCTAGCGTTTCATTTTATTCTATGGTTTGAATCTTTAAATTATACCAGTGTAGCAAGTTCAACAGTTCTCGTAACCCTCCAACCTTTGTTTGCATTCATTGGAACGTATTTGTTTTTCCAAGAAAGACTAAGTAGTAAAGCTATTGTAAGTGGATTGATGGCAATAGTAGGGAGCGTGATAATCAGCTGGGGTGATTTTAAGATTAGTGGGATGGCTTTATTTGGGGATATACTCGCTTTGGTGGCATGTGCACTTGTAACAGCTTACTTATTGTTCGGACAGGACGTCAGAAAAAGACTATCATTGATTACCTATACGTTTATCGTTTATGGTTTCAGCTGCGTTACCTTGTTTTTGTATGTACTAGTTTCGGGAGAACCACTTACAGGGTATTCCTCTACAGATTGGTTTTGGTTCATTCTGCTTGCCATTATTCCAACTTTACTTGGCCATTCTTTTTTCAATTGGGCTGTTAAATACATCAGCACAAATGTTATCTCAATGAGTATTTTATTTGAACCGATTGGTGCAGCAGTACTCGCTTATTTTATCCTACATGAGATGCTGACTTGGACTCAATTGATTGGAGGGCTGCTTGTGATGCTTAGTGTGGGGTATTTCTTAAAGGATAACCGCAAGAAACAATCAAAACTAAAAGCCGACATATAGTCGGCTCTATCTATTATATGTATTATTCATTGGAGTCTGGTGGCCATCATTGCAAAAAACATTCCAAGTGTAAGGCTCACAATGAACCCTTCTCCGCGTACTTTTCCTTCTTCATCACTTATACGCAACCCTTCAAAATATGCAAACAGTAATAAGCCAATTGAAGTCAGTAATGCTACAATAAATGCTGCGTATTTTACTAGATCCATATCTAATCCTCCTATTTCACTTATTACTAGATTGTATGAGAGACTTTAATAGAACATTCTATTATTTTTCGTAGAAAAAAAGCTGACCATAGAGGCCAGCTTAAACGATGGAATTATTAAATGTAAATATACGAGGAACGGTTTTAATCAAAAGTACTGTTACAATTGTTGAGATTATGAAGCTCGGAAGCATAAATGACCCGTTATACAATAATGAATAAACCCATACCGCTTGTCCTTCAGGAGCTAAATAGCCAAAGTAGATTATACCTGCAGCGTAATGGGCCAAAAATCTAAGAAGGCAACCTAGAAAAGAAGCAATACCGACATACAATACTAGCTTCTTTATGTTATCTTCCCTAGCAGTTGTTGCTACTTGCTTAGCTACTACACCAGCAAAACCTAATGCAGAAAAAGCTACTATATAATCCAGAAAAATTTGTACCGGATCTATTCCGAACATTTGACCTGTAACAATCTGGAGTAGACCAAGAATAAAACCGGATAAAATACCTCCTTTTATCCCCCAGCGAAAAGCCATGATAAATACCGGGACCATAGAAATAGTGATGGAACCACCTTGTGCCCAAATCTTTAGAGATAATACACCTGCTAATAAATCAAGCAAATAACCAAGCGCCCCAAAAATTGCAACTTCAACTAAGAACAATGTGTTATTTTTCTTCATAAATATCCCCCTTAACATAATAAAAAAAAGCGATAAAGGGGGCCCCTTTATCGCTTAATTAAAATAAGTAATAAATCCGCCACATCCCTACGATAGTGCTAACTAACAGGTTCAAAGGGTCAGAACATCAAATTCACTCTCAGCCCTAAAGGCTCCCCTCGTGGAAAAGAATTAAATTGTCTCTCTTCATCATACATAAACCACAAGAAAACGACAAGTTTCTTCCTTACTTAACAATAATAGCAGAGCGATGTTGAGTATATTCTATTAGTAGAAGATTAATTAAAAAATATTTAGAAAAAGTATTGCAATATAGTTGTAGAGGTGGTATATTTAATTTCGTCGCTGCGAGGGCAGAGACAAGATGTGAAAATGCTACTTCAAAAAAATAAAAAACAGCTTGACTTTAAAACGACAAGTTGTTATGATTAGGAAGTCGCTTTTGAGCGAATCTTGTAAGAAAATGAT
>NZ_LBMD01000012.1 GCF_001293645.1 Bacillus sp. CHD6a
AACTCTTTTGTGTTGCCGCCTTTCAAAAGCGACTTCATTAATATATCATTTATTTCATTTTAAGTCAACATCTTTTTATTATCTTTTTTCGATAGTTATGTAAGATGCAACTCGTTGTCGTTGCTGACTTGATTGATTATAGCATGGGTCGATTAGGGATGCAATTACTTTTTTAATATATTTTTATTTTCTTTTATGCAACAGAAAAAACGAAGGAAACCTGATAGATTCCCTCCGTTTTTTCTACAGGATTTATATAAAGAGTTATTTTAAAACTTCTTCTATATGAATATCTAATTCTTGATTTAATGTGAGGAATTGATTGGAGTCAATTTCTCTCACCATCGGCCTAGACGGATATTGTGGATCGATAAAGGCTATCTCTGCGATTTTATTATTAGAAAGCTTTATCTTGTCACCTATGCTGAAACTGCAAACATTTGACGTGAGAGCTTGAACGATAGAAAGATCATATTTCCCAAAGGTTTCATGTTTCAGTTGTTCTATGACTTTAAATGGCGATTGTTTGCTGCGGTACTTCCTGGGGGACGTCATCGCATGAAACACATCTGCGACTGCAAGTATTTTTGTATAGGTGTGTATTTTGTCTTCTGATAGTCCAAAAGGATAGCCGGTTTTATCGTAGCGTTCATGATGCTGCAATACAGCAAGTTTTATTTCATCCTGAATCACTGGTTGTTTGCTTACCATTTGATAGCTGAAGATAGGGTGTTCTTTTATTTGCGCAAATTCCTCTTTTCTCAGGGCCGCAACATTTTTTAATATTTTCTGATCGATACGGGACATGCCGCAATCCATTAAGAAGCCAGCTATGCCGACTTGAATAATATCTTTCTTTTTATAGCCAAGAGATTTAGCAATTGCAGAAGCAATAATCGCTACTGCTACAGAATGATGATAGATATAGTCTTCTTCGTTTGTGTAATGGTAGACTGCAAAAACTTCTTCTTGATATTGAAGGGATTTTTCTATTAAAGGGATAATTGTCTTGCGAACGGCACTATAATCAATCGGGGCACCTGAGCCCCATGCCTCGTACATTTTTTTGTAAGATTGCGTTGCTTTTAAGTACATCTGTAAAAAGGAATCCTCTTTTGGTTTATCTTCAAGCATGGTTAACAATTGAGGGTTGAAGGGTTGTCCGTTTGAAAGGAAAGCTTCTATTTCTACTTTTTCTACCAAAAAAGATTCTAATATTTCGATGTGTTGATTTGTCAGAACGGTTCTCTTTGGCATAATCGGTTTTGATGTGAGTGCCTTTATCTCTTGTGCCAGAATACACCCTTCCACTAGCTGTTCGGTTTTCACTAACATGAACGCTCTCTCCTTATAAACAAAGAGGAACACATAAAAGTGCTCCTCTCTTAGAGTTGATCATTTACTCTTCTTATTCTTCGACCTCTTCTGCGGAAACTCCTTCTTCCATTTCTGTATCTTCCGTACCATCTTCTGGCTCATCTTCTTTGTCCACCCTTGCGACTGTTGTCACAAATTCGTTCTCTGCTAGACGAATGAGTTTCACTCCTTGGGTGTTTCGGCCCATTTGTGAGATTCCATCGACTGACATACGGATTAGGACGCCACTTGCTGTGATTAACATCAAGTCTTCCTCCGTGGTTACGGTTTTAACAGATACCAGCTCACCGTTACGTTCGGTGATATTACATGTTTTTATCCCTTTTCCTCCACGGCTTTGAACACGGTATTCTTCCGCCGGAGTTCGTTTTCCATAACCATTTTTGGTTACAACTAACACATCTAAGCCTTCATCAAGCAGTTCCATCCCTACTACTTCATCATTTTCAGCAATGGAGATTCCTTTTACTCCTGTAGCCGTTCTGCCCATGGAGCGCACGTCTGTTTCATGGAAGCGAATAAGCATACCGTTTTTCGTTCCAATGATCATTTCTTTTGTGCCATCTGTTAATTTTACAGAGATTAATTCATCACTTTCTCTTAATCCAAGGGCAATGAGGCCGCCCTTACGAATATTGGCGAATTGAGATAATGGGGAACGCTTGGATATTCCATGCTTGGTTGTAAAGAATAGATACCAGTCATCCACAAAGTCTTCCACTGGGATAATGGCGTTGACCCATTCTCCTTTTTCCACCTCAAGCAAGTTAATAATTGGAATTCCTTTTGCTGTTCGGCTGAATTCTGGAATTTCATACCCTTTTGCACGGTACACTTTCCCTTTGTTAGTAAAGAAAAGAAGGGTATCGTGAGTGGAAGTGGTCAATAGATGTTCAACAAAATCATTCTCGTTGGTTCCCATCCCTTGAATTCCACGGCCTCCTCTACGCTGGCTACGGTATGTGGAAAGAGGCAGACGTTTAATATAGCCATTATGTGTAAGGGTAATCACGACATTTTGACGAGGAATTAAGTCCTCATCTTCTATATTTTCAAAACCACCAACCATGATTTCCGTACGTCGAGTATCGTTGAAACGTTCTTTTACTTCTGTAAGTTCTTCACGGATAATCTCAAGTACTTTTTCTTCATCTGCAAGGATTGCTTTTAATTCAGCAATAAGCTGCATAAGTCCTTGATACTCTTCTTCAATCTTTTCGCGCTCTAAGCCTGTTAGACGTTGTAGACGCATGTCTAGAATGGCTTGTGCTTGTTTCTCAGATAGAGAGAATTCTGTCATTAACCCTTCACGGGCTATATCTGCCGTTTGGGAACTGCGAATCAAGGTGATAACTGCATCTAAATGATCTAATGCTATACGCAGACCTTCTAAGATGTGTGCTCTTGCTTCGGCTTTACGAAGTTCAAATGCTGTACGACGCTTGATTACTACTTTTTGATGTTCTAGGTAGTGATATAGGCACTGTTTCAAGTTCAATACTTTCGGTTCACCGTTTACTAATGCAAGCAGGTTGATACCAAAACTTGTTTGAAGAGAGGTCTGTTTATATAAGTTATTTAAAAGGACATTAGCATTCGCATCTTTTTTAACTTCCATAACGATACGCATACCGTTACGGTCTGATTCATCACGCAAGTCAGAGATGCCTTCTATTTTCTTATCGCGAACAAGGTCCGCAATTTTTTCAATCAGCTTTGCTTTATTAACCTGATAAGGCAGTTCATGGACAAGGATGACTTCTCTGCCATTTGGTTTTGTTTCAATTTCCACTTTAGCACGCACAGTAATGGATCCACGACCCGTTTCATAGGCTCTTCTGATACCGCTTCTGCCTAAGATTTGGCCCGCTGTCGGAAAGTCTGGCCCCGGAATGATTTCCATCAATTCAGGAATGGTAATGTCAGGGTCCTTACTTACGGCAAGCACTCCATCAATGATTTCACCTAACTGATGAGGTGGGATATTGGTTGCCATCCCTACGGCGATTCCAGAAGCACCGTTTACAAGCAAGTTTGGAAAACGTGCAGGCAATACAACGGGCTCTCTTTCGGAACCATCGTAGTTATCCTGATAGTCAATCGTGTCTTTATTGATATCGCGAAGTATCTCCATGGAAATCTTCGACATTCTTGCTTCGGTATAACGCATGGCAGCTGCTGCGTCACCATCGACAGATCCAAAGTTTCCGTGACCATCGATCAGCATATAACGGAAGTTAAAGTCTTGCGCCATACGGACCATTGTGTCGTAAACCGCAGAATCACCATGTGGATGGTACTTCCCGATTACTTCCCCTACGATACGCGCAGACTTTTTATAAGCTTTATCAGCTGTCATTCCTAAATCATTCATGGCGTACAAGATACGTCTGTGTACAGGTTTCAATCCGTCCCTTACATCTGGCAGGGCACGGGATACGATAACACTCATGGCATAGTCCAGGAATGATGTTCTCATTTCCTGACTGATATTTATTTCTTTAACTGAGGACCTCTCAGACATAATAACGAACCTCCTTGCGAAATGTGAGTTCAAGACCACATTCGCTTTCGCTCTTCTCTATGTAAAAGACAGGATAGCATGACACGTCGCCACTGAATTATCACTAAATTCTGGTGTTTGTTAACAACCGCTGTTGATTTCGCAAATGGCTTCGGTTTCCGCGGGGCGGCCTTGAGCCTCTTCGGGCTTTGCCCTGCGGGGTCTCAACATTGCCGCTATTCCCCCGCTGGAGTCTTCGCCATATGCTCCTATCACCAGCTAGAAACCATAGGAACTTTAGTTTTCATTTTTCAGTGGCCCGGCATAGTCCTACCCCACTTTTTTATGGGATTCTGAAATTAGATATCCAGATTTTTAACATAACGGGCATTGTCTTGGATAAAGTTTCTTCTCGGTTCTACTTTATCGCCCATTAGAATTTCAAATGTTTCATCCGCTTCGATTGCGTCTTGCAGGCTTACCTGTAACAACGTTCTAGTCATAGGATCCATTGTTGTTTCCCAAAGTTGCTCTGGGTTCATCTCTCCTAATCCTTTATAGCGCTGGATGCCGGCTTTTGGTTGATCGGACATGGTCGCAAGAACTTCCTCAAGCTGACGTTCATTGTACGCATACTCAATCTTTTTACCCTGTTGAATCTTGTAAAGAGGCGGCTGGGCAATGTAGATGTATCCATGTTCAATGATTTGGCGCATGTAACGGTAGAAGAATGTCAGTAAAAGAGTACGGATATGGGCACCGTCGACATCTGCATCTGTCATGATCACAATTTTATGGTAACGTGCACGCGAAATGTCGAAGTCTTCGCCGATTCCAGTACCTAGCGCTGTAATAATGGCACGTACCTCGTTGTTGGATAAGATTTTATCTAACCGTGCTTTTTCTACATTGATAATCTTTCCACGTAAAGGCAAAATCGCTTGAAAGTGGCGATCACGCCCTTGTTTCGCTGATCCTCCCGCAGAATCTCCCTCTACCACATATAATTCGCTGATCGACGGATCTTTAGAGGAGCAATCTGCCAATTTTCCAGGAAGGCTGGAGATTTCCAATGCACTCTTTCTTCTGGTGAGTTCTCTTGCTTTCTTGGCTGCCATTCTTGCTCGGGAAGCCATTAAACCTTTTTCTACAATTTTTCTGGCTGCAGAAGGGTTTTCAAGCAGGAAGCCTTCAAATTTTTCCGTAAAAACAGAGTCAGTAACTGTTCTTGCTTCACTGTTTCCTAATTTCGTTTTTGTCTGGCCTTCAAACTGAGGATCTGGGTGTTTGATCGAAACGATGGCCGTCAAGCCTTCTCGAACATCTTCCCCAGTTAGATTGCTGTCTGCATCTTTGAAAATATTGTTCTTGCGGGCATAGTCATTGATTACTCTCGTCAATGCCGTCTTAAAGCCAGATTCATGGGTTCCACCTTCATAGGTATTGATGTTGTTGGCAAAAGAGTACAAATTGCTTGTGTAACTGTCATTATACTGCAGTGCCACTTCGATGGAGATACCGTCCTTTTCTCCCTCTACAAACACAACTTCCTCATGAATAACTTCTTTTGTACGGTTCAAATGCTCTACATAAGAAGCAATACCGCCGTCATAGTGGTATTCATTCTTTTTCGGCGTTTCTTCACGCTTATCTTCAATCGTTATTCGTATTCCTTTATTTAAGAACGCAAGCTCACGAAGACGGTGTGCCAGCGTATCGTAGTCATATTCTTTTGTTTCTGTAAAAATTTCTTCGTCAGGAACAAAATGAATGATTGTCCCTGTGATGTCCGTTTCACCAATTATCTTAAGGTCCTCATTCGGTACACCTTTATTGTATTGCTGGTAATGGATGTTGCCATCGCGATGGACATATATCTTAAGCTCAGAGGAAAGGGCATTAACTACGGATGCACCAACCCCGTGCAGACCCCCGGATACTTTATAGCCGCCACCGCCGAATTTTCCACCTGCGTGAAGTACGGTCATAATTACTTCTACTGCCGGACGCCCCATCTTTTCATGAATTCCGACTGGAATACCACGGCCGTTATCTTTTACGGTGATGCTGTTGTCTTTTTCGACGATCACATTGATCTCAGAGCAATACCCTGCCAACGCTTCATCGATACTGTTATCGACAATCTCCCACACCAAGTGATGCAGACCTTTGGCACTGGTAGAACCGATGTACATACCTGGTCTCTTTCGAACGGCTTCAAGGCCTTCAAGTACCTGTATATTACTTTCATCATAGCTGTTTTCTTGCAATTCTTTTTGGTCCATCGTCATATCTATCACCTTCACTTTTTATTTCTACACAATAGACTGGTTGTCTTTTAGGGCAACAAACGCATCTATAACAGAATTACTCTAATAAAGGAACTCCTCCATCGAGGTATCCATTCTTTTTTTCAAGGTTGTTGAGGCTAAAGGAGAAAGGTATATGTGCTCCTCGGTAATCACGATTGATTTGATGTCATGTTTACTGATATTTTTAATGGATTTATCTGCTACTTCCGGAAGCGTACTCTTCCAGTCGGATTGCAGGAGCCTGCGATCTAAAATAGCAATAATTTTAGAAGCGCGCACCATTACTTCTTCTCCAATATGCAAATACATGAGCCTTCACCTCAATTTCGTTTCTTGATCGTACCGGAGACCACCTCATATGTAGCCGCTTGTCTCAGGGTTTGATGGTCGATTCCATCCACGCTCGTTGTTGTCACGAAAGTTTGAACCTTTCCCTGAATGGTGTTTAAGAGATGGGATTGTCTATAATCATCTAATTCAGATAATACGTCATCAAGGAGCAGTATGGGATATTCCCCTACTACCGAGTGAATCAGATCTATTTCTGCAAGCTTCAGCGACAGAGCTGTCGTGCGCTGTTGTCCTTGTGATCCAAATGTCTGGACATCTTTTCCGTTCACTTGAAAGAGCAGGTCATCACGGTGCGGACCAAATAGTGTTACGCCTCTTTCAATTTCTCTATCTTTTATTTTATCAAACTTTTCGTTATATGCTTCTATCATTTTCGACAAGTTTGTTGTTTCTGATACATAATCAATGGATGGTTTGTAGATAATAGTCAATTCTTCCAAATCACGGCTGATGCTTTTATGAATTGGCTGAGCCCAGCTTTGCAGCAATTGAACGAATTCCTGCCTCTTTTCCGTCACGCTCGCAGCCATTTCAATTAGCTGCTCTGTTAATACAAACAGCATGGTTTCGTCTTTTTGCTTTCTCGTCTGTAACTGTTTCAAGTAATGATTGCGCTGCTGAAGTACTTTTTGATACCTCGACAGGTCATGCATATACCGTGGTGATACTTGACCAAGTTCCATATCTATGAAACGGCGTCTTACCTGAGGACTACCTTTTACAAGGGTTAGATCCTCAGGTGCAAACATGACGATATTCATATTTCCGATATACTGACTTAATTTTGTTTGTTCAATATGATTAATCTTTGCTTTCTTCCCTTTTTTACTAATGACTAGTTGCAGCGGCAACTCTCCATTCCGTTTATGTATCCTGCCTTCTATTTTACCATACTCTTCGTCCCATCTGATAAGATCTTTATCATTGGACGTCCTGTGTGATTTTGCCATTGCCAATACATAGATAGATTCCATCACATTGGTCTTTCCTTGTGCGTTCTCTCCTAATATGACATTCACACCATTTTCAAAGACGGCATGCAAGCTTTCATAATTGCGATAGTGTCTTAACGTCAATTCTTCAATATACAATCCGTATCACCAACTCATCAGGAAACAACGACATATTTTCCATGACCATCTATTTCAATTACATCTCGTACTTTCAATTTTCTTCCTCTTCTGTCTTCAAGCTCTCCGTTCACTTTCACTTCGTATTCTGAAAGAAACCATTTTGCCATTCCGCCTGATTGAATGACGTCGGCCAACTTTAAGAATTGTCCTAGTGTAATCATTTCTGTAGAAATCTGAATTTCTGTCATTAGTTCGCGCTCACTTTCTTTTTAGGGATAAGTATTTCTTTTACTATTCCCTTATTGTCTACTTCCTATTGTACTAGAACTTCTCCATATAGAAAAGAAAGCCACTAGGAATGGTCACTAGCAGCTTTCTGATTCAATATTTATTAATAAGTTCTGACTGGCAGGATAAGTTGAAGCATGGAATCATCATGTAATGTTTTGATGACAAACGGCCTCATCGCACCGGTGAAATTTATTAATATCTCGTTTCCTTCAAGCGCCTTTAAAGCATCCATCATATATTTTGCGCTAAAAGAAATTTTCAGTTCTTCACCATCAATGGAATTGCTTTGGACTTGTTCCACTACTTTTCCGACTTCTGGAGAATTAGAGGAAACTTCCAATGTATCAGACTCTAAAGTAGCAAGCTTTACTACATTGTTTCGTCCTTCTCTTGCAAGTAAGCTCGCACGATCAATCGCTTGTAGGAATTCTTTCGTTGTTACCGTGATATCCGTTTTACTTTCAGCAGGAATTAGTCGGGAAGTATCCGGATAGTTTCCATCAAGCAAACGGGAGAAGAAAAGAATATTTTTTGCTTTAAAAAGTACTTGGTTTTCCGTCATGACGATATCAAGCAACTCGTTTGTATCATCTAAAATTTTATTTAATTCATTTAAACTTTTTCCAGGAATGACTACATTGCACGTAATCTCATTTTCCGCTTCTACCTTTGCTTTGCGTAAAGCCAAGCGATGACTATCTGTTGCAATACAGGTAAGTTCATGGTTTTCAAGCTTCCAGTTTACACCTGTCAAGATAGGTCGTGTTTCTGAGGTGGACACTGCAAAGACAGTTTGTCGAATAATGTTTTTTAATAGATCAGTTGGAACACGGAATACGTTTTGTTCCTCTACTTGTGGCAAATGAGGATACTCAGCAGCATCTTGTCCATTTAGGTTAAATTCCGATTTTCCAGAACGAATGGTTGTGACATATTGGTTTTGAACCTCGATTTCAACTGTATCCATTGGAAGTTTTTTAATAATTTCACTAAAGAATCGGGCTTGCAGTACAACACTACCAGCTGTTCTCACTTCGACATTTTCCGATCCATCTTCTTCACAAGGAATGAAGGATTCAATGGAAATATCAGAATCACTTCCAGTAAGGGTAACGCCTTCTTCTGTAGCGACAATCTTTATTCCAGTCAAAATAGGAATGGTTGTCCGGGAAGAAACTGCTTTTAGTACATCTTGAACGCTTTGAACTAACTTGTCGCGTTGGATAATAAATTTCATCGTAATCCTCCTTAATGGGCAGGTCTATTTATATATTTTATTAATAAAAAACTAGTAGAAGTAATAGTAGGGGCTGTGATTATGTGGATAACTCACATTTCGACTACAAAGAGTAGATATCCACATGTGAATAACCTGTGTTTAACTAAGTGCCACTTATACACAGTTTCCACTATTGTTCTATTTAACTTTTTAGAGAATCGGCAATCGATTGAATTTGTTTTTGTAATGTTGTATCTGTTTTTACAAGATTAGAGATCTTTTCATGAGCATGAATAACGGTCGTATGATCTCGTCCTCCGAATTCCTCTCCAATTTTCGGCAATGAATAATCTGTGAGCTCCCTTGATAGGTACATAGCAATTTGTCGAGGGAAAGCAACTGATTTCGTTCGCTTTTTTGCTTTAAAATCCTCTAATTTGACACTGTATTCTTCTCCAACGGTCCGTTGAATGTCATGAATCGTCACTACTCTAGGCTTAGAGCTTGGAATGATATCTTTAAGTGCCTCTGCTGCCAAGTCAGCATTGATATCCTTATTAATTAGAGAAGAATAGGCAACAACTCGAATAAGTGCCCCCTCAAGTTCACGGATATTTGAATCAATTTGATTGGCAATGTAGAGCATCACTTCATTTGGAATATCTAGCCCCTCTGCTTTTGCTTTCTTACGCAAGATTGCGATACGGGTTTCTAAATCTGGTGGTGTGATATCTGTAATCAAGCCCCACTCAAAACGGGATCTCAGGCGGTCTTCCAAGGTCGGAATCTCTTTTGGAGGCCTGTCACTAGAGATGACAATCTGTTTGCTTTCTTCATGCAGTGTATTGAACGTATGGAAAAATTCCTCTTGAGTTTGTTCTTTTCCGGCAAGGAATTGAATATCATCAATAAGCAACACATCGACATTTCGATATTTATTGCGGAAATCGACAGCTTTGTTGTCACGAATAGAATTAATGAATTCATTGGTGAATTTTTCAGATGATAAATAGACCACTTTTGCAGCAGGATTATGCTCAATAACATAATGGCCGATGGCATGCATTAAGTGGGTTTTTCCTAGTCCTACTCCCCCGTAAATAAATAGAGGATTATAGGCTTTGGCTGGAGCTTCAGCAACTGCCAAAGAAGCAGCGTGAGCAAACCTGTTTCCAGAACCGATGACAAATGTGTCGAATGTGTACTTCGGATTCAGCATATTTTGAGGAATTTCGATCATATCATCATTTTTTTTCATTTTTGCAGGAGGAGTTTTTATTTCGATCTCTTCATCTGCTTGGTTTTGAGGAATAATAAATTTAATAGATAATTCTTCTCCTGTGATATCAGAGATGGTTTCTCCAATAAGACCGGAATACCTGGACTCTAGCCAGTCACGTGCAAATTCATTTGGCGCAGTGATGACGAGATTATCTCCTTGCAAAGAATGAGCTTTTGTACTCTTCAACCATGTTTCAAAGCTTGGCTTACTTATTTTTTTCTCTATCTGATTTAGTGCTTTGACCCATAGATCAGAAATATTTTTCATCATGAATCCCCCTTTCGTTTATGTCTGGCAACCTTTTTACAATAGAAAAAGGTGCTTATCTGTACAAGTTTTGTTCAACAAACACTCTGCTAGAAAAACACCCGTTGTATGTTTATTCATTCGTATACTGTGAAAAAGATATTATATAGTAGAAAAGTAGTTTTCGACAAAAAACCGCACCTGTGGACAATTACTTACACACACCCTTGAATAACTATCCACACTTTATCCACAATCTGTGGAAAACTATTTTCTGTTAATCATTTATTAAGAGTGAAAACACAATAATAATATCAAAAAAAACCTTATGTTGCAATTGCTTTTTGTAATTATCCACAACTACCACAAATTGTGGAGAAAAGTTTTCCACAACACAATATACTGTGTAAACCTTGTCGATAAGTGTTGTGGATGACGAAAAATAGCGAAAAAAGTTATTCACAGGTTAAAAAAGGTTGAACGTATAAAAGAAAAATGTAAAAACTAAGTTAACCTAAGTGAAAGGCGCGAAGACTCCTGCGGAGAAGGGACAGGTCAGACCCAGCAACAAAGGAAGCCACTGAAAAACTGATGACGTAATGTTTTTTACGATTCCTAGCTGTGGATTGGAGCAAAAGGCGAAGACTCCTGAAGGAGATAGCGCTAGGTGGAGACCCCGCAGGCGAAGCCGAGGAGGCTCCAGCAGCGCCCCTAGGAAAGCGAAGCCATTTGCGGAAATCCACAGCGGTGTTTAGTAAAATTTTAAAATCAAGGTCTTTTTCAGTGGCTTCCAACACAGTAAGGAGGCTCCCGGACTGCCCCAGAAAGCGAAGCGCCTGGAACGGAGGTTAACAGTTAAATACAATTTTTAATGTAGAAGTGAGCGAAGGATCTCTTGTTAGTTTTTACTATATAAAAAGAAAGGGTTGCTTTGTGGGGCTGGGGAATTTATACTTACATTTGGGAAGTTGACATTCCGATGGTATATTCTCTATAATTAGTAAGACTGTCTGTAAAGAAATTTTATATTATAGGAAAGCAAGACTTTCCAGTAGTGTTGAAAAACGGCTTATAAATGTCTATCGATCATATAGAGGTGTTTTTCCACTTAGATTTTGAAGTATCCTCAGGGAGGTGTCATAGTAATGAAAAGAACGTTTCAACCAAATAATCGTAAACGTAGTAAAGTACACGGTTTCCGTGAGCGTATGAGTTCTGCAAATGGACGTAAAGTTCTTGCACGTCGTCGTCGCAAAGGAAGAAAAGTATTATCAGCATAAGGCCACTGACTGTCAGTGGTCTTTTTTACTATTTCGGGCATATTCCGGTTATTTTTTCATGAGATTTTAGAAAGAATGTGGAAATGGAACCGAATTAGAGGATTTGTGTAAGGCAGGAGGAGACACATTGAGGAAAGAACAAAGAATTAAAAAAAATAAAGAGTTCCAACATGTGTTCCAAAAAGGAAAGTCGATGGCTAATCGGCAATTTGTTATTTATGCTGTGCAAAAAGAGGATCAGCCTGTATTTCGGATTGGTTTATCTGTCAGCAAGAAAATTGGAAACGCTGTAACAAGGAATCGAATAAAGCGGCTAGTCAGACAAGCCATTCACGAAATGAACGAACAGCTACCTGGTGGCGTTGACATTGTCGTGATCGCCAGGAAACCAGCTGCGGACATGTCATTTGAAGAAGTAAAGAAAAGCCTACAACACGTAATAAGAAAACTCCCGACACTATCAGCTAAAAAATAAACTATAAGAGAACTATAAAAATTCTATTTAGTTTATAGCTTTTGATTGGAGCAAAAGGCGAAGACTCCTGTGGGGGAGTAGCGACATTGTTGAGACCCCGCAACGAAGTGAGGAGGCTCAAGGTCGCCCCACGGAAAGCGGAGCGGTTTGCGGAAATCAAAAGCGGTGTTGATTTGAGCTTGAAAAAATGTGTTGGAAGTGTGACATATATTCAATTTGTCAGATAAAAATGATAGGATGTAAAAGGAATCATTTTTTTTGTGTAAAAAGGAGGAAAAAGAGGTTGAAAAATCGAATATGGCTACTAACGGCCCTTATCGGACTTGTAGTCTTACTATCAGGTTGTACAGAAATCAACCAGCCAATCACCAATGAAAGCGAAGGCTTTTGGAATGAATTTGTGGTTTATCCATTATCTTGGTTGATTACGTATTTTGCAGAACTAATGAATAATGACTACGGTCTATCTATTATTATTGTAACGTTATTAATCCGATTTGCTATCTTACCGTTAATGATTAAACAAACAAAGAATGCAAAAGCGATGCAAGCATTACAACCGGAAATGAAAGCACTTCGTGAAAAATATAGTTCCAAAGATCAAAAAACACAACAGAAATTACAGCAAGAGACAATGGGTCTTTTCCAAAAACATGGTGTAAACCCGCTTGCTGGATGTTTTCCTTTATTGGTTCAAATGCCGATCCTTATTGGATTTTTCCATGCGATTACTCGTACGACGGAAATTGCAAACCATAATTTCTTATGGTTTGACTTGGGAGATCCGGATCCATTCTTTATCCTGCCTGTTGTTGCTGGAATCACGACATTCATTCAGCAAAAAATCATGATGGCAGGTATGGATAACAACCCGCAGATGGTAATGATGCTTTGGATCATGCCAATCATGATCGTTGTTTTTGCAATCAATTTCCCTGCGGCACTTTCCCTATACTGGGTAGTGGGTAACATCTTTATGATTGTTCAAACTTACTTTATTAAAGGACCGGAGCTGAGAAAAGCAAAAGAAGCAGCTACTGGAACTGCAGGAGGAACAAAAAAGTGAAAGAAATAACTGCAACTGGTCCAACAGTCGAGGAAGCTGTCCAATCTGCTTTAGCTCAACTAAACACATCAAAAGACCGTGCAGAAATTACAATCGTTGACGAAGGCAAGAAAGGTCTCTTCGGATTGTTTGGCTCTAAACCTAGTGTTGTAACCGTCAAATTGAAGCAAGACCCCATCGAAGAATCAACGAATTTCTTGAAAAAAGTTCTTACTGAAATGAACATTGTCGCAGAACTCGATGTAAAAGTGGAAAGTAGAAATATCTTCATCAGCATCAGTGGCGAGAAAACCGCACTAATAATCGGAAAAAGGGGACAAACCCTTAATTCCCTTCAATATTTAACACAAATTGTCGCAAACCGCTTTTCCAATCAGTATTTAAATGTCGTCATTGACGCAGAAGGATACCGGGAGAAACGCCGTGAAACCCTCGAGCAGCTTGCAGAACGGCTTGCGCAAAAAGCAATGAAAACAAAACAGGATGTACATCTTGAGCCAATGCCTTCTTTTGAACGCAAAGTGATGCACTCGATCATTTCTTCCTACCCAGAAGTAGAAACCTACTCCGTAGGAAAAGAACCGAACCGCTCCCTTGTCATCACAGCAAAAAAGAACAAAGTCGCAAGAAGATAATCCAAATAAAAAACGGCTGGCCCGATATCAAGGGCCAGCCGTTTTTTATTTATAAATATATTGAGACAAGTGGATTGGAGCGGAATACATTCGACTCCTACGGGAGGAAGGGACATGGAAGACCCCATAGGTGAAGCGAGGTCATTTGCGGAAATCAACAGCGGAGTTTAACCAATTTATAAAATCAAAGATTTTTTCAGTGGCTTCGGCTTAGCCGAGCACGCTCCCGGCACCCCGCGGAAAGCGAGTGTCTGCAGTGGAAAGGAACGACTAAAAAGAAAAGCGAATTCTTAAATTTTCGAAGAGGTTTTAGCTAATACAAACTTCGGCAAAACTGATGAAGCAACTGTGCGAGATTTGTTTATTGTTATTCACATGTGGATAAGTTAAAATAATTGATGACAAACGAAGCTCTTGGGAAATTTTTGTGGATAACTGTCGAAGAGGAATACTTTAAAAGACACAAAAATTATGCTAACCTTAGTAAGTTAAAGGACGAACTATTTTACATTGATATAGAAGTAATAAAAAGAAAAAGAAATGAGGTGAATGATATGTATGAGTTTGACACGATAGCAGCTATTTCGACTCCAATGGGGGAAGGGGCTATTGCCATTATCCGCCTGAGCGGTGATGAAGCGTTCCGAATTATTGATGAAATTTTTGTCACCCCATCGTCCAAGAAAATGAATGACGTTGCCTCTCATACCATTCACTACGGACACATCGTAGATCCAAAAACGGAAAAGACAATAGAAGAAGTAATGGTGTCAGTTATGCGTGGACCTAAAACTTTTACAAGGGAAGATGTGGTGGAAATCAACTGCCATGGCGGGCTTGTATCCGTTAATAAACTCCTTCAACTTGTATTAAGCAGAGGAGCGAGGCTTGCAGAACCTGGAGAATTCACCAAGCGTGCCTTTTTAAACGGGCGTATTGATCTTTCGCAGGCTGAAGCAGTGATGGATTTAATCCGTGCCAAAACAGATCGTGCGATGAATGTGGCGCTAGGTCAGATGGAAGGTCGATTATCCAAACTGATCCAAAAACTTCGTCAAGAAATTTTAGAAACATTGGCGCATGTCGAAGTAAATATCGACTATCCTGAATATGATGATGTCGAAGAAATGACCCATCAAGTATTGCTTGAAAAGTCGACATATGTAAAAGAAGAATTGGAAAAGCTGTTACAAACATCTCAACAGGGTAAGATACTAAGAGAAGGTCTTTCTACTGTTATTATCGGACGACCAAATGTTGGGAAGTCCTCTTTGCTAAATAGCCTTGTACATGAAAATAAGGCGATTGTAACTGATATTCCAGGGACCACACGTGATGTCATTGAGGAATATGTAAGTGTCCGTGGTGTACCGTTACGTCTAGTGGATACTGCCGGGATTCGGGAAACAGAAGATATAGTAGAACGTATTGGTGTGGAAAGATCAAGAGAAGTATTAAAAAAAGCAGATCTGATTTTGCTTGTTTTAAATAACAACGATGATTTCACAAATGAGGACAAGCAGTTGTTTGAAGCCGTAAAAGGCATGGATGTCATTGTTATTGTAAATAAAACCGACCTGCCGACAAAAATTGATATAGAGCAAGTGAGAGAACTTGCTGAAAAACACACCGTCATTTCTACCTCTTTAAAAGAGGAACAAGGAATAGACGAACTAGAAGAGGCCATTTCATCCATGTTCTTCCAAGGGGACTTAGAAGCTGGTGATATGACATATGTCTCAAACTCTCGTCATATAGGTCTAATCACTCAAGCCCAACAAGCATTAGAAGATGCGATAGTTGGAATGGAAAGTGGTGTGCCGATAGACATTGTTCAAATAGATTTAACCAGAACGTGGGAAATACTTGGTGAAATTATCGGCGATGCGGTACATGAAAGCCTGATTGATCAATTGTTTTCACAATTTTGTTTAGGGAAATAGTGGCTCCTATCGTAAGTTTTTGTGAAAAGAGCCTAGAATAGGAGGGAACAAACATGGAATATCATGCAGGTTCCTATGATGTAATTGTAATTGGAGCCGGTCATGCTGGTGTTGAAGCAGGATTGGCAGCAGCTCGTCAGGGAGCGAAAACGTTAATGGTGACCATCAACCTGGATATGGTTGCTTTTATGCCATGTAACCCATCAGTCGGCGGTCCTGCTAAAGGAATCGTCGTGCGTGAAATTGATGCGCTTGGTGGAGAAATGGGAAGAAATATCGATAAGACGCATATTCAAATGCGTATGTTAAATACGGGTAAAGGTCCTGCGGTACGCGCATTGCGTGCACAGGCTGATAAGTTCCTTTACCAGCATGAAATGAAAAAAACTATTGAAAACGAAGAAAATATCACCTTGCTACAAGGAATGGTAGAAAAGTTAATCGTCGAGGACGGAGTATGTAAAGGTGTAATTACTCAAACAGGTGCCATCTATGAGTCCAAGACAGTCGTTATTACGACAGGAACATTCCTGAGAGGAAAAATTATTCTGGGAGAACTTCAATATTTAAGCGGTCCAAATAACCAACAACCTTCTATTACGCTTTCAAAGCATTTAGAGGAATTAGGGTTTGATTTGGTGCGTTTTAAAACAGGAACCCCTCCTCGTGTAAACAGCGCTTCTATTGACTACAGCAAGACGGAAATTCAGCCAGGTGATGAGGTGCCGCGCGCGTTTTCTTATGAAACAACGGAATACATTACCGACCAGCTACCTTGCTGGTTAACGTATACCAGTGCCGAAACACACCAACTAATTGATGACAACCTTCACCGTTCTCCGATGTACTCTGGGATGATCAAAGGGACCGGGCCAAGGTATTGCCCATCTATTGAGGATAAAGTGGTACGTTTCAATGACAAGCCTAGACACCAAATTTTCTTAGAACCAGAAGGAAGAAATACGCAAGAAGTTTATGTGCAGGGTCTTTCCACAAGTCTTCCGGAAGATGTGCAACGTAAGATTCTTTCTACTATTCCTGGTCTGGAAAATGTCCGCATGATGCGAGCGGGGTACGCTATTGAATATGATGCCATCGTCCCAACGCAATTATGGCCGACACTTGAAACAAAAAGAATACAAAACCTTTACACAGCAGGGCAAATCAACGGGACCTCGGGGTATGAGGAAGCGGCCGGGCAAGGGATTATGGCAGGTATTAATGCCGGAAGACGTGCTCTTGGAGAGGAAGATCTTATCTTAAGCCGTTCTGATGCTTATATCGGGGTATTAATTGATGACCTGGTGACAAAAGGAACGAATGAACCATACCGATTGCTTACTTCCCGTGCGGAATACCGCCTGCTCTTGCGCCATGACAATGCAGACCTGCGATTAACGGAAATCGGCCATAAAATAGGACTTATTTCCCCGGCTCGATATGCAAAGTTTGATTTGAAAAAACAAGAAATCGAGGCAGAAAAAGAACGCCTGCAATCCATTATTATTAAACCGAATGAACAGGTTCAGACCATCATCAGAGAAGCTGGCGGAAGTGAGCTGAAAGATGGCATCAGGGCAGCTGATCTTCTGAAGCGTCCTGAAATGACCTATGATCATATTCATCAGATGGTGCCTGCAGACAAGGAAATAACTCCTGATGTAGCAGAACAGGTGGAAATCCAGGTGAAATACGAAGGATATATTCAAAAATCCCTTCAACAAGTGGACCGCCTGAAGAAAATGGAAAATAAGAAAATACCAGAAAACATCGATTATGATGACATTCACGGACTTGCGAACGAAGCAAGGCAGAAGCTAAAAGAAGTGCGTCCTTTATCCGTTGCACAGGCTTCCAGAATTTCAGGGGTAAACCCAGCGGACGTTTCCATCTTGCTTGTTTATTTGGAACAAGGTCGTATCGCTAAAGTATCCAACGAGTAAATCCAACGATAGAAAGGATACGAACACATGAATAAAGAACAATTCATTTCCTTGTTGGAGGAGAAGGGGATCTCCCTTTCTCCTCAACAGCTTTCTCAATTTGATACATATTACAAGCTGCTGGTGGAATGGAATGAAAAGATGAATCTTACTGCCATCACGGATGAAGAAGAGGTTTATCTTAAACATTTCTATGATTCCATTACCGCATCGTTCTATGTCGATCTAAATAAAGAATTATCTCTATGTGATGTGGGAGCAGGTGCCGGTTTCCCAAGCATTCCTTTGAAAATATGTTTTCCAAATATTAAAGTTACCATCGTGGACTCGCTTAATAAGCGAATAACCTTTTTGCAAAACCTTGCAAGTGAACTAGGTTTGAAGAATGTTCATTTTGTACATGACAGGGCAGAAACGTTCGGGAAAAATGCTGACTACCGCGAGAAATTTGACCTGGTTACAGCAAGAGCTGTAGCACGTTTATCTGTGTTAAGTGAACTTTGTCTGCCATTGGTTAAAGAAGGCGGTATGTTTGTGCCGATGAAAGCTGCGGCTGCAAGCGAGGAGCTTGAAAAAGGAAAAAAAGCCCTGCAAATATTAGGTGGAAAGCTAGAAAAAGTGCATTCTTTCTCTTTGCCGTTAGAAGAAAGTGAAAGAAATATCCTGATCATCAATAAGATTAAATCAACACCTAAGAAGTACCCACGTAAACCAGGTACACCTAATAAACAACCGTTAGAATAAACTGTTATAGTGCATAGTAAACCTCGTTTCATGTGAAACATTTTGATCGGAAAAACAGGACTTATTAGCGTGAAAAGCGAATTACGTTAATAGGGATTCTATCCATAAGGTGGTGGAACTATGAAGTCTCCGTTCTCTCGTTTTTTTGGAATTGGCGAAAAAGAAGAACAGGAAATAGTAGAAAAGACTGATCATGAAAAAATTATGCAGGTAGCTGTAAAGGACATTGTTCCGAATAGATACCAACCACGTACTGTTTTTGTAGATGAAAGAATAGAAGAGTTATCTCTTACCATTCGGACACATGGAATCATTCAGCCTATTGTCGTCCGACAATTTGATGAGGGTAAATATGAAATAATTGCTGGAGAACGCCGTTGGAGAGCGGTTCAGAAGCTAGGTTGGGAGACCATACCTGCAATTGTGAAAGAATTTAACGATGCAGAAACAGCTTCTGTAGCCCTTATTGAAAACCTTCAACGTGAAGAGTTATCCGCCATTGAAGAAGCGATCGCTTATTCCAAGCTGTTAGAATTGCACAGTTTGACACAAGAAGCTTTAGCCCAGCGTTTAGGCAAAGGGCAATCCACTGTTGCAAATAAGCTGCGCCTTTTAAAGTTACCTTCTGAAATTCAAGATGCCCTGCTTCAGAAAAAAATAACCGAGCGTCATGCTCGTGCCCTTATTCCGTTAAAGCTACCGGAAAAACAAGTGGCCGTACTTGCTGAAATTCTTGAAAAGCAATTAAATGTAAAGCAAACAGAAGAACGCGTAGTAAAACTGCTGGAAGCTGCTAATCCAAAACCAAAGGCTAAGCGAAAAGCCTTTAGTAAAGATATGCGTATTGCGATGAACACAATCCGCCAGTCCCTTACGATGGTAAACGACAGCGGCATTAAACTGGATTCGCAAGAAGAAGAAACCGAAGAATATTACCAATTCACAATCCGCATACCGAAAAAATAATACCTCTATCAGGATGGCCCTCGCCGTTAATTATCAAAAACCTAGCAATCTAGTAATATCACTAGGCGCTACGACACGATAAGTAATAAGCGAAGCCATCTTTTTCTTGTCTTTACATTCAATTATTTCCCGAGAAACATTCTTCGACAATTTTCCACTCCCCTGCTCCCCTAATAATTATTCTCAAAAACAAGTTAAATTTCTGTCAATTCATGATAAAATATATGAGAAACAAAAGTCCTGTTTAATTGAATCACCAACAATAAAGTAGTCTCTAGCTGTTGATTGGAGCACTGGGCGAAGACTCCTCGAAAATGCTACGCATTTTCTTCGTGCGATGTATCGCTGTCGAAGCCTTCCTTGTCCTGAGGGAGATAGCGGTAGCTTGAGACCCCTGAAGCGTTGGGAGGAGGCTCAAGCACCGCCCCTAGGAAAGCGAAGCCCAGTGCGGAAATCAACAGCGGTGTTATCCAGAACCAACGAATAAAAAGTATGTTCTTTTCTGAAGGCAGGTGACAGCATGGGCAGAATTATTGCTATTGCTAACCAAAAAGGTGGAGTTGGAAAAACGACTACATCTGTTAACTTAGGTGCTTGTTTAGCCTACATTGGTAAAAGAGTGCTTTTAGTAGATGTGGACCCACAAGGAAACGCCACTAGTGGAGTGGGAATAGAAAAAGCAGAAGTCCATCAGTGTATTTATGATATTTTAGTAGAAGATGTGGAAGCGAAAAAGGCAATTCTATCAACAAAGGTAGAGAACCTTTCCATCATCCCCGCAACGATCCAACTCGCAGGTGCTGAAATTGAATTAGTTCCTACTATTTCTAGAGAAGTACGTTTAAAAAGAGCATTAGATGATGTGAAGCACCTGTTTGACTACATAATCATCGATTGTCCCCCATCTTTGGGCTTGTTAACCATCAATGCTTTAACAGCTTCTGATGCAGTTGTGATTCCGGTTCAATGCGAATATTATGCACTCGAAGGATTAAGTCAGCTATTAAATACGGTAAGGTTAGTACAGAAACATTTAAATAAAGAACTTATGATTGATGGTGTCTTGCTGACAATGCTCGATGCCAGAACAAATTTAGGTATTCAAGTGATTGAAGAAGTGAAAAAGTATTTCCAAGATAAAGTGTACCGAACCATTATTCCTCGTAATGTTCGTTTGAGTGAAGCGCCAAGCCATGGAGAACCCATCATTATTTATGATCCAAAGTCACGTGGAGCGGAAGTTTACTTAGATCTAGCAAAGGAAGTGGTGACACATGGGTAAAGGATTAGGAAAAGGCATAAATGCACTGTTTCCTTCGATGGAAGCTTCCAAAGAAGAAGCCGTTCAAGAAATAAGCATCAAAGACGTGCGACCAAACCCCTACCAACCGCGTAAATACTTTGAGCCTGAAGCAATTGAAGAATTAAAAGAATCCATCCTCCAACATGGAATTCTTCAACCAATTATTGTTCGTAAAAGCATTAAAGGGTACGAAATTGTCGTAGGGGAACGCCGTTTTCGTGCAGCAAAAGAGGCAAAGTTGTCCAAAGTTCCTGTTGTAGTCCGCACATTATCAGAACAACAAATGATGGAACTTGCGCTTCTGGAGAATTTGCAACGTGAGGATCTTACACCTATTGAAGAGGCTGCAGCCTATCAATCTTTGATGGTAAAGCTGGAATTGACACAAGAACAGTTAGCAAGCAGACTTGGGAAAAGTAGACCACATATAGCAAATCATATTCGTCTATTATCTCTTCCAAAGTCAGTCCAAGAGCTGATGAATGATGGAAAACTTTCCATGGGACATGGCCGGGCCCTATTGGGCCTCAAAAGGAAAGAAAAATTAAAAGCGGTCATTGATAAAGTTCTGCAAGAACACTTAAATGTGCGCCAGTTAGAACAGTTGATTCAGCAGTTGAATGAAAGTGTTCCACGTGAAACAAAAAAAGACACAGAAGAGAAAGATATTTTTCTTAAGGATCATGAATCAGTGTTACGAGAGCGTTTTGGAACGTCTGTCTTTATTAAACGTTCTAAAAACAAGGGGAAAATTGAAATTGAATTCTTCTCTGATGATGACCTGAATCGATTGTTAGAGTTGTTAGCTCAGACAGAAGAATAAAAAGCAGATCACTTCAAAGTGGTTTGCTTTTTTGGATAGGTGTTATTTTAATAGAAATGGGGCTTTAAAGTGGTTTTATTAGGAACCATTGTAAATGGTATATGTATTGTGCTCGGTACTTTAATAGGAAAAATCTTCACCCGCATTCCGGAAAACACGAAAGAAACGGTAATGAAAATCATTGGTCTTGCCGTATTTTTACTTGGAGCACAAATGGGTTTTAAAAGTAATGAATTTCTCATTGTCATTATCAGCCTGGTGGTAGGTGCGGTGGTTGGTGAGTGGATTAATCTTGACCGCAAGTTGAACAATGTCGGCAATTGGCTGGAACATAAGATGGGATCCAAACAGCAGGGCTCCGTATCAAAGGGATTTGTAACGGCAACGCTTATCTTTGTTATCGGAGCAATGTCGGTTGTCGGCTCTTTGGATAGTGGACTTAGAGGCGATCATCAAGTGCTGTACACAAAATCTATCATTGACGGATTCACAAGTATTGTTCTGACTACGACTTTAGGGATCGGGGTACTGTTTTCTGCCATCCCTGTCATGATTTATCAAGGTAGTATTGCTTTGTTTGCTACTCAAATTGACCTGTTTGTCCCACCGGATTTACTGGAGTTGCTCATATTTGAAATTACCGCTACTGGCGGAGTCATGATTATGGCAATTGGAATGAATATCATAGGTGTAACCGCTATTCGAGTGGCCAACCTGCTTCCAGGAATTTTAGTAGCAGCTGCACTTGTGCTTATACAATACTTCTTTATCATATAAACTATATTTTCTTACAAGGTCGACTTATAGAGGGTCGGCCTTTTTTCTATTCTTGGCTCTGTATGAATGGTGGATCAGAGTCTCTCGCTGCAGATGCAAGGAAATTCTTACGTTCAATAACCCCATCTAATTCTTGGATGGATTGTGATATTACGGTCGCCATTTTCATGACTAGACTTAATCTCGTATTCTGTAAAACGAAAAATTCCATAAAACCACTAACATTAACAATTCCTGTAATATGAATATCCCCGACTGGCGGCAAGTCTTTTTTTACTCCAGCCCCAGGCATCACAGGACCATCCGCTACGGTAATTTGTCCGACACTCTTCAACCTGCCAAGACAGGCATCTATCGCAATGATAAAAGGTGTAAGATGCTTTTCTTGGATTTGAGTAAGCTTTTCTTCTAGGTTAACGGCATGAATAGGATCATCTAATGTGCCATATACATGAACATGGTCAAGCTTTATGTCATGGAGCTTAGTACCGACTAGTGGTCCTAAGGAATCTCCGGTTGAACGGTCTGTGCCAATGCATACAATGACGATGGGGCGGTACACCAGGCTTGGAGGAAGGTTGGATTGTAAAGTAAGTGCAAGTTCCTTAAAAGCATTTACTTCATCATGAGCAATACGAATATTGCCTCCTTTCTTCTCAAAAAAATTAGATTTAAGATTCATAGGTTCCACTCCTTCTTAATAGTAGTAACAGTATACGACTATTGATTGGAAACTATACGTCCACTTTTTTATTTTCGGATATTTTAGGGGGTTACATGTATGTGGAAAAGCGGGTTTCGCTGGATGTTTTTAATATTGGGTACAGTGATTGGTGCAGGGTATGCATCCGGTAGGGAACTCTGGCAATTTTTCGGTTCGGAAAGCGGACTTGCCATTCTTTTATTCACCCTGTTCTTTATCATTTCCTGCTATGTCATCTTGCAAATCAGCAGCAAGGAGCAGACGGAACATTTCTCCCCCGTATTAAGAAAACTTGTCGGGGCAAGGGCATCGTATTTATACAATATCGTCATGGTCGTTTACTTATTTACTACTACAGTTGTGATGCTGGCAGGTGGTGGGGCGGCGTTACAGGTCTTTTCTATCCCTTATTGGGGAGGGATTGCGATCATAAGCTTCTTATTAATTGTGTTATTTGTTTACGACGTTAAAGGAATGGTAACGGTAAATGTCGTTATTATCCCAATAATTGTTTTAACCTTAGCCTATGTGCTGATAGATGCGGTACTAAATAGTCCGGATGTTATCCCAACTTCTGTACTTAAACAAAGTAATTGGCCCGCTGGATTTACCTTTACAGCATTAAATATTCTTCCACTTGTTGCTGTTTTATCCGCAATCGGAAAAGAAGTGAAAGGTAAAGGGGAAATAATTATCGCAAGTGTAGGAAGTGGGGTCATTTTGGGAGTCATCTCTCTTTTTTACAATCAAACTCTTATTCTGGTACAAAGTAAGCTCGGTCTATTTGAAATCCCGCTCTTTGCCATCATCCAGAGTTATCCTTTTTATATGTTGTTCTTTATGACCATCTTACTCTGGGTAGCCATTTATACTACGGCGGCCTCCGGGTTGCTCGGATTAGTTACGAGATTTCGAAATGTCGTACCAATTCCACTTTGGCTCATGTGTTTCGTATTCATTTTATTAATGGTTCCCTTCACTGCAGTGGGCTTTTCCGTCCTCGTAGCAATACTTTACCCACTATTTGGCTTAATCAATCTCTATCTGCTTGTTTGTATTCTGCTTTATCCAATTAAAAACCGTGAAAGCTCATAAGTGAACGTTGTGTATGTTTTAGTAAAATAGCAATTTGTGGGGAATCTAGATGTAAACAAATAGATATTGAGGTAGAGCGATTATGGAATGGACAAACCGAGTATTAGGACAAATGAAAAACTCCTTACTAAATGAGGATCTCTGGATTTCTATCGGAGAGGGATTTCTAAAAATTATTTTAATTATCCTTGTTGCAACGATGATCATTAAGGTAGGAAAAAAGATCATTCAAAACTTTGTGAAATTACGTGAAAAAGGGCCAATACGGATATCGGAACGAAGAGAGAACACCCTCCTCAAACTTTTACAAAATGTGTTAACCTATGTGGTCTATTTTATCGCCTTCATTATGATTCTTGAAATTGTTCATATTGATGTTAGGGCTCTTTTAGCCGGAGCGGGAATAGTTGGACTTGCTGTCGGCTTTGGAGCGCAAAATTTGGTAAAAGATATTATTACAGGTTTTTTTATTATATTTGAAGACCAATTTTCTGTCGGAGATTATATCCGAACCGGCACATTTGAAGGGTATGTGGAAGAGATTGGACTTCGGACCACAAAAATAAAAAGTTGGACAGGGGAATTGCATATATTGCCCAATGGCAGTATTGTAGAATTAACGAATTTCTCCATTCATAACAGTGTTGCCGTGGTCGATGTTAGCATTGCATATGAAGGAAAAATAGAAGAAGCGGAGCGAGTAATAAAAGAATTACTTGCAGAAATGCCAGCAAGATATGTGGAAATGACAGAACCACCAGAGCTGCTTGGTATCCAAACGTTAGGCAATTCCGAGGTTGTACTCAGAATCACATGTGAAACAGTGCCAATGAAGCACTGGTATATTGGGCGTTCAATCAGAAAGGAAGTTAAAAATCGACTTGATGAAGCAGGAATTGAAATCCCATTTCCGCGCCTGGTCCTCTATAACCGGGAAACAAAGCAAGATGGGGATGCTTCCAAGTAGAAAAATAGGGAGTGTAGAAACATGACAGATAAAGAATTTGGCTTGAACGATGTAGTAGAGATGAAAAAAGCACACCCGTGCGGGACAAACAGATGGAAGGTAGTACGAATGGGAATGGACATCCGCATCAAATGCGAAGGATGCGACCACACCGTCCTCATGCCAAGAAAGGAATTCACAAGGAAGATTAAGAAGATATTGGTTAGAAGTGAAGAATAGCCTTTACCTTAGGATTGGAATTGTGATTAGCGGAAAACTAGAAAACAGTTTATTTGACACATACAGATAACATGCAAGAATTGACCTCGAAAATAGGTTTTTTTATTAGATTATTACTTCTAAAAAACCATTCGGACAATTCTAAAGATGGTTTGGACATTTAGTCCCAGAAAAAGGTGTATGTTTCGGACAATTTAATGCTTTGTTCAGCCAAGAATTAACGAGTTTTGGTCATTTGAAAATTTTGTTCGGTCAACTTATTCAAAACTTTGGACAACAATGTGAAAGTTTCGGCCAACTTCGCCGAAACTTTGGACAAAAACCTGAAAACTTCGGACATTTGCAATCAGCAACGTACAAATCCCCCTTCTAGATGAATAAACCACTAACTTCTGTCGTGTGATGACATAGAGCAACTGGAATTCAAATAAACTTGTCTTTTCCTCCCATTCTATCTATAATTGTGGGAGGTTTAAATATGTGTTAACGGAAGTTAGGAGTGGATAAAATGGCTTTAACAGCAGGTATCGTTGGTCTTCCAAACGTAGGGAAATCAACGCTTTTTAATGCAATCACACAAGCGGGGGCGGAATCTGCCAACTACCCGTTCTGTACCATAGATCCGAACGTAGGTATCGTAGATGTTCCAGATGAGCGTCTGCAAAAATTAACAGAACTTGTAAATCCAAAGAAAACAGTACCAACACACTTCGAGTTTACCGATATTGCTGGTATCGTTAAAGGTGCAAGCAAAGGGGAAGGACTTGGAAACAAGTTTTTATCTCACATTCGTCAAGTAGATGCAATTTGCCATGTGGTACGTTGCTTTGCAGATGACAACATCACCCACGTTTCAGGTGGAGTGAACCCAATCAATGACATCGAAACGATCAACCTTGAGCTAATTTTGGCTGATTTAGAATCTGTCGATAAACGTCTGGAGCGTGTCGCAAAATTAGCAAAGCAAAAAGATAAAGAAGCGGTATATGAGCATGAAGTACTTGTACTCGTTAAAGAAGCGCTTGAAAATGAGCTTCCGGCACGTACGGTAGAAGTGACAGACGAGCAGGTAAAATACTTAAAAGGTATGCACCTTTTAACAAGCAAGCCTGTCCTTTATGTAGCAAACGTTGGCGAAGAAGATGTAGCAGACACTTCCGACAACGAATACGTGCAACAAGTGCGTGAGTTTGCCGCTAAAGACAATGCAGAAGTAATTACGGTTTGTGCGAAAATTGAGTCTGAAATTGTGGAACTAGATGCTGACGAAAAAGCAATGTTCCTTGAGGAACTTGGCATTAAAGAATCCGGCCTAGATCAATTGATTCGCGCAGCATACAACTTGCTTGGACTTGCTACTTACTTCACCGCAGGAGTACAAGAGGTCCGTGCATGGACATTCCGTACAGGCATGAAAGCACCACAATGCGCAGGAGTCATCCATACCGACTTTGAACGTGGATTCATCCGTGCTGAAACGGTATCCTATGAAGATTTGCTTGCAGCAGGTACCCACACAGCTGCCAAAGAAGCAGGGAAAGTCCGCCTAGAAGGAAAAGAATACATCGTAAAAGACGGAGACGTTATCCACTTCCGTTTTAATGTATAAAATTTGTTAGATGAGAGGGTGCTTTCCCTCTCTTTTTTTATGAGTAATGCAGTAACCAAGTTGATCGTAGTGGAAGGCGTAGCCGAAGGAGGCTCACGTCAGCCCCTAGGAAAGCGAAGCCATTTGCGGAAATCAACAGCGGTGTTTATAAAAATACTCAAATCAAGACTTTTTCAGTGGCCACCATTAGCCCGAGGAGGCTTCCGGACCGCCCGCGGAAAGCGAAGCGCCTGTAACGAAGATCAACCGCTATATGCAACTTTTTTAAGGGGTTGTACAGACTGAGAGAGGGGGATTCCTCTCTTATTTTGTTCAATTGACCTCATAACAGTGGATTCCGGGTATTAGAGTTGTTTACTGAGTTTTATTTTTTCACCATAGAGCCGTTTATCCATTACAATTCGGTTTTATCCATCCTAAGGCTACAGATATCCATTGTAAAAAAGATTTATCCATCGTAACGCACGGTATATCCACTCTAAAAAGAATTTATCCATGATAGTTGTTTCCTTAGTACCAAGGAGCTCATATGTTTGTCATTTTCCCAAACACACTCTACCACAAAAAACCAACTCCAATAGGACATGTTGCAAAAATCCCACCCCTCTGGTATAATCTTAATTTGTGAGTAATGATTATTTATAATTGATTGCTCCTTGCCCACCAAGGGCCGCTTAGACCAAAAGGAGGTGACTGTGATGAACAAGTACGAAATCATGTATATCATCCGTCCAAACATTGAGGAAGACGCTAAAAAAGCTCTTACAGAACGTTTCAATACGATCCTAACTGACAACGGTGCAGATCTTTCTGAAGCAAAAGAGTGGGGTAAACGCCGCTTAGCTTACGAAATCAATGATTTCCGTGACGGCTACTATATGCTAGTAAACGTAGCTGCTGAGCCAGCTGCAGTTCAAGAGTTTGATCGTCTTGCTAAAATCAGCGAAGACATCATCCGTCATATCGTTGTGAAAAAAGAAGAAAAATAATAGTTGTCCTCTTTATGGACGTCGTCTCAAGGAGGAGTGGTTCTGATGTTAAATCGCGTAGTATTGGTCGGTCGCTTGACCAAAGATCCTGAATTGCGCTATACCCCAAGTGGAGTGGCGGTTGCTACTTTTACATTGGCAGTAAATCGTACGTTCCAGAATCAGCAGGGCGAACGCGAAGCTGATTTTATTAACTGTGTTGTTTGGAGAAAACAAGCTGAAAACGCAGCGAATTTCCTTAATAAAGGAAGCCTAGCTGGTGTGGATGGCCGTGTGCAGACACGCAATTATGAAGGCCAAGATGGAAAACGTGTATACGTAACGGAAATAGTGGCAGAAAGTGTTCAGTTCCTGGAGCCTAAAGGATCCGGTGGTGCTGGTAATGCTTCTCGACCTAATCCAAATCAAAATCAAGGCTATGGTTCATCACCTAACTTTGGGTATGATCAGAACCAACAGCGCAGCAATAACAACAACCAAGGTTATACTCGTGTTGATGACGACCCATTTAAGAATGATGGCCAACCGATTGATATATCCGATGACGATTTGCCGTTCTAATTCTAGAAGGAATCGTTTTATAAAAATGGCACTATAAGCCGAAAAATCCAAAAAAGAAGAGGTGAATAAAATGGCAGGAGGACGCAGAGGTGGACGTAACAAACGTCGTAAGGTTTGTTATTTCACAGCTAACGGTATCACTCACATCGACTACAAAGACATCGATGTATTGAAAAAGTTCGTTTCTGAGCGTGGTAAAATTTTACCTCGTCGTGTAACAGGAACTAGCGCTAAATACCAACGTAAATTAACGATCGCAATCAAACGCGCTCGTCAAATGGCATTACTACCATACGTATCTGGTGAGTAATACAGCCGAATTAATAAAAGGAAGGCAGTGAGAGAATATCTTGCTGCCTTCCTTTTTGCTACTAAGACATTAAGCGTAATTATCAACACTACCAAGTTGTCCGAAGTGCAAGGTGTGAGACTCCAGCGGGGGAGTAACGGTTGTTTGAGACCCCGCAGGCAAAGCGAGGTCACTGAAAAACTGACAACGTAAATTTTTTTGTGATTCCTAGCTGGTGATTGTAGCAAAAGGCGGAACGAAGAACAACAGGGAGTTTACGCTATCATCAACATAACATTTGATTGTAATAGAATCTTAAGGATAAACTATACATATTGTAACTAAGCGTTCTTGGAGGTTTATACTTATGAAGGAAACAAAACATATAACAGAAGGTGCAGCACTGCTCGGTATTTACGTCCTGCTCCTTCTCATGACACTATTCATCCCTGTCATAGGCCTGATCGCCTTTCTCGCACTCGTTGTTCCATTTGTCATCTATACAGCAAGAAACGGGTGGAAGGCAGGAATTTGGCTCATCGTGGTTGCAGGAGTGCTTAGTGTTCTGATCGGATCACCAGTTGCTTTAACATTCAGCATACCAGCTAGTACCGTCGGACTTGCGATGGGTCATCTTATCCAAAAGAATGCTAGTCGCTATGCGATTTTAGGCGCTGCTACAGGGGTGTTTTTGCTGAATTATATTTTGGCATATGTAGTTGCAATTGTCCTCTTTAATATTGATTTTATAGAAGTTTTGCAAGAGATGACCAGGGAGTCCATGCGGGCATCAGAAGCAATTGCCACCTCCCTTGGTCAAGAGAATGCAAAAGAAGCCTTGAAAGTGTTTGAGGATGCCCTAGGCTATTTGAGCTACCTATTACCGACCATGTTGGTATTGACCTCTTTTGTTCATGCATACTTCTCGCAGCTAATAACCGTTTTTATTTTAAAAAGACTGAAGATGAAGGTTAGTCCCTTCCCGCCATTTCGGGAATTAGTCCTTCCAAAAAGCTTATTGTGGTACTACTTGGTTGTCCTCATTTTATCGCTTATGGCTCCAAAAGAAGGAACAACTTTATTTATGGTAGTTCTTAATCTTTCCTTTATTTTAATGCTATTAATGACGGTTCAAGGGTTTTCATTCATTTTTTTCTTTTGTCATATTAAGAAAATCTCCAAAGCGATACCGATTACGTTGGTCATTTTGTCCTTCCTAATCACTCCTTTGGTCTATATAATAAGAATGGTAGGAATAATAGATATCGGTTTTCAATTAAGAGAAAGAATACAGAGAAATAATCAAGGAAAATAAAGAGCTAAATTATTAATTAGGAGCTGAACATACATGCCTAATTATTTTGAAAAACTGAATCTGCGTTATCCCGTCTATTTATTGTTTGTCATCGCACTGATACAACTTGGGATAATTGTGTTTTTCCAATGGCAAATAGGGATTGTCAGCTTTCTGCTCCTGGGCTTGGTTGTATATCTTTACATCAAAGTGGAACAAAAGGCTAAAAAAGAAATGGAAACGTACATCTCCACCCTTTCCTACCGGTTAAAAAAGGTCGGAGAAGAAGCATTAATGGAGATGCCGATTGGTATCATGCTTTATAATGACGATTATCAAATTGAATGGACTAATCCATTCCTCGCCTCCTGTTTCCATGAGGAAACCCTGGTAGGGAGGTCGTTATATGATGTTGGGGAAAACTTGATTCCTCTTTTAAAGCAGGATATTGAAACGGAAACCATTGCACTGCATGATCGGAAATATAAAGTAGTCATTAAGAAAGCGGAACGACTCATTTACTTTTTTGACATTACGGAACAGACTCATATTGAAAAATTATATGAAGACGAGCGGACGGTACTTGGTATCATCTTCTTAGACAATTATGATGAAGTGACACAGGGAATGGATGATCAGACGAAAAGTGCGATCAACAGCCAGGTGACCTCCATTATTAATAAATGGTCCACAGAAAACGGCGTATTCTTAAAAAGAACGTCCATGGAACGTTTTATTGTCGTATTAAATGAACATATTCTAGTGCAATTGGAAAAGAATAAGTTTTCCATTTTGGATGAAGTTCGTGAACAAACATCCAAGCAAAGCATGCCACTTACATTAAGTGTTGGTATTGGTACAGGAGTCCCTTCGCTTCCTGAGCTTGGTCACCTCGCCCAATCTAGTTTGGACCTTGCGTTGGGGCGCGGAGGCGATCAGGTAGCCATCAAACAAACGAATGGAAAGGTCCGTTTCTATGGTGGAAAAACAAATCCAATGGAAAAACGGACACGAGTACGTGCACGCGTCATTTCCCATGCGTTGAAGGAACTGATACATGAAAGTGATAAGGTAATTATCATGGGTCATCGCTACCCAGATATGGACGCACTTGGAGCGGCTATTGGTATTGCCAAAGTGGCGGAACTCAATCACAAGGATGCGTATATTGTGTTAAATCAGCAGGAAATTGATGCTGGCATTCATCGGTTGTTAGAAGAGTTAAAAGGTCATAGTGAACTTTGGGAGAAGTTTATTTCACCAGAAGATGCTTTTGAAGTAGCGACAGGCGATACACTATTGGTGGTGGTTGATACACATAAACCTTCTCTTGTAATTGAGGAAAAGTTGTTAAATAAAATAGATAATGTGGTTGTGATTGATCACCACAGACGTGGAGAGGACTTTATTGAGGATCCGTTGCTTGTTTATATGGAGCCTTATGCTTCCTCTACTGCAGAGCTTGTGACAGAGCTTTTGCAATACCAGCCAAAACGCATCAAAATCACAATGCTTGAAGCGACCGCCCTGTTAGCTGGTATAATAGTAGATACGAAAAGCTTCACGGTCCGTACAGGTTCCCGTACATTTGATGCAGCATCTTACTTACGTTCTCAAGGAGCCGATACAATCCTTGTGCAAAAACTGTTAAAAGAAAATCTAGACCGTTTCGTAAAACGTGCCAAATTGATAGAAAGCGCGTATTTGTACCAAGAAGGCATAGTTATTGCAAAAGGTGTACCTGAAGAGTCGTTTGACCAGGTGATGATTGCACAGGCTGCAGACACACTGCTTGCGATGAGTGACATTAATACATCTTTCGTCATCGCCCACAGGAATGGGGACCAGGTAAGCATCAGTGCAAGATCGCTCGGGGATGTCAACGTGCAGGTTGTCATGGAGAACCTTGGCGGCGGCGGGCATCTGACAAATGCAGCCACACAAATGAATACGACCATTGATGAAGCAGAAGAAAAACTGAAACAAGCATTAATAGAGTACTTAGAGGGAGGTTCCAAGGAATGAGGGTAATATTTTTAAAAGATGTAAAAGGCAAAGGCAAAAAAGGCGAAGTGAAAAACGTGGCAGATGGGTATGCCCATAATTTTCTACTAAAACAAGGGTTGGCGATGGAGGCTTCAAATGGTAACCTTAAATCATTGGAAGCTCAAAAGAACAAAGAAGCCAAAGAAGCAGAACAAGAGCTAGATAACGCGAAGGAATTAAAAGAGACGTTGGAAAAGCTGACGCTTGAGTTCCAAACAAAAGCAGGTGAGGGCGGCCGTTTATTCGGTAGCATCACGACGAAACAAATCGCAGAAGAGCTTCAAAAGAAGCATAAAATAAAGATCGACAAGCGCAAAATGGAGCTAAATGATGCTATTCGCGCTTTAGGCTATACAAACGTACCTGTAAAACTGCATACAGACGTTACAGCGACCTTAAAAGTGCATGTAACTGAACAGAAGTAAGAAAAGCGCTCGGCAATCTCGCCGAGTTTTCTTTATGAGAGGCTTTAAAAGGTTCGTTTTCTGGGAGGAGGAACAAGGGTGAGTGATATTTTTGAAGATAGAATACCACCGCAAAATATAGAAGCGGAACAGGCGGTCATCGGGGCCATTTTCTTAGAACCGTCTGCTCTGACATTGGCGTCTGAGCTTGTCATGCCAGATGACTTTTACCGCGCTGCCCATCAAAAGATATATGACTGCATGCTGAATCTTTCCGACCGGGGCGAACCGGTCGATCTCGTCACAGTCACATCTGAGCTTGCAAACTTAAAGCTTTTAGAAGAAGTTGGAGGGGTATCTTACCTGAGTGATATAGCAGGTTCGGTGCCGACTGCAGCCAATATAGAGTATTACGCAAAGATTGTAGAAGAAAAGTCCATTCTTCGCCGTCTGATCCGTACCGCAACCAACATTGCCCAAGAAGGCTATAGCAGGGAAGATGAAGTAGCGGGCTTATTGAACGAAGCGGAAAAACAAATACTTGAAGTTTCCCAACGAAAAAACTCCGGTGTGTTCCAAAACATCAAGGATGTACTCGTTAAAACTTACGATAATATAGAAACCCTTCACAATCGTAAAGGGGAAGTCACAGGAATTGAGACAGGCTTTACGGAATTGGATAGAATGACGGCAGGATTCCAGCGAAACGACTTAATAATTATTGCTGCCCGTCCTTCCGTTGGTAAAACGGCATTCGCCTTGAACATTGCGCAAAACGTTGCTACAAAAGCTAGAGAAAATGTCGCGATTTTCAGTCTGGAAATGGGTGCTGAGCAGCTGGTCATGAGGATGCTTTGCGCAGAAGGAAATATCAATGCGCAGAATTTAAGGACAGGCCAGTTGACCGCTGAAGATTGGAGCAAGCTGACAATGGCAATGGGAAGCCTATCTAATGCTGGTATCTACATTGATGATACGCCAGGTATCCGTGTCAGTGAGATACGTTCCAAATGCCGTCGTCTAAGACAAGAGAGCGGCCTTGGAATGATACTGATTGACTATCTGCAATTAATTCAAGGTAGCGGACGCGGCGGTGGAGAGAACCGTCAGCAGGAAGTTTCCGAGATTTCCCGTTCCCTAAAAGCATTAGCAAGGGAACTAGAGGTCCCTGTAATTGCCCTATCTCAGCTCTCGCGTGGCGTGGAGCAGCGTCAAGACAAGCGTCCAATGATGTCCGATATTCGTGAATCCGGAAGTATCGAGCAGGATGCCGATATCGTTGGTTTCCTATATCGTGATGACTATTATGACAAAGAAAGTGAAAACAAAAACATCATTGAGATCATCCTGGCGAAACAGCGTAATGGTCCTGTTGGGACGGTCTCCTTGGCTTTCGTAAAAGAATATAATAAATTTGTTAATTTGGAGCGGCGATTTGATGATGAATCCGTTCCTCCAGGGGCATAATAAAAGGCATCTACGTCATGTAGGTGCCTTTTTATACTTTATAAACTGTTATTAGAAGTTTTACGTCTTAATTACGAACAAATATAATATTAAATTTCTGTAACGTTCGTGTTTAGGTTGACTTTCTAGTGAGCAGCTGATAAACTTACTTTGGTTCAAAAAGAATAAAAGTTACATATTTAGTGGAGGTGTACGGACTATGGCATCAGTAGTCGTAGTAGGAACACAATGGGGAGACGAAGGAAAAGGGAAGATTACCGATTTTCTTTCTGAGAATGCCGAGCTGATTGCGCGTTACCAAGGTGGTAATAACGCAGGACACACAATTAAATTTAACGGTGAAACTTATAAATTACACTTAATACCTTCTGGAATTTTTTATAGCGACAAGATCTGTGTCATTGGAAACGGTATGGTTGTAGATCCGAAAGCATTAATCAAAGAATTAAAATACTTGCATGACCGCGGTGTGAGCACAGACAACCTGCGCATTTCAGACCGTGCGCACGTTATTCTTCCATATCACTTGAAATTGGACGAGGTGGAAGAAGAGCGCAAAGGTGCAAACAAGATTGGTACAACGAAAAAAGGTATCGGACCAGCTTATATGGACAAAGCAGCTCGTGTTGGTATCCGTATTGCCGACTTGCTGGACCGCGAACTTTTTGAAGCGAAGCTTGCTCACAATTTAGCTGAGAAAAATCGTTTACTCGAAAGAATGTACGAAACAGAAGGCTTCCAATTAGAAGATATTCTTGATGAGTACTACGAGTATGGACAACAATTTGCAAAATACGTAACGGATACTTCCGTTGTGCTAAACGATGCGCTTGATGACGGCCGCCGCGTCCTTTTTGAAGGGGCTCAAGGGGTTATGCTTGATATTGACCAAGGAACATACCCATTCGTAACTTCTTCCAATCCAGTAGCTGGTGGCGTTACGATTGGATCTGGAGTAGGTCCTTCTAAAATCGACCACGTTGTAGGGGTAGCGAAAGCCTACACTACTCGTGTTGGAGATGGTCCTTTCCCAACAGAACTAGACAACGAAATTGGTCACCAAATCCGTGAAGTAGGAAGAGAGTATGGGACAACAACAGGACGTCCTCGCCGTGTAGGTTGGTTTGACAGTGTCGTTGTTCGCCATGCACGCCGCGTAAGTGGAATGACAGACCTTTCGTTGAACTCCATCGACGTATTAACAGGTATTGAAACACTGAAAATTTGTGTAGCTTACAAATACAAAGGTAAAGTGATGGAAGCATTCCCTGCAAGCTTGAAAGTACTTGCTGAATGTGAGCCGGTATATGAAGAAATGCCAGGGTGGACAGAAGACATCACAGGCGTTAGAAGCTTAAGTGAGCTTCCTGAGAATGCTCGTCATTATATTGAGCGTGTATCTCAGCTTACAGGCATTCCATTGTCCATCTTCTCTGTAGGGCCAGATCGCTCTCAGACGAACGTGGTACGCAGTGTGTATGCGAAGTAATTGATTTTTGTTTGAAGCCCTCCTTAGTGGGGGCTTTTTATGTGGCATGATACTTGTTGAGCTGTTGATTTCTAGGATTGATAAGTTTATGATGGCACTTTTGCAGGAGAGTTTCATGTAAAAGTGTTATCATTGTTTGGGTGATGACTCTTACGACAATAATATTTCCACCAACGTGTCTTCATGAACCAAATGAAGTCATTGTTAGTGAAGTCTCATGCTTTAAAGTGTCTTCATTACATATAATTAGTATTTTTTTATTGGGAGACTTTTAGTAAGTTTTATAGAAGTTAATATTTTTTTAAAAAAGTTATTGCAAGATTTATTAATAGTATGCTATTATTAAAAACGTCGTCAAAAGAGATTTAAAGTTACATCAGGCGAAATTAGTAAGAGGTGCCATTAGCTCAGTCGGTAGAGCATCTGACTTTTAATCAGAGGGTCGAAGGTTCGAGTCCTTCATGGCACACCATTTTATTTCAAAAAAGTTAGGCCCATTGGTCAAGCGGTTAAGACACCGCCCTTTCACGGCGGTAACACGGGTTCGAATCCCGTATGGGTCACCATTTATACTTTTAGGTCCCGTGGTGTAGCGGTTAACATGCCTGCCTGTCACGCAGGAGATCGCCGGTTCGATCCCGGTCGGGACCGCCATTTACATATTTATTTCTCTTTTAGAGTGTTAGGCTCGGTAGCTCAGTTGGTAGAGCACGATCGAGTAAGCTTCGAAGCATTGCTACAGCGCACAAATTTTGAACGTTAAAATTTGGGTGATGGTGCGAGTGCATATCATATTGTTACGACAACTATATATTCGGCTCGGTAGCTCAGTTGGTAGAGCAATGGACTGAAAATCCATGTGTCGGCGGTTCGATTCCGTCCCGAGCCATCTCAAAACAGCACGTTCATTTTGTTAATGAATGTGCTGTTTTTTTGCAATAAAATATTGAGAAGTCCAATTTATTTCAGAAGCGTTCTCTGTATGGACGAAACGGAAGTCGAGTGTCCGATTGAAGTGTTCTCTAAGCCCGAAACGTAAGCAAAAGCCCGTTAAGTGTCTAATAGAAGTGTTCTCTAAGCCCGAAACGTAAGCAAAAGCCCGTCAATTGTCCAATAGAAGCCCTCTCTAAGCCCGAAACGTAAGCAAAAGCCCGTTAAGTGTCCAATAGAAGCGTTCTCTAAGCCCAAAACGGAAGCAAATCCTCGTCAAGTGTCCAATAGAAGCCCTCTCTAAGCCCGAAACGGAAGCAAGTCCCCGTCAATTGTCTAATAGAAGCCCTCTCTATGCCCGAATCACTAGCAAACCCCCAGAATTGTCCAATAGAAGCCTCCTATAATCCAAAATCACTAAAATCCCTAACAAACCTCTATCACCTATCTGATAGAAGCACCATTAAAGCCCGAAGTAACAAAAAAAGCCCATCAAAAGGCCAACAAACACTCTCCACCACCATAACCCGTAACACATCCTGTTACCCCGCTGTAACATAACAGGAGAAATTCTCCTCCACTTCCAGATCAAAAGACAAAACTATGTAGAATTACCCATATTTTATCCCTTAATAAGGAAAAACCCCTATAAATCGCCTAAATATGACAACAATAATACAGTTATATTACATCTTTTGTTCTAGTATTCTATTTGTTTATGAACCTATGGTATGGTAAAGTAGTCGGAAATTTTAAATGGGTATCAATAGTCCTAAGACGAGAAGTCTAGGTCACCTAAATAAAACTGTTTACAGAACGGGGAAGAAATCAGGGGGAAAGAAAGACCATGATGAACCGATTAAAGCGTATATATAGTACATACACCGAAAAACAAAATAGTAAACATAGATCTCAAAAAAATCGCCTTTCTACTTTTACAAAGAGAGTAATGGTTACCACTATTGCTGCTTCTACTATTACACTTGGCGCAGTGGCAGTTCATGCTAGTGAGAATTCACTGCTTGGAACGGTTTATCATGTGTATTTAAATGGTGAGCGTGTTGGTGCAGTCGATGATAAGACACAGTTAGACAAGGCGCTAGAAGCTAAAGTGGAGTCTGTTCAGAAAGACCATAAGGACCTGGAGCTTTCAGTAGGAGAACAAGTATCAGTTATACCTGAGAAAGTATTTAGACCTTCTGCTCAGAACAAAGAGACGATCGATACAGTAGTAGAGCAAGTAGAAGTGAAAGCTAGCGCTTCTGCACTGTCCATTAACGGAGAAGAAGTGGTTCTTGTTAAAGACAAGGAAGAAGCGGAAAAGGTTGTTGAGTTGTTAAAGTTAGAGTTTGTTTCTGAAGAAGACTTGAAGGCTTTAGAAGAACAACAAGATAACCAAGTGTCCAAGCTTCCTGAGTTGAAAGAAAATGAGTCTCGTGTATTAGACGTAACTATTTCTGAAAAAGTTTCATTCAGTGATAAAAGTGTTAATCCTAAACAAGTTGTATCTGTAGATGAAGCCGTGGAACTAATTAAAAACGGCAAAAAGCAAGCTGAGAAGTATGAAGTACAGGCAGGAGATTCTTTAGGAGATATCGCGGAGAAACATGAGCTTTCTTCAGAAGAATTACTGGAGATGAATTCTGATATTGCAATGGATACTTTACTGAAGGTCGGTAAGGTGCTAAATGTTTCAGCAAAAAAACCTTATTTGAATGTACAAGTAAAAGAAGAAGCTTCTAAAAACGAAGAAATCCCTTACGAGCAGGAAGTTGTGGAAGATAAAGAACTTCCTAAGGGAGAAACGAAAGTGAAGCAACAAGGTGAAAACGGAGAGAAAAATGTCCGAACTATCACTACGAAAGAAAACGGTATGACCATCAAGACGGAAGTAACTCATGAAGAAACATTGAAAGAACCTGTGAAGCATATCGTTGTAAAAGGTACGAAAGTGATCCCTTCTCGTGGCAGCGGATCCCTTGCATGGCCAGCAGTTGGCGGTTATATTTCCAGTAAAATGGGTCACCGTTGGGGGAAAATGCATAAAGGGATCGATATTGCTCGCCCAAGCGACCGTACCATTAAGGCAGCGGACAATGGAGTCATTGAATCAGCTGGCTGGGACGGCGGTTATGGAAATAAAGTAGTCATTAACCACCAAAATGGGATGAAAACAACTTATGCTCATCTGGATACGATCAGCGTTTCAGTTGGACAAACTGTTTCTCGTGGTGCAAAGATTGGTATTATGGGTACGACAGGACAATCTACAGGTGTTCATTTACACTTTGAAGTATACCAAGATGGCAAATTAAAAGATCCAATGCAGTATTTAAACAACTAAACACATACATGGAACCTCTAGCAACTTGATAAGTGAGCTAGAGGTTTTTATGTTTCGCATGTACTTTTTGGAGCTTTCTCATAATAGATGCGCTACCTCGCTGTACATGGTAAAGTAAGAAGTAGAATGTTTTTTATCATCATTACGGTTAGTTGCCGACTTTTCACTGTAAAATGGCAACAATCTTTGGAAAAGAGCCATACTAACAGATAAGAATAGATAGATGCTGAGAAGGAGCGAAACCATATGGAAAAGAAAATACTTGTAGTAGACGACGAAAAACCAATTGCAGATATATTGAAGTTCAATCTTCAAAAAGAAGGATATGAGGTGTATTGTGCCTATGATGGGGAAGAGGCGGTCAATAAGGTGGAGGAAGTGCGCCCTGATTTAATCCTTTTAGATATTATGCTGCCTCAGCGAGACGGAATGGAAGTTTGCAGGGAAGTACGTAAGAAATATGAAATGCCAATCATCATGCTGACTGCAAAGGATTCGGAGATAGATAAGGTGCTTGGATTAGAACTAGGGGCGGATGATTATGTTACAAAGCCCTTTAGCACCCGTGAACTAATTGCGAGGGTAAAGGCCAATTTGCGACGTCACCAACAGAAAGCTGCGGATACAGAAGAACCATCGGAGATTGCAATTGGTTCCCTTGTGATCCACCCTGATGCTTACATGGTAACCAAAAGGGGAGATATGATTGAGCTGACTCACCGTGAGTTTGAATTGCTGCATTATCTAGCGAAGCATATCGGCCAGGTCATGACACGTGAACACCTTTTACAGACTGTTTGGGGCTATGACTATTTTGGAGATGTACGAACAGTGGACGTAACGGTTCGTCGCTTGCGTGAGAAAATTGAAGACAACCCTAGTCACCCGACATGGATTGTAACAAGAAGAGGAGTTGGCTATTACCTGCGACAAACTGAGCAGGAATAATTTACATGAAAAAGGTAGGTTTTTTTCGTTCCATTCATCTTAAATTTGTGTTGATTTACGTTTTGCTCATCCTTATTGCGATGCAGATTATCGGGGTGTATTTTGTAAGCAAGCTGGAGAGTCAGCTGACGAGTAACTTTAATGAATCATTAGAAGAAAGAATTCATTTACTTGCTTATAGTATTGAGCAGGAGATTAAAAAACAGCGTGATGATACAACCCCAACCATTGAAGAGGATATCCGCACGGTGTTGCAGGACGTCACAATGGAGGATATAGAAGAAATTCGCATCACGAATAACCAAAGCAAGGTCCTCGGAACCTCTGATCCCTACAATCAGTCAAGTGTAGGAAAAAGGACGACGATATTGCTGGTTAAACGAGCATTAGTAGTAGGACAGATGTCGAATAAGACCGTTATTGATTCGGAAACTCAAAATCGTCTGAAACTTATTGCAGCGCCCGTCAAATCCAACAATCAAGACATTATTGGCGCCATATACTTGGAAGCATCTATGGAAAAGGTCTATGCCCAAATGCGTCAGATCAACAGCATCTTTGCAACTGGGACAACCATAGCGCTTGCGGTCACAGCAGTTCTTGGTGTCTTGCTTGCCCAAACCATTACAAGGCCAATGTCTGATATGAGGAAACAAGCACTTGAAATGGCAAGAGGTAACTTCTCAAGGAAAGTTAATATTTATGGTGATGATGAAATAGGTCAATTGGCTTTATCCTTTAATAACCTTACGAAAAAGCTTCAAGAAGCACAGGCGACTACGGAGGGGGAAAGAAGGAAATTAAGCTCAGTCTTGTCCCATATGACAGATGGAGTTCTTGCGACAGACAGGAAAGGCAGAATTATTTTGATTAATGAGCCAGCCCTTGGAATGTTAAACGTTTCACGTGAAACAGTACTAAACAAACCGATTGTAGAGGTACTTGGCATTGAAGAGACGCACTCGTTTGATCATCTCGTATCAGAACAAGAATCCCTCATCTTGGACTTTAGTACAGAAAAAGAGCGTTACATTTTGCGTGCTAGTAATTCCATCATTCAAAAGGAAACTGGCTTTATCAATGGTTTAATAACGGTTTTACACGATATTACGGAGCAAGAGAAAATAGATCTTGAACGGAGAGAGTTTGTTGCTAATGTGTCGCATGAATTGAGGACGCCATTGACCACGATGAGAAGCTATTTAGAGGCGTTGGCAGACGGTGCGTGGCAGGATGATGAGATTGCTCCAAGGTTTCTAGATGTTACTCAAACGGAAACGGAGCGGATGATCCGTTTGGTAAATGATTTGTTGCAACTGTCTAAAATGGATTCAAGAGACTATAACTTCTATAAAAACAGCGTCGATTTTGTGGAGTTTTTTAATAAAATTATTGATCGTTTTGAAATGTCTAAGTCTCAAAAAGTAGATTTCGTCAGAAGCATGCCAAACCAACCTATTTTGGTCTCCATTGACGCAGATAAAATAACGCAAGTATTAGATAATATCATTTCCAATGCGATGAAGTATTCGCCTGAAGGTGGTACTATTACGTTTACTGTAGATATTGAAGAGGCTGCTAATCAAATTTTGGTCAGTATCAGTGACCAAGGGGTAGGAATACCAAAATCGGATATTAATAAGATTTTTGAACGCTTTTACCGGGTCGATAAAGCAAGAACAAGGATGCTTGGGGGTACCGGTCTTGGCTTAGCGATAGCAAAAGAAATGATTCAAGCGCATGATGGAGACATCTGGGCCTCTAGTGTGGAAGGAAAAGGAACAACTATTTACTTTACCCTTCCAATTTCCGAGGAAGAGCAAGAAGGTGACTGGGAATGAAATATGAAAATATTAAATCGCTTGTTTTAACCATTCTAGTACTGACAAGCTTGATTCTCACCTGGAATTTATGGACCTATCAACCCGACTTCGATTATTTAGACAAACGGGATAGTACCATTAGTGAAGTGGAAATTAATGAAAAGCAGGAAATAGGACAGCTTTTACAACCTAGCAAACTGTTATACCATTTTGATGGTGTTCATCATGGAACAGAGGAACTGGCAGATCTTAATTTATTTATGGAAGAATTGGGACGATGGAGCCTTTTCGATATACAAATAGCCACAAGTTATTCGGAAGAAGATTTCTTTTCTTTCATGCATGGCAGTGAAAAAATGGAGGTTGTGTTTCCTACAACCATCCCTTTACAAACATTTAGATATATTACGGGCTTTAGTGATAATGAAATTCCCCCGAATATTTCTATAAACAGGATTCTCATCGATTTTTCGGGAAAAACATTAGGAAGTGAACCAATTATTTATTTGGTTCAGTATGATGACCAGAAAGTGTATCAAGCAAGAGTCCGTAATCTGTCTACCAGTGAGTTGTCTCGGACTTTTTACCAGACGGCAAAAATATTACCGACATTTATTTATGAAGAAGTGGATGAAAATCGGTATGTGTTTTTTCCGGAACAATCACCAAAAGTACGAACAGGATACTACTACGCTAAACAATTAAACCCAGAAGATTTCAAGAATGCCTTATTCAGCAATCCGAGCATCGTGACACGAGATCAAGTAACAGATGGAATAGTGTATCGTGATGATTCCAGCTTGATGAGTGTATCCCGTCCCAATAATAACCTGCATTACGTTAATCCAGGAAATACAGGGCTTGGGAATTCCATGGACTTTAATGTGATTGAACGGGGAATTGAATTTGTGAACGAACACAGCGGGTGGACAGGACAACCTGAGCGCTTCAAACTTGATAATTGGACGAGCAGCACGAATGATCATAGCATTGTTTATAGAATGTTTATTGGGGATTATCCAATCTATTATTTTGCTGAAAAAGGTGTTGCAGATATCTCACAGTCATGGAGAAATAATGAGATTTATGAATATGTTAGGCCTGTTTTTGAATTTCTTTCATGGAAATCCATTGCGACAAACATCCCCTCTGGAAAAGATGTAAAGCGGGAGCTCGACAACTTCAATGACACCAGAAATATCGAGGACATACGAGTCGGATATGAATTGAGAAGAGAATCCGATGTTTATATCATTGAGCCGATTTGGGTGTACAAGGAAAATAATGCATGGAACAAGTTAAACTTTACTGCTAGCGATGATTTGGAAGGGGGAATATAAAATGGATTGGAGAAGAACCAAAACCATTTTCATCATCACCTTCCTCATTCTGAATATATTTCTTGTTTTTCAAATTCTTGAAAAAAGGGAGAGCAATCAGCTAGAAATCTTGGCGGAAGCTTCAATGGAAGAGCAGTTCAAGGTAGATGAAATCTCATATGGTCAATTGCCAAAGGCGCCAAACAAAGCTAGTTACATCAGTGGAAACAGCTACGTTTTTACAGAAGAGGATACTAAGAAATTGGCGGAAAATGGGCAGAAGGCGGAAATTCTAGACGACATCAATCTCATTGCAACATGGGAAGAACCAATCCCTTTACCTGAGATGAATATGATCACCAGATTAGAGACTATCTTTAAAGAAGAAATACTGTTTGGGGAGAAATATGAATTCTGGGGATTTAATCCACAAAACAGGACCCTTGTTTTCTTTCAACAGTATGATGGGAAAAATATTTATAGCAATGAAAGTGCAATGGTGGTAGCATATCTCAACGAATTAAACGAACTAATTTCTTATAAACAAACCTATATACTAGATACGGAAAAAATGGATGTAGAACAGGACGTCATTTCTGTACTGGATGCACTATATAATCTGTATAAAACAGGGGATTTGAAGCCGGGGAGCGAAGTAGGTAATGTTCAGCTTGGATATTACACCCTTGTAGACTACACAAATTCCCATGTGCTAATCCCCACGTGGCATATTGTCGTCAATGAAAAAGAGGATTTTTACGTTAACGCGTTTGAAGGATCTGTGATAAAAAAAGATGAACGAACATTGGAGTGAAGTGACATGAGCCTGCATTTTAGCGTGCTTGCAAGCGGCAGCACAGGAAATGCAATTTATGTCGCAACAGAGGAGCATTCTTTATTAATAGATGCTGGTTTGAGCGGCAAAAAAATGCAAGAACTGTTTAATGGGATAGGCAAAAAGATAGAAGACCTATCTGGCATTTTGGTCACACATGAGCATAGTGATCACATTAAGGGACTCGGCGTACTTGCGAGAAAGTACAAGCTCCCGATTTATGCCAATGAAAAAACTTGGAAGGCAATGGACGGCCTGGTGGGGGTCATCCCGACAGAGCAAAAATTCAACTTTGAAATAGAACAGGTGAAATCATTTGGAGGACTGGATGTTCAGTCTTTTGGTGTTTCTCACGATGCGGCAGAGCCGATGTTCTATTCTTTCCATGATGGCGATAAGAAGATTGTGGTCATCACCGACACAGGTTATGTGAGCGACAGGATGAAAGGAATCATTTCCGATGCTGACGCTTATGTTTTTGAAAGCAATCATGATGTGCAGATGCTGCAGATGGGACACTATCCTTGGAGCATCAAACGCCGCATCTTAAGTGATGTCGGCCACGTATCCAATGAGGATGCAGCCCTAGCCATGGCAGATGTCATGGGAGACAAAACGAAGCGTATTTATTTGGCGCATTTAAGTAAAGATAATAACATGAAAGATTTAGCGAGGATGTCTGTTCAGCAAACACTTGCCACACGAGGAGTTATCGTGGGAGAACAAGTGGAGTTGTATGACACAGACCCGGACAAACCAACCGCACTTGCTTTCGTGTAAAAATCTTAGGCTTAAGCGCCTTTCTTTTTGCCTTTTTTACACGATCCAGCAGACAAACGTTGGTTGTGACGTGAAAGAAAGGAAGGACAACATGGGATATTACGACAAACAAGGTCCATCGGATCACTCCAAACAAAAAGGAAACAGAGGGAAGTATATTCTCCCTGGAATGGTAGCATTGTCTCTTGGTATTTTATTACTAGTTGTAGCGTTCCCAGGACTAACAGGACGCGTGATGCCAGAGAGAAGTGACCGTCAAGCGCTTGAACAACGAGAACAGCTCCCAGAACAACCTGAATCCGGCGGGACAGCAGCGGAAATTCGAAACGTCTCTGTTAATGTAACATCAGGTGTTACAGAAGCGGTGGATAATGTCGCAGAAGCAGTCGTCGGTGTCATCAACCTGCAAAATGCCTCCTTTTGGAACGATACAGAAGCGGAAACAGACGAAGAAGGCGAAGCAGGAACAGGGTCTGGTGTTATTTATAAAAAAGAAAACGGAAGAGCCTATGTGGTAACGAACTATCATGTCATTGAAGGGGCAACGCAGGTGGAGCTGAGCTTAATTGATGGGACAAGGGTACCGGCAGAGGTACTTGGAGAAGACCCGCTCACAGATCTTGCCGTGTTGTCTATGGCAGATGAAATGGTCACAAAGGTGGCAGACTTCGGCAACTCCGACAGCGTCCGCACAGGCGAACCTGTTATAGCCATTGGGAATCCACTTGGGCTGCAATTTTCTGGTTCTGTTACACAAGGAATCATCTCCGGAACAGACAGAAGCATTCCGGTGGATGTAAACAGAGACGGCACACCTGACTGGCATGCGGACGTTATGCAGACGGATGCAGCCATCAACCCGGGGAACAGCGGAGGAGCTTTGATTAATATCCAGGGAAAAGTCATTGGCATCAACTCGATGAAAATTGCACAGTCTGCGGTGGAAGGAATCGGCCTGGCCATTCCGGTTAACTCGGCGATACCAATTATTAAAGACCTCGAGCAATACGGACAAGTTAAACGTCCTTACTTTGGGGTCAGCATTGGTTCATTGTCCGATGTATCCAGCTATCACTGGCAACAGACACTGAAGCTTCCGAAAGAGGTCAGTGCAGGCGTATACATTACTGGAGTGGCACCAGGGTCTCCGGCAGCCCTTGCAGGGTTGCAGGAATACGATGTAATCGTGGAGTTAGATGGCGAGCAGGTTCGGGATGTGATTGAGTTGCGTAAACATCTTTATAACGAAAAACAAGTCGGCGATGAAATGGACGTAACATTTTATCGAGGGCAGGAACAGAAAACAACCACTGTAAATTTAACAGAAGATACAACCGGCGAATAGGAGAAAAGGGGAGGGATAATAAAAATCTCTCCTCTTTCTGTTTTCTAACATGTGGATAAATGGTATTCTAGTGAAGTTAATGAAGGAATGGAAAGGATTGTGGATAAAATGAAATGCTGTTTAGAGCATATTGAATTAGCAATGGAAATGTACATAGATGAACACGAAGAGGCACCAATTCTAGAGATGTTACCGGAAGAAGAGAAGTTATCAACAACCTGTGAATTTTGTAAAGAAGCTGCAATATATATGGTGGGGAACTAATATTCGCCCACTAAATGTGGATAGAAATTGTTGATATGTGGATAACTTTTGTGGATAAACTGTTTGCAAGGTGGTATGACATGTGAATATCTCAATAATCACAATTGGAAAACTGAAAGAGAAGTATCTGAAACAAGGAATAAATGAGTACTTGAAGCGTTTAAGTGCCTACGCAAAAATTGACATCGTGGAGCTTCCAGACGAAAAAGCACCCGAACAACTAAGCGATGCCGAAATGGAACAAGTGAAAAATAAAGAAGGCGAACGGATTCTAGGGAAAATCTCCGTTGACACCCATGTCATTGCTTTGGCGATTGAAGGAAAGCAGCGTTCTTCTGAAGAATTGGCGAAGGAAATGGACAAGCTTGCGACCTATGGGAAAAGCAAAGTGGCGTTTGTGATTGGGGGATCTTTAGGATTGAGCGGGGACGTAATGAAGAGGGCGAATGATACGCTGTCTTTTTCAAAAATGACATTTCCGCATCAGTTGATGAAATTGATTTTATTGGAACAGGTTTATCGTGGGTTTAGGATAAATCGGGGTGAACCGTATCATAAGTAAATAAGGTTCAACATATGAGTACCGGTTATAAAGATCAAGATGTTAAAATAAGATGAATTGTATATAGTCTTAAGAATAATGAAGGCAATGTAACCTTTGGGTTCAACCTCGTCAATTGATGTGGTTGAGCCTTTTTTGTTTTTAAACAAGAGGAGGAGAGAGGATGAGAAAAGAGCGTTTGTTAAGAAGGTTAGACGAAATTGGTTTAAGCTTAGAGAGAACACAGGGAGCGTTGTTATTGTTAGGACTTGGTTCAGTAGGAAATGAATTGGATCGCTTAGACGAATTTTCAGATTTGGACTTTTTCGTTATTGTAAAGCCTGGATATAAAAGGAGTATGGGGACGTACCCTGTGCTCCCTTTTTTAAGTCCATTTTTTTCCTCTTAAATAACTACGGTGATGCTTACCATTATGCTAAAAGGACAGAAGGTTTATTAATTATTGTTAGAGGGGTTCAAGGGTTCTTTTATTAATAATCTATACGTTTGGTTAAAAAAGTACATATAATGTTAACAGGAGAAGGAATCCAGAAAAAGTAGCTTTTTTCCTACTTTTTCATTAACAGGTTGTGTCGAAATAAATATTAAATTGTCAGTATTTAACGACAAGAAGTAGTTCTATTTATAAGTAAATATTGTCATAATTTATTATGGAGTCTTGAAAATGAATTATTAATAATGGGAGAGGAGGTTAACAAGGAGGAAGTTAATAAATGACAATAACTTCACATGCTCATTTACGCATGAATGAAAGAATTACGCCAATGGGGTTCAACTTTGCTCGAAAGTTTGCAAAGAATGAAATTGAATCAGGAGTACCTAGTTTTACCACATTTAAAGACGGTAAAAGTAAAACAAAGGTAATCAACAATGGCATAATCTATATCGTTGATGACACAAATCAGTGTAATAAGGTTGTAGTGACAGTATATCTTGAATCTGAATACCAGGAGTGATGAGTAATGTTTAAGACGATTAAGAAGCTGAGAACCAATCCACCGGATGTTTAGTTGTTTTAATTAGATGTAGATCCCAGTGTATTAAGAAAAGTAAAAAAAATACTAATACGAAGTCTCTCATTATTCCTCAAGACTCCAACTAATGAATAATGAGTAGAGAAGACAAGTATTAGTAACTAAAGTATTTGTATATCAGAATGGTAGAAAAACGTATTATAATTTTCAGAAATAACTGCTTACAATGAAGAGAAGATAAGATTTCAATATACAACCTAATAATTTGTATAAGTCTGTCCTTTTTACAGAAAAAAATATATTAATACTAACTGAATAAATTATTGGTAGATAGATTTAATTAGATTAGAAATAGTTCTTATATCAAAATAGAAAGCCTTAGTAGATCAATTATGTCTATTAGGGCTTTTTCTTATTATCTATTTACTTTAGAGCATATAATTGCCCTTCTAAAAAAATTAATAATAAAACTCACATAAACATTAAATACAGTTTAAGTCCAGGTATATTATACAATTATTTGAAATAATAAATAGACACTTTGGAAATCGGCTAATGTTCACATATCTCTGTCACTTCTGAAGATTATGTTGAATTCAACCTTGCTCATTTTCAAATCGTAGTGTTATAAATAAGCATTTTTTATTGAAATGAAATCAGAATGATGTTGCTAATGAAAATAATGAAATTCCCTATTTCTTACTGATAAAAATTCGGATTTCTTTTTTATGATATTTGTTAGATTTTAAGGCTGTCTTTGTATGTTGAAAAAGATATTAATTACAATATCCTACAAAAGTACATAAGTATCGACAAATAGTGACATGTTTCTATAAAATCCTTTAGTAAAATAGTAATAGAATAAAGTATAAAAATAAATGAGTGATAAATGAATTATATTTGTCTTTCTATAAGCACAAATTTATAAATACCCCAATCCGAATTTAGTAGTCGAAATAATCAAGAAAGATAGCAACCAGGTTGGCTTAGAAAAAGAAGATAGGTAGGTGATTAAATTGATAGATGAAAGCAATAGTTACAAGGAAAATTGGCTAGCCATTTTATACTATTTTGCAAAAAAATATTCATCAGATTTTACGAAATCAAGGAAGTTAATCAATAATTATGCATCTAGTATTTTTTCTGAGCAAATTAATGAATCAAAGTTTATTAATCAGAAGTACACACAACTAAAAAGAAATAAGTTTTACATCCATAGATATAAAGAATATGTTGATGAATTTCCAAGATTAGTTCATGAATTTGTGATCAATCCAAAACATCCAATAAAATTAGCAAATGAAATTGATCACCTGTTGGAAAGAATAGGCTTAAACGTCAATTCGAAAGATGGAAAATTAATAAAGAGAATAATTGTTACAGCTACCATGAGTGCGGGTAAATCAACTTTAATTAATGCCCTTATTGGAAAGAAAATAATGGAAACTAAAAACGAATCATGTACTGCTAAAACCTATGAAATCATGGAGGATCCAGAAGCTGCGGATGTTATCTGTGTTTTTCCAGATAAGCAGGTAGAGTTAAATAAAGATGTAGCGACCATTATACATAACGAAGCAAACTCGAATATTAAAATTCGGAGTAGCATGTATCACATAGGAGATAATCTCCTTTGGGAACTAATTGATACACCAGGAATTAACTCTTCTGTTGACCCTGAACATAAACAAATTACGCATGAAATGATTAAAAGAAACCAGTTTGATTTTTTACTTTATGTGATGAATGGAAATCACTTGGGAAGTAATGATGATTTAGAGCATTTACAGTTCATAAGTGAGCATGTAGATCATTCAAAAATCATTTTTATCATTAATAAAGTAGACCAGTTTCGTAAAGAACAAGATTCAATCAAAACAAGCTTTAAACAAGTGGTGAAACAACTAAAAGGACTTAAGTTTAAAAAGCCTAAAGTTTTTCCGCTTTCAGCTTATGCGTCCTATTTATTTAAAATTGAATTATTAGGACAAACCTTGGATGAAGAAGAAGAGGATGAGTTAAACCTCTATAAACGTAAATTTAATCGGAAGGAATGGGATTTATCATCTTATGGAAATTACCACCACCTTCAATTAATTGAAATAGAAAACATTTTAAAACAGTCTGGTATTGCAAATTTAGAAGCAGAACTTGTAGGAAAGGATGCATAATGATGACAGAAATTTTTATTAAATATAATCCGTATAAACTTGAAACTGTTGTTAGAATTGATGGCGAACGAGTAGCAGATAACAGTGAACTAAATGTAGGAGATAAACGTATACAAGAGTGGGTAGAAGACCTGCCAATGTTGTTGCAAGAGGAATGTAATGAGGACAGTTTTGATTTAACCTTTCAAGGAACATTAATGGACTTTGAAGATTTACAAGAATCAGTTGAAGAAGCAAAAACAAAAGGAATTATGATTCATTTAACCCATATTCCAGCAAAAGAAGTCACACATATGGAGTTAGCAATCGAAGAAGTATTTGATGAAATTATTCATGGCCCTATTGATGAGTTAAAAACAAAAGACTTGCAAGATGCATTTAAGAAAGCGTTAAATAGCGAATTTGAAATTACAGTTGTAGCAACCATGAGTGCTGGAAAATCAACTTTAATTAATTCTTTGCTACAACGTAAAATCATGCCATCGAGTCAAGAAGCATGTACAGCAACAATTGCTAGAATCAAAGATACGGATGACCCAGATTTTTTCGCAGTTGCTTATGATGATAATGGAAATAAGGTTAAAAGCGTAAATGATGTAACACTTGAAGATATGTCAAAATTAAATGCTGATGAAAATGTCTCTACAATTCATATTGAAGGAGACATTCCGTTTACCTCTACTGAAGAAATGTCACTAGTCTTAATTGATACACCAGGACCTAATAATTCCCGTAACGAAAACCATTTAAAAACGACTTTTAAAAACTTAGATGAATCATCAAAAGCTTTGGTATTATACATTTTAAATGCGACACAATTAGGTGTTAATGATGATTCTAAATTGCTTGACGTTGTAGCAAACAGTATGAAAGTTGGTGGAAAACAATCAAAAGATCGTTATTTATTTGTCGTTAATAAAATCGATAATTTCCGTAAAGGCGAGGATGATGTTCAACAGTCCTTAGAAAAAGTTCGAAAATACTTAGCAGATCGTGATATTCATAATCCGAATCTATTTCCAGCAGCAGCACTCCCTGCATTAGATATTAGGGAATTAATGAAAAACCCAGCTGCAATTGATGAAGATTTAGAAGACGAGATCTTAATGACTGCACGTAAACTAAACCGTAATCAACAATTACACTTAGAACATTATGCGACGTTGACATCCAGTACGAAAAAGAAAATTTTCGACCGTTTAGCCCAAGTTGATGATGGCGATATCATGAATCTAGAAACCGCTTTAATCCACTCAGGTATCCCAGCTATTGAGGAAACAATTAGATTGTATGTTGAAAAATACGCGCGCACTGCAAAAATTAAAAATGTTGTTGATACGTTCCATAAAAAGCTCGAAAGCTCTAAAGCATTTGAAGAAATGAAAAATGCCATTGCAAAGAATACAGAAAAACACGCACAAATTCGTGAGCAAATTTCTATGATTGAAGATAAATTGAATTCTGGTGAAGAGGCGCAGAAATTTAAAGAAAAAATTGAAGTGTTAGATATTTTACCTGAATTGAAGGATGAGTCGAAAAAATTCTTACGTCAACAGCAGAAGGAATTGGATAGGTTCTTAATAGGGAAAGCCAACCAAGAATTTACGCATCACGAGGCGGAAACCTTTATCAATAACTTATCTAACCATGCAAATCAATCACAAGCGAAACTAGCAACGGAATTAGAAAAACTAATAGATACTAAATTAGTTAAAACAGCATTGTATTTATTAGAAGAATATAAAAATAAAATTGTGAGTTTAATTGACGGTTTAGAAACAGAGGAAATTTTCCTTGAGCCATTCCAGTTAATTTCTTCAGAAATTGACTTCTCTCAAGAGAAAAATCGAATCATGGAAACAGCTAAATACACAGAACGTGTAAAAGTTGGAGAACAACAAGTTCATAATCCTAGTAGACAGGGGTTTTTTGGATTCTTTAAATTTTGGAAGCCAAAATATATAACTGAAAATGTATACGAAAATCGCGAGAAAATTAAAGCGCATGTCATTGCAGAAGAATATGGCCTGTTAATTCAGGAACACCAACGTAACCTTGGCAAATCTATCGAACTACATGCAAAAGAAGAACTGAAAAAATTGAAGTTTGATTATAACCGAAAGTTCGAAAAAGTAGACCAATTATTACGTGAGAAATTAAATGAACTAACAAAATTTACAAATGATGCAGAAACGGTTCAACTATTAATTGATGAGTCGAAACAAAAACTAGTGTGGCTTGAAAAGATTGAAAGAAAAGTAAACAATATCATTGAGATTGAGGAGGTAGCTTATGCTCTCAAATAAGTTTAAAGAAGCAGTAATGGCTCAAGATATTACGCGTGTCAGATTGATGATGAAAGATAGTTTAACAATGGATCTTACATTTCGACAGTTTCAAGAAATGTTAGATTTTGCGGTTTCACGTATTCCAGGTTTAATTGAAGTTCATGATGGTACTACGTTCGAAGGAAAATCAAGCTGGAATAAAGACTATGCTAGTGATCTAAAAGTAGATTTAATCGACAATTTCTCTTCTCAACGCATTGCACATATTAAAGATGTTCAGCGTTTTGTATATGCTGATAAGATAGTGGTTGAAAAACAATATGCAGCACCAGAAACGCAAGCAGTACAAGTAGCAATTTCACCAACAAGAGAGCCGTCACAACACAATCAGACTTATCCAAGAGTAAGCGGTCAGTCTCAATCTTCATCACGAAATATGGATAGTAGTACAATGGCTACTTTAATTCCGACTCTCGGAGTAGCAGCCGTGTCTATTTTATTCGGGGTTATAAGAAATGCGGCAATTGTGAAAATAGCCACTACTACAATTATCGCAACTTGTGTCATTGGTGGAATCACATATTATTTAGTAAAAAAATAGTGAAGGAATGTATATAATATGTCAGAAATTCTACTAGTTGAATCTGCAAAAAAAGATATTGTCATACCTAAATTCAATACCTTCCAAGAGCAGGTAAGTACGGCTTTTGAAGTAGTAGATGATGTTGTTTTTAAGAATTACATCTCGAAATTAGAACAGATGAATATTATCCCGTTAGATCAAAGTCTATTAGAAAAAAATCTAGCAAAATCGGTAAGGATGTTTAAAATAAATGAGATTGTTTATGCTAAAGATGAGGATTCCACGTATAAATTATCCAGTGTGCTAAACGCAGGGGCTGTAACAGAAAGTTCTGTTTTTATTTTAGTAGATAGCGATGGAACGAAAGTTGACTTTTATATGGGAATCCGCTCACTAAATGAAAGTAATAGCACAAAAACATCGTATGATACGTTGAAAAATGCAATGAATGGACATTTTCCGGGGATTAAAACAGAAAATGTTTTAAAAGATGAGATTGAAGAGATATTAGATGGAATCGGTACAAACGCTGTATCTATTGTTACAGGAGTAGCTAATTACAAAGCTAGTGGATTGCAAAATAACCAATCTTTCATTCAAGGTTTAGAGAAATTGGCTTTAACCATGCAGGGTGAAGTTTTTACAGGAGTTATTTTAGCTAATCCTACTAATACGAACCAATTAATAGAAGTAAGAAAACAATATGAGAATATTTATTCGATGCTTTCGCCGTTAGCAACTACACAAGTGTCGTATGGAATAAATGAATCTACTAATAATACATTTACTCATACTCAAGGTACCACAGAAGGTACGACTCATACTGAAAATGAGTCTAATACGGATACCGTCGGATCTTCAGAATCTACCAATACAACAACTAGCCATTCAAAGAATACAGGTAAAAGTGCTGCAGGTAAAACAGCAGCTGGTGCGTTAACGGTTGCTGGGGCAATTGTAGGAAGTGTTGTACCTGGAATAGGAACATTAATTGGAGGAGCCCTTGGAGGTCTTGCTGGTGGGGCAATTGCTGCCATTACCCATGAGACAGTAAGTACAACTGCTGGGACCACGAATTCAACTAATGCTAGCTCGGCTACAACGACTGGTAGTTCAGAAGCAGTGTCACAAACAACTACAGAGAGTCATTCAGATGCTGTAGGTACAACACTTGGAAATACAGAAACAATTCAACTAACACAACATAATAAAACTATTCAAAGTTATTTAAGTAAAATTGACCAACAATTAGAAAGAATCCAAGAATTCGAAAGTTTAGGGATGTGGGAATGTGCGGCATATTTTATGTCTGATACCCCATATGCGGCAGATATCGCGGCTGCTACTTACAAATCTTTAATGCAAGGAGAAAATACAGGAGTAGAGATTTCTCATATCTCTAGTTGGTCCGGGAATAAGCAAGAAACTCATGAAATTCAAAACTATGTAAAAAATTTTATACATCCAGTATTTACCTATAGCAATAAAGGAATTGAATGGCCAATTTTGCCAACTTCATTAGTAAGTGGGAAAGAATTAGCGATCCATATGAGTTTACCTCGTAAGTCGATTAATGGATTCCCTGTAATTGAACATGCAGAATTTGCTCAAGAAGTTGTTACTTATCGTGAAACAGAAGGGCGCAATATTAATTTAGGTTCTATCTACAATATGGGACAGCCTACAAATTCCCGTGTGAAAATTGATTTACAAAGTCTATCGATGCATACACTTATAACAGGTTCGACAGGTTCTGGGAAATCCAATACGGTCTATGAAATCCTGCTTCAATTAAAAAATCAGGGAATTAGGTTTTTAGTAATCGAGCCTGCAAAAGGTGAATATAAACATGTTTTTGGACATGATTCAGATGTAACAGTACTAGGAACTAATCCTAATAAATCATCGTTATTAAAAATCAACCCATTTTCATTTCCTGAAGATATTCACGTCTTAGAACATATTGACCGATTGATTGAAATATTTAATGTTTGTTGGCCAATGTATGCAGCAATGCCAGCTATTTTAAAAGAAGCGATCATCCATTCATATGAACAATGTGGCTGGGATTTAGAGTACTCTGTAAATGAACATTCAGATAGTATTCCTACATTTAAGGACATTTTAAACAGCTTAGAAGAAGTCATCCAGCAATCTGCATACGATGCGGAGACAAAAGGAAATTACACTGGGTCTTTAGTGACACGTATTAAATCATTAACAAATGGTATTAACGGCCAAATCTTCTGTTCAAAAGAATTAGATAATGAACTTTTATTTGATCAAAATGTTATTGTTGATTTAAGTAGAGTCGGATCTTCAGAAACAAAAGCGTTAATTATGGGGATTCTTGTGATGCGTCTAAGTGAATATCGAATGGCGAATGCAAATGGCATGAATGAACCATTGAAACATGTGACTGTGTTAGAAGAAGCACATAATATTTTAAAGCGTACAAGCACAGAACAACAGAGTGAAAGCTCAAATGTATTAGGGAAATCTGTAGAGATGCTTTCGAATGCAATTGCCGAAATGAGAACTTTTGGTGAAGGCTTTATTATTGCAGATCAATCTCCGAGTACGTTAGACATGTCAGCAATCCGTAACACGAATACGAAAATAATTATGCGTCTACCAGATGAAATGGACCGACGTTTAATTGGAAAATCAGCTAGTATGAAGGATGAGCAATTAGATGAAATTATCAAATTGCCACAAGGTGTAGCTGTTGTGTTTCAAAATGATTGGGTTGAACCAGTGTTATGTAAAATCAATTATTTTAACCAAAGTTCAAAATTATATCAAGAATCTATTCTTAAACAAACTGTAAATGCCGCTGAGAAGAAAAAGAGAATTCTTAAGTTTTTATTACAAAAGCGTGTTCGTGAAGCTGAAGTTGATGAGCAAGATTACCTTAATCAAATTGCTGATGGATTGCTACTATCAACAAAGGTGAAACTTTCTATTCAAAGAGCAGTCCATGAAGAATCCTATCGCAGTAAATTATTTGAAAAAGATATGTTTAGTGAATTATCAAAAGTAGTCTACGAGCTATTGAATGGGAAAACAAATGTATCAAAATTTGTGAAGGAAGGTAACAATATTAACGACGTAAATCGATATTTATATGAATTTATTGAAAAACAAATTCCTGGATTATCCCACGAATATTTAATGGCAACCATTCAATGTTTGTTACATACAGACGGAATCATGAATAAACGTGAAATCTATGATTCTTGGATAGAAGCCGTTCGTGGAGGTAAAATCAAATGATTGAACTAGCAAAAACAACAGAGAAATTACAAGTGGAAACAGGTGAAAAGGATAAGTGGAATACAAATATTGAGAAATTACCGTTGGATAATTGCTCTGTAGGAGAATTACAAGAAGGAAAAGTATGGGAGATAACTGAGGACGCGAAAGAATATAAAACCTTGGACGAAGCATTAGATGAAGCATCAGTAGAGGAAAAGTCCATCTATGAAGAGGCGAATCTAGAAAAAGGTGAAGTAAATGGCCGTGAAGTACTTCAACGTACAGATATAGACTATGATGCAGTGGATTCTCTAGGTCGGACAAATTTAGAAAGAATGCAGCAAGGGATGCCACCACTGGTTGATGGAAAACCAATAGAATTACATCATATTGGTCAAAAATCAGACTCTCCATTAGCTGAATTAAAGGTTGAAGAGCATAGGGGGCCAGGGAATGACGGCATTTTACATGACAAAACTGTTGAGTCTGAGATAGACCGTCAAGAATTTAAAAAAGAACGTGAAGACCATTGGAAAGAACGTGCAGCACAAGTCTTAGAAGAAAGAGGTAATGAATAATGGATGTATTAAATATTTTAGATAATGCTGATATTAGAACAGTGGGACCAATAGATGAGGACGTAATTACACAAGCTGAAAAAGAATTAAATGTTTCTTTCCCGAGATCTTATAAAGAGATTGTTAAGCAATACGGAGTGATTTCAGCAGGAACGGATGAAATATTTGGTTTAGGTGTGAGTGGTTATTTAAATGTCGTAGAATCCACAAAAGAAGAGCGTACCTTAGCAAATGGAGAATTAGACAAGTATATTGTCATTCAAAATTTAGGGATTGAAGGTATTTTAATTGTGGTGGACGAAAATGATAATACTTTTGAATATGCAAATGGAGCATTTACAAATTTATTCAGTACTACAGAAGAATATATTAATAGTCAAATTCTAAAATAAAATTTTAAAATCTTAAAGAAAAAGGCATTGGATATAGGTTTCACCAATGCCTTTTTTGCCTCTTAAATAACCACGGTGAACCGTATCATAAGTAAATAAGGTTCAACATATGAGTACCGGTTATAAAGATCAAGATGTTAAAATAAGATGAATTATATATAGTCTTAAGAATAATGAAGGCAATGTAACCTTTGGGTTCAACCTCGTCAATTGATGTGGTTGAGCCTTTTTTGTTTTTAAACAAGAGGAGGAGAGAGAGGATGAGAAAAGAACGTTTGTTAAGAAGGTTAGACGAGATTGGTTTAAGCTTAGAGAGAACACAGGGAGCGTTGTTATTGTTAGGACTTGGTTCAGTAGGAAATGAATTGGATCGCTTAGACGAATTTTCAGATTTGGACTTTTTCGTTATTGTAAAACCTGGATATAAAACAAGATTTCTTGAACTGCTTGATTGGATTAGTGCCTCACATCCGATTGATTATGCTTTTAAAAATTCGAGAGATGGTTTTAAAATATTATTTTCAGATGGAATATATGGAGAATTCGCTGTTTTTGAAGAACAAGAACTAGAGAATATATCCTATTCAGAAGGTCGTATTGTGTGGAAAAAATCTTCATTTGACGATTCCAAGATTCCATCTTCCCAAGTTCAGAAGTCAAACATTCATGAGGTTTCTCTCGATTTTTGCATTAATGAAGCTTTGACTAACTTGTATGTAGGGTTATGCAGGTATGCCAGGGGAGAGAAGCTTTCCGCATTAAGGTTTATTGAAGGTCATGCAATTAATAGCATCCTTAAGGTGTTACACTTACTTGAAAAGGAAGTTGCCTATTATCCAGATGCTTTTGCAAACGAAAGAAGACTGGAGAAGAGATTCCCTCGCTTTGCAGTTAAATTAGAACATATGTTACAGGGATACAACCGTGTTCCTGAATCAGCAAATGTGATTTTAGAATATATAGAATCCGTGCATCCTATAAACAAACAAATGTGCAATGAAGTTAGAAAATTAATAAAACTTTGTCTGCAAATATAATCGGTTCGCATAATATTTTTTTGTTAACGTTTTGACTGATCGTCTTTCCTTGATACACGTTAGTAAAGTTAAAAAGAGGTGCCTGTCCCCCCCTGGTCTTGGTCGTTTTGATTTAACAAATTGGGGAGGTGACAGGCACTTTTTCTTAAATGAGAACCAGTTACTGGATGGATTAAAATGGTTCTGACTGATCAGGTTTTTGGTGGTATTAGATGTTACACCTTTTTATATCCGTACACAGCACTGTTTTTTATGTGTTATTCTACCTTGTTTCTTGCACCACTACCATTTGGTTTTGAACTTTTAGGTAATCCAATGTGACCTGTGTTAATGTTTTGGCAGCGATGAGCATTGCTTTTTCGTCAAAATCGAATTTTGGATGGTGGTGTGGGTAGGTCTCTGTACGATCTGAACATTGTGCACCTGTGAAAAAGAATGTGCCTGGAATTTGCTCTAGGTAGTACGAAAAGTCTTCTCCTCCCATTTGAGCTACAGTTTCGCGAACAACTGAGACTTCCTTAACGGTGGCTGCTGATTTAGCAAGCTGTTCAGTTTCTGCTTTATGATTGACCGTTGCTGGATAACCATGAACGTAATTTAGTGAGTATTCTGCCTTATGAGCGATGCAAAGACCTTTTACAATTTGCTCAATTTCTTCTTCAATTAGCTTTTGAATTTCTTTATTAAAAGTGCGAACCGTTCCTTTCAATTGAACAGTATCCGCAATGACATTAAAGGCGTTTCCTGCTTCAAAAGAACCGATGGATACAACCGCTTCATGTAAAGGATCCACTCTTCTAGACACGATATGTTGTAGGTTGACAACAATCTGTGAGGCAATGACGATAGAATCCCTGGTTAGATGTGGCTGTGCTCCGTGTCCGCCTCTTCCCATTATCTTCATTTCAAAGCGGTCCGCTGCTGCAGTTAGAGGTCCTTCCTTATATAGAATTTCCCCAAGTGGTGCAGTTGCCCAAAGGTGTGTACCAAAGATGACATCAACACCTTCTAAACAACCATCCTCAATCATATTAATGGCACCACCAGGCTGCATTTCCTCAGCATGCTGGTGAATAAACACAATCGTACCTTCTACATCTTCTTTGATGGCATTTAATGCTTTTGCTACACCTAGAAGAGTGGCTGTATGACCGTCATGACCACAGGCATGCATCACCCCTGCTACTTTTGATTTGTAGTCAACGTCATTTTGTTCTTGTATTGGAAGGGCATCAAAATCAGCACGAAGAGCTACCGTCTTACCAGGCTTACCGCCTTTTAAAGTGGCAACTACACCTCTTCCTCCAACACTTTCCCGTACATCATGACCTAACGTACGATGAAATGCTGCAATAAATCGAGGCGTCTCGACCTCTTGAAATGAAAGTTCAGGATACATATGTAGATGTCTTCTTATTTCGACCATTTCCTCATATACGCTATCAAGTATTGTGTTAATTGATTTCATTGAAATAGCACCATCCTTATAATTTTTTAGATAAATAGGAAGAAGTCTGCTCCTGTCATTGATTTGAACGCTGTTCTCTTCGAAGTCGCCAGCAAGTCAATGGGAAATAGAGTTTTTCCTAGTAGAATTAGATAAGAGCAAAGTATATGTTTATTTCACCCTAATATACGTATCTGGACCAATCGGAAGTCCTAGTAGATACCAAACTACAAACAATAAAATCCAAAAAATCATATATGCAATTGAATAGGGTAAAAGTGCTGATATAAGCGTTCCTACTCCCATTCTGGAGTCATACTTCTTGGCAAACGTTAGAATGATAGCAAAATAGGCAAGCATAGGCGTAATCATGTTGGTGATACTATCTCCAATTCTATATGCAAGCTGAGTAAATGCTGGACTATAATCCATTAGAAGAAGCATTGGTACAAAAACCGGTCCTAAGATGGCCCACTTAGCTGAAGAACTCGCAACGATTAAATTAATCAATGCAGATAATAGAATGAATCCAATTAAAAGTGGAAGTCCGGTTAGTCCAATACTTTGTAGCCATTCTGCTCCGTTAATGGCAATAATTGCGCCGAGGTTACTCCATGCAAAATAGGTGATCATTTGAGCCGCAATGAAAGTTAGAACAATATAGTATCCCATTCCTGACATAGACTTTGTAAGGTGACCTGCTACATCTTTATCAGATTTAATAGATCCTGCTCCAATCCCATATGCTAACGCAGGGAGGAAGAAAAAGAGAAACATAATGGCAACAAGAGAGCTCATAAATGGTGAATTCATAATTTCTCCAGTCTCTTGGTTACGAAGAATCCCGTTTTCAGGAATGATGGTTGCTACTATTACGAGTAAAAACAGTATTGTTGTAATAAATGCCCATTTTAATCCCTTCTTTTCTGAATCACTAAGGGATAATTCTTGTTTTTCCAATGTGTGTACGGTGTCAAGTGTTCCGAGTCTCGGTTCAACGATTTTATTTGTTACCCAGATTGTAACTGGTAATAAAACGAAAGTAGATGCAAAGACAAAATAGTAATTCATGGCGGGGTTTGCTATATAGGATGGATCGATAATTTGAGCACTGGACTCTGTAAAGCCTGCAAGCAAAACATCTAATGACGTAATGATAAGGTTAGCACTAAAGCCACCAGCTACTGCAGCGTATGCGGCCACTAGCCCAACTATCGGATTTTTGCCAAGAGTCAGATAGATTAAGGCGGCAATTGGCGGCAAAACGATTACTGCTGCATCTGCTGCTGCATTTCCTAGGATCGCGATCAATACGATTGTTGGTAGAATTAATTTTTTGGGTGAAGCAAATACTACTCTTCTCATGAATGCAGATACTAATCCAGTTGACTCAGCTAGACCTACTCCAAGCATGATAACAAGAACGAGACCTAGAGGTGGAAAGGAAACAAAGTTGCTAACCATTTCGGTCATAATCCTTCTAATTCCATCTCCGTTAAGGAGATTCACTGCATTCATTGTTTCATTCGTAGCCGGGTTAACCGCGCTCACTCCAAGCTTCGCAGCAATAAAAGAGGATACTAAAATTATCCCAGTAATGATAGCAAATAAAGTTAACACATCGGGAAACTTATTTCCTCCTTTTTCAACGAGATCTAAAAAGCGAGAAACAATTGTTTTCTTTGGTGGTATGTTTAGCTTATTTGTTGAAACTTGATTTGGTAGCGCCATATGCCATCCCCCTTTTTAATATTCTGAATTTTTAATAATAATAAGATAAATCTGCTCCATTTAACAGGGGCAGATTTATCTTTTTTATAGGGGACAGATTAGTTGGAGAACCATACCTTACTCAATTTCCTAATACCTGCATGAATTTCTTCTTCCGATAAAGCACTAAAGCTTAACATAAAAATTTGATTATATAGCGAATTCATCTGCTTATCAGCCAAAAATATGTTCACACTATCTATTCTTATACCATTATGTAAAGCAATATCTTGAAGATTCCGAGAAACTTCTCTTTCTTTCAACTGAATGACAACATGATGTCCTGCCTGATCTCCTAATATATCAACCTTATTACTCATATATTTGTGAAGGCAAGAGACTGTCCATTCACATCTTTTCTTATAAAGTTTCCTCATTCTTTTAATATGCTGACTCCAATAGCCTTCCTTCATAAAAATTTCAACTGTTTTTTGAAGGATACGTGATGTAGTTTGTTGGTAGATGATAAATTGTTCTTGATAAATTTTAACCAGAGTTGGAGGCAACACCATATAGTTAAGACGTATACTTGGAAGTAACGATTTAAAGAAAGTCCCCATATAGATTACTTTTCCATGTTGATCAAGATGTTGTAGGGCTGGAATTGGCTGACCATAATAACGAAACTCACTATTCAGGTCATCTTCTATAATGTACCGATTACCATTCATTGCCCAATTAATTAGCTCTAATCTTTGCTTAACAGGCATCACATATCCCATCGGAATTTGATGACTAGGTGTAACATAAACCAATTTGGCCTCGCTATCTTCTAGCGCTTTTAGATCAATTCCTTTAACTCCTACTGGAATCAATTGCACATTGTAGCCGAGTAACTCAAATACCTGTCTAGCTGCATAATACCCAGGGTTTTCAAAAGCTACGGTTTGACCATCAATGCCAATCATCTGACAGAGTAAGTTTAGTAAATATTGAGTATGAGATCCAATAACTATTTGTTCCTCCGTACATTGAACCCCTCTTGACTGTCTGATATAAGAAGCAATTTCTCTCCTCAGACCAACCTCTCCTTGAGGGTGACCAAAGAAGAAAACTTCTTCATGCTGCTCCTTCAAACATTGATTAGTGATACGCTTCCAAACTGATAGAGGAAAATGATTCGTGTCGACGCGATTTCCTGAAAAATCAAATTCTATCTCGCAAAAAGGCTCAACTTCTTTACTGACTTCTGTTTCTTCAAGGTTCACCAGCTGTCCTTCAAATAAATCCGTATGGAGTTGTTGAATGTAATAACCACTTCTTTTTTTACTAGAAATATAGCCTTCTGAATCTAGCCTCTCATACGCAGCCTCTATTGTATTTCGGCTTACTGATAAAAGTGAAGACATATAGCGAACAGAGGGCAATTTCTGATTAGCCTTCAAGGATCCATTCAGGATTTCTTCCCTGATGCCATTATAAACTTGTTCATAGAGTGGCATATTCGACTTCTTATCTATAGGTATTAACACCTCATTCAACATAACTCACCTCATTTAGTAACATCTTTCTCTTTATTTACGATATTCTTATTTTATTTTGTATTAAGGTGTCTGTCACCACCCAGATTTCTGTCAAATAATTAGGCAATTCTAGAGTGGTGAAAGGCATGTTAGAGAATCTTTTTTCAATAAGATTAGTTTTTTCAACGGGACAGATCACCTTATATATCATGTAGTAGATATAATAGCAAAAAATGATAGGATCTAACTTATATTCATACTGATCACCAAACAGTTAAAGTTAAGGATTCTTCTTTAGGTGCTTCCAAGAAACCGTAGTATAATGAATGTCATGCTAACAAATCTGGTACTATTATGATAAATAATTACTTAGAAATAAGAGGAAGGACTATAAAAAATAATGATTTATTTGTTCATATCTTTCATGATATTAATGGTGGTAGCCTCGTTCATAATCTTCCATCCAGTATTCGGTGGAAATCCAACTAGCGAGCAGAAAAAACAATATACTAAATTTGATAATTATGTGAATGGGAAGTTTGTTAATCAAGTACCTACTAAGATGACAATGAATGTATCTGACTTCTTCTCCATGATGAAAGATTCTTTTTTTGGTGCCAAAGATCGTAAACCTGCTGGTCCATTGCCGATTTCTCCGATTGATTGGAACAAAATAAAGAGTGAAGCAGATAGTGTAACTTGGTTTGGGCATTCAGCTTTTTTAATCAGTCTTGACAATAAAAAAATGCTGGTGGATCCGATGCTTGGTTCCGTTGCGTCACCATTTTCTTTTATAGGTAGTAAAAGGTACAGTGAAGATATGCTGCATATTTTGGAGGAAATGCCGCCAATTGATGCTGTTTTTATTAGCCATGATCATTATGATCACTTAGATTACCCATCTATCCGAAAGTTAAAGGATAAGGTTGGCCATTTCTTCGTTCCTTGTGGTGTAAGTGCCCATTTAGTTCGTTGGGGAGTTTCAAAGGACAAGATAACAGAGCTTAATTGGTGGGATGAATTGGAGTTTCAAGGTCTGACGATTAGCTTAACTCCATCCAAGCACTTCTCTGGGAGAGGGTTGTTTAATCGAGATACGACTTTGTGGGGTGGTTGGGTAATACATGGGAAACAGACCCGTTTTTATACAAGTGGAGATGGTGGCTATGATGCTCATTTTAAGGAAATTGGAGAAAAATACGGTCCATTTACTATCTCGTTAATGGAAGGTGGGCAATATGACCGTCGCTGGTCATGGGTTCATATGACACCTGAAGAAGCGGTACAAGCCCATCTAGACGTAAATGGGGGAGATATGATGCTCATTCATTGGGGAGCTTTTACTCTTGCTTATCACGGTTGGACAGAACCTATTGAACGTGCTGTAACGGAGGCAAAAAAAGCGGATCTTAATCTCTTGTCTCCTCGAATTGGTGAGACAATCCTATTAAACGGAGAGTTAACAACCAATAATTCGGAATGGTGGAAATAACTCAATAAATTATCTTTTGGAGAATAAAACGACCCAAAAATATCGTACTGTTCCAAGAAACAGGTGTAAAAAAGGTATACTAGTAATACGAACCATTTAGGAGGAGAAATATGATTACTAATATAGGTACTGTTGCTGTATATGTGGAAGACCAGCAAAAAGCGAAGGAATTTTGGACAAGAAAAGTTGGCTTTGAGGTTATTGCGGAGCATCCTATGGGACCTGAAGCTTTTTGGTTAGAAGTTGCTCCAAAAGGTGCTCAAACGCGTCTGGTAATCTATCCGATACAAATGATGCAAGGGTCAGAAAATATGAAAGCATCGATTGTATTTGAATGTGATGATGTTATGAAGACGTATAATACCATGAAAGAAAACGGTGTAAGTTTTAAAGGGGAACCAACAGAAATGCAGTGGGGTACGTTTGTGCAGTTTAGCGACGAAGATGGAAATGAGTTCTTATTTAAAGGTTGAGTAGGCAAGGACAGGTACATGAAATTACCTGTCCTTCTTTTTTTTGCTAAGGTTTTCTGGTACCCTAGCTCCGATTCCGTCGTAATGTGTCATATTATAGATAAACGAAAAAATAATAAAGGGATTTATGGTTGGGATGTGGAAAGGAGAAAATAGTAAAAAATCAGGAATAGGCGGGAAGCAGATGGATGTAGTCAAGCAGTTAGAGGAACTAAATTTCGCCCTTTTACAATCTTTTTCTAATAGAAAAGACTTACCGTGGGGTGTCATGTTCTGGAATGAAGACCAACCAGACTATTATGATGCCAATCATGCCCGGGTAAGTGAATCACCAGATCAGCCGGAAAAGATAATCGATGAGGTGATTTCTTTTTATAAACAAATACACGTTACACCTAGATTTTATTTATATAACATAGAATCTTTGACCTCCTTTATCCATCTATTAAAAGAGAAGGGCTTTCAGTTTGAAGATTTTCCGGAGCTCATTCAGCAATGGGATGGAGAGGTGACCCCATTAACAGTGAATAAAAATATCACGATTGAGAAGGTAACCGCTACGAATTATGCAGAAGCGGTAGAGGTGGAATGTCAGATAGAGGAATTTGGAGGGAGATCCGTCCGAGAAAAAGCCTTTGAAACGGAATTTAACGATAGTCGTTATACGCATTTCCTATTAAGGTATGATGGAAAGCCGTGTTCCACAGCTTGCTTATTTGTTCATGAGGATCAAGGGCGCGTAGAAAGTGTCGCGACCATCGAAGCCTATAGAGGTAAAGGGTTAATTGGTTTATTGCTACAACGTATTCAACAAGAAGCCCAAACCCTTCAATTAGAAAAACTTTGGATTTACCCCATCACGAAAAGAGTCGAAAAGGTGTATAGTCGTTACGGTTTTTCTAAAGCCTTAACCATACAGACAGGTCATGCATTTCTAGGTGGGAAAGGAATTAAAGAGATTCAAGGACGTTAGAAAGAGAATTGTTTCTCCTTTTTAGCAATGAAAGATGTTGCTATGGAACTCACTGTGCATACTAAAAGCCTGCCAAGGGTAAACCTCAACTAAAAAGGATGATCTCTATGGCTTTCGATTATGATTTGGACTTTGAGAAAATAGACTTTCGTAAGAATCCTGAACTGTATAGGGTTGGCAGGGGAGAACAGGGCGTTCTTCTGGTGGAACCTTATAAAAGTGAAATCTTGCAGCATTGGCGCTTTAAGAACCCGGAAATTGCGGAGGAGTCATCCGATAAAATCTATCAGATGTTTCTTGATTATAAGGAAAAAGATGATTTTGTCGGGATGGACATGGCAAGGAAATTCCTGCAGATGGGTTATACACGAGCCCGCCGCTACACTAATTATAAAGGCGGAAAGAAATATGACGAGAATGGCAAGGTAAACGAAAGGAAGATTGACCCCGTTAAAGCTGAATCAGCGGCCATTTTCAAGGAAAAATGGAAGCTTGCGAGAGAGGATAAGGAATATCTTAAAAGCAAAAAAGATCACCAGCAGAAATATGGATAAAGAAGAGCAGCAGCAGGGCAAGGAATAGGTTTTGCTCCTATGCTTTGCTATTAAAATTGTTGATTTTTGCAGCAACCTAGCTGTTGATTGGAGCAAAAGGCGAGGACTCCTGAGGGAGATAGCGCTAGGTGGAGACCCCGCAGGCGTAGCCGAGGAGGCTCACGTCAGGCCCTAGGAAAGCGAAGCCATTTGCGGAAATAAACAGCGGTGTTTAACAAAGCCTTTAAAATAAATAGTAGAAAAGCGAGTAAACTAGATAATTAAGTTTACTCGCTTTCTATATGCTTTACTATTTATTTTGGCTGTAAAACTAGCACCTTAGCTTCCTCGCGATACTCATCACTCATCAATGTCTGATGATATCTTCCTTCCGTCCAATCATACATCTGGTCATGATACCAAGGACTCATCACATGCCCTGACTGACCTGGACCGACAACATTATAGCTCTCTAGGGGATTTTTCATGTCCACAATTGTTCTCCAGGCGGCACCGTGGTTTACTTTTCCAGTTTCACTATTCCAGCCAGCAGCTCCAACGGTCACCCTACTTCCTCTCATTGGAATAGACCCTTTTCGGTTGAAGAGGAGGTGTAAAGGATTCACTCCCGACAATGGATGAGAAAACTCGGCGGCATGCACTTCTCCCCATTTCCAATTAGCGGGCTTTTCTCCTTGGAAGTCAGCCGCTCGATTAACAGCATTTGTTAGAGATTCCTGCACAACGTTTTGTAAACCGCCTTTTTCCGTAATCCAGATTCCTGCCTCTCCTTGATGTGCTTCCCGAATCAGTTGGTCTACCACATTTCCTTTTCCTGCAAAGAGTTTTAGCACGTCTTCACTAATCTCATCATGAAACAACAAGTTAGCGATCTCTTCCATCCAAAAGTGGAAGAGTAGGGGAGCAGCTAAATCAGTGCTATCTGTGAACTCCCAATTTTTAAATGTTTCAATAGCCTCTCTATCCATTTCTCTAAGTTTAGAAACATCTGTATTCTTTAATAGTATAGGGACAAACTCTTCGGCTTGGAGATTATAATGGTCGAATTGAAGTTGCATCATGTCATCTACATTTAACTTCTCTTTAGATTCTAGAACGTCTTGAATTCTTTGCTGACGGTATGGTTGAGCCCAAATGTTCGAAATATGGTACGGATACTCCTCTCCCGCCACTTTGTAGTTTGCTGTTGCAATGTAACCTTCTTTGGGGTTTACAACGGTTGGAAGCTCATCCCACGGTATATATCCTTCCCATTCATATTCATCCGTCCAACCTGGTACCGGAAGTAAGCTATCTCCTTTCTTTCGAATGGGAATAAGTCCATTCGCGCGGTATGCTATCGTTCCATCTGTAGAAGCAAAGACGAAATTCTGCGCTGGTGTGTGAAAGTATGTTAAAGCTTCTTTAAACTCCTCCCAGTTGGTTGCTTTGCTAAATTTGAGCACAGCTTCGAGCTCCGTGGAAGGTTCTAGTGCCGTCCATTTCATAGCAAGTGCGGTATTCGCTTCTTCGTAATGTGCGAACTCAGACATAATGGGGCCGTGTCTTGTCACTACTACCTCATAATCTAGTGGATTTTCATCTTTAATAAAAATCTTTTCCTCTATTATTTCAGCTGGCTCCCATTTGTCGTTATACAAGAATTCATGCTTGTTATCTGGATTGCGTTTTTCTATGTAGAGATCCTGTACGTCCGGTCCAACGTTCGTCACACCCCAAGAGATTGCTTCATTTCGGCCAAGTATAATACCGGGAATTCCTGCAAAAATGACACCACTAACGTTAATGTCTGGGGATTGCAAATGAGTTTCATACCATATTGCAGGAGTTGCCAGTCCAAGATGAGGGTCATCTGCTAATATCGGGAAGCCGGATTCAGATCTTTCACCACTTACTACCCAATTATTACTCCCATTAAATTCGTGTGGGATAACCGCTCCTGCAAAGCTTTTTCCAATATCAATGGTAGAGTCTTTTACTGCTTGGATAATGGTAGGACCATCTTCCGGATAGCTTGGAAAAAGTTCTAGCGCTTTGTCCTCAGGGAAGTTTTGAATGAGATGATGACGAAACGCTTGCCCTTCCCAATGCCCTCCAAGGTCAAAGGCCATGTATTTTCCAATCGTAAGAGAATCCAGTTCAGACCACTCTTCTGGTTCATACCCCAATATTGTAAATTCAATAGGTAGGGTTTTGGCTGTTTTCGCCTGTTTAATATACTGATTCACTCCTTTTGCATAGGAGGCTAATGCGTTCCTTGCTTCTTCAGAATAAAGATCGAGCGACTTTTCTGCAGCTCTTCTTAATCCTAATGTTCTAAAAAATTTATCCCGCTCAAGTGCTTGTTTGCCTACAATCTCACTTAACATACCGGATGCTTGTCTTCTACTTAAATCCATTTGAAAAATTCGATCTTGTGCTGTTACATAACCTTGTGTAAAGAATAGGTCATGCTGATTTTTTGCTTCGATATGAGGGGTACCTGCCTCATCCCGGTAGACGCTAACTACTTCTATTAGTCCACTTACTTCAATCTTCCCTTCTGTTTGCGGTACACTCTTATTTAGAAGCCAAAACAAGTAACTAAATGCCACAATAGCAAGAAATAGAATGATTAATGCTACCGATATAGTGACTTGCCATCGTTTTTTTCTAGGCCATATTCGAAACTTTTTCTTTATTACAACCTCCAAAGCCTAACCCCCTTTTTATAAAAGCGCTTACAACTACCCGATAAGCATTTTGATATTTTTGAATAGTTAGATTTATTATAGCATGGGTTTTTACAACCAAGGGCATAAAAAAAAGTACGGGGGGAAAACCCGTACCTTACTTAATCATTATTCAGCTGAGAAGATTTCTTCAATCTCATCTAGCATGAGATTTGCAGCTTTTACACCACCAGCAGTGTTCCAGATGATGTCACTTACTTTGTGCGCATTTCCTTCTTTAGCAGCAGTTAGGTTTTGCCAAAGTGGATCGTTGGTCCATTCTTCTTCTATTGCAACTGAATCTGCATATGTGAAGTAAAATAGTTTATCTGCATCCATTTTAGGAATCAATTCTTTGTCTACTTCTACAGCAAAGTTACCCATTTTGTTGTCTGCTGTAAATAGTTCTTCTTGGTGTGCCGCACGTTTGAAACCAATTTGGTCAAGAACAACTCCAGAGAAAGAATCAGTCCAGTAAATACGTGTTGGACGAGAGCTGAAACGAACTACAGAAACTTCTTGGTTTACTTTATCTCCAAGCTTTGCTTTTAGATCTTCCACTTTCTTATCATATGCAGCAATTACTTCTTTTCCTTTTTCTTCTTGATTCAAAGCTTTAGCATATAATTCAAAGTTAATTTTCCAATCACCAGCCAGGTCCTCAGCGAAGACAGTTGGAGCAATTGCATTTAATTGATCGTACATTGCTTCTTGGCGGACTTTGTTACCGATGATTAAATCTGGTTTTAATTCTGCAATTTTCTCAATGTTTACTTCGATTTCATCCCCAACAACTTCAACGCCTTCCATGTCCGCGCTGATGTGCTCATACCAAGGATCTTGATCCCAAGACATTACAGCACCTATGGGTTTTACATCAAGTGCCAATAATGCTTCAGTTCCTTCGTTCGTTAAGATAACTACACGCTCTGGAGTTTTCTCTAATTCCGTCGTACCCATCGCATGTTCGACTGTATAGTTAGTAGGTTCTGTTGTTGCTTCCGTTGCTTCATTAGAATTGTTTGATGAATTGTTTGAAGCGTTGTTATTCGTATTACCGCAAGCAGCCAACACTAATAGTGTTAACATTGCTATAGCTAATGACCAAAATTTTCTTTTCATTTCTTTTATCCCCCTGTGCTAATTATGTATAAATAATGTTGATAATCATTATCAACTACTTATCACATTCACTATAATATGGGAAGATCAATTTACTGTCAATATTAAATTGAAAATAATTCTCATTATCATTGACGCTTTTTTTAATATCTTCTAAACTGGTAATAGACATAAATTAGGATGGTAGAAAAAGTGAGTAGAATAGTTGATTGGAAAAGTATAATGAAATTTATAGTAGTAACTTTCCTGCTCCTCTTGTTAATGGGGATGAGCATTGTCTTAGGGTATACAGATACAACGGTTAAGTTAGCTTATGAAGCATTTACCGCCTTTAATGGAAGTAATGAGCATATCATTATTCAATCGGTCCGCTTGCCAAGAGCGCTAATTGCCGCATGTGTTGGCGCCTCTCTGGCTATGGCGGGTGTGTATATGCAAACCTTGACGAAGAACCCTTTGGCATCTCCTGGCATACTTGGGATCAATGCAGGGGCAAGTTTTGCGGTAGTGTTTGTCATTTCCTTCTTTAACGTGGCAAACTTGAATATTTTCACATGGGTATCCTTTTTGGGAGCTGCCGTTGCTGCATTAGCAGTATATTTTATTGGGGGAATAGGAAGACAAGAATTGACCCCTATGAAAATAACCCTTGCTGGGGCTGCGATTACTGCACTTTTTTCCTCTTTTACACAAGGCATATTAGTGACGAATGAAGCTGCACTAGATGAAGTCTTATTTTGGCTATCTGGATCAATTCAAGGGAGAAAGCTGGAAGTATTGGCATCTGTCTTTCCCTATTTATTAGGTGGATGGGTGTTGGCGCTGATCCTAACCCCGATGATGAATGTGTTGGCAATGGGAGATGATGTCGCAAAAGGCCTTGGGGTCAAGGTTGGAATCTTGAAACTACTAGTAGGTGTTCTTGTCATTCTACTTGCTGGTGGATCGGTTGCCGTGGCAGGACCTATCGGGTTCGTTGGAATGGTCATACCTCATATTGCGCGTCGTATTATTGGTACTGATCATAGATGGCTCGTACCTTTTGCTGGTTTACTAGGTGGCGTTCTTCTCTTGGCAGCTGACATAGGAGCAAGGTATATTGTCATGCCACAAGAGGTGCCAGTAGGTGTCATGACCGCATTTATCGGGACACCGTATTTTATATACATAGCAAGGAAGGGGTTTAACAAAGGATGAAGGGATATCGTAGTTTTCGGATTGGTAAGGACAAGGTATCCCTGCTTTTAGATCAAAATGCACTTTTAAAACTTGGAATACTTGTCATGATCACGTGTATTATTTTTATTGTGAGTGTTGGATTAGGAGATCTTCGCATCCATCCTTTTACGGTTGTAAATTTATTTTTTGGAGGAGGATCAGAGCTCGAGCAGCTCGTTGTCTTTGAATTTAGATTACCGAGAATCATTGCCTCTGTGTTAGTCGGAATGGCATTAGCGGTAGCAGGGGGAATTTTGCAAGGAATGATCCGGAACAGCCTCGCTGCTCCGGACACAATAGGTGTAACCGCAGGTGCCGCAATGGCCGTTGTCGCCTTTCTCTGGCTTTTTAGCGACGATAATTACTCTTTATTCGTCAGCATCAAATGGCTGCCTGTTGCCGCTTTTCTTGGAGCTTCTCTAGTAGCGATTGCAGTCTATTTCCTTTCCTGGAAAGACGGGGTAACTCCCGTTCGACTGATCCTTATTGGAATAGGGATATCTGCATTGATGCAGGCGGGAACGACCACGTTTATGGTGCTAGGTCCCATTTATATGGCTAGTCAAGCGAACATATGGATTACAGGTAGCGTTAATAGTATCACATGGGAGGATGTAAACGTGCTTCTTCCTGTCACCGTAATCCTCCTAATTTTGGCTTTCCTCTCCGCGCGGAATGTAAATGTTCAGTCCTTAGGGGAAGATATAGCTACTAACGTAGGAAGCGCGGTACAACGTCAACATTTCCTGCTACTCATGATTAGTACAGGATTAGTAGGTGTATCAGTTGCGTTTGCTGGTGGTATAGGATTTGTCGGACTGATGGCACCACATATTGCCCGCAAACTGGTAGGTTCCTCGTACGGAGCACTACTTCCAGTCGCAGCTTTTATCGGTGCCATCCTTGTAATGGTGGCAGATTTAATTGGACGGACCATGTTCTTACCTTCCATTGTACCTGCAGGGGTCTTTACAGCAACCCTTGGTGCACCATACTTTATCTATCTTTTGATGAAATCGAAAAGGTAAGATAAGGGGACAGGATCATCATGGGATATATAAGCATTGGTCTACACGGAGGTTTACTTATTGATTTGACTGTGAAACTAAGCTGAAGTTAATGTTTCTTTAGGAAGTTTACTATATCTAAACAAAAAGAAAGTTTGATAAGTACAAAAGGGACGGTTAGCTGCTACCCTAGCAGTAAAACCGTCCCTCTGTGTTTGAACTTAGAATCAGCGGTCACATGTAATGACGACAAATTCTCCTGGCCTCATTGATACCGTTTGTGTTGGCGGGCCACTTACTCTTCTTTCGCAATATACATCCAATGTGGTTAAGCCGCAAAAGATTCTAACATACTCTTCTCCACATAAGTTTACGTCTGGTAATCTTCTCGTTGGAGCCCCAAAAATAGGCAAGCAAAACACAACGCCAATCTCTCCAGGTCTTAAAACCTCTTGGCTTGCAAGCGATGTTCTACTTCTGCCTTCTTCATCGACAATGGTTATTAAATGCCCGCCTAAATGAGGGATGTTACAGATATTCCCCAATAAGCTATTCTTGATAGATGTTACAATATTTTCATCCATCTCTTAAACCTCCTTATTATTTTCATAGATTCATAGATATCATATGCATGTTGAGAGAGTTTGATAGGGCATTCATTGACTTGCATATAAAAACGGGCCTTTTTCTTATTGCGATATGTTAGTTCGTTTATTAGGAATACGGATGAAGCGACAGGAAAATTGAAATCGCTTTTGAAGTAATAATGGAAATAAAAAATGGCCCTCTAAGGGCCATTTTTTTCCTATAGAATGCAAGAATTGGCGGTCTTTACTTCGCCCCCAATAAAGTTTTTACAACGGCAAAGCGTTTGATGAAAATAAAAAAGATTAAAACAATAGAGAGGAACGTTAATAGGTTAATGAGAATAAATTGAGACCATATAGAAATAGATAATTCTTGCATATAGAACCCGATTACCACAATCAGCGTTTGATGAAGTATATAAATGGTAAACACCTTCTTATTCACAGATGAAATCCAGTTATTCTTTTTGTTTATATACGTTTTGAAATAAGCAAGAATGGCAAACATCCATGCAAAGGTGGTGATGGACTGTAGCAAGGTGAATAATACGAGTGGAGTATCAAAGCCGTTTGTGATGTGTTGCCAATAGAGGAATAACACAGCACTCATGCCTACGATCGCAAGGATCAATAGGCGACCTCGTTCTTTCACCATCATGCGCTCTAACTCTGTTTCTTTTACGATGCATGCACCATAGAGAAAAAAAGTAAAATAGTAGAATGGGTTAAATTCCATGCCTAATAAGGCAATATCCGTAATGAAAATAGGGATAATCAATACGTATAAAAGCCATGAAGGGGTAGAAGACGTTATCATACTTTCCTTTTTTTGTATAAAACGAAAGACCGCTATGCTTATTAGCGAAAACACGACTAAAAATAAAATGAACCACATGTGGGCCGGCGTAAACGTACCAGTAAATCCGTCAATTTGAGAAAGATCAAAGGTAAAGAAGGTGGGATAATACTCCCAATAACTTGTAGTAGCAGGAATGATTCCTTTACTTAAGGCGGCATAATATCCTTGAGGGGGAACGATTACCAATACAGCAAAGATAAAGGGAATGAGCAATCGTTTTAGTCGGTCATGGATAAAGGCTCTGTTGCTTCTAGAACGTAGTATAAAATAGGTTCCGACACCAGAAACCAAAAAAAGAATTGGCATCCGCCATTGTGACAAAAAAATAGCAAACAATTGAAGGATCATGCTTTGATCATCTTTTATGTAGAACGGGTAATAATCATAGATTCTTGCGGTGTGAAATGGAATGAGCAATAGTATGGCTACTATCCTTATACCATCTATATAGTGTTTCCTCACGTACCTTATCCTCCCTTTTTTCAAATGAAACGGCTCCTCAGTGAAATTTAAACGTTATCTCCTTGAATTTCTTGTAGAATCATGTACCCTCTCCATCCATAGATCTTGGCATTTTACAGTCAGTACCTGCACGATAAGTGTCATAAGAAGTTATAGAGTCAGTCATTTCATCTAATTCATTAGAAACAAAATACACTGCTAGTGATATACTTACTAAAAAAGACAATCAAGCTTCTTAACAGCTTTATGTTTGCCATGGAGAATGCTCTCATCCAAGTAGTCTTACAATAGTTTATTTTAAATTCTAGTCAGCCCTAATAATACCAATATATCTCATAATCTACCTTTGAGATATAGGATTATTATAGAGAAAATAGTGACATAAAGGAATATGAAGGTAAACGTGTTAATTTCTATACCAGAAAAGAGAATTTTCCTTTCCATATCTTGTTTAGTGAAAGGTGGCTCTAGGATTTTATAAAACCTGTATATTTCACTACTGCTTGAATGCTATCTTAATAATTAAGTAGGTAAAACTTTAATGAATTGGACAAGAGAAAAAAAGGTTTATGATACTTGTCCCTTTAATCATGAGGGGGAGACAACATGGAAGTAATTTATTTCGCTGGTGGATGTCTTTGGGGCGTGCAGGCATATATAAAGACGTTGCCTGGTGTTATGTTAACGGAAGCGGGAAGAGCGAATGGCACAGGTCATACCCTTGAGGGAAAGTATGATGGGTATGCGGAGTGTGTAAAAACGGAGTTTGATCCGGATCTTGTAAATGTAACGAGATTAATGGAATACTTCTTTGAGATTATTGATCCGTATAGTTTGAATCAACAAGGTCAGGATGTGGGGGAGAAATACAGAACGGGAGTGTATAGTGAAAATCCTAAACATTTGGAAGCAGCACGAGCGTTTATTCGTAATCGAAGCGATTGGGACCAGATTGTTGTGGAAGTTTTACCTCTCTCAAACTATGTGAGAAGCGCTGAAGAGCATCAAGACAGGTTAGCTAGATGTCCGGATGATTATTGCCATATTCCAGAAGAGTTGTTGCGGAAATATAAGTAAGATTCGTGCGAGGGGACGTTCCATTCGACTGACTCCACTCCAACCTTCATGGAAAAATGTATTTTGGCACGAACTTTTATAAAAACCTCTTAAATGAACTATACTTTAACGCTGCGGTGACCTCACAAAAGGTCATCTTATTTTTTGACAAAAAACACTCCTGTAATTGGTAAGTAAACGCAGTTCAAGCTTCGTTTCAAACAAAGTTATCTTTACTTTCTGAAGCATATCTCATCATAATGAAAGAAAGGTTACGAAAAGAGATTTTTCGAAAGGAAGGGAAGTCATGAGCGTATTGCACTTATTAGCTTCACAGCAAGATCGTAATGATGAAGAGCCGAACATTGAACTTGCACATATGCTAGCAAACGAAGAAAATCTCGAGGGAATAGAAGAGATAGTGGTGAACCTATCAAACAAAGACAAGAAGATATCGCATGATTGTATTAAGGTGGCATATGAAATTGGACAAGTTAAACCAGCACTTATTAGTAAGTATGCACCAATCTTTCTTGAACTGCTTACGAGTCGCCATAATCGTTTAGTGTGGGGGGCTATGTCAGCTCTGACAACCATTGCAGAGGTGGCATCGGATACGATTATGGAGAATCATAAAAGTGTTATACGTGCCATGAAAAACGGATCCGTTATTACAGTGGATAAAGGTGTGCTGACCCTTGCTAAACTTGCAAAAGTAAATAAAGAAAATTGTAACGTTATCTTTCCTTTTTTGCTGCAACACTTAGAGAATTGCCGGCCAAAGGAAATTCCACAGCATGCTGAAAGCACATTGATTGCAGTTGATGATAATAACAAAGAGGAGTTTGTGGCTGTGTTACAAAAGAGAGAAAAATATTTAACAGCACCTCAATTAAAGAGAGTTAAAAAAATTTATAAAACAGTAGAGGTGTGATAGCAATGAAAGAATATAAAAAGTGTCAAAGTTGCGCCATGCCATTGAAAAAAAGCGAAGACCGGGGTACAGAAGTGAACTTAGACAAAAGCTCCATGTACTGCAAGCATTGTTATCAAGACGGCGAGTTCACGCAAAAGAATATTTCTGTAGATGAAATGAAACAATTTGTAAAAGCTAAATGCATAGAAATGGGGTTTCCTAAGTTTTTAGCAGGATTTTATGTGAAAAATCTTCATAAATTGGAGAGATGGAAATAGGGTTAAGAGGACAGGGCCGTCAGCCTGTATACAGTTTAAACTGTCCCTTCCAATCCAAGGAGGAAGCTGCATGCGAAAGTTTATCAGACGTTTAAAGTTTATCTTCACCTTTTGGAGGTTCATTCCTTTCCTGATAGATTATTTCAGGTCAAACGAAGTAACAGGGACTAAAAAGATTGTTGGTGTGGTGCTTCTCGTGGTGTATTTGATTTTCCCTTTTGATCTCATTCCTGATTATCTTCTGTTTTTCGGTGTGTTGGATGATGTGATGGTTGTGACGTTTTTGTTGGAGAGGATAGTAAAGATGGCACCGATTCCGCTCAAGGAGAAGTATAAGCTTTTGGATAAGTAGACGGGCCAAACACCCCCCTGACGATCCGACTTTTCCCAATCTCAACGTTAAAAGTGTTACGCCTCCAAGACGTAACACTTTATTTCTTTTCTGCCTTTTTAATGGTTTCTCCTGGAGGCAGTTGATATAACCTGCTTTTCGGTTCATATATCTTTTGGGAAGGCCATAGTCCGTGATGTCCTGAAAATAGATAGCTGATGAAACAGGCAACAAAAAAGTATTCTAAACCCTTTCCGTTAAACATCTCCATTGCCAAAAGGAATGCTGCCAGCGGAGTATTAGTTCCTGCACTAAAAGCGGCAATTAATCCTAATGCAGCGACAAAGGACAGGGGTAAATCAACAAAAGTATGTAAGGCATTTCCTAATGTTGCGCCCATAAAGAATAAAGGAATGGCTTCCCCGCCGACAAAGCCGCTACCAAGCGTAATCGCAGTCAAAGCAAGCTTCGCTAGGAAAGAAAAGGGAGGGACTTCTTCTCTGAAGGATAGCTCTAGCATCTCAATTCCGCGACCGTTGTAGTCTTGGGAACCAATCATTAATGTAATGGCTACTACTAAGATTCCTCCAAAAAAGGCCCTCTTCATATGGTTCTTCTTAAACAACTTCTCAGAGAAATGTTGTATTTCGTGCCGCAACTGACAATATAAAACGCTGACCAGACAAAAGATCACGGATAGAAGTATCACTTTCATAAACGTAATAAACGATATTTCTGGTACGCTTTGGATGATGAATTCCTCGTGTTTATGTCCCCAAGCACCCGTTGTGATAAAGTGTGCAACAAAGCTAGACGTTAGGCATGGAACCACTGCTTCAAATTTTAATTTTCCTAATGCGGCCATTTCCATCCCGAAAACAACACCAGTTATGGGTGCCCCAAAGGCAGCACCAAAGCCAGCACTTATTCCGCTCATGATGATCATTTTGGTATCCAATTTGTTTACTTTAAAGAAGTTGTTGACTGCCGAGGCTACACTGCTCCCCATTTGAATAGCTGCCCCTTCTCTTCCTGTTGAGCCCCCCAAGATGACCGTAATAAAAGTCCCAATATAGACAATTGGCCCCATCCTCACAGGCACTTTTTTTTCGCCATGTACAGCGTCTATTACCAAGTTATTCAATTCGGCTATGTCATTTACCGTATGATGTAGAAAAACCTTTCCATAATTCATATAAAGGTAACCGATGATGATACCTCCAAAGGGAAGAAGGAGGATCAGCCAATCGTTTTGTAATCGTACATCTCCGAGATAATCATTCGTTTTTAAAAGGAAAGTAGTGATCGAGCCCACCATTAAACCAATTATGCTTCCAAAAAAGCCCCATTGAGCAAGTATTGCAAAAAAACTTTTATACTTTAAGAACATTCACCATTCACTCGTTTCTTACCAGTTATAAAATACAATTTTATTCTTGCCTAATGGGCGAAAATTATTTTGGCGAGTTAGAATGAAAGGAATAGGTGCGAGTGAATTCCAGTCGCGGTGATAGGTGGTTTTTGGGAGGAGGATTGGACAGTCTTTCTCTTTGTAAACAAAACGTGTTACGCCACCCTAGACGTAACACGTTTTGTAGTATTAAATTTTAATAGCATTGCCTTCCAACATCCCGCTCATCTCATCGGCGGATATTGGTCTGCTAAAATAATAGCCTTGTGCTTCATTGCAGTGATGTTGCTGTAGGAATCTGAGTTGGTCTTCTGTCTCTACTCCTTCTGCTATTACTTTTAAATTTAAGTTGTGCGCCATTGTAATGATGGTTTCTACTAAAGAAGCATCCTTTGGATCTGCATAAATATTTCTAGTGAAGCTTTGGTCAATTTTTAGAGTATGAATTGGGAATGTCTTTAGATAGTTTAAGGAGGAATATCCTGTTCCAAAGTCATCGATAGATAAATGTATCCCCATTTTTTTCAGTTGTTGCATTTTGGCTACGGCATGTTTGGAATCTTGGATAATACTCTCTGTAAGTTCTAGCTCCAGATAGTGTGATTCTAAACCTGTTTCTTTCAGGATGTTTTTTACTCGATCAAGTAAGTCACTTTGTTGAAATTGGCGAGAGGAGATATTGACCGCTATCCTGAGAGGTTTATAGCCTTGGTCTTGCCATCGCTTATTTTGCATGCACGCCTCTTTTAGAATCCATTCGCCAATTTGGAGGATAAGTCCCGTTTCTTCAGCAATTGGAATGAATTCAGCAGGTGAGATACTGCCCCACTCTGGATGATTCCAGCGAAGGAGTGCTTCCGCACCAATGATTTGATTAGAGTTTACGTCTATTTGCGGTTGATAGGCAACCGTAAATTCATGGCGTTCCAGTGCTTTTCGTAAACCAATTTCCAACTGCATTTTTCTAGAAACAGCTTCATTCATTTCTGGTGTGTAAAATTGAAAATTGTTTTTACCGCGCTCCTTTACTTGGTACATGGCGGTATCGGCATTTTTTATTAAAGTATCGATGTCCTTTCCATCTGTAGGATACATGGTAATCCCAATGGAGGGGGTGATAAATAATTCTTGCTCGTCTACTATCAATGATTTATTAAGAGCGTCTACAATAGCTTTTGCCCGCTTGGTCACCTCAGAAGCAGTTGTTTGTGGGAGCAATACAATAAATTCATCCCCACCTTGTCTGGATAACGTTTCGTGTCTTCCTAAAAAGGACTGAATACGGTTTGCCACCTCAATTAACAGCTGATCTCCAACTGCATGGCCAAGTGTGTCATTAATATATTTAAAACGGTCTAGGTCAATGAACATGATGCTCAAAGAATGTTTGTTTTGATCAGCTTGGTCCATTGCTAATGATAAGCGGTCGTTTAATAAAAGTCGGTTTGGAAGGCCTGTTAGCGGGTCTAAATACACCATTTGATTGATTTTCTTCTCATTTCTTTTTCTATCCGTAATATCTCTGATAATACTGCTAAAATAAATCGCATCACTTTCTTTCCAGGCAGCAAGTGATAACTCAATCGGGATTTCACTTCCATCTTTCTTCACGGCTTCTAATTCCACTGTTTTTCCAATTACTTTCGGTTCCCCAGTAGCTATGTAACGGTCCATCCCTTTTCGATGTGCCTGCTGGTATCTCTTTGGAATGATGGTTTGAAGCTTTTGGCCGACTACTTCCTTTTTCGTAAAACCGAATATGTTCTCTGCTCCATTATTCCAGGAGATAATAGTACTAGTGCTATCAGAAATGATAATGGCATCATTAGCCGATTCAATAACGGATAAGAATCTTCTCTCAGAAATAATGGATTGATTCTCAAAACGGCGATCAATTAACACACTTACAAACACAAATCCTAGTAAGATAAGAATGATAAGTGCTATTCCATAGGCCAAATAGATACTGTTAAAGGCATCATATCCATGCGTTTGGTGAGAATGAGGCTCGTAGCTTGCTGCAGCCATTCCTGTGTAATGCATACCTGAAATTGCTGCACCCATGATAAGGGAGCTTAAAAACTTTCTCGACCATATTTTTTTAGATTGATAGTTTTTACTCACAAAAGATATAAGATAAATAGCAACCACAGATGCAACAAATGCGATAAGTACAGAGAGTGCCAACAAATAAGGATTATACACAATAGCTGCATCCATCATCATGGCTTCCATTCCGGAATAATGCATGGACACTATTCCAGTTGCAATAAAGAAAGCTCCAAGAAAAACATCTACTTTTTTCATTTCTTTTCTGCTGATGATATATAAAGCGATGCCGGAAGACAGAATAGCCGGCAGAATGGATACAATAACCAAAAGATAATCATAGTGAACAGGTATGTCTAGATGAAAGGCGAGCATAGCGACAAAATGCATCGCCCAAATACCCATCCCCATTGCTAAAGCACCTGCGCTTCCCCAAGCCAATCGTACAATTGATTTCGCTTTACGGACTTGAATCCCTAAATCTAGTGCTGCGTAGGACGCCATGATGGCTATTATGATGGAAAGTAGCACTAGTGGTAGGTGGTATGAACTTGAAATGGTTTCCATTAAAACAATTGCTCCTTTTCTTGTCGAATAGGTTCACTTCATTTTATCATTTATTGGTAGAGATGGTGGTAGATAATTACAGGAAATGGTAAAGAAAGAATGAATCTTCTAACACCAATTCGCCTTCAATAACATAAGATTTAACTTACTTAATAACATAAAAATTTTACCACAAAACATCCATTTCTAAGAATTTTGATGCTATACTATTAAAAGATATTGGAATTAAATAGAAAATAGTTAAGGTTACTGAGGTTGGTTTGAATATTATATAAATTAGCGGATTACTTAGCATAGATTAAAGGAGGAAATGGTGTTTGTTAGATTTATTTAATGATTTATTTTTCAATCTTTGTGTTTTATTTTCATTAATATTTATTTATTTACAATTAAGGTGGAAAATTCAATTAGAAAAAAGAAATTATCTTATCTCCGTATTGATAGATGGAGTTGCTGGAGGGCTTTTAGGTATTATATTGATGTATTATTCGATACAGGTAACGCAGGAAACAATTGTCGACTTACGTTACATACCTGTCATGCTGGTTATTATGTTTTTAGGACTCCCGCAAGCTCTTATTAGTACAATATTAATAATAATTGGTAGATTTATATTTGGGTTCACTACTTCTGCTGTTGCAGCATTCATCATGATGGCAATTTTGATGTTAGGTTTTGTTTTCATAAACAAACTAAGTGTGAAATATAACATAGGTCGTCATTCTTTTAAAAAAAGCTTGGCTATGATCCTATTTTCAAACATAGTATTCAGTGTATTTATTTACATTCTGGTCAAGGATTACGGTGTGTTAAAAAGTTTAATACCTTCCTATTGGATAATTTCTATTGTAGGTGGCTTTACTTCTGTCTTCTTTGTTGAATATATACGAAAAACGCAGTATCTCTTGATGAAATATGAAGAAGAATCCACGACGGATTTTCTTACCGGATTAAATAATGTCCGACAGTTCGATGCTATTTGGAATTCGCTAATCGATAATGCTACAACGAAAGGTGAAAAATTATCGTTACTATTCATTGATATCGACCATTTTAAACATGTCAATGATACATATGGGCATCCAGTAGGCGATATGATTCTAGCAGAATTGGGTAAGATTCTTAAAAATACTACTCGCTCGTTTGATGTGGTTTCTAGAAACGGAGGAGAGGAGTTTTCGGTTATTTTACCTGACAGCCCGCATCCTCATGCAATGGAAATAGCGGAACGTATCAGAAAAGCAGTAGAAGCATATAAGTTTAATGTTTCTAAAACAGAATTAATAAACATAACAGTTTCTATAGGTGTAGCAACTTATCCAGAAACCGTAAGTGATAGAAACGAAATGGTATATATTGCTGATGAGTGTTTATATAAGGCAAAACGAACAGGCAGGAATAGAGTGTGCGACAATACATATGAATTGTTAAATACAACCCATTAATAAAAACCGTTTAGAATAGGCAGTGTGTCTATATTTTTACTATGAGGTGAGGACTTTGACGGGGAAATTAGCTCCTTTTCTAATTTTATTTGCTGCCGTCCTTTGGGGAACCACCGGCACGGCCCAGTCCTTTGCTCCTCAATCGGCACATCCGGTGGCCATAGGGGCTGCCCGTTTAGCGGTTGGGGGCTCGTTTTTATTGGTACTTGTTTTTCTGACTGGTGGATGGAGCTTAAAGAACTGGCCATGGAGGGCAACCGTTCTCGCTGCTATAAGCATGGCCCTTTTTCAACCGCTTTTTTTCTCTGCCGTTAAGGTAACGGGAGTGGCCATTGGAACGGTTGTTGCGATAGGGAGTGCCCCGGTGTTCTCAGGATTTTTAGAATGGCTCTTTGTGAAAAGACGTCCAAGTGGAATTTGGTGGAGCGCTACTTTACTGTCTATCATGGGCTGTATGATGCTTTTTGTGAATAAGAATTCTGTCGTGATGGATCCTTTTGGGGTGTTGATGGCCTTAGGTGCAGGTTTGTCGTTTGCCCTATATGCATTGGTTAGTCGGGACCTGGTGGGGAAATTCCCGTCGCTCTCCATAATCGCAGTAGTGTTTACGCTCAGTGCCATATTATTAGCACCTGTTTTATTTATCTATGATATGGCTTGGGTGGCAGAGGTGCGCGGATGGGTCATTGTCTTATATCTAGGTGTCATGACGACAGGAGTGGCTTATTTTCTTTTTGCAAGAGGCTTGCTGCATGTTTCCTCCTCCACCGCGGTTACGCTTGCTTTGGCAGAGCCGTTGACAGCAGCATTGTTTGGAGTGTTTCTGTTAGGGGAAAATTTGACTGCTACTTCTTGGGTAGGGTTAGCCTTTTTGATGGTTGGGATAGGATTGTTAGTCTGGGCATCTGGTACCTCTCCAGGCAAAGGGCAGACTAGAGCGGCATAAATAAGAAATGTCTTGTTAGATATCGTTGCTTAATGGGTCGCAGTGTCTATACATATAACCTTTTAGCTTTTACAGGATGTGAATGAGATGAATGCTTTTTTAAAGAATGCTTACGAGTCGCATCATGCACTGGAAATAATTTTTTCTTCTTTGCGTTGGTTTTTTCTTGTTCTATCTATTGTTGTCTTTACCATTCAAACTATTGATAATCCGACTCAATGGAAGATTACTTTATTTGTAATATTAGTTATTTTTGGCTTTCTATATATGGGTATATCTGATTACTATTTGCATAAGTCACCTGAAGGCTCCAGAATATATGTCATGATGACAAAGGGTGGACCGTTTTTTGATTTTATTGCATTCTCAGCCTTAGTCCCATTGACCGGTGGCTTGGATAGCCCGTTATTTCCTTTAGCATATTTAATCATTTTACATGTCGCTGTATATTGGCGGTTTCTTGGAGGTATGATGGCAGCTGGTTTCTTTACGCTAGTGTACTCAGTCATTTTTTTCGTGCAAGCGCAAGAAGCCACTTCCGTACATAGTATGATTCACTATGTTAGTGCGGTGCTTTTTCTACTCCTTATTGGTGGATTGGGAGGCATTATCGTTTCTAGAGAGCGAAAACATCAGTGGGAAAACAGCTTGTTGGTGGAAGCGGCAAACCGCGATTACCTTACCAATCTAGCCAATCACCGTTCTTTTCAGGAATGCTTGCGTAATGACCTTCTTGACCAAAAACCTTTCTACCTCGCTCTCACAGATATTGATAAATTTAAATCTATTAATGATAAATATGGACATGTGACAGGAGACAAGGTGCTAAGGAAAATTGGAGAGATCCTGACCTCTGTACTTTCCAACAAAGAGGGAAAAGCTTTTCGGTATGGGGGAGAAGAATTCGCCCTTATTCTCTATTACAATAACGATTCTGAAGTAAAGAAAGTACTTGATGAAATGAAACAAGCAGTAGCAAGCCACGTTTTCTGTGACAACGGGGAGACGTTTTCCGTCACGATGAGCTTCGGGTCGGATAAACAAAATGGGGAGCGACCTGATCTTTTAGTGGAAAAAGTAGATAAACTGCTTTATGCAGCAAAAAACGGTGGTAGAAACCGGATTGTGTTGGCCGAGGTAGGGGAAAGAGAGGTGATTTAAAGTGTGGATTTTACAGAGATTCTTTAAAAATGTAGTCAAAACAAATAATTTTGCTATAGTCTTTGTGTCCATTTTAGTTATTGCAGGAAGTTCATTCACTATGCATCTGTTAGAGCCGGACACATTTCCAACGGTATTTGAAGGACTATGGTGGACGATGACGACGGTTACCACAGTGGGTTATGGCGATGTTTCTCCACAAACCGTTGCAGGAAAAAGTTTTGCCATGTTTTTATTTATTTTTGGCATCGGACTTATTGGTGTGTTAATTGGAAAGGTTGTTAATCTTTTTGCACTTTATAGTAAATGGAAGGGGGAGGGGAAATTGAATAGTAAAAAGACCAATCATTTTATCTTTGTTGGCTGGACAGATAAAACCGAAAGAGCGATGGGGGAAATTCTTGAAGATAATCAGAATGCACAGATTGTATTAATAGATTCTAAAAAAACAAATCCGTGTGAGTTAGAGATTGATTACGTTCAAGGAGATGCGAGTGAAGATGCTGTATTGCTAAAAGCAAACGTTCTTGAAGCAAAATCTGTGACGATCTTTTCAGACGATATGATAGAAGATGCCTCGCTTTCCGATGGAAAAACGCTCTTAGTCGCATCGTCTGTAGAACGGCTTTCCAAGATACATAATCGCAATATCTATACAATCGTGGAGATTAGAAAAGAAAAAAGCATCCCAAATTTCTCCCATGCTAATGTAGACGAATTTGTCATATCAGGTGAAACGGCATCTCGATTATTAGCAAAAGCAACGATGTACCACGGTTCTACACACTTATTTCGACAGCTTACCAGCCGAATGCATGGCGATAATATTTATGAAATTGCTGCAGACCCTGCTTGGATCACCTATAGGCAAGCCTTTCATGAAATCCTCGATAAAGGAGCGACACTATTATCGAATGGGAAAGAGCTGGATATTAATAGAAGGTTGGATGAGAAGATTCCAAGCGACGCAAAATTATATATCATCTGTGATAAAAATACCTATGAATCGAAGTTTAAAGTGGGATAAATAGAAAAAAGCTCAAAGCGAACGAATGCTTTGAGCTTTCTTTTTTAATAGGTTAATGAACTGGCAATAATCCAGCCGATGGACAAAGAGAACATCATCAATAAGATTCCCACAGACACCCGATCCTCATTGACTGCATCCTTAATGCTGTAATTGATTGTAACTACTTCAGCTAGCACGTAAAAGACGATTTGCGCCACGATCCCAATAGCTCCCCAGATAACCATATCCAAGAACGACACGGAATGTGCAATGGCAGATCCGATAACAAATGCCAAGCCGAGCAGTTTTCCTCCCATCACCAACGCTGCCGTGGTATTACCTTGTGAAACGAGTTTGATTTTCTCATTCCTAGATGTTAAATCGAACAAAAATAATCCAATAAACAGTAAAACAAACGCTGTACCAGCATATAAACCAAAAGACGCTAAATAGCTGCCCATTTCCAATCACTCCTTCGTATGTTTAAACCCTACAGGCATAAAATAAGATAAATTATCAATAATTTGTTTTCCTAAACGATATCCAAACGCACTAGCTTTTTCATTCACAAGAAAAGCACCAATCATCATATGACCTTCTTTTTCCCCGTGATCTGTTTGAAAAGAGATCTTTGGCAGATCTATATACTCTTGGTAGACCTGCACATAATCTACATAACTATTGTTTGGATCTTCCTCAACCTTTTCCCCTGAATGCGCGTATATTTTGACAGAATCGCCTTCTCTCCCAAAGGTCGGTTTTTCCACATATTTTTTCCCTGCAGTCCGAAAAGGCGTGGGCTCTAAGTAGGTAGCGAGAAAATACTCGCTGATCCATTCATGCTCCTCTTGTGTAAAGTAATCGCTATTTTGTTCGTGCAGCCCCCAGATAATGGCTTGCACCGCTTTGGATTGTAGAAGAAAGGCACTTAACGGATTAACGATGGCAAGCTTCTTCAAACGGACCAACTCTAACAACTGAAGGCCAACATTCGCACCAGTTTCCTGATCCCTATCCAATATAAGCGATTCTACCGGGAAGGTCTGGCGATACAGGACATCAATCTTTCGTCCTTCCTCATCCAACAACGCTTCCCCTTCCATGATTTTCAGCTTGTGCAGGGGAACGTATTGGGAAGGAAGCTTACAAATATCCTTTAAATATAAGACCGTCTGTTTATCCTCGAAATTTTCATCATGGGAAGTAAACACAATGTTTGGGAAATCCTTTTTCCCCAAAGCCTGATAGCTTTCAAAAATTGCATTCTTTACCGCTCTTCCTAAGTGCTCCTCTTCTTGAGCATTAGGGTCTGTACGGTTAAATTCTTTACAAACTTCCCCGTTCATTTGGAACAACTCTTTAATAAAGGTTGGCGTGTCGCTATTAATCTCCAATACTTTATATGTATCTTTCGTTTTTACCAAATCTACTCGGGAGATCACAGACTCAGCCTTCAGCTCCTTGATTGACAGAAATGGAATGGTCTCTTTGGGATACCCAAGTTCGAGAAGAGTTTCTTCTTCGAGTCCCCGCAGCAGCTTTGCCATTTTACAAAAGATTCTCCCTACTCTATTGGTCACTTTACGTATGTGCGCAGCTTCTTCTTCCGTTATTTCATGTAGGGAATAGAGGGCATATTCCTGGCCATACAAATTGCTCCAGAAGTCAGGAAACTTTGCATAAAAATTCTCTCGAGCTTTTTGATACGCTTGCTCTTTCATCTAGCTCATCCTCCACTATAAGAGGAACCACTGCCAAATCCCTTGCTTGGTGTTGTATTGGATTTATAAGAAGAGCTGTTTCGGTAAGTCTTATAAGAAGAATCCTTTTTTAAGGAAGACTTACTTCCAAAAAAGCTTCCTCCATGGTAATAGCTGCGATAAAAGCTGGATGATTCATCGTCGCATTGATAGACGCCCTCTTCATTATCCCACTCATACTCATTACAACGGTCATCAAATGGCTCTGGAGGCAGCGAACTGACTTCCTCCGTATTGGAACCGCAACCTGTCATACCCAAAGCGAATATGGTGGCAGAAACACTACTTAATACTTTTTTTGTCTTTGTCATGAGGATAACTCCTTTCTTACTTAATGGACTAAACTAATAGTAACAAAAATAGGAAATGAATAGGAGAAAATTTTACTGATTCGGCAGAAGAATTTACGTAATTTTGCTATGATGAATATATATGATAATAGAGACAGGTAGGTGTTCTTTTAATGGAACTGATTTATTACTTACACGATCGAGGCAGCTATGATCCCATTTATGAATACAAAAAAGGAAAAATTAGCGAAGATGAAATAATGGCAAGGCAGCTTTGCACTTTTTTCATAAAAGAAGGAATTCAATATAAATTAATATGCAACGAGGGCACCTTACATAACAGTACCGAAACAATTACAGTAGAAAAAGATGAGGTTGCAAGGAATTTCTATAAAGAAAAATCGTACCCTGCCGGCATTCACATGGAGTTTCGCGAGTTTAAATACCTTCAAGATATGCCGCTCCTGCACACACAACCATTGGAAAGCCACTGGGAAGCCATTAAATACTTGTTAAAAGATATTGTGCACCTGCCTGGAATTGGGGAATGCCACGTTGATTCCACGGAAATTGATGAAGACAGACAATGCTATGTTTTCTATATTCAAAAGATTGTGAAGGAAGCATAGAAAATTTCTCTTTACCCTATTTCATATTTGTAAAATATTGTTATAATTAACCATATGTGAACTCAGTAAAGGGGAGAATGGGATGGCAGAGATGAATGATAACCCATTATTAAAAAGAGACGAAAATAAACCAAAGATTAAAGTAGAAAGAAAAGAAGGGGAACCAACGGCAGCCTTTAAAGGCGCAAGTTGGGCCGCCCTTGTGGTTGGTGTTTCCGCTTATTTAATCGGCCTGTTCAATGCTACGATGGAACTGAATGAGAAGGGTTACTATTTTGCTGTATTGGTTTTCGGATTGTATGCAGCCGTGTCCTTACAAAAAGCAGTACGAGATCGGGAAGAAGACATTCCTGTATCTGGAATCTATTACGGGCTAAGCTGGTTTGCCCTTATTGTGTCCATATCCTTAATGGCAATCGGCCTCTACAATGCCGGAAGTATCATTTTAAGTGAAAAAGGATTTTACGGCATGTCATTTGTGCTCAGCTTATTTGCAGCAATCACCATTCAAAAAAATATTAGAGACACCCAGAACGCAAGAGAAAGAGATTAATAGCGGAAGCGGTACAGTGAGCTACAGCTACTTGTGGAGGCTTGCAGTACCGTTTTCTTTTTTGCTCCAGACAGTTTAAAATAATCAGACAATAGGGTGTATTCTGGTGAAAAGTTAGCCCAAAATGTGATATGATAGAGAACAAGATGGACAAAGTATGTTTTTAGGTAGCGTTATGCCTTTAGGATGCTAGAAGCAATAGCGCCTGCTCTTTTTTATAAATTTAGGGGATGTGTAATGATGAGCAACATGCAGAATAAAACAGACGTTATCTTAATTGGTGCCGGTGTCATGAGCGCGACTTTAGGTTCATTGTTAAAGGAAGTTGCTCCTGATTGGAATATCAAAGTGTTTGAAAAGCTGGCAAGCGCAGGGGAAGAAAGCTCAAATGAGTGGAATAATGCAGGAACGGGACATGCAGCATTATGCGAGTTAAACTATACGTCACTAAAAGCGGACGGAACGATGGATATCAGCAAGGCGGTAAAGGTTAACGAACAGTTCCAGCTTTCTCGCCAATACTGGTCCTATTTAGTAAAACAAAACCTAATAAGCAACCCTCAAGACTTTATCATGCCAATTCCACATATCAGCTTTGTGGAAGGGAAAGAAAATGTAACATTTTTGAAAAAACGGATGGAAGCGCTAACAGTAAACCCGCTATTCAAAGGAATGGAATACTCTGAAGATCCAAACAAGCTGAAGGAATGGATGCCGCTTATGATGGAAGGCCGCACCTCAACGGAGCCCATTGCGGCAACCAAGATTGACTCTGGAACAGACGTGAACTTTGGCGCGCTGACCCGCATGTTGTTTGATCACCTGGAGAAAAACAACGTAGAAGTTCACTATGAGCACAGCGTAGAGGACCTTAAGCGTGCAAGCGATGGTTCCTGGAAGTTGAAGATCCGTAATGCAAAAACTGGTCAGGTGGAGTACCACCATGCCAAATTTGTATTCATCGGCGGTGGAGGAGGAAGTCTTCCATTATTGCAAAAAACCGGTATCCCAGAGTCGAAGAATATAGGCGGTTTCCCCGTGAGTGGACTGTTCCTAGTATGCAATAATCCTGAAGTGGTCGAAAAACATCACGCAAAAGTATACGGAAAGGCCAAGGTTGGTGCTCCGCCTATGTCGGTTCCTCACCTTGATACGAGATACATCAACAACAAAAAGAGCCTGCTGTTCGGCCCATTTGCAGGATTCTCACCGAAGTTTCTGAAAACCGGTTCCAATCTGGACTTGATTGGCTCCGTAAAACCATATAACGTTATGACCATGCTTTCGGCTGGTTTCAAAGAAATGGCGCTGACCAAGTACTTGATTCAACAGGTGCTGTTATCCAATGAAAAGCGCATCGATGAGCTGCGAGAGTTTATCCCAAATGCCAAAAGTGAAGACTGGGAGATCGTTGTGGCAGGTCAACGTGTTCAAGTCATCAAGGACACGGAAATAGGAGGAAAAGGGACACTTCAATTTGGTACAGAGGTAGTTAGTGCATCCGACGGCTCCATAGCGGCGTTGCTAGGTGCTTCTCCAGGAGCTTCCACTGCCGTTCACGTGATGCTCGAAGTATTTGAAAAATGCTTCCCAGAGCAAATGTTTGAATGGAAAGAGAAGATCCAAGAAATGATTCCTAGCTATGGCGTATCTTTAGTAGATAATCCTGCACTGTTTGATGAGCTTTTCGCATCAACGGCGCAAACCCTCTTTCTTAGTGACGGGAAGGAGCAAAAGGCGCTTTCCTTTCATTAAAATTAGATTAAATGGTAAAACCTTCGATCCTTTTGGGGATTGAGGGTTTTTTGTTTGGTGGATGTGGTGTCTCTGGGCTCGAAACCGGAGTGAGAGTGTCTGCGCTCGAAAATCGGGTGAGAGTTTGAAAATGGTAGGAGAGAGAGTGTCTGCGCCCGAAACCGGAGTGAGAGTTTGAAAACGGTAGGAGAGAGAGTGTCTCTGCGCCCAAAAATGGAGTGAGAGTTTGAAAACGGTAGGAGAGAAGCCCTCTCTCCGCCCGAAACCGTAGTGAGAGTTTGAAAACGGTAGGAGAGAAGCCCTCTCTCCACCCGAAACCCGAGTGAGAACGTGAAAACGGTAGAAGAGAAGCCCTCTCTCCACCCGAAACCCGAGTGAGAGCGTAAAAACGGTAGAAGAGAAGCCCTCTCTCCGCCCGAAACCGGAGTGAGAACGTGAAAACGGTAGGAGAGAAGCCCTCTCTCCGTCCGAACCCCGAGTAAAATCGTAAAAACGGTAGAAGAGAAGCCCTCTCTCCGCCCAAAACCCGAGTGAAATCGTAAAAACGGTAGAAGAGAAGCTCTCTCCACCCAAATCCCAAGCTGCCATAGCAAAACGGTAACAGAAATCCCCCACACCTACGCCCCGAAGCATTACCCCAGAATCAGAATAGGTAATAACACCAGATCACTCAAAATAACTCCATCTATTACTTCCTTTTATTTCAAAATGTTTATCCAGTATGCGTTTTATTGTTTTTTGAGATCCTATACCCTTACCCCACTCATGAATACTCTTTGTAGAAACAGGTTTCTCCGGAAACAACATCCTAAATTCCCTAACATGCCTCAATACAATCTCCTCAAGCGTCTCCACCTTATGACACCTCACACACCGTGCCGAACGCCCCTCAACATATACAGACAAAGAGGCGCATCCTGCACACACCAATCCTTTCCTAACCTGATCATAAGAATAATCCGGCAAGTTCTTAAAAGGAGAATCCACGATATGAAGGGAGGTCAGTTTTTCAGCAAGCGCGGTATGCATGCTATTAAGCCCAGAAGGAAAGTCATTCTCCAAGCTTCTAAGGTATCTGTTTACTTGGGTTGGGTAAATAAAAGGTTTATCAAGAGGTGATTGGTACAAGGTGAATTCGGAGTTGATAAAGACCACGGAAGCGAGAATGGGTAAATTAAATCCGTAACTATTAAGGAATTGGCGGAGCAATGAATTGCACCGATTCAATTGGGTCAGGGGGTTAGTAACCTCATAATCTTTGGAGTTTGTTTTTAAGTGAAGTTGATCAGTGCGAGCATCGTAGACGTAGTCCCCTTCAAAGTTCTTCACTTCAAAAAGATAAGCATTCTGGGGAGTGATAATTAAGGAGTCAATTTGAAAAGTGGTGTTATTATGCTTAAGCAAGAGGTCATTCAAAAATAAGAGATTCCCGCCCTCTAATTTTTCTGTCAGGGCATCAAACATGCACTCTCCTTCATAACCTTTCTCCAAATTCCATAAATATTGCTTTTCTTTCTCAAGAAGGGTCATTCGTGCGTTCAAAGATTGATAAATTTGCATTTCGACTGACAACTTACGCGATTTTACTAGCATGTCCCACATCCTTTCTCAGAGTCTACTTAACTATAACAGTTTCACACTATTAATAACATAATTTTCAGTAAATAACACATGGTCTACTTTCCTTATTTTACCCTCTTTCTTTTTATCTAATTTTGATAGTCTATTAAAACCCTTTCAGTTATGATGAATGAAGTATGTTTTATTGGAGGAACTGAATGATTAAATTAATGGCGGATTCAACTTGTGATTTATCAAACGAAGTGTTGGAGATGTATGACATCAGTCTGGCACCATTAAGTATTAATATTGATGGAAAAACATATAAGGACCGAGTGGACATTGAGCCAGATGAATTTTACGGAATGATGGAGGCGCTTTCGGAATTCCCGACGACGGGGATGCCCAGTCCGGTAGAGTATTTGGCTATTATTAAGGAGGCTGTTGAGAGCGGATACAAAGAAATTCTGTGCATTTGCATGTCGAGCGGTACAAGCGGGTCTTATCAATCGGCTGAATTGGCAAAAGGATATTTCTTTGAAGAATACCCAGATTCATCTGTAAAAATTCATGTGGTAGATTCAAAGTGTATGAGTCATGGGAGCGGCTGGCTTGTGCTAAAGAGTGCGATGATGAGGGAGGGTGGCGCATCTTTTCAGGAGTTAGTAGATTTTAACGAGAGCCACAAAACCAATGTGAAGCACTTCTTGTCAGTGGATGACCTGGACCATTTGATCAAAAGTGGAAGGCTGACGAATGCGAGTGCATTCCTTGGAAAATTACTGATGCTGAAACCAATTATGACGATGAAAAATGGTAAAGGTGCTATAGTCGCAAAAGAGAGAGGCTTAAAAAGGGTCCTCAAGCATTATGTGGATGAATTTAGTAAGAGAATGGACAAACAGGTGACGGATTTCATCATTATCGGATATACGTCAGATATTAAAATCGCGGAGAACCTGAAAATAAAAATACAAAACGAAACAGATTTCACAGGGACCATTCACCTCATGCAGATGGGTGTATCTGTTGGAACGCATGTGGGACTTGGAGCGCTTTCCATGTACTTTGTAGAAAAAAAATAACCTGAATAACGAAACCACCTATTCCACAAGGTGGTTTTTTGTGTGAAGTTTTATCCTTGGAGGATTTATGGTAGTGTTAGTATATCAAAATAATAGTTAGAATTTTTTAAAAAGGAGGTTTTACTATTGTCGTCGAACCAGAAGAATACGTACACGGATTTGCAAAAGCCAACTAAGAGTAATTGGAGTGTCCTGCTTGGTGCGGCTTTTCTGATGGGTGCATCTGCTATCGGACCGGGATTCTTAACACAAACGGCAGTATTCACCGAACAACTTTTGGCAAGCTTTGGTTTTGTTATCTTAATGTCCATTATCTTGGATATAGGGGTACAGGTAAATGTTTGGAGAATCATTGCCGTTTCTAAAAAAAGAGGGCAGGATATAGCGAACATGGTCTTGCCTGGGCTAGGATATTTCCTCGCTTTTGCCGTTGCTTTAGGTGGTTTGGCATTCAATGTCGGTAACATCGGTGGTGCTGGGCTTGGAATGAACGTACTTTTCGGCATGGATGTGCGAATTGGGGCCGTTATCACTGCTGCTATTGCCATAGGGATTTTTCTATCCAAAGAGGCAGGGGTGGCTATGGACAAAATTGCTCGTTACCTGGGATTGATGATGGTTTTGCTTACGCTTTATGTGGCATTCCAAAGTAATCCGCCTGTTGGAGAGGCTGTTTTCCGTACGTTTGCGCCAGAAACAATTGATGTTTTTGCCATCATCACTCTGGTTGGTGGTACAGTAGGTGGCTATATCACGTTCGCTGGTGGTCATCGACTGTTGGATGCAGGGATTAGTGGAAAAGAAAACCTTCACCACGTTACGAAGAGTTCGGTATCCGGAATTGTTATAGCCTCTATTATGCGTATTTTCTTATTCCTTGCTGTACTGGGTGTGGTGGCAACGGGTTTCAAGTTAGATCCAAACAATCCTCCGGCATCAGTGTTCATGGAAGCTGCGGGCATGGTTGGTTATAAAATGTTTGGCCTTGTACTTTGGGCTGCAGGGATCACCTCTGTTGTCGGGGCGGCTTACACGTCGGTTTCTTTTTTACGGACATTATCCAAAAAAGTGGATCAGAATAACTCGAAGGTCATTATTGGCTTCATCATTGTTTCTACCATTATATTTGCTTTTATCGGAGAGCCGGTTCTGTTGTTGATACTTGCTGGTGCGTTTAATGGCCTTATCCTACCTGTGGCACTTGGGACGTTATTGATTGCAGCATATAAAAAAGAAATTGTAGGCGACTATAAGCATCCACTGTGGTTAACTATTTTCGGTGCCATTGTGTTTCTCTCAACCGCGTATCTTGCGGCTATTACGCTGATTAACCAGGTTCCGAAATTATTTTCCTAAATAAAACTTGAGGGGGGAGTCAAGTTGAAAATTCAATTTCATCCATTGGGGGATACAGGTATACAGGTATTATTTGGGTCCGATATATCGGAGGAAACCAATCAGCAAATCAGGATGTTTGCGGACTACCTTAAGAAGGTTGAAATAGAAGGCATTACGGAGTTGGTTCCGGCATATACGACCCTAACTGTTTTTTATCGTCCTGATAAAATCAGCTACAAGGATTTGTGCAACACGCTTCAAGATATTAAAGAAGTATTGCAAAAGGAAGAAGTTCAATCGAGTGCGATCGTTTACGAAATTCCTGTCTTGTATGGAGGAGATGTGGGGCTTGATTTGTCAGAAGTGGCAAGCTACAACGGGATGACAGAGGACGAGGTGGTTTCCATCCATTCCAATCAGCCCTACCTTATTTACATGATGGGTTTTGTTCCTGGTTTTCCTTACCTAGGCGGCATGCCAAAGGAAATAGCTACGCCAAGACGCGAAAATCCACGAGCAAGAATTGAAGCAGGTTCTGTTGGGATAGCAGGGGAGCAAACAGGGGTGTATCCAATAGAAACTCCAGGCGGATGGCAGATTATTGGGAGGACTCCTGTGAAGCTGTATGATTCAGAAAGGCATGAACCTATCCTTCTTTCTGCCGGTGCTTATATCCGTTTCGCACCTGTTGACCGAAAAGAATATGAGGAGATAGAAGAAGCTGTTTCACGTGGAGAATACAAGGTGAAGAGTTATGCAAAAGGGGGAGCACACGATGAAGACCGTTGATTTAAACAGTGATTTAGGGGAAAGCTTTGGTGCCTATACGATCGGAAATGACGAGGAAGTGCTTCAGTATATTTCCTCTGCTAATATCGCATGCGGTTTTCATGCTGGTGATTATAACGTTTTGATGAAAACGGTAAAGAAAGCTGCGGAACTTGGGGTTTCCGTTGGAGCTCACCCTGGTTTTCCAGATCTTGCGGGATTTGGTCGACGTGATATGCAATTGAGCAAAAAGGAAATCTTTAACCTTGTCGTTTATCAGATAGGGGCTATTAAAGCGGCTGCTACGGTAGCAGGAACACATGTGCACCATGTAAAACCGCACGGTGCTTTGTATAACCTCGCGTCTAAAGATGAAATGGTAGCTACAGCAATAGCAGAAGCGGTTCTTGCGGTAGATCCAGATCTAATCTTATTTGGTTTGGCAGGAAGTCAACTTGTTTGGGCTGGGGAAAAAGTAGGGTTAAAAGTGGCGCAAGAAGTTTTCGCTGATAGGACGTATCAACCTGACGGAACACTTACTCCAAGGTCCCATGCTAATGCAATGATCCATGATGCAGACCTTGCTGTCAAGCGTGTGTTGCGGATGGTTACAGAAGGCAAAGTGCCGGCGGTTAATGGAGAAGATATATGCATCCAAGCAGATACCATCTGTGTGCATGGAGACGAGCCGGAAGCGTTGGATTTTGTGCGGAAACTAAGAGCGAAACTGGAGGAAAACCAAGTAGCGATTCAGGCTTTTGGGGCGGTGGATCAACCATGAGCAGACCAGTTTTTCAAGTAATAAAACCAGGCCTATTGACGACTCTCCAGGATTTGGGTCGGACAGGCTATCAGGAGTTTGGAATGGTAGTTGCTGGAGCGATGGATACTTTTGCTCTGCAGATAGGCAACCTTTTAGTTGGAAATGACAAAGCAGAAGCTGCTCTGGAGGTCACCATCATGGGTCCTGAATTAAAGGCGCTCGAGGACATGGTAGTTGCCATTTGCGGTGGAAACCTGTCCCCGAAAGTTAATGGCAAGCAAGTTTCTATGTGGAAGAGCTTCAAAATGAAAAAAGGGGAGCTTATTGAGTTTGGAATGCCAGTGGAAGGAGCCCGCGCCTATATTTGTGTAGAGGGTGGGTTTGACGTACCAGTTGTTATGGCAAGTAAGTCGACATACTTGAAAGCGAAAATTGGAGGATTCCAAGGTAGGGCATTGGAGAAAGATGACGTATTATACGGAGAACCTTCGAATCAGGCAACTACCGGTCGTTCTATTCATCCTGATGAAATTCCAACTTATAAACAAGAGATGGAAATTAGGGTTTGCCTTGGACCGCATCTGGATGCTTTTCATGAATCTTCTGTGGAAACATTTTTGTCAGCGACCTATGAAGTTACTCCACAATCCGATCGCATGGGGTACAGGTTGAAAGGACCGAAAATCGAGCATAAAACTTCTGCAGATATCATTTCAGAAGCAATTCCATTAGGGGGAATCCAAGTCCCAGCAGATGGAAGTCCGATTCTTTTAATGGCAGACCGCCAGACGACTGGGGGATATACAAGGATTGCGACGGTCATTTCCTATGATATTCCGCTTTTAGCTCAAGCTCAGCCAGGTACTACCATCCGATTCAGGGAAGTTTCGATGGAAGAAGCACAAGCATTGTACTTGAAGAGAGCGAAACTTTTTAGTGTGTTAGAGAAAGTGACATGAAATTTTCAATAGAAAAAAGCCTGCCCCTAATCAAATGGTGGCAGGCTTTGTCTTTTTAAACGCTTAGTTTGCTTCTCTTACAGCATTCCCAGCACCTTTTCCAGTATTTCCACGTTTCCAAAATAGTTGCAGTGCAAGCATAATACCAAAAGCGATGAATCCGAAGATATCTGTATTAGCTTCAGGGTAAATCAATAATAGACCTGTAGAAACAGTAAGGATACGCTCAATCCAGTGTAGTTTTCTATACCAGAAACCGATAAGCCCAGCTCCGATAGAGATCATACCTATGATGGACGTGACGAGTATCCAAGAAACCTCTGGAATCGTGGTATCAATCATCAATAGCTGCGGTTGGAACACAAACATATATGGAATGATGAACGCAGCGATAGCAAGTTTAGATGCATTAATACCTGTACGGATTGGCTCCCCTTTAGATATCCCTGTAGCAGCAAAGGCGGCTAAGGCAACCGGTGGAGTGATATCTGCAACAATTCCAAAGTAGAACACAAACATGTGCGCTGCAAGGACTGGTATTGCTACTTCCAATTGATCATTAAGCGCTAAGATGGCAGGAAGCGCAATCGTAGACGTAATGATATAGTTTGCAGTCGTCGGTGAACCCATTCCCAAGATGATAGATGCAATCATTGTGAAGAATAGAGTCAGTAATAATAGTAAGGTTGGTGTGGACGTAATGGCAGCAGCCATACTTACAAGACTGTTTCCAAGTTTAAGTCCAAGACCAGTTTTCGTTACTACTCCAACAATTATACCGGCACATGCCGTTGCAGCAGCGACACCAAGAGCAGTGCGTGCCCCGCTTGTTAGAGCAAGCGTAAATTTAGCTGGGGTAATTCTTGTATCTTTTCTGAATAAACTTACGATTATTGTACTTAAAATACCTAATAAAGCCGTTCTCTCAATACTGAAACCTTGGAATAACAGGACAACAATAACGATTATAGGCAATAAGAGATGAATCTTTTTCAATACTTCCATTTTCTTTGGAATTTCTTCCTTCGGCAATCCAAGTAACCCTTGTTTTTTTGCTTCTAAGTGGGTCATGATCCAAATACCTGAGAAGTAGAGAATAGCAGGAATGGTTGCGGCTTTAGCAATTTCCCAATAAGGAACACCTGCAAATTCAATCATCAAGAAGGCAGCTGCACCCATAATTGGCGGCATAATTTGTCCACCAGTGGAAGACGCTGCTTCTACCGCACCAGCAAAGTTACGGTGATAACCAAGTCGTTTCATCAAAGGAATTGTGTAAGATCCAGTGGTAACGGTGTTAGCAACGGAACTTCCAGAAATAGTACCTTGTAGTGCACTAGAGAAAATAGCTACTTTTGCAGGTCCACCTGTACGTCTGCCCGCTATGGATATCGCTAAATCATTAAAATAGTTCCCGACACCCGTTTGAACCAAGAATGCACCAAATAATAAGAATAAGAAAATATAGGTGGACGATACCTGTAGAGGTGTACCAAGAATGCCATCTGTTGTAAAGAACATAGATTGAATCAATTGTTCAAGACTTAGCCCTCGATGGATCAACATTCCCGGCATGTAAGGACCGAAAAGCGCGTAAACCATAAATACAACGGCGATAATGGTAATCGGAAGTCCGATAGCACGCCTTGTTGCTTCGATAACTAAGAGGATGGCCAAGCCACCAATTACAGCCTGTGCGGAGGTGATGCTTCCAATCTGTTGCACTAGCGTGTCATAGTAAACAGGCCAGTATCCGCATACAACAACGGCCAACCCTACTAAAATGTAATCATACCAAGCTATTTTCGTTTTATTTCCACCTTTTCTGGCTGGAAATAGCAAGAATATCAAAGTCAAAGCAAAACCTAAGTGAACAGTACGTTGCAGGTAAGCTGTAAGTTGACCAAATATTCCTGTATATAGTTGAAATAGGGAAAAGGCAATCAACATAAAGAAGACAACCTTTGCTGCGTAACCGGAGAGATTTCTTGTTTGGGCATCCGGATCGTATTTTTCTAGCAACTTTTCTTGTTCTTCAGCCGTTAATTCCTGTCGGTCGTTTCTATCAGTCATGTATTTTCATTCCTTTCATATACTGCCATAATGTCAACTCTTTAACTCTTACATTATACCAGTCTCCTGGGGTAAAGTATTCGTTAAACCATACCATCTTTTCTCCATCATCGCCCCAGGCAAGACGATTCTTGGAAACGGTTTTTCCGTTTCGGACATTCATAGAGGAGAATACGTTGTTTAAATCTTTTATATGATATTTTCCATTTTCATATACAAATTCTTCTCCCTCTTCCGCATTCGATGGCATGCCTATCCCGAATTCTTCGTAAATGATTTCTGTTTGCACGATTTGGCGATCATCTCGCACTCTATACTTTTCCACCACATCAGTTAAATGAATGGAGTGTGTAAAGATGATTTGAAATGTTTCCTCTTCATCTATGGGAAGGAATGCATGTATTTGTTCGGTGTTTTGTACATGGAAAACTAGCGCGGTTCGAAATGGGAGCAAAAAAAGCCCCAATAAGAGTAATACGGTTGTAGAGGATAATATAATGGCAATCACTTTCTTTTTCATGGTAACCCACCTAGCTATTAAAAGCTTAGAAATAAAAAAAGAAGGACCGACAGCATAATGAAAATTAAGTGTCGGCCAATTTGGTCCTGTTTAGGAATCCTTAAACGCAGCTGTAGATTTATGCACTGGGCTTCGCTTTCCACGGGGCGCTTGCGGAGACTCCTCGCTTTGCCTGCGGGGTCTCCTCTTAGCACTACCTCCCGTCGGAGTCTTCGCCCTGTGCTCCATCAACAGCTAGGAACCTCTAACAATTAAATTATCAGTCTAATAGACCTTCTTCTTTAAAGTACTTTTCAGCACCAGGGTGGAAGTCGATACCGATTCCGTCTGTTGCTGTTTCAAGTGTGATGAATTCACCCTTAGCGTGGGAGATAGCATCAGTATTTTCATAGATTGCTTTTGTAATGTTGTAAACTAGATCTTCTGAAAGATCTTTAGATACTGCTAACATCGCAAGTACCGCTACTGTGTTTACTTCATTTTCCATGCCGTAAGTTCCAGCAGGAATTGTATTTGCAGCATAGTAAGGATATTTTTCTACCAACTCATCTACTTTTTCTTGCGCAATTGGAACAATGCTTACAGGGTTTGTAGCGGATAAACCGTCAACCGCACCTGTAGGAGTACCAGAAGTGATGAAAGCTGCATCGATGTTACCATCTTGGATTCCACCAGTAGACTCACCAAAGTCTAAATTCTGAGCATCAATATCTTCCATAGTCATGCCATGAATTTCAAGGATTTGCTCAGCATTCACATAAGTACCAGAACCAGGAGCACCAACAGAAACTTTTTTACCTTTTAAATCTTCTACACTTGAGATTCCAGAATCAGCAAGAGTAACAATTTGAACCGTTTCTGGATATAGAGATCCGATTGCCAATACATTGTCAACCGCTTTCCCTTCAAATGCATTCGTACCTTCTACTGCGTTAGCCATAACGTCTGTTTGTACGAAAGCGATCTCTGCTTCACCCTCAGAAAGAGCGATAACATTATCAGCAGAAGCATTGGAAGAAACAGCGTCTGTTTGGATTCCAGTTTCATCTGTAATTACTTTTGCCATTGCGCCACCAAGCGGATAGTATGTACCACTTGTTCCACCTGTCAGCATGCTCATTAATTTCGGATCTTCACTGCCGCCTTCTCCACTAGAACCATTATCTCCGCCACCACATGCAGCTAAGAATAAAGATAAAACTAGAATCATAGATAAGGCTAGGAAACTATTCTTTTTCATCAAACTCCCCCTAAAAAATTAATTTAACAACTCTATTTTACAGATATTACAGCCATTTATCAAATATTAACCCAGTATTTAGGTGATTTGCTGTTATAATCACATATTTAATAGGTTGCGTGTGCTACTACACTTGTACTCTAACATGGTAGAATTGTGTCTATACAGATTAGCGAGGAGCGCTCATTTATGAAAATAACTAATATCCTTTTTACAGGTAGGTTGGTAAAAGAAATAGAGAGATTATTGGATGCTGAGGATAGGTTGAAAGGGAGGAATCTTCGTTTTTTAGCAGAGGAAGATGTTTCTTTAGAGGATTTAAAATGGGCGGATGCGTATGTGGCATTTCATCCGGTTGCGAACTTCCATTTTGGCAATATAAAGTGGGTTCACTCACTGGGTGCCGGTGTCGATCGTTACATGGCACTTGGCGAAAGATGGCCGGAAGAGGTCCTTTTAACTAGAACCATTACTTCATTTGGTAAGAAAATTGGCGAGTACACGCTTAGTTATATGTTAAAGGACCTGCAACATCATGATACGTTTCGTAATCAGCAAGTGCGAGGGGATTGGAAAATGGTTGCTCCCCGTACCTTGGAAGAGATGAAGGTAGTCATTTTTGGAACAGGAGAGATCGGACAGAAATTGGCTAGGATTCTAGCATTTTTTGGTGTGCAGGTAGAAGGTGTATCCCGCAGTGGGACAGAAAAAGATCATTTTTGCAGGGTGATGTCATTAGAGGAAGTTAGTTTAGAAAATGCAGACTATATCATAAATACATTGCCGCTAACGAAGGATACGGAGCGTTTGTTTGATGAGCGGTTTTTTGGTCAGTTGAACCAAGCGGTATTTGTTAATGTCGGAAGAGGAGGGACCGTAAATCATGATGCTTTGTTGAAAGCATTGGAGAGCGGTGGTCTTAAGTCGGCAGTTCTGGATGTTTTTGAGGAAGAGCCATTACCTGTTGGCAGTCCGTTATGGAGCCACCCAGGTGTAAGGATTACCCCGCATATTTCCGCAATCACGACACCTGAAGAAGGGCTGGCATGTTTTTTGGAAACGTTGGAGGCTGTGGAGAGCGGGCGTCAGTTGCGAAATAGGGTGGATGTTGGTAGGGGGTATTGAGGAGAGCGTGAGAATGCATCTCTACGACCGAAGTAGGTTGAGAAGAGTTCAAACGGTAGGAGAGAGCGCCTTTTTCCGCCAGTAGAGAAGAGTTCAAACGTTAGTAGAGAGCGCGTTTCCGCCCGAAGCAGATTGAGAAGAGTTCAAACAGTAGGAGAGAGCGCGTCTCTCCGCCCGAAGCAGGTCAAGAAGAGTTCAAACGGTAGTAGAGAGCGCGTCTCTCCGCCCGAAGCAGGTCGAATAGAGCTCAAACGGTAGTAGAGAAAGCGTCTCTCTGCCCAAAGCAGGTAAACAAAAGCTCAAACGGTAGTAGAGAGCGCGTCTCTCCGCCCGAAGCAGGTCGAATAGAGCTCAAACGGTAGTAGAGAAAGCGTCTCTCCTCAAGCAGGTAAACAAAAGCTCAAACGGTAGTAGAGAGCGTGTTTCTCCGCCCGAAGCAGGTCGAAAAGAGCTCAAACGGTAGTAGAGAGCGCGTCTCTCCGCCCGAAGCAGGTAGCCAAATGCTCAAACGGTAGTAGAGAAAGCGTCTCTCCACCCCAAGCAGGTAAATAAAAGCCCAAATGGTAGTAGAGAGCGCGTTTCTCCGCCCTAAGCAGGTCGAAAAGAGCTCAAACGGTAGTAGAGAGCGCGTCTCTCCGCCCGAAAGCAGATAAACAAAAGCCCAAACGGTAGTAGAGAAAGCGTCTCTCTGCCCAAAGCAGGTAAACAAAAGCCCAAACGGTAGTAGAGAAACCGTCTCTCCGCCCGAAGCAGGTCGAAAAGAGCTCAAACGGTAGTAGAGAGCGCCTTTCTCCGCCCGAAAGCAGATAAACAAAAGCCCAAACGGTAGTAGAGAAAGCGTCTCTCCGCCCAAACCAGATAAATAAAAGCCCAAACGGTAAGAGAGACTCCCCATCAAATGCCTGCTCACCCAAAAAAGCCCCAAATCCATGTTTCATTTTCCAAATAATGTGCTATTAAATAACTAGTGCTTTTCGTCCGGTAGGGTGTATATCTACTTACTCTCATCAATCAAACCCCATTCACACAAATTAGTATAAATTACCCATCAGAAGCAACCCGAAAATAAACAGTTTTCATCATTTTGGTATTTTTCTTCCATGTTATAGTAAAAGGTATTGAGAAATAAACCAAACCCAATCAGCCTTTTACATAGAGGCTCACTATAAAATAAATACGATCCTTATGAGGTGATGAACATGTCGATCGCATATTACAATGCTCTGCTTAGGGAAAAGCAGCAGCATCTTCAGCGTCTCCAAGACTGTCAAAGTCAACTAAGAGGCAAACAACAGGAGTTTGCTAGTTTCAGAGCTTCTGTCACACGTCCTGAGCTTTCCTCGTTTACTTGGCAGGGGACACTTGCCAACCGATTTGAAGATATTCGTACAAATGGGATGCTTCATTATTATTCAGAAATGGAGCAAAGCCAATTCAGTGCGATCTTCTCAGGTATTGAAAATAAAATTCAACAACTTCTTCGTGAAATCAGTTCACTTAAACAGACCATTGCTTCATTAGAGTTGCAGCTTGCAGAAGAAAGGGCTGCCAGTCGATACAATTAAACCAATGGAGGTCTCCATATGAGTACAGAAATTAAGATAAAGAAAAGTGAGATAGAGCAGGCGTTATCACAAATAAAATCCTCCTCCGAAGCTCTTACATCCTCTTTCCCCTCTTCAATTGGAAGCGGTAACCGTTTAGATGTCGTCGATAAATTAAATGAAATAAACCGCACATTAGAACAGCTGACTGAAAACTATAAGGCCCTCTTGTTGCATAACGAAGAAATGACCAGACAGTCTGTAGAGCAGATGGTGGAAAAAGACCAACAGCTTTCCTCCAATATGCAGCTCCGGTAGCGGAAAGAGTGTCATAATGAAAACTCTTGAAATATCAACATTACAGTCTGGTGTGGAACAATTACTTACAAAATTGTCGCAACATAGAGAGCAAGTATCTCAGTTGGAATCTGCGGTTCAAAATTTCTCCTCTCTAGACGAGTCATTTAAAGGACAAGCTGGACAGTCCATACGCGGATTTTATCAGGATAGTCATCAACCTTTTCTTCAATTTTTCAAAGAAGTGATTGAAATGTATGAGTCTACTTTAAATGGGCTGAAAAATGAATTAAACGGTGTGGAACCGGCCACAAACGGCGTCATTAAAGAAGATTTCCTGCAGCATGATGTGGAGCAGGCAATGAACCAAGCAAGAGATTTCGTAATGGATCTGGCAGATGAAACCAATCAAAAGGTTCAAAGCATATCGGATATTGTATCTTTGCCGAGAATTCAAGATGCTTCTTTCCAAGGTCAGGTGCAAGCAGCAAGACAACATGTCGACAAAACGATAGAAAAATTGCACCAATTTGATCAAACACAAACTAGTGCCCTTGAACCGGTAGAGCAGAACCTTCAATTTATGAACCAGTATGTCCAGCAAGTACAAGGACTTTTTACAAACGGAAGTGTCTCCATCGACAGCTATAATCCGAACTTCTGCTATGCTCCCAAGTATCTTCAGAATGGTGGAAGCAGAGATCCTTACTATGGATTCTCAACAGATCCCCGCGTTGTCGCAAACGGGGTGGATGCATCAGATACGGGAAGGGATGTGCCGCTTGAGTGGGATCCAACCCCTACACTTGGTTTGAATTTTGATCAGTGGAGAGAAAAACCAACAAATGCAGCAACTAATTTTGTAATGACTTCTGCAGCAGCTTATAATGCTTCAAAAAATGTATATAAAGCTAAGCAAGGCTTCGGGGTACGACGGTCATATTATGTTACTGCCCAAGGAAAAACAAGAGTAAGAATTACCGTAGACAAACCCGAATTGTATGGCATTGATAAGAGGAATTACTCTGGTCACAATGCTACTAATAATCCAAGATTATTTAAACTTGTGGATGCAACGACTAATGTAAAAGAATCCTTTAAATGGGCAGGAAACAAGATTACTTACATTGGAATTGGGACAACTATAGCTGGTGATATTGTCCACGGGATGCAAAACAATCAGTCAGGCAGTGAGATAGCAGGAAATGTAACAGGAGATGTTGCAATAGCTGGCGCATCTATAGTTGCCTCGGCTGCGGCAGGAGCTAAAGTAGGAGCAATTGTGGGTGTTGCTGGTGGTCCTGTTGGCTTTGCTGTGGGAACAGTTGTAGGCGCTGCTGTAGGGATATTTGTGTCTTCAGTGCTTGATGATTATAAATTTATGGATTTTGATAAGGACGGGAAAAATGATTCAATAGGAGATGCAATTAAAAAAGGAACAACAGGAATTATAGACAAAGTGGGGTCATGGTTTAATTAATAAATTTTTTGTATAAAAGGTATCTCAATATGAAAGGATGTACCCCTTGAAGAATGACATAGATTCTATCACCACATCGTATTTAAGGTTGCAAACACCCAAGGAAAACCGAAGTAATATTATCGTTTTCCTTCTAATTTTTCTTGATTTAATCGCTTTTTTTCCAATCTTAGCTGTACCTTTTAATAAGGGTTTTCTATTAGCTGCCCTGATACCTACAATCTTTATACATATCTGGGCATGTCTTTACATAATAGCTCCATATAAATATGAACGTTCTTATTATTTGTTCTTTGGTGTATATGGAATAATAAACTCCTATGTACTTTTCCTTTCCATACAAAAAATTCTATACTCAATTATAGGTGTAGAGGGTTATTTTCCTTTTATTCTTGGTTTGATTTTGCTTATAGCCTTACTCTTAGTAATGAACATTATTAATATAAAGGTACTATACAGCGGTACCTATGCAAGGCTACAGAATATGGAGTATAACCATAACACTTCTCCATATCTGACTGCAGCTGGAATAGGCTATGTACTCTCACAGTTGTTTCTGACCCTTGTTTATGATAATTCTATTAAAATGCTTTTTTACATTTTTTTGTTGTCGTTCTTTTCAATAGTAACTGCATATTTCTCTATTTTTATTCACAGATACATTTTTATACTTAAAAACTATGAAACTGTAAAAAAAGTGAACCCGGAATTTGGACTTCCGAAAGCTCAGCGAAAAACGTATCAAAAGAAGAAAAAATAATCAAGGGGGAATAGCTTCATGAACTGGACCCTGACAATAAAAGACCTCTATCTATTAGCCAAAATGCTCGGAGCAAAAGTCCTTGTTGGCATTCCTAATCCATTCCTTAGACAACGCGAGGAGGACATGGAGCAGGAATGGGAGGCTACGTTCAAGAAGCTGCACAAAATGGAGCTGGTTGACCTTGTGGATGGTGAGTTGAAGTTTGAAGAAAATTTCATCCAGACACTGTGGGTGATGGCAAGGTCCAATATGATTACTGAAGTGTTGACCAATCATTCAACTCAAAGTCTATTTTATTTTAGTGAAGACAGGGTGGTGGAAGTGACTAAAGGCACCGAAAAGGAATATGAGCTTCAAAGCCACCCTGCCCCTGACTGGACTTGGAAACAAGTAATCATTCCACGGATGCTGATGGGGGTGGAGAATATTCCAGCCCGTCAGAGGAAAAGTCTCTACCTTACACCAGAGGAATACACCATCTATTGTGGGACCATGAAAGTTGAAAATAAGGACGAGCTATCGGAAAGGCATGCTCTAACATTAGAAGATTCCTTCATAAAGCAATTTGAGCTTGCCATTCAAAGAAAAAAATATACCAACCGGCTTATGACCTTTTACCGTGAAGACGAGCAGTGGAGAGTGGAAGGGATGCATTTGTTAACCTCTCCTTCTTCCAACTGGACTTTAAGGATGGTCCAAAAGAACGGAAAGGAAATGCTTGAGACAAAGCAGTCTCAGGGACAGGCACTTATGGAGGAAATACTGGGTGTTGTCCAGCGGGTAAAAACAAAACAGCCTTCCTAGCATGCAATGATAAAAACAGAAAGGTGGAGGGTGTACATGTTTAAAAAAAAAAGGAAATATGAAGATTACGCTGTTGCCATTTTGGTAGAAAATGAATTATCGCAAGTGGAGTATGACAAGCTTGCCGAGCCCTTCAGTGACGAGATAGGTGTTGGGGTTGTCAGTGAAATTAAAGTCGGTCATTACGTAAAGGAATGGGAAGTATTGCAAAGAAAGTTCCCTGAACAACAACCTTCTTCGTTTCCGCGTTTTGTAATTCTAAGAGTTCATGAAGATAAAGTGAATCAGGCGATAAAAGAGATGGAGCGGAAGAACTGGTGGGACTGGCTGTTTAATGCAATCCATCCAGATGAGTATATGATAGCAGAGGATAAGATCATGTATGATTACGAAAACGCGGAATTTTATACCGATAAGTTTGAAGAGGCTGTTGCGTATTTGAATAATAAATAAAAAAGCAAGGCCCGTCTTGGGCCTTGCTTTTTAAATACTCTATGAAACCCTCTCCCGCCTAACCAACCTCTCCCTTTTCCTTTTAAACCAGTTATAAAACTCCCCGGCTTCCTCTTTTGAGACTCCGTTCAGTTCACTAATATGAAGCGGGTTTGCACGGTTTTGAAAGTACAAGGTTGCAATCCCGAACCGGCGTTGCAACCAGGAGTGTTCTACGGAAACTTGTTGTATACGGTTGTAGTGGGTGATAAATGTTTCGTTGGTGAGTCCGCCTTTTCGGATCTGGACAGTGTTCCCTTGGCGAAGGTAGCTGGTGAAAAGATAATCCAGCACACGTGTTATCAGTGAGATAGCAAAGACGACGCCCGCAGCCCAGAGCCACTCTCTTTTAAATAAGAAAAGACCGACAGCTGCAATGATCGTAAAGTAGTATGGCACCAAGAGCTTGTACCACAGCACTTTGATTGGAAAACGTTCCATTTTCTCTTGAATGGGATAGTGAGGTAATAGCGTTTCCAACAGCAAGTAGGCTTTTTGCTTTGGCATGAAAGGGAAGAGGGAGCTTGTTTCTTGCTCTTCTGTTTTCATTTCACCAACACTGATGAGCTTAACTGAAGCTAGTCCGAGCAGGCGTTTTAAGAGAGATTGCTCTACCACCACTGCTTGTACTTTCTCTTTGGAAATAGCAAAGCTGTTTGTGCTTCCGACACCTTTTTTATATAGATACGCTCAGTGTCATCACTAATTTCGTAGTTTCCATACTTCACGGTTGTCTGCAAATAGCCGATGCCCACAGAGATGACCATGGCCAGTACAAAAAGAATAATCAACATCCACCAGTGCAGAAGCAAATAGTCAAAAGCGCCTTCCGCAGTGTCCTCAATAATAAAGTAATCGGCAAGATTGAAATAGATGGTGGTTAGCAACGGAAAGATGGCCAGAAAGCTTAACGATGTTTGTTGCAGGCAAAAGGGGTAAAAGATGTACGTAATATGCTTGGAGGATATGCAAGGTGGCAGAAGGATCTTAAATAGAATAGATGAAGGTGAAGTCAGAAAAGTAGTTGCGCCTTTATACGTTTCACGTGGAACACAAATAAATTTTGAGAAAATGTTCAAAATAGTATTGACTTGAAAATGATTATCATTACAATAGTTAGTGAGAGTGATTATCATTTCTAATGAAATTACATACATAGGGAGTGTACATAGTGAAAAAGTTTACTGTCATTTTAAGTATGATGCTAGCTTTAATGTTAGCTTTAACAGGCTGTGTGAGCAGCACCAATAACAATGGGGCAGAGAACAAAGAAGAAGCAACGAACGAGCAAGGAGAAGTTGTCAACCTATACACTAGCCGTCACTACGAAGCGGACCAAGAGCTTTACAAAAAGTTTGAAGAAGAAACAGGCATAAAAGTGAACGTGGTAGAAGGCAAAGGCGACGAGCTTATGGAACGCTTAAACATTGAAGGGGAAGCTACAGAAGCAGATGTATTTATTACTTCAGATGCTGGTAACCTTCATCAGGCAAAAGAAGCTGAATTACTTCAAGCGGTTGAGAGTGATGTCCTAGCTGAAAATGTCCCAGAAAAATTACGTGATGTTGACAATCATTGGTTTGGTTTAACAAAGCGTGCGCGTGTTATCGTATATGATAAAGAGCGTGTAAGCCCAGAAGAACTTTCGACATATGAGGCTTTGGCTGAACCAGAATGGAAAGACCGTGTAGTTATCAGAACATCTGAGAATATGTACAACATGTCTCTTTTAGCATCTTTTATTGACATCATGGGTAAAGACGAAGCAAAAGCATGGGCACAAGGAATTGCAGATAACATGGCTCGTGACCCTGAAGGTGGAGACCGTGACCAAGCGAAGGCTGTTGCAGCAGGAGAAGCGGATGTTGCGATCATGAACACGTACTATCTTGGTGGTATGTTAAATGGAACAGATGAAGAAGAGAAAAAAGTTGCAGAAAGTGTTGGCGTATTCTTCCCCAACCAAGAAACAACTGGTGCACATATTAACATTAGTGGTGCTGGTGTGACAAAGCATGCGAAAAATAAAGAAAATGCAATTAAGTTCATCGAGTTCTTAAGCAGCGAAGAGGCACAAGGTCAATTTGCGGAAGCTAACTCCGAATACCCTGTAAATGAGAAAGTAGAACCTTCTGAGCTATTAAAATCTTGGGGTGAATTTAAAGAGCAAGATATCAACCTTTCTAAGTTAGGTGAAAACCAACAAGAGGCGATTCGCATCTTCAATGAAGTTGGTTGGAAATAAGTAAATATGAACAAACCTTGAACCGAAGCATACTAGATAGTGCTTCGGTTCTATTTATTTGGAATCTTTTGTTCCATTTGAGAATGATTTTCGTTATAATTTAGAATGGAGAAACAAAGAGGCAACGAAGGATGTGTCATCTGTGAACAGGTTCCATTGGTCAAGGGTACATCATAAAGGATGGGCGCTTGCAAGTCTTCTTTTTATAGCGATTATATTAATTCCCAATTTACTCATAGCTGTTGAATTTTTTACAGAAGGAAACGACAACTGGCATCATATACGAGAATATTTATTAAAGGATTATGTACAAAATTCCGCAGTGATTATTATTTTTACTGCACTGGCAACCATGTTGATTGGCACAAGCCTTGCGTGGTTGATTACTATTTATCAGTTTCCAATGAGAAACTTTCTAAAATGGGCGTTGATCCTTCCATTGGCTATACCGCCATACATTGCGGCTTATACGTTTCACGGTATCCTAAACTATACAGGTGTCGTACAAACCACCTTACGTAACGTGTTTGATATACAGGTGAATCAGGCTTACTTCGATATCATGAGTATGCAAGGGGCTATCTTCATTTTTACGGTCACCTTGTTTCCTTACGTTTATGCGATTACGAGGAGCTTTTTTCAGAACCTGTCAGCGTCGGTACTCGAGAATGCGAGATTGCTAGGCGGAAACGATGTGGATACGTTCTTCCGAGTAGCTTTGCCGATTTCAAGAGCGGCAATCGTAGGAAGTGTGACCCTAGTTATTTTAGAAGTGCTAAATGATTATGGTGTTACAAGTTATTTTGGCATTCAGACGGTCAGTACGGCCATATTTCGTACTTGGTATGGGATGATGGATCTTGATTCTGCTTTGAAGCTAGCAGGAACTCTAATGGTGTTGGTAATGGTTGTTCTAATGTTTGAAAGAGTGGTGAGGGGAAGAAAGAAATTCTTTGATCCCTCCTCAAAGGTTCGTCCCATTCAGCCGAAGAAGCTTACTGGAGCAAAAGCTTGGGGTGTATTCGCTTATTGTTTCGGAGTGTTTACCATTGCATTTATCATACCTTTGCTACAGCTGTTGAGCTGGGCATTTATGACGTATGAAAAAGTATTTAACGCAGAATTTATCATACTTGCAAAAAACTCCGTGTTTGTAGCTTCTATTGCTTCTCTTATTATTATATTGGTGGCACTTATTATATCTAACTACACAAGGTTGCAATCAGGTCTGTTGACTAAGTTTATCTCTAGAGTGACAACACTCGGATACTCCATTCCCGGAGCTGCGATCGCAATTGCGGTCATTACAATATTTATTTCATTAGATCAGTATATTGTGACGTTCCTTGCGCAATTTAATTTAAAACCTGAGTTTGTGCTGCGAACAACTTTGATTATGTTGATCTTTGCTTATGTGATACGATTCCTTGCTATTGGTTTTAATAACATTGAGGCGGGGTTCGAAAAAGTGGGTAACAGGTATTCGGAAACTTCTAGGATGCTAGGTGCGTCAACGTTTAGGACGTTCTTTTTGGTAGACCTTCCGTTGTTACGTGGTGCCATCGCCAGCGGCTTCATCTTAGTTTTTGTGGATATATTAAAAGAATTACCGTTAACCTTGTTTTTGCAACCATTTAATTTTTCAACCCTTGCGACACAAGCTTTCAAATATGCAAATGATGAACGCGTGCAGGAAGCTTCCATTGCTTCCCTGATGATCATCTTCATAAGTGCATTATGTATCTTTATTTTTCACCGTGTGCTTGATAAGGAGGCAAACTAATGTTTATCCAGATCCGAGACTTGCAGTTCCAATATAAAAATACAAAAAAGAATACACTCGATCGAATTCAGGTGGATATTGACCGTGGAGAGATTATATCTATTCTTGGAAAAAGTGGAAGTGGGAAGAGTACGTTGCTACGTATCATCGCTGGGCTTGAAAATCCAACCTTAGGAAGCATGAAAATAAATGGAGAAGTAATGTTTGATCCAAGGAACTTCATTGTCCCGGAAAAACGTGGTATCGGGGTCGTGTTCCAGGACTACGCGTTGTTTCCGCATATGACTGTAGCCCAAAACATTAAGTACGGATTGCGAAAAATGAACCGGAAGCAAAAGCAGGAGCGACTAGAAGAAATGCTTAGCTTGATTAACTTGGCTGATTACGGGCATCGTTATCCATATGAGCTTAGTGGAGGACAGCAGCAGCGTGTAGCCTTGGCTCGAGCGTTGGCACCGGCACCGTCTCTATTGTTGCTCGATGAGCCGTTTAGTAATCTGGATGCGCATCTTCAGGAAAAAATTCGCGACGAGTTAAAAGAAATCCTGAAGAAAACAGGCATCACCTCCATTTTCGTCACCCACGACTTTGCAGACGCCAAAGCCATTGCCGACCGGATATTATACATTGATGAGGGGCAACTGGTGAATAGAGCCTGTGACTTGGTGATGAGTTAAAGGGGTAAAGAGGGGTCTGACCCTCAGCGCTTTAAAGCACTGAGGGTCAGACCCCTTTTTTTCGTCTCAACGCCCGAAACAACTTTGCAGTGGTGAAAACGGTAGTAGAGAGGTCGTCTCAAGGACTGAATAGACTTCGCAGTAGTGAAAACGGTAGTAGAGAGGTCGTCTCAAGGACTGAATAGACTTCGCAGTAGTGAAAACGGTAGTAGAGAGGCCGTCTCAACGCCCAAAACAACTTCACAGTAGTGAAAACGGTAGTAGAGAGGCCGTCTCAACGCCCGAAACAACTTCGCAGTGGTGAAAACGGTAGTAGAGAGGCCGTCTCAACGCCCGAAACAACTTCGCATTAGAGAAAACGGTAGTAGAGAGGCCGTCTCAACGCCCGAAAACAACTTCGCATTAGAGAAAACGGTAGTAGAGAGGTCGTCTCAACGCCCGAAACAACTTCACAGGAGCCAAAAAGGCAACATAGAGTCCTAATCAACACCCAAACACCTCCACAGCAGTCCAAACGGTAACACAGAGCCCCCTTATATCTTCCCAACCTCACTTCTTCAACAACAAATACATAAAATAAGGTGCTCCAATCAACGCGACCATGATACCTGCTGGAATCCCGATGTCAATCAGATTTCGTCCCATCGTGTCCGCAAACAATAACAACCATCCCCCAATTAAGACTGCTACAGGGAGGAACAGTTGGTTTCTAAGACCAACCAGTGATTTGGCTATATGTGGAGCCATCAATCCAACAAAAGCAATCCCACCGGTCACAGAGACCGCAGAAGCGGCCAATGCTACAGCCGTCAACAACAAAATCATGCGTTCTTTTTCAAGAGATACCCCAACCCCAATTGCCACAGGCTCACTCATGCCAAGCAAATTCAAACGGTTGGCTTTATACAACGTAAAAGGAACCAATACAAGTAACCAAGGCAACAAAGCTAGTATAAATGGCCAGTCTGTGCCCCAAATGTTACCTGCCAGCCACTTGGCGATGAAATCCACTTTTACACGCTCAGCAGAGGAAATCAAGATGATCATCATACCGGATAGTGCCATGGAAAACCCTACTCCGACCAACACCAGACGGACAGGCTGCAACCCGCCATTTCGCTGATAAGAGAACAGATAAATCAACATAGCCGTAATAAGCGCCCCCAAAAATGCAACCGCCGGTAACATATAGACAAAGGAACCAACGTTAATAGGAACATACAAGAAGAAAATAGAAATAGCCACACCGGCCCCTGCATTTATTCCAATAATTCCTGGGTCCGCCAAGTCGTTACGGGTAACTCCCTGAAGAATCGCACCAGATAATGCAAGCGCCATGCCGGCAAGGAGTGTGATGACAATTCGTGGAAGCCTGATAGAAAACAAAACAAACTCCTCTTTAAAGCTCCCTTGACCTAGTATGGTTGGTATTAACCTGTCGAAGGACAGAGATGCTGGTCCTACACCGATACCAACAACAATGGTAGTCACGATAAGCAAAGATAAAAGAGCTACAATAATACGTTGTTTACGAATAATAGACGGATGGATCATGAGAATGCTTTCCCTCCTTTACGGACAATAACAAGGAAGAAGGGGAGACCGACCATTGCTACGATTGCTGCGACCGGCGTTTCAAAAGGAGCGTTTATGGTGCGTCCCAGAGTATCAGCAAAAAGCATGAAGGTAGCGCCTACTATCGCGGACATCGGCAGGATAAAACGGTAATCCGTTCCCACGATGGCGCGGACAATATGAGGGACCATTAGTCCAATAAATGCCATGTTTCCAACAAGTGCAACAGAAGCACCAGTCAATAATATAATCACAACAAACAATACCGCTTTTACCGCTGCAATTTTCTGCCCCAACCCGACCGCAACTTCCTCACTGAGACTAAGAATGGTCAGTTGTCTGGATAGGTAAAGAGCCACAAGCAAGCCAACAGTAATTAATGGAATAATCAACTGCAATTGACCCCATGTCGTCCCGATAATTCCCCCTGCAGTCCACATAGAGACATCTCGTGACAGTTTAAAGGCCAACGCAATCCCTTCCGCTATGGCGAATAGAAAGGCAGAAACGGCGGAACCTGCAAGGACGATCCGAAGAGGGGAAAATCCGCCTTTTTTCATGGCGCCTAAACCAAACACCATAATAGCCCCTACTGCGGCTCCAATAAAACAAGCAATGGTAATGCCATAGTAATTAATAGAAGGCAAGAATGCCAGTGTGATAGCAAGTGCAGCATTCGCTCCAGCTGTTAAACCAAGCAGTCCTGGGTCTGCAAGAGGGTTCCTTGTCATCCCTTGCATAATGGCACCTGCAACCGATAACCCAGCTCCAACAAAAATTGCAGCAACCTCACGTGGTAGCCTTATTTCGCGGATGATCAGGATGTTATCTCCACTTGTTCCTGGTGAAGTTAAAGCCAACCATACATCTCTAATGGTTGTATCAGCTGCACCAAACACCATAGCAGCAAAAAACACCGCCCAAAAGACGATGACTGCCCCAATAAATTTTATTGTAAAAGGAATGCTCCGTTCCAACGTAATCTTCATGTGCCTCATCTTTTCTATATTAGAATGGGAGTTTTATGTTATGTAAAAAATGGTGAATTTCAGTGAAAGGCGCGCAGACTCCTCGAAATTGCTAACGGATTTTCTTCATGCGATGAAAAGCTCCCGAAACCTTCCTTGTCCTGAGGGAGGCTCCCGAACTTCCCGCCGAAAACGAAGCGCCACGAACGGAGATCAACTGGTTCAAGCAAAAACAATGGTGTAACAATACAATAAGAGGGACCTTCTATTAAAAGAAGCATCCCTCCAAAATGTCTTAGTTTCCTAAAAAGCTATTTTTAAAGAATTCCAACTGAAAGTCAAGGGAAATTGGGTCGTTAAAATAGAATTCTTTTGCATCCGCTTCAAAAACCTGTCCATTCTTCACAGCAGGAATATTTTTATAAGTATCTGTTTCCTGGAAAGAAGTATCTCCATCAGAATTCTTACTGAATACAACAAAATCCCCAGCAAACTCAGGTAACACTTCAAAGGAAAGCATATAATACCCAGCTTCTAACGCTTCTTCCTTCACTTTCTCAGGCATTTTCAATTTCATTTCTTGATAAAGAATCTCTGTCCCGCGTCCCCAGTTGTCCCCGAACACGTATAGGTCTTTGTCAAAGTTCTCAATAACGGAGACAGTCGCATCTTCACCAATCTTAGCACGAATCTCTTCTCCTGCTTCTTGCGCGCGAGACTTAAAGTCATCCACCCAATTTTGAGCTTCTTCTTCTTTGTTCAATAGTTTTCCAACTTCCACGTGCTGTGTAAGATAGTCAACTTTTCCATATGTATATGCGACAGTTGGTGCAATTTCGCTTAACTGCTCCAGATTGTTTGTGTTGGAGGCAGCGATAATTAAGTCTGGTTCTAATTCAATAATCTTCTCTAAATCCTGATCGGTAATCTCTTCTGCATTTTTAAGGTACTCCTGGTAACGCGGATTTGCCATTGCCCAAGAATCCGTCCCAACAATATTTGTTCCAAGTGCCATAACATTTCCAGCTACAAAAGAATTTAATACTACGACTCTTTGTGGATCTGCAGGTACTTCTATTGCTCCTGTTTCTGCTTCATACGTAATCGTTTCAGAAGAAGAAGCATTGGAACTATCAGTATTATTATTACTAGCATTATTATTGGTATTTCCGCAGGCACTAACGACCAGCAATAGTAGGAATACGAATGGAATCATTAATTTTTTCATCTTGGTTGTCTCCTTTAAGTAAGTTATAAGTTAAGCACATAGGCTTATTTGTTCTTGGATCTCTCCCAATATCAGCATCAATATGAAAGACTTTCTTTAATACTTCCGTTGTAATTACTTCTTCGCAATTACCAGACTTGATGATGGTACCGTCTTTTAAAGCAATCAGGTAATCAGCAAATCTTGCAGCTTGGTTTAAATCGTGCAGGACCATGATAATGGTTCTTTCTTGCTCCCGATTGAGGCGCTGCAACAATTCGAGCACTTCTAGTTGGTGTGCCATGTCTAGATAGGTGGTAGGCTCATCTAGGAAAATGATTTCTGTTTCCTGTGCAAGGGCCATGGCAATCCAAACACGTTGACGTTGACCACCAGAAAGAGCATCAACCGGGCGATATTTAAACTCGGTTGTTCCGGTCACTTCTAGTGCCCAATCTATGACTTCATAATCCTTTTTGGTCAGTCTTCCAAATCCCTTTTGATAGGGGAAACGACCGTAAGAAACCAGTTCGCCAACGGTTAATCCGCTTACACTTTCAGGTGTCTGAGGCAGAATCGCCATTTTTTTTGCCAGTGATTTGGTGTTTTCTTTGGCAATCTCTTGTCCATCGAGCAGGATAGCTCCAGATTGGTGGGAGATAATTCTGGTGATGGCTTTTAAGAGGGTGGATTTTCCGCAGCCGTTAGAACCAATAATCGTCGTGATCTGTTTATCTGGTATTTCTATGGATAAATCTTTTATGATTAAGCGTTCACCATAGCCTATGCTCAGGTCCTTTGTATGTAGGCGAACCATTATGTAACCTCCAGTTTAAAGTAAGTTCACATTATTGATAATGATTATCAATTTCGTTACAAGTATTACTATAAGACTATTAGAGTGCGATGTCAACGGCTAATTGAGAAAGATAATCAATAAGAAGCAATTCCCATTCTTAACGTAAAGAGTTGTTAGTCGTCATAAGAATGAAAAAAGAATATAATGATTAGGTTAAAAGAACTATTATTTTGGGAGTTGAGATTTTTGTTGCCACTAGTATCAATCATCATCCCTACCTATAACCGATTAACAATGCTTTCCGAGTTAATGGAAGCTCTCGTTCTGCAAACAAGAAAAGATTTTGAGGTTATCGTAGTTAATGACGGAGGGGAAAGAGTGGATAGTCTAAAAGAATACTATCCAGAATTAGATCTTACCGTTATAGATTTGACGGAGAATGTAAAGCACGTTCAGGCTAGGAATATCGGGGTTTCCTTTGCAAAAGGGGAATACATCATGCTCATAGATGATGACGATCTGATTGTCCCCACCCATCTGGAAACAATGATAGAAAAGATAGAAGATGTTGATTTGGTCTATTCGGATGTGGAAATTGTGCAGTATGTCAAAAAGAATGGCATTCGGGAAGCGGCAAGCAGGCACCTTTTCGCCTACGAGCTTGACTTACCAGCGATGAGGAGATTTTCTACATTTGTACCGTCCGGCAGCCTTTATAGAAGCTATCTTCATGATCGAATTGGAAAGTTTGATCCTGAAATGAAGAATTATTGGGATTGGGACTTTTTCTTAAGGGTGTGTGAGAAGTTCAGAGTAGCAAGATCAGCCATAGCCGGTGTACTTTATGATTTTTCTGAAGAAAACAGTAACCAATCCAAAGATTTAGATAGTATGAGATTTTATTTGGACCGTTTGTCAGAAAAGCATAGTCTAGGGCATCTTCCAACGAAAAATTTCTGGCTCTTGCTCAATGAGCCCCAAGTGAAAAAGAGGGAGGCTCCAAGTAAGATTATATGGAACGGAATGCCGTTTATCTCTAGAATGCATCGATTAGGAAGGCTAGAAGAAGTATAAAAAAAGGAAAGGAATTGAGTTCCTTTCCTACTAAATTATTTACCATGCATCTTAAACTCTAAAAACAGTTCGTTATAATAAGCTAGATTTCTTTTCCCAAGGTTCTCATACACTTCAAGTTTCTCTGTAAGCTCTGGTGGCGGATAGAAACGTTCATCACCTGTTAGCTCTTCATCTAGAAGTGGTATGGCGGCCTTGTTTGGCGTAGAGTAACTTACATACTCTGTGTTTTTTGCTGCTACTTCCGCATCTAACATAAAGTTGATAAACTGGTGGGCAGCTTCGACATTCTTGGCAGTCTTCGGGATGACCATGTTATCAAACCACAAGTTCGAACCTTCGACGGGAACCACATATTCTAGTTCTTCGTTTTCCCACATTATTTCAGCAGCAACTCCTGACCACACGAGTCCAATCGCTGCTTCTTCATTTTCAATCAACATTCTGTTCTCATCCCCGACGATGGCTTTGATGTTAGGAGTAAGCGTATCAAGCTTGTTTTTTGCCTCAAGCAAGTGCTCTTTATTTGTGTCGTTCAAAGAATAGCCTAAACTGTTAAGGGCCATCCCCATCACTTCCCGGGCACCGTCTATCAGGAGGATTTCATTTTTAAGATCTTCATCCCAAAGATCATTCCAGCTTGTAATTTCTATCCCATCTAACATAGATGGATTGTAAACAATACCGACCGTTCCCCAAAAATAAGGGACAGAGTATTTGTTTTTTGGATCAAAAGGTAAATCCATAAATCGCTCGTCAATGTTCCCTAGATTTGGAAGTTTAGAATGATTTAGTGGGATAAGCAGATCTTCATTAATCATTTTATCAATCATATATTCTGATGGAATGGCAATGTCATAGGTGGTTCCACCTTGTTCTATCTTTGTTTTCATCGCTTCGTTTGAGTCAAACGTTTCATAAATAACTTTCACACCAGTTTCTTTTTCAAATTGCTCAATTACATCCATATTGATATAGTCGCCCCAGTTGTAAATCGTCAACGTGTTTCCACCAGAGTATCCTTGAGCAGAGTTCAATTCTGTGATGGCGTACCAGAGGACTGCTGACGCCATTACAATCGCAACCATGAACTGAATAAGTTTTTTCATCGTCTAACCCCCATTCCAGTAGGCTTATTGCGCACCGTGATGAAGTAGTAAACAATCACAAGAACTATGGTAAACAAGAAAAGTAAGGTGGAAAGTGCATTAATGTTCAGCGCTATTCCACGACGTGCAAGGGAGTATATTTCAACAGAAAGGGTGGTGAAACCATTCCCTGTTACAAAGAATGTCACAACGAAATCGTCTAAAGAATATGTCAGGGCCATAAAGAAACCGGCAAATATCCCAGGTGTGATATACGGCAGAACAACCTTTCTCATCACATCCCAGCGGCTTGCCCCTAAATCATGGGCCGCATCAATTAAGGTTGGGCTCATTTCCAAGAGCTTCGGCAAAACCATCAATACGACAATAGGTACACAAAAGGCAATATGCGATAACAGAACAGAGTACATGCCAAGTTTGATGCCAGCCATGGTAAAAAGAATGAGGAAAGAGGCACCGATAATCACGTCTGGACTGACAATTAAAACATTATTTAAAGATAATAATGTGCTTTTTGTTTTCCTGTTTTTAAAAGAATAAATGGCGATTGCTCCCAGCACACCGATAATGGTTGAAATTAAGGCGGAAAGTAAAGCAATCAATAATGTGTTCAATACGATAATCAGCAGGCGCGTATCAGCAAACAGTTCTTTATACCAATCCAATGTAAAGCTTTCAAAATCATACATTGTTCCTCCGCTGTTGAATGAGTAAAACACGAGGAAGAAAATAGGTAGATAAAGAATTGCAAAAATCAACACGAGAAACAACGTTGATAACGGAGATGTTTTTCTATTACCCATGTTAAATTCCTCGCTTTCTGTTGCTTGTCAATTTCATGAATAGGAACATGATGATAATTAAAAAGACGGCAATGGTCGACCCCATTCCCCAGTCCTGTGTAACAAGGAAATGTTGTTCGATCGCTGTTCCAAGAGTGATAACCCTGTTACCGGCTATTAATCTTGTCAGCATGAATAGAGATAACGCCGGGATGAAAACAATCTGACATCCGACTTTTACTCCGTCCAGCGTAAGAGGTAACGTGACCCTCCAAAACGTTGTAAAACGGGAGGCACCTAGGTCATTGGCAGCATCTATCAGGGTCGGATTCAATTCATTTAATGCGTTAAAAATAGGCAAGATCATGAACGGAATAAATATATAAACGGAAACAAAAACAAAGCTAAAGTCTGTAAATAATAGTTGCTGCGAACCAATCCCGATGACGTCCAAGAAACTGTTGGCGATTCCGTAAGTACCGAAGATACCCAAGAACGCATAAGCTTTAAGGAGCAAATTAATCCAAGAAGGGACAATAAGCAACAATAACCACAAATATTTGTGTCGGGTTTTGGTTAACAACAATGCCGTTGGATAGGCAATCAAAAGTGTTATGGCGGTTATAAGGAATGCATACCAGAATGAACTAAGCGTCATTTTTAAATAGACCGGAGTAAAGAACTTTTGATAATTTTCCAGTGACAGGTTCCCCTCAATATTGAAAAAAGAATAGTAGAGAACTAGTAGTATCGGGGCTATGACAAATAACGCAATCCAAAGAGCATAAGGGATAAAGTAAAGATTTTTTGTAACTCTATTTTCCATGACTCTCTCCGCTCGCATGGGAATAGGCTTCTAGACGTCTATCAAAATCCTCTTCCGATTCCCCAAGGCGCATGACATGAATAGCCTCCGGATCAAAATACAGTCCAATTTGATCCCCGACAGAAGCCTTTTTAGTTGAATGAACAAGCCACTCATTTCCTTCGTGGTCATAGCTGCTTATCTCATAATGAACGCCACGGAACAGTTGAGAATCCACTCGTACCTGAAGTTTTCCTTCTGAGGGTGTGGTGATGGCCAAATCCTCCGGTCGGATAACAATGTCCACCAATTCGTCATCTTTTAGTCCCTTGTCTACACATTCAAATTGCTTGCCGGCGAATTCCACAAGGAAATCCTTGATCATTCGTCCTTCTACAATATTGGATTCACCGATAAAGTCTGCCACAAATCGGTTGATCGGCTCATCATATATATCAGTTGGCGTCCCGCTTTGAATAATTTGGCCTTCATTAAGGACGAATATTTCATCTGACATCGCAAGCGCTTCTTCCTGATCATGCGTAACAAAAATGAATGTGATGCCAAGACGCTGTTGAAGCTCTCTTAATTCATACTGCATTTCCGTGCGCAGTTTAAGATCGAGTGCAGATAGTGGTTCATCTAATAGAATAACTTCCGGTTCATTAACGATCGCACGGGCAATCGCTACCCGTTGGCGTTGACCGCCCGACATTTCTCTTATTTCACGAGACTCAAAGCCTTTAAGGTTTACGAAACTAAGAGCTTCCTTTACTTTCTTTTCAATATCGTCCTTTTTCAACTTTTTAATTTTCAACCCAAATGCGACATTTTCAAATACATTTAGGTGAGGGAAAAGAGCATAGTCTTGAAAAACCGTGTTTACCTGGCGTTTGTTGGCAGGTACATTGTTTATTTTTTTTCCATTAAAATAAATGTCCCCCGCCGTTGCCTCTGTAAAGCCGGCAATCAAGCGAAGGATAGTCGTCTTCCCGCAGCCAGAAGGGCCGAGCAGGGTATAAAACTTCCCGCGTTCTATTTCAAAACTAACATCGTTAAGCACAGCAGGATCTTGGTCAAACTGCTTGCGTACATCTTTAAATTGAATAATTACGTTAGTCATAGCAACCTCCCCAAATATAAGATTCTAATATATGATTTCTGTAAAGTAACATTTAGCTGGTGATTGGAACGAAAGGCGAAGATTCCGGCGGGAGGTAGAGTTAGGTGAAAACCCCCAAGCGTTGTGAGGAGGCTCCCAGCTCCCCGCGGATAGTGAAGCCTGGCGCGGAAATCAAAAGCGGTAATTAACAGAACCTAAAGTATTGTATATCTCAAAGCATAATAATTCATGATTCGGGACAATTATACAGGAATTGCCTGAAAAAACAATATAAAAAATGCCCGTCTCCCAACCAATTTATGGTCGGCGAGACAAGCAGCTTCTTCACCATTCCTTAGGCTCATAATTCAATTCAGCAAACAACTGGCGTTTTTCCTTTTTGCTAAGGTCGCGCCACTGTCCCATCGGAAGATTTCCAAGCTCTATATTCATAATTCGTGTGCGCTGCAGCCTTAACACTTCATAACCAAGCTCTGCACACATACGTCGGATTTGACGGTTTAATCCTTGTGTCAAAATAATCTTAAAATCAAATTTTGATAACTGTTCAACATCACATGGGAGTGTCTTTGTACCTAGTATCTTAACACCCTCAGACATCTGTTTCACGAAATCCGATGTGATCGGTTTATCGACAGAAACAATATACTCTTTTTCATGCTTGTTTTCTGGGCGCAAAATTTCATTGATGATATCACCGTCGTTTGTTAGTAGAATCAAACCTTCCGATTCCTTATCAAGACGCCCGATATGAGAAAGACGTAACGGATGGTTCACTAAGTCTATGATATTTCCCTTCACTTTCTTTTCGGAGGTGCTAGTTATACCGATTGGCTTGTTCAACGCAATATAAACATTATTTCTAGCAATCCGTATTAGTTGTCCGTTAACCAATACCTCGTCTCCAGGGTTTACCTGACCACCGATCTTGGCAACCTTCCCGTTGATTTTCACTCTACCTTCTTCAATCAATTTATCTGCTCCGCGCCTCGAAGCAACCCCAGAGTCACTAATAAATTTATTTATTCTCATTCTCGTACACGTCCTTATATGAAAAAATGAACTCACTCTTATATAGGAAGAAGTGAGGAATAATCCTTTATATGTACCCTATCATACAATAAACCAAGGACCGCTTACAAATAAAGGGGGAACCAGTAGATGCGTGAAGATTTTGAGTGATGCTTTAACGCTTTAACGGGGAGCGGGTCAGACCCCTTTTAACACTCCTTTTATGTAATTTCTACCATTCAAAATAGTAGAAACCTAGTATTTATCTGCAAATTTTCGACATTTTTCTCTTCTAGGTATTTTTATTCATGAAAATATGTTCATCTTTGAAAAACATATATTGAAATATTAGAAGTTTACGAATATAGTTAGTATAGTAAGGGTTTTCACTTTACTATAAATTTTTAATTTTGGGGGAATTACAAAATGAAAAAGGGTTTAATTGCAACGATCGTCACAGTTTTAACTACGATGATCTTTCTAGTAGGTTGCGGAACTGACAACAATGGCAGCTCTGACTCTGCTTCTGGCGATGGCAGCGGTTCTGACTTAATGGTCGGAATGGTGACGGACGCTGGAACGATTGATGACAAATCTTTTAATGAAGGAACTTGGACAGGTATCCTTCAAGCTAAAGAAGACTTCGGCATTACAGAGAAATACTTAAAGCCAGCCGGAACTACAGAAGCTGACTACATGCAAGAAATTACAAACTTATATGATGCAGACTTTAAATTTATTGTTACTCCTGGATTTAAATTTGAAACAGCGGTATTCCAAGCACAAAGCCAATATGAAGATGCAAAATTCGTTCTAATCGATGGATCTCCACATAAAGGTGACTTTAACCCTGTTGTAGGTGAAAACACAGTATCTATCTTCTTCGCTGAGCACGAAGCTGGATTCTTAGCTGGTATTGCTACGGCTCTTGAATTAAAAGAAGGCGAAGCTGGTTTCATCGGTGGTATGGAAATTCCTCCAGTTCAAAAGTTTAACTGGGGCTTCCAACAAGGTGTTGCGTATGCTAATGAAAACCTAGATACAAATGTAAGCATTAAAGCAGAAAACGTTGTGTACCAAGGTACATTTGATGATGTAGCTGCAGGTCAGCAAATTGCTGGAGCAATGTTTGACCGTGGCGTAAATGTAATCTTCGCAGCAGCGGGTGGAGTTGGCGTTGGGGCAATCAACGAAGCGAAAACTCGTGTAGCAGGTGGAGACGATGTATGGATGGTCGGAGTAGACGTTGACCAATACGAAGAAGGAAAAATGGACAACGGCGAATCTGTTATCCTAACTTCTGCAATGAAGAAAATTGACACAGCTGCTGCTGATATGATCAAAGCAGAAATCGATGGAAAATTCCCAGGCGGAGAAACACTTATTTTTGATGCGAAAAACGACGGTGTAGGTCTTCCTGAAGAAAATCCAAACTTAAGTGATGAAACTTCTACTAAGGTAGATGAGATCTTTGAATTAATCAAATCTGGTGAAGTAGAAGTATCTGCTGAACAAGGCGAATTGATCAAGTAATACGTGCAGTACCTGCGTAATGATCTAAAGCAAACTTGTTTGCTAGATTCAGATTGATAAAGTAAAGGCGGGGTGACCCGCCTTTTTTAATGCAAATGTAAGAGGTTAGTTGTCTGTCCTCTTGGGATAAATAAACTGTTTTGGCAAAGTTTGTTGGAGTTTATAGAGTGTTGGATATTAGTGGATTGGAGTGGAAGCCACTTGACTCCTGCGGGAGATAGAGGGAAACGAGAGACCCCGGGCAAAGCAAGGCCACTGAAAAACTGATATAATATAGTATTTTTGTATTTTCGAGCTGTGGATTGGAGCAATAGGCGTAGACTCCTGAGGGAGATAGCGCTAGGTGGAGACCCCGCAGGCTTGCCGAGGAGGCTCCAGCAGCGCCCCTAGGAAAGCGAAGCCAATTGCGGAAATCCACAGCGACGTTTAAACAATACCTAGATTCAAAGACTTTTTCAGTGGCCTTAGCAAAGCCGAGGAAAGCAAGTGGCTGCAACGAAAAGAAACGGGACAGCTTATAAACGGCAACCTTTGCGAAAAAACCAAAAACAAAAAAGGGAGAATCACTCTATGGACTATGTAGTGGAGATGCTCAATATCCGGAAAGAGTTTACTGGAATAGTTGCCAATGATGATATTACACTTCGTCTGAAGCAAGGGGAAATTCACGCCCTTCTTGGAGAAAATGGTGCCGGGAAATCAACACTGATGGCTATTTTGTTCGGTATGTATCAACCGGATAGAGGATCTATAAAAATTAATGGCAAGGAAACGAAAATTTCCAATCCTAATGTTGCGACAAAACTCGGTATCGGGATGGTCCACCAACACTTCAAGCTGGTCAGTAACTTTACGGTAACAGAAAACATCATGCTTGGTTCTGAATTGCATAAAATGTATGTGCTTGATAAGAAAACGGCCAGCAAAAGAATTGAAGATTTGTCTAAAAAATATGGCTTGAATGTAGATCCACATGCCAAAATTGAAGACATTTCAGTCGGCATGCAACAGCGTGTTGAAATTCTAAAAATGCTATATCGTCAAGCGGACGTTCTTATTTTGGACGAACCTACCGCGGTTCTTACCCCTCAAGAAATTGAGGAACTCGGTAAGATTATGAAGAACCTTATCGCAGAAGGTAAATCCATCATTATTATCACGCACAAATTAAAAGAAATTAAGGCGATGGCAGACAGGTGTACGGTTATCAGAAGAGGAAAGACAATTGGCACGGTTAATGTAGCGGAAACGTCTAAAGAACAAATGGCTGAAATGATGGTCGGACGAGAAGTAAACTTTAAGGTCGACAAGACAGAAGCAACTCCAAGTGACGTCGTATTAAAAATGGATAATGTTTCGGTAAAGAAGGGCAAGGATGTAGTTGCTCTTAAGAACATGTCTTTAGAGCTGAAAAAAGGTGAAATTCTCGGAATTGCAGGGGTAGACGGCAATGGTCAGGCTGAAATTGTGGAAAGCATCACTGGATTGAAACAAGCGGACTCCGGGACCATCCTTTTTGAAGGAAAAGACATTACCAAAATGCCGGTTCGTTCAAGAATCGCAAGCGGGATTGCACACATACCAGAAGACCGTCATAAGCATGGACTTGTTTTAGATTATACGATTGAGGAGAACATGGTGCTTGAGCTTTATCATAAAGAGCCATTCTCCAAGCGTGGCGTACTCAATTTTGCTGCGATTAAAAAACATGCAGATAACATTATTAACAGCTTTGATGTACGTTCAGGTGAAGGCGGGAAGTCCATTGCCAGGTCCCTTTCAGGTGGTAACCAGCAAAAAGCGGTAATTGGACGTGAAATTGAACTAGACCCTACATTGTTAATTGCCGTTCAGCCGACGCGCGGACTGGATGTTGGTTCTATTGAATATATCCACAAAAGACTAGTGGAACAGCGTGATAAAGGGAAAGCTGTTTTACTTGTGTCCTTAGAATTAGATGAAGTATTAAATGTTTCAGATCGCATCGCCGTTGTGAACAATGGCCAACTAGTTGGAATCGTGAATGCAAAGGAAACAAACGAGAACGAACTTGGACTAATGATGGCTGGCGTGATGAAGGGGGAAGAAGAATGAGAAATGGCATAATCTCGTTACTTGCTGTCCTTTTCGGTTTGATTGCAGGTGCGATATTGATGGCAGTCACAGGAAACAATCCTGTAGAAGGATATAAATATTTATTTGAAGGCGGTTTAAAAAATCTGTCCAGAATCGGAAATACGCTAGCAACAGCTACGCCACTCATTTTCACAGGTTTATCAGTTGCTTTTGCATTCCGTACAGGCTTGTTTAATATAGGAGCAGCAGGGCAAATGCTCTTCGGTGGTTTTTGTGCCGTTGCTGTCGGATTGACTTTTGATGTGTCCAGACCGCTTTTATTAGTATTGATGGTCGTGGCTGGTTTTATCGGAGGGGCACTTTGGGCTTTTATTCCTGGTCTATTAAAGGCAAAGTTCAACGTACATGAAGTAGTTTCAACCATTATGATGAACTGGATTGCCTACTGGACAGTATACTATGCGGTTCCTGCCTACTTTAAAGGCGAGTTTTTGGAAACAGAATCTAAAAAGCTACCAGAATCGGCATCTTTACGTACACCAATTTTAACAGAAATGTTTGATGGGTCTTATATTAATCTAGGTTTATTTATTGCAACAATTGCAGTAATCATCTTCTCCTTTATTATCAATAAAACCACGCTTGGTTATGAGTTAAAGGCAGTAGGATTTAACCGTGATTCAGCAGAATATGCAGGGATAGCAGTTAACAGAAGTATTGTGACTTCCATGGTCATTGCCGGTGGTTTGGCTGGTTTAGGGGGAGTGGCATTCTATGCTGGAAATGCAACAAGCATTCAAATTGGTATTCTCCCAACCCAAGGTTTTGATGGAATTGCCGTGGCACTTCTTGGAGCAAACACGGGTATAGGGGTATTACTTGCGGCTGTTTTCTTCGGACTTCTTTATTCCGGTCGAGGTTTTATGAATGCCATGACGGATATTCCGCCAGAGATTGCAGATTCCATTATCGCTATCATTATCTATTTTGCCGCAACAAGCATTCTAATAGATCGCATGATTCGCTTTTTTATCAATAAAAAGAAAAATAGACAACCGGTAGCAACTCAAAACAATGTTCAGAAGAAGGAGGAGGTATAAGGTATGTGGACAGTGATTCAACAGATAGCACCGTACGCAATCATCTTCACTATCCCTCTTTTGATCACAGCGTTAGGAGCTTTATTCAGTGAGCGAAGTGGAGTTGTTAACATTGGTTTAGAAGGATTAATGGTCATAGGGGCATTTACAGGAGCCCTTGTCATTTTGAACATGCAGGAAATGATGCCTGGTCAGCAAAAGGCAATCTGGATTGGGCTAGCTCTTGCTACTGTGATGGGATTATTATTCTCCCTTCTTCACGCGTTTGCAAGTATTAATCTTCATGCCAACCAGATTATCAGTGGGACAGCCATTAATATGATTGCTGCCGCTATTACCGTCTTCTTGGCTCGAAATATTACAGGTAGCGGAAACATTCAAATTAGCACATTAAAACCTTTTAATGTTCCATTTTTATCAGATATACCAGTAATCGGCAGTCTGCTATTTACTAGAACTTATGCAACGACTTGGCTCGTTCTTGCCATTTTGCTAATTAGTGCATTCATGCTGTACAAAACACCTTTCGGACTTCGTCTTCGTTCTTGCGGTGAGCATCCACATGCAGCAGAAGCAGCAGGAATCAGTGTAAGTAAGATGCGTTATATAGGGGTAATGATCTCAGGGGCTTTCTCTGGTTTAGGAGGAGCGGTTTTCATCGTAACAACTGGTGGAGAATTCAACGGAACGGTTGCAGGACTTGGATTCTTAGCACTTGCGTCCTTGATTTTCGGACAGTGGAAGCCACTTGGTATCCTGGCGGCAACTCTGTTCTTCGGTTTTGCGACTACGGTGGCGAACGTTTCACAGGTAATTCCTTCTTTGGCTGTCATCCCGCCAGTATTCTTGAAGGTATTTCCTTACGTTGTGACGTTAATTGCGTTAATCGTGTTTTCTAAATCCTCTCAAGCTCCAAAAGCAGTGGGAGAACCATTTGATTCTGGAAAACGATAAGACATCTAGACACGCTCTCTTTTATGGGGGGCGTGTTTTTGTTATATTAGGAAAGAACATCCAAATAAGGAGAAAAACAATGCATACTTCATCCGAACAAGAGAGACTCATGAATAAAGTCGAGGAATATATAGAAAATAATCTTGAGAGCCCACTCAGCCTTGAAAAGCTAGCCTCTATCTCTACTTACTCGCCCTATCACTTTCAACGGATTTTTAAAGCGCATGTGGGGGAAACTCCTGCTAACTATGTAAAGCGACTTAGAATGGAAAAAGCTGCGCATTATTTAATTTATGAACAAAGCATACCAATTACGCAGATTGCGTTCATGTGCGGCTTTACTTCTCTTTCTTACTTCACAACTTCCTTTCATACATTTTTTCAATGCAGTCCCACTAAATGGAGAGAAGGAGCCTATTTAAAGCGATTTCCACGAGAATATGCTGATAATAGCAAGAAATCTAAACAGCTTCGCAACATGGAGCAAGAACAGCTAATCAATGAGGGATATAATAAGTTTCAGTGGCTCGATCTTGAAAAAGTAAAGATCATGGAGTTTCCAGCATGCACAACTGTAAAAAGACAAAATGTCGGCCCATACACAAAAGGGATCCCCGAAGTTTGGGAGAGAGTGTACCATTGGGGAAAGGCTCGAGATCTTATAACGGACAACACGTTCATGTTTGGGGTGCCTAAAAATAATCCATATATAACTCCAGCGGAAATGAGCCGATATGATTGTCATCTAGCTATAGAAGGGTTGATGGATGATACCCTAGTGACCTATCACTTTACAGGGGGAAAGCATGTAGTCTATGAGTTCGATGAGCCTGTAGATTATATGCAAAGGAATAAGCTGATGGAGTGCTATTCGGAGCTGTACAGCTTTTGGCTTCCTAAAAGCGGATATAAATACTTGGATAACCCTATAGAACTTATATCCATGAAATCTAAAAAAGGCAGCTTGGAAGTGGATGTTAGAGTGAAGGCCATTTCATTAGCGATTGAGCCGAAATAAAATAAATTCGTAAAAGAGGAGAATAGAAAATATGATGAATTGGTTCGAATTAAATGTTGTTGCGATACTTATAGGTGCTCTTCTGTATGCATTTTATGGAGGAATCTATTACACGATTATGCTTGGAAAAAAGAAAGACCCGCAATTTAAACAGACGGAAGGCCCGCTAAAATATGTGGTATCTATAATTATTGCATTTGTCAGTTCTTTTATAGTAGCATTTTTCGTGCAGGCAGCAGGAGCAGATGGTATCCTGAGCGGTCTGATCGTAGGATTATTAATAGGGATAATAATTACGCTAGTCTATTTAAAAAACACATTGTTTGGGTTGGTAACTAAAAAAGCATTCTATATTGCTGTTGGAGACCATCTCATCATATTTACATTGCTAGGTATGGTTCATGGGATCATAAATGGGATGTGAGGTTAAAAAAGCACTATGGCGGATTCTTTCCGGTGTAGTGTTTTTTTCTGCATCTTCATAAAACATACTTAGCCCGAAGTACTGAAAATAGTATTTGATTTACGAAAAATTATTCAATAAAATAAATGTTAGAAATGTCTGAAAATAGTGGTTTTAAGTAAAGAAAACTTATTTTTATCGATGAAAGTTTGCATACATTCAAACCATCGAGCAGTGGAGGCGTCCAAGCGGCATGTATAACAATTATATGGATAGCTTAATAGAAAATAAGGAGCTTCCAGGAGCAGTCCTTTATGCCTCCAAAAAGAAGCAACCTCTGTGTTATAAAGCAGTCGGTAGCTTTATTGGGGGAGATGCAAACCATTATCCCGTTACGGAAAATACTTTGTTTGATGTTGCATCCTTGACAAAAGTGGTGGCAACTCTACCTGCAAGTCTATTGTTGTGGAGCAAAGGAGACTTACAACTTGAAAAGCCAGTCCAACATTATCTGGCTGAATTCCAATATGAAAAAGTGAAGGTGGAGGATCTGCTGACCCACCGTTCCGGGTTGCCGCCAGACCTTCCGTATGTGGCAAGGGACGGGAAAAGGGATGTGATGAAATTAATCTATCAGACTAAGCTTCAGCACGAACCGGGGATCTCTGTCGTTTATAGTGATCTAGGAATGATTTTAGTAGGAAAGATCATAGAGAAAATTGCTGATCAACCACTTGATATCTTTACAAAGGAGCACATTTTTACACCTTGGGGATTAACTAACACAGGCTATAAGCTTCCTTCAGGTGTAGAAGCGCTTACCGCATCCACAGAGAAATTCGGAACTCGCTATATTCAAGGAGAAGTTCATGATGAAAAAGCATTGCACCTCGGAGGAGTGAGCGGCAGTGCCGGCTTATTTTCCACTGCGAAGGATATCGCCAAGTTCGCTAAGCACTTTTTATACCCAGAGGAACAGGATGTGTTACCTCCAGAACTAATGCAGCTGGCAACGCGTCATAAGCAAAATAACCGAGGACTTGGATTTGAAGTGTGGAACGGAGAAGGCGAAGGGTTATCATGCGGACCAAGCTGGTCAATTGGTTCATTTGGCCATACAGGTTTCACAGGAACCAGTGTCTGGATTGACCCACAAGAAGAACTAATTGTGGCATTCTTGACCAATGCCGTTCATTACGGCAGGTCTACGAACATAAGAACCATCCGAAAAACATTACACTCGATGATTTACTCCTCCGTACAAGGGGAGACTTTATAAATATTTTTTAAAAACATATGAATAGTCTGACATCCGGTGCTGTGAAATAACGTGGAATGATATATTAACTGGATGAAATAGTTGATTTGGCATGCATTCTTAGAGGGATGTATGCCTTTTTTGGTTTGCACAGCTTGTTTTATTAGCCAAATTTTTTAGTTTATTATCCGAATATTAAATTTATTATCCATTTTCCTAACTTTTACATTCATACCGTTTGCACCACATTTTAACAGGGTACGTAAAAAAGGCATGTCCTTTTACATAATCTAATTTAAGGAGTGGAGCGGCGAAGTGAGTAATAAAGTAAACGAGCAAAGCAAACATGACCAATTAGATCAGTTTCGTGTAGATGATGAAGGGAAGACAATGACGACCAACCAAGGAGTCAAGGTCTCAGAGGATGAGTTCTCCTTAAAAGCAGGCGAACGCGGACCAACCTTAATGGAGGATTTCCATTTTAGAGAAAAGATGACCCACTTTGACCATGAGCGCATCCCGGAGAGGATTGTCCATGCAAGGGGATTTGCAGCCCATGGCGAGTTTGAATTATATGAATCAATGGAGAAATATACAAAAGCGAAATTCTTGCAAGACACTTCAGTCAAAACGCCTGTATTTGTGCGCTTTTCAACGGTTGCCGGATCAAGGGGTTCGGCGGAAACGGTCCGTGATGCACGTGGTTTTGCAACGAAATTCTATACAGAAGAAGGGAACTACGATCTTGTTGGAAACAATATTCCGGTGTTCTTCATACAAGATGCAATAAAGTTTCCTGATTTAGTACATGCCTTAAAGCCTGAACCGCATAACGAGATACCGCAAGCAGCTTCTGCTCATGATACGTTTTGGGATTTTATCGCAAATAATCAAGAGTCTGCACATATGGTCATGTGGGCAATGTCAGATCGGGCTATTCCGAGAAGTCTCCGGATGATGGAAGGCTTTGGCGTTCATACGTTCCGGTTTGTAAATGCAGAAGGAAAAGCTCATTTTGTTAAATTCCACTGGAAACCGGTGCTTGGAACCCATTCCCTTGTTTGGGACGAAGCGCAGAAAATTAACGGAAAAGACCCTGACTTTCACCGCCGAGACCTTTGGGAGTCTATAGAAACCGGAGATTACCCGGAGTATGAGTTTGGAGTACAGTTACTTGCTGAAGAAGACGAGTTTAATTTTGACTTTGATATTCTTGATCCGACGAAGCTTTGGCCGGAAGAAGATGTTCCCGTAAAGATTATCGGAAAATTAACTTTGAACCGCAATGTCGACAATGTGTTTGCCGAAACAGAACAGGCGGCATTTCACCCGGGCCATGTTGTACCGGGCATTGATTTTTCCAATGATCCATTATTGCAAGGTCGTTTATTCTCCTATACGGATACCCAGCTTATTAGACTGGGCGGTCCTAATTTTCACGAACTCCCTATCAACAGGCCGGTATGCCCGTTCCATAACAATCAGCGTGATGGATACGGCCGTCAAACGATTAATAAGGGCCCGGTAAGCTATCATAAAAATTCATTAGCTTCCAATACTCCAAGGCCGGCAAGCGAAGCGGAAGGCGGGTATGTCCATTATCAAGAAAAGGTTGAAGGTAGAAAAGTGAGAACGAGAAGTGACAGCTTCAAGGACCATTTCTCTCAAGCGACTTTATTTTGGAACAGCATGACAAAATTTGAAAAAGATCATATTAAACAAGCGTTTAGCTTTGAGCTTGGAAAAGTAAAGAGCAAAGACATAAGGCAACAAGTGGTCGACATGTTTGCTAACGTCAGCATGGAGCTAGCAGAAGCTGTAGCGGAAGCAATTAGCGCTGATAAACCTAGTGGATCAGGGTCTACTGTGACAAAATCATCGCCTGCACTAAGTCAGGAAAATACGGTGAAAAAGCCTGCAACACGAAAAGTGGGAGTCATCATTTCTAATGATTTTCAAGGGAAGGATGTATTATCTGTTCTTGAATCCTTGAAGGCCGAGGGGCTCAAGCCAGAACTTATCAGTACTACCCTTGGAAAGGTGACTGCTAGTGATGGAGCCGAGTTAGAGATAGACCATACGTTTTTGACTTGTGATTCTGTTCTGTTCGATGCGCTTTACGCTGTTGGGGGGAAAGAATTGGACAAGAAGTTCCACCGTGAAGCTACTTATTTCCTTGAGGAAGCCTATCACCATTTCAAGCCAATTGGAGCTACCCATGATGGCAAGCAGTGGGTGGAGAAATTGGAGATCAAAGGTGCTTCTGGTGTGGTATGCAGTGATGAAGCGGAGCAGTTTGTAACTGGCTTTGTGGATGCCATTGCGGCGCATAGACATTGGGAGAGAGAAGAAGTGTAAGTTAATACAAAAAAGCAGCCCGAATGAAATCTGTTGGGCTGCTTTATTGATCCATAGACTATAATTGCTTTTCCGCTTCACAACCCTCATTACCCCACTTACACAACGATTTCATCATCGGTTGGAGGGTAAGTGCTTCTTCTGTCAGCTCATACTCCACATGCAAAACCTTGCCGGGGTATTCTGTTCTTTTCACCATGCCTAATTGTTCGAGCTCGCGGAGTTGATCGGTCAAGACTTTCCGGTTAATCTCTGGAATTTCTCGTTCCAGCTCAGAAAAGCGTATAGGACCATTTTCGAGGGCACAATATACTTGCGGTCGCCATTTACCACCAATGACATTTAAAGCGCGGTTGACTGGGAATTCTTTAGGTTCCACATAGAACAGTCCTTTCTATATCAAGTCAGTTACTTTAAAGTGCGTACTTTTTTATTTATGCATTATATTTTACCCTATCAATATTAGCAAATAATATTTATTTAGGAGGAAATCAAAATGAGATATCCAAGAACTTTTTCGCATATAGGTTTATCTGTTCCTAACTTGGAGCAAGCAGTAAAATTTTATACAGAAGTGATGGGCTGGTATGTCATTATGGAACCGGCAGATGTAGTGGAGGATGACTCTGCTATTGGAGTTATGTGTACCGATGTCTTTGGAGAAGGATGGGGGAAATTCCGAATTGCTCACCTTGCCACTGGAGACAAAATAGGAATAGAGCTATTTGAATTCCCGGAAAATGAAAAGCCGGAAAATAATTTCGAATACTGGAAGACAGGCATTTTCCACTACTGTGTTCAAGATTCCGATGTAGAGGGACTTGTAGAGAAAATTGTGGAGCATGGAGGCAAACAACGCATGCCAATCCGTGAATATTACCCTGGTGAAAAACCATATCGCATGGTCTACTGTGAAGATCCATTCGGTAACTTAGTAGAAATCTATTCCCATTCTTATGAGCTAACCTATTCAGAAGGTGCTTATTAATCTCAATCATAAATCTTATTTACTTCAGGAAGTTGCGCTTAGAGGAGACCTACAAGCTTGCCTAGTAGGCTCCTCTAATGTTTTACCGTCGATCAGTTAGCCTAGTGTTAGATATAATTTATTCCATTTTTAGGTGGGGAGACAACATGAAAGCTTGGTTATTAAAAGAAGCAGGAAGTATCCATAACATGGTATGGGGCGACATTGCAGACCCAAAAGAAGAAAACCGGGAACTGTTAGTGAAAGTTCAAGCTGTAGCACTGAATCCTGTCGACTACAAAGTAGCCACGAATGGGAATCCTGCCTGGTGTTATCCGCACATCGTCGGAGTGGACCTTGCCGGAGAAGTAGTTTCTGTTGGAGATGGGGTTACTAGTCACAAAGTGGGGGACCGTGTTGCAGTTCACACAAATCTCGCCAAAAAAGGTGCGTTCGCAGAACTTGCGGTGGTAGATGCCCGTGCAGCAGGACGTATTCCCGACGAAGTTTCATTTGAAGACGCTGCTGCAATTTTATGTGCGGGGATGACCGCTTATGAAGCTGTCGTTCAAAAGTTGAACGTTACTCATAAGAAAAACATTCTCATTCATGCAGGTGCCGGTGGGGTTGGTGGATTTGCCATTCAACTGGCGAAAATGCAGGGATTGAGAGTTTTCACAACTGCTTCTAAGTCCAATCATGCCTGGGTGCAGAAACTTGGCGCTGATGTGGTGATTGACTATAAAGAGGAAAATGTAACAGACCGCATTATGGAAGAAACCAACGGACGAGGAGCAGATTTAATTCTAAATACCGTTGGCAGGGATGTGGCAACAGCAGATTTAGAACGACTCGCATTCTCAGGCCATCTGGCGTACATTGCAGGCGCTCCAGATCTTTCCGGTGTAAAACCATTCTCTCTATCTCCATCCATCCATGAGGTCGCTCTAGGGGCTGCACACGCTAGTGGAGAAGATCGTGCAGTCAGCAATCTGGCTTTCATGGCAGAAGAGCTGATGGGAATGGTGAAAGAAGGACGACTGGAGTCTCTTGTAACGAAGGTCCTTCCAAGAGAAGAGTTGGTAGAAGGGCTGAAGCAGCTGCAAGGTCGTCATGTAAAAGGTAAAATTATTGTGAAGATGTAAGTTGCTAAAAATAAGAAGTCGAGATGCTGATCTCGGCTTTTTTTGTTGGATTCGTAGGAAATTGGGATTCGCCCGAAAACTGCTGAAAATCGCCCGAAAGTATTCTACGTTAAAAAGCCCCTCTAAATGCAACTGGGAAAAACCCCTCTTTAATAAAATATACTTGTCTAAATGACATATATATATTGCATAAAGTAATATAAAATGTATAATAATAAATATAATCCATATTTTACTAAGAGGTGATGGGAATGAATTTCTTTGGCGGGCCAACAAAGGTGGAAGATGAGCGGATTGTCACAGCTCAAAACAAGATTTACCGGGAAATATATTTTTTCGTGATGGCGATTTGCCTTATCTCCATAGGATTTAAATTTTACCAATACGGCTTTGGTGTCAGCTCGATTCACACAGAATTAGCAATACTTATCTTGCAAGGTGCCTATTACACGGCAAGGGGGGCGAGCATGGGTGTATTGTCAGATGAGGTAGAAATGCATGATCGCAAAAGTAAGGTGCCCATGAAGTGGAAGACTCTTTTTTGGGGTGGAGCTTCTGGTGTCATCCTTGCAATTTTCTTCGGTTTAAACAGCGCATTTAATTATGCGGACACGACTGCACAGGCCTACTCCTACTTTTTCATGGTGTTCTTTGTTTCTTTAATGATATATATACCGTTTTTAGTTTTGTTATCAGGAAGTACGTTCCATGCTGCGATGAATCGTAGCAAAAAGGCTGCAGAAAAAGAATTAGATGAAGACGAATTAGAGCGGTGATCAACATGAAAAATTTAAAAATGAAAATGGCGAGAGTGGAAAAAGACTTGTCTCAGTACGAACTGGCCAAGATTGTAGGGGTATCTAGGCAAACAATTGGACTAATTGAACTCGGCAAATATAATCCAAGCCTCAGTCTCTGTCTTTCCATCTGCAAAGCTCTATCTAAAACGTTAGATCAATTATTTTGGGAAGAGTGAAAAAAACAATATATTAATTGGAGATAATTCCCCCACTATGAAAATATACTTTTGTATAACATTTTATAGGGGGGATTTTTTTGCCTAAAATAGAAGTAGAATCTGGTGTAGAGCTCTATTTTGACGACCAAGGAGAGGGGACACCGGTACTTTTTATTCATGGGGTATGGATGAGCAGGAAGTTTTTCCATAAACAGCTACCTTATTTCGGCCAAAAACACCGTGCCATCACCATCGATCTGAGGGGGCATGGTGACTCTGCACAAGTCACGGAAGGTCACACCATTTCCACGTATGCAAAAGATCTGCAGGCATTCATCACTAAGCTGGATCTGAAAGATGTAGTGCTGGTTGGCTGGTCGATGGGGGCCTTTGTAATCTGGGATTACTTACAGCAATTTGGGGAGGCGAACGTTAGAGGAACGGTCATAGTAGATGAACTTGCTTCTGATTTCAAATGGCCTGATTTTCCAATTGGCGCCTTTGACCTGCCTACCTTGACTCATTTTATGAGAGAGGTCCAAGATAACAGAGAAGGCTTTCTTAAGGGCTTTATTCCCCTCATGTTTAAAGAGGATGTGAAGCCTGACGAGATGGCCTGGATGCTTGAGGAGACAATGAAACCTACGTCAGGAGTGGCAAGCGCCATTTTGTTTGACCAATCCGTGGTGGATTATCGTTCTACGTTCCCCGCCTTAACGAAACCAACATTGCTGTGTTTTGGAAAAGCGGAAAAGTTGATACCAGTTGCAGCGGGGGAACACTTGAAGAAATCCATAGCGAATAGTGAATTAATTCTGTTTGAAGAAAGCTGTCATTGTCCATTTCTTGAAGAAACAGAATTGTTTAATAAAGAAGTATTCAACTTTATAAACTCCATCTAAAAAGGGCCTGGCTACAGTTGAAATAACTGGCCAGGCCCTTCACTTGAACAACCATGTCTTTTTCCTTAAAATAAAAGTATAAAATATTCTGAAAAAGGTGGCGAGAGATATGAAGCTGACCGAGGAACTTGAGAGCTTTCCCTATCCGTTCAAAGGGGATATCTACCGTTACTCCAATAATTCCGCACTCCTTACTCCTCCTAGTAGCGTAGAGGTAACAAAGGGCTATCTAGAGGACATAAAACTAAAAAGGTCCTTATTATCAAAACACCATTCTCGTTGCTTTCAATCTTTTCCTCATACCAACAGGGCGCAGTGGGAAGCGATGGAGCTTATCTTGACCGACCTTACTAGCTTCTTTCCAGAAAGTTTTCACCTCAAAAAAGAAGGAAAAAAGCACATCTTTATCAACCAGCTTACCCAAGAAAAGCACGAATTTAAATTGGGAGATGACTCCACTTTACTTGATGAACCTTTGGATTTTATTGGGAGACATGTGCAAGAAGACCTCATCATTATGATGCAGCGAGATGGAGATCTTTACCTTGATGCCGGCCAACTTTGTTTTCCAGCTAATTGGTCATTAGCGTTTAACCACGGCATGAGCTTCAAAAATATTCACTTTCCAATTCCCGGGTTTAAGGAAGAAGGGTTGGACGAGAGGATTCTGCAATTTCTGCTAAGGCTAGAAGCTGGGAATCCGTGGGGAAGGAAAAATTGGTCCCTTATGGCAGGAAACAAAATGGACACTTCCCTAGAAACCTTTGATCAATGGGGAAAGGATAGAAAAAATGTTACGGTTGAAAATGCTGGCGAATTCGTGCATTTACGGGTAGAGGTTCAAAAACTCTTTCGTTTGCCTCGTTCTAATGCCATCCTGTTTACCATTCATACTCACCTGTTACCCCTTGAGAAACTGATTGAAATTCCTGAGTGGAGGCGACAATTCTATCAGATTTTAGTAGAGCTACCGTCTTATATTGTGGAGTATAAAGGGATTTCATTATTTAAGAATAAGATTTTGGCGTATATCGAAAAGAAAGGAGAGGGGTCTCCGTGAACGATATAAAGAACGAACCAATCTTCCAACCAGGGAAAAGGCACTATGTTCTTTGTGGAGATGAAGAAGGTTTAAGTAGCTTGAAATTGATTAAAGAAATCCTATTGAACGACCAGCTGTCTTTTGAAGAAATACACCTGAAGTTAGAGTGTTCTTCTGAGGTGGAAAAAAAGTTTGAAATGCAGAAGATAGGGACTTTTCTTTATGTTGCAGCAGAAGCAAAAAAACTAAGAAAGATCAAAAGTACAGCTGGAAAACTCGGATATACCTCTGATGAGACTCAATATATTATTGTAGGAGAGGAAGAAAAGAGGATTTTTTGTTGTAGATGTCACTTCGTATCATCAGTTGACCATACATTGTATAGGGATAAACACGTTAACTGTGCTGCTTGCAGTTTGCAGTTAGTATTATCCGATCACTATTCGCCTGTAAAAGATGCTTATTTAGGAAATGTTGCGCAAAACTAAAAAGGGAAGGGTAGATTTGTGGTGATCCCAGAATATAGGTTAGAGGTAAGAATAACAGAGATAACAAATGAAACTGCTACGATTAAGCGGTTTACTTTTGAGGGTATAAACAAGAAGTTATTACCGGCATTCAGCCCTGGTTCCCATATCATTTTATATTTGAAGGGAAGGGGAGGGGAGATGGAACGAAGATATTCGTTAATTGGTAATCCTGATTGCACGTATAACTATCAAATTGCAGTCAAACTCCATGCAAAATCTTCTGGAGGGTCAATTCACCTACATAACAAAGCCCAAGTAGGAGATATCTTACAAGTTAGTTTTCCGAAAAATTACTTTCCTCTTAGCTTTCGAGCAAAACACCATGTTCTAATTGCTGCTGGCATTGGGATTACACCCTTTTTATCTATGATGCGTGAATTAAAAGAACAGGGGGCGTCCTTTGAACTTCATTATTCTACAAGAACAAAAGACGATTGTGCATTCTATTCCTATTTAGTAAAAAAATACCCACAACAAACACATTTATACTTCACTAAACAACAAAATCGAATAAATACTAACATTCTAGTAGATCAGTATATTGGCACCCATGTGTATTTTTGTGGTCCTGAAGAGTTTACTTCCTCTTTTTTAAGTGTTGCTACAACCATTGGCTATCCTTCTGAAAGCATTCATTATGAATTTTTTTCACCACCTAACAGAAATAAGCTTCGTCCATTCCTATTAGAACTCACAAATGGCCGTTTTTTGTCTGTTCCTGACGAAAAGTCCACCTTGGAAGTCTTATTGGAAGCAGGTTACCCCGTTCCTTATTCTTGCAAAGTCGGTCGTTGTGGAACTTGTGAACTTTCCATTCTAAAAGGGGAAGCCGAACATCACGATACCTTTTTATCAACAAATCAAAAAGAATCCCAAGTTAGTTTTTTACCATGTGTATCCAGGAGTAAAACCGAAATTTTAAAGGTCAATTATAGTTAAAATAGAATTCTAGAAATGGAATATAGTAGAAGTATACAAATTAAGTATACAAGTTTACGAAATGTAAACAAAAGTATACAAATAAGTAAACGTGTATACAAATGCGTGTACATGTTGGTATAAAAGAATGTGTACAATAAAAGAATACAAGTAAACGATAATGTATACTTGTAAACGGTTGTGTACATTATCGTAAACATTTTTTACACTTTCATTACTTTTCTCCAGAATGATTGAATAGTAGAGAAACTTTCTGTACGCTAAACTTATAACTACTAGATTTATTTTCTTCTATAGGAAACAAATATTGTAATGAGGAAAAGAAAGGAAGATGAAAAATGACTTATTCAAGAATTGCAGCAGTTGACGTAGGTAATGATTCTATTAAAGCTATTTTTGGAAAATTGGATGCTGAATTAAATATCCCAAATGTTATCGCTAGAGATATTGAGGACCGCCCAGTAATAGGCATAGAAGAGTTAGATAGCAAAGATCCACTAGATGGAATTCATGTTCGTGTTCACTCCCCTGCCCTAATGGATAACAACGCAATCTATCGAATTGGGAACTTGGCAACAAAGAGCAACAATGCTACTGAGCTTGATCCTGGTAGTAGCAAATCAGAAGAAGACCAAACATTAGTCATGCTGTTTGCTACATTAGCACTGGATGCAGTAAGTGCTCAAAATGAAAAAACATTCCCTCGTAATAAGAATGTCGTAGATGCAAACTACACATTAGGAACAGGTCTTCCATTGAGAGAAGTGAAAGAAGGTAAGGATGCAGGCTACCGTTCTAAACTGCTAGGATCTGTCCATCAGGTAGAATTCCTAATTACACCTAAATACCAAGGCATTAAAGTTAACATTAAATTTGATGAAATCAAGGTTTATCCAGAGGGCTTCGCTGCATACATAAACCTTGTATTAGATAACAATGGAAATATTATAAATAAAGACTTGATCGACAAGCGCATTCTTATCCAAGATATCGGCGGTCTTTCCACAGATATAGCTGTCATCAAGAACCGAAATGTCGATGATGATAAAGCACAAGGCTTCAACCTTGGAGTATCGGAAGCACTTGAGCAAATTCGAGAAGAAATCCGGTCAAAGCACGGCATTGAGCTTGATAGCAGAAGAGATGTTGTAGAAATCATTACGAAAAAGAATGACCGCAACCACATCATGGTACGCGGAAGCAGAACGAGCGTGCATGATATCACAGACCGCATTCTTTTAGACTTAGCAAAAAAACAATACCGTCTGTTGAGAAATATATGGCAGAAAAACTCCCAGACAGAGATCTGCTATTTTGTCGGCGGTGGTTCCACAGTGTTGAAAGAATACTTGAAAACATTAAACAACAATTTAGATGGCTACAACATCGATTTCTTTGAAGATGAAAAGGAAAGCATCTGGATGATGGCAAACGCCTACTACAAATTGATTGCTGATTATGTAAAGAAAACAGGCAAGGATAAAGAATCTAAAGATCAACCAAAACCTGTGAAAGCATAATAAGGTGATTGGATGAAGAATACCAATTCTAATCAGGGAATTCAGAGGGGGCAAGCAATATCGTTCCGCATCCCTTCTGATACGCCTGACCATCTAATTAAGCATTTGCAGCGTCTAAAAGAGACGGAAAGAAGGAATTTCTCTAGTAAAATAGCGGATTTTGTTCTGCAAGGTGTGACAAGCTCACATGCGCGGGAAAAAGAAACCATCTCTATCCCTCTTCCAAAATCTTTATCAAAAACACAAAGAGATTGGCTGAAGCATCAGCATTCGGAAGCATTGCTCGGTAATATCGTCTATCAATTGCTTGCAGATCCTGTTCGGGCAACAAGTATTCTCGCAGCAATGAACAGCAATTCCACTGACATTGACCAAGCCTTGTACCTTCAGGAGGAAAAGCCGTACAAACCCGCTGAAGAGACAGATGAAAAGGTCAATCCTACCGTGTTAAACGATGACGACTTAGACACTTTCGACTGGGATGCAGCTCTTCAAGAGCAGGCATCAACGGAAGAAGAAGAGTTGGATGTGGAAGATGTGGATAAGCTATTGGGAGATTTTCTTTCACATATGAATAAGTGATTTACCAGTAAGGACGCTATGAAATTAGCGGCCTTTTTATCTATGCTTTTTACAAATAAAAGAATAGATTCCAACTGAAATGACCATAACTAGTAAAAAAGAATAAAAGACGGGAGTAGGAGTCTATGTATTTATTATTGGTCATTGTCGTTTGGATTTTGTTTGCGTACCGGTTCATTGATTGGGCCAATTGGAGGAAGCATTATCCGACAGTATTGTTTTTTATTGTCATCAATATGACGCATAATATGATCTATTTTAATCATACTTTATGGGCATTTCGGGGTGTAACACTAGACTGGTTGAACCACACCTTCATCAATTTGGTCTTTACATTTTTCATCGTGCCGGCAGGCCTAATAATCTTCTTGCAGCGTTTTCCTAGGCAAAAACGCAATCAGTTCACTTATTTAGCAGCATGGGTAGCCTTTTATACTGCTTTAGAGTGGTTGTTCTCCTTAAAAGGAATGTATGTATATGATAATGGTTGGAATAACGGGTACAACATTCTACTAAACTTGGTTTTATTTCTGATCTTAAGAATGCATGACAAAAATCCTGTCAGAGCCTTATTAGTTTCCATTGTTTTGGGGATACTATTTGTGTTCATGTTCCCTGTTCCTTGGGAAAGTCTTAAGTAATAAGAGGTGATTTATTCGTGATTATTCGCGATGTATTATCTGTACCAGTGTTTTTACTCTTACTGTTCTCCACCTATATCATCATGTGGGTTTATATTAAAAACGAGATAAAAAAAGAGCGTCAAAAGTAGGAAGGGCCTATACGTTTAGGCTCTTTTTTTATTCCCGGGAAATATGATAGTATGGGAACAATAATTATCTAAAATAGTTATAGCTGCAGTAAAAAGGGTATAGAATAGAATGGTCCTAAAATTTAAATGGTAATCGAACTATATAGCAGGAAAACAATAATAGATACAAGAGACGAAGTTACTAGATCATTTTAATTAAGAAAATAATGTGAAATGATTGGTGGAGGGTAAAATGACACAGGAAAACAAATTGATAAGTAAGACGTATTTTGAAACCTTTATGTTGGATGTGGAAACAAAGCATCCCGTGCAAGTGCTTGGAGAAGCCTTCCTTGCAGAGCAGAACAATGAAGTGTCTGATCTCTCGTTTATCCGCTATGCGCAAGGAGAAGTATATTTTCACAGCAAGGATTATGAGAGTGCCATCTATAAGTGGGAAAATGTTCACAACGAAATGGAGCCTTGGGCAAAGAAAAATATTGCAGACGCTTACTATGACCTTGGAATGTTAGTAGAAGCAGAAGATATTTACGCTAATATCAATACTGATAATAAAACACTTAAAATAGAAGTGGCACTTCAGCTGTTTACGTTATATATACAACGTGAAAAATTGGAGAATGCCTATAAAAATATTAAAAAAGCCATTGCGATTGATCCAGATTATCCACATGTTACACAAACGGCTCGTACTTTTTATGAAGAGCAAGAAGACAGTCAACATGCGGTAGAGTTGGCTGTTCATGAAGCTTTAAGAACAGGTTCGGAAGCATGGTACGATTGCTTGAAGCATTATATAGAAGTTGGCTATACGAGAGAATTTACACCTGATTATTTTCAAGAGGTTCTGTTGAGGTTGCTAGAGATGAATCAACGGAAATTTGAAGATATTACGGCTGCTTTATGGAACAGTTATGAAAATCATCCAATGTATTTGGAATGGGTGAAGACTGCAAACAGCCTGTTCATGGCCTTAGATAGAGACTCTGAAGTTTCTTGGACGAAAGTGGAGGAGCTTCACCAACGAACTTATTTATCTCTTATTGAAGGCGAATATTTGATTAAAGAACTGCAAGGCATAGTCCCGGATCTACTTGGAAACTGGCTAAAGGTATCCAATAGGTCAAAATCCTTGTTTGCTTCGGCTGCGGTCATGTCTTGGAATGAAGTCTTTCCAACAGCATTACCTGCGCATGTTTTAGCGGATGCAGAAAATAGAATCTTCCATTATGAACATGACAGCATTCAATTGAATTATACGGTCGAGCTGTTTAAGACACTAATTAATTGGGCAAAGGACAACCACCTCGAAGTCGCACATCAAAAGAAATGGCTATTCTCTCAACTTAGCAATCTAAACAGAAAGCATTTAGTTGTTACAGGTACCGTTCAGAACGGGAAAACTTCCTTCATCAATTCCATTATTGGCGAGAAGCTTCTTGGAGATGAAACGGTTCCGGTATTTGTTTCTTCCAACGGAGATATTGCAGAGATGAATGAGGTTTCCACAAAAGGTACATCTGCCCTGGGAGATATTAGCGAGCATCAACAAGGGTCCTTGATCGACCTTAAATGGCCATCACAGTTCCTAGAAGACGAAGAGTACTCGCTGATCAGCACACCGGAATTCAGTGTGGATGAGATTGAGAACAATGAAACAATGAAATACATCCCGTTATCAGATGGACTATTATACATTTTAGACGCGCAAACACCTTTTACAGAAGATGAATTGAAAGTATTGGTGAAAATTAAAGAACGCGCGCCGGAAGTACCTGTTCATTTTGTCATCAACAAAATGGATACGGCTTTCCACGAAGCAGAAGCAACACAGATTGTAGAAGAAGCAAAACACCGCATCAACGAATTTTTCCCAGATGCGAGAGTATTCCCATACTCTTCCCTTCGTTCTGCAAGCAAGCAGCACCAAGGGTTGGCAACTTTCATGGAGGCCAACTTCAAGCTGCGTGCAAAAGCAGTGGAAGAACGCCGTGCCACCAAGCTGTTGCAACTGATTCGTTCAACCTTAACAGAATTGCTGGATAGCCGCATTGCGATGGAAGATAACCTGACAAACACAGTGGAGTTCAATGAAGATATTCTAAGCAGGCTAAGTGGTTTCATCAATCACCTACATGATGCGGAATCAGAGAAAATCCGTAGTATTTCCGAAAATTACCGTGCTGTGACGATTGAGATGAAACGAGAAGCAACAAAAACCATTCCTCGTCTGCTAAGAGAGTGCTCTAGCTATGTAAAGGAAGACAGCAACTTCAAAACTTTGCATATCGAGCTGAATGAGCGTATGAATGAAACAATTCGCACTTATATGCATTCCGACCTGTTACCTCGTTTGCGTCAGGAACTTCAATTATGGCTCGATACATCCAACCGTGAACTGATCGACAGCCAAGAGTACTTGCATGAAATGAGTGGAACATTCAATGCTCTTTACAAGGAAGAGAAAATGCACCTAAACTGCGACTTTAAAGTCATGGAAGACTGGCGTCGTGACATCAACAGAATCTTAAGCAGAGTGGAAGTGGAAAAGGAAAACATCCTAAACCGTCCGAACACCACTCAATATCTGTTAAAAGGGGCAGGACGCCTGTTCGGTTCTTTACAGCAAAGCAATCAACTGCTTTTCACTCAATATAAAAAATACATTGAAAACGAACGCTTCACTGATGTGGCCCAATCTGTAGTAGATAAATTCTTCCTTGAATTTGATCTATTTGAAAAGGCGCTAAAAGCAGACATCAACATGTTCTACGAAGCACCATTCACAGAACTGAACAAAACAGTGGAAGACACAGAACGCGCCATCCACAACGCCAACAAAAAACTAGAACAAATGAAAGCAAGCCCAGAACGCTACTACGACCCACTGAAACTATTCGAAGCACGCCTACTCCAATACGAATTCATGGTCAAAGCATGCGAAGAAAACCAAATGATTTCCACGCATTAAAAACAAAAACAAAAATAAAAAGAGATTAACTCTAAAGCTTGGATACAGTAACAAAGATTCATTAGTAAACAAAAGGTAACGCAAGTATAGTAAAATTTTAAGAGAAGAAAATAATAAATACCAAAATAAATAGCAGGTCTAATTCAAATAATGAATTAGACCTGCTATTTTTGTATTACCACATAAACATTAAATTATAAAAAGCTAGGAAAAATTGACAAGTGAATCTCTTGCAAAGCTTTTCATGATAGTATTGTAAATAATGGAAATTGAAAGATTTGGCAGATTTCAAGAATAAGGGAGAGTGAATGCGATGACAAACAGAGTGAAAAAAGAATTAATTTCGCTTTCCATATTTTTAATTGTTGTTGGGGCTTTCCTATCAGGTTGGTATGTAATTAAACCAGATCATCGTGGTGTAATAGGAAACTTAGAAGAGGATAAATTTATCTTATACCCTACGAAAGTATATCCAGAAGAGGAACCGTTTACTCCTGAATTTTATTTTACAAAGAATACAAAAGTATCAGGAAAAATAAGTAGCATTAAAGATTTGGATGAAAATCAAGTGGTGAAAGTTTGGGTAGAAGTATTTGAAGGGCAGTACATTGCGAAAAAAATTAAAATTACTAAAGAATAGCTACATTTCTCAAATAATCTATCGAATAAAATATACACTACAAATTAAACCTAAATTGCAACACTATCTATGTTTCTTTTAAAAAAAGAAAGAATGGATCATTCTTCCTTTCAATCGCTTTTATTTGATTCTAACTTTAATGAAATGTCTCTAAGTATACTGTTTCTTTCTTTTTGAATTTTTATAAAGGTTATTAAAAACCAAGAAACTAGGACTATTGGAATTAAATAAGATAGTAAACCTAAAAGTGGCAAAATATTAAAAAAGTCCAAAGAGGTATACCTCCCTTCTTTTGTTTGGATAATTATAACATATGAGAAGTTTAATCAACATTTCTACAATACATTCTGTAATATAGTCAACGTTCGATTTTATGTTGGGCCAAGAGATGATCGGAATAATGCAAACAAGCAATGTTTAGAAGAGTTAAAACAGTAATTATTACATCTTTTTATTAAGTCAACAGCGACAAAAACCAAACGCTATGTTTTTTTCAAAGGGGGTTTCTTTCATGAGATGGTTGTTTGCTATCCTATTTATTTTACTTGGATCCATTTTACTTTCCCTAACCATAAATGATATGGGAAATGCAGGTCATATAATTATGAAAACGATAGGTTTTGTATGTTTTATCTTTGCTGTACTTATTGTTAAAAGCAAGAAAGATAAACAAAAGAAAGAATAAATTTATGCATGACATCCCCCTTAGACATGAATTAACAAAGTATTTTTTACTCTGATGGTTTTATCCGTGAAATTTAACTAGTCAATCAGTACAGTGGAGTATGTATGTGTAGACTCTTTTCCATCCCCGATTGCAAACTATCCATTTTAATCATTCTTACATTATTTTGTACTTCAACCCTCATGCGACTACCAAAGTACTTTACCTCTATTCCTCCTCTCCAAATGCCATAAACAAGCTACTGTATGGTGTTGGAATCCTTTTTACCACTTCAACCGCTTTAAGCATTACCGAAACACCTGTAGTATTTTCAACCAGTCTATAAGTGAAATTATGGCCCAAGTATTAATAACATTTTTTACTAATTTAATAAAAATTTGAGACAGAAAGTGTCCGTTATTCGTCAAAGAATTGAAATAAATTGAAAAAGGGGTTATGAGATGGAGGGAGAATTGGAAAGAGATTTTACTAAAAACCATTGCGGAGATATAAGTGTTTTTATTTTCCAAGTAAAAAAAGCATCAATTCGTCTTCCTCGCACATTTGCGTTATAATACAACCACACTAAAAACCCAAAAAGATTGGATGAAAGCATGCGACAGCAACTAACACTGAAAGTGAAAAATAAATACGCTAAACCCTATAAAAGCGGCTACCCGCTTATCTCGAAGCAGTCCCTCATCAACGGCAATGATCTAAAAGAGGAAGGCACACTCGTAAAACTGGTGGACGAACAAAACAACTTCCTCGGCAAAGGCTACTACGGTAACCAAAACAAAGGATACGGCTGGATTGTCAGCAAAGATCCCAACGAAGAAATGGACATCCCTTTCTTCAAACGTGCCCTTCAAAAAGCTGTAAACAAACGCTCCGCCCTTATGCAAGCCGAAGACACAACTGCATTTCGCCTTTTTAACGGAGAAGGCGACGGAATTGGCGGCTTTACCATTGAATTCTTTGACGGCTACCTAGTGATCAACTGGTACAGCAAAGGAATTTACACCTTCAGCGAGGAAATTTTAAAAGCCATTGAAGAAGTCATCGAATATCAAGGGATTTACGAAAAGAAACGTTTCAACATGGACGGCCAGTATGTAGAAGACGATGATTTTGTAAAAGGAGAAAGGGCACCATCCCCTCTTATCATCAAAGAAAACGGCGTAAACTTCGCCGTCCATTTAAACGATGGCGCGATGGTAGGAGTGTTTCTTGATCAACGGGAAGTAAGAAAAACCATCCGGGATAAATACGCCAAAGGGAAAACGGTCTTAAACACCTTCTCTTACACTGGAGCTTTCTCTGTCTATGCAGCATTAGGCGGTGCCGTCAAAACGACAAGCGTAGACTTAGCAAAACGTAGCTTGCCAAAAACAACCGAGCAATTCAACGTAAATAAAATTGAAACAAAAACGCAATCGATTCTCGTTGAAGAAGTATTCCATTACTTCAAATATGCAAAAAAGAAAAATCTAAAATTTGATGTCGTCATCATGGACCCACCAAGCTTTGCTCGCTCCAAAAAGGTCACATTCCGAGCCGAGAAAGACTACACAAGCTTAGTATCTGATGCCATTGCCATTACCGAAAAGAACGGCCTGATTGTCGCTTCCACCAACGCCGCTACGTTCGGCATGGACAAATTCCAAGGCTTTATCGACCAGGCATTTAAAGAAAACCACGTAAAATACAAGATTGTAGAAGAGTTTTCCCTCCCAAGCGACTTCGCGACCATCAAGGAGTTTAAGGAAGGGAACTATCTGAAGGTATTGTTTATAAAAAGAATAGGATAAAGAAAAGGAGTCAGCACGTCAGCTGGCTCCTTTCAGTTTATGACCCATCCCTCAACATATACTGATAGGACTTCGATTCTTCCACCATTCCCATCTCGAGGTAAAGCTTCGATAACCATTTTATCGACCGAGTATTGGATGGATCTAACTCCAGCTCCCAGTTAAAGCACTCCACTGCTTCTGAGAGCTGTTTAAATTCATAATATAGTTCGCCAAGTGCATACATTTGGTCTGGATCATCCTTCAGGGCAGCCATTTTCTTGATCTTCATGAGGATTGGGATGCCTGGATATTTTGAAGTATAAGAGGCGACCCACTGATCGGTATAGTCAAGTCCTTTTAACTGAAGCAGTTTTGGCACAAATGATTGAAAGAGTGCCTGAACTTGTTTAGGTGCTATCTTTTCATCCAAATGGAAGGTTAGGTCGCTGAGCCAATCTGAATTTTCCAGCCATTTCACATGCAGCAAAGCCTCCTGCACGTAAGGCAGGTCTTTTTCTGTGATGAGAGCCTTGTTTTTCGTAAGTAAAATTAAAAGGTCTTCATAGCGATTCGATTTTTTTAATAACCCAAGCAAATCATGATACAAGCCTTCATGAGGAGTGTCTCGATTCCTTAGGATATAGCTGAGGAGGTCCACTTTATCATTGGTTGTGAAATCTACCGGTATGCTTGCTACCAATTCTTCATAGATAGTGTAATCTTCGTGCGTACTAATGACTAGTAAGTGGGAGTACAGACTGAGCTGCTCCATTTTCCGGTTTTCTTTTTGCAGTAATTGCAACAGCAGCTTTTTCGAATCGTCCTGTTTTATGTGGTTGAAGCAGTATTTTTCAACATAAAGTGGATCCTTGGAAAGCAAAGATGGGGGGGCGGGAGTATATAGTGCTTGATAGGATTGATATTGCAGGTTTTTAGACATTTCTTGTGCCCATTTGTTGGCTGGGTAAATGTCCAATATTAGTCGCAGAAGTTGGTAGGTGTGCAGGAGTTGACCTTCTCTACGGTATTGAAGCGCAAATTCTTTCATCACTTTAATTATTTTTTCTTTTTTCATATAGTTGTCGAAAATGGGTAAGATGTTGGATGCTTCAAGTGGCGAGTATTTTCTCTGGATTTTTTCCCACAACGGAGTGAGGGCAGGGAATATGTGAATTCGGTTATGTGTGAGTAGATATGCCAATAGTGGATGATCTGGTGAGAAACGAATGCCTTTTTGTAGAATGGTACTTAGCTGAGATCTTCGTTTAATTTTAGATGTGGATCTTCCGGTGAGGTACGATGTTTTATAGAAAAATAAGTAATAACATTCTGCGTGCTCTTGATTATAAGCTTCTATGACTTGAAATCCTTGATACATGAAGAGATTTGTAAGTGTGAGGTGTAAGTGTTTTTTTTCATGCTGGATGTTAATAGTGGTTGTTTTGTTTGTCATATAGTTCCCTCCTAATTGGTCGTACGCCTTTTTGAGAGATTGCTTAACTAGAGTGTAACATGAAAAAGCAAAAAAGAAAAAACGAAGAAGCGGATGACCTGGGCCATCCGCTTCTCTATATTTTTAAGGGGGGGGAGTCAACTTCGGTCAATACTTAAATCGTCGTGCTTGCTGTTTTATCTTTTACCACCAGGATTATTTTACCTTGATCAAGTTTTTCTTCTAACTGTTCCGCTTCTGGAGCTGTGAACCCTAACTCCTCGAATTGAGCACGAAGCTCATCGCCTTTTTTGCGGAAAATATTTTTCACATAAGTGTCCATACCAACTTCACCGGCGCCAACAGTATTAGCATCAGCATTATCAGCTACACGTTTTGTACGGTCATCATCATGAGTGATAACAAAGATATCATCCTCATGAACACCTCTAGTTTTTAGCTCCTGTACTGCTCCTACTACTTGTTCATCATTTTGAAACTCTTTATAAGTGGGTTTCATTTTTTTATCGCCTCCTTGGTTATGTAATAAAGATACCCGGCTGACAGAAAGTGAAACATGCCTTAGATAAATTTTTTTCTGCAGGGAAAAGCTTACTGATAATACGCAAAAAACTTCAAATACTAGTAACACTATGATTTGAGAAGAGGCCACTAAAAACTGATAACGTGAAGTTTTTTATGATTCCTAGCTGGTTATTGGAGCAAAAGGCGAAGACTCCTGAGGGAGCTAGCGCTAGGTGGAGACCCCGCAGGCGTAGCCGAGGAGGCTCTCGTCAGCCCCTAGGAAAGCGAAGCCATTTGCGGAAATCAACAGCGGTGTTTATAAAAAAACTAAAATCAAGACATTTTCAGTGGCCTCTGGAAGAATGGAGAGTTTACTGTGATATATGACTGTATAATTATCGGGGGAGGCATTGCCGGACTTCAGGCAGCTATCCAACTGGGAAGGTACCAACATAACGTGCTTGTTATGGATGATGGAAAAGGTCGTTCGAGTATTTGTCACTGCTATCATAATTTACTAGGATGGCCAGATGGAGTGAGCGGAGAGAAGCTTAGAAGTATTGGAAAAACGCAAGCGATGAGGTTAGGAGTTAAGTTTGAAGAACAGCGTGTAGAAGCAGTGGAGGGAACCCGAGGGCTATACTGTGCAACCACCTCAACGTCTCAGCAATTTTTTGGGAAAAGGCTGCTACTTGCAACCGGAATTAAAGATAATATTCCTCCTTTTGAAGGCTTGTTACCATGTCTTGGGAAAAGTGTGTTCGTCTGTCCAGATTGTGATGGATACGAAATTTTGAATAAGAAAGCTCTTGTGATTGGCTCGGGAAACGCAGGAGCATCCATGGCGTTAACGCTGACATATTGGACAAATGCGCTGACATTTATCAACCATGGAAAAGGGGAGATTGATGCTGACTTAATGAAAAAGTTGGTTGGCAAAGGCATACGTCTTGTTTCTGATGAGATCTCGGAAATTCATACGGAGTTTTCTAATTTTAAAGGAGTAACGCTTACTAATGGAGTCCGTCTTGAATTTGCTTATGCTTTTTTAGCATTTGGTGGCAACATACCCAACACGGGGCTTGCCTTGCAGTTGGGGGTTAAGTTGGATAAAAATAAACACATTATGGTGGATCCTCGCACAAAAATGACCTCAGTGGAGAACATTTGGGCCGCCGGTGATATAACCGTTCATTCAGAACAAGCCGCTATTGCAATGGGGGACGGCATACAAGCGGCAATCTGGATACATAAAAGCTTATTGCCTAATTGAAGAGTGTTTATTTGTAGCTTGACAGTTATTTGTCCAAGTGCGTAACATAAAATGTAAGGGTTTACATAAACGTTTGAGTGGAAGATAGAAGACATTAGCTGCTAGCGCCATTCCATTTACTCGATAGTAGGAGGAGAAGAAAATGGAAGAGAAAAAAGTGACAGATTATGAAAAGTACATCCGTACTGAAGAGCTATTAAGCCTACAAAAGGGAGCTGGGGAACTCTCTTGTGATGATGAACTCACATTTCAAATGATTCATCAAATTGCTGAACTGCATTTCAAGCTTGTCATTCAGTACATTCACTTAGCAGATGCCAATATGAAGCATGGGAAAGTCTTGGAGGCAACCCAACAACTTCAAAGGGTAAACATGCATCTGAAGCACCTGCCGCCAGTGTTCGATATGGTAAAAGTGATCACTCCAAGTGACTACCATACTATCAGACTCGCACTCGGACGTGGAAGTGGACAGGATTCACCTGGATTTAATGAAATACTAAGACTTGGACCGACGTTATGGGGACCATTTGAACAGCTGTTGAATGACAAGCAACTGACACCTTTCATCCTTCATAAAGCTGCCAGTGACAATTATGAGCTGTACTTGCTCATGCAAGAATTGATTGCTTTTGACGAGAACTTCCAAACATTCCGTAAGCACCACATCCAGCTTGTTCGCAGAATGATTGGTTTGAATACGAAAAGTTTGAAGGGGATCCCTGCTCAAGCGTTGGAAAGAGGAGCAAAGTTTGAATTCTATCCGAAGCTTTGGGAAGCAGTTTGTGAATTGACAGACTGGACGGGTTCAAGTTACAATCCGAAGCCGTTGTAGAGGGGGAGTGTTGGGGCTGTTCTGGAGGGCATGTGTTGTTGCTGCCTTTTGGGGCGGTCTTTTTTGTGTTTGGTGGGGAGAGTGGTATTTGATTGGTAGCAAAGGGGTGGAGGGGATCTTTTAGTAGAGCTCTATTAGACTTAAGCGCCTTGAAAGAGGGTGGTTTGTCTAATGGAAGGGTTCTAATCGCCCGAAGAGTTGGGGGAAGTTGTTTGGTTTGATTAATAGAAGCCTTATCTAGACCCGAAACGCCACCACAACCAGCAAAACGGTAGGAGAGAGTCGTTCTCACCGCCCGAAACGTTGCCACAACCAGCAAAACGGTAGGAGAGAGTCGTTCTCACCGCCCGCCCCGCCGCCGCAACCAGCAAAACGGTAGGAGAGAAGCCGCCTCTGCACCCAAAAGACCACCGTAATCAACAAAATGGTAGCAGATCGCCCGCCCCGCCCACAACCTTCAACAAAATAACAAAAAGCAGCACGGAGGCTATCCCCCCCATGCTGCTCTCAATAAAATCTCTTATTGTTTTTGCTCCGCCCACTCTTCCACATTCCACACCTTCGTCACCCAGTCCTCATAGAAGCTAGGTTCGTGGCATACAAGGAGAATGGTGCCCTTATAAGCTTTGATAGCTCGCTTTAACTCTTCTTTCGCCACCACATCCAAGTGGTTGGTCGGCTCGTCAAACAGTAGCCAGTTGCTTTCGTGCATCATCAGTTTGCATAATCGCACCTTTGCCTGCTCGCCACCGCTAAGCTGGCTCAACGGGCGGGAGATATGCTCGTTCTTCAACCCGCAACGCGCCAAGATCGCACGGACCTGGTGCTGATCAAGGGAAGGGAATTCGTTCCATACGTCGTCAATCGGCGTGATATCCTTCGCTTTTACCTCCTGCTCAAAGTAGGAAGGGAAAAGGAAGTCACCTAGTATGACGGAACCGCCAAGAGGATCTATTTTACCGAGAATTGTCTTCAGTAAGGTCGATTTACCAACCCCGTTGCATCCGACGATCGCAATCTTATCCCCACGCTCAATTTCCATTGTAAGCTTTGGCAATAATGGATCAGAGTACCCAATCTCAAGGTCTTTTGCTTCCACCACATAACGACTGCTTGCACGGGATTCTTTAAACTCGAATGTCGGCTTTGCAGCTGTCTCTGGGCGGTCAATACGTTCCATGCGATCCAACTGCTTCTGACGGCTTTTGGCACGACCAGTTGTAGAGTAACGCGCTTTATTTTTCGCAATAAAGTCTTCTTGTTTCTTGATGAATTCTTTCTGCTTTTCATACGCATTGATATGCTGGTTTTTATTGATTTCCGCAAGCTCCAAGAATTTTTCATAAGAAGCTGTGTAGCGGGTCAATTTAGAGAATTCCAAGTGGAAAATAACATCCACCACGCCGTTCATGAACTCGGTATCATGCGAGATCAAGAGGAATGCATGCGGGTACTCTTTCAAGTATGAGCTTAACCAACGAATATGTTCCACGTCCAGATAGTTCGTAGGCTCATCCAGTAACAACACTTGCGGCTGTTCAAGCAACAGTTTCGCCAAAAGGACTTTTGTACGCTGTCCACCACTTAGCGCAGCAACGTCACGTTCAAGCCCGATTGCATCCAAACCAAGACCTCGAGCAGCTTCTTCTACCTTGATATCCAAGTTGTAAAATCCGCCGGCATCCAGATGATCTTGAATTTCGCCCATTTGCTCCAGAAGCTCTTCTAACTCTTCCGGAGTGGCCGTTCCCATTTTATCGGTAATGGCATTCAGTTCTTTTTCTTTTTCATATAAAGGCAAGAAGGCATCACGCAGGACGTCTCTGATTGTTCTTCCAGGCGTCAACACTGTATGTTGGTCCAAATATCCGTAATGCACACCTGGTGTCCACTCTACTCGTCCTGTATCGTATACAATCTCCCCTGTAATAATATTCATTAAAGTCGATTTACCAACCCCGTTTGCTCCAACAAGGCCAACGTGTTCGCCAGCTAACAGGCGAAGAGAAACATCTTTGAATAACGTACGGTCGCCAAAGCTATGGCTTAACCCATCTATGCTCAATAAACTCATGTTTGTATCCATCCTATCTAAAAAAATATCTACTTTTCATCATACTAAAATTTTCTAGGAATGGCTATGTGGGAAATGAAAGAAGTTTCTTCCTCTATAGTTAGAATATATATACTAAAATCTACCAATCTACTATAAAATAAAAGTAGATAAAAAAGGATGGTGGGGGAATCGGATGAAGAGACGGGCACCGTGGATAATTGTAATAGCTTTACTAGTCATAATAGGGAGCGGGTTTGTGCCTACAGGGTATGATGTGCTGTTTGCAGGGAACCCGTTTAATCTGGACGAATTTGTTGTATATGAGGGGGGCTCAGAACTCGACGGTGATTTGGGGATGACTTACGTGGCTAGCCTCCAGAACAGCAAGTGGCCGAAAATGGTTCTTACACATCTTTTTGAAGAAGGGGTAGAGATTGTTCCTTCTCTTTCCGGGCAGCAGGATATGGGATTTGAGGAACTTAATTACCAAAATAAAGTAAAGATGGAGCAATCAAAAATTAAGGCAGAGTACATAGCACGTGGCGTATTAGGCGAGGATCCAAAGCTTGAGTTGCTTGGGTTTTATCCTGTCTTTTACTTGCCAGATTGGAAAGACAAAGAAGCGGTTAAAGTAACAGACCTTCTAGTAGGAATAGACGGAGAAAAACTGGACTCCTTTGACCACTTGGATCAACTAATTGTCGAAAAAGAACCAGGAGAAACGGTCACGTTGTCGCTAGTACGAGAAGGTCAGGAAATAGAAATCGATGTTACGACATACCCACACAAGGATTATTACGGAAACACGATACTCGGAGTATATTTCGAGGAAGTATTTGATTCATCAAAAGACGAAAATATTCAGTGGAAAAACATAGAGAATCTAGGCGGACCTAGTGCAGGTCTGATGATTACCCTCACACTTCTAGACAAAATGATGGAAGATTCCCTTCTAAAAGGGAATGCGGTAGCGGGTACGGGCACCATCACCATTGAAGGAGAAGTGGGACCAATCGGCGGTGTGAAACAAAAGGTAATTGGAGCTGCCAATGCAGGGTTTGATTACTTCATTGTCCCGCTAGATGACGAGTGGGACAAAAATGAAACGATTGCGAGAAAAACCATAAGTGAGGAAAATCTGGACATTGAACTTATACCGGTAGGGACAATAGAAGATGCTGTAAATGCATTGGAAAAACTTCCCGAGAAGAAGTGAAGATGATAGGGGAGTTTAGCAAACGTTGAAGTGGGGAGAAACATGCTAATTGTTCAATTAGGGGCGATTTTACTAGTTTTATTGTTAGGTTTTATTTTTGCCAGAAAAGAATACAAAAATTTTACAATGGAAGAAAAAGACCAGGTAAAAAAGGAACTAAGGAATCCTATATTAGTCTTCCATGTACTACCCTATATTGGATATTTTCTCTTCTTTATAGGGTTCGTATTTGATATAAACGCTTTGAAATATATCGCCTTTTTGTTAATGGGGATAGGTTGGATAGTAGACGGAGCTGAGATATGGAAAGCCGATCGTAAACGGGGGCTAATTTTACTATTATCTGGGTCAATAACATTTTTAATCGCAATCTTTTTAGCATTAACGTTTCTTTTTAACTTTTCTCTTCTATAACGAAAAATAACAGCAATTCAATGTAAAGGGTGTTTATTATGAGCGACCAAAGGTTTTTCCCTGATCTAGCGACAAATAGATTAAAATTACGAAATGTAAACGATACTGATGCCGATTTTATCTTTAAACATTTCAGTAATGAAAAGATATGTGAATTTCTATATGATGAAGAAATATTTACGAAAAAAGAGGATGCCATCGAATTAATAGAGTGGTATAACGATCCAGAAGGAAAAGGGTTTAATAGATGGGTTATTGAAAGAAAAGACAGCAATGAACAGATAGGTACCTGTGGTTTTCATTTATGGGACAAAACCAATAATATTGCAGAAATAGGGTATGACTTGTGGTATGAGTTTTGGGGAAGCGGATACATGAAAGAGGCTTTGACTGCAGCGATAGAGAGTGGATTTCGTAACATGAAACTCAATAGAATAAATGCATACGTCGCTTTGGAAAACAAAAAGTCTTCCAATACATTAGAAAGTTTAGGTTTCGTAAATGAAGGGATATATCGAGACAAACATTTGTATCAAGGCAAATACTATCACCATTATTCTTTTTCCCTACTAAAGAGAGATTGGAACAAGCAATAGTCTCCTATAACCGAATTCCTTACCTGACAGCGGTCTTCTCTTTTTGACTACCCTCACACAATATGTAAAGATTAGAAGACAAGAAGCTTGAAAGGATTGTTACTATGTCAAAAACTGTCGTTCTTGCAGAGAAGCCCTCTGTAGGTAGAGATATAGCAAGAGTATTGAAATGTACGAAAAAAGGAAATGGATTTTTTGAAGGGGACAAATACATCGTCACATGGGCACTTGGTCACCTCGTTACCCTGGCAGATCCAGAAGCCTACGACGCAAAATTTAAAGCGTGGAAGCTAGAAGACCTGCCCATGCTGCCGAATGAAACGAAGCTCGTCGTTATCAAGAATACAAGTAAGCAATACAGTGCAGTAAAAGCACAGCTTACACGTAAAGATGTAAAGGAAATTGTCATCGCAACCGATGCTGGCCGTGAAGGGGAGCTTGTTGCTAGATGGATTTTGGAGAAAGCCCGCATTCAAAAGCCAGTAAAGCGACTTTGGATCTCCTCTGTTACAGACCGTGCAATTAAGGAAGGCTTTGCGAAGCTTCGTGACGGAAAAGAATACGAAAATCTCTATTACTCAGCCGTTGCCCGTGCAGAGGCGGACTGGGTAGTTGGGATGAATGCCACAAGAGCCTTGACCACTAAGCACAATGCCCAGCTCTCATGTGGGAGAGTCCAGACACCTACGCTTGCCATGATTGCCAAACGGGAAGAAGAGATTAGAAGCTTTACAGCAAAAGAATATTACGGCTTGAAGGCCACCACGGAAAATGGTTTCCAGCTCGTGTGGCAGGACGCTAAAACGAAAGAACGAAGAAATTTCAACAAGCCGTCAATGGAAAGCTTACACTCCAAAGTGAAGAACCAGGATGCGAAGGTAACCGACATAAATAAAACCGAGAAGAAAAGCTACGCTCCAGCACTATATGACCTGACGGAACTTCAGCGCGATGCAAACCGTATCTTCGGCTATTCTGCAAAAGAAACGCTATCCATCTTGCAGCGCCTTTACGAACAACATAAAATTGTTACGTATCCAAGAACGGACTCCAGGTACATTTCCACTGACATGGTGGATACGTTAAAAGAGCGCGTGGAGGCGATTCGTGCGCACTCCTACAAGTCTATTGCGTCCAAGTTACTCACGAAACCAATCAAAGCGAACAAGGCCTTTGTGAACAATGAAAAAGTGACAGATCACCATGCAATTATCCCGACAGAGGAAGCAGTCTTGTTAAGCAAGCTATCCGACAAGGAATATAAAATTTACGATTTGATTGTGAAGCGATTCCTTGCTGTACTTTTACCGCCTTTCTTATATGAACAGACAAATATCACCGCTTCCATTGGGGCAGAACAGTTTGTAGCTAAAGGAAAAACGGTCATCTCCCAAGGCTGGAAGGAAGTTTTCAGTTCCATGGAGGAACAGGAGGACGGAAGTGACGGACTTTCCGATCAGCTGTTGCCGAGCTTGAATAAAGGCGACGTTTTGCCGATCCGAAAGATCGAGTTGACTTCTGGAAAAACAAAACCGCCTGAACCATTTAACGAGGGTACATTACTTTCTGCGATGGAGAATCCTGCAAAGTATATGGAACAGACCGACCAAAAGGTAGTGAAAACCCTGGGTGAAACTGGTGGGATTGGTACGGTTGCCACCAGAGCGGACATTATTGAAAAGTTATTTAACAGTTTCTTGATGGAAAAGCGAGGCAAAGGGCTGCATATTACCTCTAAAGGGAAGCAGCTGCTGAACCTTGCTCCGGAGGATCTGAAATCTCCAGCCCTAACAGGAGAATGGGAGCAAAAGCTTGGCATGATTGCAAAAGGACAACTGAAAAAAGCAACATTCATTAATGAAATGAAGGCATATGCCAAACAGATTGTTCATGAAATAAAAAATACCGATCAAAAGTTCAAACATGACAATTTGACAGGCAAACGTTGCCCCGACTGCGACAAGCCGATGCTTGAAGTGAACGGGAAAAAAGGGAAAATGCTTGTATGTCAGGACAGAGAATGCGGTCATCGTAAAAATGTCTCCAAAGTGACAAATGCACGTTGTCCAAAATGCCGTAAGAAGTTGGAATTGCGCGGAGAAGGGGAAGGTCAGATGTTCGCTTGTGTATGCGGACACCGTGAGAAGTTAAGTACCTTCCAGGAACGCCGCAAGAACAATGCCAACCAGAAAGCGTCTAAACGTGACGTGAATCAATACTTGAAAAAACAGAATAATGATGAGCCGGTGAATACCGCTTTAGCGGATGCATTGGCGAAGTTGAAGTTGAAATAATGGTTTGAAGCCACACTCTAGGGAATGAGGCCACTGAAAAACTGATAACGTAAAGTTTTCATTGATACCTAGCTGGTGATTGGAGCAAAAGGCGAAGACTCCTCGAAAATGCTACGCATTTTCTTCGTGCGATGAATCGCTGCCGAAGTCTTCCTTGTCCTGAGGGACATAGCGCTAGGTGGAGACCCTGCAGGCGTAGCAGAGGAGGCTTCACCAGTGCCCCTAGGAAAGCGAAGCCATTTGCGGAAATCAACAGCGGTGTATATATATCATCTAAAATCAAAGACTTTCTCAGTGGCCTCTAGGGAATGAGTGTGGCTCTATTTAAGTCTGGAGATCGTTTTTCGTTCCGCTCACCCGATATATCAAGAAAATTTGTAAGATACCAAGAAAACTTGCAGGATATCAAGAATTTCCACAATTTATCAAGAAATCTCAAGTTTTATCGAGAAAAATTTAAATATATCAAGAAACGTCCCCGCGGCTTCCTTCCTCCTTAAGTCAGTCACCCCTCACCAAAGCTAGGCTTTCACCCACCCAACCCCTCCCGCATAGGCTAAATGGAATCGCAATTGTAAGATAACCTACCATTGAAAGGGTGTTAGATCTTGGCGGGGAAAATATTAAATTATTATGCTGGTGGAAATACAGCGCGTGGATTTTATAGTCTATATGAATCAAACATAGAAGGATTGGACCGCATTTTTATCCTCAAGGGCGGACCAGGGACAGGGAAATCATCGCTAATTAAAAAGATCGGGAAAGTCTGGAACGAGAAAGGGTACGATATTGAACTGCTTCATTGTTCATCTGACACAAAGTCGGTGGACGGGGTGGTTATCCGTGCGCTTGGCATTGGGATTGTAGATGGTACTGCGCCACATGTCATTGAACCGAAAGCGCCGGGGGCAGTGGAGGAATACGTCAACCTAGGCGAGGCCTGGGATTCCAAATTACTTGCCGAACAGAAAACGGAAATACAACACTTAGCCACCAAAAAGAAGGAAGCTTTCCAGACAGCTTACCAAACTTTTGCGAGAGCCCTGAAAATACATGACGATTGGGAAAGATATTATATTCATAATATGAATTTTGAGGCGGCAAATAAGCTGACACAGAATCTTGTGGAGCAACTGTTCCAAGGGAAAACTTTAGATAAAAAAGCAGATGTCAGACACCGCTTCCTTGGTGCAGCAACCCCAGCAGGAGCAAAAGATTTCGTGCCAAATCTGACAGAAGGACTCACAAATCGATACTTTATAAAAGGTCGTCCAGGGTCAGGAAAATCCACTATGCTGAAGAAGTTGGCTAAAGCATCAGAAGAAAAAGGGTTTGACGTGGAAGTCTATCATTGTGGGTTTGATCCATACAGTCTAGATATGATTATCTGCCGAGAGCTTGGTTTCGCTATTTTTGACAGTACAGCCCCGCATGAATACTTCCCTGAGCGCGAAGGAGATTCCATCGTGGATATGTATGATATTACGATTCGTCCAGGGACAGATGAACGGTATGATAGGGAAATTGCTCTTGTAAAACAACGTTATACAGAATTCATGCAGGAGGCCATTGGGAAATTGGCAGAAGCCAAAAACTGGCACGGACAATTAGAAGAAATCTATGTAAAAGCAATGGATTATAATGTAGTGAATGAGTGGACCAAAAGAATCCAAGCAGAAATTGAAGCCATTGCAGATACAAAATAACGAAACTAAAAAAGGTGAACAGCACTTTCATGCCGTTCACCTTTTTACATTTTCCCAGGAAATACGTCAAAACTCGACTATATTTCCACGATTACTTCTACCCCGTAGTGGTCCGAGACAACTTCTCTGTTTCTTCCATTGAAAACAACATGACAAGATGTGACCTTGACTGGAGAGCTTGCCAGAATCAAATCAATTCGCAAGTCCTGCTTGTTCTTATCCCAACCCGCAATACTTCCTTCCACCGTCACACCTGAATCTTTTTCAGATGCAAGAAGATACGTATCATGCAGCCCCTCTGTTAAGGTCAAATAATCATAGCCTTCTCCTTCAATATGGGCACTATTGTTAAAGTCTCCCAGTAAAAAGAAGGGTTCTGTTCCCTTGACCTGCGCAAGTAATTGCTCCATCTGGAATTTACCAGGCTCTTCTTTATCATCCCACCAACCAAGATGGCATGTATAAAAGGACCTCTCCTCACCTTGCATGTCCACCGTCACACCGACAATTTTACGTGTTTTCCAAAAGTCAGTGTCCGTACTTTTCGATACAAAGAAGGAATGTTTCTTCTTGATAGGGTGTCGAGTCAAGATGGCAAGGCCTTCTTCATAGGTGTCATACCCCATGTGGGCGAAGTCCCAGACCAACTCGTAGTCTGAAACCCCAATTTTCTCAAGCTCTTGCAGTAGAACAAGGCCGAAATTGTTTTGTTTGATGTTGCCTGTTACCACTTCGGCATCCATGCTTTGACTAACCTCTTGAAGAGCGATGACATCGTATGCTTGTTCCTTAATGGCTCCCGCGATATGCTGTATCTTTTCCATTTGGTTCTCTTCCTGCCAAGAATGGCAGTTTAAGGTTAGTAAATTCATCGTTTATTACGCTCCCAACAAGTCTTGAATATCAGATTTGATTACATCTGCTTTTGGTCCGTAGATTGCTTGTACCCCACGGTCTTTCACAATCAGTCCAAGTGCACCTTTTTCTTTCCATGCCGTTTCATTTGCAACTTTTTCTCTATCTTTTACTGTCACACGAAGGCGAGTCATACATGCATCTACGTCTTCAATATTTTGTGCTCCACCAAGCAAGTCGATGATTGCAGGTGCCAAGGAATCTGCTTGTACACTTGCAGCTGACCCGTTACCAGCTCCTTCTTCTTGCTCAATATAGTTACCATTACGTCCCGGAGTAGGGAAGTTGAATTTCTTAATCATGAAGTTCGCCACCGCAAAGTTCAATCCGAAGAATACTAGACACGCAATCACAAAGTTTACTAGATCTAACCATAAGCCAGCTTTTACAATCATCGGTGTACGAGTCAACAACTCAATAACTCCAAACGCATGAACACGAATGTCAATGATATCAACAATAGCAAATGCAAGTCCTGTCATAATTGCATAAATTACATATAACACAGGAGCCGCAAACATAAACATGAATTCGATTGGCTCAGTAACACCAGTCAAGAATACTGCAAGACCTGCAGAAAAGAACATAGACTTATATTTTTTACGCTTATCTTTATCTACATTACGATACATCGCATACGCAATACCAATCAATGCCGCACAAGAAAGAATCATTTGACCTACTTTAAAACGAGCAGGTACTACTTCACGAAGAAGCGCTTCATAAGATTCAGTGTCACCAGCTGCCAGGAAGTTGTTCAAATCAGCAACCCAAGCTAACCATAATGGATCTTGACCTGCTACAACAGAGCCTGCGCTACCGCCAGTTAAAATAGTGTACGTTCCACCAAGTGACGTGTAGTTCATTGGTACCGTTAACATATGATGCAAGCCGAACGGCAACAATAGACGCTCAAGCGCACCGAAAATGAAAGGAGCAACGATTGGCGCACTGTCTCTAGAAGAAGCAATCCAAACACCAAAATCGTTTAACAATCCTTGAATGAATGGCCAAACTACGCTAAGCGCAATACCTGCGATAACAGAACCACCAATTACCACGAAAGGTACGAAACGCTTTCCGTTAAAGAAAGATAAAGAATCTGGTAATTTACTATAGTTGTAAAACTTATTGAAAAGGTTAGCACCAAGGAACCCGGCAATGATCCCAACAAATACTCCCATGTTTAATGCAGGGGCACCTAACACAGTTGTAAAATAGTCACCTACAATAAGTTCTTGTCCAAAAAGAGTGGTGAAAGTAGCTTCAGGGTCTGCCACCATAGCATTGTTAACCCCAAAAATCGCTCCAGTAATACGGTTTATAAGTACGAAAGCGATCAATGCTGCAAAAGCACCGCCTGCACGTTCTTTCGCCCACGAACCACCAATGGCAACGGCGAACAATACATGTAAGTTGGTGATAATTCCCCAACCGATATCCTCCATTACTCTTGCAATCGTTTGCACAAGAGCGATGTCTCCGCCAGTCATGCCTACCAACTTACCAAGAGAAATCATAATACCAGCAGCAGGCATAACCGCGACTACTACTAGTAATGCTTTACCGAATTTCTGCCAGAAATCAAAGGACAAAAAGTTCTTCATATTAACAGCCTTCTTTCAATTATAGTTTCTATTATTTTGTTGAAAACGAATTCATTTTATTGCGAAGTAGTGCACTTATAGTGCAACCGTTTGCATTTTCCTATTGTAGGGCATGATGGTGAACAATGCAAGTAGAAAATATTATTTTAATAAATTTTTAACAAACTAAATAAAGATGTAAGAAAATTAATTATTCATAGAAGAATCCAACTTTTGACGGAAGTATATACAGCATGAGTGAAAACGGGTACACTATTTCCGTAATAACAGATGAAAAGGGGATTTGAAATGAAAAAGTGGACTTTCTCTATGATACTTGTTTTAGTGATTGTGCTTTCTGCTTGCACAGAAGAAAAAAATAAAGTGGACACGGCCGATTCAGAAAAGGTTCCTGCTGATCAAAGTGGGGAAACGGTAACCGTCCTTATGAATATACAAATGGAAATGATCCAGACGATTCGCAAGCATCTTGAGCCTGTAACATCTTATGAAAGGTCAGAGGGTGCAGGAGATTTGGAGGCTGCTGTTGAGTCTAGTAACCTCATTGCAAACGAACTTCGAGGAATTGAGATCCCAGAAAACCTTGATAAGGATCTTCAGGTTAATATGAAGGATTCTATTGAATTGTTAGCCTTATATTTTGAAGAACGCGCTGCATCGATGTCCGAAGGTTCAGATGGTGAAGAAGTGACTGCTGCATTAGAGAATTTCCATCAAAAAATTGGGGAAACGTTTGAAGCGGCAGGCCTGCACGCTCCTAATTTTGAAAAGGATGTACAATAATAGTTTTTAAGCGAGACGCGCCTTCCAGGTTTGGGGGGGCGTTTTTTTTGGGTATTAGCGCAGCCTTTGGGAAGGTGGGTGGGAGTGTAGACGATGAAGACAGTTTTGACGTGATTTTTGAGTGGAGATTGTCTTCATAAGGTGGATGAAAACATTATGGAGTGGTTTTCATGCTCCAAAATGTCTTCATAAGTTGAATGAAGACATTCCTGACCAATTTTTATCCCCGAAAGTGACTTCATCTGCCCGACCCTTTCAAGACCTCCCAAAAACCAACCAATCATGAAATCCCCAACCACCTAATAAGCTTATAATACAGCAAGCATATTTAGCCATCCGAAAGACTTGTTCATTACCAAGTTTCGTGATAGGATTAGTCTAATTAATGTTAATTGAATAGTTAGTTTTCTTATCAAGAGAGGTGGAGGGACTGGCCCTGTGAAGCCCGGCAACCATACAGTACAAAACAACTGTATAGGTGCTAATTCCAGCAAGACAAACGTTCTTGGAAGATAAGTGGATGTGACGGGCTTAAACTCAAACTCCTTCTTATCGAAGGAGTTTTTTGTTTGTCTACATAAACAAGCATCGAAGGGGGAAGTGTGAGATGAAATTTGGATTTTGGTTGCCGATTTTCGGCGGTTGGCTGCGAAATGTGGAGGACGAACAGATGCCGCCAACTTTTGAATATGCAAAAAAGGTAATCCAACAGGCGGAACAGCTTGGGTTTGACACAACCTTGATTGCGGAGCTCTTTTTAAATGACATTAAAGGACCGAAAGAGGACACACTCGAAGCCTGGTCGACTGCGGCAGCATTGGCAGCCGTAACAGAAAAAATAGAAATTATGACGGCAATCAGGCCAGGTTTTCACAACCCTGCCATTGCAGCAAAAGCAACGGCAAATATTGATCATATCAGCAACGGTCGCTTCACTCTCAATGTCGTTTCGGCATGGTGGGAAGAGGAGGCGCGTCAATATGGTGGGATTTTCACCGAGCATGATGAGCGTTATGACCGCACAAAAGAGTTTATCGATGTTCTCAAAGGATTATGGACAGAAGACTCCTTTACCTATGAAGGAAAATACTATCAGCTAAAAGAAACAAATCTTCACCCTAAACCAGTGCAACGTCCAAATCCCATCCTTTATGCAGGAGGAGAGAGTCCAAAGGGCAAGGAAGTGATCTCCTCACACTGTGATGCTTATGTGATGCATGGTGGCAAAGTAGAGGAAGTGGCGTCAAAAATCTCAGATATGAAAGAAAAGAGAGCCAAGACATCGAATACCCCTTTTCAATCCTTTGGAATGGCTGCCTATGTCATTTGCAGAGATACAGAAGAGGAAGCCCAATCGGAACTTGCCCGAATCACCGCTGTAAAAGAATCCGACGCGTATGCTGGATTTAAAGACTTCACAAGCAAATCACAGCTAGAGCAACAAATACAGCTTCAGGATTATTCTGTATCTAATAGAGGCTTGCGTCCAAACTTAGTAGGGACGCCAGAGCAGATTGCTGCTAGAATAAAAGAATTTGAGGATGCTGGGGTGGATTTATTGCTATTGCAGTTCTCTCCGCAGCTTGAAGAGATGGAGCGTTTCGCCAAAAAGGTAATGCCGCTTGTAAATCCAAGGGCAAAAGAGCTTGCTCAATCATAATATCCAGCAGAAGATACACTACCATATATGCATAAAATGGAGGCAGACATCGTGGAAAAAATTTATATTATTCATGAAAATAAAGAGTGGACGACACACTTAACTACTAGATTGGAAGAGTTGGGTTTGCCATATGAAGAATGGCACTTAGACGAAGGAGTGGTTCCTTTAACCGAAGAACCACCTGAAGGCATATTTTACAACAGAATGAGCGCCTCTTCCCACACAAGGGATCATCGATTTGCACCTGAATTAACAGGGGCTGTACTCTCATGGTTGGAATACCATGGTCGAAGAGTACTGAATGGAAGTCGTGCCCTTCAGCTCGAATTAAGCAAGGTCAATCAGTATACGGCCCTTGAAAAAGCTGGAGTAAAGACACCGAAAACCATTGCGGCGGTAGGAAAAGAACATATACTGCAAGCAGCAAAACGAATAAGATCCGACTCCTTCATCACAAAACATAATCGAGCAGGCAAAGGGCTTGGAGTACAGTTATTCCATTCCACGGCATCGCTTGAAGAATATTTGTATGGACCTGATTTTGAAGAGCCGGTAGACGGTATCACGCTTATCCAGGAATACATTCAGGCACCAGAACCATTTATTACTCGTTGTGAATTTATTGGTGGTAAGTTCATGTACGCTGTTCAGGTTGATACATCTGAAGGCTTTGAGCTGTGCCCGGCCGATGCCTGCCAAATCGGTGACTTGTTTTGCCCTGTAGGCGAAGAGGTGGAGGAAAAGCCTAAATTCCGTATCGTAGAGGGCTTTGCCGACCCAATCATCGATAAATATGAAAAGTTTCTGCAAGAAAATGAGATCCAGGTGGCGGGTATTGAATTTATCCGCAACAATCAAGGGGAAATCTTCACCTATGACGTTAACACCAATACCAATTATAACGCAGACGCCGAACAAGCAGCCGGCAAAATCGGCATGCTCGAACTTGCTAAACTACTGGGAAAAGAGCTAGAGCGTAAATCAGATGAACTAAAAGTTTACTAAGGCTGTTTTGTAAGGTAAATGGACTCCTTAAGTATCCAAAACAAGTGGATTGGAGCGGAAGGTACTCGACTCCGGCGGGAGGTAGCGGTAGGGTGAGACCCCGCAGGCGTAGGCCGAGGAGGCTCACGTCAGCCCCTAGGAAAGCGAAGCCTTTTGCGGAAATCAACAGCGGTGTTTATAAAAAAACTAAAATTAAGACTTTTTTTAGTGGCCTCAGGCTTGCCGAGTTATCATGAACGAAAATAGCTCCTGACTCGTAAAATCGTAGGTTAATTTGGTTAGAAAGTTTACTGGAAAAACCAAACTAAATCAGAGCTACATTACGGAAGGAGCTAGTTATTATGCAGGATACACTAAAAAACGTAGGTTTAGACGTCTCAATAGTAAAATTGCCATTGCGGTTGCCGAAGAGGAGGCTCAAGCATCGCCCCGAGGAAAGCGAGTGCCTGTAGCGAAAAGGAACGGCAATAGTAAAAGCATGTATTGAAAAAAGCTACCCAAAAGTCCCATTAGGACCCCTTGGATAGCTTATTAAATACCACCATTAAAAGAAAAACACATGCGCCATTAGCGCGATAACCGGTAATGTGATCAATGTACGTAAAATGTAAATCACAAACATCTCCCAAAGCGACACAGGCACTTTAGATCCTAAAATAACGCCACCTACCTCAGAAAGGTAAATAAGTTGTGTGACAGAGACTGCTGCAACTACAAAACGAGTCAATTCACTTTGTATATCCGAAGCTAAAAGTGCTGGCAGGAACATGTCCGCAAAACCAACAATCAGTGATTCTGACGCTTTAGCTGCATCTGGAATCTGCAACAATTCTAACAGTGGAATAAATGGCATGCCAAGGTAAACGAACAAGTCTGTGTTTTCAGCAAGGATCAAGGCAATAGTACCGAATGCCATAACGATTGGGGCTACCCCCATCCACATATCGAGGACATTTTTTCCACCGTCACGAAAGAATTTTCCGGCGCTTTTATTTTTAGAAGCACGCTCTACCGCTTGAGTATATCCCCATTTTAATGGAGAGTATCCTGAGGGTATTAGTTCTTTTTCATCTTGTTCTTCCCCGTTATAATACGTATCCGCCTTTCTGGATAACGGAGGGATTCGTGGCATGATGATAGCCGCAACAAGTCCTGCCACACCGATGGTTATATAAAATGGAATGAACATACCAGGAAGTCCAACCTGAGTAATTACGACAAGACTGAATGTAATGGAAACGATAGAGAAGGTAGTCGCAATAACCGCTGCTTCCCTTTTCGTATAATAGCCGTCTTCATACTGTTTACTTGTCAATAGTACCCCGATTGTTCCATCACCAAGCCAGGAAGCCAAGGCATCGATAGAAGAACGTCCAGGAAGTTTAAACAAAGGACGCATGATTTTCGTCAAAAGTGCGCCGAACAATTCCAATAGTCCAAAGTTTAATAATAACGGCAAGAATAATCCGGCAAAAAGAAAGACAGTAAATAATACCGGTAAAAGGTCAAATAAAATAACAGATCCTGTAACATCACTCCAAACAGCCTCTGGACCAAGTTCAAACAAGGTCATAATGGCCAATACCATCGCAAGTACCCTAACGACTGTCCAAAATACAGAAACGTTTAATAACGTATTAAAAAATCCTTGCTCTTTTGTAAAAGCGGGTTTTGTAAGTTTTGTCACTACCGTTGCGATAGCAGTGATGGTAATGACCCCTGTCATAATGGAAGGGATGCTATTTCCTAAAAAGTCTCCTAATAACCCAGCAAGAATGGCAATTGGAATAGTTAACTCGTCCTTGTACATGACAGGGAACATAAATAATAATATCCCGATAAAAGATGGGATAATGAATTTTAATTTATCTGCAGTTCTGAAAGATGAATGATTTTTCAATATAATAATCTCCTTATGCGTAAATATGCAACGTTAGTTATTTTAATACATATTTCGAACTTTTCAAAGGTAGTTACTGGAATTTTGTGTGTATCTTTCAATTTTATTTCCCAAAATCAAGTGCATAAAAACATTTTCCTGTGAATCAGTTTGCAAAATCCAGAATCTCTAATTCTTTATTTTTCCTAAGATCAATAAAGTGATCATCGACCTTAATGATTGGTAAATGCGGTTCATCTGAATGAATGAAAATGATTTCCGCAAGCTTCCCGTTGTTAAGGACCACTTCTTCACGAAGATGATTAGAAAGTATATATCGGACGAACGGATAGACAATGGCTGGGTTCAATCGATTGTAATTTGCCTCTTGAATAAGAACTTTAGTAGTGGTGAAAATATTTTGCTTTGGTCGATAGCTTCTTTCGGATGAAAGGGCATCATACATATCTGCAACAGATAGGATCTGAACAAAATAAGGAATTTTCGTACTGATTCCTGTGGGGTAACCACTTCCATCAAGACGTTCATGATGGAGCAGGGCACCTTGCAAGATATGTGGATCAATTGTCCGGTTCTTTTTAAGCAGATCATATCCGTAAGTTGTATGCTTTTGTATTTCCATCCACTCTTTTTCGGTAAGTCGACCTGGCTTTTGTAAAATGTCCTTGTCGATAAGTAGCTTTCCGACATCATGGAACATCCCCATTTGACCTAGTAAGCTGATACTGCTTTTTTCAAGTCCTTGCAGCTTCCCAATTAAAGAAGAATAGATTCCGACATTCAAACTATGGGTATAAGTGTAATTGTCATAGCTTTTTACTTGCTCTATGTAACGGGTGAAAACTGGGTCGTCCACGAGCTTATCTATTAGAGGAGTCAACATACCTTGAATTTCATCTATAGGAGGGAGTTGTTCCCCTTCAAGATTGGCAAATATGGATTGAAAAGTATGAATACTCGTTTCATACATATCTTTGACATGCTGAAAATACTCTCTGGAAAGATGATGGGGCTCATCCAAAATAAAGGCCTGGTCGAAATAGTAAGCATGCTTTTGAAGGCTTTCGACATGGTTTGCATTCAGGACCGTGCCTTTTTTTAACAAGAGATTTCCCGACAAAGAGTAAATATCATTTTTTAGAATTTTCCCAATATGATTGGAGGAAATTTGCATAGAGTTCAACCTCACCTGATTGCGATAATACCTTTATTATAAGGGATTTGCCGAATATAAGACAGGATAAATTGTACTTTTCAAAATTTTTAGCGAAATGCTTTTGCAGTATAATGTTTGTAATACGAAGAAAGATTAACTAGGATAGGATATATACAGAAAGTTAATTACATAAAAGAAGGTGAATTCACTTGGTAAAATGTATTGCCATAGATATGGACGGAACATTATTAAACAATAACCATGTAGTTAGTGAAGAGAATGCAGATGCCATTAAGCTTGCTAGAAATAATGGAGTGGAAGTGGTCATTGCCACTGGAAGAGCATACTCCGAAGCCAAAGATGTCTTGGCGGAAGCAGGTATACACACACCGATTATATGCGTAAATGGAGCAGAGGCGCGTACACCTGAAGGAGAAATTGTTTCAACAAATCCAATTGCAATTAGCCTTGGCAGAGAGCTGGCACGAATTTTAGACAAGCACGACATCTACTTTGAAATCTATACGCAGAACGGGACATATTCTAAAGATTATGATAAGGCGATTGCCACCATTATGGATGTTTTCATGTCAGCAAGTAAAGATAATGACTACGATAAAGTTTTAAAGGCGGCACAAGAAAGAATGGAAGACGGGAATGTGAATATGGTCGATAGTTTTGAACCCATTTTACAAGACGAGTCAAAAGTAATTTATAAGCTCCTTGCATTCTCTATGAATAAAGAGAACCTAGAGGCGGCACGTGCTGAATTGTTGGAACTTGGCACGGTTGCCGTTAGTTCTTCGGGTAAAGACAACTTAGAGATCACTAGTGTAGACGCTCAGAAAGGGATTGCTCTTACTACGTTCACCTCTGAACGAGGAATTTCTATGGAAGACACGATGGCTATTGGAGACAATTACAATGACGTGTCGATGCTAGTGCGTGTCGGTCGGGCAGTTGCGATGGGAAATGCACCGGATGGTGTGAAGGAGAAAGCCCATATAGTAACAGACACGAATGTAAATAGCGGTGTTGCAAAGGCAATTATTGAGGCAATGGTGAAAAGCGAGGTTTGATTAAGGTGAAAATGGACCGGGTGGCTGCTTGTGGGCTGCCTGGTCAGCCGTATTTCTGAGAGATATCAAGAAATTTAGGAGAATATCAAGAAATTAGAAGTTATATCGATAATTTTTGAGAGATATCAAGAAATTTTGAGATATATCAATAATTTTCAAGTTATATCAAGAAATCGACATGTAATGACACGAATTGACTCTCTGATTGCCTGCCTCCCCCACTCCTAAGAACACAAACTAAGATACCATAATATCCCACAAATCTAACATTGAGACTTTTGCTTCCTATCCCTTATAATAGACTAGTTGTAACAAAACTTTGAAAATAAATGGTTTACATAGATTTAAGGGGGGCCTGCTTTCATGAAGTTTCGTGCTTCTGCTGTGCAATATCCATTGCACACAATCTCAAGCTTTGATGAGTTTGCAAATCAAGTTATTCATTATGTGAAAACCGCTGCTGAATTTGATGCGGATTTCGTTCTTTTCCCCGAGTTTTTAACGACTCAACTAATTTCTTTCCCGGTGGATGGAAGAGAGCAATCAATTCACGATTTGCCAACATACACCGAACACTATCAACAGCTCTTCAGTGGAATTGCCATCCAGACTGGTATGCATATCATCGGAGGTACCCACATCATCGAAAAAGAAGGCAAACTTTATAACGCAGCCCACCTCTTTTACCCGGATGGCCGCATTGCGACACAAGCGAAGTTACATTTAACACCAACAGAAATGTATGAATGGGGACTGACCCCAGGTGAAGACTTGCAAATTTTCCATACCGATTTTGGCACCATTTCGATGCTGACTTGCTATGATATTGAATTTCCAGAAGCGGTAAGGCTTGTGAAGGCGATGGGTGCGGATGTGGTATTCTGTCCTTCCTGTACAGATGACCGTCACGGGTTCCACCGTGTCAGATATTCATGCCACGCGCGCACGATAGAGAATCAAATCTACGTGGTGACAACAGGAACGATTGGTTCGCTTCCTACGGTCGATTTTATGCGAGGTAACTTTGGACAAGCGGCGATCATTTCGCCAAATGATGTTCCGTTTCCTCCTCGAGGTATTGTGGCAGAAGGGGAGCTAAACACAGATATGATTGTTACTGGTGATCTAGACATAACCCTCTTACATAAAGTAAGAGAAGCCGGTTCTGTCACCACCTGGAGAGACCGCCGCAACGATCTTTACCCAGACTGGGAAAAGCTAGTCAAAGGCACCCTCACGTATTAATTGACAAACATGCTAATCTGTCTTACCTTAATAACATAATAGCTCCGTTAAAGACGATTCGATAGCTGTTGGTTGGAGCATAGGGCGAAGACTCCGGCGGGAGGTAGCGGTAGGTTGAGACCCCGCAGGCTTGCCGAGGAGGCTCAAGCACCGCCCCGCGGAAAGCGAAGCCCAATGCGGAAAGCAACAGCGTGTTTAACAGAGCCAAAAATAATAAAACACACACATGTAGGATTGTGACTGGTAAAGCAGGCAAGACCTAATACGCATACTCCCCTAAAGAGTAGCGTATTGGGTCTTTTTCTATTTCCGCACAATTCCGACAATAGGAGGAAAAAAACCATGTCATTTTTCAAAAAACTTTTTGGTGGAAAAGAAGAAGTAAAAACAGAAGAAATGTTAGTAGCTCCAATTACAGGTAAAGTGGTACCCCTAGAAGATGTTCCAGATCCTGTATTTGCGCAAAAAATGATGGGGGACGGTATCGCGATCGAGCCAACAGAAGGAACAGTTGTATCCCCAGTAAACGGAGAAATCGTGCAATTTTTCCCCACAAAACACGCAATTGGAATCAAGTCAGAGACAGGAGTGGAAGTACTGATCCACGTAGGTCTTGAAACAGTCGGCATGAAAGGGGAAGGTTTTGAAGGACTTGTGGAAGTTGGTGACAAAGTAAAAGTAGGCACACCTTTGCTAACGTTTGATATCGACCTTATTAACGAAAAAGCAAAAAGCATCGTAACACCTGTTATCCTGACAAATGGGGATATCATTGATACAGTAACAAAACATGCTGCCAAAACAGCAACAAAAGGCGAAACAGCATTGATGGATTGGAATATTAAAGCATAATTTTCCTATTGCTATCTTGTTTTCTTTTCCACAGGCGTGTAACTGCTTTGTATAGCCTCTTTGATTGGTTATAATAGAAGTTAAAACAGGGCGGTTACATTGGGGAGAGACAAGATTGAGAATAAGTAAAGTATTAAACAATAACTCGGTTGTCGTCAAAGAAGATGATCAAGAGAAAATCGTGATGGGACTTGGTGTCGGCTTCCAAAAGCGCAAAAACGATTTGGTGGACCGTAGTAAAATTGAAAAGATTTTTGTGATGAAGGAGGAAAGTGACAAGTTTCAGGAGTTGCTTTCCACCCTACCTGTTGAACATATAGATGTAGCCGAGGAAATTATTAGTTATGCAGAAGGCAAGCTGATGGTTCCTTTGAGCAACCACATTCATATCTCTTTAACAGACCATTTATCTTTTGCAATTGAGCGGTTGGAAAAAGGATACACCATTCAAAATAAATTATTGAATGAAATAAGGGTCCTTTATAAGCCGGAATACGAAATTGGCCTATGGGCGCAGAGGTTGATTAAGGAGCGTCTAGGTGTTAGCATTCCAGATGATGAAGTGGGACATATTGCCCTACATCTTCATACGGCCAAAATGGGTTCTAAAAGCATGGCAAACACCATGCAGCTGGCTAGCATCATCCGTGAAGCAATTGAGATCATCGAGAATGAATTTAGAGTGAAGATTGAGGAAACTTCCATTAATTATCAACGGTTGTTAACACATCTAAGGTTCGCGATTAATCGTGTGGAAGCAGGAGAGCCGTTTCACTCTATGGACCCTGAAATGCTGGAATTACTTCAGATGAAATTTGGGAAAGCATTTGGAACGGCGCAGAAAATGGCCGATTTTTTGGATGCAGAATATGACATTCATTTTCCTTTATCAGAGGTCGGATATATCACCCTTCATATTCAACGATTGACAGAAAAATAAGACGTGTTAAGCTGTTGACGAATTTCGTCGAACTGTTTAAAATGAAAACGTATTCGCTAACATGTATATACAGGATTGTGACTGGTAAAGCAGGCAAGACCTAAAACAGGTAAGAACGTAGGGACCACTCTACCATCTTGCAGGTTTTGGGTCTTTTGTTTTTTGTTTCGAAGTTAGGTTACGGACACGGCTGTAACACCAATAATGGATAAATGGTCGGTTAGGATGGATAAAACAATTTTACAATGGATAAGTTCGTCTGTAGCGTGGATAAATCCTACTTACAATGGATAAATCTCATTTACAATGGATATCTCAAAAATCAACCTGATTTTAGACGAATCTCCCCTTACTTCAGCAAAAAAAGTAACCAATATTCACCGGAATAGTAAAAAATCATAGGAAAAAGAGGTGCTCATCATGAATTATAACAAGATAGCAAAAGACTTGATCCCGCTGCTTGGTGGTACAGACAATGTCATCAGTGCGACACACTGCGCGACTCGTCTAAGACTAGTATTAAAAGACGATGAAAAAGCAACAGCAAACCGTGACCAAATAGAAGAGCTTGACGGAGTGAAAGGGGCATTTGCAAGTTCCGGACAGTTCCAAGTTATTTTTGGCACAGGAATAGTAAATAAAGTGTACGCTGAATTTGCGGAAGAAGTGGGCCTGAAGGATAAGGATACTCAAGATCATGCAGAAGCAGCGAAAAAGAAGATGAACCCGTTCGCTCGTTTTGCAAGAACGTTATCCAACATTTTCGTACCAATCATCCCTGCCATCGTGGCAAGCGGCCTTCTAATGGGGTTACTCGGAATGGTAACAACATTCGGCTGGGTCGCTGCGGACAGTTCCTTTGTGAAAATGCTAAACATGTTCTCAAGCGCCGCATTTATTATTCTCCCAATCTTGCTCGGCTATAGTGCGGCAAAAGAATTTGGAGGAAATCCGTTCCTTGGAGCAGTAATTGGGGGAATCATGACACACCCTGATCTCTTAAATCCTTGGGGTCTTGCCGAAGCAAAGCCAGAATACATGGATTTTATGGGGCTTGATGTTGCATTAATTGGTTACCAAGGAACCGTTGTACCGGTTCTTCTCGCTGTTCTTGTAATGAGCTTTATTGAAAAGAATCTGCGTAAAATAGTTCCGAGTGCAATAGATTTACTCGTCACGCCATTTGTAACAGTCATATTAACTGGATTCATCACCCTTCTTGCTATCGGACCGTTAGGAAATGCCGTCGGTTCCGGCATCACAGTTGTACTTAATTTTGTGTATGAATATGGCAGTGTGTTTGCTGGACTTATTTTTGGTGGAATGTACTCCTTGATTGTTATTACAGGGGTTCATCACAGTTTTCATGCGATTGAAGCAGGCCTTTTGGCAGAACTCGGCCTCAACTACCTCTTGCCAATCTGGTCCATGGCCAATGTGGCACAAGGTGGAGCAGGGCTGGCTGTTTACTTCTTAGCAAAGCGTGCGAAAACGAAAGAGTTAGCATTACCTGCCGCTTTATCAGCTTTTCTCGGTATTACAGAACCAGTTATTTTTGGAGTAAACTTGAGGTATCGTAAGCCATTTATCGGAGCTGCCATAGGTGGTGCGTTAGGTGGAGCTTATGTGGTATTTACGAATGTTGTCGCAAATGCGTACGGCCTGACAGGTATTCCGATGATCGCCATCCTTGTCGAGTTTGGCACTGTCAATGTCGTGAATTATCTTATCGGGTTCGCCATTGCAGTAGTAGGTGCCTTTATTGCCACATGGTTTATGGGTATTAAGGAAGAAGACGTAAAATAATATTCAATTTGACACCGCTGTTGCTTTCCGCAAATGGCTTCGCTTTCCGCGGGGCGTGTGCTTGAGCCTCCTCGCTGCGCTGTGGGGTCTCAAGCTACCGCTACCTCCCGCCGGAGTCTTCGCCTTTTGCTCCAAGCAACAGCTACAAGTTTCGATAATAGTAAGACCACCTTAAACATAAAGGAGGGGCCACCCCGTGAAAAAAGGAATCATCTCACTAGGAGAAGCACTCATTGATTTTATCCCGCTCGACCCAGACAATATCACTTATCAGAAAAGCCCAGGTGGAGCCCCGGCAAACGTAGCAGTAGGTGTTGCACGTCTAGAAGCTAAATCCACTTTTATCGGGAAAGTTGGAAACGACGTGCTGGGAAGATTTCTAAAAAATACACTGGCAGACTACGGAGTTAACACAAGCTCGATGTTATTGACCGACGACATTCGTACAGGTGTTGTATTCGTTACATTGGAAAACGGAGAGCGCAGCTTTGACTTCTATATCAATCCAAGTGCAGATCGCTTTTTAACAGATGATGAGATAGATGAGACGCTTTTTGATGAAAATAAAATCCTGCATTTTGGCTCCATTTCCCTTATAAGCGAACCAACAAGAAGTGCTACTATCAAAGCGGTGAAGCTTGCTAAAGAAAAAGGTCTTATCGTTTCCTATGATCCGAATTTACGCCTTGGCCTTTGGGACAGCGAGGAATCCGCGAAAGAACAGATTGTTTCTATGCTTCCATATGCTGATATCTTAAAAATATCCGAAGAAGAATTAGAATTCATTACTGGTGAAAAGGATATCGAAAAAGGTGCGGAGAAATTAGCAGCATACGAAATCCCGCTTTTACTTGTGACACTTGGATCAGAAGGCAGTTATGTTTTCATTCGTGAAGGATATCAGCATGTGCCGGCACGCAAGGTGACAACAGTGGATACGACGGGCGCTGGGGATGCGTTTGTTTCTGGCATACTTTATACGGCAAATGAGTGGGAAGGGGATATCCGTACCATAACCGTTGAGAAGGCTGTGGAAATGGCGTCTTTCGCAAGTGTTTCTGGATCCCTCGCTGCCTCTGAAAAGGGAGCAATGACAGCCTTACCTTCATTAGCGCAGGTTCAGTCAATCTTAGCAAAATAAAGGAGTTTTCTTTTATGACAGAAAGAGAGCAAGAGCTTATTAGACTTGCAGAGGAAGAAGTGGAGAAAAACAAAGAGGTTGTCGACCGCGATCCTCACCGATTACGTTACCACCTCATGCCACCTGTCGGCTTATTGAATGATCCAAATGGCTTTATTCAATGGAATGGTACCTACCATCTTTTCTATCAGTGGATGCCGTTCAAAACAGGCCATGGAGCTAAATTTTGGGGGCATTATTCCTCTGGAGATCTCGTGAATTGGAAGCATGAGCCGATAGCGTTGGCTCCAAGCGAATGGTTTGAAAAGAATGGATGCTACTCGGGAAGTGCAGTAGAGCATGACGGGAAGATGGTCCTTTTTTACACAGGGAATGTAAAAGATGCAGCTGGAAACCGGGAAACCTACCAGTGTATGGCCGTTTCAGAAGATGGCATAACCTTTGATAAAAAAGGTCCAGTGGTAGAGTTGCCGGAAGGATATACTGCTCATTTCCGAGATCCAAAGGTGTGGAAAAAAGATTCTGTCTGGTACATGGTCGTTGGTGCGCAAAGTCAGGAACTGACAGGGAAAGTGGCTCTATTAAAGTCTGCTGATTTAGTAAAATGGGAGCACCTAGGTGCCATTTCCGGTTCTGGTATGAATGGGTTAGGGGACTTCGGTTACATGTGGGAGTGCCCGGATCTTTTTGAGCTTGATGGCGTGGATGTACTGGTTGCATCGCCCCAGGGATTAAAGGCGGAAGGAATGAAGTATCAAAACGTTTACCAAGCGGGCTATTTTATTGGAAAGCTAGACTATGAGAGAGCTTCATTTGAGCATGGTGACTTTGTGGAGCTGGACCGGGGCTTTGAATTCTATGCCCCCCAAACCACTTTAGATGAAAAAGGCCGTCGTCTGATGGTCGGCTGGATGGGGGTGCCTGAGCAGGATGAAGATAAGCATCCGACCATTGCGCACAAATGGATTCATGCTTTAACCTTGCCGCGTGAGTTAAAATGGGTCGAGGGGAAGTTGTTGCAGATTCCTGTGGAAGAACTAACGAATGTAAGAAAAACAGCGTTGGTTGCTGTTTACGATATGCAACTTTCTGACGAAAAAGAGGAAGTATTTTTTGAGGAAAGAAGTGCCGCGTTTGAAATGATCCTTTCTTTTAAAAAGGATGTTTCATCATTTGAGCTACACATAAGTGATACCGCCCGAATGACATATGACGCTTCTGTGAGTGTCTTTTCCCTTTACCGTAAAAACTTTGTAACGGGGCAATGGGAAACACGAAGCTGCAGGCTGCAGACATTAACGGAATTGCGTGCATATGTGGATACGTCTTCTATAGAGGTGTTTTTGAACGGAGGAGAAGAGGTGTTTACTGCACGGATTTTCCCTGATGTACCAGACGCAGCGGGGGTAACGCTGTCAGGCGCAGGGACTGTTTCAGAGATGAAGGTATGGGAAATCAAATACGAATGAAAAATTAATATTAAGGAATGCTAAAGAGAAGCCTAAAATCAAAATTTGGCTTCTCTTTTTTGCTGTGCAACTATGTATAAAGTCCTGTGATCCTAAATATTCAAAAGGAGGCGCCATCCATGGAATTAGTAATCTACCTTATCTTCACGTGGTTTATCGCAACTTATTTCTTTTTCCAAAAGAAGCGTCTTCTCTTTATAGAAAACCTCATGTTATTTTTGTTTTTTCTTTTTATCAATAAATGCATACTGACGATGATCAGTATGAATTTAAGTCTTATTATGTACAGCAAGGTGCCGCATTTGTTCATTTGCTTTTGGCTTCAGCGAAATATTATTTTTCCGTTGATTTTGCTCATCTTCGTCAATGGGGTGTTCAAGAAGTCAATCGGGATAAAAGTTATGGCGGGGATATTCACCGTTATTTTTACATTGTTGACCGAGGCCATGGCCATCCATTTCTCCATCATTCAGTACCATATGTGGTCATTTTTCATCTCATTTGTATTGGCTTCATGCTATCTCGTCCTAGCTTTAGGAATATCGTCATTTTACCGTCGATTACTAGCGAGAGAAGGGATGGTGAGCTCTTGAAATGAGACCAACCCCAATTATCAACTATGATTTTTATTTTAACTCTAATGAGTGGTTCATCATTGTCTCTTTACTTGCCGGCTATGCACTCATTTTCTTTTTGCCAAAAAGATTTCCGTTACCGTTAAGCCTACTGTTTCTCATTATTGGGATTAATAGTGGCATTGTGTTTGATCATACCATTAGCATTCCGCCCTTTGACTTTTATGATGTAAATGACAGTTCGTATTTTGAGCTGTTTGATTTTCTCTCTTATATCCAATATGGACCTTTTGGCTACCTGTTCTTTTACTTGCACAGCTACCTTAAAATAAAGGGATATTTTAATATGCTCTATATTGTCATGTGGTCAATTATTGCATTGATTATGGAGGCGATTGCTACATATTTTGGCGTATTTCACTACAAAGAGGGGTATGTGTTTATCTTTTCATATCCCTTCTACTTTTACATTCAAACCACTACATTAGCCCTTTATCTATACATCATGAAAAGTGTGAAGATCCCACAAAAATACCCTCCACACCAGTGACGTGTAGAGGGTATTTTTATGCCGGGCATATACCCGGTCTGTTATAAAAGCAGGAAAGCCAAGGATATGATGGCACCGCTGACAAACAGAACAATCACACAAAAGCCCATAATGTCTTTTGCCTTTAACCCTGCGATAGCGAGTGCAGGCAATGCCCAGAAAGGCTGGATCATGTTCGTCCACGCATCTCCCCATGCTACGGCAAGTGCAGTTCTTGTAACGGAAACCCCCATTGTCTGTGCGGCCTCTAGCATAACTGGTGCCTGAACGGACCATTGTCCCCCTCCTGAAGGGACAAAAAAATTCACAATACCTGCGCTAAGGAATGTGAAGAAATGGAAGGTTTGCTCATTGGAGATGTTAACAAACGCTTCCGACATGACAGCTGCAAGACCGGATAAAGTCATCATCCCCATAATCCCAGCATAGAACGGGAACTGGATGATAATGCCGCTAGCTCCTTTTACTGCATTCGTTACAGATTCAAGGAAGTTTTTCGGACGCCAGTGGAACAGAATTCCAAGGAATAAGAATAGAAAGTTTACAATATCAAGATTGAGTTTAAACCCATTATCCGCAAAATAAAAGAAAAGGAATAGAAGCCCCATAACTGATACTGATAGAGATAAAATCCAACTGTTTTCCAAACGTTCAGCAGGTGTCATTTCCGATCTTTCGACTGTGGCGGCCTGCAGGCTTGATGCATCTTCTAAAAGGGAAGGGTCGACAGTGACTGTTTCATCCTTTTCTGGCATCATGAACCGGTTTAATAAAGGCAGTGTCACAAAAAGTGCAGCCAGTATGATTAGGTTGAATGGGGAGAATATGGTTTGATCTGTGGAGATCACCCCAATTAAACCTTCTGAAAAATGCCCTTCTGTTGCGATGGTGAGCGGAATGGAACCGGAGAATCCTCCGTGCCATACAAGAAAGCCGCTGTAAGCGCTTGCAATTAAAAGTCTGTAATCTACATTTTCAACGCGCTTTGCCAGCTCCTTTGCAAATAAAGCACCGATAACAAGACCAAAGCCCCAGTTGATCCAGCTGGCAATGATGGAAACAACGGTAACGATAATAATTGCACTTCCTGGAGATTTGGCTGTAGACGCCAAGGCACCAAGAAACCTTTTAAAAATGGCGCTGCTTGCCAGGACATATCCTGTAACCAGGACTAGTACCATCTGCATCGAGAATGCGAGAAGAGCCCAAAAACCGTTCCCCCAATGCTGTACCATATCACCAGGACTGCTATCAGTAAAAAGAAGTCCGAGCCCGAATACCACAAGGGTTAAGATAATAACAAACAAGAATGGATCCGGTAAATAACGTTGCATTAAACGATTAAAAAAAGAAATAATACCTTTCACGCGTATCCCCCTAATAAGTTTTTTGTCGAAAATTAATCCCATCCCTCTTTTACATTTCTCTACTAATAGATATATTCCTTCTTTTTTTAAGCGGATGTCCATATTGATAAATCTTCTTGACAGATAGGTTGTGTATCTATTATGTTTGAATAAAAAAGTGAGTAATCACTCACTTTTAGAGAGGGGTAAAACAATGACAACTCAAGTTTGCAGAGTATCTCATCTATCTATTTCTTTTGGCAGCCAAGAAGTACTAGAAGATATTAACTTAACCATTAATAAAGGAGAAATCTTCGGTTTTCTTGGTCCCTCAGGCGCGGGGAAAACAACGCTTGTAAAAGCAATCGCTGGGCTACAGCCCATTAACAAAGGGGAGGTGGAGGTGCTTGCACGTAAAATGCCCACTTTGTCACTTTCAGAGAAAATCGGATATATGGCGCAATCAGATGCGCTGTATCAGGATTTGACTGCACAGGAGAATCTTCAATTCTTTTCGTCCCTGTATAAATTAAATAGGAGCGATAGAAAAAAGCGAATTGGCGAAGTGATGGAGCTGGTGAATCTCAGTGAGCATCTCCATAAACCTGTGCAACAATTCTCAGGCGGTATGAAACGCAGACTCTCTCTAGCGATCTCCCTTCTTCACAACCCAGAAATTCTCATATTAGATGAACCTACAGTAGGTATTGATCCTTTGCTTAGGAAATCTATCTGGCAAGAACTAAAGGCACTTAGCCAAGGAGGCACAGCAGTACTTGTTACTACACACGTAATGGATGAAGCCCAAAAATGTGATCGCCTCGCGATGATAAGAGAGGGGAATCTCCTAGCGGTGGGAAGTACTGAAGAACTACAAAGAGTGACAGGTACCACTAGCATGGAAGATGCATTTTTAACTTTAGGAGGTGCCACCGTATGAGAATAACGGCTGTAATCATTCGGATTTTACGCCAATTCTTTCGTGATAAAAGAACATTAGGGTTAATGATTTTCGCACCTATGCTCATTTTGACTCTGATGAATGTGGTGTTCACAGATCAGGAACCAACCATGGATATAGGACTGGTAGGAGAGGTACAATCTCTACAAGCTAATGTTGAAGATAAAAATATGGAATTTATTTTAATAGATAGTGAGGAGGACGGATGGGAAAGAATAGAAGAGTCGGAAATCGATGCTTTTCTTACAAAGGAAAAAATAGTGCTAGAGGGAAGCGAGCCCTCTACCAACAAAGCTATTCTCCTAAAGCTTCAAACAATGAACCGATCTGCTGAAAACAAAGAACAACTCCCATTTGAAGTAGAATATGCATATGGATCAGAGTCAATGGAGATGTTTGATAATATCGGTCCATTTCTTATCGTATTCTTCGTCTTCTTTTTCGTCTTTTTGATAGCGGGAGTATCTTTCCTTCGGGAACGGACGAGTGGAACGCTGGAGCGGCTGATGGCTACACCTATAAAGAGATGGGAGCTTGTGATAGGGTATGTGGTAGGGTTTGGAATATTTACGCTTTTACAATCAAGCATCATTGTCCTGTTTACCATTTACATTCTTGATATTCAAATGGCAGGAACAATCCTTTCCATTCTTTTTGTTACCTTTACTGTTGCCATCACTGCGTTGACACTTGGAACCTTGTTGTCAGCATTTGCCCGAAACGAGTTACAGATGATTCAGTTCATTCCACTTGTTGTCGTTCCGCAAGTATTTTTTTCCGGACTGTTCTCTATAGAATCGATGCCTTCCTGGCTCCAAAAAGTGAGCATGGTGATGCCTTTAACCTATGCAGGAGAAGCGATGAAGGATATTATGATTAGAGGGAAAGGGATAGAAGAGATCTACAGAAATATTCTACTTTTATTCGGATTTTCTCTATTATTTATCTTATTAAACATAAAAGCTTTAAAAAAATATCGTCCTACGTAAGAATAAAAACGGAAAGGAGCAGGCATGGACAATCAAGAAGAAAAGAAATTGAGTGAAAAACATCGTAAAATACTAGAGGCTGCCATTGAAACTTTTGCAGAAAAGGGGTATGCGGCTACTTCAACCAACGAGATAGCCAAAAAGGCAGGAGTCGCAGAAGGGACCATATTCAGACATTACAAAACGAAAAAAGAATTACTCCTTTCCATCGTTTCTCCAACGGTTGCCAAGTTTATCGCCCCGCATTTCGTTAAATCTTTCTCCAAGGAAGTATTAGAGGGAGAGTATAACAGCTATGAGGAATTTCTTAGAAATCTGGCATACAATCGTTATGAATTCATTAAGCAGAACTTCCCGATTCTAAAAATCTTCATTCAGGAAGTCGCGTTTCATGAAGAGTTTCAAAAGCCTTATTTTAACCTTTTCAGAGAAGTCATCCTTCCAAACTTTAAAAAAGTGGTGGTACATTTCCAAGAGAAAGGCGAGTTAAAAAAGCTTCCGCCTGATACTATAATCCGCTTTACCATTTCGACTATTGCTGGAACAATCTTTACTCAACGATTCCTTGATCCGTCACAGGATTTTCATCAAGAACTAGAAGCCGCCATTTCCTTTTTAATGGATGGTTTAAGTCCTGATCCGAGAGGTTAAAGTGGAAAAGGGATAACCTCCATGTGTACAATGAAAAAAAGACCACAGGAGGGACCATCGTGAATCAGACTATTGAAACGATTTTATCGCATCGATCCGTACGGAAGTTTGAAGATACACTCCTAACAAACGAACAGATAAACAAGATTGTAAAAAGTGCTCAATCAGCTTCCACGTCAAGCTTTATTCAAGCCTATTCCATTATTGGAGTCAAAGATAAGTCCAAGAAAAAACGCTTGGCTGAACTTGCAGGAAACCAATCATATGTAGAGGATAATGGACATTTCTTCATTTTCTGCGCGGATTTCCACCGCCATGCATTAATTGGTGATATGGAAAGAACAGATGTCACCTCTTCCATTGAGAGCACGGAAAAGTTTATGGTGGCAGTCATTGATGCATCACTTGCCGCACAGAATGCTTCTATTGCGGCAGAGTCCATGGGACTTGGCATCTGCTATATCGGTGGTCTTCGTACGAATATGGAAGAAGTGGCAGAGCTCTTGAAGATGCCGGAAAACACGATTCCTTTATTCGGACTCGCAGTAGGCTACCCCGCTCAGGATACCGGAGTAAAACCGCGTTTACCTTTGGAAAATGTTTATCACGAAGAGGTTTATCAGCAGAATGACAAGGTCTTCAAAGAGCAATTGGAAGAGTACAACCAGACAATTTCCGCCTATTATCACGAGCGTACACAAGGAAAACGTTCAGACACATGGACCAGTCAAATGGCAGGTATGTTGAAAGAGCCGAAGCGTATGCATGTGAAGGATTTTGTGGAGAAGCAAGGATTTGCAAAAAAATAAAAAATACGCAAAAAGAAGGCAGCCTCGTCAATAATACGGGGCTGCCCTTTTAAAAGAGAGGAAAGCATATAGTATAGAACAGTTGATTTTCGTTCCAGGCGCCTCCTCACAACGCTTAGGGGGTTTCCCCTGTCCCTTTCCTCCCGCGGGCGTCTACGCGCCTTCCACTACCTTCAACAAGGTTATTTCATTTACTTTATCTCTATAATTTTCCTCACTATAGGAACCAATGCATACCCGATATAAAACCCCAGTACATTCAAAATCAGATCATCAATATCCAGACTACCCCTATTCGTAAGCAATTGAGTAATTTCAATGCAAGAGATTAGTGTAAAGGGAAGGAAAGCTCTAATCAAAAAACGTCTAGTACAAAATGCCAGTAAAACGCCAAATGGGACAAACAACCCTACATTAGCAGCCAGATTATAGAAAGAAACAAACCAATCTGCATTGCCAGAAAGGTAGAGAGTAATGGTTTTAAAAGGAGTAAGATTGCTATTATCATAGGCCGGCTCGCTGGGTCTCAAAAAAAGAAGAACCAGAAGGGAAAGGGTGTAAAGAATAAAGATGCCAACTAGAAAAAAGAATCTTATCCTCACTTGCTGTTTCGTTAGAAATAAATAGATGGCTAGGTTAACAACGAGCAGGCAAAAAAAGAGGACCACTAACACGACAGGATGCAAGTAGGTAGTGAGAGTCCTTGTGATAGGTATGAAGATGGTGAAAATGACGATGCTCCATAGGATGGGAATCAGTATTTTTTTCAAGAAAGTGCTACCTCGCTTATAAGAAAAAAATCGGGCTGCACCGCCCGATTAGTCTTTTATTGTGGATTCTTCTCCCTCGGCATTTCCTTCTATAACCTTCTTTAATTGGGATAAATGGTCCCCGTCTTCTTTTTTTAGGATTTTTCGGATGATAGGCTTGGTGAGCTTCATGACGATGCCGGTAGTATGGATGTCCCCCTGAAAGTGAACCTTTGTACCACCATCTACAGTAGGCTTGAAGTCATAGTGATAAATAACTTTGAGGCCATTTGCCTCGCTCTGAACCACGTATCTTTCATTCGGTTTGAATTCAATAAATTCAATAATAGAGGATGCTTGACGTCCGCGAATTTCACGGGTTTCTTTAAACTTTGAACCAACCTGCAGCGGTCCGTCTGTCAATTTTTCGATAGCTACCACATTTTCCATTATTTTCGTAGAGTTGTCCATGTTGGCCGCAAAAGAAAATACCTCTTCTACAGGCTTTGAAATAATGACGGAATCTTGGATATCTGGCAAGGTAATTGCTCCTCTCATAAACCATCTTTGATGCTTTAATCATAGCACAGAAAAAGGAAAGTTTAGTGAGAAATTGAAGCAAGAAGTTTAAAAAGTTCTTCGGACGGAAATATACACAGTAACATGTTGAACAATTAAAAATCAGAGGAGGAAATTATTATGTTAGGATTATTAATCACCCTTATTATAGCAATCGTAATTGGTATGATTGGAAGCGCCATTGCACCAGGCGGCATGCCAGGTGGAATCTTGGGAGCTATGCTTGCAGGTCTTGTCGGAGCATGGATTGGTCACGGCTTATTCGGAACTTGGGGACCTGTCATTGCTGACTTTGCCATCGTCCCAGCCATTATCGGTGCCGCAATCTTTGTATTTTTATTAACATTAATCTCAAAAGGGTTAAGAAGCGCAACATAATAGTAGGATAATAAAAGATGATACTAGAAAACCTAGTTGATCGTAGTGGAAGGAAGCGCAGACTCCTCGAAAATGCTACCGCATTTTCTTCGTGCGATGAATCGCTTCCGTAGACTTCCTTGCCCTGCGGGAGGAAGGGACATGGAAGACCCCGCAGGGCGAATGT
>NZ_LBMD01000013.1 GCF_001293645.1 Bacillus sp. CHD6a
GTGAAGGAACGGAAAACGGTAGAAGAGAAGCCGTCTCACCGCCCAAACAGCAGTGAAGGAAGTGAAAACGGTAGGAGAGAACCCCTCTCTCCGCCCGAACAGCGGTGAAGGAAGTGAAAACGGAAGGAGAGAAGCCGTCTCACCGCCCGAACAGCAGTGAAGGAAGTGAAAACGGTAGGAGAGAAGCCGTCTCTCCGCCCGAAACTCGCCCAAGCAAACACAAAACGGTAAAAGATATACCTACTCAACACCTCCTCCTATCAATTTGACCACAAAATCCCCCACACCCCACCAAAAATAAGTTAAAATATACACAATACTCCAAAAAAGGTGGTCCACAATATCATGACAGAATCAAAAGTCCACACTCACATAGATGATGACCAATACTACTGGTTTACCATCAACCGCCCCGACAAACGAAATGCCATTGATTATGATGTAATGAACGAATTAAAGTCTTCACTAAATGAAGTAAGAGAAAATTCTGCTATCCGAGCTTTCATCATCACAGGCAGTGGAAATCAATCCTTTTGCTCCGGTGGGGATCTGTCTGTTTTTCATGCATTACATACAAAAGAAGAAGCTTACAGCATGCTTTCTAAAATGGGGAAGATTTTATATGACCTTATGACGCTGCCGGTTCCAACCGTTGCTTTAATTAATGGTACTGCAATAGGGGGAGGCTGTGAAATTGCATCCGCCTGTGATCAACGCTGGGCTTTGACTCATGCAAAACTTGGATTTGTTCAGGGGAGACTTGGAATCACCACCGGTTGGGGAGGAGCGAGCATGCTGATGGAAAAAATACCGCATGCAAGTGCTATTAAAATGTTGACTTCAGCCAAAACATATACCGCCAGTGAAGCAGTGGAGTTAGGGTTTATCCAAAAAGTGGTTCCATTCTTTGAACCCCAGTCTTTACAAGAGGATATCGCAATTTCTTCTGCAGTATTGAGAAGCTACAAAAAGAGTTTTATCTCCAGATGGGAACAGACAGCTTTAAAAGAAAGAATGCTAGCTGAGATAGAGCAATGTTCCGTCCTTTGGGAACAAGATGAACATCACGATGCCGTAAAAGCTTTTCTAGAAAGTAAGAAAAAATAGAATAAAGGGCATTTTAGTCAACACGTAGTCTATCTTTTCTATTACACGCATATGTATAGGTAAAAAAAGTGTGTAAGGGGGATAGCAATATGTCTACTGTTCGTCAAGATGCTTGGACTCAAGATGAAGATTTATTGTTGGCGGAAGTGGTTTTACGATATATAAGAGAAGGCGGAACCCAATTGACGGCGTTTGAGGAAGTGGGGAAAAAGCTTTCTCGAACATCTGCTGCTTGCGGTTTTAGGTGGAATTCTTATGTGAGGAAACAATATGCAACAGGAATTGAATTGGCGAAGAAACAACGGAAAGAGTTGAAAAAAGAGCAAGCTGCTCCTCAACCTGTTGCCTTTGAAAATGATTTCGGTGCAATCAATAATAAATTATATGCAGGAGATAACCTGACAATTTCAGCTGTAATCAGTTACTTAAATCATCTAGAGCAATTAGAAAATGAATATACAAAAATCAAAGAAGAGAATCAAAGCCTGAAAAAGCAAGTGGAGCAGCTAGAAGCTGACCTTAAACATATAGCAGAGGCAAAGTTGGAACTGGAATCATCCATGAATTTGGTAGAAGAGGATTACCGTGCATTAATTGAAATCATGGAGCGCGCCAGGAAAATGGTTGTACTTCAAGATGATGAAAAAAACAAAAAAGTGAAATTCCAAATGGATCGTAACGGAAATTTGGAAAGAGTGGAGAAATAGCATTATTAGAGTAAGACCATCCTTTTGAAGGGTGGTTTTTTCTTTGGTTATGGACTGCTAGAAATTCTGGGAAAAAACTTTCCCTTATGGTTCTCTAAAAGCCCGAAGAAAGGGAGACCCCAATTGATAAGTCCAATAAAACAATTCTATCCGCTCGAACGACACGAGAATCCCTTTGAAATGTTTAATAGAATGATTATATTCAACTGAATTTCATAGGTATGCCCATATAATGTACAATAGAAATGAGTAATAAAAACACATTAGAGAGATTTAGTTGTATAATGAAAAAGTAATGGAATGATCTGGATGGTCTTTGAAAGGAGAGATAGCATTATGCCGGAGATTCATAATACGGAACACTCAATTCTTCTTTTTGATGGGGTATGTAATTTGTGCAATGCGTTGGTGCCGTTTGTGATCCAACGTGATAAAGGATCAACTTTTAAATTTGCTTCCCTTCAGTCAGAAGTAGGACAAACCATATTAAAGGAGCATTCTCTCCCGGTGGATCAGTTTGATAGCTTTTATTTTGTGGATGGCAATAAATTATATACCAAGTCGACAGCTGACTTAAAAGTGGCCAAAAATTTAGATGGTGGATGGAAGCTTTTCTACCCACTCATCTTAATACCTAAACCCATAAGAGATATGATTTATTCTTTTATTGCCAAAAACCGATATAGATGGTTCGGAAAGAAAGACCAATGCATGTTGCCAAATCCAGAAATGAAAAAAAGATTCTTATAGGTGAAAAAAGAAAAGAAAAAGGTAATTGCCGGCCAAGTACACAGCAATTACCTTTTTTTATTTAATCTGTCGTTTCCTCTTTTGTAGAGACTCTATCTTGAGCCTTAACTCCTTCTGGATACCACACAAGCGGATTTTCTCCTAAATCGCGTTCCACATCATAATGTACAGAAGTGAATCCCATACGATTCCAGAAGTCCGCCGATTTGACTCGAGGGTTCGTTTTGATTGGGAGCCCAAACCCTTTCGCGAAATCAACTAATTCTTTGCCAAAGCCTTTGCGCTGGTAGTTAGATAATACTTCTAGTTTCCATAACTCTAAATAATCTTGGCGAGGTTCGAAATATTTATCAAGTTCTTTAGAAACACGGTAGAGACTCATTCTTGCTACAAGTTTTTCACCATAATAAATACCATAGAAGGGTGATTCGCTGTCATTCTCGATAATGTTATCTTGTAGGTCTTCTAACATAGATAGTTCCTGTATGCCGTATTCCCTGAACTGTTTGAACTCTTCCAATGTTTTATAGTTAATTGATAGTTTTTTAACTGTCATATACAATTCCCCCTTGATTATATCTAATGGAAGCGCCTACCTCTATACATATTAGGCAGAATGGTTTATTTTAATATTAATTATATAACAAAAAAACAAAAAATTCTGCAATAATTTTAGAAAGCGCTTGCAATCAAAGGAGGAAATCGAAGAATTATGTAGAAATAGTAGTTTGTTAGGATTTAAATTGCAAGTTCTTTAGAAAGGGGATTACTCCATGCAAAAAATACTGATTGCTAATCGAGGAGAAATTGCAGAAAGAATCATACGAACATGTCAGCGATTAGGGGTAGAAACAGTTGCTATATATTCAGATGCTGATAAGGATTTGCCTTATGTTCAGCAAGCGACAGTAGCTAGACATGTAGGTGAGGCCCCGCCTCAAAAATCATATTTAAACGTTGAACGGATTTTGGAAATCGCAAAAGAAGAAAATGTGGATGCAGTTCATCCAGGCTACGGTTTTTTATCGGAGAATGGGGAATTTGCACAAGCGCTTCATGATGCAGGATTAACTTTTATCGGCCCAAATGTTGATGTCATTAAGTTAATGGGAGATAAATTATCTTCCCGCAGAGCGATGATTAAAGCTGGTGTACCTGTCGTTCCGGGCTCTGAACAGCCTGTGGAATCATTGGAGGAAGCGTTGGTTCTTGCAGAAAAAATTGGTTTCCCTGTAATGTTAAAAGCAAGTGGGGGAGGCGGTGGAATTGGAATGCACCGCTGTGAAAACAAACAGGATATCGAGAATACTTTCGAACAGACCAAGAAACGAGCGAAAGCTTATTTCAAAAATGAAGATATGTTTATTGAAAAATACGTGGGTAATGCCAAGCATATAGAGGTGCAGATCTTTGGAGATGCACATGGTAATGTCGTACATATGTTTGAAAGGAACTGCTCTGTTCAAAGGCGGAATCAAAAGGTTATTGAGGAAGCACAGAGTCCGGCAATGAGCGAAGAGGCTCGAATAAAGATTTGTGAAGCTGCTGTTTTGGCTGCAAAGGAAGTAGGTTACAAGAATGCAGGAACTGTGGAGTTCATTATGGATGAAGAGGAAAATTTTTATTTCCTTGAAATGAATACCAGGCTGCAGGTTGAACACCCGATTACGGAGTGCATCACTGGCCTTGATCTTGTAGAATGGCAACTTAATGTGGCGGCAGGGGAAAAACTTCCGCTGCAACAGGAGGAAATCACAAGCACTGGACACGCGATAGAGTTTCGTCTATATGCAGAAGATCCAGTCAAATTCTTTCCTTCTCCAGGTCTCATTACAAAATGGCTCCTTCCGAGTGAAAAAGGAGTCAGGGTCGACAGCGGCTATGGTCCTGATCTAAAAGTAACACCGTTTTATGACCCAATGATTGCTAAGATTATCGTTTCCGGTGAGACAAGAGAAGCGACAATAGAAAGGGCAAAAGAGTATTTGAGAGCAGCTTCAGTTGAAGGAATCAAAACGAATCTTCCGTTTTTGATTCACGCCCTTGAGGCAGATGATTTTGTCTCAGGTCATTATCATACCGGTTTCATTCAGTCGATGAAACCTATTACAACTTAAAACAATTACAACACGAGATCAGGAGGAAATTACAATGAAAAAAGTGGAAGCAGCAATGGCAGGTACAGTTTGGAAAGTGTTAGTGGGAGTTGGCGATGAAGTGACAGCAGGTCAAACAGTTATTATTTTAGAGTCCATGAAAATGGAGATTCCAGTGGAAGTGATGATGAACGGGAAAGTGGCCAGCATTTCTACGGCAGAAGGCGAATTCGTAAATGATGGAGATGTGCTGCTGGAATTGGAATAGTATTTTACAACGTTGAGAAGAAAGCGGGGGATTAAGATGATAAAAACCACCACTGATTTAGAACAAGAGTTTCAAGAAACAGTTGAAACGATTAAGAGCGGCGGAAGTGAGAAATATCACGAGAAATTAAAGGAACAAAACAAATTATTTGTTCGTGACCGCCTTGCTCTTTTATTTGACAACGGACAATACGAGGAGGATGGACTTTTTGCCAATAATAAAGCCAAAGGTCTTCCTGCTGATGGTGTTGTAACGGCAATAGGGAAAGTAAATGGTCAGACAGTTTGTGTGATGGCAAATGACTCTACTGTTAAGGCGGGCTCATGGGGAGCAAGAACGGTAGAAAAAATTATTAGAATTCAAGAAACTGCCGAAAAGTTAATGGTTCCGATTCTTTATCTAGTTGACTCTGCCGGAGCGAGAATAACAGACCAGCTAGATATGTTCCCAAATAGACGTGGAGCAGGAAAAATCTTTTATAACCAAGTGAAACTTTCCGGAATGGTACCTCAAATTTGTCTATTATTCGGCCCATCTGCTGCTGGAGGTGCATATATCCCGGCTTTCTGTGACATTGTTGTGATGGTGGACGGAAATGCATCCATGTACTTGGGATCACCGCGGATGGCGGAAAAGGTAATTGGGGAGAAGGTTACATTGGAGGAAATGGGTGGAGCGAGAATGCACTGCTCTGTCAGTGGTTGTGGAGATGTCCTCGCTGCTTCAGAAGAAGAAGCTATTCAGCAAGCCCGTAAGTATCTGGAATATTTTCCTGGCAGTTACCAAGAAAAGACGAAAGAAGTAGATCCTGTTAACCCAAAAGAAGGAAGAGCGCTGACAGATATTATCCCTGTAAATCAAAACGCGCCATTTGATATGTATGAAGCGATCGATCAGTTGATTGATGCAAACAGTTTCTTTGAAATAAAGAGATTATTCGCACCTGAATTAATAACCGGCTTTGCACGCATGGATGGAAAGGTTGTCGGGATTATTGCAAACCAGCCAAAAGTGAAGGGTGGAGTACTTTTTGTCGATTCTGCTGACAAAGGAGCGAAATTCATTCAGCTTTGTGATGCCTACCACATTCCTTTACTGTTCCTTGCAGATGTTCCAGGTTTCATGATTGGCACAAAAGTGGAACGCGCAGGTATTATCCGCCATGGAGCTAAACTCATTGCAGCGATGAGTTCCGCAACGGTTCCGAAAATTTCTGTGGTGGTTAGAAAAGCTTATGGAGCTGGACTTTATGCGATGGCAGGCCCAGCATTTGAACCAGATTGCTGCATTGCACTTCCAACTGCACAAATAGCAGTAATGGGACCAGAAGCGGCAGTCAATGCGGTATACTCCAACAAAATTAATGAAATTGAAGATCCAAAAGAAAGAATTGCTTTTGTACAAGAAAAGCACCAAGAATATAAGGAGCATATCGATATCTATAAGTTAGCTTCTGAAATGATTGTAGATGATATTGTTCCTGCAAAAGAACTGCGAAGTGTATTGATTAGCCGCTTCCATTATTACTCAAGCAAGCAAATGACATTTAGTCATCGTAAACACCCGGTTTATCCTGTGTGAAAAATGTCCAGTGCCCATTTGTGGCACTGGATATTTTTTATGTGCAAGATACCCTCAGGGAAAAGAACAGTACCCCCACTAACAATAAATTGGTACAATAGAGAAAATAGGACTAAAGAAGGGGATACGATGAATATTGGAATCATTGGCGGAGGTGCTGTCGGCCTTCTATATGCCTCCCAGTTATCAACACAATTTGCTGTCACTCTTTATGTTAAGCGACAAGTACAACAACAACTACTAAAAGAGCAAGGGATAACTGTCCTGCACCATGAAAACGGGAATGAAACAAGAAAAGTTAAAGTCATGATGTGGGAGAACGATACTCCTTTAAAGGACGATTTAATCATTGTTGCAACAAAGCAATATGGCCTTACTGCCATCCTCCCTGTCCTAAAAATGTGCACAAGAGACCAATCAATCCTTTTTCTCCAAAATGGAATGTCACATATTGATTTGCTCGAACAGTTTTCCAAACCTCAAATTTTAGTAGGGGTAGTAGAGCATGGTGTAAAGAAAATCAACGATTGCACCGTCATGTGGACAGGTAAAGGGCGTACAAAAATAGCAGGTTACCCTGTGACAAACAAAGACCGGCATGCTGCTGCTTTCTTTGTTAATGGTTGGTTGGATTCAATCGGTGTAAATTTTCCACTTGAAGTGTGCATGGATTATTACGGTATGATGATTGAAAAATTGCTTGTTAACGCTATCATAAACCCTTTGACAGCTATATTTGATGTTCGTAATGGAGAGCTGTTATTAAATCAATACTATCAAAACTGCATGAAGCGGTTATATAATGAGATGGATTTTTTGGTTCAAAAAGATAATAGGGAGCACATGTGGAATCATATCTGTTCCATTTGCGAGAAAACAGCGGAAAACAGCTCTTCTATGAAGCGGGATATAAATGCAGGGAGAGAAACCGAAGTCGATGCGATTTTGGGATATATGATAAACTTGGCTGAAAAACAAGGAAAATCAGTTCCGCTAACAGAATTTATGTATGAAGCTGTTAAAGGGCTACAACATAATGCAAGCTGTAAATACCTCTAATGCTTATTCATCCTGCTTGTACAAAAAAATAATCAAGTAAGTGAAAAGAGGTATGGTAAAAATGTCCGGAATTTTAGCTGGAACTTTCGCTACAATAATTACGCTTCCTATCTTTGCGTTGATTGCTTTTTTTTATATAGCTAAGCTGGTAACAAGAAACAATAAAAAGTCTTTTCATTTGGCGGTTGATGCCTCGACACTATTCTTTATCTTAGCCGTGCACTTTATCATGATTATCATCTGGGATACGTCGTTTCTTTCGGTCATATTAACTGTGTTATTGTTCATTGCGACCGTGATGGTTTTGACACATTACAAGATTAAAGAGGAAATTCATTTTAGAAGAGTCTTTAAAGGATTTTGGAGGCTGAATTTTCTTCTATTTTTTCTTGCATATTTTTGTCTTTTAACATTTGGTATAATGAAACGGGTTTTTGAAACATTTGGCTAAGCAATATTTTTTGAAACAATGGAAATCAATGCTATACTCATGGAGATATCAACACACATGAACGATTTAGAAAGGACGTACTTTATGAATGTAGTAGAATTAACGCTCCCTACTATTAATAAGTTTTCCTCCGCTTATTTAACTCAAAAGGAGAGCATCCTTCCCTTTTTTACATATAACCCTTTTTCTGTAGATACCTACTCAAAGAGAAACGATTATTTGAAAAATAGAAGCTTCAGAAGAAAAGAGCTTGCTGCCCATCTTCTTGACTTTAATCAAAGATTTGATGCGGATGCACAAACCTTACATAGCATTGAAAAATTATCTGACAGCCAGTCGGTTGTTGTTATCAGTGGACAACAGGCAGGGTTATTGACTGGCCCAATCTACACTATCTCAAAAATAATCAGTACAATTAAACATGCCCAAGAACAGGAGCTTAAGCTTGGAATTCCCGTTGTTCCTGTTTTTTGGATTGCAGGGGAAGATCATGATTTTCAGGAGATAAATCATGTCAACCTTCCAAAAAATAATGAAATAGAAAAACATGTGTTTCAAATGAAAGAAGCAGGCAAAAAAATGGTATCGGATCTTCCATATGATAAAGAAAAGTTACACGCTTGGTTTCTTGAAATTGTTAACTCCTATGGAGAAACGCCATTTACAAAAGAGTTAAAACAAGAGTTATCCCAAGCGATAGAAGATTCTTCTACAATGGTGGATATATTTGCCCGCTTGATTGCAAAACTCTTTAAAGGTACGGGGCTGGTTCTAGTAAATGCTTCCGACCCAGCTTTGCGGAAGCTTGAAACGCCTTATTTTCAACAACTTTTAATGAAGCATAGTCAAATTCGACGAGGGATGCAACAGGCCCAAACGGAACTTGAGAAGCAAGGATATTCCCCGATGTTAGAAATTGACTCAGAATCAATGAATATATTCTTTCACCAAGACGGTGAGCGGGAACTACTATGTTGGGATGAAACGAAACAGATTGCCTATATGAAGGATTCTAATCGTCAGTTTACGGTTGAATACTTGAATAAGTTGATGGAAGAACAACCTGAACATTTCTCCAATAACGTTGTAACGAGACCGCTTATGCAGGAGTTTCTATTCCCTACTCTTGCTTTTATCGGAGGTCCTGGGGAAATCAGTTACTGGGCTGAACTTGGTCGATGTTTTCATTCTATGGACCTTGAAATGCCACCAGTTGTACCTAGAATTTCTTTGACTTTATTGGAACGGCATATTGATCGAACGTTACTAGAATTAGGTGAAGATATCTCAGATGCGGTGGAACATGGGCTAGAAGAAAAGCGTAAAGCTTGGTTGTATCAAGAAGAACTTGAATCAATAGAAGCGACATTGAACTTGTATCATGAACAATATGCCAAAGTACATGATCAATTTCGAGATTTAGGTAATCAAACTTTACCGCATCATCAGAAAACTTTTGAAAAGAATTGGAATTTGATTGATAAGCAATTTACCTATATTCATCGACTGATTGAACGTTCGGTATATGAGAAACATGAAAACATGATGAACAAATATGAACGAGTGGAACTTGCTGTATTGCCCAAAGGCATGCCTCAAGAGAGAATATGGAATATCTACTATTTTGTGAATAAGTATGGGATGGATTTCGTCCAAAGGCTATGTGAATTGCCGTTGGAGCATAACGGAAAGCATAAAATAGTTAAACTTTAAGAAACAGCGGGAAAAATCCTGCTGTTTTTTTATTTTCTTTTTCTGACATGAACAAATAAAGAAGAGAGTCGTAAACGAGCATTTACTGAAGAATGATTGTTTATTGTGTTTCCAAGGAGTCAAAAAAAGCCAAGTTTGACCTAATTTCGTCCTTTTGTCAAAAAATGTTGTAAAAAGATGAAAAACGAAAAAAAAGTAGGCTTAAAGGATTTTCTTTTGGGAAAGAGAATAGTACAATAAAGTAAGTGGAGAGAAGTGGAGGATTGTGGGGGAAAGTAGAAGAAAGGTGGGAGAGCCAAATGTTCATGGGGGAATATAATCATACAATTGATGCAAAAGGCCGTATGATTGTGCCTGCGAAATTCCGTGATCATTTAGGAGAAACCTTTGTTCTTACTAGAGGCCTCGATAAATGCCTATTTGGCTATCCGCTCTCTGAATGGAAAACAGTTGAAGACAAATTAAAACAATTACCACTTACTAAAAAGGATGCCCGTGCATTTACACGTTTCTTCTTTTCCGGTGCTTCTGAGTGTGAACTGGACAAGCAAGGTCGAGTGAACATTGCCACTCCATTAGTTCAGTATGCACAACTAGAAAAAGAATGCGTGGTAATCGGAGTGTCTAATCGAATAGAAATCTGGAGCAAGGACAACTGGAATACTTTTGTGGAAGATTCGGAAGACTCCTTCGCAGAGATTGCAGAGAACCTAGTGGATTTTGACTTATAAAAGGGATTTAAATTACAACGAATACGAAGAACAGCCTGGATAAAACAAGATGGTCGGTGAGAAAATACCGAGAGAAAAGAATTAGCAGCAGCTAAGAGGAAAAACAGCCTAGAGCTAGAAAGGCGGTGGAGAATGTTTCACCACGTAACAGTATTACTTAATGAAGCAGTAGAAGGTCTTAACATTAAAGAGGACGGTACGTATGTTGATTGCACATTAGGAGGTGCAGGACATAGTTCCGAAATTGTAAAACAGTTATCAGACAAAGGAAGACTGATTGCATTTGATCAGGATGACCATGCGCTAGAACATGCTAAGAATGTGTTACATAACTATCTGGATCGGGTCATTTTCATTAAAAGCAATTTTAAGCACCTGAAAGAGAAATTGTATGAGCAGGGTATTACCAAAGTGGATGGCGTGTTGTTCGACCTGGGTGTTTCTTCTCCTCAATTGGACACACCTGAAAGAGGATTTAGTTACCATCACGAAGCACCTTTAGATATGAGAATGGACAAAGACAGCCCACTCAGTGCCTATGATGTTGTTAATGAGTGGCCTTATGAAAAACTAGTAAGGATATTCTTTCAATATGGAGAAGAAAAGTTTTCCAAACAAATTGCAAGGAAAATTGAAGAATATCGAAAATCAAAGCCAATTGAAACGACACTAGAATTGGTAGAAATTATCAAGGATGGAATACCAGCTCCAGCGAGAAGAACTGGCGGACATCCTGCTAAAAGAGTTTTCCAAGCAATAAGAATTGCGGTAAATGACGAGTTAGGTGTTTTTGAAGATGCTATCCATCAAGCAATTGATGTTTTAAAAGTTGGGGGAAGAGTATCTGTTATCACCTTCCATTCCCTTGAAGATAGAATGTGTAAAGTAGCCTTTAAAGAAAAAAGCCAACTCCCACAACTGCCGCCTGGGCTACCGATAATTCCAGAAGAATATCAGCCAACGCTTAAACTTGTTACAAGAAAGCCGATACTACCTAGTGAAGAAGAACTAGAAGCCAATAATCGCGCAAGATCGGCAAAACTAAGAATTGCAGAAAAAGCGAAAGACTAAATATAAAATAAATATAGACTAGGGGGAAAGAGAATGAGTAACTTAGCTCACAAAATTCAGAGGCAGCATGAAGAACGCATACAGCAGTCGCCAAAAAGACAAATGGTCGTAAAGAAACGCTCAACTATTACGCTTGGGGAAAAGCTGCTTGGCTATATGTTTATTGGTATGCTTGCATTCGGTGCCGTCCATGTTGTTACCAACCATGTGAATATCTATCATGTAAATAGCGAAATTCAATCGCTTGAAGGGTCCATTGAATCGCAATTAAAGGAAAATCGTGAACTTGAACTTCGTGTAGCGGAAGAAAGCAGCTATGAAGTCATTCTTGAAAAAGCCAAAAACCTTGGTCTGACATTAAACGAGAACAATGTGAAGAACGTAGGGAACTAAATGAGTACCCATAACATCGTTCATAAAAAAAGAATTCACTTAGGAGCAGCAATTCTACTCGGATTTTTTGCGTTGCTCTTTTTTCTATTGATTGGGCGATTTTTTTACCTTCAAGCAACCGGAGAAGCACATGGACATAGTTTATCTGCAGAAGCTAGTGAAAGATATAATGTAAACAGGACAATCGATGCAACTAGGGGATCCATTTTTGATAGAAGTGGAGATCCGATTGCAGAAGATACCCCTTCTTTCAATTTAGTGGCGGTATTGGACGAGTCATTGACGACAGATGACAAGAAACCTCGTCATGTAGTTGATCCAAACGAGACGGCTGCAAAGTTGGCATCAGTCTTGGAAGTGGATCAAAATAAGATTTTAGAAAAATTACAACTGGATCGCAAACAAGTAGAATTTGGAGCATTGGGTAGAGATCTTCCATTGTCAGTTAAAAAAGGAATTGAAGACATGAAATTGCCGGGAATAGGGTTTGTAGAAGGCTCTAAACGGTATTATTTTAACGGCAAATTCTCCAGTCACGTGGTTGGCTTTGCAAGAGCAAATGATGATGGTGTCGTCACTGGTGTAACAGGCGTGGAAAAGATGTTAGAAGATGAACTAAAAGAACAGAATGGTTCATTGTCTGTGAAAACGGACAATAAAGGTGTTAAACTTTCTATGGACTCAGATGTATCCTATGTTCCTGCAATCAACGGGAAAAATGTGCATCTGACTTTAGATAAGACCATTCAGACATTTTTAGAAGAAGCGATGAATAATGTAGTTCAAGAATATGAACCAGAACGGATCATTGCTATCGTTGCCGATCCAAAAACCGGGCAGATACTTGCAATGGGATCTAGGCCAACCTTCGATTTAAACACAAGAGAAGGTTTGACGGACAATTGGAACAACGATGCTATTTCTTATCGGTATGAACCAGGTTCCACTATGAAGATTTTTTCATTGGCCGCAGCCATTGAAGAAGGGGTTTACAATGGGTCTGAACTCTATCAGTCCGGTTCGTATACCCTTCCTAAAGACCCAGTTCCAGTATATGACCATAACAGGTCAGGATGGGGAACAATATCTTTTGATGAAGGAGTCCAACGTTCTTCCAACGTAGCATTTGCTTTACTGGCAGATAAGATGGGGACAGATACTCTTTTAAAATACATTCATGCATTTGGTATGAATGAACCGACAGGGATTGACCTTCCAGATGAAACTACAAGCAATATAAATTACAATTACTATAGGGACCGTATTTCAACAGCGTTCGGTCAAGGCTCTGCATTCACGCCGATTCAACAAATTCAGGCCGCAACTGCAATTGCTAATGATGGTAAAATGATGCAGCCTTATGTGATTGACAAGATTGTCGATCCTAACACAAATGAGGTTGTAGTAGAAAATAAGCCAAAACAAAAAGGAAATCCAATTTCAGAAAAGACTGCAGATAAAGTACTAGAAGTATTAGAATCAGTAGTAAGCTCTGAAAACGGTACCGGTCGTCCTTACAGTATTGAAGGATATAAAGTCGCAGCTAAAACAGGAACTGCTCAAATTCCTGGACCAGGAGGATATTTATCTGGTCATGGCGAATATATTTATTCTATTACAGGGATGGCTCCGGCGGATGATCCGGAGTTGTTAATGTATGTTGCGGTAGAAAAACCAAAAATTGCTCAACATGAAAATGGGGCGGGCCCTGTATCGGGTGTATTCAATACCGTGATGCGCCGAAGCTTGCAATATTTAAGTATTCAGCCTGATGAAAGTCAAATGAATACTCCTAATAAGAAAAGTGTAGGGGTAAAAGTTCCAAATCTTGTTGGAAAAAATATTCAGGATGTTTCTGCTGATACACAAGGTCCCGAATATGTCATAGTGGGTGAAGGATCTAAAGTCTTAAAACAAACACCTCAACCAGGCCGTGAAGTCATAAAAGGTGAGAGAGTTATTCTATTAACAGAAAATTCCCCGACCATTCCAGATATGACAGGTTGGAGTTTGCGTGATGTCCGAAAGATATCCAATTTACTCAAGCTTGAAACCGAAATTATTGGAAATGGATATGTACAAAAGCAAAATATTATTCCTGGAACTCCAGTTGAAGAAGGAAACAGCCTTGTTGTGGAATTAGGATCAAACGTCCCTTTACCACAAACGGAAGAGCAAGAAGATGAAGAAACGGAAGAGTCAGGATCTGAAGAAGATTCCGAGGATAGTTAACTAAAATGCACTGCTAAAGGCTATGACCTTTGGCAGTGTTTTTATGTTAATAATTATAAAAACAGTTGATTTCCTTTCCAGGCGCTTCGCCTGCCTGCGGGCGTCTACGCGCCTTCCACTATAATCAACTAGAGGTAGTGTTAATAAGAAGGAATCTAATAGAGTAAACAGAAGAAGTAATAACCTCTCGTTCTAGTAGTTTATAGCTGTGGATTGGAGCAAATGACGAAGACTCCAGCGGGGGAGTAACGGTAGATTGAGACCCCTGAAGCGTTATGAGGCTCAAGCACCGTCCCGCGGAAAGCGAGTCATTTGTAGAAAGGAACAGCGACGATTAACCAAACAACAAAAAGTATATAGTCACAATTAAAGCATTTCTTGGATTACAGTCCAATACTATGTTCTATCCTCTTTCGTACAAGCATATATTACTACGAATATTAAAGGGGGTTCATAGGATATGCGGGTATCTCATGTGACGGTTCGGAGAAGGTTGACCATTGTACTTCTTGTAGGAATTCTACTTTTCAGTATTATTGATTTACGCCTAGGATATGTTCAATTCGCATTGGGGAATATGCTTACAGACCGCGCCAAAGATTCTTGGAGTAGGAATATTCCTTTTGAACCAGAGCGAGGAGAAATCCTTGACCGAAATGGTGTCCCATTGGCAACAAATATGAGTGCACCGACGGTTTTGGTTGTCCCAAGACAAATCAAAGATCCTAATGATACGGCTGAGAAGCTTGCAGCCGTCTTAAATATGTCCAAAGAAAAAGTGTACAAGCTGGTGACGAAAAGCTCATCTATGGAGAGGATCAACCCAGAAGGAAGAAAAATTTCTCACGAAAAAGCAAAAGAAATAAGAGCGCTTGGCTTAAAAGGGGTTTACATTGCGGAGGACTCCAAACGTCATTATCCTTTCGGTAGTTATCTTTCTCATGTTTTAGGATTTGCAGGGATTGATAATCAAGGTTTAATGGGTCTAGAATTGTATTACGATGAACAATTAAAAGGAGAAAAAGGCTACGTTCAATTTTATTCGGATGCAAAGGGAAGAAGAATGCCGGATATTCCAGATGATTACGAAGCCCCCCAAGATGGTTTAGATTTAAGGCTTACCATTGATTCAAAGGTTCAGACTATCATGGAAAGAGAGTTAGACCTTGCACAGGAACTGTATAACCCTGATGGAATCATTGCAATTGCAATGGATCCTAATACAGGAGAAATTATGGCCATGTCTAGTAGACCTGATTTTGACCCTGCAGAATTCCAAAATGTGGCACCAGAAATTTATAACCGAAATCTCCCTGTTTGGAGTACGTATGAACCTGGATCTACTTTTAAGATTATTACCTTAGCTGCAGCCCTCGAAGAGAATAAAGTTAACTTAAAAAACGATACTTTCAATGATAGTGGAGCGGCAATGGTAGATGGGGCAAGACTACGTTGTTGGAAAAAAGGGGGACATGGTCATCAAACATTCTTGGAAGTGGTTCAAAATTCATGTAACCCAGGCTTTGTAGAGCTAGGACAACGATTAGGTACGGACACCCTTTTTAATTATATAAAATCTTTTGGTTTCGGGGAGAAGACAGGGATTGATTTAGCTGGAGAAGGAAAGGGGATCCTTTTTAAACCTGAAAAGGTAGGGCCAGTAGAACTCGCCACCACTGCCTTTGGGCAAGGGGTTTCTGTTACTCCAATTCAGCAGGTTGCGGCTGTTTCTGCAGCGGTAAATGGTGGTATCTTATACACTCCGTTTATCGCAAAAGAATTTGTAGATCCAATCACTGGAGAGATAGTCTCGAGAAAGACACCTGTAGAGAAGAGGAGAGTCATATCTGAAGAAACCTCAGCACAGGTTCGATATGCATTAGAAAGTGTAGTTGCCCAAGGTACTGGACGTAATGCTTTTGTAGAGGGTTACCGAGTTGGTGGGAAAACAGGAACTGCTCAAAAAGTAAAAGACGGTCGATATATGGAAAATAATCATATCGTTTCTTTTATCGGTGTGGCACCTGCTGATGATCCTCAACTTGTTGTGTATCTTGCCGTCGATAATCCTAAGGGGACCGTACAGTTTGGTGGGGTTGTAGCAGCCCCGATTGTTGGGAATATAATGGAGGATAGCCTAAATGCTTTGGGAGTGGAAAAGAGAAAAGGACAAATCGAAAAGGAATTGCAATGGCCGGATGTACCTCTTGTGGAAGTTCCTGATCTAAAAGGAATGACAAGAAAAGAACTCCTTCAACAATTAGTTACGCTCAAACTTGATATTAGCGGAGATGGGGATACTGTAGTACAGCAGGCGCCGCCACCTGGGACAAAAGTGGAAGAAGGCTCGACCATTAGGGTGTACATGTCCGGGAAAAGCAAAAGTGATGAAGAATAAATCTAGAGGATTGGTTTAATTTCCCTAAATAGGATAGAATGGTGATAAAGGTAAGTTAGAAACTATATTGATGTTGTCTCTCACCATCTATCCTGTTATTTTTTCATCCTGCATTTAGGTCTTCAAGTAAGCCAAAGGGGTTTGATTCGCATGAAACTTCAACAATTAATTCAATATCTTCACAGATATGAAGTATCCTCTAAGTATAACCCTGAGATATCTTCCATTGTCATGGATTCCCGTAAGGTCAATGAAGGGAGTTTATTTTTTTGTATCAAAGGGTACACGGTAGATGGACATCAATTCGCACAAGATGCAGTGAATAAAGGTGCTGTCGCAGTCATATCTGAAAAGCCACTAGATATTGCTGTTCCTGTCATCGTTGTTCCAGATACAATGAGGGCAATGGCTATCTTGGCGGATGTATTCTTCCAACAGCCTACACACAAACTTCATTTAATAGGTGTAACCGGTACAAATGGAAAAACAACTACCACTCACATTATTGAATCCATTTTTCAACACCACCAGCGTAAGACCGGAATGATTGGCACTATCTATATGAAAATAGGAAACAAAACTTACCCTGTAAAAAACACCACGCCAGATGCCTTAACTTTGCAAGAATCCTTTCACCAAATGTTGGAGAAAAAAGTTGACACTGTTGTGATGGAGGTTTCCTCACATGCTCTCCATATGGGTAGGGTGTATGGTTGTGATTTTGATGTAGCGGTGTTTACTAATCTGACGCAAGATCATCTCGATTATCATAAGACGATGGAAGAATATCGGTATGCTAAGTCGCTGTTATTCTCTTCGTTAGGAAACTCCTATAATCTTACTAAACCCAAATATGCGGTTTTAAATGCAGATGACCCTGCAAGTGACGTATATAAAAGAGCAACGGCTGCTCAAGTTATAACCTATGGAATAAACGAAACAAGCGATATCAGAGCGAGAAATGTGAGGATATCTTCAAAGAGCACTTCGTTTGACCTAGTGTATGACAATAAAATTGTTCCTGTCCAACTAAAATTGGTCGGACAATTCAGTGTGTACAATGTTCTTGCTGCTATAAGCGCCAGTTACGTATCCAATATCCCCATGGAGACCATTATTCCAGTAGTTGAAAACATGAAAGGGGTCCCTGGACGCTTTGAAGCGGTAGAAGCAGGACAGGATTTTACGGTAATTGTCGACTACGCTCATACTCCAGACAGCTTGGAAAATGTGTTAAAAACGACTAAACAACTTTCAAAAAATAATATATATTGTATTGTTGGCTGTGGAGGGGATAGAGATCGTTCAAAGCGTCCGCTGATGGCTGAAGTCGCAGTAAATTATGCGAGCAAAGCTATTTTCACTTCAGATAATCCTCGCTCAGAAAGTCCATTGCAAATCTTCAAAGATATGGAAGCTGGTGTGAAGGACCGACAATATGAAATTGTAGAAGACAGGCGATCAGCGATTTTTAAAGCAATTGCTCAAGCAAAATCTGGTGATTTGGTGCTGATTGCAGGCAAAGGTCATGAAACCTATCAGGTCATAGGTGACACAGTACTTGAATTTGATGATAGAAAAATAGCAATGGAAGCCATACAGGCAAAACAAACCTCATAGACTGTTAAGGTGTGCATGTTTTATGCAACCATATGACCATTGCTTAAGGCTTACCATATCCCAGAATTTGAACAGAGGATAATGAAAAAGTGTTGTTTTAGAAAGAAATAATAAAAAGATGAAAAAAAGTATTTTCATCTTAAGCAAAAACCGATAAAATTTACTTTTGGTATAACATTTAACTTTGTGGATTTTCCTAGCTGTAGATTGGAGCAATAGGCGAAGACTCCTCGAAAATGCTATGTATTTTCTTCGTGCGATGAATCGCTGCCGAAGCCATTTGCGGAAATCCACAGCGGTGGTAAACCAAAAGATAAGAAATCTAAACGAAAAAACGGGTATTATCTGCCGGTTATCATTGGTGGATAATACCTCTAATCTTGAAATTCGAAAGGAGGGAATAACGATGGAACAACAGGTTATTTTATTTGCTATCGTTATGTCTTTTTTAATTACCGTATTAGTATCACCAATATTTATTCCCTTCCTGCGCAGACTGAAATTCGGTCAAAGTATCAGAGAAGAAGGGCCACAATCCCACCAAAAGAAAACAGGTACCCCAACAATGGGCGGAATAATGATACTATTGGCTGTTGCGGTAACTACTTTAGTAATCACAGGTCAATTTGCAGAAGCTTCCGTTGAAACTTATTTACTGCTTTTTGTAATGGTTGGTTACGGCCTATTAGGTTTTCTTGATGACTTTATCAAAGTTGTCCTAAAAAGAAACTTAGGATTGACGTCCCTGCAAAAATTAATTGGACAGATTGTAATTGCAGTAATTTTCTATTTTGTATTCGTCCAGTTTGAATTTTCCACTGCGGTAAGTGTACCAGGAACAAGTATATCCATTGAGTTAGGATTCTTCTATGTTCTCTTCCTAATTTTTTGGTTAGTTGGATTTTCAAACGCCGTCAACCTGACGGATGGACTGGATGGCCTTGTATCTGGAACAGCTGCAGTCGCATTTGGAGCCCTTGCCATACTTGCATGGTACCAATCTCAATTTGAAGTTTCTATTTTCAGTGTTGCCGTAGTGGGCGCGTTACTTGGCTTCTTAGTATTTAACGCTCACCCAGCTAAAGTCTTTATGGGAGACACGGGTTCCTTGGCGCTTGGAGGTGCTATTGCAACTGTAGCTGTACTATTGAAATTAGAAATTCTTCTTATTATTATCGGTGGAGTTTTTGTGATGGAAACACTTTCTGTCATCATCCAAGTCATCTCTTTCAAAGCGACAGGTAGAAGGGTCTTTAAGATGAGTCCTCTTCACCATCATTATGAGCTTGTCGGTTGGTCAGAATGGCGAGTAGTTGTTACGTTCTGGACAGTCGGACTGTTGTGTGCTTTACTTGGAATTTATTTAGAGGTGTGGATCTAATATGAAGAAAATTAGCCAATATGAAGGAAAAAGGGTTCTTGTCCTAGGGTTAGCCAAGAGCGGAACTGCTACTGCAGAACTTTTACATAAGTTAGGTGCAAAAGTGATTGTTAATGACAGAAGCCCTTTAGAGGGAAACGAGCAAGCAGCATACTTGCTATCTAAAGGAATGGAAGTGGTATGCGGGGGACATCCGACCAATATCTTTGATGAAAAGATTGATGTTGTATTCAAGAATCCAGGCATCCCTTACCATAACCCATTGGTGCAACTTGCCGCTGAAAAGGGCATTCCTGTTCTTACCGAAGTAGAACTTGCCTACCAAATAAGTGAAGCATCAATTATCGGTATTACAGGATCTAATGGGAAAACGACTACTACTACGTTAATTGATGAAATGCTAGCAGCAGATAATCAATCTCCACTTATTGCTGGTAATATCGGAAATGTTTCTGTAGAAGTGGCTCAACAAGCAACGGATAAAAACATCATGGTCACCGAATTATCGTCGTTTCAATTGATGGGTACGGAGTTTTTCAGGCCAAAGATCTCTGTCTTTTTAAATCTTTTTGAAGCCCACCTCGATTATCATGGAACATTGGATGAGTATGGAAAAGCAAAAGCAAAAATTTTCTTGAACCAAACGAGAGAAGACTATGCAGTAGTAAATGCTGATGATGAACAGGTGATGAAACTTGCTGAAGGAATACTGTCTATGATTGTTCCATTCTCCACGAATAATATAGTAGATGGTGCGTATTTAAAAGATGGTTCTGTTTGGTTTAAAAAAGAGCAGGTTATGAAAATAGACCAAATTGTGTTGCCAGGAAAACATAATTTGGAGAACATCCTTGCAGCTGTGGCAGCTGTTAAACTTATTGGAGTCAGTAATGAAGCGATTATAAAGGTGTTAACAAGCTTTTCTGGTGTTAAACATCGATTGCAGTTTATTGGTGAGCTTAATGGAAGACGTTTCTATAATGATTCAAAAGCTACCAATATTTTAGCTACTCAAAAAGCTCTCTCGGCATTTGACAACAATGTGGTATTACTTGCAGGAGGGCTGGATCGTGGAAATGAGTTTGATGATCTGTTACCGTACTTCAAGACTGTCAAAGTACTAGTGACTTTCGGAGAAACAGCCGAAAAATTGATACGAACAGCTCATCAAGCAGGAATAAAACAAATAAAACATGTCGATAATGTGGAAAAAGCCGTACCGGTGGCATACGAAATGTCTGAGAGCGGAGATGTCATTTTATTGTCCCCTGCTTGTGCAAGCTGGGATCAATATAAAACATTTGAGCAACGAGGAGACATTTTTATAGACGCCGTGCATAAGCTTAAATAAGGGCTTGGCCACATGTTTAAGAGGCTTTGTTCTGATAGCTTCCCAACTTAATGGATGGGGAGCATACGGACAAAGCCTTTTTCTGGCTATTGGCATGAACATTTCGTTATCCATAAGCCAACATCTGCCCAAATTTTTGTAGTAGAGGTGTTTCACGTTGGCAAACAAGCGATCAACTCCGGACATAATATTAATTCTAACTACACTGACACTGCTTGCGGTAGGTCTTATCATGGTTTACAGTGCGAGTGCGGTGTGGGCTGATTACAAGTTTCAGGATACATTTTTCTTTGCTAAAAGACAGCTATTGTTTGCTGGATTGGGTGTAGTAGCGATGTTTTTTATCATGAATGTTGACTACTGGACGTGGAGAACTTGGGCAAAATTAATTATTCTGGTATGTTTTTTCCTGCTTGTCATTGTTTTAATTCCTGGTGTGGGGATGGAACGGAATGGATCACGAAGTTGGATAGGGGTAGGTGCTTTCTCTGTTCAACCATCAGAGTTTATGAAAATAGCCATGATTACATTTCTAGCAAAATATTTAAGTGAGAATCAAAAGAAAATTACTTCCTTTAAAAAGGGGCTTGTTCCAAGTCTCTCTCTCGTTTTTTTGGCTTTTGGTATGATTATGCTCCAGCCGGACCTAGGAACAGGAACTGTAATGGTTGGTACTTGTATTGTTATGATCTATGTATCTGGCGCAAGAATTAGCCACTTTGTTGGGTTAGGCCTAATAGGGGTTGCGGGATTTGTAGTTCTGGTTCTTTCTGCACCTTATCGGATAAAACGTATTACTTCCTTCTTAAACCCTTGGGAAGATCCATTAGGAAGCGGGTTCCAAATCATTCAATCCTTATACGCGATAGGGCCAGGTGGGTTGCTTGGTCTAGGGCTTGGACAAAGCAGGCAGAAGTTCTTTTATTTACCTGAACCTCAGACAGACTTCATTTTTGCTATTTTGGCAGAGGAACTCGGGTTTATCGGAGGCACACTTGTTGTTCTTCTATTTTCATTGCTTTTGTGGAGAGGAATAAGGATTGCACTTGGTGCACCAGATTTATATGGAAGCTTCTTGGCCGTAGGAATTATCGCAATGATTGCAATTCAGGTCATTATTAATGTCGGAGTTGTAACAGGTCTAATGCCAGTAACAGGAATTACACTGCCATTCCTAAGCTACGGAGGGTCCTCTCTGACGCTAATGCTAGTAGCAGTCGGAATCCTTCTAAACATAAGCAGATACGCAAAATACTAATATAAAGCCGAAACCATCCTCCTGGTTTCGGCTTTTGTGTGTTTAGTTAAGCCAATATCTATGTTGACCGTAGTGGAAAACGCGCACAGACTATTTATGGGAGGAAGGACCGGGAAGGCTCCGTTCAAAGACATTTCATTGGCCTTCAACGAAGTAAGGATGCTCCCTGACCTCCCATGGAAAGCGGAGCGTTTATAAAGAAAAGCAACAAGGTATGTGTAAGATTAATTAGTATTGAATCTATGAAATCATGGCTTTTATTATTACATATCCGGACAGAATATGACAAAAAATAAAAATTTGATTACAATAACTAATATTCGTTGCACATCTTTAACAAGGGATATACTATTAATGTATTGTGCAAACAAGATTTGCACTTTTACATTTCATAATAACTGCCTACAATAATGAAAAATGTAAATGACAAAATAACAGGTTTAATAATAAAGAACTTTAGGGTATGTAAATTTAGTCGATTTTTTACTTGAATTACATAATTGTCATGAATCAAACTTCAAACCTTCGAAGTGATGGGCCGGTGTACCGATATAATTCAACATGCATAGTATATTAATAATTATTTATAGGCCTACATCACGCTTTGACCGGAGGATTATCTTTTCTACTATTAAAGGTTATGAAAAATGTTATATGAACGTGGATTTAGGAGGATTTAATATGGATGCGTTAGTAAAGGAACTACAAGAGAAAGAAGTGGGCAAGGTACTACCTAATGAACCACTTGCAAATCATACAACCATGAAAATCGGCGGTCCTGCAGATGTACTGGTGGAACCAAAAAGTTTGGAAAAACTTCAAGAAACGATGGAGACGATTTATAAATACAAAGTCAAATGGACAGCAATTGGCCGTGGTTCCAATTTATTGGTATCAGACCTTGGTATTGAAGGGGTCGTAATTAAGCTTGGAAATGGCATGGATCACTTTGAATGGAAAGATAATGAAGTACATGTAGGAGGAGGGTATTCCTTAATCAAGCTAGTTACGATCATCAGTAAAAAAGGATTAACAGGCCTGGAGTTTGCTGGAGGCATCCCTGGATCAGTGGGAGGCGCAGTGTATATGAATGCCGGCGCACACGGCTCTGACATGTCAAAAGTATTAAAAGAGGCTCATATTTTGTTTGAAGATGGAAAAATGGAGTGGTTAACAGCAGAAGAATTAAACTTCTCTTATCGGACATCTATTCTCCAAAAAGAGCGCCCAGGAATTTGTTTGGAAGCTGTGTTAAATGTGGAACAAGGAAATCGAGAAGAAGTCGTCGCCCAACTTCAAAAAAATAAAGATTATCGTCGTGATACCCAGCCATTTTCTTATCCTTGTGCAGGTAGTATCTTTAGAAATCCACTTCCGGACTATGCTGGACAGTTGATTGAAAAGGCCGGGCTGAAAGGGCACAAAATTGGCGGTGCGAAAGTTTCTGATATGCATGCAAACTTTATCGTAAACGACGATGGCGCAAAAGCTCAAGATGTATTGGACCTGATAGCATACATCAAGAAAACTATACTTGAGAAATACAATGTCCAATTAGAAACGGAAGTTGAAATTATAGGAAGAAAATAGTAGTTTTTTTCCGTTTTTTTCACCCCACATATGATATAATTATGCTAGAAAATCATTGTATAATACATGCGTAGCTTCATGGCGCGGTGGGGTGAAATAGTCTTTAATGGAAAAAGGGAAAGTAGTGACGCTAGAAGACCGTGTACCTAAAATCAAACAACAGCGAAAACAAAAGGCTAACAGAAGATTAATAATATATCTTTCTTTATTTTTTATCCTGTTGTTCTTGATCATTTACTCGCAATCTCCACTTAGTAAGGTTTCTGGCATAACGGTAAACGGAAATTTACATGTCACAGATAAGGAAGTCATAACATTAAGTGGTGTGACAGAAGAGACAAGCATCTGGCGTGTAAACGAAGAAAAAGTAGCTGAACTTATTCAACAACACAAGGAAATTGCCTCAGTTGAAGTTCAGAGGAACTTTCCAAACAATGTTGAGATTTTGATAGATGAGTATAAGCGGATCGCATATATATATGAAAATGGAAATTATTATCCAGTTATGGAAAACGGTAAAATGCTCTCTGTTCTTGATGAAGAGGATTCTTTGCCTGATGATGCACCACTCATGCTTAATTGGAAAAACAGTGAAATGGTGGAGAATTTTATTGTTGAATTAATAAAATTACCTGAATCCATCATTTACTCCATTTCTGAAATACATCATACTCCAACCGATATCGACCCTTATCATATTACCATGTTCATGAATGACGGTTTTGAAGTGAGTGCAACGGTTAGAGATTTCTCAGAGAAGATGGCTGCCTACCCTTCTATTGTAGAACAGTTGGATCCAGAAGTTAAAGGTGTCATCAATTTGGAAGTGGGTACATTCTTCAAGCCGTACGAAAATGGTGGAGGGAAAGAGGAAGAAACAGATGAAAGTGACGGGTAAACATGTTGTCTTGTCCTTTGTTTGTCTAGTCCTTGGCTTTATCGTCTCTTACTCGTTCCAACTAACAAACGAGGAAGAAGTCGTAGGTACTGACAGACAATGGCAACGTGATAGAGCAATCAGAGAAACTTTAATAAGGACAGAAGAACGAAACCTTGAATTACAAAATGAGCTACAAGAAAAACAAGAGGCAATTCAAACCATAGAAGAAGAACTTGCAGATGGCGAACAGCTGTTATTCAATCTGGTAGAAGATGTTGAAAAGCTTCGTATGTTCAATGGTAATGTCAAAGTCCAAGGAGAAGGCGTAGAAGTGACATTGGCGGACGCTTCTTATGTTCCTTCTGAGGAGAATATCAATAATTATATTGTGCACGAAAGTCATGTTTTCAAGGTAATGAATGAACTGTTTATATCAGGTGCTGCAGGAATAGCCATAAACGGACAAAGAATTACTAAAGACTCCTATATTATTTGCAATGGTCCTGTTATAACCATTGATGGAAATCAATATCCTGCGCCATTCGTCATAACTGCCATAGGTGATTCCGATGTGCTCATTCCGGCACTCAGTATCCTTGGAGGGGTGAAAGATCAATTGGTTGCTGATAACATTACAGTGAAGATGCAAAGAAAAGATCAAGTAGTTCTTGACCCTGTTATTCGATAAGGCTGAAGGCATGCTTTGTGGTGAGGTAAGGTGTTCAAGATGGACAAGCGTAAATTTAGTTTTACCATTATTACAATTATAGTTGGATTGATGATTGCCATTCAGTTTCAAACTGTTCAGCAGCCCATTATTCGTGATACACGTGATACATGGCAACTTAGGAGCGATTTGAATCGTGAGCAAGAAATACAATCACAGATTATTCTTGAAATTAGAAAGTATGACAAAATACTTCAAGACTATTCCAAAGAACGTGATGCCTCTAAAGAGACTATCGTTCGGGAAACGTTAGAAGAACTAAAAGTCGAAGCAGGGTTAACAGAAATGAAGGGACCGGGCATAAAGATGACTGTCAAACCATTGTTTGATGAAGATGTCCTAGGAAACATACAAGAAAACATATCTGCAGATCTCCTCAGAAGATTTGTGAATGAATTAAATTCCTATGGTGTGGAAGAAATAAGTATTGCCAATCAGCGAATTGTTAGCAATACAATTATTAGAGAAATAAATGGTAGGACGAAAGTGAACAATGCTTGGATCCCTAATGCAAACTTTGAAATCATCGTTATCATCAGTGACCCAACAAAACTTTACAATCGCTTGCAAGTATCAAGGGCAATGGATGAATTTGCAATAGAAAACCTGTTGCTTGAAGTCTCAACACCCATTAATGAAGTAACCGTTCCGCCTTATGACGAGCAGATACGCGTAAAGCATATGGAAGCGGTGAAAACCGGGAAGGAGGGGAACTGATTATGTGGCTCCCTCTTCTGGGTTTGATCGTAGGGATTGTTTTGGGCCTATATTCAGAGATACGTGTACCTGATGAATATTCCAATTATTTATCAATTGCGGTACTTGCTGCACTGGACACATTGTTCGGTGGAATTCGTGCCCACTTACAAAACAATTATGATGATAAAGTATTTGTATCCGGTTTTTTCTTCAATATCCTACTTGCTGCAAGTTTAGCTTTTCTAGGCGTACATCTTGGTGTAGACTTATATTTAGCTGCAGTTTTTGCTTTCGGAGTAAGGCTATTTCAGAACATTGCAGTGATAAGAAGAATATTATTGTCAAAATGGACGCTTTCTAAAGAAAAAAACGAAAAAAAATGATTTTAAAAAAGGGAAAACATCATATTTGTGGAATACTTTCTAATATAATATGTTTTTCAGGTGTTGTTCTTAAATATTTGGTTTTTTAGGAGTAGAAGGAGGTGCCATAGAATGAACAGCAATGAAATATACGTCAGTTTGGACATCGGTACATCCAGTGTTAAAGTAATCATTGGGGAAATGGTGAATGATACTTTAAATATTATTGGAGTCGGTAATGTAAAATCAACAGGTTTAAGAAAAGGATCTATAGTAGACATAGATGAAACTGTTCATTCCATTAATAAGGCAATTGAACAGGCTGAGAGAATGGTAGGGATGCCAATTAATAGAGTGGTTGTTGGCGTCACTGGAAACCATGTTCAACTTCAGGATTGCCATGGAGTGGTAGCAGTTTCGAGTGAGAATAGGGAGATTGGCGACGAGGACATTGCTAGGGTGATTGACGCAGCACAGGTCTTCTCGATCCCTCCTGAGAGAGAGATTATTGATTGTATCCCGAAACAATTCATCGTAGACGGATTGGATGAGATTAATGATCCGCGGGGAATGCTTGGTGTTCGACTAGAAATGGAAGGTACCATCATCACTGGGTCAAAAACAGTCTTACATAACTTACTGCGTTGTGTAGAGAAAGCTGGATTGGAAATAACGGATATCTGCTTGCAGCCACTTGCATCTGGATCTATCGCATTGTCAAAAGATGAGCGAAATCTTGGTGTGGCACTTGTAGACATTGGTGGAGGCTCAACTACCATTGCCGTTTTTGAAGATGGCTTCCTAAAGGCCACCAGTGTTTTACCGGTTGGCGGGGAGTACATCACAAAAGACATTTCCATAGGTTTACGTACTTCCACTGAAGACGCAGAGAAAATCAAACAAAAACATGGACATGCTTTTTACGACCATGCTTCCGATGAAGAAGTATTCAGTGTACCGATTATCGGAAGCGATCAGCACCAACAATTTAGTCAACTCGAAATCTCTGATATCATAGAAGCAAGAATGGAAGAGATCTTTGAGTTAGTGCAACATGAGATTAAAAGATTAGGTGTCCGCGAGATTCCTGGTGGATACGTCTTAACCGGCGGTGTAGTAGCCATGCCAGGAGTTCTGGAATTGGCACAATTAATTCTAAACAATAATGTAAGGAAAGCTGTACCGGATTATATAGGCGTAAGAGAGCCTCAATATACTACAGGAGTAGGGCTTATCCAATTTGCATACAAAAATGCAAAGTTGCAAGGGAGAAAAATTGAAACTACATCAGCACCAAGTGAATACCCGGAAAAACGTAGTGGAAAACAAACTCAACAAAAAGTAAAGCAGGCAAAGCAACCAGTAAACGAAGAAGAAAAAGTAGGCAACAAAGTAAAAAAATTCTTCGGACTATTCTTTGAATAAGGTCTAAAGTCAAAGAAATGAGTTAAGGTAACATAGCTTTTGATAAGAGCACAGGACGAAGACTCCTGAGGGTGATAGGCCTAGGTGTAAACCCAGCAGGCTGGCCGAGGAGGCACTTGTCAGCCCCTAGGAAAGCGAAGCCGAGTGCGGAAATCAACAGCGTTGTTTGTACACTTACTAGCTTTAGCTTGCAAGTACTTTCGAGAAATAGGAGGAACAGTCATGTTAGATTTTGATAACAGTATCGATCAATTAGCTACCATAAAAGTAATCGGAGTTGGTGGAGGCGGTAACAACGCTGTAAACCGTATGATAGAGCATGGTGTTCAAGGGGTAGAGTTCATCGCGGTTAACACAGATGCTCAAGCTCTTAACCTATCAAAAGCAGAAGTGAAAATGCAAATCGGAGGAAAACTTACTCGTGGTCTTGGAGCAGGGGCAAATCCTGAAGTAGGAAAAAAAGCTGCTGAAGAGAGTAAAGAACAATTAGAAGAAGTTCTTAAAGGTGCTGACATGGTATTCGTCACAGCTGGTATGGGCGGAGGTACCGGTACTGGTGCAGCTCCAGTTATTGCACAGATTGCTCGCGATCTTGGTGCATTGACTGTTGGTGTTGTTACAAGACCGTTTACTTTTGAAGGCCGTAAGCGTGCTACTCAAGCAGCTGGCGGTATCGCTTCCATGAAAGAAGGAGTAGATACGCTAATTGTCATTCCAAATGACCGTCTACTTGAAATCGTGGACAAAAATACACCAATGCTAGAAGCGTTCCGTGAAGCGGATAACGTTCTTCGTCAAGGTGTACAAGGTATCTCTGACCTAATTGCTACGCCAGGACTAATCAACCTAGACTTTGCAGACGTGAAAACAATCATGTCCAACAAAGGTTCCGCATTAATGGGGATAGGTGTTGCAACTGGTGAGAACCGTGCAGCAGAAGCAGCGAAAAAAGCTGTATCTTCTCCACTACTTGAAACTTCTATTGACGGAGCTCAAGGTGTATTAATGAACATTACAGGTGGCACTAACTTAAGCTTGTATGAAGTACAGGAAGCTGCAGACATCGTGGCATCCGCTTCTGATCAAGAAGTAAACATGATTTTTGGTTCTGTAATCAATGAAAACCTTAAAGACGAAATCGTTGTTACGGTTATCGCTACAGGTTTCAGTGAAGCAGAAATCAATCATACTAAACAAGGTGCTCGTCCAGTGTTCGGGGCGCAAAAAGCTCCGGCGCAAAAGCCGCAACAACCGCAACGCGAAGTTAGACGTGAAGAGCCGGTTCATCAGCAACAAGAACAACAAGAGCCACGTCGCCAGCAACAATCTCAGCAACAAGAAGAAACGTTGGATATCCCAACTTTCCTACGTAACAGAAATCGCCGCCGCTAATCTCATTAGCTGCAGACTTAAACCAAAAGCACCCAACCATTGAAAGTTAAAATGGTTTGGTGCTTTTTTTATTATTAAAGAAGTATAGGTACGGTTGATTTCCGTTCAAGGCGCTTCGCTTGCCTGCGGGCGGTCCATGAGCCTCCTCGGCTTAAGCCTCCGGGGTCTCACCTGTCCCTTCCTCCCGCGGGGGAGCAACGGTAGATTGAGACCCCGCAACGAAGGAGGCCAACGTAAAGTTTTTTATGATTCCTAGCTGGTGATTGTAGCAAAAGGCGAAGACTCCTCGAAAATGCTACGCATTTTCTTCGTGCGATGAATCGCTGTCGAAGCCTTCCTTGTCCTGAGGGAGCTAGCGCTAGGTGGAGACCCCGCAGGCGTAGCCGAGGAGGCTCCAACAGTGCCCCTAGGAAAGCGAAGCCATTTGCGGAAATCAACAGCGGTGTTTAGTGAAATTTCAAAATCAATGTCTTTTTCAGTGGCTTCAGGAGTAGCCGAGGAGGCTCCAGCAGTGCCTCTAGGAAAGCGAAGCAATTTGCGGAAAGGAACAGAGGTGTTAAACCAAACAAAATTACTTCTCAACATCTTTCCTATCTCTAATTATCCCCTCCGACAAATAAGCAAAAAAACCTTCAAAAATTGTAATCTACCATCGGCAGGAACTGACAGACTTTCTAATAGTAGTGATTTATACTAGTTTCAAACATAAAAAGGTATAAATGAGGGACTAAACTTGACCGTATATTTAGATGCGATCTGGCTCTTGAATTTTGGGTTTGATTTCCTGCTCTTAAAGATTACCGGTATCGTCCTGAAGAGGAAAATGGTTTCTTGGAGACTAATGCTGGGGGCATTTTTGGGTTCATTAATTGTCGTTCTCATGTTTACCCCACTACAGTCAATTGTTGCAAATCCATTCGTTAAAATGCTTTTCTCCCTCACGATTATTCTCGCTGCTTTCGGGTTTCATAGGCTCAGGGTTTTTCTAGAAAACCTAATGGTATTCTATGTTACTACATTTTCTGTAGGCGGAGGCATGCTTGCCGTACATTACGCCTTGCAAGTGGATCAACGTTTTGCCAATGACACGATTCAAAGTTTGACAAGCGGACTTGGAGATCCTGTCTCATGGATGTTTGTCCTCATCGGTTTCCCAGTACTTTTATTCTTATCAAAAAAGCAATTCCATGCGGTAGAAACAAGAAAATTCAAATATGACCAACTGGCCAATATCACCATTACTGTAGAAAAGGAAGTGATTTCGTTACCTGGACTTTTGGACAGTGGTAACCAGCTATTAGATCCGATTACCAAAACTCCTGTCATGATTGTGGAGGTGGACTCTCTTCAAGCATTTATCCCTCCAGAAATAATACAAGCTATGGATTCCATTGAACAAACTCAAGGTTGGCCAACATTTTCAGAGGAAACTAAGTGGGTGGATAGAATAAGGATCATCCCATACCGGGCAGTTGGAAAAAGTACCAGTTTGATGCTTGCAATAAAGCCGGACAAAGCAGTCATTCATCACGATGGTAAACAGTATGAAACAAAAAAATTTCTTCTTGGGCTGACCAAAACAACCCTCTCTTCGGAAGGTGATTATGTATGTATCCTCCACCCAAAAATGCTACAGGGAGAAGTGGTTGAGCAGGTTTCATAATTCTATACGCACAACATACACAAGTAGAGAAAAAAGGGAGGAATTATCTTGGGGAAACTGAAGATTAAGTTGACTTATTTATGGTATAAATTATTAATCAAATTAGGATTAAAGACAGATGAAATTTATTACATCGGTGGAAGTGAAGCACTGCCTCCACCTTTATCAAAAGAAGAAGAGGCTCACCTTCTCATCAAATTGCCTAATGGTGACCAGGCAGCACGATCTATTTTAATTGAACGAAACTTGAGACTTGTTGTATACATCGCAAGAAAGTTTGAGAATACAGGTATAAATATTGAAGACTTAATCAGTATAGGAACCATTGGGCTGATAAAAGCTGTAAATACGTTCAATCCTGAAAAGAAGATTAAATTAGCAACATATGCTTCCCGTTGTATTGAGAATGAAATATTAATGTATCTGCGCAGAAATAATAAGGTGCGTTCAGAAGTATCATTTGATGAACCATTAAATATTGACTGGGATGGTAATGAATTGTTGCTTTCTGATGTGCTGGGTACCGAAGAAGACATTATTACAAAAGATTTAGAAGCCAATGTAGATCGAAAGCTACTGCTCAAAGCCCTAGAACAACTAAATGATAGAGAAAAGCAAATCATGGAATTACGCTTTGGTCTTATTGGCGGCGAAGAAAAAACACAAAAAGATGTGGCCGATATGCTTGGAATATCGCAATCCTATATCTCCCGACTAGAAAAACGCATTATTAAGAGGCTCAGGAAAGAATTTAACAAAATGGTGTAAAAAAATTTTTTATATAATAACTCTAGTGTTGATAAGGATTGTAATTATTTGTCAGAATAGATAAATTTTTGCATATGCATATTTTTCCCTCCTGAGGAGATACTTAACTCTGAACAGCAACTCCTGTTAGGAGGGGAAAGAATGACACGTAATAAGGTAGAGATTTGTGGAGTAGACACCTCTAAGCTTCCTGTTTTGAAAAATGAAGAAATGAGGAAGTTGTTTCGTGAAATGCAAAGCGGTGAACTTTCTGCACGTGAAAAGCTTGTGAATGGTAATTTAAGGCTTGTATTAAGTGTTATTCAACGGTTTAACAACCGTGGAGAATTTGTCGATGACTTATTTCAAGTAGGATGTATTGGATTGATGAAATCTATTGATAACTTTGATTTAGGTCAGAATGTTAAATTTTCTACATATGCAGTACCGATGATCATCGGAGAAATCAGACGATACCTTCGAGACAATAATCCAATTAGAGTCTCAAGGTCGTTACGTGATATCGCTTATAAAGCACTGCAGGTGAGAGAAAGATTAATGAGTGAAACATCCAGAGAGCCAACAGCAGAAGAGATTTCAAAAGTTTTGGAAGTACCACATGAAGAAATTGTTTTTGCCCTTGATGCCATCCAAGACCCTGTCTCATTGTTTGAGCCAATTTACAATGATGGGGGAGACCCTATCTATGTTTTGGATCAAATTAGTGATGAGAAAAACAAAGATATTCAATGGATAGAAGAGATTGCTTTAAAAGAGGGAATGAGACGCCTGAATGACAGGGAAAAACTCATTTTGAGAAAACGTTTCTTTCAAGGTAAAACACAGATGGAAGTTGCTGATGAAATCGGAATTTCGCAAGCTCAAGTTTCTCGCCTGGAAAAGGCAGCAATCAAGCAGATGAATAAGAATATTCAAAGCTAATGCAGGAAAATATACAAATAAAAGTTCCAGGATCCTCCTCTTAGATGGATCACTGGTTCTTTTTTTTTGGACAAGTTAATGTATGTAACAAAACTTTTTTCTTTTCTCCTCATGAAGTTTGATGCAACTATCATATAGTTAAGTATGATAGTTAAAATGGGGGAATGGACATGGTAAAAATATCTGATTTTCAAATGAAAGATGTGGTAAGTGTCTCAGATGGAAAGAAACTTGGTAACATTGGGGATATAGATATAAATCTAACAAATGGAAAAATTGAGGCCATCATCATTACCGGTGGAGGGAAAATGTTAGGTTTTTTTGGAAAGGATGAGGAGGTTGTTATTCCTTGGCGAAATATCGTCAAAATCGGTGCAGATGTAATTCTTGTGCGTTATCAAACAAAAGTAGAAACCACCTATGAAGAATGATGCGCGAAAATTACTGTCGAAAGGGCCAATAATATTCAAAGTTAGTAGAAAAATGTGGTACAATATGAAAGAATATTAGTGTAAGAATAAAGAAGGTGTCATAAATGACGGAGCCATTTGTTCTGGAAAAGGAACAAACACTGTCTCTCCCTGATTGGAAAGCGAATGCTTCTAACTTGATAGTCGGATTTACGACGAAAAATGGAGGCGTCAGTGAAGGACAATTCAGTACATTGAATATGGGTTTGCATGTCAATGATTCAGTGGATGCTGTTTGTCAAAACAAAGAAATTTTGGCAAGCCAGTTGAATATACCCACAACAAATTGGGTAGGATGCGACCAAACCCATGAAGATAAAATCATAAAAGTAAACAGCGATGATAAAGGTAAAGGTGTCTATTCCTACAGCACTGCTTTGGCAGGAACAGATGGCATTTATACAGATATTGAAAATATTTTATTAACACTATGTTTTGCTGATTGTGTGCCATTGTACTTTTATTCCAAGGAACATTCTCTCGTTGGAATTGCTCACGCCGGCTGGAAAGGCACCGTTAGTAATATTGCCGGCAACATGATTAATCGATGGAAGGAAGATGGCGTTACCATTGATACGATTCAAGTTGCCATTGGTCCTGCTATTTCTGCACAGGCATACATTGTGGATGACCATGTTCTAAATAGAGTAATGGATGCCCTTCCTGATGTAGAAAAGGGAACATACATGAAAGAAATTTCTAGCGGGCAGTATGCTCTTGACATTAAAAGAGTCAATTATGAACTTCTTTTACAAGCTGGTGTGAAGGAGAAAAACATCCTTTGCAGCTCGTTTTGTACAAGCTCTAATGAATCCTTATTTTTTTCCCATCGTCGGGATAAAGGGAAAACAGGAAGAATGATGAGTTTTATTGGTTTGAAAGGTGCGGATTTTTAATGAACGAACAATCAGTCCTGTTAAATCTTTCCGAAATTAAGCAAAATATAAGAGATGCCTGCGGCCGGGCAGATCGTTCAGTAGAAGAGGTAAAGATTATTGCTGTTACAAAATATGTATCAACAGAGCGGGCTCAAGAGGCTGTTACAGCAGGTGTAGCGCATCTTGGGGAAAATCGTGATGATGGTTTTCTAAAAAAATGGGATGCGATATCTAAACAAGCAACGTGGCATTTCATCGGCACTTTACAAACTAAGAAAGTAAAAAATATCATTGATAAAGTGGATTATATTCACTCCTTGGACCGCAAATCCCTAGCAGAAGAAATACATAAAAGGGCAGAAAAAATCATTAAATGCTTTGTTCAAGTAAACGTGTCAGGAGAAGATTCAAAACACGGGCTAAAGCCGGATGAAGTTCCGGGCTTTGTAAAAACGCTGTCAGACTTCCATAACATTCAAATTGTCGGATTAATGACAATGGCTCCTTTTACAGAGGAAGAAGAAATCTTACGAAACTGCTTCCGCGGATTGAAGTCTCTTCAACAAGAAATTCAATTGATGAACCTTCCGTTTGCGCCATGTACAGAATTGTCCATGGGGATGTCCAATGACTACAAGATTGCCATTGAAGAAGGTGCAACATTCGTCCGAATCGGAAGTGCCCTTGTAGGAAACGAACAATAATTTGGAGGTGTAAGGTATGACGATAAAATCAAAATTCAAAAGTTTTTTCGCCTTAGATGATGAAGAATATGAGTACAAAGAATCGGAAGTCTACGAGGAAGAAGAAATGGTAGAAGAGACCAGAAGAACAAGATCGGGGACTACTCAACCTGCTTCAAGACAAAATGTAGTAAGTCTGCAAAGTGTTCAGAAGACATCCAAAGTGGTTCTTTATGAACCTAGATCTTATTCGGAAGCACAAGACGTTGCCGACCATTTAAAGAACCGCCGTGCAATCATCGTCAACTTGCAGCGGATTGACATGGATCAGGCTAAGCGAATCGTAGACTTTTTAAGTGGCACGGTATATGCGATTGGTGGAGATATACAACGCATTGGACAGAACATTTTTTTATGCACGCCAGACAATGTGGATGTATCTGGGTCCATTTCAGAGATTATGCAGCAAGAACAGGAAGAATATACAGACAAGAGGTGGTAGACGTTTATGGTAGTATTTTTTAATTTACTTAACCAACTAGTTACTATATATACTATAGCTTTAATCATTTATATTTTTATGTCTTGGTTTCCAGGAGCAAGGGAGTCATCCTTTGGTAGGATCTTAGGAAGAATATGTGAACCATACCTTGACATGTTTCGCCGCATCATCCCGCCACTAGGAATGATTGACATTTCTCCAATTGTCGCTATTTTCGTATTGCGATATGCGGTTTTAGGGCTTGCAGCTTTGTTTCGTATGATAGGTATATATTAATAGTAAAAGTAGGGAATCTCGATAGAACTTTAACGGGTTTCCCTTCTTATCTTTTTGTAAGAGTAGAGTGATAGGATGAGTATTTATCAACATTTTCGTCAAGAAGAGCATGATTTTATCGACCAAGTATTGGAATGGAAGGACACTGTAATTGAACAGTATGCTTCAAAACTTACGGATTTCCTTGACCCTCGTGAGCAGGAAATTGTCAAAAGTGTAGTAGGAAATAATGAGGAGGTAAAGCTTGCTTTCCATGGAGGAACAAATGGTGCCGAAAGAAAACGTGCCCTATTGTATCCTCCCTACCTCGAACCAACTGCAGAAGATTTCCAATTAAAAGCTTATGATCTTTCTTACCCTGAAAAGTTTGTGAAAATGGAACATCGTCAAGTTCTAGGATCTTTAATGGGGATTGGACTTAAAAGAAGTAAGTTTGGGGATATTTTTTTTCACGATACCACTATTCAAGTTGTACTGAGCGCAGAAGTAAGTGCCTTTGTTGAGTTGCAGCTACAAGAAGTTGGCAAAGTCAAAGTGTCTTTAAATAAGATACCTTTTGAGTCTCTAAAATCAATCGAAACAAGCTGGGACGAAGCTTCAACGACAGCTGCTTCCTTACGTTTGGATGTTATGATAGCGTCCATCTACAATCTTTCCAGACAAAAGGCGCAATTATTGATTGGTGCTAAGAAGGTGAAGATTAACTGGAAGCTTGTCGAGCAGACATCTTTTGAATGCCAGGAAGGAGACATCCTTTCTGTAAGAGGATTTGGAAGAAGCAAATTTTTAACGGTAGATGGAAAAACCAAGAAAGACAAATGGAGAATTATTGTAGGAAAACAAAAATAATTTCTTGTTTGGCAGGAAAAAAAGAGAGTATGTCGAATAATGTTATGTAACAGTAGAGATTTTAATGGAGGTGGCATCAATGCCCTTAACACCACTTGATATTCATAATAAAGAGTTTAATAAGGCTTTTCGTGGCTACGATGAGGATGAAGTAAACGAATTTCTTGATCAGGTCATCAAGGACTATGAGATGATTCTACGTGAAAAGAAGGAGCATGAGGAAAAGGTCAAAGAATTGAATGACCGACTATCTCATTTTAACACGATTGAAGAAACATTAAATAAGTCCATTCTAGTGGCACAAGAATCCGCAGAAGATGTCAGAAGAAATGCTCAGAAAGAAGCAAAACTGATTATCAAGGAAGCGGAAAAGAACGCAGACCGTATTATAAATGAATCATTATTGAAGTCAAGAAAGCTTCAAGTGGAAATAGATGAATTGAAGAAACAATCAAAGATTTTCCGCAACCGTTTCAAGATGCTTGTGGAAGCGCAGCTAGAGCTGATTGACAATGATGATTGGGAACACTTGATGGAATATGAAGAAAAAGATAAAGAATTAGAAGAAAGTGGAGTATAACCTTGACGATATAAGGTTATATTCAGTATAATAACGAAACAAATCAAAGTTTTTTCATACAATAAATACATGCACTTATTTTTATAAACTAATTAAAGCGTAGATAGGGACAGTAGTTTCTCTTACCTCTTATAATAGCGAACCGGGGATGGTGAAAGCTCGGTATAAGGAGAGAAATGAAGATCACCCTAGAGCACGGGACTGAACGCTCATTGCCTCTAAGTCTTGTCGTCACATTCACGTTACGAATGCTAAAGTGGACTAAAACTGCAACCAAGCAGTTTGTCAATTTAGGGTGGTACCACGGGAGATCCTCTCGTCCCTTTCATGGGATGAGGGGATTTTTTTATTTGCTTTAAGATTTCTAGCTGTTGATTGTAGCACATGGCGAAGACTCCTGAGGGAGACCTCCAGGCGGAAGCCGAGAAAGTCATCAGCCCCTAGGAAAGTGAAGACCAGTTCGGAAATCAACAGCGGTAGTTAACAGAACCTTTATTTATGAAAAAACAATAATGAGAAAGTTGGAGGAAAGACCATGGAATATAAAGATACCTTACTAATGCCTAAAACTGAATTCCCAATGCGAGGCAACCTACCAAACCGCGAACCGCAACAACAACAAAAATGGGACGAGATGGACATCTACAAAAAAGTGCAAGAACGCACAAAAGACCGCCCCATGTACGTATTGCACGATGGGCCTCCATATGCAAACGGAGACATCCATATGGGTCACGCACTTAACAAAGTCCTTAAAGACTTCATCGTCCGCTACAAATCTATGAGTGGCTACCATTCCCCGTATGTTCCTGGCTGGGATACTCACGGATTGCCGATTGAAACAGCCCTTACAAAGAACAAAAAAGTAAAACGCAAAGAAATGTCTGTAGCAGACTTCCGTAAATTATGTGAAGAATATGCTTATGACCAAGTGGACCGTCAGCGTGAACAATTCATGCGACTTGGTGTACGAGGAGACTGGTACAATCCATATATCACACTAAAACCTGAATATGAAGCACAGCAAATCAAAGTGTTCGGAGAAATGGCGAAAAATGGACTAATCTATAAAGGATTAAAGCCTGTTTATTGGTCTCCTTCTAGTGAATCTGCACTAGCAGAAGCGGAAATCGAATACCAAGATAAGCGTTCTCCTTCCATCTATGTAGCTTTTAAAGTAGAAGACGGAAAAGGCGTATTAGATGGATCTGAAAGCTTCATCATCTGGACGACCACTCCATGGACTATTCCTGCTAACCTTGGAATTGCTGTGCATGCTGATCTAGATTACAGTGTTGTGGAAGTAAACGGCAGCAAGTTCATCATCGCTGCAGAACTTTTGGAAACTGTATCTAGCACACTTGAGTGGGAAGATGCAAAAGTTGTGAAAACACTTAAAGGGGCAGAATTAGAGCATGTAGTGGCCAAACATCCATTGTATGACCGCACTTCATTGGTAATGCTAGGTGATCATGTAACAACAGACGCTGGAACAGGTTGTGTACACACAGCGCCAGGTCACGGGGAAGATGACTTCATCATCGGAAAGAAATATGGCCTTGATGTATTGTGTCCGGTTGATGCAAAAGGAAATATGACGGATGAAGCACCAGGATTCGAAGGGCTTTTCTATGACGAAGCTAACAAGCCGATCACTGAAAAACTACAAGAAGCAGGAGCACTTTTAAAGCTGAACTTTATCACGCACTCCTATCCACATGACTGGCGTACGAAAAAGCCGACCATTTTCCGTGCAACAGCACAATGGTTTGCTTCCATCGATAAAATTAGAGACAGATTGCTTGAAGCAGTAGCTGAAACTAAATGGGTGCCAGCATGGGGTGAAACTCGCCTATACAACATGGTACGTGACCGTGGAGACTGGTGTATTTCCCGTCAGCGTGCATGGGGAGTTCCAATTCCAGTGTTCTATGCAGAAAACGGACAGGAAATTATCACAGACGAAACAATCGATCATGTATCTGCTTTGTTCAGAGAGCATGGATCTAATATCTGGTTTGAAAAAGAAGCGAAAGACTTGCTTCCAGAAGGTTTCACACATGAAGGAAGTCCAAATGGCACTTTCTTTAAAGAGATGGACATCATGGACGTATGGTTTGATTCCGGTTCATCCCATCAATCAGTTCTAGAAGAAAGAGATGACCTGCAACGTCCTGCTGACCTTTACCTGGAAGGTTCTGACCAATATCGCGGATGGTTCAACTCTTCCCTTACAACAAGTGTAGCTGTAACTGGCAAAGCTCCTTACAAAGGAATCTTGAGTCACGGTTTCGCGCTTGATGGAGAAGGGCGCAAGATGAGTAAATCACTAGGTAACGTCGTTCTTCCTTCTAAAGTAATGAACCAACTTGGTGCAGATATTCTTCGTCTATGGGTTGCTTCTGTTGATTATCAATCTGACGTTCGAGTGTCTGATAACATCTTAAAGCAAGTAGCTGAAGTGTACCGTAAAATCCGTAACACCTTCCGCTTCCTGCTTGGTAATCTTGCTGACTTTGATCCGACCGTAAATGCGGTAGAAATGAAGGATCTTCGTGAAGTAGACCGCTACATGATGGTCAAACTGAACAACTTAATCACGAAAGTGAAAAAGTCCTATGAAGAATATGAGTTTGCTGGTATCTATCATGCTGTTCATAACTTCTGTACGATTGAATTGAGTTCATTCTACCTTGATTTTGCTAAAGACATCCTTTATATCGAAGGAAAAGATCAGCATGACCGCCGTGCCATCCAAACCGTTCTTTATGAGACATTGCTTGCTCTTACTAAACTTGTGACACCAATCCTTCCTCATACAGCTGACGAAGTATGGTCACATATTGATTTTGTAAAAGAAGAAAGTGTACAACTGGTTGATATGCCGGAAGTATTAGCCGTTGACGGTGCAGATGCAATCGAAGAAAAATGGGATAAATTCATGGCACTTCGTGATGATGTGTTAAAAGCACTGGAGGTTGCACGTAACGAAAAAGTTATCGGTAAATCCCTTGCAGCAAAAATCACATTATATCCGAATGCTGAAAATAAGGCATTACTTGACTCTATTGAAGAAAATGTTCAGCAACTATTTATCGTTTCCGGATTGGAAATTGCTGGCGTGAAAGAAGAAGCTCCACAAACTGCGCAACAATTTGAAGGAGTAGCCATCTCCGTTACACCGGCAGAAGGCGAAACGTGTGACCGCTGCTGGGTTGTTACACCGACAGTTGGTGAAGATAAAGACCACCCAACACTTTGCGTTCGCTGTGCAACTGTAGTAAAAGAAAATTATAGTGCTTAATACTTGAAGAAAGGACCTGCGCTGACAACTGTTGGCGCAGGTTCTATTATTATGTTGTGATTGAATTTGTTGTAATGGGATTAAGTAGTCATACGTGTTGAATGAGGACAATGTTCCCTATAATTTAAAGGGAGAGGTAGTCATAGGTGGTGAATGAGGACAATGTTTCCTTTATTTCAAAGGGAGAGGTAGTCATAGGTGGTGAATGAGGACAATGTTTCCTTTATTTCAAAGGGAGAGGTAGTCATAGGCCCTGAATGCGGACAAAGTTTCCCATATTTCTAAGAGAGAGGTAGTCATAGACCCTGAATGCGGACAATGTTTCCCATATTTCAAAGGGAGAGGTAGTCATAGGCCCTGAATGAGGACAATGTTTCCCATATTTCAAAGGAAGAGGTAGTCATAGACCCCGAATGAGGACAA
>NZ_LBMD01000014.1 GCF_001293645.1 Bacillus sp. CHD6a
AAGGGAGAGGTAGTCATAGACCCCGAATGAGGACAAAGTTTCCCATATTTCTAAGAGAGAGGTAGTCATAGACCCCGAATGAGGACAAAGTTCCCAGTATTGCAAAGGCAGAGGTAGTCATACGCCACCAATAAGGACAAAGTTCCCGATATTTCAAAACCAAAGGTAATCCTCCACCCTGAATAACGAATTGTTTCCTAGCAGCTTTATTTACCACCCTCTATTTGCTATAATTCTAAAGTACATATAAAAACCTGGGGGTACGTGTTAAGATGTATTATCTTATTGCACTTGTCATTATCATAATTGATCAACTAACAAAATGGTTGGTAGTAAGATATATGGAAATTGGAGAGAACATTCCGATCATACATAACTTTTTGTACATATCTTCCCACCGCAATAGAGGAGCGGCATGGGGGATACTTGAAGGCCAGATGTACTTTTTTTACATTATTACTGTTGGTGTTGTTATTGGACTTATCGTATATTTGCAAAAGCTTCCTAAAGATCAGCCTTGGATGAAACTTGCATTAAGCCTGATGCTGGGAGGCGCTATTGGGAACTTTATCGATCGTGTATTACACCAAGAAGTAATCGACTTTATCAATACATTCATCTTCACCTACGATTTCCCTATCTTTAATGTAGCTGATTCTGCATTAGTAATAGGGGTTGGGATTATATTAATCTTAACGATACTTGAGGGCAAGAAAGAGAAGGAGTTATCACAAAAATGACTGAAACAATGACGATTCAGATTGATGAATCACAAAAAAATGACCGTATTGACAAGGTGCTTTCCACTCAAAATGAAGAGTGGTCCCGTTCACAGGTCCAACAATGGATTAAAGAAGGACAGGTTCTTGTTAACGGCGAAAAGATTAAACCAAACTATAAATGTAGTGTTGGAGACGATATTTCCGTTACTATCCCGGAACCGGAGGCACTAGATGTCTTGCCGGAAGAAATGGATCTGGATATTTATTATGAAGATGCGGACGTTATTGTTGTCAACAAACCTCGTGGTATGGTTGTTCATCCTGCGGCAGGCCATGCAACCGGCACGCTTGTGAACGGGTTGATGGCACATTGCAAAGATCTTTCCGGTATTAATGGCGTTTTAAGACCGGGGATTGTCCACCGTATTGACAAGGACACTTCAGGGTTGTTAATGATAGCAAAAAATGATTTTGCCCATGAAAAGCTTGTAAATCAACTAGTAGCCAAGACAGTTACAAGAAAGTACCAGGCAATTGTGCACGGTGTTATTTCTCATGATGTAGGGACAGTAGATGCGCCAATCGGCCGTGACAAAAAAGATCGTCAAGCGATGACGGTGACAAATGAAAACAGTAGAAACGCTGTCACTCACTTCCGTGTGATTGAACGCTACAAAGACTTTTCGCACATTGAGTGCCAGCTTGAAACAGGGCGAACGCACCAAATCCGTGTTCATATGAAATATATTGGTTATCCTTTGGCAGGTGACCCTAAATACGGTCCGAAAAAATCACTCGATATTGAAGGACAGGCTCTGCATGCAGGGATCCTAGGGTTTATTCACCCTCGTACGGAAAAATACATGGAATTCCAGGCACCGCTTCCGCTAGAATTCGAGCGCGTTTTAAAACATTTAAAAAATCATTGACAGGTTAATATTATTTTGAGATAATCATACCAGTTGAATAAGACCTTTAAACGACAGTCCCGTGAGGCTGAGAAGGTAACGGCATATACGAATGGAGAAGCTATATCTATAGCCATCCCTCTATTTTCGTGTACAAAAACCTCTCATCATACGGTGAGAGGTTTTTTGTTTCTCGTTACAACTAAGGGCAAGAAAGGGTGAAAATAAATGGCGGAAAAAGCATTGATTTTAGACGAGCAGGCAATAAGAAGAGCGTTAACACGCATCGCTCATGAAATTATTGAACGCAATAAAGGTGTGGAGGATTCTGTTCTTGTGGGAATTAAAACAAGGGGAATTCACTTGGCTAAAAGATTGGCCGAGCGCATCAATCAGATAGAAGAAAAGGATATCGCGGTAGGAGAACTAGATATCACCCTTTACAGAGACGATCTGACAACCAAAACTTCTGATAATGAACCACTTGTCAAAGGCTCTGATATTCCGGTGGACATCAACAATAAAAAAGTCATTCTAGTAGATGATGTATTGTTCACAGGTAGAACCGTTCGAGCGGGAATGGACGCCCTGATGGATTTCGGAAGACCTTCACAAATCCAGCTAGCCGTACTAGTTGATAGAGGTCACAGAGAATTACCGATTCGAGCTGATTTTGTAGGAAAAAACATTCCTACTGCTAGCACGGAAAAGATAGTGGTGGAACTATCTGAAATTGATGATAACGATCAAGTAAGCATACATGATAAATAAATAAACCCTTTTAAATGCAGTCCCGTGAGGCTGGCAAAGGGGTACATTGGTTTTAGAATTCGCTGCTGGCGAATCTTCCTGAAACCTCTCTACCTCTTTGTGTCATCACGCTGCGCACAAAGAGTTTTTTTATGGGAAAATTCGGGAGGTAAACATTATGAGAGAGAAACCAGTTTTAGATATACACGAAGTACCAAGTAAGCCAAAGTGGTTAATTTTAAGCCTGCAGCACTTATTTGCCATGTTCGGCGCAACCATCCTCGTTCCGCTTTTAGTAGGTTTAAGTCCAGCTGTAGCATTAGTATCAAGCGGACTAGGGACACTTGCATACCTTCTAATAACAAAAGGTCAAATACCAGCATACCTTGGTTCATCCTTTGCCTTCATCGTACCAATCATTTTGGCTACTGAAATAGGAGGCCCAGGGGCTGCGATGATCGGAAGCTTTATGGCCGGTCTTGCTTATGGAATGGTAGCATTGTTAATCAAACAGCTTGGACATCAATGGATTATGAAACTCTTGCCGCCTGTTGTGGTAGGACCAATCATCATTGTCATCGGTTTAGGATTAGCTGGAGTTGCTGTGGATATGGCAATGTACGAAAATCCGGGAGCACCGGAAGCTGAATTAATATACAGTGTAAAGCACTTGATGGTTGCGATGGCTACTTTAGCCATCACAATCGGAGCAATCATTTTTCTAAAAGGGATCTTTAGCCTGATCCCTATCTTGATCGGAATAGTTTCCGGCTACCTGATTGCTTATTTTACTGGCCTGGTAGACTTATCACCTGTAAAAAATGCAAGCTGGATTCAAGTACCAGATTTCATCATCCCATTTGTCAGCTACACACCAAGCTTCAATGCATCTATCTTCTTCATCATGGTGCCTGTGGCTATCGTAACCTTGTCAGAGCACATCGGACATCAGATGGTACTAAGTAAAGTTGTAGGGAGACCTTTTATCGAAAAGCCAGGTCTACACCGTTCCATCCTTGGTGATGGAGTGGCAACCATGCTTGCATCACTGATCGGAGGACCTCCAAATACAACCTATGGGGAAAATATCGGTGTACTTGCGATAACAAGAGTGTTCAGTGTGTTTGTCATCGGGGGAGCAGCAGTGATCGCCATCACATTCGGTTTCATCGGAAAAATTGCTGCATTAATTAGCACTGTTCCAAGTGCAGTGATGGGCGGAGTAAGCATCCTGCTCTTCGGAATTATTGCATCAAGCGGATTAAGAATGCTGATTGATAACAAGGTAGATTTCAATAGTAAAAGAAACTTGATCATTGCAGCAGTCATAACGGTTATAGGAATTGGAGGAGCGTTCATAAAGATTGACGATTTCCAAATACCTGCAATGGCAATGGCTGCCATTATCGGAGTTTTCTTAAACCTAGTCTTGCCGCATGATGAACAAGAAAAAACAGAACAAAGAAAATACGAAGAAAAACAAAATACAGTAGCTTAACCTTTTAAGAGAAGTCCAGAGAGGCTGAGAAGGGTGCAAGTCAAACGCTTAGGTGACAAGGAAGATTCTGCAATAGTATCCTCTTGTTTACCTAAGTATGACCGAAACACCCTTCCGGCAAAACGGATAGGGTGTTTTTTGCTGAAGGGAACACAATAGCTGTGCGAAAATCCACAGTGGTGTATGAAATAGGAGGGATGGTAATGAGACACTTACGTACGATGAGTGACTTGGCAAACGAGGAAATTATGGCACTGATTGAAGAAGCAACGGATTTTCAAGAAGGCAAACAATGGACACCAGAAAAACTGACATTCGTCGCCAACCTCTTTTTTGAATCAAGCACAAGAACAAAATGCAGTTTTGAAGTGGCAGAAAGAAAACTTGGCCTTCAAGTAATACCATTTGAAGTCAGTACATCAAGTGTCAATAAAGGGGAAAGTTTGTACGATACCGCTAAAACTTTAGAGTCACTTGGCGTAAGTGCACTTGTCATTCGCCACCCGGAAGAGGAATATTTCGACCAATTACATACTATCGATGCAGCAATCATCAACGGAGGCGATGGTTGTGGAAATCATCCAACGCAATCGCTTTTGGACATGATGACAATATTCCAAGAGTTTGAACGCTTCGAGGGCCTGAAAATAACCATCATCGGCGATATCCGCCATAGTCGGGTAGCAAGATCGAACACAGAAGTTCTTGAGCGATTGGGCGCAGAGGTAAGATTTGTCGCACCTGATGAATGGAAGGATAACACTTTTCCAAAAGAAGCGTACATCACAATGGATGAGGCAATTAATACAAGTGATGTCGTGATGCTCTTAAGAATTCAGCATGAAAGGCATCACAGCAGTAATGCAGAATTGGATGATTACCATGCGCATTATGGTATGACAATTCAACGAGAAAGAAAAATGAAGCCGAAAAGTATCATCATGCACCCGGCACCAATTAACCGTGGGGTGGAAATTGCAGATGAGCTTGTGGAATGCGAGCGCTCAAGAATTTTTAAACAGATGGAAAACGGCTTATACATGAGAATGGCTGTATTGAAAAGAGCATTAACAAACAATGAAGGAGGAAAAGAGCATGACAACATTATTAAAGAATGGGAAATGGCTTAATTCTGAAGGTGAACTGGAAAAGGTGGACATCCTGATTGAGGGGAAAAACATCAAAAACATCGCCTCCGACATTGAAATTAACGGCATGGAAGAAGTAATTGATCTGGAAGGAAATCTTATCTCAGCTGGGTTCATCGATGTGCATGTCCACTTAAGGGAACCTGGCGGGGAAAAGAAAGAAACCATTGAAACCGGAACGAAAGCAGCGGCTAAAGGTGGTTTCACCACGATCTGCGCAATGCCTAATACGAGACCAACACCTGATACGAAAGATCAGCTAGCTTGGATGAATAATAGAGTCAAAGAAACGGCAAGCGTAAAAGTCCTTCCATATGCTTGTATTACGACAAGGCAGCTTGGCCAGGAACTTACCAATTTTGCTGAATTAAAAGAAGCTGGCGCATTTGCTTTTACAGACGATGGGGTAGGCGTACAGGATGCCTCTAAAATGCTGGAAGCAATGAAACAAGCGGCGTCTCTTGATATGGCAATCGTAGCTCATTGTGAAGAAAATACTTTGATAAATAAAGGATCTGTGCATGAAGGGAAGTTTTCTAAGGAACATGGATTAAATGGGATCCCTTCTGTATGTGAATCTGTTCATATCGCACGTGATATTCTGCTTGCGGAAGCTGCAGGCTGTCACTACCATGTCTGTCATATCAGCACAAAAGAATCGGTCAGGGTGGTCAGGGATGCAAAACGTGCTGGAATAAAGGTAACTGCTGAAGTCAGTCCGCATCATTTGTTGCTATGTGAAGAGGACATCCCTGGACTTGATCCAAATTTCAAAATGAACCCCCCATTAAGAGGGAAAGCAGATCAAGAAGCGTTAATCGAGGGGTTGGTTGACGGTACCATTGATTTCATCGCAACTGATCATGCCCCTCATACGGCGGAAGAAAAAGCGGAAGGCATGGAAAAAGCACCATTTGGAATTGTAGGATTAGAAACTGCCTTTCCATTACTCTACACAAACTTTGTGGAAACAAAGAAATTCACGTTAAAGCAATTATTAGCTTGGTTAACTGTTAAACCTGCAGAAGTGTTCAAACTCCAAAGTGGAAAAATGGAAGAAGGAGCTACTGCAGATCTTACCATTATTGACTTAAATATCTCATCCACTATTAATCCGGAAACCTTCCTATCCAAAGGTAAAAATACTCCTTTCACGGGGTGGGAATGTAAAGGTTGGCCAGTGTTGACCATAGTAGAAGGAAAACTAGTTTGGCAGAAAGGTAGTGTTCAAGTATGAATCGACAACTAATTTTAGAAGACGGCACTTTCTTTGTAGGAAAAGCGTTTGGCAGCTTAAAGGACTCTATAGGTGAAGTTGTTTTTAATACAGGAATGACAGGATATCAAGAAATTTTATCTGATCCGTCTTACTGCGGCCAGCTTGTTACCCTCACATATCCGCTTGTTGGTAATTACGGAGTGAACAGAGATGATTTTGAATCCATACATCCTGCCATCCACGGTTTTATCGTGAAAGAAGTCAGCGATTATCCTTCCAACTTCCGTAATCAGTGGACACTGGATGAGTTTTTCAAAGCGAAAGACATTCCCGGAATTGCAGGGATTGATACGAGAAAACTGACAAGAATCATTCGTCAGCACGGAACATTAAAAGGAGCACTATGCGGACTTGATGTAGATCGTGAAGAAGTGATTCAACAGTTAAAAACAACGACGCTTGCAACTAACCAAGTACATCAAGTATCTACGAAGACTGCTTATCCTAGCCCTGGGCGTGGGTACCGAGTGGTTCTTGTGGACTTCGGAATGAAGCACGGGATCTTACGAGAATTGAACAAACGGGGATGCGATGTGGTGGTGGTCCCCTACAATATTACAGCCGAAGAAATCATGCAGTTAAGCCCGGACGGAGTGATGCTGTCTAATGGCCCTGGAGATCCAAAAGATGTTCCAGAAGCCATCACCATGATTCAAGGACTACTCGGAAAAGTACCGGTATTCGGCATTTGCCTTGGACACCAGTTATTTGCCCTTGCATGTGGGGCGGATACGGAAAAAATGAAATTCGGCCATCGTGGTTCCAATCATCCGGTAAAAGATTTGAAAACTGGAAAAGTGGCCTTAACATCCCAGAACCATGGTTACACCGTAACAGAAGAGTCATTAGGAAATACAAGACTAGAAGTAACGCATATCGCACTAAACGACGGTACGGTCGAAGGTGTCAAACATAAAGATTACCCTGTTTTCACGGTCCAATATCACCCGGAAGCAAGTCCCGGACCAGAAGATGCGAACTACTTATTTGATCAATTCATGGAACTTATCAAGGAAGCAAAAAAGGAGGAACTTGTATGCCAAAACGTCTAGACATCCAATCTATACTAGTAATCGGGTCAGGTCCAATCGTGATCGGCCAGGCAGCAGAATTTGATTATGCAGGTACACAAGCGTGTATCGCCCTACGCGAAGAAGGATACCGCGTCATTCTAGTAAACTCCAATCCTGCAACCATCATGACAGATCAAGAGATGGCAGATAAAGTATACATGGAGCCATTAACGGTAGAATTTGTCAGCAGAATCATCCGCAAGGAACGACCAGATGCCATTCTTCCTACCCTGGGAGGTCAGACAGGATTGAATCTTGCTGTGGAGCTGGCAGAAGCAGGTGTGCTAGAGGAATGTAATGTTCAGATCCTTGGGACGAAGCTATCTGCTATTCAAAAAGCAGAAGACCGCGACCTGTTCCGTACTTTGATGAATGAACTGGGAGAGCCTGTCCCTCAAAGTGAAATCATCACAAACCTGGATGAAGCTTATGAATTTATAAAAGAAGTAGGATACCCGGTCATTGTAAGACCTGCCTATACGCTTGGCGGAACAGGCGGAGGAATTTGTTCGGACGAGGAAGAGTTAATTGAAATTGTGACAAGCGGCCTGAAAAACAGTCCTGTCACACAATGTTTGTTAGAGAAGAGCATCGCTGGATTCAAGGAAATTGAATACGAAGTAATGCGTGACAGCAATGACAATGCGATTGTGGTCTGTAATATGGAGAACATTGATCCAGTTGGTGTGCATACGGGAGACTCCATCGTGGTGGCGCCGAGCCAAACACTTAGTGACAGGGAATATCAATTGTTGCGAAATGTTTCTCTAAAAATCATTCGTGCCCTAGAAATCGAGGGTGGATGTAATGTACAGCTGGCGCTTGATCCACACAGTTTCAACTATTACATCATTGAAGTAAATCCTAGGGTTAGCCGCTCATCTGCACTTGCTTCCAAAGCAACAGGTTATCCAATTGCTAAATTAGCCGCAAAAATCGCAGTAGGTTTGACGTTAGATGAAATGATGAACCCAGTTACAGGAAAAACGTATGCATGCTTTGAGCCGGCACTGGATTATATCGTAACAAAAATTCCTAGGTTCCCATTTGATAAGTTTGAGTCAGCGAACCGCCGACTTGGCACTCAAATGAAAGCAACAGGAGAAGTAATGGCCATCGGCAGAACGTTTGAAGAATCACTTCTAAAAGCAGTTCGTTCTCTTGAATCGAACATTTCCTACCTTGAGCTGGAAGGAAGCGAAGGGTTCTCAGATGAACTTGTGGAAAAACGAATCAGAAAAGCTGGAGATGAAAGATTGTTCTATATCGCAGAAGCGATGAGAAGAGGCGTCACTATCCATACTATCCATGACTGGTGTGAGATTGATCTGTTTTTCCTGCAAAAGCTGCATAAAATTTTGGCGATGGAAGAGTTCATCACAAGCAACAACGGATGCCTCTCCACCTTAATTGAAGCAAAAGAAATGGGATTCAGCGACGAAACCATCGCTAAACTATGGGCCACAAGCGAAAGAGACATCTATGAACTTCGCCTTCAAGAGAACATTGCACCAGTCTTTAAGATGGTGGATACGTGCGCAGCAGAATTTGAATCCGGTACTCCTTACTACTATGGAACGTATGAAGAGGAGAACGAATCAGAAGTAACCGAAAAAGAAAGCATTGTCGTGTTGGGCTCAGGTCCAATCAGAATTGGTCAAGGTGTTGAGTTCGACTATGCAACGGTCCATTCTGTTTGGGCGATTAAGGAGGCGGGTTATGAAGCAATCATCATCAACAATAACCCGGAAACCGTATCAACAGACTTTAGTATTTCTGACAAACTTTATTTTGAGCCATTAACGATTGAAGACGTCATGAATATCATCAATCTCGAAAAGCCAAAAGGAGTCGTCGTGCAATTTGGCGGCCAAACGGCAATCAACCTTGCTGCAGAATTAGAAGCAAGAGGAGTAAAGATTCTGGGTACTACTTTGGAAGACTTAGATCGAGCGGAAAACCGTGATAAATTCGAACAGACATTGAACAACCTTGGTATTCCACAGCCTAAAGGGAAAACAGCTATCTCTATCCCTGAGGCAATCGAAATTGCAGAGGGAATAGGCTATCCAGTGCTTGTACGTCCATCTTATGTTTTAGGCGGTCGTGCAATGGAAATTGTCTATAAGTCTGAAGAGCTTTTACACTACATGAAAAATGCGGTAAAAATTAACCCCGAACATCCTGTGCTGATTGATAAGTATATGACAGGTAAAGAAATAGAAGTAGACGCGATCTCAGATGGACAAGATGTATTCATCCCAGGCATCATGGAGCATATTGAACGCGCTGGTGTTCACTCAGGTGATTCGATTGCGGTCTATCCTCCACAAACATTGAGTGAGGCAATAAAAGAACAAATCATTGATTACACAACAAGGCTGGCACAAGGCTTAAACATTATTGGACTACTAAACATTCAATTTGTTATCTACAAAGAGGAAGTTTATGTAATCGAAGTAAACCCGCGATCAAGCCGTACTGTACCATTTTTAAGCAAAATAACCCATGTGCCAATGGCAAAAGTAGCAACCAAAATCATTTTAGGTCAAACTCTTGCTTCACTTGGCTATGGATCTGGACTGCAGCCAGAAACAAAAGGGGTGTTTGTGAAGGTTCCGGTATTCTCTTTTGCAAAACTAAGAAATGTAGACATCACCCTTGGACCAGAAATGAAATCTACAGGAGAAGTAATGGGGAAAGACATCACCCTAGAAAAAGCGCTATATAAAGGTCTGGTTGCATCTGGAATCTCCATAAAAACTTATGGCGCGGTGTTGTTCACCATTGCCGACAAGGATAAAGAAGAGGCGCTTCAACTAGCGAAAAGATTCCACCGTATCGGGTATGAACTTTTGGCAACAGCAGGAACTGCCGAATTCTTTGGAGAATCCGACATCCCCGTAACGGTTGTAAATAAAATAGGTGGAGAATCACCAAACCTGATTGATGTGATTAGAAAAGGGCAAGCACAATTTGTTATCAACACGTTGACAAAAGGAAAACAGCCTGCACGTGACGGATTCAGAATCCGCCGTGAATCAGTGGAAAATGGGATTCCTTGCCTCACATCCCTTGATACAGCAAAAGCGATTCTGAGGGTATTAGAATCGATGACATTCTCCATTGAATCAATCGAGACCTTGGAAAGCTCAGAAAAAGAGGCGGTGTTCAGCTAATGAAAAAAGCCTGGATGACCATCATCTCACAAACTGTTATCGCTCGTAATATTTATGAAATGACCTTAGAAGGAGAACTCGTCGACCTGATGAGTTCCCCTGGTCAGTTCGTTCATATCCGTGTAACAGAAGGCTTAGATACCCTTTTAAGGCGTCCTATCAGTATCTCTTGCATAGATAAAGAAAAAAGCCAATGCAAGATCACGTACAGAGCTGAGGGAAAAGGAACAATGCTTTTAGCTGGTAAGAAACCTGGAGAGAAACTAGATGTATTAGGACCGCTTGGAAACGGATTTTCCTTAGACGAACTCCAACGCGGCGATCATGCATTAATAGTTGGAGGAGGAATCGGTGTTCCTCCGCTGCTGGAATTGACCAAGCAATTAAACCGAAGAGGAGTAAGTACCACCCACGTATTAGGCTTTCAATCAAAAGAAGATATTTTTTATAAAAATAACTTTGCTTACTTTGGTGACACCTATGTGGCAACGGTTGATGGAACTTACGGAACAGAAGGATTCGTGACAAATGTGTTGGAGGAGATCCAGATTCCTTTCACGACACTTTTTGCATGCGGTCCAACTCCGATGCTTGGCGCACTTGAAAATCTATTTCCAGATAAAAACGTCTACCTTTCTCTTGAAGAGCGGATGGGATGCGGAATCGGAGCATGCTTTGCGTGCGTCTGTCATCTTCAAAATGACCCAGAAGGGTACTCTTACAGAAAAGTTTGTACAGATGGGCCGGTTTTCCGAGCAGGGGAGGTTGTACTATGAGTTGCTTATCGATAAAGTTACCAGGTCTTGATTTGAAAAATCCAATCATGCCGGCTTCAGGATGCTTCGGCTTTGGAAGGGAGTTTGCCAAACTTTATGACTTAAATGTTTTAGGAGCAATCATGATAAAAGCCACCACTTCAGAGCCTAGGTTTGGAAACCCGACCCCAAGAGTAGCCGAAACGAACGCCGGGATGCTGAACGCAATCGGGCTGCAAAATCCAGGATTGGAAAAGGTCATGTCAGAGGAACTGCCTTTTTTAGCAGAGTACAATGTTCCGATCATTGCAAATGTTGCAGGATCCTTTATTGAAGACTACGTAAAAGTTGCAAAAGAAATCTCTGTCGCTCCGAATGTTCACGCTTTGGAGTTAAACATTTCCTGTCCAAACGTAAAAACAGGAGGGATTGCATTCGGAACAGACCCTGCGGTAGCTTTTGAAGTAACGAAGGCAGTTAAGGAAATTTCAGAAGTACCTGTCTATGTAAAATTATCCCCAAATGTTGCAAACATTTCAGAGATTGCGGTGGCAATTGAAAAGGCTGGAGCCGATGGATTGACAATGATTAATACACTGCTCGGTATGAGAATCGATCTGAAAACAGGGCGACCAGTGTTAGCCAATGGCACAGGTGGATTATCTGGTCCGGCTATAAAGCCTGTAGCGATTCGAATGATCCATGAAGTCAGTCAAAAGGTTTCCATTCCAATCATTGGCATGGGTGGGGTACAATCTGCTGAAGACGTCTTAGAATACCTTTTTGCAGGAGCTAGTGCCGTAGCTGTTGGAACTGCAAACTTTGTAGACCCATTTGTTTGTCCGACCATCATCGAAGAACTTCCTTATAAAATGCACGAATTAGGATTTGATCATATTTCTGAGTGTATCGGAAGGAGCTGGAAGCAGCATGCAAAAATCGCTTATAGTCGCGCTTGATTTCGCAGGTAAAGAAGACGTTTTGGGATTTCTTGCACATTTTGGTGAGGAAAAATTATATGTAAAAGTGGGAATGGAACTGTTTTACCAAGAAGGGCCAGGAATTGTAGAATACTTGGTTGCAGAAGGCCACGAAGTATTTCTTGATTTAAAGCTTCACGACATACCAAATACTGTTTATAAGGCAATGAAAGGTCTTGGGAAGTTAGGTGTTTCATTGACCAATCTACATGCTGCCGGCGGGAAAGAGATGATGAAGGCAGGATTGGAAGGATTGATGGAAGGTGCGAGTGGACGTCGTCCCAACTTGATTGCTGTCACCCAGCTTACTAGTATGTCAGAAAAACGTATGCAAGCGGACCTCTTGATCAATGCGCCGCTTAATGAAGTAGTTCTGCACTATGCACGGAATGCGTTTGAGAGCGGCTTGGATGGTGTGGTGTGTTCCTCACTAGAAGCAACGATGCTGCGTGATGCCTTTGGAGAGCAGTTCAAAAAGGTGACACCCGGAATCCGAATGAAAGAGGAAAGTGTGGATGACCAGCAACGTGTAGTAACTCCTCTGGATGCACGGAATTTTGGTGCGACCGAAATTGTAGTAGGTCGCAGTATCACCCGTGCTGGTGACCCACGCAAGGCTTATCAAGCAATTTTACAACAATGGCAAGGAGTGGAGATAGGATGAACAATATCATGAATAGAACAGTGGCGGAAGATTTACTAGAAATCAAAGCAGTATTTTTTCAACCGAACGACCCATTTACATGGTCTTCAGGAATAAAATCACCTATTTATTGTGACAACCGTTTAACTATTTCTTATCCTCGTGTTAGGAAGAACATTTCTGAATCTTTGTCGAGATTAATTGTTTCAAAATTTCCGGATCTGCAGGTGGTAGCTGGTACCGCAACAGCCGGTATCCCTCACGCCGCATTGGTGAGCAACGAACTGAACTTGCCGATGTGCTACGTTCGAAGCAAAGCAAAAGCACATGGAAAAGGCAATCAGATTGAAGGAAGAGTAGAAGCCGGCCAGAAAGTTGTGGTTGTGGAAGATTTAATTTCCACCGGTGGCAGCGCTATTGCAGCCGTTGACGCACTAAGGGAAGCTGGATGCGAAGTGCTTGGTGTGGTAGCAATTTTTACATACGGTTTGGAAGTTGCAGATGACAACTTATCTAATTACATGATTGAAGCTCATGCTCTGTGTGATTATAAGACTTTGATGGATGTGGCAATCGAGAAGAACTACATTGCAGAAAATGACCGCAAGAAGCTTTCGAAGTGGGTGGAGAACCCAACGAGTGAGACTTGGATGGAATTTTAAGTTTTTAGGGGAATCCCTTGGACCGGTGGTGGTCTGGGGGATTTTTTTGTTGGGGAGTAAATTATTGAATTAGAAGATTACCTATTATGAAAAAGAGGGAGCTGAGAGGACGAGGGAAAGAGTAGAATATGAGAGTTTAGAGGTAGAAGGTAGGTTGGGAAATGTTCAAGCGAATCCGGGAAATGTAGAAGGTCGCATGAAAAGTGGTAGAAGGTTGCGGTTTTACTGTAGAACCTCACATTGAGCACCAATCTCATCAGTAGTTCCCAAAAATAATGTACGTAGTGCAAGAAGAATAATGAAAGAGTTATCTCTTAAACGAATCGGAACGACTTACAACTGTAGATATTCTCTCAAAAGTCTCCTAAAACAACAAAACGCACCCAAATCAAAGGGTGCGTTCGTTAACTTCATACTATTAGATTAGTTTCTCAATTTTGCTGTCTTTTTTCAGATCTTCAACAAGCGTTTGTAGTTTCTTTTGTGTTTCTTCTTGTTCTAGTTGACCGCGGATTTGGTCTTCAACTTCCGCTAGCTCAGGGAATTTGTTTTCTGGTGCTTCTTCACCTTCAGGAGCTTCTGCTTTCTGTGCTTCGCTTTGCTCTTTTGCTTGGTTGTAGTATTCTTTGATCTGCTCGTCCGTTACTTTTGTTTCAGGGAATTCTTTTTCCATGTATTTTTGAAGAGCCAATTCTTCAGAGATTTGCGCCTTCAAAGTTTCCATAGTAAGAGGGCTTGCTTCAAGTGCCTCTTCGAATTTTTCTTCGCTTTCGTAATTTGCTTTAATATCTTTGATGTAGTCTTCAATTTCTTTTTCACTCGTTTTATAGCCTTTACTTTCTACTTCTTGAGAAAGTATTTTTTGATCAATCAACGCGTTTAGTGTTTGATCTTTCATGGCTTTAGCGTCTCCGCCTTGACCGAATTGCATCATCATCATTTGAGTTTGTTGAAGCATTTCATTATATTCCTGGCCTTTAATTTCCTGTCCGTTGACTTTAGCGACAACTTTTTCAGGATCTACTTTTTCCACTTCAGGGGTTTGCTGTTCTTGTCCTTCTTTCGCTTCTTTGTTTTGATTACCTTCTTTAGAAGCATTGTTTCCATCAGAACCGCATGCAGCTAATAGAACAGCTGTTAACATTGCTACTAGAAAAATCGTCAACTTGTTTTTCATGTTGTTACCCTCCATTTGAAAAAAACATTTAAAACTATTTTTCCATTTAAACATGGTTTTTATAAGGAAGCAAATAATTACCCTTCTTTTTGTAAAAATAAACCTGAATTGTGATTATTTATTTAACGAAAAAGCACCTGCAAAAGTAATACAGGTGCGCTTCTTTAGTTCCTCAACCCAATAATCATTTCCTCATCAGGTGTCACATAAATGGTTTGTTGTTGCTCATAAATGACAAATCCCGGTTTGGACCCAGACGGTTTTTTCACATGTCTCACTTTGGTGAAGTCAACCGGAACGGAACCGGAATGGCGTGCTTTACTGAAGTAGGCTGCAATGGTAGCTGCTTCTTTGATGGTATCGTCAGATGGTTCAGCACTTCTAATAACTACATGAGACCCAGGGATATCCTTTGTATGCAACCATATGTCATCGCGACGTGCAACACGGTTGGTTAGATGATCGTTTTGTTTGTTGTTCTTTCCTACAAGGATTTCTGTGCCGTCGGTAGCTAGATAGGTTTCTAAAACAGGCTTTTGAGGTTTAACTTTTTTGCGCTTTTGCTTCATGCGCATGTATCCTTCCTCCATCAGTTCCTCACGGATTTCTTGGATATCTTTTGGAGAGGCGGTTTCCACCTGTTGGTTCAACATGTCAAAATACTGAATTTCCGCTTTCGCCTTCTCAATTTGCTCCTGCACAATCGCTAAAGAGTTTTTGGCTTTTTGATATTTGTTAAAGTAACGTTGTGCATTGCTTGAAGGAGAACGCTGCGGATCAAGTGTAATGGTGATGGTTCCGGCGTTCTCATCATAATAATTCACTACAGATACTTCTGTATCTCCTCTTGAAATTTGATAGAGGTTGGCTGTCAACAGTTCGCCATACAATTGATATTTTTCCGCATCTCTTGCGTCATCTAGCGTTTTTTCTAGTTTCACAATTTTCTTTTCATTTTTTTGAATCTCATTGGATATAAATCGTTCCAGATCATTTGCTTGCTGTTTGACTCTATCTCTTGATGCTTTACCGAAGTAGAATCGATCAAGGGTTTCGCTAAGAGTCGAGAAATATTTGCTTTCTCCTTTAAGGTGTTCCAAATCAAGTAGGTAGAATACTTCTTTGTTACCATCTGTAATGATTTGAGGGGAGAGGTCTCCAGTTTTTATTTTTTCCACTAAGGCCATAAAGCTCTTCGGTAAAGTGTCCCTATTGGCGAGTCCGGCTCTGTGAACCGCTTCTTTAGCGAAAATAGGAGAAACCCCAGCGAATGTATTTACTAGCTGCTTATCAAGTCTTCCTCCGATAAAATCAATTTTTCTTTGAACCGTTTCTTCGTTAGCTTCCAGCGGATTAAGTTTGTCCTGTGATGGAGGGAGCACATAGGTCTGTCCCGGTGTCAGGCTGCGATGTCTGTTTTGAGCCATCGGAACATGTTTGATACTATCCAGAATCATCTGTTTTTCTTTATCCAAAAAGATAATATTAGAATGTCGTCCCATTATTTCCACAATTAGTTGCTTGTAAGAAACATCCCCGATTTCATTTCGCGCTTTTACATCAAAAACGATGATGCGATCCATATCAATTTGATGGATTTGTGTAATGATAGATCCCTCTAAATGCTTTCTTAGCAGCATGCAGAACATTGGCGGCTCAGAAGGATTTTCATAGGATTCTTCTGTCAGGTGCATTCTTGCATAGCTTGGGTGCGCACTGATCAGCAGCTTATAGTTAGTTCTGCCTGAGCGAATCGTTAAAATAAGCTCATTTTTATAGGGCTGATAAATCTTAGTAATTCTCCCGCTTTCTAGCTTATCCTTCAACTCTGCAGTCATGGCGTATGTAAAAATACCGTCGAAACTCATATATGTAAACTTCCCTTCTTGTTCTTAACATAAAAAATTTCTCTTTTATCATTATATCTTAACAATCTTGATAACACCCAAAAAGTATATCATTTTTTTGGACGAGTCCGAATAGACTTTGTTAGATAGATTTTGTGCAAAGGTTGTGAGGTGGAACAGATGAAATGGCATGAAATGAGAGCAGAACAAGTCGAAGAGCAGATCAATTCCGATTTAGAGGCGGGTTTAAGTGAATCAGAAGCAAAACATCGTCTGTTGCAGTATGGGACGAATGAACTTCAAGAGGCGGAGAGACCGAACGCCTTTTTAGTGTTTTTAGAGCAGTTCAAAGATTTCATGGTAGTGGTGTTGCTTGCAGCAACATTGATCTCAGGTTTGCTTGGGGAATATATCGATGCAATTGCCATCATTGCCATAGTGATCATCAATGCATTTTTAGGCTTTTTTCAGGAGAGAAAAGCAGAAAAATCCTTGCAGGCATTAAAAGAGCTTTCGGCACCACAAGTAACCGTTCTTAGAGAAAAAGAATGGCGGAAAGTGGCTTCAAGAGAAATAGTGGTAGGGGATATTATTAAGTTCGGAAGCGGAGACCGTATTGGGGCGGACCTTCGAATTGTACAGGCCAGTTCGTTAGAAATTGAGGAGTCTGCGCTGACGGGGGAATCAGTGCCTTCCGTCAAAAGTGATAAACCTGTGCAGGGCTCTGACATTTCCATAGGTGATCAGGAAAACATGGCTTTTATGGGAACACTTGTAACACGTGGAACGGGTGTTGGTGTCGTAGTTGCCACAGGTATGAATACTGCCATGGGACAAATTGCAGATTTACTACAGACTGCGGAGACAACCATTACACCACTTCAAAGGAAACTGGAGCAGCTTGGGAAGATATTAATTACGGTTGCTTTAATACTGACTATGCTTGTAGTCTTGGTGGGGGTTCTTCAAGGACATAGTTTGTATGAAATGTTCTTAGCTGGTGTGTCTTTAGCGGTTGCAGCTATTCCTGAAGGCTTGCCGGCAATTGTAACCGTAGCCCTATCACTTGGCGTTCAGCGTATGATCAAAAAGAAATCGATTGTCAGAAAGCTCCCTGCTGTTGAAACACTCGGTTGTGCTTCTGTCATTTGTTCGGACAAGACGGGGACACTGACGCAGAACAAAATGACCGTAACCCATGTTTGGTCTGGTGGTACCACTTGGCATGTATCAGGAAACGGCTATGAACCAAAAGGGGAATTCCTAACAGATGGGGCAGATAGTGCAAGTAAGAATAAATCACTGCATCAACTGTTGACATTCGGTCTGTTATGTAATCACGCTAATATAATTCAGAAAAAAAACCAATACATCCTTGATGGCGACCCCACAGAAGGCGCCCTTGCTGTTGCAGCCATGAAGGCAGGTTTTACTCGTGAAGGTTTACTAAATGAATTCCATATTGTAAAAGAATATCCGTTTGACTCGGAACGAAAGATGATGAGTGTCGTTGTAAAAGATAAGCAAGGAAAGCTGTTTGTCATTACAAAGGGTGCACCGGATGTGATAACGAATGTTAGTGATTCGTTATTATGGGAAGGAAAGCGGGAGCTGTTTTCAGCCAAATATGAAGAGAATGTAAAAAATATGGTTCATACATTGGCCTCACAAGCATTAAGAAATATTGCGGTGGCCTTCAAGCCGATTTCTAATTTTCATGAGGGCATGCACGAAAGAGAGATAGAAAAAGACCTTGTCTTTATCGGACTCCAAGGGATGATAGATCCTCCCCGTCCAGAAGTAAAACAGGCTGTTCGTGAATGTAAAGAAGCAGGTATCAGGACAGTGATGATCACAGGTGATCATATTGTCACAGCTAAAGCAATAGCAGCTGAAATTGGCATTCTTCCGATGGGAGGTAAAGTACTAGAAGGAAAAACTCTTCAGAAGATGAGCCAGGAAGAATTAGAAGACATGGTGGATGATGTGTATGTGTTTGCCAGGGTGTCCCCACAGCACAAACTATCCATCGTAAAAGCACTACAGAAAAAAGGACATATTGTCGCCATGACTGGAGATGGGGTAAATGATGCCCCGGCGATAAAAGCCTCTGACATTGGAATTGCGATGGGGATAACCGGTACAGATGTTGCGAAGGAAGCAAGTTCTCTGGTCCTATTGGATGACAATTTTGCCACGATAAAATCAGCTATAAAAGAAGGCCGTAACATTTATGAAAACATTAGGAAGTTCATCCGATATTTATTAGCTTCGAATGTAGGGGAAATACTTGTCATGCTGTTTGCGATGTTATTGGCATTGCCGCTTCCGCTTGTTCCCATCCAAATTTTGTGGGTGAACCTTGTAACAGATGGCTTGCCAGCAATGGCGCTTGGCCTTGATCAAGCAGAAGGGGACGTTATGAAGCGTAAACCAAGGCATCCAAGAGAAGGCGTTTTTGCCAGAGGTTTATGGTGGAAAATAGTATCCCGCGGTTTCCTAATAGGACTTGCCACCTTGCTTGCATTTATGATTGTATACAAACAACACCCGGATAATCTCATTTATGCTCAAACAGTCGCATTTGCAACGCTTGTAATGGCTCAGCTGATTCATGTATTTGATTGCCGAAGTGATAGATCCATTTTCCATCGAAACCCGTTTCAAAACATGTACCTTGTTGGAGCAGTCATTTCCAGTATTATTTTAATGTTAATCGTTATCTATTATCCACCTTTACAAGGTATTTTCCATACAGTGGCACTGGCTCCCAAAGAGTGGTTATTGATAATGGGGATGGCATCGTTACCTACTTTCTTGCTAGTAGGTACTCTTTTCACAGGAAAAGCAAAAAAGAATATGGTATAATAAATTTAAGGTAGTAGAGGGGAACTCTATTGCCTTTTCTTCTTTTTTCGCCATCAATCAGTTACCCACTTAAATTTCTATAAAAATAGCTTTCAAATTAGGGGAAACAATGCTAATATAGTGGTTGCTTAGCATCAACAATAGCCAGTTTTCCGGCTCTTTTTCTATACTTAAGAAACGGACGTGAGTATACTATGGTGAAAAGTATGACAGGCTTTGGGCGGGCAGAAGTAACTCAAGGATCTTATCAGATTCTTGTCGAGATGAAATCTGTCAACCATCGCTTTTGTGAGATTAATATCCGGATGCCTAAGCAGTTCCTAGCAATGGAAGAGACGATGAAAAAAGTCGTCAGCTCTTATTTGCAAAGAGGAAGAATAGAAATGTTCATAACGATTGAAGGCCAAGACATACAAGATAAACACATGAATGTGGATTGGGAACTTCTTTCGGCATACATAGATTCTATACATAAGGTAAAAGATAGATACCAAATTTCCGGTTCCATTCAGATTAATGATATACTGAAATTAGAAAATGTGTTTACGATTATGGAAACACAGACAGGAATGGAAGCAATAGAAGAATTGTTGCTGCAACAAATCCATTCAGCGTCCAAGCAATTGGTTGCCATGCGTACTGCTGAGGGCGATCAGTTGAAAAAGGATATTATCACTCATTTAAACTTTATCGGAACTATGTCGGAGCAGCTCGCAGAATTAGGACCGACAGTTGTGGAAGCGTATCGGTTGCGGTTGGAAAAAAAGCTGAAGGAATATTTAGGTTCCCAGATTGATGAACAACGTATACTGGCAGAAGCCGCAATTTTTGCTGATAAGGCTGACATTAATGAAGAATTGAAAAGAATTAACAGCCACCTTGGTCAATTTACCCAATCCCTCCATTCTACAGGGCCTGTTGGCAGGAAACTGGATTTCCTTGTCCAGGAATTGAACAGGGAAGTAAATACCATCGGTTCCAAGGCAAACAACGCAAATATTGCGAATCTGGTCGTCGAGATGAAAGCTTGCCTGGAAAAAATTAAAGAACAGGTGCAAAACATTGAATAATCGTTGATTACTAACCATGGAACACGGTTAGAATAGAGTTTGTAACAAGAGGTGGGAACCATGAGCATAAAGTTGATTAATATTGGCTTTGGTAATATCGTATCAGCAAATCGTATCATATCTATTGTTAGTCCTGAATCTGCTCCGATCAAACGAATTATCCAAGATGCAAGAGATCAGGGTATGTTAATAGATGCAACTTATGGAAGACGCACAAGAGCAGTACTAATAATGGATAGCGATCATGTTATCTTATCGGCCGTGCAACCGGAAACCGTGGCACAACGCCTGGTAAATAAAGATGATATGTCTGATGAAGGGTAGGTATTTGTAAATATAATGAGAGATAGAGGATTATTGATTGTTCTTTCCGGACCTTCCGGTGTTGGAAAAGGGACAGTAAGAAAAGCGTTATTTTCAAAAGAAGATGTTAGTTTACATTATTCCATTTCTATGACGACACGTAACCCGCGTGAAGGGGAAGTGGACGGAACGGATTACTTCTTTAAGTCTAGAGAAGTATTTGAACAGTTAATAGAAGAAGATAAATTTATCGAGTGGGCAGAGTATGTTGGAAACTACTACGGTACTCCTGTTGATTATGTAGAACAATGTTTAGCTGAAGGCAAGGATGTCTTCCTTGAAATTGAAGTTCAGGGTGCTATTCAAGTTAAGAGCAAATTCCCTGAAGGTGTGTTCATCTTCCTGATGCCGCCAAGCCTATCTGAACTAAAGAACCGAATCACGACAAGAGGTACTGAAACAGAAGACTTAATCAATAACCGCATGACAGTTGCCAAAGAAGAAATTGAAATGATGGACGCTTATGACTATGTGGTGGAAAATGATCAAGTGGACCTTGCTTGTGACAGAATACAAGCAATTGTACAGGCAGAACATTGTAAACGTACAAGATTGCGTGAAAAATATAAGCAAATGCTGGAGGCTGAATAATATGCTATACCCATCTATTGATTCACTAATGCAAAAATTAGATTCAAAATATACGCTTGTCACCGTTTCTGCACGCCGTGCTCGTGAATTGCAACAAGTAAACGATCAAATGATCGAAAAAACGGTTTCTCACAAATTTGTTGGGAAAGCCCTTGAAGAGATTGACGCAGGCTTATTATCTGCCAAGACAATTAAAACTGCTGAAAGAAGCGAAGGCATCCTAAATCACAAGTAAAGATAACAACCTAGAAATAGGTTGTTATTTTTTTAAAAAGAAAGAAAGTGTACAGTTCGGTTGATTTCGCTTACCTAAGGTTTTGTGAAAAGGCATCTAAATGAGTTAACTGAAAATGAAATAAACTTTCGCTCAAGTAACTTCTAGCTGTGTATTGGAGCAAATGGCAAAGACTCCTGAGTGAGATAGCCCTAGGGGGAGACCCCGCAGGCGTAGCGAAGCCACTGAAAAACTGAAAAAATAAATTTTTTTGATTCCTAGCTGGTGATTGGAGCAAAAGGCGAAGACTCCTGAGGGAGATAGCGTTAGCTGGAGACCCCGCAGGCGTAGCCGAGGAGGCTCCAGCAACGCCCCTAGGAAAGCGAAGCCATTTGCGGAAATCAACAGCGGTGTTTAATAAAATTTCAAAATCAAGGCCTTTTTCAGTGGCTTCAGCGTAGCCGAGGGGGCTCCAGCAGCGCCCCTGGGAAAGCGAAGCCATTTGCGGAAAGGAATAGCGGCGATTAACCAAACCGCAAAAATTTTCACAATAAAAAGGACCGGGCGGATATTGCACGGTTTTTCTTCATGAGGCAAGTGACTTAAGGGAAAGAGGATTAATGGGGTAAAGTAGAATTTCTAGTACATGACGGGGGTTGTGAAATGAAAAATAAAAAAATCCTATTGTGTGTAACAGGTGGTATAGCTGTCTATAAAGCAGTCGCTTTAACAAGTAAATTAGTTCAGCAAGGTGCGGAAGTAAAGGTAATTATGAGCCAGTCTGCCTGCAAATTTGTTACACCGTTGTCTTTTCAAGCCTTATCAAGAAACGAAGTATTCACAGATACATTCGAAGAAAAGAATCCTTCCGTTATTTCACATATTGACCTTGCAGACTGGGCAGATGTGGTGCTAGTGGCACCAGCGACTGCTAATGTAATTGGAAAGCTTGCCAACGGTTTAGCGGATGACATGATTACGACAACTTTATTGGCAAGTACGGCCCCTGTATGGATTGCACCAGCTATGAATGTACATATGTATGATCATCCTGCAGTTAAGCAAAACATGGAGCGGCTTTTGTCTTTCGGGTATCGATTCATGGAACCGGGAGAAGGTTTTTTGGCGTGTGGTTATGTAGGAAAGGGTAGATTGGAAGAACCTGAAACCATTGTCGAAGGACTGAAGCGTTTTTTTCAAAAACATGACAACTTGACGCTAGCAGGGAAAAGGATTCTAGTCACAGCAGGCCCTACTATTGAAAAAGTGGATCCTGTACGCTTTTTCACTAACCGTTCAACAGGCAAGATGGGGTATGCCATTGCAGAAGCTGCTGCTAATTTAGGTGCAGAAGTTATCCTGGTATCAGGGCCGACAAACCTTCCTGATCCTCCGAATGTAAAAACAATTCGAGTGGAATCTGCAGAAGAAATGTTTAACACTGTGATCGCTCATTATGAACAAACCGATGTTGTCGTAAAATCTGCTGCCGTTGCCGACTACCGTCCTAAGTTTGTTTCCGACATTAAAATGAAAAAACAGGACGGGGATAGCGTACTAGAGTTAGAACGGACGAAAGACATCCTCAAAACATTAGGCGAAAGAAAAGAACATCAGGTGCTAGTAGGATTTGCAGCTGAAACGAATAATGTAGAGGAATATGCCAAAGGTAAGCTTGCTAAGAAAAACTTGGATTATGTCGTAGCAAACAATGTAACAGTTGCAGGTGCTGGATTTGGAACAGATACAAACTTAGTAACCATCTATAAAAAAGATGGCACAAGCATTTCTCTGCCGATGATGACCAAACAGGATGTGGCTTATGCACTGCTTGAGGAAGTCGCAGCGACACTTGAGGAAAAACGATGACCTATTATGCTAGTGTGATTGTTGATGTTCCTGCCAAACAAACGGATAGAGCCTTTGATTATGAGATTCCTGCGAAATGGAATGGGTTCATACAACCTGGAATGAGGGTGAATGTACCTTTTGGCCCAAGGCAGATTCAAGGTTTTGTCGTGGATGTGAAAGAAAGTACCACCGTCCCTAAAACACGTCCGATCACATCTTTGATAGATATACAGCCTATTCTGACATCAGAACTTATGCAACTGGCAGACTGGCTTCGAGACCATACTCTGTGTTTTACTATTTCAGCTTACCAAGCAATGTTACCAGCTGCATTAAAGGCAAAATATGAAAAATGGCTAATTGCCAGAAACATAGAAGGAGTCCCTTCCGAGCTTCAACCATTCTTTCACACATCCAATCGCGTGAAATTTGAAGAGGTGGCAGGAACCAGTCACTTTAAAACAATCAAACAGCTGATGGAACAGGATGTTCTAGAAGTATATTACGAAGTAAAAGATAAACTTTCTAAGAAAACGAGAAAAGTAGTAATGGTACAGGTGCCGAATGAGGCCCTTTCACAAGCAAAAAAGAAAATCTCTGCTCGTGCTGCCGCCCAACATAAGCTGTTGGACTTTTTCTTGGAAACAAATATTGAAAAAATGGACAAAAAAACTCTGTTAGAAGAGTTGCAGATTGGGACAAGTGCGATTCACGCATTAGTAAAACTCGGTATCCTCTCAGAAAATGATGAAGAAATATACAGAGATCCTTATGAAAACAGGGAATTTGAAAAGTCTCAAGCGCTTCCCTTGACCCAACAACAACAAGAAGCTATCATTCCCATTCTCCATTCCATTGAACAACATACGCATGAAGCGTTTGTTATGTTCGGTGTCACGGGGAGTGGTAAAACAGAAGTCTATATGCAGGCAGTGGATGCTGTACTTAAGCAAGGAAAAGAAGCAATTGTTCTTGTTCCCGAGATTGCTCTGACGCCGCAAATGGTCAACCGTTTCAAATCAAGATTCGGTTCTGACGTGGCTGTTATGCACAGCGGTCTTGGAATGGGAGAGAAATACGATGAATGGAGAAAGATACACCGAAAGGAAGTAAAGGTTGTAGTAGGCGCCAGGTCCGCTATTTTTGCTCCTTTTGAAAATGTAGGCATTATCATCATAGATGAGGAACATGAAACAAGCTATAAACAAGAGGACACCCCGCGTTATCATGCCCGCGATATTGCTTTAGAAAGGGGCAGATATCACCAATGCCCTGTTGTTCTTGGCAGTGCCACCCCCACACTTGAAACCTTCGCCCGTGCATCCAAAGGGGTGTATAAACTTCTGACGATGGACAAGAGAATGAGTGAACAAGGAATGCCGGCAGTGGAGATTGTCGACATGAGAGAAGAATTGAGAGACGGGAACAGGTCAATGTTTTCGAGAAGCCTTCTTGAAAAGCTCCAGTCTAGACTGGAAAGAGGCGAACAATCCGTTTTATTTTTAAATAAAAGGGGTTATTCTTCTTTTGTAATGTGTCGAGACTGTGGATATGTGGTGGAATGTCCTCATTGTGACATCTCGTTGACCTATCATCGAAGCAGCAATCAAATGAAATGTCATTATTGTGGCTACGAAGAACCTGTCCGTTCAACGTGTCCATCTTGCGACAGTGAACATTTTCGTTTCTTTGGGACAGGTACCCAAAAAGTCGAGGAAGAACTTACAAAACTCCTTCCACAAGCGAGGGTTATAAGGATGGATGTTGATACGACGAGCAGGAAGGGCTCCCATGAAAAGCTTTTGCAGCAATTTGGTGACCAAAAGGCAGATATTCTGCTTGGTACGCAAATGATTGCCAAAGGGCTTGATTTTCCGCTTGTAACCCTTGTCGGAGTATTGACGGCAGATACGATGCTTAACGTTCCTGATTTTCGTTCTTCCGAAAAAACATTCCAGCTCCTCACACAGGTAAGTGGAAGAGCTGGGAGACACGAATTGGCCGGCGAAGTGGTGGTTCAAACGTATAGCCCGGAACATTACAGTGTGGAGCTTGCCGGCACACACAACTACCTGGAATTTTACCAAAAAGAAATGCAAATTAGAAAACTGCATCAATATCCGCCATTTTACTTTTTGGCGCTAGTTACTGTGACACATCAGGAATTAACTAAAGTGGTCACGGTGACAGAAAAAATTACCCATTTTTTAAACATGCAATTATCAGATGAGGCTGTTATACTTGGTCCGGTTGCTTCTCCTATAGCGAGGATAAAAGACCGCTACAGGTATCAATGTATCATTAAGTATAAGCGAGAACCAAATCTGCACGCAGCATTAAAAACAGTAATAGAAAAATATCAAACACAAATGGATCAAGATAAACTAGCAGTTCATATTGACCTAAATCCATATATGCTTATGTAACAGTTGGAGGAATTAAGATTGACTATACTAGATATTGTGAAGTACCCAGCGCAAGTTTTGGAACAAAACTGTGAGGCGGTTACTCTTTTTGATAAAAGGTTGATTCGACTCCTGAACAATATGTATGATACGATGCTTGAGGCAGACGGGGTCGGCCTTGCAGCACCGCAGATAGGTATCGCAAAAAGAATCGCGATTGTAGATATTGATGATAAACACGGGAAGCTAGAATTAATTAACCCTGAAATCATTAAAGAAGAAGGAGAACAGGTAGGACCTGAAGGCTGTTTAAGCTTTCCTGACTTGTATGGAGATGTGAAACGCGCCGATTATGTGAAGATACGCGCACAGAACCGTAAAGGCAAATGGTACGAGCTGGAGGCAAGAGGATTCCTTGCCCGTGCTATACAACATGAGATAGACCATTTAAACGGTGTATTGTTCACATCTAAAGTCTTAAGATATTTTGAACCAGATGAGTTGGAAGTAGAAGGGTGATAGAAAATGAAGAAGAAAATTGTGTTTATGGGGACGCCGGATTTTGCAGTACCAGTCTTGCAGCAAATTATCCATGACGGATATGAAGTAATTGCAGTAGTAACTCAGCCTGACCGCCCGAAAGGCAGAAAAAAGGTGTTAACACCACCCCCGGTAAAAGTAGAGGCAGAGAGACATAACATCCCTGTTTATCAACCGGAAAAAATTAAAGAAGCTGTGGAGTATGAAAAAATCACTTCCTTAGAGCCGGATTTGATTGTAACGGCAGCATTCGGGCAGATTTTACCTAAGCCCCTGCTTGATGCCCCGAAATATGGCTGTATTAATGTCCATGCTTCCTTGCTTCCAAAATTGCGAGGCGGAGCACCAATTCATTACTCGATCATTCAGGGTCATGAAAAAACAGGTGTTACAATTATGTATATGGTAGAAAAATTGGATGCTGGTGATATGCTGACACAGGTGGAAGTGAACATTGAAGAGCGTGACCATGTCGGTACGTTGCATGATAAATTAAGTGTAGCCGGATCTAAGCTGCTATCAGAAACCCTTCCTCAACTTTTTAATGAAAAGCTAAAAGCGGAAGTCCAAAACCATGAAGAAGCAACGTTTGCATCCAACATCAAGCGTGAACAGGAAAAGATTGATTGGACAATGGATGGCGAGCGAATTTATAACCATATACGCGGTTTGCATCCATGGCCTGTTGCATATACAACCATGGAAGGACAAGTCATGAAAGTTTGGTGGGGTGAGAAAATAGAAACGGCGAAAGACGCTGAACCTGGGACCATCATCGGAATTGAGGAGGACGGTTTCATCGTCAAAACAGGCAATACTACAGGGATAAAAATAACAGATTTGCAGCTGGCTGGTAAGAAGAGAATGACTGGTACACAATATTTGAACGGTGCAGGAGCTTCTTTATCAGAAGGCACAAAGCTAGGAGACTAAAATGAAAAATGTAAGAGAACTTGCTTTAGAGGCATTATTAAATGTCGAAAAAAAGCAAGCCTACAGTAATTTATTGTTAAACAACTATTTAGATTCAGGTAAGTTATCTAAAAAAGATGCCGGGCTTTTTACAGAAATAGTTTACGGTACCATTCAACGAACCATCACCTTGGACTTTTATTTGACTTCCTATATTGAAAAACAAAAAAAGTTGCAGGATTGGGTAAAAGTCCTCTTAAAGATGACTTTGTATCAAATGTTGTATCTTGACAAAGTTCCTGCACGTGCAGCTATTTATGAAGCGGTAGAAATTGCCAAAAAAAGAGGTCACAAAGGTGTTGCGTCTGTTGTCAATGGCGTGTTAAGGTCCTTACAGCGTGACGGTGTACCTGATCTGGAGGAAATGGAAAATGATGTAGAACGCATAACCGTTTCAACAAGCCATCCTAAGTGGTTAGTGGAGAAATGGATAGAACAATACGGCGTTCATGACACAGAAAGAATGTGTGAAATGAACCTTGTTCCTCCACACCAATCGGCAAGGGCAAATACGGCGAAAGCAGAAGTGGATGAAGTATTAAACATGCTTACCGCACAAGGATTTAATGTAGAAAAAGGGGAGGTTGCAGACGAAAGCATTGTCTCTTTAAAAGGAAATATGGCTTATTCCAATGCTTATAAAAACGGCTATATGACGATACAAGACGAGAGTTCCATGCTAGTAGCCAGGGCTCTAGGTGTTGAAAAGGGAGACTATGTTTACGATTGCTGTGCTGCACCTGGAGGGAAAACAACGCATATTGCCGAATTGTTAAAGGATAGTGGGAAAGTAATATCAACTGACCTCCATGATCACAAGGTAAAGCTGATAAAAGATCAAGCAGAGCGACTTAATCTATCCAACATTGAAGCACAGGCGCTCGACAGCAGAAAGGCCCAAGAAATTTTCGAACCGGAACAGTTTGATAAAATCCTAGTGGATGCACCATGCTCAGGTTTTGGAGTGATCCGCAGAAAGCCCGACTTGAAATATACAAAGTCCATGCAGGACATCAAGCAATTAGCTTCCATTCAATTGGCTATACTAAAGGAAGTGGCACCTCTTGTAAAAAAAGGTGGAACTTTGGTATATAGTACATGTACAATTGATAAAGAAGAAAATGCTGATGTTGTTCATGCATTTCTAGAAGAAAACAAAGAGTTTGAAATAGATTTCAACATTAAAGAATTACTGCCAGAAAAGGTAAACAGCTATGTTAAAGAAGGTATGCTCCAACTATTGCCTCACTATTTTGGTACAGATGGATTTTTTATTGTTAGACTAAAAAGGCAGGTGTAAAAGATGGAACATAAAACAAAAGAACAACTCAAACAAGAAGAAGCAACGCGTAAACCGTCCATCTATTCTTTACAATTGCACGAATTGGAAGAATGGTTACTAAGTATCGGAGAGAAAAAATTCAGAACAACTCAGATTTTTGAATGGCTTTATCAAAAGCGTGTGACATCCTTTGAAGAGATGTCCAATCTCTCCAAAAGCTTAAGAGAAAAGCTGGAAGAGACATATGCACTAACGACATTAAAGACAATTGTGCAACAAACATCTTCTGATGGAACGATGAAATTCCTATTTGAACTGCATGATGGTTATTCCATTGAGACAGTTCTGATGAAGCATGAATACGGAAATTCTGTTTGTGTCACCACTCAGGTAGGTTGCCGAATCGGGTGTACATTCTGTGCGTCTACTCTTGGAGGGTTAAAACGTAACCTGGAAGCAGGAGAAATTGTTGCCCAGGTTGTGAAGGTGCAACAAGCTCTTGATGAAATGGATGAACGTGTCAGTCATGTAGTAATCATGGGGATTGGGGAACCTTTTGATAACTTCGATGAAATGCTTGACTTCTTAAAAATAATTAACCATGACAAAGCGCTTAATATCGGCGCACGTCATATTACCGTTTCTACAAGTGGAATTATCCCTAAGATTTATAAGTTTGCCGATGAAAACATGCAAATCAACTTTGCTGTTTCCCTGCATGCACCAAACACAGAGATACGTTCAAGACTGATGCCTATTAATAGAGCATATAAACTACCTGAACTAATGGAATCTATCCGTTATTACATCAAAAAAACAGGTCGTCGTGTTAGTTTTGAGTATGGCTTGTTCGGTGGAGTAAATGATCAGGTAGAACACGCCGAAGAATTGGCACAACTTTTAAAAGGCATGAAATGTCATGTCAATTTGATTCCAGTGAATTACGTACCAGAACGTGATTATGTGAGAACACCAAAAGAACAAATTAATTTATTTGAAAAAACGTTGAAAAACCTTGGGGTCAACGTTACAGTTCGTCGTGAGCAAGGTCACGACATTGATGCTGCATGCGGACAATTGCGTGCGAAGGAGCGGAAAGAAGAGACGAGGTGACAATGGTTAATGGTCTTTTTAACAGATAGAGGGAGAGTTCGTTCACATAATGAAGACAATGGGGGAATTTTTGTTAATAAAGACGGCACAAAGCTTGCAGTGGTTTGTGACGGCATGGGGGGCCATCAAGCAGGTGAAGTGGCTAGCGAAAGAGCAGTAAGTCACATCAAGGAAGTGTGGGAAGAGACAACCAACATCTCTTCCCCTGAACCTGCTGAAATTTGGCTGAAGACGTTCATTCTTCAAGCCAACCAAACACTGTTTGACCATGCAAATACCCATGAGGAATGCAATGGGATGGGGACTACAATTGTTGCTGCTATCATTGGCGATACTTTTGTAACCCTGGCACATGTTGGTGACAGCAGAATTTATCTTATTTCAGAGGAAAATGCCAAGCAACTAACAGAAGATCATACATTTGTAAATGAACTCGTTAAAACTGGGCAAATATCAAAGGAAGATGCAGAACATCATCCTAGAAAAAATGTTATACTACAGGCTTTAGGGACAGAAAAAACAGTGAAAATAGATATAAAAACCATTACATATGATGACCCAGGATATATTCTCCTTTGTTCAGACGGTTTGAGTGACAAAGTGAAAGACCGGGAGCTAGTTGAGGTTTTAAACAACGGGAACCATGCATTGTCTGAAAAGGCAGAGGAATTAATAAGACGCGCCAACCATTACGGTGGGGAAGATAATATCACGGTTGCCATCTTGAAATTATCTGTCTCCGAAGCTGGGAGTGGGTGAAATAGGTGTTAATAGGCAAAAGATTAAATGATCGCTACAAAATTAGGGAAGTCATCGGTGGCGGTGGAATGGCGAATGTTTACCTTGCCCATGACATGATTTTGGATCGTGATGTCGCAGTTAAAGTATTACGGTTAGATTTTGCAAATGATGAAGAATTTATTCGCCGCTTTAGAAGAGAAGCACAATCTGCAACAAGTCTAGACCATCCGAACATTGTAAGCATTTATGATATTGGCGAAGAAGATGATATTTACTATATCGTGATGGAGCATGTTTCAGGAAAAACATTAAAGCAGTACATTCAACAATATGCACCTGTGGAACAATACAATGCAGTTGAAATTATGAACCAACTGACATCAGCTATTTCTCATGCCCATGAGAACGGGATCATTCACCGGGATATTAAGCCGCAAAACATTTTGATTGATGATTACGGGACAGTGAAAGTGACGGACTTTGGCATAGCTATGGCTTTAAGTTCTACTACGATCACTCAGACCAACTCGCTTTTAGGTTCTGTTCATTATTTATCTCCTGAACAAGCAAGAGGAAGTTTGGCAACGAAAAAATCTGACGTTTATGCATTAGGAATCGTTATGTTTGAATTGTTAACAGGAAGATTGCCGTTTTCAGGGGAATCAGCTGTTTCTATTGCTCTAAAGCATTTACAATCACAAACGCCATCTCCAAAACGTTGGAATCCTACGTTACCTCAAAGTATGGAAAATGTTGTATTGAAGGCAATGGCAAAAGATCCACTTCACCGCTATGAATCAGTAGATGAAATGCAGGCGGATGTAATGACGACGCTTGAACCAAGCCGTATGAACGAACCTAAATTTTACATTCCAGATGACGATGAAGAGGCGACAAAGGCAATACCGATCATTAAAGGCGGCTTAAACAATATTACCAATGAAGATGAAACTAGAATTCGTCCACCAGAAAATAAACCTGCAAGCGAGAAGGCAGAAGAACCAACTCCACCTAAAAAGAAGAAAAAGAAGAAATGGGTCATTGCTTTATTAGTCCTGTTTTTATTGCTTGTTGGTGGCGGGGTTGCTGCATTTACTCTTCTACCATCCATGCTTCTACCGAAAGATGTAACGGTTCCTGATGTGTCAGGTAAGGAGTATGACGATGCAGTGAAAGAATTAATTGATTTAGGTTTTGTTTTAGAAGAACCTAAAGAAGAACCAAGTGATGACATAGAAGAAGGAAAAGTAACGAGAACTTTCCCTGAAGCTGGAGAAATAGTAAAAGAAGGCAAAGCAATTACCATCTTTCAGAGCTTAGGTAAGGAAAAAGTCGATATGGCTGATTACTCGGGGCTTCCTGTTAATGAAGCTATTAATAGAATAGAATCAGCAGATTATAATGATTATGAATTAGAAGAAATTCATTCTGATGAAGTACCAGAAGGTGAAGTCATCGGACAAGATCCCGAAGCCGGAGAAAGTGTAGTCCCAGAAGAAACAGTAGTTAAACTCATTGTCTCTATGGGTTCAAGTCCGATAGAACTCGATAATTACCAAGGGTCGTCCATTGAGTTTGCGCAACGACATCTTGCAAGCTTAATGTTAGTTCCAGAAGTTACAAGAGAGTATAATGATTCTGTATCTGAAGGGAATATTATTAAACAGGAGCCTGCACCAGAAGCCCAGGTGAAAAAAGGCGATACCATCAAACTTATCGTTTCTGATGGGCCTCAACCTGGTGATAAGACAGTGGATATACCACTTGAAGTAAAGTATGATCCGGAAGAAGAAGGTGCAGAGCAGACAGTTGAATTATATTTAGAGGACCTTAACAACACTATGAATGATGAACCGAAAGAAACCTTCATTATTACAGAGGACTTAATTACAAGTTTCACGATAACTGTGGCATATAAGCAACAGGCTAAATATCGGGTAGTTGTAGATGGGAAAGAAGTGGAAAATAAAACCATCAACTATGACGACATAGAGTAATTATTAAGGAGTGAGTGTATGCCAGAAGGCAAGATTGTCAAAGCATTGAGCGGCTTTTACTATGTTTTGACAGCGGATGGCGAAATTACCCAATGCAGAGGAAGAGGGGTTTTCCGGAAAAATAAGATAACCCCTCTAGTTGGGGACTCCGTGGTATTTCAAGCGGAGAACGACCAAGAAGGATACATTATGGACGTTTTGCCTCGAAAAAACGAGCTAGTAAGGCCGCCAATCGCTAACATTGATCAAGCAATCCTTGTGTTTTCCGCGATGGAACCTGAATTCAGTACCGTCTTATTGGATCGATTCCTTGTGTTGATTGAATCCAAAGGAGTAAGTCCTTTAATTTGTATCTCCAAAATGGACCTGCTGGATGAAGATGCAAACCTTATGAAGTTCGCCGAGTATTATCGTTCCATAGGGTATGAAGTGCTGTTAACATCTACAAAGGAACCAGAGCAGCTTAAGGAAATTTTGCCATACTTGAAAGATAAGACTTCTGTCATTGCAGGACAATCAGGAGTTGGAAAATCATCTCTTTTAAACGTTTTACGCCCTGAACTAGAATTGAAAACGGATAACATTTCCTCCCATCTAGGGAGAGGGAAACACACAACACGGCATGTGGAGTTGATGGAAATCAACCACGGTTTTGTTGCGGATACTCCGGGTTTCAGTTCATTAGAGTTCCTTGAAATGGAAGCAGAAGAAGTTAAAGATTGTTTTCCTGAATTTGTAGAGAAAAGCCATGCTTGCAAATTTAGAGGCTGTACTCACTTAAAAGAACCAAAATGTGCCGTAAAAGAAGCGGTTGAAAAAGAAGAAATTGCAGAATATCGATATAAACATTACGTTTCTTTTGTAGAAGAGATAAAAGACAGAAAGCCGAGGTACTAAAAATATGATAAAAATCGCCCCTTCCATTCTAAGTGCAGATTTTGCCAGCTTAGGAAAAGACATTACAGATGTGGAACAAGGAGGAGCAGACTATATTCATATTGATGTGATGGACGGACATTTTGTGCCAAACATCACCATTGGCCCATTAATCGTAGAAGCAGTTCGCCCCATCACACAGTTGCCGTTAGATGTGCACCTAATGATTGAGAACCCTGATGCATATATTGCGGATTTTGCTAAAGCTGGTGCAGATATTATCTCTGTACATGTGGAAGCATGCCGCCATCTTCACCGCACCATTCAGCTTATCAAATCACAAGGCGTGAAAGCTGGAGTGGTAATCAACCCAGCTACACCGGTAGAAAGCATCATTCCTATTTTGAATGATGTGGACTTGGTACTTTTAATGACAGTCAACCCTGGTTTTGGTGGACAGGCTTTCATTCACGATGTGTTGCCGAAAATCCAACAGGTTGCAACCTTGGTGGAAGAACGAGGATTGACCATTGATATTGAGGTGGATGGTGGTGTGAATCCTGAAACAGCTCAGCTTTGCGTAGAAGCAGGTGCAAATGTTCTCGTTGCAGGCTCTGCCATTTACAACAAAGAAGATCGCAAACAAGCAATCTCCTCCATCAGGAACAACTTGTCATAATTTTATCTTAGTGCGGAATGCTATTGGTAAATGGTGAGGGAGGATTTCTAAGATGAATATTTCCAAGGATGACCAGGCAATACTGGAACAAGCGTTACATTCCGCATTGGCCAATAGCACCGACTATAACGAGATTGACATGTATGAACAACTGCTAAAGAAATTCTCTGCAGGTGGAGCGGAAATTAAACAACTCGATGGATTCCGTTACGATTATGACGATTCCTCCAGCACGTAAAAAGTCTTCGTATAGAAGGCTTTTTTATATTAAAAAAGAAGAAGGGGAGAGCCATATTGAATATACATATTGTTGCAGGGGGACCGACAGAGAGAATGCCCAAACTGCATGATTGGCAAGGGGAAGATGTGATTTGGGTAGGGGTTGACAGAGGGGTTACATATTTACTTGAACATAATATCTTTCCAGCCAAAGCTTTCGGAGACTTTGATTCCATTACAAGTGAAGAACTTCAAAACATAAAAACTCAACTACCTCACGCAGAGATCTATCCAAGCGAAAAAGATGAAACAGATACAGAACTTGCAGTAAACTGGGCACTTGAACAAAACCCAGCACTCATTAGAATATTTGGAGGAACTGGTGGAAGGTTGGATCACTTTCTAGGAAACATACAGCTTGTATTGAAGGGCCTGGAGAGAACTACATTGATTGAAATCCATGATATTCAAAATAAACTTTTTGCTTGCAAGGAAGGTACATACTCAATTAAAAAAGATGTTTTTTTACCATTTATCTCATTTATGCCCATCACTCCTGATGTAAAAGGCATTACACTAACAGGATTTAAATATCCATTAGAAAAAAAGCATATTCGCTTCGGGGACACACTATGTATTAGTAATGAACTTGAAGTGGAAATTGGTACTTTTTCATTTGATGAAGGCATATTAATGGTGATAAGGAGCCGTGATTATCATCCATTATCCTAAAACGGTCCCAGCGATCCGCTAATTTGCAACCTGAATGAATAATAAGGTAAAAGTTCGGAGGAGGGAATGTAATGAAATTTTATACAATCAAACTACCTAGGTTCTTGGGAGGAATAATCCGAGCGATGCTTGGGTCGTTTAAAAAGGAGTAAAGCACCTGGTTAAGGGTGCTTTTTTTATAAATGTATGGAGTATGCTTGAATGTGGAAGGTTATGGGGGTAACGGGTGCAGATTGGGCAAATGTCCGAAGTTTTGGTGATTTTGACCGAAGTTTTTCAAAAGTTGACCGAAGATTTTGCGAAGTTGACCGAAGTTTTCCGGAAAATGACCGAACCAATTTTTTAAGTGACCGAACGTCACTGTAAAGTTGACCAAACATCCAATTGAATTGTCCGAACCACCTTAAAAATACTAGGGAAAAAGACCGAAGTTGCCAAAATATTGTCCGAACCAATTTTTACATGCTAAAAAGGACCAAAAACATACAATCTAAACTCATTTCGACTAATTTTCAACCGTATACACGATAAAATAGTTATGTCAACCTAGATGTACCCTCATAAATCAACTCAAAGTAAAAAGCGACAGGAAGACTAGCTTCCTGTCGCTTCTTTATGTGCGCATTTATAAATTAAACGCGCTCAACTTTACCTGATTTTAAAGCTCTTGCAGAAACGTATACACGCTTTGGCTTACCGTCTACTAAAATGCGAACTTTTTGAAGGTTTGCACCCCAAGTACGACGAGTAGAGTTCATTGCGTGAGAACGTGCGTTTCCAGAACCAGTCTTTTTGCCTGTGATTACACATTTACGTGCCATGTTCAATTCCCTCCTAACTACAAAGAAACATCATTCAATATTTTCATTAGTAATAAGAAAGTACTTTCTTATTATTGCGAGAAAAACCATACATAAGGTCTACGTCCATAGAAGTACCCTTCTATATCATTTTTCTTTACCAAAATAATCTCTTGAAAATACTTATATAATTTAACATACTACCCCACACTTTGCAATAGTTCTAAGGAAAGCTTTCAAGAAAAAAACCTTGACATACATGTTTTTAGCATTCAGTATAATAATAGTATTATTAGAATAGTACCCGCCTGCTTTTAAAATGAACGTTTTTATAGTAAAATAGCGTGTAGACAAGGTGAAAAATCCAATTGAAGGGGGAACCTTTATGTCCATCGAACTAAAAACATCCTATGGTCAAATAGATATTTCTAACGATGTAGTTGCTACTATTGCTGGTGGAGCTGCAGTTGATTGTTATGGAATAGTAGGCATGGCCTCTAAAAGCCAATTGAAAGATGGGTTATCCGAGATCCTTAGAAAAGAAAATTTCACAAAAGGCGTGATTGTGCGCCAAGAAGAAGATCAGCTACATATTGATATGTACATCATCGTTAGCTACGGGACAAAGATTTCCGAAGTGGCTCACAATGTACAGACCAAAGTAAAATATACCTTAAATCAAATGCTCGGTCTTTCCGTTGATTCTTTAAATATTTATGTACAGGGAGTTCGAGTTACGAACCCGTAATAAGGAGGAAAATTTAGTGTCAATAAAAGTTCTAAATGGGAAACGTTTTGCACAAATGGTCATCCAGGGTGCAAATCATCTATCAAACAACGCTAAAACAGTTGATGCGTTGAACGTTTTTCCGGTTCCAGATGGAGATACGGGAACAAATATGAATCTTTCCATCACTTCAGGAGCGAAAGAAGTGAAGGGCAATGTTTCTGAACATATTGGGAAGGTTGGTTCGGCACTGGCTAAAGGCCTACTTATGGGTGCAAGAGGTAACTCTGGAGTTATCCTTTCTCAATTATTCCGTGGATTCTCAAAGCATATTGAGTCTAAAGAAACGATTACAAGTAAAGACTTTGCACAAGCGCTTGAAACAGGAGTACAAACAGCTTACAAGGCTGTTATGAAGCCTGTGGAGGGAACCATTCTTACTGTAGCGAAAGATGCTGCTAAAAAAGCTGTTGCAGTTGCTAAAAATGAAGAAGATATCATTGTTTTGATGGAAGAGACATTAAAAGAAGCAAATGCTTCTCTTAAGCGCACACCAGACCTGCTTCCTGTGTTAAAAGAAGTAGGAGTAGTGGACAGTGGCGGACAAGGATTAGTTTATATCTATGAAGGATTCCTTGCGGAGCTGAAGGGACAAAGCATTGAAGATATCGTTCCTACTACAACGATGAACGAGCTTGTTAATGCAGAACACCATAAGAGTGTTCACTCTGCCATCAATACAGAAGATATCGAGTTCGGTTATTGTACGGAGTTCATGGTCAAGTTTGAAGAGGAAAAAATGAAAGCTAATCCTTTTACAGAAGAAAACTTCCGTAACGACCTATCTCAATATGGGGACTCCCTTTTGGTTATTGCAGATGAGGAAATTGTAAAAGTACACATTCATGCGGAACAGCCAGGAGATGTTTTGACTTATGGTCAAAAATACGGAAGTCTGATCAACATGAAGATTGAGAACATGAGAGAACAGCATAGCAACCTACTTTTTGAAGAAGATGATTATCCTGCTACAAAACCTGAAGTAAACAAAAAACGTGAGAAATTTGGAATTATCACGGTTGCGATGGGCGAAGGGATCGCTGAGCTATTTAAGAGCATCGGAGCAAAGGCGGTCATTGAAGGCGGCCAGACAATGAACCCGAGCACAGAGGATATCCTTAAAGCGATCAAAGATGTGAACGCTGATAACGTGATTATCCTTCCAAATAACAGCAACATCATCATGGCTGCAAAACAAGCAGCAGAAGTTGCTGATCAAAACGTGGCGGTTGTGGAAAGTAAAACAGTTCCACAAGGAATGGCAGCAATCCTTGCATTTAACCCGACAGGAGAGCTCGCTGACAATGAAGCGACAATGAAAGAAGCTCTAGGCTCTGTAAAAACTGGACAAATTACTTTCGCAGTCAGAGATACAAATATTGATGGTGTTGAAATTCAAAAAGATGATTTCATGGGAATTGCTGACGGGAAAATTGTTCTTACTAACAAAGACAAAAAATCCGCTGCAAAGGAACTACTCACCACTATGGTTGACGAAGACTCCGAAATTCTTACTATCATCTACGGTGAAGATGTAACAGAAGAAGACGTGGAAGATCTTGTGAATGAGTTAGAAGAATCGTATCCGGATGTCGAAGTGGAAGTCCATAATGGAAAACAGCCACTATATTCCTTTATCTTTTCGATTGAGTAGGCTAATATAATATTTGAAAACAAAAGAAGGGCTAACACCCTTCTTTTGTATGTGTATAAAAAGAAAATTTGCTGGTGAATGAAACAGCAAATCGACATAGGGGAGTGGGCAGGCATGAAATATAAAAGTGTATTTGATATTATTGGCCCGATTATGATAGGACCATCAAGTTCCCACACAGCCGGAGCAGCTAGAATCGGGCGTGTGGCAAGAAGCCTTTTCGGCAGGCAGCCAAAGTGGGCAAACATATCGTTTTACGGTTCTTTTGCTAAAACATATAAAGGGCATGGAACAGATGTAGCAATTGTCGGTGGCATACTTGATTTTGATACATTTGATGAAAGAATTAAAACCTCCCTTCAAATAGCAGATTCATTAGAAATTGCCATTTCATTTCATGAAGAAGATGCCGTCACAGACCATCCGAATACAGCAAAAGTTGTAATAGGAGATGAACACGGAGAATTGGAGCTTGTCGGTATTTCGATAGGCGGTGGGAAAATTGAGATTACAGAGCTTAACGGTTTTGTTCTGAAGCTTTCAGGAAATCATCCTGCCTTGCTTGTGGTGCATGATGATCGTTACGGTGCGATAGCTGGAGTTGCCAATGTTTTAGCGAAATTCGCCATTAACATAGGCCATATGGAGGTTTCCCGCAAGGAAAAAGGAAAAACAGCCTTAATGACCATAGAAGTGGATCAGAATATTGATGATGCAGTAATTAAAGAACTAACTGCATTACCTAACATCACTCAAGTTACAAAGATTGTAGACTAGCTTTTAGAATAATAATGATAGCGCTTTCAAACGATGTATAGCTCTTAAGGGGGAAAAATTATGTTTCGTAATGTTGCAGAACTGATTGAATTAGCACAAAGCAGTAATAAGAAAATTTCAGAAATTATGATTGAACAGGAAATGGAATTTACGGGCAGAACACGCGCGGACATTTTTGAACAGATGGACAAAAATCTTACGATTATGGAGCAGGCGGTAGAAAGAGGCCTTGAGGGGGTAAGATCTGTTTCCGGTTTAACGGGCGGAGATGCGGTTCTTCTTCAAAAATATATTGAAAAAGGTAATTTCCTGACAGGTAAAAATATATTAGATGCAGTAAGTAAAGCAGTGGCGACAAATGAAGTAAATGCAGCCATGGGTACAATCTGTGCCACTCCAACAGCTGGTTCTGCCGGAGTCGTTCCTGGAACCCTTTTTGCGGTCAAAAATGTGCTTAATCCGACAAGAGAAGAAATGATCAACTTCTTGTTCACGTCAGGAGCTTTCGGGTTTGTTGTTGCTAACAACGCTTCAATTTCCGGTGCTGCAGGCGGATGTCAGGCTGAGGTAGGTTCCGCTTCTGGGATGGCGGCAGCTGCTATTGTGGAAATGGCAGGGGGAACACCTGATCAATGTGCACAAGCAATGGCCATTACACTAAAAAACATGTTAGGATTAGTATGTGACCCTGTTGCAGGACTTGTAGAAGTACCATGCGTGAAGCGTAATGCAATGGGAGCAGCAAATGCAATGGTCGCAGCAGACATGGCACTGGCAGGTATCACTAGCACCATTCCGTGTGATGAAGTGATTGATGCAATGTACAAGATTGGACAAACAATGCCTACTGCACTTAAAGAAACTGCTCAAGGAGGGTTGGCGGCAACACCAACTGGTCGTGAATTGGAAGCGAAAATATTTGGTGTTCCCTTACAAAAAGGTGACTAATTTATCCGAAATGACAGTAACATCCTTAAAAGGCATAGGGGAAGAGACCGCAAACTCCCTGCATGCAATGGGTATTTTCTCAGTAGAAGACCTGTTGATGCATTTCCCCTACAGATACGAGGATTACAGGCTAAGAGATATATCAGAAGTAAAACATGAAGAGAAAATAACGGTCGAAGGGAAGGTTCATGGGGAACCTTCTCTTATGTATTTTGGCAAAAAGAAATCCAGGCTGACGTTTCGATTTTTTGTCGGCCGTTTTTTAGTAAAGGCGGTATGTTTCAACCGACCATATTACAAGAATAAACTTTCCATTAATGATACTATCACGATCACCGGAAAATGGGATCAACATCGACAAACTATTACGGTCATGGAAATTCATTTTGGTCCATTCATGAAAGAAAGTGAAGTCGAACCTGTTTACTCGGTTAAAGGAAATATTACTGTCAAACAAATGCGAAAGTTTATTAGTAACGCACTGAAAACTTATGGACCCGAATTGGAAAGTGCACTCCCTCCTACACTTTTACAAAAATACAAATTACCCTCAAAAGGGGATTCCATACGAGCGCTACATAACCCAGTCAATCAAGAAACGTTGAAACATGCAAGACGCTATTTCGTTTATGAGGAATTTTTGCTTTTCCAGCTAAAGATTCAAGCATTAAGAAAATACAAACGTGAACAAACAAAAGGACTGGTTCACCAGTTTTCTGATAGGGCGCTAGACCAATTCATCAGCAACTTACCATTCCCGCTTACAGGTGCACAGAATAGAGTGTTAGGAGAAATAGTAGGCGACATGACATCACCTTTCCGCATGAATCGTTTATTGCAAGGTGATGTTGGGTCCGGTAAAACTGTGGTTGCGGCAATTTCTCTATATGCTGCACACCTATCGGGTTATCAAGGGGCGTTAATGGTGCCAACGGAAATACTTGCAGAACAACATGCCCAATCCCTAACAAGTCTATTTAATGAAACACCGGTCAACATAGAGTTGTTAACAAGTTCTGTAAAAGGTAAGCGACGCAGGGAACTATTGGAACGATTGTCTAATGGTGAAATACATATCCTGGTCGGAACTCATGCATTAATACAAGACGAAGTGAACTTTAACAGACTAGGCCTTGTCATTACTGATGAGCAGCACCGATTTGGGGTAGGACAACGAAGGGTGCTCCGCGAGAAAGGCTCCAATCCAGATGTTCTGTTTATGACTGCAACGCCGATTCCAAGAACGCTTGCCATTACAGCTTTTGGTGAAATGGATGTTTCGATTATTGATGAGATGCCAGCAGGGCGAAAAGCAATAGAAACTTACTGGGCGAAACACCAAATGATAGACAGGGTATTAGGGTTCGTGGAAAAAGAGCTGCAAAAAGGTAGACAGGCATATGTCATCTGCCCTCTTATCGAGGAATCGGAAAAACTGGACGTGCAAAATGCTATAGATGTGCACGATATGCTAACGCATTACTACCGAGGAAACTGGAGTATTGGGTTAATGCATGGGAGGTTGAATTCTGATGAAAAAGAAAAAGTCATGGAAGCTTTCAGCAAAAATGAAGTGCAACTGCTTGTTTCGACGACCGTTGTAGAAGTTGGTGTTAACGTACCAAATGCGACGATGATGGTAATCTATGATGCAGAACGTTTTGGTCTTTCTCAATTGCATCAACTTCGCGGCCGTGTTGGACGAGGCAGTGAACAATCTTACTGCATTCTGCTTGCAGATCCGAAATCAGAAGTCGGAAAAGAACGCATGAAAATCATGACAGAAACAAACGACGGTTTTGTGCTTTCAGAGAAGGATCTGGAACTCCGGGGACCTGGGGATTTCTTTGGCAGAAAACAAAGCGGGGTCCCTGAATTTAAAGTAGCAGACATGGTCCATGATTATCGCGCTCTCGAAGTAGCGCGACAGGATGCCTACGATCTTCTTTACTCTGAAAGCTTCTGGGTGGATGAGGAATATAAAGGGTTAAGAGAAATGATCGAACACTCGGGGATTTTAGATGGTGACAAGTTGGATTGATAGAGGCAGTGTGAAGCCATTTTAGCAGGCTTTCTCTGCCTTTTTGTTTCGACGTCACGAAATTTTGTCTTGCAATATGCATTTTATGTATATATACTACTATTAGTACCTAGTCATAATAGTTCGGATGGTGTGTATTTTATGAGACGAAACAAAAAGGAGCGCCAGTTATCTTTAAAAGATAAGATACAAGAGAACCCTTTTATAACAGATGAAGAACTTGCAGATTTTTTTCAGGTCAGCATCCAAACAGTTCGGTTGGATCGTCTGGAGTTAAACATCCCTGAGTTAAGGGAAAGAATTAAGAACGTGGCTGCACGGACACTTGAAAAAGAAGTGAAATCTTTGCCTCTTGATGAAGTTATCGGTGAAATAATTGACCTTCAATTAGATGAGAGCGCGATTTCCATTTTCGATGTCCAAAGTGAGCATGTCTTTAAGCGAAATCAAATTACACGTGGGCATCACTTGTTTGCGCAGGCAAATTCTTTGGCAGTTGCCGTCATCAATGATGAACTGGCGTTAACGGCAAAAGCTACCATTCGATTTACACGACCTGTTAAATTGGGTGAAAGAATTGTGGCAAAAGCCTTTGTTAGTAAAGTAGATAAAGAAAAAGGTAGAACAACTGTAGAAGTGAAAAGCTCCGTTGGCAGTGAAAAAGTCTTCCATGGTGAGTTTGAAATGTTTCGCTCTACAAGTTCTTGATTAAAGGCAGGTTATAATGATGAGAATTGCCATTGATGCAATGGGTGGCGATCATGCACCAAAGACAATAGTAGAAGGTGTCATGAAAGCTGTTGAAAAATATAGTGATGTTACCTTCACCCTTGTTGGAGATGAAAATAAGATCCGACCTTACTTAACGAATGAAAAACAAATAACGATTTTACATACAGATGAGGTAATTTCTGGAGATGAGGAACCAGTCAGGGCAGTTCGCCGCAAGAAAAACTCCTCGATGGTCCTAATGGCTAAAGAAGTAAAAGAGGGACGGGCAGATGCTTGCATTTCAGCTGGGAATACGGGAGCATTAATGACGGCAGGGCTATTGATTGTCGGCAGAATAAAAGGAATCGAGCGTCCTGCATTATCACCAACTTTACCGACCGTTGATGGAAAAGGGTTTGTTATGCTGGATGTTGGAGCAAATGCGGATGCAAAGCCTGAACATTTATTCCAATATGCATTAATGGCATCCATTTATGCAGAAAAAGTTCGCGGTGTTAAGGCTCCTAGAGTAGGTTTATTAAATGTAGGAACAGAAGATAAAAAAGGGAATGAGCTGGCTAAAGCTGCTTTTGAATATATCAAAGAATCCAATGCTGTTCATTTCATCGGAAATGTGGAAGCAAGGGACCTTTTAAATGGTGTAGCTGATGTCGTGGTAACGGACGGGTTTACCGGAAACATTACGTTAAAAGCGATTGAAGGAACCGCACTTTCTGTTTTTGATATGTTAAAAGAGGTGCTGACAAGTGATCTGAAAAGCAAGCTTGCAGCTGCAGTTTTGAAGCCGAAACTAAAAACAATCAAAACAAAAATGGACTATTCCGAATACGGTGGTGCGGCTCTATTTGGCTTAAAGGCACCAGTCGTCAAAGCGCATGGTTCTTCAGATGACAATGCTGTATATAATGCTATACGTCAAACACGCGAAATGCTTCAAAAAGATATGGTTGGTACCATTGCGCGGACTATTGAAAAAATGGAGTTTGTGACTAAACAAGAGAACGGGGGAGAATAATGGGGAAGGTTGCATTTGTTTTTCCAGGACAAGGCTCACAAATTGTTGGCATGGCTCAGGAATTAGCCACTGAACATAAAGAAGTTCAAACGGTAATGAAAATAGCGGACGAGAAATTAGGCTACAAACTATCATCTTTAATGTTTGAAGGGCCTCAAGAAGAGCTCACGCTAACATACAATGCCCAGCCGGCGCTTCTGACATCGAGCATCGCTATCTTGCAAATGCTGAAACAAGCAGGTATTAATGCTGACTACACGGCTGGACATAGCCTTGGTGAATATTCTGCACTTGTCGCAGCAGAAGCCATTAGCTTTGAAGATGCTGTCTATACAGTTCATATGCGCGGAAAATATATGGAAGAAGCAGTTCCAGCTGGTGTGGGATCCATGGCTGCTGTGCTTGGTCTTGAAGAAAATTTATTGAAGGAAGCTTGTGAAGAGGCATCTAAAGAAGGTGGACCTGTTCAACTTGCAAACTTAAATTGTCCAGGTCAGATTGTCATTTCTGGTTCCGCACAAGGTGTGTCACTAGCATCTGAAAAAGCGAAGGAAAAAGGCGCGAAAAGAGTAATTCCTCTAGTAGTTAGCGGCCCTTTCCATTCCAGTCTAATGAAACCGGCAGCTTCCAAACTAGAAGATACATTATCCTCGATTGCAATTAATGACGCAACAATACCCGTTATTGCAAATGTGGACGCAAATGAAATGAAAAGTGCTTCAGAGATACCCGTGAAACTTGTGGAGCAGCTCTACTCTCCTGTTCGATGGGAACAATCTGTAGAGAAACTGATAGAACTTGGAGTCGATACGTTTGTTGAAGTGGGGCCGGGGAAAGTGCTTTCAGGTCTCATCAAAAAAGTAAATCGCAGAGCAACGACCATTCCAGTCTACGATAAGGAAACACTTCAAAAAGCAATGGATCACTTTAAAGGGGAGGACTCTACAAATGCTTAAAGGAAAAACAGCCGTTGTAACAGGGGCGTCCCGCGGAATTGGACGTGCCGTTGCACTTGAATTAGCAGAGCAAGGTGCAAATGTAGTTGTAAACTATTCAGGTAGCGAAGCAAAAGCTTACGAAGTAGTGGAAGCCATTAAAGAAATGGGTAGCGAGGCGATCGCAGTTCGTTGTAATGTGGGGAACATGGAAGACGTACAAGCGATGATGAAAGAATCACTTACCCAGTTTGGCACCATTGATATCCTCGTCAATAACGCCGGTATCACACGCGATAATCTTCTAATGAGAATGAAAGAAGACGAGTGGGATGATGTAATCAACATCAATCTAAAAGGTGTATTCAATGCAACAAAAGCAGTAACCCGTCAAATGATGAAGCAACGATCCGGCAGAATCATCAACATTGCGTCCATCGTAGGTGTAATGGGAAATGCAGGGCAAGCAAACTACGTAGCGGCAAAAGCGGGTGTGATTGGCCTTACTAAATCAACAGCACGCGAATTAGCTTCTCGCCATATTACCGTCAATGCCATAGCGCCGGGTTTCATCACAACCGATATGACGGATAAATTAACAGAAGAAGTAAAGGCAGAAATGCTTAAACAAATCCCACTTGCACGATTCGGAGAAGCAAAAGACATTGCCTCTTTCGTATCTTTCCTTGCATCCGAAAAAAGTGCCTACATCACTGGCCAAACCCTCCACGTAGACGGTGGAATGGTGATGTAATCTATGGTTTTGATGATTTTAGCTGTTGATTGTAGCAAAAGGCGAAGACTCCTGAGGGAGCTAGCACTAGGTGGAGACCCCGCAGGCGTAGCCGAGGAGGCTCCAGCAGTGCCCCTAGGAAAGCGAAGCCATTTGCGGAAATCAACAGCGGTGTTTAGTGAAATTTTAAAATTAAGGTCTTTTTCAGTTGCTTCAGGCTTGCCGAGGAGGCTCCAGCAGTGCCCCTAGGAAAGCGAAGCCATTTGCGGAAATCAACAGCGGTGTTTAGTGAAATTTTAAAATTAAGGTCTTTTTCAGTTGCTTCAGGCTTGCCGAGGAGGCTCCAGCAGCGCCCCGCGGAAAGCGAAGCCGTTCGCGGAGATCAACAGCGGAGTTTACGGAATTCTCTATTAAATCATCAGGGAGACTTTCGAAACAACAAACACTAGTTTTTTAAAACCAAATTAACTATAATACTTGAGGGGAGGTGAAAGTTATGGCAGATGTATTAGAGCGTGTAACAAAGATCATTGTTGATCGTTTAGGTGTAGACGAGTCCGAGGTGAATCTTGACTCCAAATTCAAAGACGATTTAGGTGCTGACTCTCTTGATGTAGTTGAACTAGTAATGGAGCTTGAAGACGAGTTTGATATGGAAATTTCAGACGACGAAGCAGAAAACATTACAACAGTTGCCGATGCGGTAAACTACATAAAAGCAAACGCTTAATCTTTTTTGATTGTCCCACTAAGGTGGGACTTTTTGTTTTTGTGGGAATAATAAACCGAAGAATTGCCTTATAGCAATAAAAGATTACCGAATTTATATAAAATCAGGTAAGTTGCTATTTGTATCCTCTAAATAATTTGTTAAAATAGTAATGTTATACAACTTTCATCATCAAAAAAGAAGAACGTTGCCATCTTAGTGAAAGAAGATTGTATGTTGGAGGCTCCTTTACATGACCAGAAACAGAAGTAGAATAAATGAAATGAAAAACGAAGCAACAAAAAAGAATTTTGCTATGCTTCAAGAAAAAATAGGAGTTACGTTTCATAATGAGAAACTTTTATATCAAGCTTTCACCCATTCATCCTATGTGAATGAGCATCGCAGAAAACCTTACGAGGACAATGAGCGCTTGGAGTTTTTGGGTGACGCCGTTTTAGAGTTGACCATTTCTCAATTTTTATATAAGAAATATCCAATGATGAGTGAAGGTCAATTAACAAAACTAAGGGCGTCTATTGTTTGCGAACCCTCTTTGGTTTCATTCGCCAATGATCTTTCGTTCGGTCAATTTGTACTGCTTGGCAAGGGAGAAGAAATAACAGGCGGAAGAGCTAGACCAGCGCTGCTTGCCGATGTATTTGAGGCATTTATTGGCGCACTGTATCTGGATCTTGGCCTTGATACCGTGTTCACCTTCCTTGAAAAGTATGTATATCCTAAAATTAATGAAGGTGCTTTTTCTCATGTGATGGATTTCAAAAGTCAACTGCAGGAGATGATACAACGCAATGCACTTGGAGTAATTGAGTATGAAGTGCTAGAAGAAAAAGGCCCGGCCCACAACCGTGAATTTGTGTCTAAGGTTTCCCTGAATAAAGAAGAGATGGGAATTGGAATTGGCCGATCAAAGAAAGAAGCTGAACAACATGCGGCTCAGTTCGCTCTGCAGAAATTAAAAAAAGTCAGTAAATGAAGGTAGGCGATCCAGCGGTGTCTCAAAATACCTCAAGGATCGCTTACTTTTCTGTTACATAAATATTAAAGAAGTCTAGCTGGTGATTGGTTCAAAAGGTGGAGACTCCTGAGGGTGGGAGGATAAAACAATGTTGAGACCCCTGAAGCGTTGTGAGGACGCTCAATGTCGCCCTCGGGAAAGCGAAGCCATTTGTGGAAATCAACAGCGGCGTTTAAAAGATTATGAAACTAAATGAGGTGAGGAATATGTACCTCAAACGATTGGAAGTAGTAGGGTTTAAGTCGTTTGCTGAAAAAATATCCGTTGATTTCGTCCCAGGTGTCACAGCCGTCGTAGGTCCGAATGGAAGCGGAAAAAGTAATATTATTGATGCCATCAGATGGGTGCTTGGAGAACAGTCAGCCAAATCCCTTCGCGGTTCCAAAATGGAAGACATCATATTTGCCGGCAGTGATAGCAGAAGAGCATTAAATATGGCAGAGGTTACACTGACCTTAGATAACAGTAACCGCATTCTGCCAATTGATTATATGGAAGTGAGCGTTACAAGAAGGGCACTTAGATCAGGTGACAGTGAATTCTTGATTAATAAACAAACATGTAGACTTAAGGACATAGTGGACCTTTTCATGGATTCTGGTCTTGGAAAGGAAGCCTTTTCCATCATCAGTCAAGGAAAAGTGGAAGAAATACTGAGCAGCAAATCAGAAGAACGCCGAAGTATTTTTGAAGAAGCAGCTGGCGTACTCAAATACAAATCCAGAAAAAAGAAAGCGGAAAGTAAACTTATGGATACTCAAGAGAATCTTAACCGGGTATCAGATATTTTACATGAGTTGGAAGGTCAAGTGGAGCCATTGCAAATTCAGGCTTCCATTGCCAAAGATTACCTAGAAAAGAAAGAAGAGCTTGAGCAGATTGAAGTAGGTGTCACGGTCCACGAAATTGAAGAGCTTCATCAGAAATGGGAACAAAATTCTTTAGAAGTCAAAACTAGCACTGAAAAAGAGTTAGTACTGTCTTCTGAATTGAGTCAAAAAGAAGCGACACTTGAAAAGTATAAGGATCAAGTGGCTGCTTTGGATGAATCCATTGATTCCTTGCAGCAAGCCCTTTTAGTGGCGAGTTCGGAACTGGAAAAACTTGAAGGAAGAAAAGAAGTTTTGAAGGAACGTAAGAAGAACGCAACGACAAACCGTGCTCAATTAGAAAATTCTTCGGTGGAACTTGCTGAGTTTATCAACGTTCAAAAACAAAGGTTGGAAAGCGAAAAACAACTTTTGGTTTCCCTTCGTCAAGAATTGGTAGTAACAGAGCAACAACTAAAGGAAAAACAGATCTTGAACGAACAGTTTGATCAAAATATGGAAGAGAAAATTGATGCTTTAAAAAGTGACTATATCGAACTATTAAATAAACAAGCATCAATTCGTAATGAAATCTCCTATCTCGAGCAGCAAGAAAAGCAAGAAGGTATGAAGGTAAGCCGTCTTGACGAGGGGAACAGGAAATATGTCGATCTTCGCGCTAATACCCAACAGAAGAAGGAAAAAGTTCATTCCGACCATAAACAGGTACAAGAAGAGCTGAACAAAACGGTAGATAAATACAGAGGCGAACAAGCCAGTTTGGAACAATTTAAACAGTCCTACCAGAAAAAAGAAACGACCTTGTATCAAGCATACCAATTTTTACAGCAAACACGTGCGAGAAAAGAAATGCTTGAAACGATGCAGGGGGATTTTACAGGATTCTTTCAAGGTGTTAAGGAGATCCTGAAAGCTCGGGATGAAAATAGGCTTACTGGAATAAAAGGGGCTGTTGCCGAACTTATTCAAGTGAACCAAGATGTAGAGACGGCAATTGAGATTGCCCTTGGAAGCGCGACACAGCATATCGTAGTGGATAATGAACAAAATGCAAGAGCATCGATCCAATACTTGAAAAAGAACGGTTTTGGCCGTGCGACTTTCTTGCCAATGACGGTCATGAAGCCTAGGACATTATCAGACTATCAAGTAAACCAGATTAATCAACATGAAGCTTTTGTAGGAATTGCCTCCTCTCTTGTGGAATTCGACTTAGCTTATGAAAATATCGTTCATAACCTCTTGGGTACCATTGTCATTGCAAAAGACCTGAAAGGAGCCAATGCATTAGCAGGTATCCTTCAGCATCGCTACCGCATCGTGACAATAGATGGGGATGTAGTAAACCCTGGTGGCTCCATGACAGGAGGAGCGGTCAAACAAAAATCTAATTCTCTCTTAAGTCGGGGGCGTGAGCTTGATTCCATTTCAGCAAAGCTAGAAGAGATGGAAAATAAAACGGCCTTGCTTGAAGATCAGGTTAAAACACTTAAGAAGAAAATAGAAGAGAAAGAGTCACAAGTTGTTGAGTTGAAGGGAGTAGGCGAGGAACTAAGGTATAGAGAACAGCAGGTTTCAAGTCTTCTTCGGGAAGTCGAACTGGAAGAAAAAAACGTCAATGAACATTTAAGTTTATATGACTATGAAAAACAACAGCTCACTATTTCTATGAATGATGCTGTGAACAAAAAAGCAAAACTAGATGCCGATCTTAAGACGGTCGGACTGCAAATTGCTACGCTAGACAAAGAAATTGCAAAACTTAATTCCTTAAAGGTAGAGCAACATGCAAACAAGGAGAGCGTGCAAAACGAGCTCACCCAACTAAAAGTGGATTATGCGAGTAAAAAGGAAAAGCTTACGAACCAATCAGAAAAAGTGACAACTGTCGAAACAGATCTTGAACAAGCCATTGAAAGATTAAATGATATTAAGGAAGACTTATCTCTTTTACAAAGTGAAATGAATGATAATTCTTCAGGTGAACAAAAACTCGAAGTGGCTGCAGCTGAAAAATTACAAGACAAAAACACCACGATGAAACTCATTGCAGAACGCCGTGCCCAAAGGCTTTCTTACTACGAGAAAGTGGAACATGAAGAGCTTCAACTAAAAGATTTAAAAAGACAGTATAAACAACTTACGGAAGTTCTAAAGGCGGAAGAAGTGAAAATGAACCGTCTAGATGTGGAATTAGATAATAGACTTCACCATTTAAGGGAAGAGTATATGCTGTCCTTTGAAGCGGCAAAAGAAGATTACCCACTTGAGATAGAGATTGAAGAAGCCCGTAAAAAAGTAAAGTTAATCAAGCTTGCCATTGAGGAGCTTGGAACAGTAAATATCGCTGCAATAGAGGAATATGATCGAGTAAGCGAACGATATACATTCCTAAAAGAGCAAAAAGACGATCTTCAAGAAGCAAAAGATACCTTGTTCCAAGTAATCGGAGAAATGGATGAAGAAATGAAAAAGCGTTTTGAAACAACTTTCACGAATATACGCGCACATTTTCACGATGTGTTTCGTTCTTTATTCGGAGGGGGGAGAGCGGATCTAGTGTTGACAGATCCTTCCGACATGCTAAATACAGGCGTAGACATTGTAGCTCAACCGCCTGGTAAAAAACTGCAGAATCTCGGCCTCTTGTCTGGAGGAGAAAGAGCTTTAACGGCAATAGCCCTGTTGTTCTCCATATTAAAAGTTAGACCTGTTCCGTTCTGCATTCTTGATGAAGTGGAAGCGGCGCTTGATGAAGCAAACGTACACCGTTTTGCCCAATATTTAAAACAGTTCAGTGAAGAAACCCAATTCATCGTCATCACGCACCGTAAGGGAACAATGGAATTCAGTGACGTACTTTATGGGGTGACGATGCAAGAATCCGGCGTTTCTAAATTGGTCTCAGTCCGGTTAGAAGAATCCAAAGAACTTGTTAAATAGAGAGGAAGAGAATGAGAAAATGAGTTTCTTTAAAAAATTAAAAGAAAAGCTTACAACTCAAACAGAATCCGCAACAGAAAAATTCAAAGAAGGATTAACGAAAACTCGCGATTCCTTTTCTGGAAAAGTAAATGATCTTGTTGCTCGCTACCGCAAAGTAGACGAGGATTTCTTTGAAGAATTAGAGGAAATCCTAATTGGAGCGGATGTTGGCGTTAACACCGTGATGGAATTGATTGATGAACTTCGAATGGAAGTAAAACGACGCAATATTCAAGATCCTCGTCAGGTTCAAAGTGTCATTTCCGAAAAGTTGGTGGAGATCTATCAAGCTGGAGATGATGTGTCTCCAACCATTAATTTTCAACAAGAAGGTTTAACGGTAGTTCTGGTTGTAGGTGTAAACGGGGTAGGGAAAACTACTTCTATAGGCAAAATTGCTAAGAAGCTAAGGCAAGAAGGAAAGAGTGTACTTCTAGCAGCGGGAGATACATTCCGTGCCGGTGCTATCGACCAGCTTGAAGTATGGGGCCAGCGTGTTGGTGTAGATGTGATCAAGCAATCAGAGGGTTCAGATCCAGCAGCTGTTATGTATGATGCCCTCCAAGCGGCTAAAGCTCGTAAAGTTGACGTACTTCTTTGTGATACAGCAGGTCGTCTTCAAAACAAAGTCAATTTAATGAAGGAACTTGAAAAGGTGAAGCGTGTCATTGAGCGCGAGGTTCCAGGCGCTCCGCATGAAGTCCTTCTAGTGTTGGATGCAACGACTGGTCAGAATGCACTAAGTCAGGCGAAAATCTTTTCTGAAGCAACGAATGTCACGGGAATTGTTTTAACCAAGCTTGACGGCACTGCAAAAGGCGGTATCGTTCTTGCTATAAGAAATGAAATGAAAATTCCGGTCAAGTTTGTTGGGTTAGGGGAAAAAGCAGAAGATTTGCAAGAATTTAATGCAGAGCAATATGTGTATGGACTATTTGCAGATATGATGGAAAAAGAAGAAGAACAAGAAAGCTAATAAACCAATATTATTACTTACCGCCCCTCAATCCTGACGGGCGGCATTTTTATTAGTAAGGAAATCGTGGGAAGGTGTTGATTTCCGTTCCAGGCGCTCCGCTTGCCTGCGGGCGGTCCGTGAGCCTCCTCGGCTTGCAGCGAGGCCGCTGAAAAACTGATATTTCCATGAACTTTATGATTTCTAGCTGTTGATTGGAGCAAAAGGCGAAGACTCCTGAGGGAGCTAGCGCTAGGTGGAGACCCCGCAGGCGTAGCCGAGGAGGCTCCAGCAGTGCCCCTAGGAAAGCGAAGCTTTTTGCGGAAATCAACAGCGGTGTTTAGTGAAATTTTAAAATCAAGGTCTTTTTCAGTGGCTTCCAACGGAGTGAGAAGGCTCAAGCACCGTACCGCGGAAAGCGAAGCCAATTGCGGAAAGGAACAGTGGAAATCACCTAACCAACTATTGGTTTATTTTTATTATTATTACATTCTCACAGGTCAAGAAAAAAACTTGACATTCCACATCCCAACCTGTAAACTAAGCTATTGTAAAGGCATTTCACTTAACAAGGGAGAGTGAAGAGGATGCTTGAAAAAACAACGAGAATGAACTATCTTTATGATTTCTATCAGTCGTTGTTAACACCAAAGCAACGAAGCTATATGTCTTTGTATTACTTAGATGATCACTCCCTTGGTGAGATAGCAGAGGAATATAACATAAGTCGTCAAGCAGTGTATGATAACATAAAACGTACAGAACAAATGCTTGAGCAATATGAAGAAAAGCTTTTGTTATTTCAAAAGTTTCAAGAGCGGCAGTCGCTTGTGCAGCAGATGAAGGACGAAGTCGAAAAAACGGACACTCCGTTTAACGGCCAGACTCTTTTAACGCTGATCGAGTCGCTTGAGAAATTAGATTAGGGGGCGGCATGCATGGCATTTGAAGGTTTAGCCGACCGTTTGCAAAATACGATACAGAAGATACGTGGAAAAGGTAAGGTAAGCGAACAAGACGTTAAAGAAATGATGCGTGAAGTTCGACTGGCTTTACTTGAAGCGGATGTTAACTTCAAAGTAGTGAAAGACTTTGTAAAACGCGTGAATGAACGTGCAGTTGGACAAGAAGTCATGAAAAGTCTTACACCCGGTCAGCAAGTAATTAAAGTGGTAAAAGAAGAACTCACCGCGCTTATGGGTGGGGAGCAAAGTAAAATTGCAGTAAGCAGCCGACCGCCGACCGTCATTATGATGGTAGGTCTACAAGGTGCAGGTAAAACGACGACAACTGGAAAACTTGCAAACCTATTACGCAAAAAGCATAATAGAAAGCCTCTTCTAGTTGCAGCCGATATTTACCGACCGGCAGCTATTAAACAGCTTGAAACACTTGGAAAACAACTCAGTATGCCTGTTTTCTCGTTAGGAGATCAGGTTAGTCCGGTTGAAATCGCAAAGCAGGCTATCCAAAAAGCGAAAGATGAGCATCATGACTATGTGCTAATTGATACCGCTGGACGTTTGCATGTAGATGAAACATTAATGGATGAGTTAAAACAGGTAAAAGAAATATCCAACCCGGATGAGATCTTCCTTGTAGTCGATGCTATGACAGGACAAGATGCTGTAAATGTGGCACAAAGCTTCAATGAACAGCTTGGCTTGACTGGCGTTGTGTTAACAAAACTTGATGGAGATACCCGAGGTGGAGCTGCATTATCCGTCAAGGCGGTAACCAATACCCCAATCAAATTCATTGGTATGGGGGAGAAATTGGATGCCATTGAGCCTTTTCACCCTGAACGTATGGCCTCTCGTATTTTAGGTATGGGAGATGTGCTTACTCTTATTGAGAAAGCACAATCAAATGTAGATGAAGAGAAAGCCAAAGAGCTTGAACAGAAGCTGCGTACGATGAACTTTACGTTTGATGATTTCCTGGAACAGCTTGGCCAAGTAAGAAACATGGGCCCTCTTGATGAAATCCTCGGAATGATACCTGGAGCCAACAAAATGAAAGGCTTAAAAAATGTCCAGGTGGATGAAAAGCAGATTGGTCACGTGGAGGCAATTATCCAATCCATGACCAAAGCGGAGAAAGATAATCCAGATCTAATTAATGCGAGCCGCAAAAAGCGGATAGCAAAAGGTAGCGGACGACCTATTCAGGAAGTAAACCGTCTGCTTAAACAATTTGAAGAGATGAAAAAAATGATGAAACAGATGACAAGCATGCAAAAAGGAAAAGGCAAAAAAGGCGGATTTAAATTTCCTTTCATGTAAGCATCCACAGCATTTTTTCTCTTAATAAATAAAGTGACAAGAAAAAACACTTTACAAACAAGTAACTACTTGTTATCATACTATCTTGTGTGAAATATTTTCGGAGGTGCTATATTAAATGGCAGTAAAAATTCGTTTAAAACGTATGGGTTCTAAAAAATCCCCATTCTATCGTATTGTAGTAGCAGATTCTCGTTCTCCTCGTGATGGACGTTTCATTGAAACAGTTGGAACTTACAACCCTGTAATGCAACCAGCTGAAGTTAAAATCAATGAAGATTTAGCTCTTAAATGGTTACAAGATGGCGCGAAGCCTTCTGATACAGTTCGTAACCTTTTCTCTAACGAAGGTATTATGGAAAAATTCCACAATGCCAAATTAGGTAAGTAAGAGGCAAAATGACAGAACTAATCCAAACAATTGTGACGTCGTTAGTAGATCATCCAGAAAATGTAGTGGTTACGGAAAAAGAAACAGGTAATGTTCTTACGTATCAACTTACTGTACATCAAGATGATTTAGGGAAAGTGATTGGCAAGCAGGGTAGAATTGCAAAAGCAATCCGAACAGTCTTGTTCGCTGCTGCTTCTCACGAGAATAAACGAGTGCAATTAGAGATTATGGAGTAGGGGGAGGCTTTGATGCTTCCCCTTTTCTTTTTGGTTAAATAGGTAAGAGAACCTCTTTTGAGGGTACTCTATTTATATAGAAGATAAGCGTTGCGCGTGGAGGTGCAAGAAATGTCAAAGTGGTTCAACGTAGGTAAGCTTGTTAATACTCACGGTATAAAAGGTGAGGTGCGTGTGGTTTCTAGAACGGATTTTCCTGAAGAACGTTATAAAAAAGGGAATCTCCTATACTTATTCTTGCCAAATGAAAAGGAACCTGTAGAAGTAAAGGTAGCTTCTAGAAGAGTACATAAATCCTTCGACCTTCTCACATTTGAAGGATTTCATAATGTAAACGAAGTGGAAAAATTCAAAGGGGCTATTGTTAAGGTTCCAGAAGACCAACTAGGCGAGCTGGAAGAAGGAGAATTTTACTTCCACGAGATTGTTGGCTGCAAAGTAATCCTTCAGGAAACGATGGAGGAGATTGGAACAGTTAAAGAAGTGCTGACACCAGGTGCAAACGATGTCTGGGTGGTTAAGGCAAAGAAAGGGAAGGACGTATTAATCCCTTATATTGACCAAGTAGTGAAGAAAGTGGATGTGCAGGAAAAGACGATCATCATAGAGCCGCTAGAAGGACTGTTTTAATATGAAGATTGATATCCTTTCCATTTTTCCGGAGATGTTTACAGGTGTTCTCGGTTCCTCCATTTTAAAAAAAGCTGCGGATAAAGGGGCCGTTCAATACAGTGTGACTGATTTCAGAGAGTTTGCGGATAACAAACATAAGACTGTCGATGATTACCCTTATGGCGGAGGCGCTGGTATGGTTCTCAAGGCTCAACCGATCTTTGATGCCGTTTCATCACTCACAGAAACCAAACTGTCTTCCAAAAAGCCCAGAGTGATCCTCATGTGTCCTCAAGGAGAGCGGTACACACAGAAAAAAGCAGAAGAATTAGCACAAGAAGAACATCTGATATTCATTTGCGGTCATTATGAAGGCTATGATGAAAGAATCAGAGAACATGTTGTCACAGATGAGATATCCATTGGGGATTATGTCCTTACCGGTGGCGAACTTGCTTCCATGGTCATAGTAGACAGTGTGGTTCGTTTACTTCCAGATGTATTAGGAAAAGCTTCCTCCCATGAACAGGACAGCTTCAGCACAGGCCTTCTTGAGCACCCACATTATACGAGACCAGCTGATTTCCGGGGCATGAAAGTGCCGGATGTTCTTATATCAGGAAATCATGCACATATTGAAGAATGGCGGACAAAAGAGTCTATACGAAGAACATGGAACAGAAGACCTGACTTATTCGATGAATATCCGTTAACAGATCAACAGCAAAAGTGGCTTGAAGAAATTAAAAAAGAGGATAAGGCATATTGATTTTATTTGTCTAATATGGTATTATACTCTTTGTGACTTAGCTATGGCTATGTCTAAAAACGATGTTCCGCTGCATCAAATAAGTATGGTATGAGCATCTGTGGAAAAGGAGCAGAAAACTATGCAAAAATTAATCCAAGATATTACTCAAGAGCAGTTGAAAACTGATCTTCCTTCTTTCCGTCCTGGTGACACTGTACGTGTTAACGTTAAGGTTGTAGAGGGAACGCGTGAGCGTATTCAGGTATATGAAGGAGTAGTAATCAAACGTCGTGGCGGCGGAATCAGCGAAACTTTCACAGTTCGTAAGATCTCTTACGGTGTTGGAGTTGAGCGTGCATTCCCACTACACTCCCCTAAAATTGAGGGAATTGATGTAGTTCGTCGTGGTAAAGTACGTCGTGCGAAACTTTACTACCTACGTGCATTACGTGGTAAAAAAGCGCGTATCAAAGAGATTCGATAATCAAAGGGGGAGCTTGGAGACAAGCTCTCTTTTTTTACTAAAAAAATGGCTGCGCAATATCTATCGTTTTGTATAAACAAAAACAAGGTATATAATTGGAGTAGAATTACATATAATTCTCGTTTGTATAAGAGAACATAATGAAAACGGCGGAGGAACAGATATGGCACGTTCTAAAAATGAGCTTTGGGAATGGGTAAAGGCCTTAGCTATCGCAGTAATTCTTGCAGCAGCAATACGTTATTTCTTTTTTGCACCAATTGTGGTGGACGGGGATTCCATGATGCCCACACTTCATAATCAGGATAGGATGATCGTGAACAAGATTGGATATAAAGTTGGTGAACCTGAACGATTTGACATCGTGGTGTTTCATGCAACAGAAGACAAGGACTATATTAAGCGTGTCATCGGCTTACCGGGTGACGAAGTGGAATATCGGGATGATGTCCTGTATATCAACGGAGAAGCCTATGAAGAGCCATATTTGGACAGTTATAAGGCTCAATATCCCGATGGCCCATTAACGGAAGATTTCACACTGGAAGAAAAGACCGGCGTTAAGAAAGTGCCAAAAGGTCATCTATTCGTAATGGGAGATAACCGCAGATTCAGCAAGGACGGCCGTCATATTGGAACAGTTCCCCAAGAAGAAGTACTAGGCAAAACCAATATCGTCTACTGGCCGCTATCAGACCTAAGAATGGTAAAGTAATATATGATTTTTCGCAAGGACTTCAGGAGGCAATTTTCATGACAATACAGTGGTTCCCCGGGCATATGGCGAAAGCCCGCAGACAAGTAACAGAAAAACTAAAATTGATTGATATCGTCTACGAATTGGTAGACGCGCGAATTCCCGTATCATCACGAAATCCGATGATTGACGAAATCATCTCCAATAAACCAAGAATCATCCTACTAAACAAAGCAGATATGGCAGATGCAAAGGTAACGCGCGAATGGTTGGAGTATTTCAATCTCCCAGGCTCATCAACAAAAGCGATTGCCATTGACTCTCAAACAGGTAAAGGCATTCAGCAAATTGCAACATTATCAAAAGAGCTGTTAAAAGAAAAATTCGATAAAATGCAATCTCGCGGAATCAGACCAAGAGCTATCAGAGCACTGATTGTCGGCATCCCCAATGTTGGAAAATCTACGCTGATTAACAGATTGGCGAAGAAAAATATCGCGCAAACAGGAGACAGACCTGGTGTAACAAAAGCCCAGCAATGGGTCAAAGTAGGGAAGGAATTGGAATTACTTGATACACCAGGTATCCTTTGGCCGAAGTTTGAGGATCAGGAGGTAGGCTATCGCTTAGCTACTACTGGTGCCATAAAAGATACAATCATCAACCTTCAGGACATTGCTGTATTTGCATTAAGATTTTTGACAGACGCATATCCAGAGAGATTGAAGGAACGATATGGTCTCGAGGAAATACCAGAGGATATCGTGGAACTTTTTGACGCAATCGGCTCTAAACGAGGGTGCAAGATGAGTGGTGGATTAATCGATTATGATAAGACTGCTGAACTCATTATACGGGAAATCCGTTCTGAGAAGCTTGGCAAGCTTAGTTTGGAGAAGCCGGAAAAATTATAGAGAAAAGGCTGGCACATGTGCAGCCTTTTTCTTTTTGGGTAAAGGAGTTAAAAACATGAAAAATAAGTCGATAAAAGAAATAGAGAAAATGCTAAATGATATTGAAAGTGAAAAAGACCCCTTTCTCCAATCGATCAAAGAAGATGAACGAAAAGGTGTTAAAGCTCTTTACAAGAGATGGACAAAGAGAAAGGCGGAACAGGAGAAACTTATCGACCAGTTTAAAGAGATGCAAAAATATGAACGCGCTCTATGGCAAAGTGGCCGCAGATTAATTGCAGGTATCGATGAAGTCGGGCGCGGTCCCTTAGCTGGACCGGTAGTAGCCGCTGCAGTCATTCTCCCAGAGGATTTTTACTTACCTGGACTCACTGACTCCAAGAAACTGAGTTCGCAGAAACGAGAACACTTTTACCATTACATAAAAGAATATGCTATTAGTTATGGAATAGGCATCGTGGATTCTGTAGCAATTGATCAAGTTAATATATATGAGGCAACAAAACTAGCAATGATAGAAGCAGTGAAGTGCCTTACTGAAACACCTGATCACCTCTTAATTGATGCAATGAAGCTGGATTTAGCACTTGAACAAACATCCATTATTAAGGGGGATGCTACGAGCATTTCCATTGCTGCCGCTTCAGTGTTGGCTAAGGAAACAAGGGACACATATATGAAGGGCCTTGCAAAGGAATTTCCACAGTATGGGTTTGACAAAAACATGGGGTATGGAACCCGTGAACATCTTTTGGCTTTAGAGGAAGTCGGAGTGACCCGAGAGCACCGTCGATCATTCTCGCCAGTAAAAGAATTGGTTGACTAAAAAGGGAGTTAGCTATGAACATTTTGCAGTTCATCCAATCAAAGGGAATTGGTATTGATTCGTTGTATGGCAAACCATCTATCGACCCTCTTTCACAAATACCTGGAAGAGCTCTTCAAGCAATGGTAACAGAGCAGTTGGATGGTGCTGTTTTTTCCATTAAGAAGGGTTCTATCTCTACACAAGCTGTTATCTATGGCAAAGTGGAGGTTGGCAAGGAATATACTTTCTCCGTACAGAAGGGAGAGAGTGGAGTGTTCTTGGTGCCTACCAAACAAGATATAGCTTCCCATCAATCGCTATCTTCTCCAATAGAAAATAAATCTGATGGGACGGGTAAAGCCGCTATTCAAACAACTTCTTTACCTTCCCCTTCACAAACGACTCAAGAGGTCATACAGGCACTGGTCGCACAAAAAGGAGGAAAGATGCCTTTTGTGACCATAAAAGAAATGGCAGAGGTGATAGACCGCCTGCCACCATTACAAAAGGAAAAGGCAATGGAGTTGGTAAAAGTGCTAGTTTTGCGAAATGGTCTCACCAACATTTCAGAAAAGCTCGAAATGATGGTTACTGGCCTTTCTGATGAGGAAACGACCTTGCAAACACTCGCCAAAGTGGAAGCTCATCTTCAAAAAGCAGCACCTCCTACAATGATTCAGGAAAAACTGTTGAATGTCATTCAAAAAATGCAGCTTCCTAAAACCCTTCACACCAAAGGAGAGGCTTTGCAATTTATTCGACAGGTTTTACCCCTGCTGGGCTTGAATTTTGAAAATGATCTATTCCATTTCGTGCGGCAGGAACAGCCCTTATCACAAGATAAGCTAGAAAACTTGAAGCCGCTACTTTTGAATTATTTAAATCAAGCAACAACAACTGAAGAGAAAGGGATCATCCATCAACTTGTCTCCAAATTGACTAGTTTTCAACTCCTAACAAGAGATGAAGGTAATCTTCATCATGTTTTCATCCCCCTTCCTGTTAACTTGGAGAATGAAGCAAGAGATTGGTATGTACATATAAGCTCGAAAAAAAAGAACGAAACCCTGGATCCCGAGTATTGCCGTATTGTCCTTTTACTGGACCTCCCCATATTTTCATCCGTCATGGTGGACGTGCTTGTACAAGGAAAAGTAGTGAGTATTTCTTTTCAACATTCCTATCCAAGACTTGAAACACTTGTCCAACAAAGCACCAGTCTCTTAAAAAGCACACTAGCTGAGAAAGGCTATACTTTAAGCGCAATCAAAGCTGAATGGAAAAAAGACGATAGAACACCTGGGATCTCGTTGGATTATTTAAGGACGATTTTGTCCCCGCCACAGGAAGGGGTGGACTTGCGAATATGAGTAAAGACATCATAAAGAGAAAAAAAGCGGTCGCCATCAAGTATGAACAGAATAAAAGTATCGCTCCTGTTGTGCAGGCAAAAGGTACGGGGTTGATAGCTGAAAACATTCTAGAGGAAGCAAAAAAACACCATATCCCCATACAGGAGGATCAGGCTTTATTGGAGATACTGATGGAAATAGAATTAAATGAAACAATACCTGAAGAACTATATGAGGTGGTGGCCGAGGTCTTGGCCTATGTGTACACCCTTCATAAAGACGAGAAAAAGAATGTGAAAAATACCACGTGAAAGTTTTTTAACATAATGAAAATAGATTGAATAATCTGTCAAATATGATGTGTTTTTGCGAAATAGCTTCTTTTCCTCGACAAAATAGAATGTCAATCTATTAATTTTTTGAAAATAGTATAATATTTTTGCAGAAAGGTAGACATTTGATGAAGCATTTAATAAAATGAAAGCGCAGTCTATTTTTAAATAATGTTCTGTTATACATAAGATTGGAGGATGGGAAATGAATATCCATGAATATCAAGGAAAAGAGATCCTCAGAAAATACGGGGTAGCTGTTCCAAATGGCCGCGTTGCCTTTACAGTAGAAGAAGCAGTGGACGCTGCAAAAGAACTAGGAACAGAAGTTTGTGTTGTGAAAGCGCAAATTCACGCAGGTGGCCGCGGAAAAGCCGGCGGAGTTAAAGTTGCCAAAAACCTGGATGAAGTTCGTGAATATGCAGGAGATATCCTGGGTAAAACGTTGATTACTCATCAAACAGGCCCTGAAGGTAAAGAAGTAAAACGCTTACTTATCGAAGAAGGTTGCGACATTAAGAAAGAATACTATATTGGACTTGTTTTAGACCGCGCAACTTCCCGTGTCGTGTTAATGGCATCTGAAGAAGGCGGAACAGAAATTGAAGAAGTGGCGGAGCAAACGCCAGAAAAAATCTTCAAAGAAGTGATTGATCCAGTTGTAGGTCTTACTGGCTATCAAGCACGCCGAATCGCATTCAACATCAATATTCCAAAAGAATTGGTTGGAAAAGCAGTTAAGTTCATGATGGGATTATATACAGCATTTGTAGAAAAAGATTGTTCTATCGCTGAAATCAACCCATTAGTAGTTACTGGCGACGGTAATGTAATGGCACTTGATGCAAAGCTTAACTTTGATTCCAATGCGTTATACCGTCACAAAGATATCCTTGAGTATCGTGACCTGGAAGAAGAAGATGCAAAAGAAATCGAAGCTTCCAAATACGATTTAAGCTACATCTCACTAGATGGTAACATCGGATGCATGGTTAACGGTGCAGGACTTGCGATGGCAACAATGGACATCATCAAGCATTACGGTGGAGACCCTGCTAACTTCCTAGATGTTGGGGGCGGAGCTACTGCTGAGAAAGTAACAGAAGCTTTCAAAATTATCCTTTCTGATGATAATGTAAAAGGTATTTTCGTGAACATTTTCGGTGGAATTATGAAGTGTGACATTATTGCTACAGGTGTTGTGGAAGCAGCGAAGCAAGTTGGTCTTGAAGTACCTCTAGTAGTTCGTTTGGAAGGTACAAACGTAGACTTAGGAAAACAGATCTTACGTGAGTCGGGCTTAAACATCGTTGCAGCAGAATCCATGGCTGATGGTGCACAAAAAATCGTAGCGCAAGTAGGATAAGAAAGGCAGGGGACATTCATGAGTGTATTCATTAATAAAGATACAAAAGTAATCGTACAAGGTATTACTGGTTCTACAGCGTTGTTCCATACAAAACAAATGCTTGAGTATGGCACACAAATCGTTGGTGGTGTAACTCCAGGTAAGGGCGGCACTGAGGTAGAGGGTGTACCTGTATTCAATACAGTAGAAGAAGCTGTCAAGACTACTGGTGCTAATGCATCTGTAATTTATGTTCCTGCTCCATTTGCTGCAGACGCGATCATGGAAGCGGTAGATGCTGAGCTTGATTTAGCTATTTGTATTACGGAGCATATTCCTGTTCTTGATATGGTAAAAGTGAAGCGTTATATGGAAGGGAAAAAGACTCGCCTTGTTGGTCCTAACTGCCCTGGCGTTATCACTCCTGGTGAGTGCAAAATCGGAATCATGCCTGGTTATATCCACACAAAAGGCCACGTTGGGGTTGTTTCCCGTTCTGGTACATTAACGTACGAAGCGGTTCACCAATTATCACAAGAGGGTATCGGTCAATCTACGGCAGTAGGTATCGGTGGAGACCCTGTTAACGGTACGGATTTCATTGATGTATTAAAAGCATTTAATGAAGATGAAGATACGTATGCAGTTATCATGATCGGTGAAATCGGCGGAACAGCGGAAGAAGAAGCAGCTCTTTGGGTAAAAGAAAACATGAAAAAACCTGTCGTTGGCTTCATCGGCGGCCGTACTGCACCTCCTGGTAAGCGAATGGGGCACGCTGGTGCAATCATTTCTGGCGGTAAAGGTACTGCGGATGAAAAGATTCGTGTGATGAACGAATGCGGCATTGAAGTTGCTGATACTCCATCTGTTATGGGTGAAACACTAATTAAAGTAATCAAAGAGCAAGGTATTTACGACAAATGTAAAACACATTAATATAATGATGGTCAAGGGATAGTCGAGTTAGGCTATCCCCATTTCCATTAAAATCGAAAGAGGTGTATTGCTTATATGCAAATAGAGAAAAGAAAATTGATAACCCTGCATCATTGTCCAGGACTCTCCTTAAAAACATTCCACCTTCTATTAAGTAAAGATCCCACACTTGACCTTCTTTACACCATGAAACCTTCTGACATTACTTCCTATTTCACTATCTCACAAAAGCAAGCAGATTCCATCTTCTATCACATCCACCACAATAATGTCACACAGCTTCTTTCTATTTATAAAGAACACAGCATTCACCCTCTGACTATTTGGGATGATCATTACCCTGCCATATTAAAAGAAATCTATGATCCCCCTATAGTCCTTTATACAAAAGGTAATCACCAACTTTTGAAAACCAGAATGCTAGGAATAGTCGGTGCTAGGTTGATGTCTGCATACGGCAGTCACTCCTTAAATAAATTGCTTCCCTCGCTAATACAAGAAGACTTTACAATTGTAAGTGGATTGGCAAAAGGGGTGGACATTTGTGCTCATCGGTTAGCGATGGAAAGAGGAGGAAACACCATAGCTGTCCTAGGTAGTGGATTGTTCCATATTTATCCGAAAGAACACCGATCATACGCAGAAGAAATGGCCTCTCACCATCTTCTCGTCTCAGAATACCCTCCATACACACCTCCAACTAGATGGAACTTCCCACAAAGGAATCGTATTATCAGCGGGTTAAGTGAAGGTGTAATCATTATAGAAGCGAAAGAAAAAAGTGGTTCCCTCATTACTGCAGATCAAGCAATGGAACAAGGAAGAGAGGTGTTTGCTGTTCCAGGGTCGATCCTTTCAGAGACGTCCAAAGGGACAAATACACTCATTCAACAAGGAGCAAAACTTGTGATTAGTCATCTTGATATTCTAGAAGAATTGACTAGCAACGAACTAGTAAAATGAAAAAATAGGAACAGAGATTACAATTAAGTGACAAAAAATTAAACTATTTTGAGTGAATTTTTGTTTTTTACTTTACAAATTAATATATGTCTATATTATTATAGGGTACAATGATATAAACATTGTACCCTTTCGTCGTTATAAGTGAGGCTACTCTAACTAGAAAAGTTTGCGAGAACTAGTATATAAAGAAGATTCTGTGTCTACATATAATACATAAGGGTAACCGGAATGTTTAATGAGGATAAAACTAGGAAAATACATAAAATATTGAAATACTCTGTTTGACAAACGGTTACATAATATTTAATAATGGTGAAGATTTATAATAATAGATAAAACTAAAATGAAAATAGAAGCTAAAAACTTTGAGAAAACGCATCATCTTATTGTTTTTTCTAAGAATTTACCCTCTTGAGGAGGATTATTGAATGGCAGATTACTTAGTGATTGTGGAATCACCAGCAAAAGCGAAAACAATAGAACGATATTTAGGAAAAAAATATAAAGTGAAAGCCTCCATGGGGCATGTAAGAGATTTGCCTAAAAGTCAGATGGGTGTTAATGTCGACCATGAATTTGAGCCGAAATATATTACCATCAGAGGAAAAGGTCCTGTCTTGAAGGAATTAAAAACTGCTGCAAAAAAAGCGAAGAAAATTTTTCTCGCGGCTGACCCGGATCGTGAAGGAGAGGCTATCGCATGGCATCTTGCCCATAGCCTCGATATAGATATCACATCTGATTGCAGGGTCGTTTTTAATGAGATTACAAAAGACGCAATTAAAGAATCATTTAAACATCCAAGACCGATTAATCTTGACGTAGTCGACGCCCAGCAGGCAAGAAGGATTTTGGATAGACTTGTAGGATATAATATTAGCCCTTTATTATGGAAGAAAGTTAAAAAAGGATTAAGTGCAGGACGCGTTCAATCCGTTGCTGTACGTCTAGTCATTGAGCGGGAGCAAGAGATAAATGCATTTGAACCTGAAGAGTACTGGTCCATCAAAAGCAGCTTCCTGACCGGGAAATCCAAAGAGTTTGAAGCAAGCTTCTATGGAGTAGACGGAAAGAAAACAGAGTTGAAATCTGAAGAGGATGTTAATGAGATTCTTGGTAGGCTTCACGGCAACTCATTTGAAATCAAGAGTGTCACTAAAAAGGAGCGTAAACGTAATCCAGCTCTTCCTTTCATCACCTCTTCCTTACAACAGGAGGCAGCGCGTAAACTTAACTTCCGTGCCAAGAAAACCATGATGATGGCTCAGCAGCTTTATGAGGGTATTGAGCTTGGAAAAGAAGGTACGGTTGGTCTTATCACTTACATGCGTACCGATTCAACGCGTATTTCAGAAACCGCTAAGAAAGAAGCGGTAGAATATATCGAAAAGACATATGGCAAACAATTTGTTTCTACTGAAGAGAGAAAAGAAACAAAAAAGAGCAACGCACAGGATGCCCATGAAGCGATACGTCCAACATCTACCATGAAGGATCCACAGTCCATTAAAGAGTACCTATCACGAGATCAATTCCGTTTATACAAATTGATTTGGGAGCGTTTTGTTGCAAGTCAGATGGCACCTGCAATCTTGGATACAGTCAGTGTGGACTTGACGCAAAATGATGTGCTGTTCCGTGCGACAGGATCTACGGTCAAGTTTCCCGGTTTCATGAAAGTTTATGTAGAAGGTAATGACGATCAACAGGAAGAAAAAGAGAATCTGTTGCCTCCTTTAGAGAAAGGAGATACAGTCTTTTCTAAAGATGTTGATCAAAAACAACACTTTACACAACCTCCACCAAGATATACGGAAGCTAGGCTTGTACGAACATTAGAAGAGCTTGGAATAGGTAGACCGTCAACGTATGCACCTACACTTGATACAATCCAGAAAAGGGGCTATGTTGCGCTTGATAATAAACGATTTGTTCCAACGGAGCTTGGAGAAATTGTCATCCAATTGATTTTGGAGTTCTTCCCGGAAATCATCAATGTAGAGTTTACTGCAGATTTAGAAACAAACCTCGATAATGTCGAAGATGGAAAAGTAAACTGGGTAAACATCATTGATGGCTTTTATCATGAATTCGCCAAGCGGTTAGAAAAAGCAGAAGTAGAAATGCAGGAGATTGAGATCAAAGATGAGCCTGCAGGTGAGGACTGTGAACTTTGCGGTCACGAAATGGTCTTTAAAATGGGAAGGTACGGAAAATTTATGGCTTGTTCCAATTTTCCAGACTGCCGTAATACAAAACCTATTGTGAAAGAGATCGGCGTACCTTGCCCTAAATGTGAAAAAGGAAATATCGTCGAAAGAAAAAGTAAAAAGAAACGAATTTTCTATGGATGTGACCAATACCCTACCTGTGAATTCCTATCATGGGATAAGCCTATTGCCAGAAAATGTCCTAAATGTGAATCCCTACTGGTCGAGAAAAAGCTTAAAAAAGGTGTACAGGTACAGTGCGTAGAATGCGATTATAAAGAAGAACCACAAGGATAACACAAGGATAAGCTATGTGATAGCAAAGAGGGGACTGACACTTGAGTGGTTGGGTCAGCCCTTTTTCCTTTGTAAAAAAAATAGTAGTTGCAGCAATAAATTTTGGAGGTATCAGATATGACAAACACAGTAGTTAATGTAATTGGAGCTGGCCTTGCAGGCAGTGAAGCAGCATGGCAGCTTGCAAACAGAGGGATACAGGTTCACCTATATGAAATGCGTCCAGTTAAACAAACACCTGCCCATCACACAGATAAATTCGCAGAACTTGTTTGCTCCAATTCCCTACGCGCCAACAATTTAACAAATGCTGTAGGTGTGTTAAAAGAAGAAATGAGAATGCTTGACTCGGTCATCATTCGTTCAGCAGATGACTGTGCAGTTCCAGCAGGCGGTGCCTTGGCAGTGGACAGGCATGAATTTGCTGCTAAAGTTACCGAAAGAGTGAAAGAACATCCGAATGTAACGGTATTTAATGAAGAAATGGAACAAATCCCTGATGGACCGACCATCATTGCAACAGGGCCACTTACGTCCAAAGCCCTTTCCGACCAGCTTCGTTCCTTAACGGGTGAAGAATATCTCTATTTCTATGATGCTGCTGCACCAATTATCGAAAAAGATAGCATCAACATGGACATTGTTTACCTAAAATCCCGTTATGATAAGGGGGAAGCTGCCTACTTGAATTGTCCGATGACAGAAGAGCAGTTTAATCGTTTCTATGATGCCTTAGTGGAAGCAGAAACAGTTCCATTGAAAGAATTTGAAAAGGAGATTTTCTTTGAAGGATGTATGCCGATAGAAGTGATGGCAAATCGCGGAAAGAAGACGATGTTATTTGGACCTTTAAAGCCAGTTGGTTTAGAAGATCCCAAAACAGACAAACGTCCTTATGCTGTAGTCCAACTTCGTCAAGATGATGCAGCGGGCACTTTGTATAATATTGTTGGTTTTCAGACACATTTAAAATGGGGTCCGCAAAAAGAGGTAATCCGTCTAATTCCTGGTTTGGAAAATGCAGAGATTGTTCGGTACGGTGTGATGCATCGCAATACCTTTATTAATTCTCCTAACCTGTTGAAACCAACTTACCAATTCAAAGAAAGAGAAGATCTCTTCTTTGCTGGTCAAATGACAGGAGTGGAAGGATATGTAGAATCAGCAGCGTCAGGCCTGATAGCGGGGATGAATGCAGCGCGCCTTGTGCTTGGAGAGGAACCATTGGTGTTTCCAAAAGAAACTGCAATTGGAAGTATGGCACATTATATTACTTCTACAAATGCGAAAAACTTCCAACCGATGAATGCTAATTTTGGTCTATTCCCTGAGCTTCCGAAGAAAATTAAAAATAAGCAAGAGCGCAATGAGGCACATGCTAGGAGAGCTTTGGAAACAATTCAGAATTTTGTAAAAAATTAATCAAATTAATTGCAAGGGCTACTAAATTGTGATAATATTTAGTAGCCCTTGTGAGGTGATAAGTATGCAAAATGTTAAAGTTCCATTAATTTCTTTTCTAGAATATTTACAAATTGAAAAAAATTACTCAAAATATACTATTGTATTTTATCAAAAGGATATTGAAGATTTTTTTGATTTTATGAAAGAGGAAGCCATTTCAAGCATCAATGAAGTCACTCATACAGAAGCAAGAATGTACTTAACCAGGCTTCATCAAAAAAAGTTCGCACGAAAATCGGTTGCAAGAAAAACATCAAGCTTGCGCAGCTTCTATAAGTTTCTTCTCCGAGAAGAAAAAGTGGAGCAAAACCCATTCAGCAGTGTTTCCTTGCCTAAACAGGAAAAGCGACTTCCACAGTTTCTCTACAATGAAGAGTTGGATAAGTTGTTTGCTGTATCAGACCTTGCAACACCTCTAGGTCAGAGGAATCAAGCGCTTTTAGAATTGCTCTATGCCACTGGCATTCGTATTAGTGAATGTTGTCACATTCAAGTTCATGATATTGACTTTCAAGTCGGTACCATCTTAGTCACTGGAAAAGGAAACAAACAGCGTTATATTCCGTTTGGAAGTTTTGCTCAAGATGCAATGAAGGCCTATTTGGAAGACGGACGCAAATCGCTGCTTGAAAAGCAAAAAAACCCGAATTCCACCAAGCATCTTTTCCTAAATTTCCGAGGAGGTCCCCTTACTCCACGTGGTGTAAGACTAATACTGAATGAGATGGTACAAAAGGCGTGTTCAACCTTACATATCAGTCCACATATGCTTCGGCATACGTTTGCCACGCATATGTTAAATGAAGGAGCAGACCTTCGAGTTGTGCAAGAACTGCTCGGACATGCCAGTTTATCATCCACCCAAATCTATACACATGTGACAAAAGAACATTTACAGAAGACGTATAATCAATTTCATCCTCGTGCATGAGGAACGATTGGAGGGTCATTTCATGTCATCATTTCATGCTACTACGATATTTGCGGTCCAACATAAGGGACAATGCGCAATGTCAGGTGACGGTCAGGTTACATTTGGAAACGCAGTTGTTATGAAGCATACAGCGCGAAAAGTGCGCAAGCTTTTTAACGGAAGGATTCTAGCTGGTTTTGCGGGATCTGTGGCAGATGCATTTACCTTGTTTGAAATGTTCGAGGCGAAGCTGGAGGAATATAACGGCAATATCCAGCGTTCAGCAGTTGAGCTTGCCAAAGAATGGCGAAGTGATAAAGTGTTGAGGAAATTGGAAGCGATGTTGATTGTAATGGATGAGTCCAGTATGTTGTTAGTATCCGGGACTGGTGAAGTAATTGAACCTGACGACGGAATACTTGCGATTGGTTCAGGTGGAAACTATGCACTTTCTGCAGGGCGTGCTTTAAAAAGATATGCGGGCGATCATATGACAGCACGTGAAATAGCAAAAGCCTCCCTGGAAACAGCTGGAGAAATATGTGTGTACACAAATGACAATATCATTGTAGAAGAACTATAGAAAAGGCGGTTGTTGACATGAGTACAAAATTAACCCCTAGGCAAATAGTAGATATGCTCGATCAATATATTGTAGGTCAGACTAATGCAAAAAAAGCGGTTGCTGTTGCTCTTAGAAACAGGTATAGAAGGAGCCTCCTTAAAGGCAGTCTCCGTGATGAGGTAGTTCCTAAGAACATCCTAATGATCGGACCGACTGGTGTTGGTAAGACCGAAATAGCACGCAGAATTGCAAAGCTTGTTGGTGCGCCATTCATCAAAGTAGAAGCAACCAAGTTTACTGAAGTTGGTTATGTGGGCCGTGATGTGGAATCGATGGTGCGCGATTTGGTGGAAACATCCGTCCGTCTTGTAAAAGAAGAAAAGATGGCGAGTGTAAAAGAAAAAGCCTTGGAAAATGCAAACAAACGTTTGGTGGAACTACTGGTTCCAGGCAAACAAAAAAACACGTCATATAAAAACCCGCTTGAGATGTTTTTCGGAGGAAATGCAAATCCGAATGACGCGGATGAGCAGGAGAAGCAAGAAGAAGTTTCTCTGAAAGAACAAAGAAGAAGAATGGCCCATCAACTTGCTCTAGGTGAACTAGAAGACCGTTATGTGACGGTTGAAGTGGAAGAACAGCAAGGCTCCATGTTTGACATGCTGCAAGGCTCGGGTATGGAACAAATGGGCATGAACATGCAGGATGCTCTAAGCAATCTAATGCCAAAGAAAAAGAAGAAAAGAAAGCTTACAGTCCGTGAGGCAAGACCGGTTCTTGCCCATGAAGAAGCACAAAAGCTCATTGATATGGATGAAGTGACTCAAGAAGCTGTGAACAAAGCGGAACAGAGTGGTATCATCTTCATTGATGAAATCGATAAGATCGCGAAAAAGAACAGTGGTTCTTCCGCGGATGTATCCCGAGAAGGAGTACAACGTGATATTCTTCCTATCGTGGAAGGGTCAACTGTTGTGACAAAATACGGCCAAGTAAAAACAGATCATGTTTTATTTATTTCAGCCGGTGCCTTTCATATCGCCAAGCCATCTGATCTCATCCCGGAATTGCAAGGTCGCTTTCCAATTCGTGTGGAATTGACCAAACTATCCATAGATGATTTTGTAAGAATTTTAGTAGAGCCAGATAATGCTTTACTTAAACAATATACGGCATTATTGGAAACAGAAGGTATAAAAGTCGAATTTTCTGACGATGCTATTCGTAAACTAGCTGAAGTAGCGTTCCAAGTGAACCAGGATACTGATAATATCGGTGCCCGCCGCCTTCATACGATTCTAGAGAAGCTGTTAGAGGACCTGTCATTTGAAGCGCCGGATATCAATTTAGAAAAAATCGTCATCACACCGAAATATGTGGACGAAAAACTAGGTAATATTGTAAAAAATAAAGATTTAAGCCAATTTATCTTATAGAGCAGATTTTTAGGAGGATATAAACATGCCATTATTACAAAAAACAAGAACCATTAATGCTATGCTGCAAAGAGCGGCTGGTAAACCAGTTAACTTTAAGGAAATGTCGGAAACGCTTTGCAATGTAATTGAAGCAAATGTTTTCGTATTATCACGACGTGGAAAGCTTTTAGGCTACTCCATTAATCAACAAATTGAGAACGAGCGTATGATTAAGATGCTTGAAGATCGTCAATTCCCGGAGGAGTATACAAAAAACTTATTCAACATCTCTGAAACATCTTCAAACTTGGATGTGGAAAGTGAATATACAGCTTTCCCTGTAGAGAACAAGGAATTATTCAAGTCAGGTTTAACGACAATCGTTCCAATCATCGGTGGAGGAGAGCGATTAGGTACTCTTATCCTTGCACGTCTTCAAGAGCCATTCTCTGATGATGATTTAATCTTGGCTGAATATGGTGCGACCGTTGTAGGTATGGAGATTCTTCGTGAGAAAGCAGAAGAAATTGAAGAAGAAGCAAGAAGCAAAGCTGTTGTGCAAATGGCAATCAGCTCTCTTTCTTACAGTGAGCTTGAAGCAATAGAGCACATCTTTGAAGAGCTTGATGGAAAAGAAGGTCTACTTGTAGCAAGTAAAATTGCCGACAGAGTAGGAATCACTCGTTCTGTTATTGTTAACGCACTAAGAAAATTAGAAAGTGCCGGTGTCATCGAATCCCGTTCCCTGGGAATGAAAGGTACTTACATTAAAGTCCTAAACGACAAGTTTCTATTTGAACTTTCCAAGCTTAAATCACATTAATAAAAAACATAAAAAAGGGTCTGACTCCTATCTGCAACTTGCAGAAGAGTCAGACCCTTTTTTGGTTTAACTTGAGAGAGTATATAAAAATAAAATCCTTGATTTCCGTTCCAGACGCTTCGCTTGCCTGCGGGCGGTCCATGAGCCCCCTCACTGCGTTGAAGGCCACTGAAAAACTAGTATTTGAGAATTTCGAGCTGTGGATTGGAGCAAAAGGCGAAGACTCCTGAGGGAGATAGCGCTAGGTGGAGACCCCGCAGGCTTGCCGAGGAGGCTCCAGCAGCGCCCCTAGGAAAGCGAAGCCATTTGCGGAAATCCACAGCGGTGTATATAGAATAATTAAATTCAAAGACTTTTTCAGTGGCCTTCTGCGTTGTGGGGTCTCACCTGTCCTTTCTTTTCGCGGGCGTCTACGCGCCTTCCACTCCAATCAACTAGATGACCCCATCCACTAAAGGGTTTGTTAAAAAATAATCTTTGAGTGTTAACTATAAAAGCACTAACATTTCGGTTTCTTAAAATCTAGCTGTGGATTGGAGCAAATGGCGTAGACTCCAGCGGGGAAGTAACGGTAGATTGAGACCCCTGAAGCGTTGTGAGGCTCAAGCACCGTCCCGCGGAAAGCGAAGTCATTTGTGGAAAGGAAAAGCGGCGTTAAAGTTATAGTTATATCACTTTCTATCCTGATATAGTTATAGGTCTTTATGCCTAACGAATAAAATGAGTCAAATTATCGATTTTTTTTAACATTTGACACATAGACATATGAGTTACCTTAATTTACAATAAAAGAATACATATTTCGACAAAACTATATAATTCGCAACAATAGATTCATTTACGGGGGTACTAATGAAGATTTTTTCGACATCAATCCAAGCATTGGAAAAAGGTATACAGTATTCAGGTGCAAAGCATAAAGCCATTTCACATAATATTGCAAACGTAGATACACCAAATTTTAAGCGTAAAGAAATAAAGCCTACTTTTGGAGAAACCTACCAAAAAGCATTAACGGCAAATAAGACAGATATCAGGCATAGAGAATTTTCGGGCAGTTCAAATATAGCTTTTAAAATGGACAATACATCTTATTCCTACTCACATAACGGCAATAATGTCGACATAGATAAAGAAATGTCAGACTTGGCTGAAAATCAAATATATTATTACACCTTAATTGATCAAATGAGCGGGAAATTTCAATCGCTTCAAAATGTGATTAAAGGAGGGCGATCGTGATGTCTATGTTTAAAAGCATGAATATCTCTGCCTCCGCTCTTACAGCTCAGAGGTTAAGAATGGATGTTATATCCTCTAACATGGCAAATGTTGATTCTACTCGTGGCGAATATCGCAATGGGCAGTGGGAACCTTACAGGAGGAAGCTGGTGGAAACTGCACCAAAGGAAAATAGTTTCCAATCCTATCTGCAAAAAGCTTCTGGAACAGGGCATGGAACTGGTAGTGGCGTAAAAGTAACTAGGATAAAAGAGGATGACGCTCCTTTCCGCCTTATGTTCGACCCGGAGCACCCAGATGCAAATGATGAAGGATATGTTCAGCTACCGAATGTCGATCCTCTAAAAGAAATGGTAGACCTAATGAGTGCATCAAGGTCTTATGAAGCCAACGTAACAGTATTTAATGCTTCTAAAGGGATTATGATGAAAACGCTGGAGCTTGGTAAATAGGTGGAGGGTAAATAGATGATTACTAAAATAGCAAAATCTAATCAGATGTTTCAGAATCTAAATAGTGTTCAGAAAACCAGTGGTGATGTGCATCAACAGTTTTCTACCTATTTAAAGGATGCCATGAATGAAGTGAACAATGCACAAGTGGCATCCAATCAAATTACTACAAAGCTGGTCAATAATGAAGGGGTAGAACTCCACGACGTATTGATTGCCCAGCAAAAGGCCAGCGTAGCCATGTCGCTTACAATGGAAGTGAGAAACAAGGGTGTAGAAGCATATCAGGAAATTATGAGAATGCAAGTATAAACCAGTTGGAACTATACAAAGAAGATTGATACACTAATAATTTTGTCACCCAACAGTGACAGTGATCTTACAGATAGAAAATAATGCGGTTATTTACTGCATAACCTTGCTGCAAGATAATAACCGGGGGAATTGACGTAATGAAAGAGAGATTACAAGAAATAAAGACAAAAACTTTTTCCTTTTGGACGAATAGATCAAAAGCTCAAAAGACAGCGATGGTCAGTACAGTTATCGTATCTTTTTTTGCAATAATCGCAATGGTGTACTTTTTAAACAAAACAGACATGGCCCCCCTATACAAAGATTTGACTGTACAGGAAACAGGGCAAATTAAAGAAGTATTAGATGGTAGAGGCATCCAATCACAGATAACCAATAATGGTACCGCTATTCTAGTTCCTCAACAGTCAGTAGATTCATTGAAAGTGGAACTGGCTGCCGAAGGTCTTCCGAAAAGCGGAAGCATCGATTATGGTTTTTTTGGCGAAAGATCAGGCTTTGGTATGACAGACAACGAGTTTCGCATAATGAAACTAGATGCTATGCAAACAGAGCTAGCAAATTTAGTGAAAAGTATTGAAGGTGTGAAGGATGCCCAGGTTATGCTCAGTCTCCCAGAAGAAGGAGTATTCGTAAGAGAAACCACGCAAGTGGCATCAGCATCCATCGTCATTGAAAATGATCCTGGATATCAATTTGACCAGAATAATGTAAATGCGCTGTACCATCTAGTATCAAAGAGTATTCCTAACTTATCTACTGATAATATCGTCATCATGAACCAAAACTTTGAGTATTTTGATTTAAAAAATAACCAAAATTCTGGCAGTACTTTTAATGCATCCACACAACTGGAATTAAAGAAGGAAATTGAAAGAGACATTCAAAGACAGGTTCAGCAGATGCTCGGAATGATGATGGGCTATAACAAAGTGGTTGTATCTGTGACAACTGACATAGATTTTACACAGGAAGCAAGGGAAGAAAACACGGTAACACCAGTGGACCCAGAAAACATGCAAGGAATTGCTGTCAGTGTTGAACGAATTACCGAAAGTTATACAGGCGGTGAAGGTAACACTGGAGGGGTGCCAGGGACTGGAGAAGCAGATATTCCTGCATATGTTGCCGGAGGGGGAAATGGCAGTGGCGATTACGAAAGATTGGAAGAAAGAATTAATAATGAAGTAAATAGAATTAGATCTGAAATTGTAGAAAGCCCTTATAAAGTAAGAGATTTGGGCATTCAAGTTATGGTGGAGCCTCCTGTAGCCGATGATCCATTATCCATGCAAGAAAATACGATTGATGATATTAGACAAATTCTAAGCACGATTGTCCGTACAACCATCGATAAGAATATGTTAGGGGATGACCCTGAACAAGCTAACATTGATGACAAAATTGTTGTTTCTGTTCAGCAGTTCAATGGAAAAGTGGAAATGGAAGAAACGACAGAATCAGCAATTCCAACTTGGATATATATTGCAGCTGGTATTCTCCTTGCTGTCATCCTATTGTTATTATTCCTTTTATTCAAACGCAATGGAAAAGAGGAAGAGGAAGAGGAAGAACAAGTAATGGTTACAGAAGAAGAGACTGTCCAAATCCATGTGCCGGATATTAACAATGAAAAAGAATCAGAAAGTTCAGCGCGTCGAAAACAACTAGAAAAAATGGCCAAAGAAAAGCCGGATGAATTTGCGAAATTATTACGTTCCTGGTTGTCGGAATAGAAGGGGAGGGAGACGAATATGGCAAAAGCACCACAGGCAAAATCCTTTTCAAATAAACAAAAGGCAGCCATCTTGTTGATCTCGCTTGGTCCGGATGTTTCGGCTTCCGTATACAAGCATTTATCAGAAGAAGAAATTGAAAAATTAACCCTTGAAATCAGCGGGGTACGTACAGTCGATTCTCACATCAAAGAAGATGTCTTAGAAGAGTTTCACCAAATAGCCCTTGCTCAAGATTATATCTCTCAAGGCGGGATTGGTTACGCCAAAACCGTTTTAGAAAAAGCTTTAGGTAAAGATCAGGCAACAGCCATTATAACAAGGCTTACTTCGTCCTTACAGGTTAAACCCTTTGACTTTGCTAGGAAGGCAGATGCTTCACAGATTCTGAACTTTATACAAAACGAACACCCACAAACGATTGCGCTTGTCTTATCCTACTTGGAACCTACAAAGTCGGGTCAAATATTATCAGAGTTACCGCAAGAATTACAAGCAGATATTGCAAAAAGAATTGCAGTGATGGACAGTACATCCCCCGAGATTATAAATGAGGTTGAGCAAATTCTAGAGCGAAAGCTTTCTACTACCGTTACTCGCGATTATACAAACACAGGCGGAATCGATTCTGTCGTGGAAGTGTTAAATCAAGTAGACAGAAGTACAGAAAGAACGATCCTTGACTCCTTGGAAATTCAAGACCCTGAATTGGCAGAAGAAATTAAGAAACGCATGTTTGTGTTTGAAGACATCGTTACGCTCGATAATATGGCAATTCAACGTGTGATTCGTGATGTTGAAAATGAAGATATGATGCTTGCACTGAAAGTAGCCAGTGAAGAGGTTAAAGAGATTGTGTTTAAAAACATGTCTAAGCGAATGGTAGAAACCATGAAAGACGATATGGAATACATGGGTCCTGTCCGCTTAAAGGATGTTGAAGAATCGCAATCTAGAATCGTAGGAATTATAAGAAAGCTTGAAGAAGCAGGGGAAATCGTCATTGCTCGTGGCGGAGGAGATGACATCATTGTCTAAGTTAATAAAATCATTTTCGTTAGTAGATGGAAAAACGGAATCTGTTTCGATCAAAGTTGCTCCTATTTTTAAGAAGAAACAAACGGAAAACAAAGCGGAAAAGGTACTTGGTTATAGTATAGAATCCATCAATCATGCGATAGAAGAAGCAAATCGTGAGGCCGCAGAGATTTTGGAACAGGCATCCTTAGAAAGAAAAAAGGCTGCAATGACGATTGAAGAGGATAAGTTGGCTTGGGAATCAGAGAAAGAATCCTGGATGCAAAAGGCATATAACGAAGGACTTGAGCAGGGATTTCAAGCTGGTGAAAAACAAGCACAAGCATTATATGAAGAGCGGCTTAATGAGGCAAAACGTATTATTGAGCTGGCTAAATTGGAGTACAACGAAAAACTTGACAGTTCAATAGAGTCCATCGTCATGCTGAGTGTAAAAGTAGCTGAAAAAATTATAGGATCCTCCTTGGATTCTGATCCTTCTACTTTTTTGAATTTGGTTCAGACAGCGCTTAAACAAGTCAAAGAAAAAGAGGAAATAAAGGTTTATGTAAGTCCTAACCAATACCCAAATCTACTGATGAATAAACAAGTTTTGCAAAATATCATCAATAGCCAATATGAACTTATTATTTTTCCTGATGCGGAATTACAAGATGAAGGATGCTGGATTGATTCTTCTGCAGGAAGAATCGATGTTTCTATTGACACACAGTTAAAAGAAATTAAAGAACATCTTCTGCAACTTGTGAGAGTGGAGTTGTAATCATGTTTACCGTGGAAGATTTGCTGAAAGAAATAGATACCATCAATCCATACAGGCGTTATGGCAAAGTAAAAAGAGTAATCGGACTAATGATTGAATCTAAAGGGCCAGAAAGTTCAATCGGAGATGTATGCAATATCATCATCCATAAAAAGAAAAAAAGAATTGTTCAAGCAGAAGTTGTCGGTTTCAGGGACGACCACGTTATTTTAATGCCTTTTACAGATATTCAGGATATTGGACCCGGATGTATGGTGGAAGCAACAAATAACCCTTTAGAAGTAAGAATCGGTGAAGAGTTAAGGGGCATGGTATTGGATGCAATGGGCAAACCATTAAATCCTGAAGAGGAATTACCCGTTGGCTTAGGTAAATATCCCACGGACCAGGCACCACCAAACCCAATGACACGGCCATCTATCAAAGAAGAGTTAGAAGTGGGTGTAAAAGTTATAGACGGCCTGCTGACAGTCGGAAAAGGTCAAAGGGTAGGGATTTTTGCAGGTAGTGGGGTAGGAAAAAGTACACTTCTAGGCATGATTGCACGAAACACCCATGCAGACATTAATGTAATCGCACTCATAGGGGAACGAGGCAGAGAAGTTCGGGACTTTTTGGAACGTGACTTAGGGCCTGAAGGATTAAAACGATCTGTTGTTATTGTAGCCACTTCCGATCAACCTGCTCTTATGCGGATAAAAGGGGCATATACTGCAACCGCCATTTCGGAGTATTTCCGAGATATGGGCTATAATGTCATGCTCATGATGGATTCCGTAACTAGGGTAGCAATGGCGCAGAGAGAGGTTGGCTTAGCTGTTGGAGAACCTCCAACCACCAAAGGTTATACCCCAAGCGTATTCTCTATGCTGCCTAAGTTATTGGAAAGAACCGGTACGAACCAATTAGGCTCCATTACAGCTTTTTATACTGTGTTGGTAGACGGCGATGACATGAACGAACCAATAGCGGATACGGTTCGAGGTATTTTAGACGGCCATTTTGTACTAGATAGAGACCTTGCAAATAAGGGGCAATACCCAGCTATTAATGTATTGAAAAGTGTGAGTCGAGTTATGAATCATATCGTCGACCATGAACATAAAAGAGCAGCAGAATCCATGCGGGAAAAACTATCAAAATATTACCAAGCAGAAGATCTCATTAATATAGGTGCCTATAAGCGTGGCAGCTCCAGAGAAATTGATGATGCCATTCAATCCTACCCGGCCATTATTAACTATCTAAAACAAGAAGTAAATGACAGCTGGAAGTTTGCTGATACAAAAAAAGAACTTACAAACTTAATGAAGTAGGTGTTAGGCATGTCTGTTAGAAAAGGACGTTTAGAGAAACTGTTGGTAGTGAAAAAAGCCGAGAAAGATCAAGCAAGTTCAGAATATCAAAGAGCCATTTTACAGTTTGAAGCGGAAGGGCAAGCCTTATACGAACTTTTAAAGAAAAAAGAGCAATTAGATGAATCACTCCAAGTGAGCCTTCAATGCGGTATACCAATTGAAACCCTTAAACAGCAACAGTTTTTCATGGGGAACTTGGAAAAAAACTTGCTGCATCAGCAAAAGAAAGTAAGTCATGCGAGAGCGTTCATGAATCTTAAAGAAGATAAACTGAAAGAACAAGCGGTGGAATGTAAAAAATATGAAGTGTTGGATAACAAAGAAAAACTTTACTGGAAGCAAAATGATCTTAAAGTGGAGGCAACTTTTATAGACGAGCTCTCCATACTTCAATATTCGCAACACACGAATAGGTGAATAAATAATGAAAAAAGAAAATCAAACAGAAGAAGTAGAAGAAAAATATTCGTTTCTGCAAAAGCTCTTATACTTGTTTATCATTCCCCTTCTTTTTACTCTGGTCATTGTACTGGGCTACCTGACATATGAGGGCAAGAATATATTTGAAGTTGCCCAGTCTTTTCTCCCAGCAAATGAAGAGGCGGCCACAACAGAAGAGAAAAAAGAGGAAAAAGAGGAAAAAGAGGAAAAAGAGGAAAAAGAAATGTCTTTATCACAACAAAATGACAACAAAAATTCCTCACAAGAGATCATTCTCTTAGAAAGGCAAGTCAGTGAAAAAGAGAGAGAGATTACAAAGCTTATTGCAAGCCTTGAAGAAGCAAATAGTAGAATAGAAGATTTAGAGAAACAACAACAAGAGATAAAATCTTCAACCAAAGAGCTGGCAAAGCTATATGAGGGTATGTCGACGAAAAAGGCTGCTCAAATCATGATGGAACTGGATGAAGATATGGCACTCCTGATCTTGAATGAATTAAGCACATCGAAAACCTCTTCCATACTTGGACAATTGGAACCACAACAGGCAGCAAGATTTACGGAACTACTAGCCGATAATGACTAGGTTTTTAGAAAGGAATGAAAGAAGTGAACTTTTTTGTAACAGGGGAAGCTTCTGCTTCTGTCGGATCAAGCAATAAAATGACTAACGACGGAATGAAAAAATTAGAGTTGACTACCGAAAACACAACCGACAGTTTCCGTTTTATGTTGTCTGAAAGTCTCCTTTCCACCATGTTGTCACTTTCAAAGCCTAATAATGACATGCTAGAAGATGAAAATGCGATCATGGAGAAATTGATTAATGAAATGGATGAAACCCTGACATTGCAGCTTGCGTTGTTAAATGAACTTCAAGACTTGCCTAATATGGGATCAAATACAACTGAGACTAAAGAACTTCCAAAAGAATACTTCCATCTATTAGAAGAGGTAATGGCCGTGATGGCACTCTTTTCCAACCTAGACGGTAATATTCAAGGAAAAGTAGATAAACAGTTGATACAACCATTCACTCAAGTTTCAGAAAAAGTGATGATGTTTGTAAAGAGCTTTCTGACGTCGGTTGATGATAAGTCAGATTTGCAAATAACTACGAAAGAACAGTCAAACATACAAGATCTTTTAAAGGCAATAGATTCCAAATTGGGGAAGGTTGAACAGGTGATTAAGGCAACCCAACAAGCATACCAACCATCCAAATCTGATTCACCTTCTATTAGAACAGCATTTGTGCCCAACAATGAAACGTTGCTACAAAACGGTCCTGTTACGATGAATTTGTTGCAACAACCAAAACAGTCAACCATTCAATGGGTGGTAGATACAACCACAAATGAAGTTGCACGTGAACAGTTGATGCAAAAGCTAGAAGGTATTTTGTCTAAAACAACGACGAAACTAGTAAACGGTAACCAGTCAATGACAATAAGGCTGGCACCTGAACATCTTGGAACATTACATATTAAAATGCAGGAAACCCAGAACGGTCTAGTCACAAAGTTAATTGTCCATTCCAAGTCGGCTGCTTCGCTTCTTGAAAGTAGCATAGCCAATTTGAAACAAACGCTTGCCCAAACGAATACAAGTATCGACAAGATTGAAGTTGTGTTTTTAGATCATGATCAGAAACTAACTCAACAACATAAAGGAACAAGTGAAGAAAATGGCCAACAGAAGCAATCTTTTAAACAGGACAAACAACAAGAAGATTCCAATCAATCTTTTGAAGATGTCCTTTTAGAAGAGCTAGAAATAATAATCCCTGAAGGTGAGAGAACATGACAAATACCATTACATCTGATCTTTACATTCAGAACCGTCCGGTGGAATCAACCAAACAAAACAATGTAATGGGAAAAGACGATTTCCTTCGGCTACTTATTGCCCAATTGCAAAATCAAGATCCTCTAAATCCGATGGAAGACAGAGAATTTATTGCCCAGATGGCAAACTTCTCCTCCCTTGAACAAATGGCGAACTTGAACAAAAGCATGGAAGGTTTTATAGACACCCAGAATAAAATGAACGTACTTTCCTTGCAACAGTATCTTGGATCAGAGCTTTCATGGCAGCACACATATATGGTGGAAGACGAACCATTTGTCGAAATGAAGAACGGTACAGTCACAAGTATCTCCATGCAAGATGGAAAAGCTAGATTAATTATGGACGATGGAAGTCAGATCACTGTGGAGCAAATCACAAAAGTGAACCAGGCTGGAAATGGTTCTCACGGTGGAGACACTTCTCTGTTATCTGCAAGTCATCTTATAGGAAAAAAGGTTACCATCAGCTTAGGGGAAGAATCCTATGAAAATATCTTGGTAAACTCTGTTCTTACAAAGGATGGAAAAATCCATCTCACAGTAACTGATGAGCGTTTGTCAGATAAAAAGATACCACTAGAAGCGGTCCAACAAATTACACAATAGAGAATATTGGTAGAAAAGAAAGTGAAATAAGGAGGAAAAAACATGCTACGTTCCATGTATTCAAGTATAGGCGCACTAAGAAACTTTCAAACGAAGTTAGATGTAATCGGAAACAACATCGCAAATGTCAATACGTATGGGTTTAAAAAAGGAAGAGCCACTTTTCAAGAGATGATGGTGCAACAATTATCAGGTGCAAGTGGGCCAGCGGCAGGTAAAGGTGGAGTTAATGCCAAGCAAATCGGCTTAGGATCCATGATCAGTACGATAGATACTATCCAAACTCAAGGGTCTCTTCAAACCACTGCACGACCCCTCGATTTGGCATTATCAGGTGATGGATTCTTCGCAGTAGCCTCTATTGCAGACGTGACAAGAGTGAATGTGGATAGTGACACCGCCTACGGAGACAACAAAATCTTGGGTGGGGCGATAAACAATGCAGTTGCTATGAACTATACAAGGTCAGGTAACTTCTACCTTGATAATAACGGCTACATCGTGAACGCTAATGGTATGTACATGATTGGGGAAACAGGGGAAAAGAGAATTCCTAATGACCAGATCATGGCTGCATCTAACGCTGCTTTGAATTCTGGGGAGATATTCTTCGATGAATACAGAGACTTCAGAAATGATACGAACAAATATCTTGACCTTGCAATGAAGTTCTTGGAGGCACAACGGACATTTGAAGATGCTGAAAAAGCGAATTTGGAATCCGGAGGTAATGATCCACAACTGGCAGCGGCCGCAACGGCAGCCGAAACTGCTAGAGATAATGCAGCAACCCAGTTCAATGATTTTAATACAGATATCTATGTAAACCAAAGAACGGCATTTATTACTTCAGCTCAAAACATGAACAATGGAATTGATAGTTTTATAGGTGCAACTGGCGAAATAGCATACAGAATGATTGACCCTGTTGTCCAGAATCCAACCATTCCAATTCCTAATGGAGCAACTGCCAATATTAATGACTTATCCAATCTCGTCAGCTATGCACAGTCTGTAAAGACCAGCCTAGATACTGCTTTCAGGACTTTTGAGAATTTTATCGCTAAAGCAGAAATGATCCAGCAACCTACATGGACAGATTCATTAAGCGGAAGTCCTGGGCTGATTCAGATACCGCCTAATGCGAGAAGCTTTAGTATTTCGGGTGATGGAAAAGTGAATTTCATCGATCAATTTGGAGACCTAAAAGTTGCTGGCCAGTTAATGTTAGCCAAGTTCCCAAATGATGCTGGATTAGAAAGAATCGGAGAAAACCTATTCCAACAATCAAATAACTCAGGGACCATGGATAAAAACGGTGACGGAATCCAACTTGAAGAAATGTTCAGACCTGGTGACAACGGGGCTGCTTCTATTATTTCCGGTACACTCGAAATGTCAAATGTAGACTTATCAGAAGAATTCACGGAGATGATTACAGCTCAGAGAGGGTTCCAAGCGAACACGAGAATTATCACTACATCTGATGAAATACTTCAAGAGCTTGTCAACCTGAAGCGATAAAGGGGGAAGGGCTAAGTGAGAATGACGTGGCCCGTTAGATATGATAAAGCTAACTAAACTCAATGGTCGTCCATTTGCGGTCAATGTTTGGTTGATTGAACAGGTTGAAGAAACACCAGATACGATGATTACCTTGAATAACGGTAAAAAAGTGATAGTAAAAGAGAGAATGGAAGAAGTGATTCTATCTTGTAAGGAGTTCTATGCTCACATGCATCATGGAACACATTTGGAGGGTAAAAAAGATGTTTCGCAATAAATTACTTAATATCATGATCATTATCCTTCTTGGTATTTCACTTATTGGAGTAGTTGCACTCGTTACAGTAGATAAATTTTACGCCGATAAATCTACAGAAGAGCCGACCATTGATGAAATTATTAAGTACTCCGTTGATTTTGAAGAAATAACAACAAATTTACAAAGCGGTGGCTATGTACGTTTGAAGATGAAAGTCCAAACGGATAGCAAAAAAGCAACGGAAGAACTATTGAAAAGAGATTTCCAGGTGCAAAACATCGTGATACACGAAATTGCCAACAAGACTGCTTCAGATTTTGAAGGTGGAGAAGGTCTGAATCAATTGGAAGAGGAAATAAAACTAAAATTAAATGAAGTGATGCAGGACGGAGAAATCGTGAAAGTCTATACAACCTCCTTTCTCCTTCAAAACTAATCACCAAGAGAACTTTGTAAATTAGGAGGTGATGGGTATGTCAACAGAAGTAATGTCACAAAGTGAAATCGATGCGCTTCTTTCAGCCTTATCAACAGGAGAAATGAACGCCGAGGAGCTAAAAAGGGAAAATCAGGAGAAAAAGGTCAAAGTTTATGATTTTAAAAGGGCACTTCGTTTTTCCAAGGATCAAATCCGAAATTTAACGAGAATACACGAAAATTTTGCCCGATTGTTAACAACCTATTTCTCTGCACAACTTCGAACTTATATACAAATCAGTGTTGCATCCGTTGATCAACTCCCTTATGAAGAGTTCATTCGCTCGATACCTAAAATGACAATTCTGAATGTGTTTGAAGTAGCCCCTCTTGAAGGAAGGGTAGTTCTTGAAATAAACCCAACCATCGCCTATGCAATGCTTGACAGGCAACTTGGCGGAAAAGGGACAGGCGTTAACAAAGTGGACAGCTTGACAGAAATAGAAACAAGACTTATGACCACCCTTTTTGAGGGAGCCATTGAAAATTTTGGAGAAGCATGGGATACAGTGGCCGAAATTCAACCGTTTCTTTCGGATCTAGAAGTGAATCCGCAGTTTTTGCAATTAGTTTCACCAAATGAAACGGTAATTGTCATATCAATGAATATTACCATCGGTGAAGCAACCGGGATGATTAATATCTGTATTCCACATGTCGTGTTGGAACCGGTTATCCCGAAATTATCTGCGCACTATTGGATGGAAGAGAAAAATAAAGTGAGGCAAGATCACGAGATAGCAACTCTCGAAAAAGCAATCAGGGCAACCTCATTAACGATTACGTCTGAATTAGGGAATTCAGAAATATCATTTTCTGATTTGTTGAATATTACCATTGGTGATGTACTCCCACTACAACAGAAAATAGATGAGCCTATCATTGTCAAAGTGGACAATAAACCTAGTTTTTATGCTCAGGTCGGTCAAGTGAAGAAAAACATGGCCGTACAAATATTAGAAAAAATCAAGGAGGGATACGAGGATGATGAGTGATGGAATGTTATCTCAAGATGAGATAGATGCGTTGCTTCGAGGAACAGATAACAACAATGAAGAACCCCTCTTTGTTGAGCTTAATATTGAAGAATATCTATCTACAATGGAACAGGATGCGCTTGGTGAAATAGGGAATATATCATTTGGCAGTTCGGCAACCGCTTTATCTACATTATTAAATCAAAAAGTCCAAATAACAACCCCAAAGGTGTCGCTAATAGAGAAAAGTAGCTTGGAAAGTGAATTTCCCGACCCATATGTAGCCATAAAAGTCAGTTATACAGAAGGGTTTTCAGGTTCTAATATACTCGTAGTCGAACAAAGGGATGCTGCTATTATCGCAGATCTAATGCTTGGAGGGTCAGGTGAAAGTCCTCAAAGTGAATTTGATGAAATCCATCTAAGTGCCGTTCATGAAGCAATGAACCAGATGATGGGATCTGCTGCAACTTCCATGTCGACAGTGTTCGCAAAAAAGATTGACATATCACCACCATCTGTCATGTTAATTGATTTTAGCGCAGGAGATGGTACTGCGGAGATGCCGGAGGATGAACTGTTAATCAAAGTCGCATTTTCCATTAAGATCGGCAAATTAATTGATTCATCCATTATGCAGATACTTCCTTACCCTTTTGCCAAAAAGTTGGTGGAAGAGCTGTTACACCGTGATGATGATACCAATCAATCTTCACAAGTAAACCAAGAAACAGAAACACTGGCAAATCAAGCGGGAGTAACCTCCTATGAACAGCGTAATCAATCACAAACATCATCTACTGCAGAGTATTACCATAAAGAGGATGAGCACTACGTTGCAGAAACTCCTAAACGAGAACATTCGTATGCAGGTGGGCATGAAAGACCTAGCAATCCTGCACCAAGACCGCAGCCAGAAGTTAATGTGCAACCTGCAGTCTTCTCGAGTTTTGAGACCACCGCTGTAGAGGAAACAGAACCTAATAACTTAAGTATGCTACTTGATATACCTCTTCAGGTTACAGTGGAATTAGGTAGAACGAAGCGTTCTGTCAAAGACATCCTTGAATTGTCAACAGGTTCAATTATTGAATTGGATAAGCTTGCTGGGGAACCGGTGGACATCCTTGTCAATAATAAACTTATCGCGCAAGGTGAAGTGGTCGTGATAGATGAAAGTTTTGGAGTAAGAGTAACAGATATTGTAAGTCAATCAGATAGAATCAGAAAACTTCGATAGAATCTAGGAGGAACTAACATGAGTAAAAGAATTTTAATAGTGGATGATGCAGCATTTATGAGAATGATGATAAAGGATATCCTGACGAAAAATGGGTATGATGTTGTCGGTGAAGCGGCTGATGGAATGCAAGCTGTAGAAAAGTACAAAGAACACCACCCAGATTTAGTAACAATGGATATCACCATGCCAGAAATGGATGGAATTACTGCACTTAAAGAAATTAAGGCGATCAATCCGAATGCAAAAGTCATCATGTGTTCCGCAATGGGACAACAAGCAATGGTCATTGATGCAATTCAGGCAGGTGCGAAAGACTTCATCGTAAAACCTTTCCAAGCGGATCGAGTGATTGAAGCCATCCACAAAACTCTTTCCTAGAGGTGTCTGTTTTGTATGCCAACAAGATTTTACGTAGTTTACTAGTTATGGCTTTTCTCTTCTTACAACCGATGTCAGTATTTGCAGAAGGAGAAGAAGGTCTGAAGAACAGTGTGTATGACCAGTTACAAGACCAAAAACCACAAACTGATGAAACAGAAGGAGACCCAAAAGCTCCTTCTTCAAATCAACAAGAATTACTGGAACAAAAGCCGCCTTCCGTTACTATGTTTGATTTTATCCAAATGATATTCGCCCTGCTATTTGTACTGGCGCTGCTTTATGGAGCTTTGAAACTAATCAATAACAGAAATAAGTTAGATAGTGGGCGTTCGGTTGAAAATATCGGTGGGACAAACCTTGGAAACAACAAATCTCTTCAACTTGTAAAAGTAGGAAACAGTGTGTTGGTTGTCGGGGTTGGAGATTCCATTAATCTGTTAAAAGAGATTACAGATGAACAAGAACGTGAACAACTGATTCAATCCTACCGTGATCGCTCAGAGAATCTCGCAATTAATACGGATAGGCTTTCAAGTTTGGTGGAAAAGGTTAAAGGAATGAAGAAAACTAATAGTAAATCGAGTTTTTCATCACTTTTACAAGATCAGTTAGGGCAATTATCTAAAGATCGGAAAACGAAGTTGACGGAAATGGATGATAAGAAGGAGTATGGGCAATGACGGAATTCATGGAACTATTTAGTGGAAATGAAGCGTCGACCGTCTCCACATCCGTGCAACTATTATTATTACTGACAGTTTTCTCACTAGCGCCGGCGATACTTATTCTGATGACGAGTTTTACTAGAATCATTATTGTCCTATCGTTTGTCCGAACATCCCTTGCAACCCAATCGATGCCACCAAACCAAGTCTTAATAGGCCTTGCTTTATTTTTGACATTTTTTATTATGGCACCAACCTTTTCACAAGTGAATGATCAGGCACTTCAGCCTCTTTTCAACGAAGAAATTACGCTCGATGAAGCATATGAAAAAGCGAGTATCCCTTTAAAGGAATTCATGAGCAAACATACTAGACAAAAGGATCTGGCATTATTTATCGATTATGCAGGAATGGAAAGACCAGAAACTATTGAAGATATCCCTCTTACCGTACTAGTTCCGGCGTTTGCTATTAGTGAATTGAAAACTGCCTTTCAAATCGGATTTATGATCTTTATTCCCTTCCTTGTTATCGACATGGTTGTGGCAAGTGTTTTGATGAGTATGGGGATGATGATGTTGCCGCCAGTCATGATTTCATTGCCGTTTAAAATTTTATTATTCGTCCTTGTTGATGGTTGGTATTTAATTGTTAAATCTTTATTGCAAACATTTTGAATGAGGTGTAAAAATGAGCCCGGAATTTGTAATATCTATGGCAGAGCGGGGAGTATTCACGATTCTATTAATTAGCGCTCCTCTTCTGATACTGGCTTTAGTCGTGGGCTTGATTGTAAGTATTTTTCAAGCAACTACCCAAATACAAGAGCAGACGCTAGCTTTTATTCCTAAAATTGTAGCGGTATTGGTGGGATTGGTTGTTTTTGGTCCGTGGATGCTGTCCAATATGCTTTCCTATGCATTGGAAATTTTCAATAATATTCACAGGTATGTGAGTTAGTCCCATGCTAGAATGGGTGAACTATTTTCCGGCATTTTTATTAGTTTTAACAAGAGTGACAGCATTTTTCGTTACGCTTCCTCTCTTTTCTTATCGGAACGTTCCTTCTACTTTTAAAGTGGGTCTTGGATTTTTCTTTGCACTTGTCATGTCTTTTTCATTGGACCTTCCGATAGTCGGTATAGATGGAACATTTATTTTGCTGGTCATAAAAGAGTTGATGGTAGGTTTGCTGATAGGCCTGGTCGCTTATATGGTTTTAGCTGCCATTCAAATAGCAGGAGGTTTCATCGACTTCCAAATGGGGTTTGCGATTGCCAATGTTATAGACCCGCAAACAGGCGTACAAAGTCCAATCATGGGACAGTTTTTCTATATTTTTGCCTTGCTGCTCCTTTTATCTGTAAACGGGCACCACTTAATGATGGATGGGATATTTTACAGCTATGAATTAATAGCGATCACGCAACCATGGATACCTCTTGGGGAATCACAAGTGTTTGAATTTATCTTAAAAACAATTAACACGATGTTTGTCATTGCGCTTCAACTTGCTATTCCGATCGTCGGCGTTCTATTTCTCGTTGATGTGGCACTAGGGATCGTTGCTAGGACCGTTCCGCAACTTAACGTTTTCGTGGTGGGTCTTCCTTTAAAGATTGGGGTAAGTTTTATCACCATTATATTTTCTCTCACCATTCTTTTCACACTGTTTTATAAGCTCTTTGAACTCTTGCTCCATACGATGAGAGGCTTAATGGAATTGTTTGGGGGTTATTAGATGACTAAATGGGTGAGGTTAGATCTGCAATTTTTCAGTGGGGAGAAGACCGAGAAAGCTACACCAAAAAAGAAGCAGGATACAAGAAAAAAAGGCCAAGTTGCTAAAAGTGCCGATGTGAATACTTCCTTCGTGTTAATTTCAGTCTTCCTCTGTCTGTTGGCTATTGGCCCATGGATGAAGGTGGAGATCTTAAATCTTTTTGAACATGCCTTCCGCGTTTATTTGCTTGAGGAAGTGACTGTCCAAAAAGTTCATATGATTTTTTTGGAATTGATTATGCAATTGGTTTGGATTGTAGGCCCGATTATGCTTGCTGCTTTCCTTGGGGCTGTAGTTGCAAATTATCTACAAGTTGGTCCTTTATTTTCAACCGAAGCGATACAAGTGAAACTAAATAAGCTAGATCCCATACAAGGATTTAAAAGGATTTACTCTGTCCGCGCCATCGTGGAATTTGTTAAGTCTATGTTGAAAATAGTGTTTGTTGGGGTCATCACCTTTTCTATTTTGTGGATGAGTTTAGAAGAAGTACTGATACTTTCCCAAAAGAACTTACATGAGGCGTTTTCCTTTTTAGGAAGCTTGACCGTTCGAATGGGGTTATTTGCTGGAGGAGCATTACTGTTTCTATCGATTTTCGATTATTTGTATCAAAGATTTGATTATGAAAAGAACATCCGAATGTCCAAACATGATGTGAAGGATGAATATAAAAAAGCGGAAGGTGATCCGCTTATCAAATCTAAAATCAAGCAAAAACAGCGGGAAATGGCAATGCAGAGGATGATGCAGGACGTTCCTCAGGCAGATGTTATCATTACAAATCCGACCCATTATGCGATTGCATTGAAATATGATGAGTCAAAAGGAGATGCGCCAGTCGTACTTGCTAAAGGAGTGGACTTTGTTGCCAAAAAAATTAAAGAGAAAGCACTAGAGCACAACATTGCCACAGTAGAAAATAAACCGCTAGCAAGGTCTCTTTATGCGCAGGCTGAAATAGGGGACGCCATTCCCGAAGAGTTCTTTCAGGCGGTTGCAGAGATACTTGCATATGTGTACCGATTACAAAATCAAGTGAAATGATGGTTGGAAGAAAAGGAGAGATAGAAGTCTATGTCAGCTAGAGATTTATCCGTATTACTTAGTGTCATTTTAATTATTGCCATGTTAATTATTCCTTTCTATCCATGGATGCTAAGTATTTTTATCATAATCAATATCTCCCTTGCTCTGATTGTTCTTTTAACAACCATGAATATACAAGAGCCGTTGCAATTTTCGATATTTCCTTCCTTACTTTTACTACTAACACTTTACAGGTTAGGTCTAAACGTTTCTACGACAAGATCCATTCTGAGTGAAGGTACTGCGGGTACTGTTGTAGAAACGTTTGGAACATTCGTTGTAGGTGGCAATGTCGTAGTTGGACTGGTTGTTTTCATTATTTTGGTGGTGATCCAGTTTGTTGTTATAACGAAAGGCGCAGAACGTGTCTCCGAAGTAGCTGCACGTTTTACGTTGGATGCAATGCCTGGGAAGCAGATGAGTATAGATGCAGACCTGAACGCAGGAATGATTTCAGAACAAGTAGCCAAAGAAAGACGTGAAAAAATTGCAAAAGAAGCGGATTTCTATGGTGCGATGGACGGAGCCAGTAAGTTTGTGAAGGGGGACGCCATCGCAGGGATCATCATCGTGTTTATCAATGTCATCTTCGGTATAGTAATTGGAATGGCGCAAATGGGATTAAGCTTTGCAGAATCTGCTCAAAAGTTTACTCTTCTTACTGTCGGTGATGGGATTGTTTCTCAGATTCCTGCCCTTTTAATAGCAACTGCTACAGGTATCGTGGTGACAAGGGCGGCATCAGAAGGGAATCTTGGCGGAGATATTACAAAGCAACTGTTTGCCTACCCACAAATGTTATATGTGGCTGGTACCACCATACTCCTGCTGGGAGTTGCCACTCCTATTGGGCCGTTGTTAACCGCACCAATTGCATCTCTTATCATTGTCGGCGGGTATATGATAAGCAAAAAGCAAAAAGAGGATATCGTGGTGGAAGAGGAAACCGAAGAGGAAGTTGTGACAGATGAGCTGAGGAGTCCAGACAGCGTGGTCAATCTTTTATCTGTCGATCCGGTTGAATTTGAATTCGGTTATGGGCTGATCCCATTAGCAGACTCCAAACAGGGAGGAGACCTTTTGGATAGAATAGTCATGATAAGACGCCAATTAGCTTTAGAGCTGGGGTTAGTCATACCTGTTGTTCGCATAAGAGACAATATTCAGTTACAACCCAACGAGTATCGCTTGAAAATAAAAGGGAATGAAGTAGCTAAAGGCGAGCTATTGCTTGATCATTACCTTGCAATGAGTCCAGGAATGGATGAGGACAGTATTGAAGGGATTGATACGATAGAACCTTCCTTCGGTCTTCCTGCTAAATGGATAAGCGAAGATATGAAGGATGAAGCGGAAATGTACGGCTACACTGTTGTCGATCCTCCTTCTGTGGTATCGACCCATATTACAGAAAAAATGAAACAACATGCCTATGAGCTTCTTGGAAGGCAAGAAACAAAACAACTTGTCGATCATTTGAAGGAAAGCACTCCAATTTTAGTGGAAGAGGTAACACCATCACCACTTTCCATTGGGGATGTACAAAAAGTACTTGCCAAACTATTGAAAGAAAATGTATCCATTAGGAACCTGCCTATTATTTTTGAAACGTTGGCAGACTACGGAAAAATGTCAGCAGACACAGACCTATTGACTGAGTATGTAAGACAAGCATTAAGCAAACAAATTACCAATCAGTATGTGGTTGGAAACGAGACGTTTAAGGTCGTTACAATGGCAGGAAGAGTGGAAAAACTGATTGCTGATCATATTCAGCAAACAGAACATGGAAATTTCCTATCACTTGATCCGAATGTATCGATGGAAATTGTCCAGAAAGTGGGAGAGCAAATGGAGAACTTTTCTGTGTATGAACAATCACCGATCCTCTTATGCTCCCCTGCTGTCAGAATGTATGTAAAGCAAATGTTAGATCGATATTTGCCGCAAGTACCTGTTCTTTCTTATAACGAATTGGAAGCAAGTATAGAAGTACAAAGCATCGGGGTGGTGAATGTGGAAGGATGAAAGTGAAAAAATATAAAGCCGAGAATATGCAACAGGCTATGCAACTGGTTCGTCTTGAATTGGGTGATGATGCAGTCATCCTTCATTCAAAGGCAGTCAAAACATCAAGATTTTTCGGGCTCCTTTCCAAAAAAGGAGTGGAAGTGATTGCAGCAGTGGATGAAGAGCCTTCAAACCAAATAGTGAAAACAAAAACTGCCCACATGCGACCGGAGAAGGACATGCAAGTTTCCAAGGAAACAATTTCTTCACCAACCAATATGGGAGAGCAGGATAAACTTCTTGACAGTATTCAGGAAATGAAGAAGATGATGAAAGGCTTAACGAAAGAAAAACAGAGGGATCCTTTGTTGCCGGACTACTTCTTCCACTTAGAAGAAAACCTTTCCAAAACTGATATTAACGCAGTACAAGTTGAAGAGATGATGGATAGGTTGTACGAAAAGTGGTCGGAAAATAGAACACTGCCTTATAAATCTATGTTGGAGCTAGTAGAGTCCCAAATGCTTCAGTCTATGGAAGAGGTAACGTTTGACCAAAACCCTTACAAAAAGAAATTTATCTGCCTTGTAGGTCCGACAGGAGTAGGAAAGACAACGACATTGGCCAAACTGGCTGCAAACGCTGCCCTCAAAAAAGGCAAATCCATCGGATTCATTACAACAGATACATATCGTATCGCTGCAATTGAACAATTGAAAACTTACGCTAGCATACTAGAAGCACCCATTGAAGTTTGTTATTCTGCCGAAGACTTTTCAGCTGCCAAAAACAAGCTCTCCCATTTGGATGTCGTTTTCATAGATACAGCAGGAAGAAATTTTTTAAACGAACATTTTGTAGAGGAATTGAAGGAAGTACTCAATTTCAAAGACGAAATGACCACATTTTTAGTATTATCTCTTACCTCTAAATTGTCTGATATGAAAAAAATAACGGACCAGTTTTGGAATGTAGGGATCCACCAATTCATTTTTACAAAAAAGGACGAAACAACCTCGATAAGTTCTATGTATGAGATTTCTAGGATGTATAAAAAAGGCGCTGCATTTGTAACAGACGGTCAAAACGTTCCTGAGGACCTTATCCCGTTCACAAAAGACTTAATGGTTCGATCCATCATGGAGGAAATTCAAGAATGAATGATCAGGCAAGAGCGTTAAGGGAACAAATGAACCAAACAAAGAGACAGCCTGAAGAAGTAGTTGCGATAAAAAATGAAGCCAGGGCCATTGCAGTGATGAGCGGAAAAGGTGGGGTCGGCAAGTCCAACTTTTCTTTGAACTTTTCCTTAACCCTTCAAAAGAAAGGTTATAAAGTCTTACTTTTTGATATGGACATAGGTATGGCAAATATAGACATACTGTTGGGAGTAACGCAAAGATATAGTATTCTGCACCTTTTTGAACGTGACCTCTCTTTAGAAGATATTGTACAGAAAGGGCCTGAAGAATTATCTTATATTGCAGGTGGTTCCGGCTTAAAGGATATTTTCCATTTTGATGAACAAAAACGAAATCATTTTCTCTCTCAACTGCAGCGATTGTCCAAACAATATGATTACATTATTTTTGATATGGGGGCAGGAATAACAAGTGAAAGTTTACAGTTAATCTTGGCTTGTAATGAAATTATACTCATTTCAACTTGTGAACCTACCGCGATGACGGATGCTTACTCTGCCTTAAAATTTATACACAACCACAATCAGAATATCCCTTTTCAATTGGTTGTCAATCGTGCAATAAGTCCAAAACATGCGATAAATACCGCCATGAGGCTACAATCTGTCACTCAACAATTCTTAAACAGAAACCTTTCCCATTTGGGGTCCATGCCAGACGATAAATATGTGACGTTAGCTGTAATGGAACAAACTCCATTTATAGTAAGATTCCCAAACAGTCATGTAAGTCGTGCCGTCCGTGACATTGCTTCCAAGTACTTACATGGACGTGATACAACTGCCATCAAGAATACGAACACATTCATACATAAGCTTCGACGACTGTTCGGTTAGCTTTATGGGAGAGGAAGAGTTGTAACATGAACAAAATAAAAGTACTTATTACAGATGACTCCATATTTATGAGAAAGCTTTTATCCGATCTGCTTGAGAAACATCCCATGATAGAGGTTATAGCTACCGCCAAAAATGGAAAAGAAGCTATTGAAAAGATAAAAGAGTATTCTCCAGATGTTGTCACCCTGGATGTAGAAATGCCCCATATGAATGGCTTGCAGGCACTCGAGGTCATTATGAGGGAGCACCCTGTTCCTACAATTATGCTATCAAGTACAACATCAAAGGGTTCATTAAACACAATCATTGCCATGGAGCAAGGTGCAGTAGATTTTGTTGCTAAGCCATCGGGTGCCATTTCGCTGGATATACACAAAGTGAAAGAAGAACTCATTGATAAAATACTGCTTGCGTCCAAATCAAACCTAACACTTTTCAGGCAACCTATTAAAAAAGAGAAGGAATTACTTTCCTCTAATAATAATTATAGTAAAATAGACCTATTAGCAAAACAACGTAAGGATGAGGATGCATTGGTCTGTATTGGGACATCAACTGGTGGACCACGGGCCTTGCAAACACTCCTTTCTACGCTTCCAAAATCATTTCCAGCACCGCTTTTTATTGTGCAGCACATGCCAAGACATTTTACCAAGTCACTTGCAGATAGACTGAACACCATGTGCAATATAACAGTACTTGAAGCTGTACATAATCAAAAAGTAGAAATGGGAACCGCCTATATCGCACCTGGAGATTTTCATATGGAAGTGATCAAGCGTGCCGGAAGCCTATTTATTCACCTACATGATGCTCCGCCTAAAAGAGGTCATCGTCCTTCTGTAGACATGTTATTTCAATCTATTAGCACACTAGAAAACTACCGAAAAATTGCAGTGATACTCACAGGAATGGGGAATGATGGGACAGAAGGATTAAAGCAGATAAAAGAAAAAGGGGCTAAAGATACCTTGGCCCTTGCTGAGTCAGAAGAATCGTGCATCGTATATGGTATGCCAAGGGCTGCAATGCTATCAGGTATGGTAGATGAAGTACATCATTTGAAAGATATGTCAAAGAGAATTAACCAATATATTTTGTCATAGGGGTGCAATGAATGGACTTAAACCAATATTTAGATATTTTTTTAGAAGAGAGCAAAGAACATTTGCAAACTATTAATAATCAGCTACTAGAGTTGGAGAAACACCCTGCAAACATCGAGATTGTTAACGAGATCTTCAGGTCTGCTCATACACTTAAAGGTATGTCTGCCACGATGGGGTATGAGGATCTGGCCAGCCTGACTCATCAAATGGAAAACGTACTTGATCTTATCCGTAATGCAAAATTAACCGTTACCACCAACCTATTAGACATCGTCTTTCGATCCGTTGAATACTTAGAGGAGATGGTGCTTTCCATTTCAGAAGGCGGGGACGGGAAAAAAGATGTCAGTGAAGTGGTTTCTCTTCTTGTGAAAATTGAGAAGGGGGAAGAATGCTCCTTGCCAACAAAGTCTGCTGATCAAACAACTTCAGAACATTCTTATGATTCATATGAAGTTACTATCTTGCAACAATCCGAGGAACAGGGATACACGCCTTATGAAGTAACGGTAACTCTTAGACAAGATTGTCTATTAAAAGCGGCAAGGGTGTTTATGGTATTTGAAGTGGTGGAGGGGATGGGAGAAGTTATTAAATCCTACCCATCGGTCGATCTCCTAGAGGAAGAGAAATTTGAAGATAGCTTCCAAATTACAATGGTAACAAAAGAAGAAGTAAGTACTATTAAAGAAAAGATCATGAAGGTATCTGAGCTTGAAAAGGTAACGGTTAATAAGCTAGATACGCAACTTCTAGCCGCGTTCGAGGCAGAAAGCTTCGTAGAAGTTGCAATCGAAGAAGTGTCAACAGCACAAGTAGAAGTGGCTACAACAACAGCTGTATTGGAAAAAAAGGAAGACAAGCCGACTCCAGTCAAGGCAACACCAGGTTCCAATAAAACAATTCGAGTTAGTATTGATCGATTAGACGGATTAATGAATTTATTTGAGGAACTTGTAATAGACAGAGGTAGATTAGAACAAATCTCTAAAGATCTAAATGAACCTGAACTAATTGAAACAGTGGAAAGAATGTCTCGTATTTCTAATGATTTACAAAATATTATCTTAAATATGCGTATGGTTCCAATAGAAACAGTCTTTAACCGTTTCCCTAGAATGGTAAGACAACTGGCGAGAGACCTTGGGAAAAAGGTGGACATTGATATTATTGGGGCAGAAACAGAGCTTGATAGAACTGTAATGGATGAAATAGGAGATCCCCTTGTTCATTTATTGCGCAACGCCATAGACCATGGTATCGAGACACCTGAGGTTAGAAACCGTAATGGAAAGCCAGAAGAAGGAAGAATTACGCTCAAAGCTTATCATAGCGGAAATCATGTTTTTATCGAAATCATGGACAACGGTGCAGGTATCGCAAAAGAAAAAGTTCTTAATAAAGCTATCAGTAAAGGGGTCATTTCTCAACAGGAAGGGGAAAGATTAACCGAACAAGAAGTATATCAACTTATCCTTTCTTCTGGTTTTTCCACTGCAGAAGTAATTTCTGATATATCTGGCCGTGGCGTTGGATTGGATGTTGTGAAAAACACAATTGAGTCATTAGGCGGAAAAATCACCATTGATTCTGTTGAAGGTGCAGGCACAACATTTTCCATCCAGCTCCCGTTAACGCTCTCTATTATCTCCGTATTATTAACAGAGGTAGAGAATGAAAAATATGCGATTCCTTTATCTTCTATTATAGAGACTGCCATTATTAAAAAGGAAGAGATCTTAACGGCACATAATCAGGAAGTCATTGACTTCAGAGGGAAAATAGTACCTGTTGTCTACTTAGAAAAAGTTTTCCAAGTGCAAAAGGAGCAAGTAGAACGGCCAGATTTTTATTCTCTTGTTTTAGTGAAAAAAGGCGAAAAAATAGCCGCCCTAGTGGTTGATTCCTTCATCGGCCAACAAGAAGTAGTACTGAAGGGTCTAGGACAATACCTAAACTCAACCTTTGCAATCAGCGGAGCAACCATCCTCGGCGACGGCCAAGTAGCCCTAATCGTAGACTGTAACGCCTTAATTAAATAAATACCCTAGCTGTTAATTGGAGCAAAAGGCAAAGACTCCTAAGGGAGATAGCGCTAGGTGGAGACCGCGCTGGCTCATGTCAGCCCCTAGGAAAGCGAAGCCATTTGAGGAAATCAACAGCGGTATCAAAAGATACCATTAATCAAATATGAACAGGAGGCAACACTGATGGAGGCAACCAAAAAGAAATTAAAGCTAATCGTATTCGAACTCCAAAAAGAAGAATACGCGATACCAGTCCAACAAGTACGTTCCATTGAAAAACTTTTGCCAATCACACGTGTCCCTAACGTCCCTCCCCATATAAAAGGAGTCATCAACCTAAGGGGCGTCATCACTCCAATAGTGGATTTGAGCACAAGATTCAACCTTGAGGAAAAACTGGAAACAGACGCTTCACGCATCATCATCACCTTAGTAGATGAGCATGAAATCGGATTTATTGTAGATGCTGCCAATGACGTAGTAGATATCACAGAGGAGGCAATGGAACCTGCGCCCGAAGTGGTAGGCTCTGTAGAAAATAAATACGTTCAAGGTGTAGTGAAAATCGACAAAAGACTATTTGTATGTCTAGATCTAAATGAAATCCTGCAGCTAGATCAACCCAAAGTTTGAGGCTTTAAGGATGAATACTTTTAACGAATTAGATCTTTTAAAGGAGTTGGGGAATATTGGCGCAGGCAATGCAGCTACCGCATTATCTCAACTACTTAACAAAGAGATAACGATGAATGTCCCCTTAGCAAAAATTGTTTCTTTTAATGAGATGATGGAATTGATGGGTGGATCAGACAGACCTGTTGCTGCTGTATTTTTGAGGATGGAGGGCGAGTTATCTGGAAGCTTGTTCTTTGTATTATCTTTGGAAGATGCGACAAAGTTGATAAACCAACTGATTCCTGAGAAAGAAATAAGTGTTGATGAGCTTCCCTCCCATGAACTTGGTCTTTCCGCTTTACAGGAGCTGGGAAACATAATATCTGCACATTATTTGACTGCTTTATCTGAGTGCATCGGACTTACCGTTACACCTTCTGTACCAGAAGTAACGATTGATATGGTCGGAGCAATTGTCGTAACGGGACTCTTGGAGATCTCTCAAGTCAGTGATCATTCCATTTTTATAGATACAGAATTGACGGAAACAACAGATAGCCAGGTAGAGAAAGCGAAAGGCCATTTTTTCCTCATTCCTTATCCGGATTCATTTGAAAAAATAGTGGCAGCGTTGGGTGAAGGATAATGATGAGTGTAGAATCAGTCATTAAAGTTGGTATTGCAGAAATGGGAATAGTGAAAGCTCCCCAACTAATTCGCACTGCGGGCCTTGGGTCATGCGTAGGTGTTGTAATCTATGACACCACGACCCAAATTGCCGGTATGGTCCATATTATGCTTCCCGATTCAAATCTTACAAGACAGAATCCTGTTAACGCAGATAAATATGCTGATACAGGGATTGTGCATCTTGTTGACACTCTTCTCCTAAAAGGAATCAAGTCCTACAGCATGAAAGCCAAGATTGCAGGTGGAGCTCAGATGTTCCAGTTTAGCAGTGCGAGCGCTGACATGATGAGAATTGGACCAAGAAATGTAGAAGCGGTAAAGGAGAAGCTAGCCGCCTTACATATTCCATTAATTAGTGAGGACTGTGGGGGAAACAATGGAAGAACCATTGAATTTAATCCTGAAAACGGGAAGTTAATGATAAGAACCGTTAATAAAGGAGTATGTTACATTTAACCGCTTTCGGTCTTAGGAGTATATTAGGAGGAAAGCCATGACTACTTCAACTTCAAACAAAGATTCCCTCTATTGGGATCTTTGGAAAACAAAAAAAGATCCTGACGCAGGGGACTATTTAGTAAAAAAATATATGCCTCTTGTTCATTATCATGTACAGCGGATCTCAACAGGACTGCCTAAAAGTGTGAAAAGGGAAGAATTGAAAAGCTTAGCATTTGTAGGTTTGTTTGATGCCATTGAAAAATTTGATCCGTCACGCGATTTGAAATTCGATACCTATGCTTCATTTAGAATAAGAGGATCAATTATAGACGGTTTACGAAAAGAGGACTGGCTCCCTAGAAGTGTAAGAGAGAAGGCAAAAAGAATTGAGTCCACTCAAGTAAAACTAGAACAAAAACTGATGAGAAATGCCACCTTGGAAGAAGTTGCAACACACCTTGACATGCCAGAAGAAGAAGTCTCTACCGTAATGCATGAAGTCTTTTATTCAAACATTCTATCGATGGATGAGATGCCAAAGGAAAACGATGACCAACCCCAAGGAGCATATGTTCTCAAAGATGAAAAGGTTATTTCTCCAGAAGATGAATTAATCAAGTCTGAACTCATCCATCAGCTAGGTGAACAAATTGAGAACCTAACGGAAAACGAACAAATAGTGATTAGTTTATTCTATAAAGAAGAACTAACTTTGACAGAGATTGGACAAGTGTTGGGACTTACAACATCCCGAATTTCCCAAATACACTCCAAAGCTATTTTTAAATTAAGAAAACAATTAAATCCTATACTGTAACATTTTTTGGCCGCCTGTTGTCCAATCTGGACAGCAGGCAAATGATAAAAGGGTTGTGAAGACATGTTAATAATTTTTACCATTGTAAATTTCGCACTTATTCTTCTTGCGATTTTTTTTATTAGTTTACTCTTTATCAAAATCTCCAAAGTTCAACAGCTAGAACAAGAATACCGTACCTTGTTACAAGAAGCAGAAGATACCATCACAAGTTATGTCTTGGAGATTAAAGAAGAGAATCATTCCTTCCTGCAGAAGCTCTCAAAACCAACTCCTATTCCCTCGACTAACCGAGAAAGCTTTGACACTAGGGAGGACGACATTACTGAAACAGACTTAAAGGAATACTTGACGCCACAAACTGTTGGGGAAGAAAACAAGAATGCTTTGTCTGAAAAGGTGCCATTTGAACATTGGACCTTGAAAGATCAAGTGAATCATTTAAGTGAAAAGGGGCTATCTGCCTCACAAATTGCCAAAAAACTTAATAAAGGAAAAACAGAAATAGAATTGTTGTTGAAATTTCGACAATGAAGCCTATTTAAAACTTGATTGTCAAAAGTGATTATGATATATTTATTTTCGGTGTTATAAATTCACACGTTTGCCGATCTGAGCATTGGTGCTGATTCGTCAGTTTTGCTTGGAGATGACGTTGACGGAGGAAAAAAAACCATTAGGAGGAATATAACATGTCAGTAATTTCTATGAAACAATTATTAGAAGCTGGTGTACACTTCGGTCACCAAACTCGCCGCTGGAACCCAAAAATGAAGAGATACATCTTCACTGAGCGTAACGGCATCTACATCATCGACCTTCAAAAAACTGTTAAAAAGGTTGAAGAAGCTTACAACTTCGTTAAAGAACTTGCAGGTAACGGCGGAACAGTATTATTCGTTGGTACTAAAAAGCAAGCTCAAGATTCTGTTAAAGAAGAAGCAGAACGTTCTGGAATGTACTATGTTAACCAACGTTGGTTAGGTGGAACATTAACTAACTTTGAAACAATCCAAAAGCGTATCTCTCGTCTTAAAGCAATTGAAAAAATGCAAGAAGACGGTACTTTTGAAGTACTTCCTAAGAAAGAAGTTGTAATGTTGAAGAAAGAGCTTGAGCGTCTTGAGAAATTCTTAGGCGGAATCAAGGACATGAAAGGTCTTCCTGATGCATTGTTCATTATCGACCCTCGCAAAGAGCGTATCGCTGTTGCAGAAGCAAGAAAATTAAACATCCCTATCGTTGGTATCGTTGACACTAACTGTGATCCAGACGAAATTGATGTTGTAATCCCTGCAAACGACGATGCTATCCGCGCGGTTAAACTATTAACTGGTAAAATGGCAGACGCTATCTTAGAAGCTAAACAAGGCGAAGAGACAGCTACAACTACTGCATAATTTGATTGAAGAAAAGGTGATAAGAGGGGAAAGCCTTTTATCACTTTTTTTTGGAAAATATGACATTCGTAATAAAAAATATTTACATATCCTAAGGAGGAAATAAACAATGGCTGTTACTGCTCAAATGGTAAAAGAATTACGTGAAAAAACTGGCGCTGGCATGATGGATTGCAAAAAAGCGTTAACGGAAACAAACGGAGACATGGAAAAAGCAATCGATTTCTTGCGTGAAAAAGGTATTGCTAAAGCTGCTAAGAAAACTGACCGTATCGCTGCTGAAGGTCTAACTGCTATCGTAACTAATGGAAACGAAGCAGTAATTCTTGAAGTAAACTCCGAGACAGACTTCGTTGCGAAAAACGAAGGTTTCAAAACACTTGTAAACGAACTAGGTGAATTCCTTATCTCCCACAAACCTGAGTCTGTAGAAGCTGCTCTTGAAACTAAAATGGACAACGGTGTTGCAGTTTCTGAACACATCAACTCTGCAATTGCTAAAATCGGTGAGAAATTAACTCTACGTCGCTACACAATCGTTACAAAAACAGATGCAGACGCATTCGGTGCTTACTTGCACATGGGCGGTCGTATTGGAGTATTGACTCTTCTTGAAGGTACTACTGATGAAGCGGCTGCAAAAGACGTTGCGATGCACATCGCTGCGATCAACCCTAAATATATCTCTCGTGACGAAGTTTCTCAAGAAGAAGCAGACCGCGAGCGCAAAGTATTAACAGAACAAGCTCTAAACGAAGGTAAGCCAGAAAACATCGTAGCTAAAATGGTAGAAGGCCGTCTTGGAAAGTACTTCGAAGATATCTGCCTACTTGACCAAACTTTCGTTAAGAACCCTGACATGAAAGTACGTCAATTCGTAGAAAGCAAAGGCGCTACTGTAAAATCCTTCATCCGTTACGAAGTTGGAGAAGGAATCGAAAAACGCCAAGACAACTTTGCTGAAGAAGTAATGAGCCAAGTTAAAAAATAAGAGGAACAACATATATAAAAGGGGAACACTTATGTGTTCCTCTTTTTAGGAAAATATTCTTAAAATATCTCTGTTAAAGGATAGTTTAGTTGTAATAAAAGTATCCTAGCTGTTGATTGGAGCAAAAGGCGAAGACTCCAACGGGAGGTAGCGCTAGGTGGAGACCCCGCAGGCTAGCGAGGCCACTGAAAAACTGACAACGTAAAGTTTTTTATGATTCCTAGCTGTTGATTGGAGCAAAAGGCGAAGACTCCTTAGGGAGCTAGCACTAGGTGGAGACCCCACAGGCGTAGCCGAGGAGGCTCCAGCAGTGCCCCTAGGAAAGTGAAGCCATTTGCGGAAATCAACAGCGGTGTTTAGTGAAATTTCAAAATCAGTGTCTTTTTCAGTGGCTTCAGGCTAGCCGAGGAGGCTCCAGCAGCGCCCCTAGGAAAGCGAAGCCATTTGCGGAAATCAACAGCGGAGTTTAACAGAACCTTAAACAAACTCTTTTATTAATGGAGGTTACTATGGCTCAAGCTAAATATCAACGTATCGTACTAAAACTAAGCGGAGAAGCCCTTGCAGGTGAACAAGGCTTCGGAATCAACCCATCTGTCATCAAATCCGTATCCCAACAAGTAAAAGAACTAACCGAACTAGGTGTAGAAGTAGCAGTCGTCGTGGGCGGCGGTAACATCTGGAGAGGAAAAGTCGGCAGCGAAATGGGGATGGACCGTGCATCAGCAGATTACATGGGCATGCTTGCAACTGTGATGAACTCCTTAGCACTTCAAGATAGTTTAGAAAATTCCGGTGTGCAAACACGAGTTCAAACATCCATTGAAATGCGTCAGGTTGCTGAACCTTACATTAGAAGAAAAGCAATTCGTCACTTAGAGAAAAAACGTGTCGTCATTTTCGCAGCAGGAACAGGAAACCCATATTTCTCTACAGATACAACTGCAGCATTACGTGCAGCGGAAATTGAAGCGGACGTCATCTTGATGGCGAAGAACAATGTGGATGGAGTATACAGTGCAGATCCTACTATCGACGCGACTGCAACGAAGTATGAAACATTATCTTACCTAGATGTATTGCGTGAAGGTCTAGCTGTTATGGACTCTACTGCTTCTTCTTTATGTATGGACAATGATATTCCTATTATCGTTTTCTCCATCATGGAAGAAGGGAATATTAAACGAGTAGTATTAGGTGAAAATATCGGAACGATTGTGAGGGGGAAATAATTATGGCAAATCAAGTTATTACTCAAACAAAAGACAGAATGGAAAAAGCGGTACAAGCTTACTCCAGAGAATTGGCAACAATCCGTGCAGGTCGCGCAAGTGCTGCATTACTTGATAAAGTGACAGTTGACTACTATGGTGCGCCGACTCCAGTCAACCAATTGGCTTCTTTAAATGTACCTGAAGCAAGACTACTTGTGGTACAACCTTATGATAAAACATCATTAGGGGATATAGAAAAAGCGATCATTAAAGCAGATCTTGGATTAAACCCATCCAATGATGGTACAGTAATCCGTATCTCCATCCCTGCATTGACAGAAGAGCGCCGTAAAGATCTAGTAAAACAAATCAAGAAAATTTCTGAAGAAGCGAAAGTGGGAATCCGCAATATTCGCCGCGATGGAAATGATGATTTAAAGAAACTAGAAAAGAACGGAGAAATTACGGAAGACGAGTTACGCGGCTATACGGATGACATCCAAAAGCAGACGGACGCGTTCATTGCCAAAGTTGATTCTGTTACAAAAGAAAAAGAAAAAGAAATCATGGAAGTATAAGCGATTTACATGTAAAATAGAAAGATGGAAAGACCCTCTAATGTTTACAGGGGGTTTTTTTGTTAATACTGTTACTATAAATGGATAGACCCTTTCGGTACGTCTGTTTATTTTTAATGGAGGATTTTTATGCTGAAGAAAATACAAGAGTGGAGAGGCAAAGAAACCTCTAAATCGCTTAGCTTAAAAGAAGAAATAATGAACCATCCCATACCAGAGCATATCGCCATCATCATGGACGGCAATGGAAGATGGGCAAAAAAACGCGCAATGCCGAGAATAGCTGGTCATCATGAAGGGATGAAAACAGTAAGAAAAATCACCAAAGCTGCTAATAGCCTAGGGGTAAAAGTGTTGACCCTGTATGCTTTTTCCACTGAAAATTGGAAACGACCAAAACTTGAAGTCGATTTTCTGATGAAATTGCCAGAAGAGTTCCTCGGTACCTTCCTTCCAGAATTAATGGAAGAGAATGTACAAGTTCGACTTATGGGGAATAAGTCTGATCTACCGGAACATACACTTAGAGCTGTTAACAATGCAATGGAGAAAACGAAGGATAACACTGGACTTATTCTTAACTTTGCTTTAAATTATGGGGGACGCGATGAAATTCTCCGAGCTGTAAAGGATGTAGCTGCGGATATTAAAAATAACGCACTTACAACCGATCAATTAACAGAAGAGATGTTTTCAGAATATCTTTTCAGCAATTTATTACCGGATCCAGATCTTTTAATTCGTACAAGCGGTGAAATACGATTAAGCAATTTTATGCTGTGGCAGTTGGCGTATGCAGAATTTTATTTTACAGATGTACTATGGCCTGACTTTGAAGAAAATGATTTATATGAGGCAATTAATAGTTTTCAAATGCGCGGGAGAAGATTTGGTGGTATATAAGAAGGTGTTGGACATACAATGAAACAAAGAATTATTACAGCTGTTATTGCAGCAGCAGCTTTTTTACCAATCGTTATTTACGGAAAACTCCCATTTGTTGTCTTTATCTATTTTCTGGCAACAGTTGGACTATTTGAAGCAATGAGAATGAAGCGTATGTCGTTGGCAAGTGTACCAGGAGTGTTGTCATTGTTACTTCTATGGTTTCTGATGATACCTTCTAATATGTATGAGGCAGATTCGCTGATCCTGTCAAAAATGGATTTCATCCTGCTTATCTCCCTTTTGCTTTTATCGTACACGGTCCTTTCTAAGAATAAGTTTACATTCGATGATGTTGGATTCCTTATGATTTCCACTATCTATGTAGGATTAGGCTTTTATTATTTTATAGAAATTAGAGAACTAGCTCTAGCGTTCGTTTTCTTTGCTTTATTCGTTATTTGGACGACAGATTCAGGTGCATACTTTATTGGAAAATCAATGGGGAAGACTAAATTATGGCCTGAAATCAGTCCAAATAAAACGGTAGAGGGATCTCTAGGTGGGGTAATTTGTGCAGTTGTCGTAGGGGGGATTTTTCACTTTGTTGTGGATTTTGACCACTCGATCTTCATCACCATTATCATAGCCATCCTTTTATCCATTTTTGGACAAATTGGGGACTTGGTGGAATCTGCACTTAAAAGACATTACAAGATTAAGGATTCAGGTTCTATTTTACCTGGTCATGGTGGGATATTAGATCGCTTTGACAGCCTTCTTTTCGTATTACCGCTATTGCATTTTATACATATCTTTCTTTTCTGACACATTGTAGTAAAGAGAAGGCTTTTGGAGAGGTGAGTGTTGGTGAGGAAAATAAGTCTATTGGGAGCATCTGGTTCTATAGGAATACAAACAATAGAAGTAATTAGGCAACATAGCGACCAATTTCAGCTGCTAGCTTTCAGTGTGGGTGGAAATGTCAAAGTCGCACAAGAATTGATACAGGAATTTAATCCGCAAGTGGTCTCGGTGCAAACAAAAGAGAATTGTGAAGCGTTAAAAAGTCAATTCGCTTCTAAAGATATTCGCATTGTTTATGGGGAAGATGGATTGATTGAAGTGGCAACCCTCCACGAAGCTGATGTGTTGGTTAATGCTGTGATGGGGAGCGTTGGACTGATTCCTACCTTACATGCCATTGAAAATAAAAAGGTGATTGCACTAGCTAACAAGGAAACCCTCGTCACAGCAGGTCATATTGTGATGGAGGCAGCTAGAAAGCATCAAGTTCCTATACTTCCCGTAGACAGCGAGCATTCTGCTATTTACCAATGTCTTCAAGGGGAAAAAGATAAAAATATTGAAACCATCATTCTCACCGCATCAGGAGGAAGCTTTCGCGACCGAACGAGACAACAGCTGGAAGGCGTAACAAGGGAAGATGCACTCAATCATCCAAACTGGTCGATGGGCGCTAAAATAACCATTGATTCTGCTACCATGATGAACAAAGGATTGGAAGTAATAGAAGCTCATTGGCTGTTCGATATTCCTTATCAAGATATACAAGTTGTTTTGCATAGGGAAAGTGTCATCCATTCTATGGTAGAGTTTCACGATACCAGTATCATTGCCCAGCTTGGAACGCCAGATATGAGGGTACCCATCCAGTACGCACTGACATACCCGGATAGATTGCCTCATCCAACAGGAAAAAGATTGAACTTTATGGATATTGGAAAGCTTCATTTCGAAAAAATGGACTATGCCCGTTTTCAATGTTTACAGTATGCATTTGATGCAGGAAAAGCAGGAGGAACCATGCCTACTGTGTTAAATGCTGCAAATGAGATTGCTGTCGATGCGTTCCTAAATGGACAAATTGAATTCCTTGCCATCGAAACATTTATTGAAAAGGCAATGTCCAAGCATTCCATACAGTTAAATCCTGATTTACAAACCATTAGGGAAGTGGATTTAGAAACTAGAAACTATGTTCGTTCACTAATAGATTAGAGGTGGATATCTAGTGAATACCGTAATCGCGTTTATTATTATTTTTGGCGTACTTGTTTTTGTCCATGAACTTGGACATCTTGTATTCGCCAAAAGAGCCGGTATACTTTGTAGAGAATTTGCAATAGGGTTTGGTCCAAAGGTGTTTTCTTTCAAGAAAAATGAAACAGTCTATACAATAAGACTACTTCCAATTGGGGGATTTGTCCGTATGGCTGGTGAAGATCCTGAAACCATTGAGATTAAACCAGGCTATCATATTGGCCTCTTATTCAACTCTAAGGGAGAAGTCAACAAAGTAGTAGTCAATAATAAAGATAAACACCCTGATGCAAAAGTTATCGAGGTTGAATATGCAGACCTGGAGAAGGAACTTGTCATCAGAGGATATGAAATGAATGAAGAGGAAGTCTTACAGGAATACAAGGTAAGCGAAGAATCGTATTTTGTTATGGACGGGCAGGAAATCCAAAACGCCCCTTATAACAGGCAATTTGGTTCAAAGACATTAGGGCAGCGTACGATGGCAATTTTTGCGGGACCTATGATGAACTTTATACTTGCTTTTTTCATCTTCACATTCCTTGGAATGGTACAAGGATACCCAATCAATGAATCTGTTATCGGTGAATTGACTCCTGATGGAGCTGCACAGGCTGCTGGTCTGCAACAAGGTGATAAAGTGGTTGCCATTAACGATGCAGAAGTTTCGACTTGGGAAGAGGTAGTGAAAATCATTCAAGTGAATCCAGGAGAGGAATTGGATTTCTTGATTGAAAGAGAAGGTCAATCAGAAACAATTGCGGTTACTCCTAAAGCAGAAACTATTGAAGGGGAAACTCGCGGAATTATCGGTGTTTACATGCCTATGGAGCAGTCTTTCTGGGGATCTTTCCCGAAAGCTGCCTCTGAGACCTATAACTGGTCAAAAGAGATTGTGGTAGGGTTAGGTAAATTGATCACGGGTCAATTCTCCCTAGATATGTTATCTGGTCCTGTCGGTATTTATAAATCGACAGAAGTTGTCGCAGAATCAGGCGTTTTCCTATTAATGAGATGGGCTGCGGTCCTTAGTATTAACTTAGGTATTATTAACCTTCTGCCAATTCCTGCATTGGACGGTGGAAGATTGATGTTCTTTGCAGCAGAAGCAGTCAGAGGGAAACCGGTTGATCGGCATAAAGAAGGACTTGTCCACTTTATCGGCTTTGCGCTGTTAATGCTGTTAATGCTTGTTGTAACTTGGAATGACATTCAAAAGTTCTTCCTGTAAAATAGAAACATAAGCACATGGACTTGCATCATGAAATGTGGTGCAAGTTTTCTTTCATTTTAGGTTATGTTATACACCGCTGTTGATTTCCTCACAGGACTTCGCTTTCCGCGGGGCGCTTGTGGAGCCTCCTCGGCAAGCCTCCTCGGCAAGCCTGCCGGGTCTCCTCAAAGCGCTACCTCCCGCAGGAGTCTTCGCCCTGTGCTCCAATCAACAGCTACGGTATCATCTTATTAGATAGTTTAAAGTGAAAATTAATTTACCCTGTTGACTGAAGTGCAAGGTGTGAAACTCCTGCGAGGGTGTAAGATCGTTTGAGACCCCGCTAGGCCACTGAAAAACTGAATTTTTATGTTCTAGTAATCTTTAGCTGTGGATTGGAGCAAAAGGCGAAGACTCCTGAGGGAGATAGCGGTAGCTTGAGACCCCGCAGCGGAGTGAGGAGGCTCAAGCACCGCCCCTAGGAAAGCGAAGCCATTTGCGGAAATCAACAGCGGTTTTCCAATCAGCAACCATAATTCAGATAATTTTTCAGTGGCCTCTAACGAATTGAGGAGGCTCAAGCATCGTCCCGCGGAAAGCGAACACCTGGAACGAAAGGAAACAGGGAGTTTAATATAATTACATAAATTTTATAGAAAAGGTTATGGGGTGCAAAAATGAAACAAAGTAACATGCTAATTCCAACACTAAGAGAAGTCCCTGCAGACGCGGAAGTCAAAAGCCACCAACTACTGCTAAGAGCTGGATACATCCGCCAAAACACAAGCGGTATTTATAGCTTTTTACCACTGGGGAAAAAAGTGTTAAAGAAAGTAGAAGACATCGTCAGAGAAGAAATGGAAAATGCAGGTGCAGTGGAATTACTAATGCCAGCAATGCAAGCTGCTGAACTATGGCAAGAATCAGGAAGATGGTACTCCTACGGTCCAGAATTAATGAGGCTAAACGACCGACATAACCGTGAATTCGCCCTTGGAGCAACCCACGAAGAAGTAATCACAACACTTGTCAGAGATGAAGTGAAATCTTATAAAAAGCTTCCGTTATCACTTTATCAAATTCAAACAAAATTCCGTGATGAAAAACGCCCGCGCTTCGGACTGTTAAGAGGACGCGAATTCCTCATGAAGGATGCGTACTCGTTCCATGCAAATGCAGAATCCTTGGATGAGACGTACCAAAAGATGTTCACAGCTTATTCCAACATTTTTACTAGGCTTGGACTGAATTTCCGTGCTGTAATTGCTGACTCAGGAGCGATGGGTGGGAAGGATACACATGAGTTTATGGTGTTATCTGAAATCGGTGAAGATACCATCGCTTATTCTACGGAATCTTCCTTTGCAGCAAATATTGAAATGGCTCCAGTCGTTGCAAATTATGAAAAGAGATCAGAAGCTGCACGTGAAATCGAAAAGGTGAATACTCCGGATCAAAAAACGATTGAAGAAGTGGCAAGCTACCTACAAATGGAGAAATCCGACTTGATTAAATCCATCGTCTTTAAAGTAGATGAGAAATTTGTCCTTGTATTAGCAAGAGGGGACCACGAAATCAATGACGTAAAGGTCAAAAACTTCTATCAGGCTTCTGTGGTAGAAACGGCAACTGCTGAAGAAGTTCAAAAGGTGATGGGATGTGCTGTTGGCTCATTAGGTCCGATAGAGGTACCTGAAAATGTTGAAATCATTGCAGATACTGCTGTAGAGTATCTAGTTAACGCTGTAACAGGTGCCAATGAAGAAGGCGTTCATAACATCAACGTTAACCCAGGCAGAGACTTTAACGCTCACTATACAGACCTTCGTTTTATAGAGGAAGGAGACCTTTCTCCTGATGGACAGGGAGTCATTAAATTTGCCAAGGGTATTGAAGTAGGTCATATTTTCAAACTTGGTACTCGTTACAGCGAAGCAATGGGAGCCAACTTCCTTGATGAAAATGGAAGAAACCAACCAATGATTATGGGTTGCTATGGTATTGGAGTATCTCGTGTGCTTGCTGCAATCGTAGAACAATATCATGATGAAAACGGAATAGTATGGCCAAAAGCGGTAACCCCGTTCGATGTTCACGTCATCCCTGTAAATGCAAAAAATGAAGCTCAGGCTTCTTTGGCAGAAGAAATATACTCTGAACTAAAGAATTCCAGAATGGCTGTGCTGTTGGATGACCGCCAGGAACGTCCTGGTGTTAAATTCACTGACGCTGACTTGATTGGGCTTCCTGTCCGAGTGACAGTTGGTAAAAAAGCAGAGGAAAAAATCGTGGAAGTCAAGTGGAGAGAAACAGGGGAAATGGAAGAGCTTTCTGTAGAAGAATTAATACAAAAACTACGTTAATATATAGTACAATAGGTATGAATATAAAAAGGAAGGTACCCCATATTGGAGGTACCTTCCATTATGTCTTTATAGAATAAATACCAAAGATTAACTATGCAAGGGAAAGGGGACAGAATTTTGCTTGACCAGATGTCTCAAGAAAAAAAAGATAGACTGCGACTATTGCTTCAACAGTTAGAAATGACAAGTGATGATATTTTTCCTTACTTTGCAGAAGCTGGAATTGAAAAACTTACTGTTGAAAAAACAACAAAACGATGGCACTTTCATTTTGTCTTGGAAAAAATCTTACCAGCAAAGTTGTATGTGCTTTTTTATGAAAGATTGACTAAAAGTTTTGCGCACATCGCAAATGTATCGTTCACACTGTCAGTGCAAGACCGCTCGTTTGAAGATTCCTATATCGCGGATTATTGGCCGATTTGTTTAAAAGAATTACAAGGCGGTTCTCCACCTCTCATGATGTTGCTGAACGGACAAACACCTGCCCTGCAAGGCAACAAGCTTATGTTAAAAGCAAGAAATGAAGCGGAAGCAATTGCTGTTAAGAAAAAATTGAGCTCAACCATATGCACGATTTACGAAGGATTTGGCTTCCCTACCTTCATTTTAGACACTACTCTTTCTCATTCTGAAGAAGAATATCAGCAGTTTGTTGAACAAAAACAACAAGAGGATAAACAAAAGGCATTGGCTGCTGTCACCGAAATGCAGAAGAAAGATACCTCTAAAGATGAAGGTTCCATAAGTGGGCCAGTTATGATCGGGTATACCATTAAAGACGATGCAGAAATTAAGACATTGGCGGAAATCGTGGAAGAAGAAAGACGTGTAGCAGTTCAGGGATACGTTTTTGATGCGGAAACGAAAGAGCTTCGCAGCGGAAGAACATTATTGACTTTTAAAATCACAGACTACACAAACTCTATTATGGTCAAAATGTTTTCTCGTGATAAAGAAGATGTGCCTCTATTACAAGCGGTCAAAAAGGGAATGTGGCTGAAAGTAAGAGGAAGCATTCAAAACGATACTTTTGTTCGTGACCTTGTTATGATGGCAAATGATATCAATGAATTTCATGGAAAAGAAAGATTGGATACAGCTCCTGAAGGGGAGAAAAGGGTAGAACTACATTTACACACTCCGATGAGTACAATGGATGCTGTGAGCTCTATATCCTCACTGGTTGCCCAAGCAAAAAAATGGGGACACGAAGCCATAGCCGTTACAGATCATGCAGTAGCCCAAGCGTATCCAGAAGCATATGCAGCAGGGAAAAAGAATGGTGTCAAAATACTGTATGGACTTGAGGCAAATCTTGTAGATGATGGTGTGCCGATTGCCTATAACCCATCCCATCGAAATCTTGCAGACGAAACCTATGTGGTCTTTGACGTGGAAACGACAGGGTTGTCAGCGATGTATGATACTATTATCGAGCTTGCGGCGGTTAAGGTAAGAGGCGGCGAAATTATTGACCGCTTTGAATCTTTTGCCAACCCCCACCATGCTTTGTCGGCGACTACGATCAACTTGACAGGTATAACGGATGACATGGTACAAGACGCTCCAGAAGTAGGAGATGTATTAAAGCGCTTTTCGGATTGGATGGAAGATGACGTTCTTGTAGCTCACAATGCAAGCTTTGATATGGGCTTTTTAAATATTGGATTCCAACGGATTGGATTAGGAAAGGCAAAGAATCCAGTCATTGACACGTTGGAGTTAGGACGCTTACTTTTCCCATCATTAAAAAATCACCGGTTAAATACGTTATGTAAAAAGTTTGATATTGAATTGACCCAACATCACCGAGCCATATATGATGCCGAGGCAACAGGTTATTTGCTAGTCAAGATGCTAAAAGATGCCTTGGAAAAAGGGATAACCTATCATGATGAATTGAATGAGCATTCCGGTACAACAGATGCCTACAAACGAGCGAGGCCGTCTCATGTCACCTTACTTGCAGTCAATGATACAGGTCTGAAAAATCTATTTAAAATAGTATCTATTTCACATATGAACTACTTTTTCCGTGTTCCAAGAATTCCAAGGTCACAACTCCAAAAATTACGTGAAGGAATTATAGTTGGAACAGCTTGTGATAAGGGAGAAGTCTTTGAAGGCATGATGCAAAAATCCCCAGATGAAGTGGAAGGTATTGCGGAGTTCTACGACTATATCGAAGTACAGCCTCCTAGCAATTATGCTCACTTGTTGGAGCTTGAATTAGTACGGGATGAAAAAGCGTTAAAAGAGATTATCACCAACATTGTTAAGCTGGGTGAAAAACTAGAAAAACCTGTTGTGGCGACAGGAAATGTTCATTATCTAAAAGAAACGGATAAAATCCACCGCGAGATTTTGGTTCGTTCTCAATCAGGTGCAAACCCGTTGAACAGGCATCAATTGCCAGATGTTCATTTTAAGACAACAGATGAAATGCTTGCCGCCTTCTCGTTTCTTGGCGAAGAAAAAGCAAAAGAAATTGTTGTAACTAACACCCAAAAAGTAGCGGGAATGATTGAGGAAATCAAGCCGATTAAAGATGATCTGTATACTCCTAAAATCGAAGGTGCAGATGAAGAAATCCGGGAGATGAGCTACTCCAGGGCAAGAAGCATTTACGGCGAGGAGCTACCAGAGCTTGTCGAGAAGCGAATTGAAAAGGAATTAAAAAGTATTATCGGTCACGGATTTGCTGTTATCTATTTGATCTCTCATAAGCTAGTTAAAAAATCCCTAGACGATGGATACCTTGTAGGTTCCCGTGGTTCTGTCGGTTCATCTTTTGTCGCGACCATGACCGAAATTACAGAGGTAAATCCGTTGCCTCCTCATTATGTTTGTCCGTCATGTAAAAAATCAGAGTTCTTTGATGACGGATCGGTGGGATCTGGTTTTGATTTGCCAAACAAAGACTGTCCTAATTGTGGCGAGGCCTACACAAAAGACGGTCATGATATCCCATTCGAAACTTTCCTTGGCTTTAAAGGTGACAAAGTACCCGATATCGATTTGAATTTCTCAGGTGAATACCAGCCAAGAGCACATAACTATACGAAAGTTCTGTTTGGAGAAGATTATGTATTCAGAGCCGGAACCATAGGTACAGTTGCCGACAAAACAGCCTATGGATATGTAAAAGGATACGCAAACGACCGCAACTTAATCTTGCGTGGAGCCGAAGTGGACAGACTGTCATCAGGTTGTACAGGGGTAAGAAGATCGACTGGGCAGCATCCTGGCGGGATAATTGTTGTTCCAGATTATATGGATATCTTTGATTTCTCCCCAATCCAATATCCAGCAGATGACCAGTCATCAGAATGGAAAACGACACATTTTGATTTCCACTCTATACACGATAACTTGCTTAAGCTGGATATCCTTGGTCACGATGACCCAACCGTAATTAGGATGCTGCAGGACCTTAGCGGAATTGATCCGAAGACTATTCCGACAGATGATCCGTATGTGATGAAGATTTTCAGTGGAACGGAATCACTTGGGGTGACAGAAGAACAAATTATGTGTAAAACAGGAACCCTGGGTATTCCAGAGTTTGGTACTAGGTTTGTTAGACAGATGCTTGAAGATACAAAACCGTCGACATTCTCTGAGTTAGTACAGATATCTGGGTTGTCCCATGGGACCGACGTTTGGCTTGGGAATGCCCAAGAGCTCATTCATAATAAGACTTGCACTCTAAGTGAAGTAATCGGTTGCCGTGATGACATCATGGTTTATCTTATCTATAAAGGGCTAGAGCCTTCCATGGCCTTCAAAATCATGGAGTCCGTCCGTAAAGGAAAAGGGCTCTCAGAAGAATTTAAAGAAGAAATGATTAAAAACGATGTGCCAGCATGGTATATCGACTCCTGCTTGAAAATAAAATACATGTTCCCGAAAGCCCATGCTGCTGCGTATGTACTTATGGCCGTTCGTATTGCGTATTTCAAAGTGCACTTCCCGTTAATGTACTATGCAGCGTATTTCACAGTCCGCGCAGATGACTTTGATATCGATACAATGGTGAAGGGCTCTGCAGCCATACGTAAGGTAGTAGAAGAAATCAATGCGAAAGGCTTAGAAGCATCGCCGAAAGAAAAGTCTCTACTCACTGTTATGGAACTTGCTCTAGAAATGAGTGAACGTGGGTTCTCCTTCAAAAAGGTGGACTTATATAAATCCAGTGCTACTGATTTCTTAATCGAGGGTGATTCTCTGATTCCGCCATTCAACTCCATACCGGGGCTTGGAACAAACGCAGCGATCAACATCGTGAACTCAAGAGAAGACGGAGAGTTTTTATCCAAAGAAGACCTGCAACAAAGAGGCAGAATCTCCAAAACAATCCTGGAGTACCTAGACAATCACGGCTGCCTAACCGGCCTACCAGATCAAAACCAATTATCATTGTTCTAATGTTTATGGAAAATGTCTGGTTCATCCAATCCACCCTGTTAACTGTAGTGCAAGGTGTGAGACTCCTGAGGGAGATAGTGCTAGGTGGAGACCCCGCAGGCGAAGCCGAAGAGGCTCACTTCAGCCCCTAGGAAAGCGAACACCTAAGAACGGAAGTTAACAGGCAGTCGGAAGTGGAAAGCGCCGTAACCCCCTGAAAACACTAGAAAGATTTGCATATTCCATACGGATATGATATATTTACATTGGAAATGCTATATACAGGTAATTAGCAGAGAGTGGGGAAACCCACTCTTTCGTATTGTATTCCCGTTTTTTCTGGCATCCTTGTTTTTTCATGGTTATGATAAAAAGGAAATGTTAGATTTCGTATCAGCTCTACATAAGCTTGCTTGTTTACGATTCCCTGCTTATCGGCAGGGTCTTTTGTTCAGATTTTAAAGACATCGTCTCGCGCTTGCGAAGGAGGAAAATGATGAGCAAAAATGTTACAGAAACGGTGGAAGAACTAGCTCTTCCCATCGTAAAAGAAATGAATATTGAATTAGTGGATATTGAGTATGTAAAAGAAGGGTCCTCTTGGTTTTTACGTGTATTCGTCGATAAAGAAGGCGGTATTGACATCGAGGATTGCGGAACTGTAAGTGAAAAGTTAAGTGAAAAGCTTGATGAATTAGATCCTATTCCTCATAACTATTTCCTGGAAGTTTCCTCTCCTGGTGCTGAGCGCCCTCTAAAGAAGAAGGAAGACATCGAGAAATCGATAGGTAAATATGTCAACATTAAAACGTATGAACCTATAGACGGCTTAAAGTCCTTTGAAGGTGATCTTCTGGATTTCGATGGAGAAACAATTAAACTCTCCATGACTATAAAAACACGCAAAAAGGAAGTTTCCATTCCATATCCAAAAGTAGCGAAAGCACGTTTGGCAGTCAGGTTCTAGAAAGAACCAGACAAACCGATAACATCTGTTTAAGGTAGTCGGTTAAAAAAATTATCAATGATAGGTATTTTAAGGGGGACATGGTTCTATGAGCAGCGAGTTATTTGATGCTTTAACCCTGATGGAAAAGGAAAAGGGCATTAGCAAAGATGTAATTATTGAAGCGATTGAGGCTGCACTTATATCTGCTTACAAAAGAAACTTTAATCAAGCACAAAATGTACGGGTAGATATGAACTTGGAAACAGGAACAATGCGCGTATTTGCAAGAAAAGATGTAGTAGATGAGGTTTTTGATTCTCGTCTTGAAATCTCTGTTCAGGAAGCGCAACAGATCAATCCAAACTATCAAGAAAATGATGTACTTGAGATTGAAGTTACTCCAAAGGACTTTGGTCGTATTGCAGCGCAAACAGCAAAGCAAGTAGTAACGCAGCGAGTAAGAGAAGCAGAACGAGGAGTTATATACTCTGAATATATCGAACGCGAAGAAGATATCATGACAGGGATTGTTCAGCGCCTAGACTCTAAATTTATTTATGTGAGTCTTGGAAAGATTGAGGCATTGTTGCCAGTTAATGAGCAAATGCCTAATGAACATTACAAACCTCATGATAGAATTAAAGTGTTCCTAACTAAAGTGGAAAAAACGACAAAAGGGCCACAAATTTTTGTTTCCCGTTCTCATCCAGGTCTTTTAAAACGCCTTTTTGAACTTGAAGTTCCAGAAATTTATGATGGCACCGTAGAAATTAAATCCGTTGCACGTGAAGCAGGAGACCGTTCAAAGATTTCCGTTCACTGTGATAATCCGGAAATCGATCCTGTAGGAGCTTGCGTTGGACCGAAAGGACAGAGGGTACAAGCGATTGTGAACGAATTAAAAGGAGAGAAAATTGACATTGTTAGATGGTCAAAAGATCCTGTAGAGTTCGTTGCCAATGCACTAAGTCCATCTAAAGTACTGGAAGTTCAAGTTAATGAAGAAGAAAAGGCAACAACAGTCATCGTACCTGATTACCAACTATCTTTGGCAATTGGTAAACGTGGGCAAAACGCTAGACTTGCTGCTAAGTTAACAGGTTGGAAAATCGACATAAAGAGTGAGTCTGAAGCGGAAGAGCTAGGAATTTACCCAAATCTTTCTTTATCAAAGAATGATACAGAAGAGATGGATGATGAATTTTATGATGATGACAATTTTGAAGACTGATTTTTAAAAGAAGGTGAATCAGGTGAACAATCGCAAAAAGGTCCCTATGCGGAAATGTGTGGCAAGTCAAGAATTGAAGCCTAAAAAGGAATTGATTCGTATCGTCCGTTCTAAAGAAGGCGAAGTTTCAATTGATCCTACAGGGAAAAAGTCAGGCCGAGGGGCATATCTTGCAAGAAACAAGGAGAGCATCCTCCTTGCAAAAAAGAAAAACATCCTAGCCCGTCACCTGGAAGTAGCGATTGATGATTCATTGTATGATGAATTACTTCAGCTGGTAGAAACGGAGAATAACTCAACACATGAATAATCAATGGCTATCCATTGTCGGTCTTGCAACAAGAGCAAGAAAGACCATTACAGGGGAAGAACTTGTCATTAAAGAAGTGAGGGCAGGCAAGGCGAAATTGGTTCTATTGGCTAGCGACGCTTCTGCCAACACGATGAAAAAATTACAAGATAAATGTACGTATTATAACGTACCGATCAGAACGGTAGACGATCGGTATGAGTTAGGTCGAGCGATAGGAAAAGATGCGAGAGTTTCGGTCGCCATTCTTGATGAAGGGTTCGCCAACAAACTACTCACCATGCTCGATTAATCTTTGGGGGTGAATGTATGACGAAATTACGCGTGTACGAATACGCTAAACAAAAGAACGTATCAAGTAAAGATGTCATTACAAAACTAAAAGAAATGAATATTGAGGTATCAAACCATATGGCAACATTAGACGACGACACGATCCAAAAATTGAACGGCACAAATAAAACAGAAGCACCAAAGAAAGCAGCACCGCAAAACAATGCTTCTGCACCAAAGAAACAAAATACCAACCAATCTCAAGGTGGCAACCAAGGCGGAAAAGGCAAAAATACCTCTTCACCTAAGAAGCCGTTTAACAACAACAATATCAATAACTCCCCTAAAGGGAAAAAGAAACAAAACAATAAACAAAACCAAAACCGCGGACAACATCAAGCTCCGCCACAACCAGTAAAGAAAAAAGAAACGCCATCGAAAATTACTTTCACAGGTTCCTTAACAGTTGGAGAGCTAGCTAACAAGCTGAACAAAGAGCCATCTGAAATTATCAAAAAGCTCTTAATGCTTGGTGTTATGGCGACTATTAACCAGGATCTAGATAAAGATTCCATTGAGTTGATTGCTGGCGAGTACAATGTGGAAGTGGAAGAGGAAATCATTTTTGAAGTAACTGATTTTGAAGGCTACGATTCTGAAGATACAGAAGAAGTAATGGAAGAGCGTCCTCCAGTTGTAACAATTATGGGTCACGTTGACCACGGGAAAACAACCCTTCTTGACTCTATCCGTAATACTAAGGTAACTGCAGGTGAAGCTGGTGGTATCACTCAGCACATCGGTGCATACCAAGTACAAGTGGAACAAGGGAAAAAGATTACGTTCCTTGACACTCCTGGACATGCTGCGTTTACTACTATGCGTTCCCGTGGAGCACAAGTTACAGATATCACAATCCTTGTTGTAGCAGCAGATGACGGTGTAATGCCTCAAACAGTGGAAGCAATCAACCATGCAAAAGCTGCAGAAGTTCCAATCATCGTTGCTGTTAACAAAATGGATAAAGAAGCTGCCAATCCTGACCGTGTTATGCAGGAATTAACAGAGCATGGCTTAGTGTCAGAAGCTTGGGGTGGAGATACTATCTTTGTACCACTTTCCGCTTTAAGTGGAGAGGGCATTGATACATTGCTTGAAATGATCCTTTTAGTATCTGAAGTAGAAGAATATAAAGCTAATCCTAAACGAGCTGCACAGGGTACAGTTATTGAGGCTCAGCTTGATAAAGGTAGAGGTTCTGTTGCTACCCTGTTAGTTCAAAAAGGAACGCTTCGTGTCGGAGATCCAATCGTAGTAGGTAACACGTTCGGGCGTGTTCGTGCAATGGTTAATGATCTTGGACGCCGCGTAAAAGAAGCTGGTCCATCTACACCAGTAGAAATCACTGGACTAAATGAAGTACCGCAAGCTGGAGACAACTTCATGGTCTTTGCTGATGAGAAAACAGCTCGTAACGTCGGGGAAGCGCGTGCTCAAAAACAACTTCAAGAACAACGCAGCGAAAAGACGCGTGTCACTCTTGATGACTTGTTTGAACAAATCAAGCAAGGTGAGATGAAAGAAATCAACTTGATTGTAAAGGCAGACGTTCAAGGGTCTGTAGAAGCAATGGCTGCCTCCCTACAAAAGATTGATGTAGAAGGCGCTAAAGTGAAAATCATTCACACGGGTGTAGGGGCCATCACAGAATCCGATATTATCCTTGCTTCTGCTTCTAATGCGATTGTCATTGGTTTCAACGTTCGTCCTGATGCAGGTGCGAAACGTACAGCTGATGCTGAGAGTGTTGACATCCGTCTACACCGTATCATCTATAAAGCAATTGAAGAAATTGAAGCGGCTATGAAAGGTATGCTTGACCCAGAATTTGAAGAAAAAGTCATCGGTCAAGTAGAAGTACGCCAAACATTTAAAGTTTCAAAAGTTGGAACAATTGCAGGTGCATACGTAACAGAAGGTAAAATCACACGTGATTCCAGTATTCGTCTAATCCGTGACGGAATCGTTATTTTTGAAGGAGAACTTGATACACTCAAGCGTTTCAAAGATGATGTAAAAGAAGTTGCGACAAACTACGAATGTGGTGTTACAATTAAGAACTTTAACGACATTAAAGAAGGCGACATCATCGAAGCGTACGTAATGCAAGAAATTGAAAGAAAATGATTGGATATATAGAGTGTGACTGTATGATCTATGATGCTCAATCTTTGAAGGAAAAAAGAGCAGTCCTTCAGCGAGTGATGACGAGGCTGAAACAAAAGTTCAACATTTCCATCTCAGAGATTGATCATCAAGACGTATGGCAACGGACGAAGATTGGAATAGTATCCATCTCTTCTTCCAAATCCATCACCGAAAAAGAATTGCAAAAAGTACTCGACTACCTGGATTCTTTTCCAGAGATAGAGCGGGCAGAAACTTCGCTTGATTGGCTTTAAAGGGGTGAAAGGTATGACACTCAGATCAAACAGAGTTGGAGAGCAAATGAAAAAAGAGCTTTCTGATATCATTGGTCGTAAAATTAAAGATCCTCGTGTAGGCTTTGTAACAGTAACGGATGTACAGGTTACTGGAGATCTTCAACAAGCCAAGGTTTTCATCTCTGTACTTGGAGACGATGAAAAAAGACAAGATACGTTGATTGGCTTGGCAAAAGCTAAAGGCTTCATCCGCAGTGAAATTGGACGCAGAATTCGCCTAAGAAAAACTCCAGAGCTTTTCTTCGAGTTTGACGAATCCATCGCTTACGGAAACCACATAGAAAGCCTAATTCATGAATTGAATAAAAGAGACTCTGATTCTGACGATGAAGAGTAAAACAAAAGGATAGGCAGCAGTTGTCTATCCTTTTTGTTGACTCTAATGATATTTTGCATTGACTCCCTGTTGATTTCCGTTCCAGGTGTTCGCTTTCCGCGGGACGATGCTTGAGCCTCCTCACAACGCTTCAGGGGTCTCAACCCGTTACCCCCCGCAGGACAAGGAAAGCTTCGGCAGCAATTCATCGCACGAAGAAAATGCGTTAGCATTTTCGAGGAGTCTCACACCTTGCACTTCAATCTACAGGGGATTACTTATTATAAAATGAAAGGGGTGGCCTAAATGGATGGCATTTTAATTTTAAACAAACCAAAAGGCTTCACTTCGCATGACTGCGTATTTAAAGTGAGAAAGATTTTGAAAACAAAAAAAGTCGGGCACACAGGCACACTTGATCCAGAAGTGACAGGAGTGCTACCAATCTGTATCGGCAAGGCAACCAAAGTAGTGGAATTCCTTACCGCAGAAGAAAAAACATATGTGGCTGAAGTGACAATTGGAACTGCAACAACAACAGAAGATCAGACAGGAGAAATAGTGGAAGAAAAAAGGGTGGACAACCCTATACCAAAAGAAAAAATACTTTCTGTTCTTCAACAGTTAAAAGGAGAAATTGAACAAACACCTCCAATGTACTCCGCTGTGAAAATCAAAGGAAAGAAACTTTATGAATATGCAAGAGAAGGAAAGGTTATCGACAGGCCCTCAAGAAAAGTGACCATCCATGATATTTTCCTGACAAGCGATATTACACATAAGGAAGAAAAAGGCCAAATTCGCTTCTCCTTTCAAGTAAACTGCAGTAAAGGTACATATGTGAGAACCCTAGCAGTGCAAATTGGGGAGCTGCTAGGACATCCTGCACATATGTCCTATTTGACGCGAATAACTTCAGGTAACTTCACCATCGATCAAGCAATTACTCTAGAACAGCTAAGTGAGTTGACTGAACAGGGAGCTGTAGAAGAACATTTACTGCCGATGGAAGATGCACTAAGTTCATTGCCTAAGTTGGAAATTAGTGATAAAGTAGCAGAGAAAGTGTATAATGGTGCGGTTTTACCGTATCCAGATAATATCAATGATACAAATGAATACTTTAGTGTTTTCCACGATAATAAATGCTTGGCCATCTATATGAAACATCCTTCAAAACCAGGCCTGATGAAGCCGAAAAAAGTTTTTCACGGTTGATTAGCGTATATTGGTCTTGCATGATTAATTGAGATTTAGGTGATAATTGATGAAAGTTATGTATTTGGAGCATCCCCATTCTCTTACAAAAGAAGAGTGTATTCCTGCGACAGTCGCTTTAGGTTTTTTTGATGGTATTCATCTTGGCCATCAAAAAGTCATTAAAAATGCACTGGCAAAGGCGAACGAACTAGGAACTGCGAGCGCAGTAATGACGCTCGATCCGCATCCTTCTGTCGTGTTAAGAAGAACTGTCCAGCATGTTCGTTATATAACCCCTCTTTCCGAAAAGATAAGACTTCTTGAATCATTAGGGGTGGACATTCTCTATGTGGTTAAATTTGACATGTCCTTTGCGTCGCTAGTACCCCAGGACTTTGTAGATCAATATATTATTGGACTCAATATAAAACATGTAGTTGCTGGCTTTGATTATTCCTATGGCAGTCTTGGTAAAGGAACAATGGAGACACTTCCGTTTCATTCTAGACAACAATTTGATCAGACTGTTGTGGAGAAATATACAACAAATGACCTGAAAGTAAGTTCTACCTTCATAAGGGAACAGTTGAAGGAAGGAAAAGTTAATGATTTACCGGATACACTGGGAAGGTACTATCAAGTACGAGGGAAAGTCGGTCACGGTGAAAAACGAGGCAGGACTATTGGATTTCCTACTGCCAATGTTGTGCTTAATGATGACTATGTTATTCCTAGAACCGGTGTCTACACCGTACGAATGTATGTAAATGATCAATGGGTGAATGGCGTTTGCAATGTCGGCTATAAACCGACTTTCCACAAGCAAGAGAAAGAAAACCTTCCATCCATTGAAGTACACCTGTTAAATTTCGATCAGCAAATCTATGGTACTGAAGTAATAATAGAATGGCATACTTGTATAAGGGAAGAAAAGAAGTTTTCGGGTATTGACGCACTTGTTGCTCAGATTAGAAAAGACAAGGGAATTGCTGAAGACTATTTTCAAAAAAACCTGCACGATACTTGCTTTTTAACTTAAAAAGAGGTATGCTATTAAACGTACTAAAACCATTGCTTGGCAAGTCGAATCACCAACGCTTGCTCGGTAATAGGGGTTTTTACTATTAAGGAGGTGAATAGGATGGCTATTACACAAGAGCGTAAACAAGAACTTATCAACGAGTTCAGAACTCACGAATCTGACACTGGATCTCCAGAAGTACAGATCGCTGTCCTAACAGAACAGATCAACAACCTGAACGAGCATTTACGTACTCACAAGAAAGATCACCACTCACGTCGTGGTCTATTGAAAATGGTTGGTAAGCGTCGTAACTTACTTACTTACCTACGTAACAAGGATGTAACTCGTTACCGTGAACTAATCAACAAATTAGGATTACGTCGATAAGTTTGTCAGAAAAAGCGGGAGAATTCCCGCTTTTTTATTAGTATTTTGGAAGTTATTTTCAAAAATTTCTTATAATCCTATAAAAAAGCGATTTTTTTCCTATACATGATGGAATTCTATTGATATGTAGTAGTTATTTCGTTCATACTATACATAATACTAAACTTATTTTCACATAGACTGTCCTACTACTTACCATTCCGTTGAATGGATGCAGGTAGGAGAAGAAGGTCAATACATATGAAAGCTAGAGAGGGGTTAAACGAACTCATGGGACAAGATAAACAAGTCTTTTCTATCGACTGGGCTGGAAGAAACCTGACGGTAGAAGTGGGACAATTGGCAAAGCAAGCAAACGGAGCAGTAATGGTCCGCTACGGAGATACGGCTGTTCTTAGTACTGCAACCGCTTCAAAAGAACCGAAGAAATTAGATTTCTTTCCATTAACCGTTAACTATGAAGAAAGATTATACGCAGTAGGTAAAATTCCAGGAGGATTCATCAAGCGAGAAGGACGTCCAAGTGAGAAAGCTGTACTGGCTAGCCGCTTGATTGACCGACCAATCCGTCCGCTTTTTGCTGATGGTTTCCGTAACGAAGTACAAGTTATCAGCATTGTAATGAGTGTGGATCAAAACTGTTCATCTGAGATGGCAGCGATGTTTGGTTCTTCCTTGGCGCTTTCTGTTTCCGATATTCCTTTCCAAGGTCCGATTGCAGGTGTAACAGTAGGAAGAATCAACGACGAGTTCGTTATTAACCCTAATGTGGAACAGCTTGAAAAGAGTGATATCAACTTGGTTGTAGCTGGAACAAAGGATGCAATCAACATGGTAGAAGCGGGTGCTGATGAAGTACCGGAAGAAGTAATGTTAGAAGCAATCATGTTTGGTCACAACGAAATCAAACGTTTAATTGCTTTCCAAGAAGAAATTGTACAAGCAGTAGGTAAAGAAAAAACAGAAGTTACTCTTTATGAAGTAGATAAAAACCTTGAACATGAAATTCGTGCACTTGCTGAAGAGAAGATGACAAAAGCTGTTCAAGTCTTTGAAAAACATGCACGTGAAGCTGCAATCAAAGAAGTAAAGGCAGAAGTTCTTGAACGCTATGAAGAGCAAGAAGTAGAAGCTGATGTGCTGAAGCAGGTTAATGAAATCCTTAGCAAGCTTGTAAAAGAAGAAGTAAGACGCCTTATTACGGAAGATAAAGTACGTCCAGATGGACGTAAGAGCGACGAGATTCGTCCGCTTGCTTCTGAAGTTGGCCTGTTGCCACGTACTCACGGTTCCGGCCTGTTTACACGTGGTCAAACTCAAGCCTTAAGTATCTGTACACTCGGAGCACTAGGGGATGTTCAGATTCTTGACGGATTGGGAATTGAAGAAGAAAAACGTTTTATGCACCACTATAACTTCCCATTATTCAGTGTTGGGGAAACAGGACCATCGAGAGGACCTGGACGTCGTGAAATCGGACATGGTGCACTTGGGGAACGCGCACTTGAGCCAGTTATTCCTTCCGAAAAAGACTTCCCATACACAGTACGTCTTGTATCAGAAGTTCTGGAGTCTAATGGTTCCACTTCTCAAGCTAGTATCTGTGCAAGTACACTTGCGATGATGGATGCTGGTGTACCAATTAAAGCTCCTGTAGCTGGTATCGCAATGGGACTAATTAAAAAAGGCGAGCATTATACGGTTCTCTCCGATATTCAAGGGATGGAAGATCACCTTGGAGATATGGACTTTAAAGTTGCTGGTACCGCTAAGGGTGTTACAGCACTGCAAATGGACATTAAAATTGAAGGACTTTCCCGTGCTATCTTAGAAGAAGCCCTTCAGCAAGCTAAAATTGGACGTATGCATATACTTGATTCGATGCTTGCTACAATTGATGAGTCTCGTAAAGAGCTTTCTCCTTATGCACCAAAGATCTTGATGATGAGCATCAACCCAGATAAGATTCGTGATGTTATTGGACCAAGCGGTAAACAAATCAATAAGATTATTGAAGAAACCGGAGTGAAAATTGACATCGAACAAGATGGAACAGTATTTATCTCTTCTATTAATATGGAGATGAATGATAAAGCGAAAAAAATCATCGAAGATATCGTACGCGAAGTCCAAGTGGGCGAAATCTACATGGGTAAAGTTAAACGTATTGAAAAATTCGGTGCATTTGTAGAGCTATTCAGTGGTAAAGACGGACTGGTCCACATTTCTGAACTTGCAGAAGAACGCGTGAAACAAGTAGAAGATGTTGTGAAACTTGGTGAAGAAGTTCTTGTAAAAGTAATGGAAATTGACAAGCAGGGAAGAGTAAATCTTTCTAGAAAAGTCCTCCTGAAAGAGCAAAAAGAAAAAAACGAGCAAATGTCCTAATATAGGAGCCTGGTTTGACCACCGGGCTTTTTGCAGTATCTCCCCCCATTAAATTTATTTATGGGGGGAAGGTATGCAACAAGCTTTATTTGTTCTACCTTGTCCACCTCCTACATAAATTTTAAGTAGGAAGGAGTGGGTGGAATGAAAAGAAGTACGTTTCAAATGTTGGCATTTGTTATTATTGCATTTTTTACATATAACACGGTGAGTCAACCATTCCAGGGTGATATAGCTTCTGTTCTTTCTAACGATATTGCAGAGGTTGCCAAGAAAAAGGATGCACTCTATGTGGAGATTGAAGAAAAAGCGGCTACGTATGAAGTTGCCCCACAAGATGCTAAGATAGATAAGATCTGGAAGGCTCAACCGGGACTTAACGGATTAAAAGTCGATCTTGAAGCTTCTTATAAGAACATGAAAAAGAGCGGTGAATTTGACGAGAAAAAGCTTGTCATGAAGCAAATACCACCGAAGATTCACCTCTCCGATTTACCACCTTCTCCGATTTATCGGGGACACCCTGAAAAGCCAATGGTTTCGTTCCTAATAAATGTCGCTTGGGGAAATGAGCATATTCCAGGGATGCTAGAAACATTAAAAAATCATGGAGTAAAAGCGACCTTTTTTCTGGAAGGAAGATGGGTTAAAGAAAACCCTTCAATGGCTAAAATGATTATAGATGCTGGACATGAAGTAGGGAATCATTCCTACACTCATCCTAATATGAAAACATTAGGAAGTACCGCTGTCAGGGAACAACTTTTGAAAACAAATGAAGTTATCGAGGCAATCTCTGGCAGTAAAGTCACTTGGTTTGCTCCTCCTAGTGGAAGCTATCGTGATGAGGTAGTAAACATCGCCCATGACATGAAATTAGGGACCATCATGTGGAGTGTAGACACCATTGATTGGCTAAAGCCAGAACCTAATGTTCTCATTAATCGAGTGATGGGTAAGATCCATCCAGGAGCAATGGTTCTTATGCATCCTACGCCATCAACAGCAAACAGTTTGGAAACTCTTATTACATCCATAAAAGATAAAGGGCTTGAACTAGGAACGGTTTCTTCTCTTTTAAGCGAAGAAAGAATTGTTCATCACAACTAGAATTGGCAAACTTGAATAGGAGGATTATCGTTGCTTACTAAACATACTTGTTCAAACGGAGTTAGAATTGTTTTAGAAAATATTCCACATGTCCGCTCGGTTGCGATTGGCGTATGGATTGGTACAGGTTCACGGAATGAAGATAACGTTAACAACGGTGTATCGCATTTCCTTGAGCATATGTTTTTTAAAGGAACAGAAACAAAAAATGCACGTGAAATTGCTGAGGCTTTCGATTCAATCGGAGGGCAGGTTAATGCATTCACTTCAAAGGAATACACATGTTATTATGCAAAAGTAATGGATGAACATTCTTCTTATGCACTTGGCGTTTTAGCAGATATGTTTTTCCACTCCATCTTTGATGAAGAAGAATTGAAAAAAGAAAAAAATGTCGTGTACGAGGAAATCAAAATGTATGAAGATGCACCAGATGATATCGTTCATGACGTATTGGCAAGAGCATCCTACGGTAACCATCCTTTAGGTTATCCGATCCTAGGAACGGAAGAAACGCTATCTGCCTTTAATGGGGATACATTGCGTGAATATATGAAGGAAACCTATACTCCAGACAATGTGGTCATCTCAGTAGCTGGTAATATTGATGAGTCTTTTGTCAAAGAGATTGAAAATCTTTTTGGAAGTTATGAAACTGGTCACTCGAAGCGTGAGTATGAAAAACCTTCTTTTGAAACCGGGCGTATCGCAAAAAAGAAAACGACCGAACAGGCTCATCTCTGCATAGGTTACGACGGGCTTCAAATCGGGGATAAAGACATTTACAACTTGATTGTATTGAACAATGTCCTTGGAGGCAGCATGAGCAGTCGTCTTTTCCAAGATGTAAGAGAAGAACGCGGACTTGCGTATTCCGTCTATTCCTACCACTCCACCTTCCAAGACAACGGAATGCTTACCATTTATGGTGGAACTGGCAGCAACCAATTAGATCTGTTGTTTGAAACCATACAACAAACACTTAACACGCTCAAACATGACGGAATTACCAAAAAAGAGCTGGTTAACAGTAAAGAGCAAATTAAAGGAAGTCTTATGTTGAGTCTTGAGAGCACTAATAGTCGGATGAGCAGAAATGGAAAGAATGAGCTTCTCCTTGGAAGACACCGCTCCCTTGATGATATATTAGAAAGAATCAATAGTATTACAGAGGAATCTGTTAATAACTTGGCAACCAAGATTTTTACAGATGAATACTCGGTTGCTTTGATTAGTCCTAGCGGCGAAATGCCTAAATCAATTCAAGAAAAATAATAGGATGCCTGTCATTTTCTAATGGCAGGTTTTTTTTTGGACGCCTTCTAATATAGATAATATAGGAGGTGTTTTTATATGAGGTTAAGTGAAATGAGCGGAAAAGAAATAGTTGATGTAAAACGCGCAGAACGTCTGGGTATACTCGGTCATACAGATCTTGAAATCAACGAAAATACCGGGGAGATACGTTCTCTCATCATTCCTTCTCTGAAGTGGTTTGGTCTGAAGAAAGAAGGCAGTGATATTCGTGTACCGTGGAATCACATTAAAAAGATTGGTACAGATATGATTATCATCGATATTCCTGAAGAAGAAGAGTAAATGACTCGGCGCGAGCTGGGTCTTTTTTGTGTTCAAGAGCTTTGTATGACGGAACGAACGGGAGGGATTACGTGGATAACGGTAGAAGAGAAGTCTTCTCTAAGCCTGAACGGGAGGGATTACGTGGAAAACGGTAGTAGAGAAGTTTTCTCTAAG
>NZ_LBMD01000015.1 GCF_001293645.1 Bacillus sp. CHD6a
TATTTGCGGAAATCAACAGCGGTGTTTTAAAAAATTATAAAATCATCGACTTTTTCAGTGGCCTCCTCCGTTGCGGGGTCTCACCTGTCTCTTCCTCCTGCAGGGGACTACGCGCCTTCCACTACAATCAACAAGGTGGCTACATTAACCTGAAGATTTATAAAACGGTATTTACACGGATCAACTGAAATAGCATAAACTTTTCTTCCTCTTAGTTTATAGCTGTTGATTGGAGCAAAAGGCGAAGACTCCTCGAAAATGCTACGCATTTTCTTCGTGCGATGGATCGCTGCCTAAGCCTTCCTTGTCCTGAGGGAGATAGTGGTAGCTTGAGACCCCTCAAGCGTTGCGAGGAGGCTCAAGCACCGCCCCTAGGAAAGCGAAGCCATTTGCGGAAATCAACAGCGGTGTTATAAGAAGAAAAACCAAGTAACAAACGGGCGTTTCTGCTCGTTTTTTTTGTTTTTAAAGCATTTTATTTTTACTATCTATTGATAATTAGTATAATCTGGTTGACAGAAAATAATGATATGAATATAATATAAAAGGTGCTAAATAATAATAATTATAAAAAGATAACTCGTATAAAAAGGGAGAGGTAATAATGAAATTAAGAGAGCAAATGCCCGAACTCACAGGCGCGACAGAATGGATCAACGAAGAAGTTAAGATGGACGAGCTAAAAGGAAAAGCAACCCTTATCCATTTCTGGTCCGTTAGCTGTCATCTATGTAAAGAAGCAATGCCGGAAATTAATGAACTGCGTGACGATTATGACGACGACTTAAACGTCATTGCAGTACACATGCCACGTTCTGAAGATGACCTTGATAGTGGTGTAATACGTTCCATGGCAATGGGTCACGACATAACACAACCGATTTTTGTAGATAGTGAACATAAACTGACAGAAGCCTTTGAAAATAAATACGTACCAGCTTACTACGTATTTGACGAAGAAGGAAAACTTCGTCATTTCCAAGCAGGCGGAAGCGGAATGAAAATGCTGAAAAAACGAATTAATCGCGTATTAGGCATAGAAGAAAAATAATAGTGACAAACCAACAGGTAAAGAGGAACCGTAAACATGGTTTCTCTTTTTTGTCCGAATAAAAGCAGGAACGTCCTACATATACATAGTTAAAGAATACTAAGGAGAATTCTGTTGGGGAGGAGGCTGATGAAAAAGAAGCATACAAACCCATGGGAAACAATGAATGATAAAATTGATGAAGTATTAGGAGATAAGTTTTGGAAAGACATGCTACCGGTTATCCCAAAGCGAGTCCCTCTTATCGATATTATGGAAACAGAAGACAAAGGACTAATAATAATGGAACTTCCCGGGTTGAACTCTACGGAAGACATCCAAATCTCCGTTAAAAACAATCAGCTTTTTATTAAAGGAAATATTCCATATCCTTACCCAGTACCAAGAGAAAACTTACTCCAAGGGGAACGGTTTTTTGGTGACTTTCAGCGGGTAGTTCAAATTCCCTTCTCGTTCATGCCAGAAAAACTGGTTGCACAATATAAACAAGGATTACTCACACTAATATTTCAAAAGAATGCACAAGATGTTTCAGTAGAAATAGATTTTATTGAATAATAGTACGTTGAGAGGTGAGGGCGGGTTGAAATTTGAGGTAAAGGATTTCAAAGTGGACATAATGATGAATTCATCGTCTTTAAATAAAGGAAAAAACGTCAGTTGGAATACAAAGTCAATCCAGAACGAAAATCAAGGCTTTGGAATATTATCAGGTGAAAAAAACTCAATACGTCAATCAAGTAATACCGTGAAAAGCCAAAGTAGCGGCACCGAACATACATCTTCCTAAATGGTTGTGATGATCCATGTCTAACACTGATGAGTTGGAAAAGAGAGTTCAAGACTTAGAAAAGAGAATAGAGCTGCTTACAACACTTGTTAAAAGGATAGGTGATTCAAGGAGACAGGATGTCCACTATCATGTTCAGACGCTAGAGATCGGCAATGCTCAGATAGAAAAGCTTGACTACCATCTCGATAGCATCTCAATAGAACAGCTTAGCGGTACATTAAATATTGGAAATAATTTTGACGCAAAAGATGAGACTTCCCTTCAGAAACCAACGTTAAAAAAGAAAGAACAAAAGAAAGTAGTCCCTACTTATCGTCCTTTAAGGAAAAAGCATAAACAAGAAGAGGAAGATCAGCGCATAAGTGTAATAAGTAGTAAAAGTGGATTTTCTGTAAAAATAAATGGGAAGGAGGAAATTTAATGTCTGATTATTCCCCTAATTTTTTTATAGGTAGCATCCGGATTGGTGTTGTAGAAAGCGCCTCATGCATCAATATGGGCAATAACTATCCATCACAGTTTCAAAGTCATAAAAAACATAACCAGGGAGTAGGAAACATAAGTGGTGATGAAAATGATATTCATGGAACAAAAAGCCAGGTTAGTGACTCTTCCTTTATTGATTTGTTTGAGCAATCAGATTCGCAAGAACTTCCTCAATGGCTGCAGAATGTGATAAAAGAAGAGGAAGAACAAGAGGGAGAAGAAACCGTTTAACTACTAGAACTATCCTGAATGGGCATATCCACTATATCAGGATCGTGGACAATGTTAATGTTCGAATCAGAATGGTTATCTACTCCTGCTATTAATCCAAACCCCATATTTGCTTTTTGGTAGGATCTCCAGTTAGCCTGCATGTTTTCCCCTGTAAAAACACCAGAACAATTCATAATGGATATGACTTCTATTTTATCAAGCAGAATATGAATATGCGCCGAATGCTTCTTTTTCAGAAAAAGCCCTCCTTTAGAATTGTGCGGTCGGTTGTGGATTGTTAATTTCCGGATTGGCAATAGGCGTGTCAACACCGTCTGCATCAAATACTACGTTACAAAGATTTGTAACTGCTACCGCTCCTATCTCAATTCCATTCCCCATGTTTAGTTTTCCTTGTGTGGTCCAATCAGGCTGGTTGTTCTGACCTGTGGCAACGGATGAACTTTGGCTAATACTGTTAACATTAATTTGATTAAAAATGATGGAAACTGGCAAAATGAACCCTCCAATCCATAGCCTTTTCAGACTTCTTATATGTAGCGTATTCCTAAAAAAACAGAACGTGAACAAAGAATTTAATTAACAGAAAATAATAAATATTCATTGAAATTAAACAGAAGTATGATAGTATGTTATTACGGAATAATTAAGGAATAATTCCTTTAATAGTCGGTCATTAAACTCTGAACATAGAAGGCTCACGTGAAAGGAAGTGCTACATAGGTGTCCTATACAATACCGGTAGTAGACGAACTATTACTAAAGCAGTTAATTGCATTCAGGAGAGACCTTCACCAGTTTCCTGAAATCAGTGGTGAAGAGTACGAAACCTCTCAGAAAATCCAGGCAGAGTTGAGTAAACAAGGCATCCAATTTAAAGCAGGGTTTGCCAAGACAGGTATCCTTGGAATTATTAAAGGTGCAAAGCCTGGTCCTACTATTGCATTAAGAGCGGATATGGATGCGCTACCGATTACCGAAAAAACAGATTTGCCATTTGCTTCTCAAAAAACTGGAAGTATGCATGCATGTGGACATGATGCCCATACAACCATGCTTTTAGGAGCTGGAATTTTATTGAATGAATACAAAAATGAGTTATCTGGAACGGTTCTACTAGTCTTTCAACCTGCAGAAGAAGCCTCGCCAAATGGTGGCGCTAAACCAATGATGGATGATGGAGTGTTTGATGAATATGTGCCTGACGTGATTTTTGGACAACATGTTTGGCCGGATCTTCCTGTAGGTCAAATAGGGATCCGGTCTAAAGAAATGATGGGGGCAACCGACCGGTTCAAAGTTGTGATTAACGGTTCTGGTGGTCATGCGAGCATGCCACATCAAACAAATGATGCCATTATAGCTGCTAATCACGTGGTGACCATGTTACAAACTATCGTTAGCAGGAATGTGAATCCTATCGATGCAGCTGTGGTAACAGTAGGAAGAATAGAAGGTGGATACAGATATAATGTGATAGCCGATACAGTAACGTTAGAAGGTTCCATTCGCACCTATAAAGAAGAAACAAAAGCAAAAGTAAAAAAAAGATTTCATGAAGTAGTGAATCATGCCGCAAAAGCAATGGGGGCTACCGCTGAAATTGAATATGTTGATGGGTATGAAGCGACCATCAATACACCTGAGTGGGCTGAGGTTGTCAAAGAAACAGCGATGGATTTACTGGGTAATAAAGAGGCAACACCCAGTGTGGACCCTTCACTTGGAGGGGAAGACTTTTCTAGATTCTTGTACCATTATCCAGGCGCATTCTTCTGGCTAGGCTCTGCCGTAGAAGGAAGAGAAGTCCAAAAACCTCTCCATGACCCTAATTTCGAGTTTAATGAAAAAGCTCTGCCAATAGGTGTGAACATGCTCGTTAAAATCACAATGAACGCTTTGGAAAAACTGCAAAGAAAAAACTAGGAGGCGAAGAAGATGGCTTTAGAGGTTTCTGACTATGTAACAAGAGTGTCAGATTCGTTGATTTCCTGGCGTAGACATTTTCATAAGTTTCCAGAACTGGGTTGGACCGAATACGAAACAACCTACTTTATTGGAAAAGAACTCGATAAGCTTGGGTATACTTTGTACACGGGGAAGGATGCCCTGGTGTCGGAAGAAAGAATGGGTGTTCCAACTGTTGATGACCTTCGTCATGCTGAAAATAGAGCTTTTAAAAACGGGGTTCCTACAGAGTGGATAGCTAAAATGGAAAATGGCCATACTGGATTGGTTGCAAAACTTGATACAGGAAAACCAGGAAAGCATATCGTGCTTCGCTTTGATATAGATGCACTTCCGATTTTGGAAAATAAATCGTCCATAAAAGACCATTTTCCAACTTCACAGCAATTTGCCTCATCATATCCAAACGTAATGCACGCATGTGGCCATGATGGACATGCAGCAATTGGACTTGGTGTAGCGACTTTTCTTGCATCCTATCAAAAAAAGTTATCAGGAACCTTTACCTTGCTTTTTCAACCTGCAGAAGAGGGAAGCAGAGGGGCAAAAGCTATGGTGGAAAAAGGTTGGTTGGATAATGTAGATGTATTCTTAAGTGGGCATATCGGAATTACTTCCATGCCGATTGGAGAAGTGGTAGCATCTGCACATGGGTTTCTAGCTACATCCAAACTTGATGTTTTATTCAACGGGAAATCAGCACATGCAGGTGTAGAACCCCAAGAAGGAAGGAACGCCTTACTTGCTGCTGCCTCCGCATCCTTACACCTACACGGTATCCCAAGGCACTCAGGCGGTGAAACGAGAATAAACGTAGGCAAGCTTGAAGCAGGGAATGGTAGAAATGTCATCCCGGACCATGCTGTCATGTCATTGGAAACGCGGGGGGAAACAAGTATCCTCAATCAATACATGGAGGACGAAACCATTAAAATCATTAAACATTCCGCTGCTATCTATGGTGTGGATTGTGACATTCGGATAGTGGGTAAAGGCGTAGAAGCATCTTCAGAGCAAGGATGGAAAGAGTTCTTAAAAGACGCAACCAAGAACACCCAGCGTGTAAACAATGTAATAGAGACGTTGCCACTTAAGGCATCAGAGGATGCAGCATATATGCTCAACCATGTTAGAGACCGAGGAGGGAAAGCCACTTATTTCATCTTTGGAACCCCCCTTGCAGCAGGCCATCATCATCCATTATTTGATTATGATGAGAAAGTACTCGAAGTGGCACTTGACGTATATATATCCTCTATTCAATCTTTATCCTAGCATAGAAAAGTGAGATCTATTTGCTTTATTTGAGGTGAAAAAGTGAAAGTTAAAATAGGTATTATTGGTCCAAGCGATTCAGTTGAAAGAATTATGTTGGTAGGAAAGGAATTTAGAAATGTAGATTTGTTTTCTTTTCCTTACATCTCTTTAGACGAAATTAACCTAATAATTAACAACAACAAAGGGTCAGTGGACCAATGGATGTTTTCTGGTCAAGTGCCATTCACGTATGCGATGTCGCAGAACCTCCTTGAAAAAAAAGAGGGTGGATTCGCCGAACTGTATGGTTCTAGCTTTTTAGGGACCTTATTGGAAGCGCAGATAACAGAAAATAAGATTCTTGAAACTGTGAGCCTTGATACAATTAGACAAGACAGAATTGAAATGAATAGAAATTTCTTCTCGCTTCAAGCGATCAACTTTCATTCCTATTCTTACGATGGCATTGTACCTGTAGAAGACTTAGTTTCTTTTCATCAAGAGCTATATGAAAATAAGAAAATAGAAGTAGCATTTACTTGTATCCAAGCGGTTTATAGACAACTGAAGAAACAAAACATCCCATGCTATCGTGTCATTCCTTCTGATCTTGCGATATTGTCTACATTAGAAATTCTAATAGAACGCGCACATTCATTACGATATAGAAAATCCCAAATTGCCATTCTTGGTGTTGAAGTCATTCATACTAAAGCCTCCCTTGAAGAAATGCACTACTCTCATAAAATGAAAATTAAGGAGCTTGAGTTAAAAAGATTAATGCTTCGATTTGCAGAAGAGGTGAATGGTTCTTTTGTTCAATTTGGAGACGGGCTTTTCTTTCTCTTCACTACAAGAGGGCAGCTTGAATGGCATATTGAAGGAGACTCACTGCTACAATTGGTAGAAGATATCAATGTACAAAGCGGACTGAAAGTAAGGTTAGGACTAGGGTTTGGAGAGACGGTACTTGCTGCAGAAGAAAACGTTCGCCAGGCCTTTCACCATGCACGAGAAGAAGGGTCATCCACACTTGTCTGTGTTAATGAGGATCGGGAAGTTACTGAATTCTTTGGATCCACAGAAAAGCTTTCCTTTCAATCTCGCTCTCTAGGGGTTGAGTGGGAAGAGAAGCTGAAAGATCTTGCTATTAGCCCAACCATCGTATCAAGAATTAAATCATTGGCACACTACTATCAAAAAGATGTCGTAACATCACAAGATTTAGCGAGTTGGTTGAAAAGTACAGAAAGAAATGCAAGACGAATACTTAGTGAATTGGAACGGTCTGGGTTGATAAAAGTATCCGGGGAAGAACAATCAGGACACCGTGGAAGACCAAGAAAAATATACAAACTATCGTTTCTGAAATAGGTGGGGAGTCTTTGTTAGATTTCCCAGTTCTCAAAAACAATTAAAATGACTGAAAATTTATTTTATTATAAATGTAACGAATGTTGTGATTGAAAATACCCACAAATTATAATAATTTTCGGAACAAAAAAGGAACTATACCTTAAAAGGAGTGAGAAAAATGAGTCAAACACAAACACAGCAAGAGAATTCTACCTCGATACTTGATAGATTCTTAGGAGGTGTCGAGCGCATAGGAAATAAACTACCAGACCCTTTTATGCTATTTGTCTATTTATCTCTTTTTATCATTGGCGTCTCCTTTGCAGTCAACCAATTTGGAGTAACAGTTGAACATCCCGGAACTGGGGAGGAACTAGCAATAAAAAGTTTATTGTCGGGGGATGGTATTGAATTCATCTTAACTTCCATGCTGACAAACTTCACGGGATTTGCTCCTTTGGGTCTAGTGTTGGCAATGATGCTCGGAATAGGACTTGCTGATAAGGTCGGGTTAATTGAAGCTGGTATCAAAAAAACCATTTTAAATGCCCCAAGAGCTTTAATCACTTATGCGGTGGTTGGTACTGGTATTCTCGGAAATCTTGCATCTGATGCGGCGTTTGTTATTGTACCTCCTCTTGCTGCAATGATCTTTTATACAGTAGGCAGGCATCCACTTGCAGGTCTTGCAGCCGGTTTTGCGGGTGTAGGTGCCGGGTTTACAGCAAATGTGATCGTTGCTGGAACCGATGCATTATTGTCAGGGATTGCAACAGAAGCCATAAAACCTTTTGATGAGTCGTTAATCGTCACACCAGTGGACAATTATTATTTTATGGTGATTTCTGTGTTTATCCTTGCTATAGTAGGTGCTTTAATTACAGAAAAAATTATTGAACCGCGTCTTGGAACATATACAGGAAAAGTTGACAAAGAACTAGAAGAACCTAATCCACTTGAAAGCAAAGGGTTAAGAAATGCAGTTTTGGCAGGAGTGGCGTATTTAATACTTTTGGCAATTGGAGTATTTTGGCCTGATTCCATTTTAAGGAATGAAGACGGTGGACTGGTTCCTTCTTTGTTCCTGACAGCAATTGTCCCCATTACTTTATTCTTCTTTATCGTAGTAGGCGTTGCTTATGGAATAACCGTCGGGAAAATTAAGCATACTGCTGATGTGCCAAAATTGATGACAGAATCCATGAAAGATATGGCAGGATATATCGTATTAATATTCGCTGCGGCCCAATTCATTGCATACTTTAACTGGTCTAACCTTGGAATTTGGATTGCTGTTAACGGAGCTGGATTCCTAGAAAGCATGAATTTAACAGGGATTCCCGGAATTATTGGGTTTGTCATTCTAGCGGCAGTATTGAACTTAATCATTTTCAGTGGATCTGCTCAATGGGCACTCATGGCTCCAATCTTTATTCCGATGTTTTGGATGCTAGACTATCATCCGGCTTTCATTCAGGCGGCTTTCCGTATTGCTGATTCTTCCACGAATATCATTACCCCATTAAATCCTTATATTATCGTCGTCTTAGCGTTTATGAAAGATTACGATAAAAAAGCAGGTCTTGGAACTCTAATCGCCTTGATGTTGCCTTACAGCCTGATATTCTTGGGCGTCTGGATTATCTTACTTGTTATTTTTGCGCTAGGCGGCATCCCGATTGGACCTGGTGTAGAGATGATGATAAAATAAGTTCCTCTTTAGGCAAAAGTACTATTTTACGAAAATTATTCATGAAGTCATTTCCCCTCACATACCTTATATAAATTTGGTATTGTGGGGGAATTTTTTTATGGTATCTAAGCAAATAACAGTCGCACTTGAAAACGGTCTTCATTCTAAATCAGCTCACTACTTTGTGGAGAAAGCAAGTAGTTTCGTTTCAGAGATACGAGTAATTAGGCACAATAAGGTCATTGATGCTAAAAGTTTTCTCGGTCTATTGTCTTTAGGAATATCAAATGGTAGTGTCGTAACGGTGAAAGCGGAAGGATCGGATGAAAAAGAAGCAGTAGAAAGGCTGACTAGGTTTTTAAAAGGAGAAGACGAATTGTATTGAAAGTAGCAGGTGGATGCAGAGGTCCATCTGTTTTTTTGTAATAAGAAAGGAAATTTTTACATTCCTCAACGGACAAGTTCATGTTATACTCTTCGAATGAATATATGTCCATGTTTATGTGATGCATAAATGTGGGTAAATACCTTCGTATAACTGGAAATGGAGGAGAACACCATGAAAACTCGCGATTCCTTCTTTGATAATGCGAAGTTTATCTTGATTTTTCTTGTAGTATTTGGACATATCATTTCGCCGTATCGAGCAAATGATGAGTGGCTTGTGTCCATTTACCATTTTATTTTTATTTTTCATATGCCGGCCTTTATCCTATTAGCCGGACATTTCAGTACCAACTTTCATAAAAAAGGCTATTACGTAAAAATCATAACGAGATTATTAGTGCCGTATTTAATTTTGCAGACTATCTATACGTTGTTTTACAGTCAGCTTTATGCTGATCCATCTATGACTTTGGAATACTTCACACCGAGATGGGCAATGTGGTTCTTATTGAGTATGATTGCCTGGAAACTGATGTTGCCCCTGTTTGGGAAACTAAAAGCGAAATATAGTATTCCATTGGCGATCCTATTAGGTGTTGTAATCGGTTTTGTAGATATTCCAGAAAGATTCTTAAGCTTGGATCGAACGTTTTATTTCTTCCCATTCTTTTTGATAGGGTATTATCTAACGAGAACGAACTTATTTGAGAAATTGAAAAACGGTGCTTACCGTGTTCACGCTTCGGCGTTTCTTGTCGTGTTGTTTGCAGGAATCTATATTTGGTTAGGCGGCATTGACGGAGCGAGTATTCTTTATGGAACATACACGTTCTCCTCTGTGACCGATATGCTTATGCGTATTGGCATATATGCAGGGAGCATGCTTGTTACCATTGCATTTTTCGCATTAGTGCCTAAAGATAAATATATCTTTACTGGCATTGGAAGAAGATCGTTTTATGTGTATATCCTACACGGTTTTATTATCAAGTGGTTTTTTGAAACGAGTTTCGGCCAAGCTGTCAACTCGCCTGCAGGTTATATGCTGCTTGTGTTATTGAGTATTCTGGTGACAGTAGTTACAGGAAATAAATATGTGGTTAAAGCTATTCAGACGCCTTTTGGGTATCTGAGGCAAAGTTTGTCGTTGAAGAATGGATAATGATTGGAGCCGCTCTGGTAACTTTTATGGTTGCTGGGGCGGCTTTTTAGAATGGAGTAGTACATACGGGGTCTGCTTTTGGCGCTTTTTTAAATAGTAATAAACTCATTAGGGCATGCAGGCTGCAGTTTTAAAAAAATGGTGTATTTTTTAAGGAAAATAGATGCTTTATGGATGTGAAAAAATGGTTCGGACAAAATTCTCCTTGCTTCGGACATTTAAACATTTAAAAACTGAAAGTTCGGTCAAATCGCTGTGAAGTTCGGTCAACTTTTACCTGAGGTTCGGTCATTTAGATTTTTGGTTCGGCCAAATATCGGAAAACTTCGGACAAATTTTTAAAAACTTCGGCCAAATATGCGGAATCTTCGGTCAACTTTCAAAAATCTTCGGACATTTGCTATCGACAGCTTGAAAATTAACAAGCAAATAACCTCAGCTTCCTACTCTCCCCAGTAGTAATTAGCCCAACTTTTCCCACTCGCTCAAATGTAAGACACCTAATTCTGGTTTGGGTTTTTGGTCAAGCAGAGCAAGGTACTCCAAGCTATTGCCGTCCGGATCTGAGAAATAATAACAGGCAGCGGGCATCCATGCGTGGACAACGGGTTCGCTTGCGTCCAATCCAAAACTAGAGGAAAGCGAAATACTTTTTGCCTGTAAAAATTCGGGGACACTTCTCAACTGTTCAAGCGTCACCTTAAAAGCAAAGTGTGAGCGAACAAACTCATGCTCTTTTACCTCCCAAACTCCAAGCATCTGCTGCTTCTTTTCTGCATCACCTAAGAAGAAAAATGCCACTCTCCTATCCTCTAAAAAGTAAGCAAGCTCCAATCCTAGACTTTTGTAGAATCTTACCGCCGTTTCCAAATCAACCGTTTTCACATGCGTTTCATATAATTCCGTGCTCTTCATTGAAAATAACCTCCTGATAATTAGGAACTACTTTTATTATATTAGGAGTCTATCAACCTGACTTCCGGAATAAGTGCGAAAATCCCATACAACTTTAGACGGAAAAAGCACACAACCTTATGTGGTTATGTGCTTGGGTTACACTATTTTATGGAGTTTGTTTTTCTAATTCTTTTGCCGCAATTTTGACAGTTCGGTAGTTGTTCACAACCCAGATACCGAACAACGATAGAACGGTGGACATCGTAATAATTGCAGGCAATAGATCGGTAAGTCTTGCAAATAGACTATATAAGATCCCAAAACTGACCATTGTTAGGATAACACTGACAAAATGAACTTTATTGTTCAGGTATGCCATTAATCCGCCACCTGAAAAAACAAGCATGCCTAACAAGAATAGCGCAATCATTGGAAAAAGATATTCCATGTCTTGCATAACCTCCGTTATGATGGTTTCTGTTTCTTTATGTATAGTATATCATAAAAATGAGAAAAGATTCAGATAATGGAGAGTAGGACGTTTATGAAGGTGAGACAAGCAGTTGGTGCAATTGTAAGAGTAGGCAAGGAATACATATTAATACTAAAAACAAAAATAAATACGACAGAAGGCAAAAAGGTAATCCAGGGTGAATGGGATTTTATCAAAGGTGGTGTAGAGAAAACGGATTCTACTCCTTGCGAGGCTGTCCTGAGAGAACTGAAGGAAGAAACAGGAAAGGACACCTTTTATGTTATAAAAGAATATGAAGAAAAAATAAGCTTTAATTTTCCTCAAGGTATTGCAGGTAAGGTCGGATATGATTCCCAAGTGACAACCATGTTTCTTATGGAGTATAAAGGGGATATCAAAGATTGGTTGCCACAAGATGACGAGATCGGTGAGATCGGTATTTTCAAAAAAGAAGAAGTGCTGAGAAAGCTTGCTCACGAGGAATCAAGGGAATATTTTAAAAAACATTGCTTATAATTGCGATTGACAATTTTGAAAAGGGAAAATATACTAATAATGCAAGACTATACGAGAAAAGGAAGGTACAAGATGCGATGTGGAATTAATCTATTTCTTAGGAGTGAACTCATGTGATTAATAAAATGAGGAACCTGGAGAATTGGATTAGTCTGCCCATTTTTACCTGCCATAAGTATCGGTGTACAGTTGCTTCGCTATCCATCAATGGATTAGTGTTATTTTGTGATACTTACTTGTAGAATAGGCATTGTTTGCATATGCAATCGACTTTTCTTTTAAACCTCTCCAGGATTCTGGGGAGGTTTTTTGTAATGGTTGATACGATGGCTGCTCATTTATAAATAAAAAATCAATAATGAGGTGCATATGTATGACAATGTTACTACAAGTGAAACAAGTGAATAAAAGTTTTGGCGATCGGGATATTTTAAAGGAGATTTCCTTTGATATAAGGAATGGTGAAAAGATAGGGTTGGTCGGTTGGAATGGTGCGGGGAAGACAACGTTGATGAAGTTAATGATGGGAACAATCAAACCGGATTCGGGAAGTATTTCTAAATTTTCAGCTTCATTAAAGATTGGGTATCTTCCTCAAACCACCGATTATTCTCTTAATACAGATGAAGAAATGATGGAGGAAGCTAAAGGTCTCTTACGTACGGCAAGTGAGTTGGGACTGGCAAAATCCATTACATGGGATAAAGTCTCCAACGACACTTTAAGCGGTGGCGAGAGACTGAAGTTGGCTTTGGCAAAAATCTGGACGCAAACTCCGCAACTGCTTTGTCTGGATGAGCCGACTAACCACATGGATATGAAAGGTGTGAACTGGCTAATATCCGAACTGAATATGTTTACTGGTGCAGCGATCATCATCTCTCATGATAGATATTTCTTGGATAAGACGGTTTCTAAAATTTATGAAATAGAAGATTGTAAGTTAATGGAGTATGAGGGGAATTACACAGCGTATCGCCAAGAGAAACAGCGTCGTCACGATCAGCAAACCCGAGACTATGGGAAGCAACAACGAAAAATTAAATTGATTGAAGATCAAGTTGCCAACTTGAAACAGTGGTCTGAAAAGGCGCATAGAGAAGCAGGGAAGAGGGATAATCCTGGTGAGCGTAAACAGATGGGCTTAAAAGAATTTGAACGGGTAAAAGCAAAGAAAAAGGATAACCAAATTAAATCAAAGACAAAAAGGTTGGAACTTGAACTATCCAAACATAAAGTGGAAAAGCCGCGGGAAGAACTCCAGGTCAAATTTGAATTTGAAACGGACGGAAAAAGAGGTAAAAGAATTCTGGAGGCCAAAGGGCTAACCAAGGAGTTTGGAGATCGACTTCTCTTTGAAAAAAGTCATTTTTATGTGAAGCATGGAGAGAGAATAGGGTTGATTGGTGAAAATGGTGCGGGGAAAACCACGTTTATCAAAATGCTATTGGAACAAGAATCTACAACTAAAGGTTCCCTGTGGAAAAGCGCTTCCTTGAAAATTGCCTATCTAAGCCAGGAAGTCAGTGACATGCCATCCAATCAAACTGCAATGGAATATTTAGACCTGAATGGGTGGGAACGTGTTTCAAAGGCTCGGACGATTTTTGCAAATATGGGGATGCACGAGGAAAAGCTCAACAAACCACTTATTACCTTGAGCCTTGGCGAGAAAACAAGAGTGAAGTTGGTTCATATGATCATGCAGGAATATGATGTTTTAATCCTCGACGAACCGACCAATCATCTGGACCTACCAAGCAGAGAACAGATGGAAGCCACCTTGTCTACTTTCACTGGTACGCTCATCGTTATCTCCCATGACCGCTATTTTATTGAGAAGCTATGTGACAGGCTGCTGGTGATTGAGAATAAGAGAATAAAACGAGTAGAAACTGGTCTAAAGGAGTATGAGGAGAGTAAAAAGAAAGACGCTTCCTCTACTGTTAAAGAAACTAGAGAGAAGGTTGCAGTATTAGAGGCAAGAATTACGGAATTGCTAGGGAAAATCAGTATGGTGGATAGGGAAAGTGAAGAATATTTCACCATGGATGAAGAGCTATTGAAATTGATGCGATTAAAGAAGGAATTAGCATAAATTAATGAAAAAAGAGGCTGACATTAGGATTGACTATTTCCTTAATGTCAGCCTTTTTATATTATTCCGTTTCTTCATTCACTTAATTGAGTCTCAATTTTTGTCCTGAATAAATGGTGTTGGAAGTAAGCTCATTAAGTTTTTTTAAGGTAACCACTGTTACTCCATATTTCTTAGATAAGGAATACAAAGTGTCCCCTTTTTTTACTGTAATGGTGAAGCTCTCAGGAGAAGGGGAGAGGTAGATTTGTTGGCCGATCTTTATGGTGTCAGAAGTTAGATTGTTCCATTCCTTTATCTGCTCTACCGAAGTGTTAGACTTTTTGGCTAAGGAGTAGAGTGTATCCCCTTTTTTCACTTCCTTAATGACAGGAGCTTTAATTAGTAATTTTTGACCGGTATAAATATTGTCATAGCTTAACAGATTCCATTCTTTTAATTTCTCTACGGTAGTTCCATAAGTTTCGGCAAGTGAGTAAAGTGTGTCGCCTTTTTTTACAACGATGTCACTTACTTCTTTAATGATGAGCTTCTCTCCAGCAATGATCTTAGAACTTGTTAAATCATTCAATTTTTTGAGTTCATCCATGGTGACATTGTACTTCTTAGAAAGGCTGTACAGCGTATCCCCTTTTTTGATGGTTATTACCTCATTAGTATTTGTAGCAAATGCTGGTTCAAAGGATGAGAAACCAAGTGCACCCGAAAGTCCAAGTGTAATAGCTAAAGCCAGCGCGGCTCTTTGATGTTTTTTCATGTTGAACACTCCCGTTTAGTAAATTTGTTTACACTTACTTTGACGTTGTTGGTTGAAATTTGTCGCTTGTACATGAAAAATAGGTAAGCCCATTTTATTTATGTTGAGAATGAAAAAAGCCTGCGAGTACTACCATCGCAGGCTTTCTAACATATGATTTAGGCTCTCGTTTTCCATGCATTCAACACATTTTGTTCTTTCTCTTTATGAATTCCCGCTTTTCGCTCTTCCTCTCTTCTTGATAATTCAAAGTCCAGTACATCCCTTACCGTTTCTTCTAATGGTCGAACCTCCAATCTGTGCTCCAAGGCTTTCTCCATATTTATAGAACTTGCCCCGCGCCAAGGCTCACTGCCCTCTACAAGTGGATGCTCTTCTGGAATCCAAAGTGGCATTTCTGTCCAAGGTGCAACTTGTTGTTCCAATAAGAAACTTTCTTCTGCCCAGATAAAATTCGCGTCTGAAACTGAGACCTTTTTACAAGTGGACAGGTAATCCTCCATTGTTGCAGGGGTTGTTGGTCCTGTTACGTTAAAAGTACCAGTTATTTTTTCATCTGCCATTTTCAGTATCCATAGCGCCATATCTCTTGCGTCTATATACTGAATTTCTCTCTCTTTTCGCCCTGGCGCCAACACTTCGCCGCCTTCAGCTACGCGATTAACCCAATAGGAGAAACGATCAGAATAATCATATGGTCCAACGAGAAGACCAGAACGAACATGCAATACTTTATTAGGCATATTTTCTTCAGCGGCTCGCTCACTTTCTGCTTTCAACGCACCATAATGGGCATTAATCTGCTCTTGTGTTCCATAGCCTATTTCTTCTATCTCTTTTTCTGTTAAGAATTGTATGGGATAATCCTCCTTAATATTAGCGGGTATCCAGTCTTTGTAGACTGAAATGCTTGAGATAAAAGTATAGTGTTCTACTTTATCCGCAAGCACCTTGGTGGATTCAGCTAAAGCTTTCGGAGTAAAACCGCACGTATCAATGGCCACATCCCATTTCCCAGCTTCAAGAAGGGAAAGGTCTTTATTGCGATCTCCTACAATACATTCCACCTGTGGAAACAAATCAAGATGATTTCCACGATTGAACATCGTCACTTCATGGCCTTGCTTTAACGCTTCTTCTATGATAAACCTGCCTAAAAAACGCGTACCGCCAATCACTAAAATTTTCATATGTAGGCCTCCATTAATAGGTTATAGTAAGCTAATTCTCTATAACTGACAGATAATCCTCTTTTCTGCAAAATAGCTCCAAAAATTCTGGAGTATTATGCAACCTTTTCTTGGCAGAGAAGATTACTCAATCGCCCGATTATGTTTTCGAATCGCCTGTAATCTTCAATTATCGCCCGATACTTTGGAAAAACCGCCCGATTAATATTTTGTTGTAAATCCAATCAAGAATAACATCTTCCATTGACACCGCCCTCCAAAAATCATAAAATACTAAAGTTGAATTAGTAAGTGGCCCGAAATAAATAAGAGGAAGAAGTGACAAAATGGCACCTGAACAACGAAAAAAAATGATGATCCTTATGATAAATATGTTTATTGCAGTAGGGAGTTTTGGGATAATAATTCCTATTCTTCCGGCATACCTTGATTCCATAGGACAAGGCGGATTGGCTGCTGGCCTCATGATTGCCATATTTGCCGGTGCGCAGTTCGTCATGTCACCACTGGCTGGGAAATGGGCTGATCAATATGGACGACGAATAATGATTATTCTCGGGTTGGCGGGATTGACTTTATCGATGTTCGTTTTTTATGGATTTGATTCTGTTTGGATGCTTTATTTTTCACGTGTTATAGGAGGGATAGGAGCAGCCCTGTTAATTCCTGCCCTATTTGCTTATGTAGCGGATATTACCACGATGGAACACCGCGCGAAGGGGAACAGTTACATTTCTGCTGCCATGTCATTAGGTATTGTAATTGGACCTGGGATTGGCGGGTTTTTAGCTGACTTTGGATTAAAAACTCCTTTGTTGGTCTCTGCGTTGATTTCGCTCGTCGCAACAGTTTTCTCCATTCTTGTGTTAAAAGAAAGCAGAGAAAAGGAAACGATAGTGAATCAAGAAGAAAATCCAGAGCCGATGATCAAAAAGCTGGCTTTATCAGTGAACAAACCGTATTTTATACCACTTATCATTACGCTAGTGATGAGTTTTGGACTAATGGCGTATGAGTCTGTTCTAGGATTGTTCATTGATAATCAATTTGGGGCAACCCCACAGGAGATTGCGGTAATGATAACTGCTACAGGAATAATCAGTGTAATTGTTCAGCTTTTTATCGTTGATCGAATTGTGCGTGCGATTGGGGAAGGGAATGTATTAAACATCTTTTTATGTGTAGCGGCAATTGGTTTCTTGGTATCATTATTTGCATCTAGCTATGGCGTATTTTTTGGAGTCACCTTAATTATCTTCTTGGCAACATCTATTTTGAGACCTGTCATCAATACATTAATTTCGAAGTTGGCAGGCAATGAACAAGGCTTTGCCATGGGGATGAACAATGCGTATATGAGTATTGGAAACGTCTTGGGGCCGACACTTGCAGGAATTCTTTATGATGTTAATATCATTTATCCTTTCATCTTAGGATTATTCGTTCTGAGTATAACTATTTTAGTTTCTGCTACATGGCAATCCAATCAGAAAAAAAGATTGGCTCAAGTGGAAGCGAATTAAATTCTTTTAAGAAAATTCAGATAGCCTATTTACTTTTAGATAATAATACCATATGATTGTAAATGTAATGAAAATGAACGGAAGCGAGGGATGTTTTATGAAAAAGTTAATGGTAATGAACCTAAATCAATTAAATAATAAATCACAGCCCTTGCATGGAAACCGTTAAATTAATCTGTTCCTTTACCGATGAGATTGTAGATTTCCATGGGGCTGTGACGTAGCGTCTCATGGTTTATAAATGTACTCGTAAAAGACCGTGCGAACGGTCTTTTTGTTTTACCAAAAAATATCTACTTTCCATTAGGAGGAAACACATTGAAAAGAAATCAATTAGGTTGGAATGAATGTTTAAATAATGCTTTTATTGAATATGAAGAACAAGGATTTACAGTGGGCAGAGTGATGCTTGAACACAAAAGGTTGTACAGAGTGGAAACAGACCATGGTGAGTGCCTTGCAGAGGTTTCAGGTAAGTACCGTTTTGAAGCGTTAACTCGCGAGGATTACCCGGCTGTTGGAGATTGGGTTGTATTAAGTGAACGTCAGGAAGAAGGCAGAGCAACAATCCACGCCTTGTTACCGAGGTTTAGTAAATTTTCACGAAAAGCTGCAGGCTTAACCACGGAAGAGCAGATTGTCGCAGCAAATGTGGATACTGTGTTTCTTGTGCAATCCTTGAACTATGATTTTAATCCAAGGCGATTGGAAAGATATTTAGTGATGGCTTGGGAAAGTGGGGCTAACCCAGTGGTTGTTTTAACCAAAGCCGATTTGTGTGAAGATGTTACAGGGAAAATTACCGAGGTGGAAGCAGTTGCCTTTGGTGTTCCGATTCATGCAGTAAGTGTAAAAGAAGAAACAGGATTAGAAGAACTGGAACCATATTTTGCTGAGGGAAAAACAGTCGCATTGTTAGGTTCATCAGGAGCTGGTAAATCCACGTTGACGAATTATCTTCTGGGGGAAGAGAAGCAACTTATTCAAGAGGTTCGTAGTGATGATGACAAGGGGAAACATACGACAACATACCGAGAGTTATATATGTTGCCTACTGGTGGTCTTGTATTGGATACCCCTGGTATGAGAGAGCTTCAATTATGGGAAGCAGATGGCGCGATCAGTCACAGTTTCCAAGATATCGAAGACTTAGCAGAGCAGTGTTATTTCAGAGACTGTAAGCATGCCAATGAACCCAAATGCGCAGTGCGGGGAGCGATTGAAGAAGGTACGCTGGAAGCCGCGAGATATCAAAGCTATGTAAAACTGCAGCGGGAACTTGCATATTTGGAAAGAAAAAATGACAAGCGTGCTCAGCTTGCGGAAAAAGAAAAGTGGAAGAAAGTCACATCCGGAGTACGCGGCGGGAAAAAGAAATAAGGTAGATGGGCCACAAGGTGCGAGTTTGGTGCCTTGTGGTTTTTATTTAACATAAAAAAACTGGAGAGTGGGGACCTCCAGCTTTTTATGCAGTAATTCTAATCTTATCCACTCGTTTCATAAAAGAAACGGCAAGATCATTAAATTTTTCGCTTTCTTCAATATTACATACATGCCCACATTTCTGTATAACTTCTAATGTGGAGTTTTCTTCCTGTTTCACATATTCTCTTGTATTGCTTAAAAACATATGATCTTCAGAACCGGATATATATAGCTTTGGAATCGTATTCTTTAATGCTTTCAACCGATCGTATGTGGTGTACCCGTTCAGACCAGAAAGGACCCATCCTAAATAGGTTTCTTTGGAAAGTTTATAAGCCTCTTTAATGAAGGCTTTTCTTGAATCTGAGTGATTCTTCTTTGGTAGAAGTACCCTGGCAAAGATGCGATAAGGTACCATATGTGGCAGTATTTTTCTCAGAGGATAGAATACGGACAGTCGGCAAAGAAACTCTCCCCATTTTTTCAGCTTAGGTGTTGCGCCGCCAAGTACCATAGACTTAATGAAAGATGGTTTACGGAGCGCAATTTCCTGCATGATGATGGTTCCAAGAGAAATGCCAACAAAGTGAGCGGATTCAATTTTCAGTTTATTCATAATGCCAATCGTCTGTTCAGAGGAATACTCAAAAAGATCTACGCCATTAGGATATGGAGACTTTCCATGACCAGGCAGATCTAGTAATAGAATATTATATTCAGCGCGGAAAGCTTTCAACTGCTTATAAAAAATCGAAGAATTTCCACCAAACCCATGAAACAGCACAATCCACTCTTTCGACGAAGGATGAGTAAGCGTTTTATAATACATAATAGTCCTCACTTATTTTGCATATTTCAAATCAACAATCAATACCCAAAAAACCTAATAAAAAAACTTGTAATACCAAGTATACACATACCACACACCGTTTCTCAACCTGCAAATTCTTACTATTTTGTGAAGAATGAAAAAAGGGGTCTGACCCCTTTTATTCATTTTATGCATAAATATTCTTATTCTAGCAAAGTTTTATTTTTGTGGTGATTTTCTGGAAAGTTATAGTAGTTTTGTGGGGTTGTTTGGTAGAATAGTAGGTAAATGGTTTTTGATGGAGGTTTAGGGAATGATGGTACCAGAAAGGCTTAAAAAAGGGGATGAAGTAAGGGTTATTGCACCTTCTACTTCTCATTCTATCCTGTCAAAGGAAAATATGGAGTTGTCGACCGATAGGCTAGAACAATTGGGACTAAAAGTGACATTTGGAAAGCATATCAATGAATCAAACAGTTTATATACGTCCTCTATTGAATCACGAATTGAGGATCTCCATGAGGCATTCAGTGATAAGAATGTTAAGGGGGTATTGACCTCTATAGGGGGGTACCAGGCAAATCAGCTATTATCCTATATTAATTATGATCTTATTAAAGAGAATCCAAAAATCTTTTGCGGGTTTTCTGACATCACTGCATTAGGGAATGCGATTTATGCAAAAACTGGTCTAGTCAATTATTCAGGTGTTCATTTTTCTTCTTTTGGTATGGTAAAAGGATTCGAATATACTTTAGAATACTTTAAGAAGATGTTACTTGATGATACAACTTGCGTAGAAATTGCTCCATCTAGAGAATGGAGTAACGATACCTGGTATATGGATCAAGAGAATCGAAATTTTTATCCAAATGAAGGCTATTTAATTATCAATGAAGGGGAATGTGAGGGCATAGCAGTTGGGGGAAACCTGTGTACTTTGAATCTTCTGCAAGGAACTGAATTCATGCCTAGTTTGGAAGATTCTATATTATTTATAGAAGATGACAAATTGACGTGCCCGAAAACGTTTGATCGTGACTTGCAATCTCTCATTCACCAACCAGGCTTTAACGGCGTTAAAGGAATTGTGATAGGTCGTTTTGAAAAAGTGTCCAATGTTTCAAACGAGCTGATTCAAACGATCATTCAAACCAAAAGGGAGCTTTCCCACATTCCAGTGGTGGCGAACGCGGATTTTGGTCATACAAGTCCGATGTTCACTTTTCCAATAGGAGGGAAAGTAACTTTACAAGTGAAGCAAACAGAGGTGAAGATAACATTGCATAAATAGTTTTTCCAAAAATGTTCTCTCAAATGGAGGTCCAGTGCAGATGTTTAGTACTTATACTGATCCGGAAGGTTATATGGAAGGGTCACTCCTTTTTACATCTTCCCACCTAGTAAGTTTATGTGTAACTTTAGGACTCCTTCTTTTTCTCTTTTTAGTCAGAAATAGGTCTTGGATGAAGGCTGGTGGAGGATGGGTAATAATCTTTGGACTTGCTGGATCAGAGATATTGCTTAACTATTGGTATTTCACTACGAACATGTGGGATATTCGTGACACGTTGCCTCTCCAATTATGTTCTATTAGTCTTTACCTTTGTATTTGGATGCTCCTGACAAAGCAGAAAATGGTGTTTGAAGTGGTGTATTTTTTGGGTGGCGGGGGTGCCCTGCAGGCATTATTAACTCCGGAACTGTTTTATGACTTTCCGCATTTCCGATTCTTGCATTTCTTTATTGCCCACATATCTATTATTTTGGCAGTATTTTATATGGTATGGGTTGAAAAATTCCGGGTTAGTTTTACTTCCGTTTGGAAAGCATTTGCTGCATTGAATGTTATAGCTGTTGTCGTGTTTTTTATGAACAGACTGACGGGAGGAAATTACATGTTCCTCGCGAAGAAGCCTACCAATGCAAGCTTAATAGACTTTCTAGGTCCTTATCCTTGGTATATCCTCACTCTGGAACTTGTTGTGTTGGTGATATTTTTCCTACTATATGTTCCATTCTTTATTCAGGAAAAAATCAAAGGGAAGAGGCATGAAAAAGCCAAGGAATAAATTGTATTTTGATGCTCCTATTAGACAGTTTACCTATATATGAAGGCTCTTCGGTAAATTAGGGCTCTTCTTTTCAACTATTGTCCTATTTATGAGAGGCATTCGGTAAAATAACCACCTTCAAAAAACAAGTTTCCACACAATAATAAACAAAACCGCCCCCAATCTAACACGGGAGCGGTTTTATTAATATTTCCTAATCGTCTTCATTACGTATTTATACACACCGAAAAAGATTAAAGAAAAAACGACAACAATTAAGACATCAATTAAAATACCCATTTAAACGCTAGCCCTCCAGCACAACCACTTTTCTTACAATTCTATCTGCATTACCACTAAGTTGCAAACCATTATGTTACAGATGAGTTAATTTGTAATAGTCCTGTCGCAATCCCGCATCTCGTCATACTATGTAGAAAAACGAAGGGGAGATACAGATGGGAAACGTCAAGAAATTCTTACTATTGTATGTAGCTATCATGGGGGTGTTGTATGGGATGTTCTCTGTATTAAGCTATAACAGCATACAAATCAAAATCGAAAAGTTGGAAGTATTGGAAGAACAATATATGAAAAAAGAGGCAGAAGGAGAAGTGTCATATTCCTTTAAGCAGCAATACACAAAGGAATATCAAGAATATGTCCGCCTCCAAAATAGATTCCAATCCTTTTGGATGAAGTGGGTATTCGATTTTCAGGAATTCAAACAGCCATAGTTTTAAAATTGGTACATTATTCCTATGTTTTTCTATTGAGGCCTGCTGCGAAAGTGTTTAGGAATGAGTTTGCAAGCATCTAGGAAAAAATTAGTAACGAAAGTATGTTACACTGTAGCTAAGTCAAATATTTGGAGGTGTCATCTTGAAAATCAATGTATTTCTAGATGATAGTCGAACATGTCCTGATGGGTATATACTCGCAGAAGACATTGACCAGTGCCTCACCTTGTTAGAGAACCATGCGATTGGGCATCTCTCTTTGGACCATGACTTGTTGAATAAACATCGAAATGGTCTGCTTCTCGTTCATAAGATGGTGGAGAACGAGCTGTATGCGGATAGAATAACTATTCATTCTGCAAACTCGGTTGGCAGTAAAGCAATGTATCGTTATCTCAAGCAAGCGCAAGAAGATATGAAAATGCCGCCAAACATCAAAATACTACTAAGACCTCTTCCGCTTTTTTAGGCGTTGCCCCTATATCTACGTAATATTCCATTCCTGGATACCGCAAAAGGGTTCGTACTTCACATAAATCGGATCTTTCAACTAGAGAAAATAGCCTGGACAAAAGAAAGCAATTAGAATTAGCCGCTTAATTATTAATAACGAAAAGACTAGGCGGTTAGCATCCGTTTGGTCTTTTTTATTAATCTTGCTAAAATAAATGGAAGAAAAGAGGTGAAACTATGGAGGCCATATATGACCATATCAGTCATAATCTAGATATTCTTTTTGTTGGCTTTAATCCAAGTATCCGCTCAGGTGAAACGGGTCACCACTATGCAAACCCAACCAACAGGTTTTGGTCCATCCTTTTTGAAGCAGGATTAACTCCAAGAAAATATGCTCCGACTGAGGATTTCAAGTTAGTAGAGCTGCATTATGGTTTGACCAATATCGTTTCGAAGCCGACTATAGGAGCGGCGGACATTACCAAAGAAGAGTACCAAAAAGGTAGAGTGGAGTTAAAAGAAAAGATAGAACTCTTTCGACCGAAAATAGTCTGCTTTGTAGGAAAAGGGGTTTATCAGGAATATAGCGGTGTACGTCAAGTGGAATGGGGGAAACAAAGTAGAACCATTGTTAAAGGGACCATTGATTTTGTAGCACCATCCTCCAGTGGGCTGGTGAGAATGAAAAAAGAAGAGATTTTAGATATTTACCGGGAGTTACATACATTGAAAAAGAGTGCAGGTACACAAAAGGTAAAATAGAAAAACACTTCCTCCATTATTGAGCGAAGTGTTTTCTGTTTGGTAACGACTTATTTTGGAATGACCGATGACTTCTGATTCTGTTCCAATGTTCTTAACATATTTCTTATTTCTAGCATATTTTCAATTTGGAGTGTGAGGGTGTGTTTGATTAACGTATTTTTCTCTTGTTGCCCATCCTTTAGGTTGGTAACATCTCTTTTTAAATCAACGCAATTTTGTTTTAGAGTTTCTTGCTCTTTCACAATCGCTAATTGCGCGGCTCTTATTTCTTTTAATTCTGCTAATATCTCATTAAGTAACTTTTCCATCTCTCTTCACTCCTTTTATAAGAAGAAGGGATCTCTTCTTATTTTTCATATACCCTACTTACTCAGATATATATAGTTTAAATACTCTTTCTAGAAAGACTTTAAACACAATACTCCATATTTTATCAGCATAGATAAGAAAAAACCCGACATGTTAGCGTCGGGTAGTGGATAAAGGTGGCAAAGTCAGTGCGCCTGCCAATGTAGGTTTGATGGAAACGTTTTGAAAAGATAAACCTAATTGAACAGTGGTTTGGGCAATTTCCGGTCTGATGCCAGATAAGGTCGTCTTCACACCAATTAGATTCAGCGCTTTAATGAGATTAAATATTTGGTCGGCAACAAGTGTATCTATAATTACCACGCCTGAAAGGTCTATAAATAAATGATTGATACCTTTTTCACCGCATTGCTCCAAGGTGTTTTCGAGAATGAATCTTGCTCTGCTTGTATCAATATCTCCAACTAAAGGCAAGAGTGCTCGGTTATTATCAAGGGCAATGACTGGCGAACTTAACTCTTTAATCATGTCTTGCTGTGCTTGCAGGCGTTCTTCTGCATATTTTTGATTCTCTTCGACGAACTTAAACACTACATTGTCAAATGCTTTCATAATCATTTGGTTATATAGTAACTGTTGGTCTTTTTCCTCTTGGTGCAGGGTGACAAACTCGTCAATAAAATCCAAGTACTGCTCCCGAACCCGAAAGAACTCCTTTAAAATATGGTGGATGGGCGTTTTTAGATGTTGATCATCCTGTGCAATAGACAATATCCAAGCCTCAAAGTCCTTGAAGAATTTTTCTTCTTCTTCAATAAAAATTTTACATAATTGAAGGTGAAATTCAAAATTTTGCTTTTTTAATGTGGCAATTACATCTGGATTTGTGGAGGCATAAACCCCCTTGGAATTGACTTTATCCAAGGATTCATACCATTCTTCTGTAAGAACTTTTGCTTTTTCTAATAAAAAGTTATGTAATTGACTATTCCGATGCATGTGTAGTTCCCCCTAACTCTCTCCCTATTTACCCTTAAACCTAACGGGTTAAACCATTTTTAATACCCTTTTTTATAATCCACAACATTTATTAAAGGCTTTTCATTTTTTAGATAGTGTTTGAGATTTGGAATAAAGATATCCTCTATTACGCGTTTGGAATAATGCTCGGTTGACCCTGAGGTGTGAGGGGTAATTATAACATTATTCATATCCCATAAAGGACTGTTTTCATGTAACGGTTCTTTGATAAAAACATCCAGCCCTGCGCCGGCAATGTCGTTCTCTTGTAAGGCCTGTACAAGGTCATTTTCTACTACTACTTCACCGCGCCCTATATTAATGAAGAAAGCAGACTTTTTCATCCGATTAAATTCTTCACTACCAAACATTCCTTCCGTTTCTTCAGTCAAAGGAAGCGTAATGACTACATAATCGCATTTAGGTAAAATTTCATGGAGCCTATCTGGGGTATACATCTCATCAACATAGTCAGTAGGTTTTCCAGAATGTCTGACACCCAAAACGTTCATTCGAAAAGCTTTGGCAATTTTCGCTGTTTCTTTTCCAATCTCTCCAACTCCAATAATACCTACAGTTTTTTCATGAATTTCAAGATTCATTTGTGCATGATGCCATACTTTTTCCTGTTGTTGTTTTACATATGTATGAACTTTTCTAGTTAACCCTAGCATCAAAGCAAAGATTGTTTCAGAAATTGGGTAAGCATGAACACCATTTGCACTGGTTAAAATAATTCCTTTCTCAGATAGAGTAGAAAGCGGCATGCTGTTGACACCAGCACTCCAGGATTGTATCCACTTAAGTGGTGAGCCTTTGGTTAACGAAAGATTATCTAGTTCCTTTTTCCAGCCAACGATTATTTCGGCGTTCTTAACATGGGGTGCCCAAATTTCTTTGTCTTTTCCTATTATAAGGTCAAAGTCTGGAGCCATTTCCTTAATTTGTTGAGTATATGCATCTCCGATATTTTGGGTAATAAGCATTAATCGTTTGGTCATTTGGTATAAACTCCTTCAATGGTATCTTTGTATTCATTTTAACAGATTATAAATAATTATTAGATATTTAAGCTGATGTATCTAGTATTTATGGGTGAAATGTCGAATAATTGAAGTGGAATGCCATATATTTTAGATGGAATCAGCTGTTCGGAAAAACAACAGGTGATTTTTTATTTTGTTAAAACTTTTTGATAGATCGAAATGTCTAATGAATATATGGGACAGCAAAAGAGCTTTTAGGGGCGTGAGAATTTGGAAACGAAACGGTTGGTGGAGAAAGCCAGAAAGGGAGATGAAGAGGCGTTTTTTACGCTGATCTCAACACATAAAGAACAACTTTATCGAATTGCCTATTCCTACTTGAAAAATGAAGCGGATTCGCTTGAGGCCATTCAAGAGGTAACCTATCGAGCATATAAAGGGATGATAAAACTAAAACAGCCAGACTATTTTTCCACCTGGCTTGTAAGGATCATGATCAATTACTGCAGGGATGAATGGAAAAAGAAAAAACGGGAGCCTAATATGCAAATGAAGATGGAGGAGCCGTATACGGAAGATAATGAACTTAAATTGGAAGTCCAAGAGGTTATTGCATTCTTAGGTGAGCCATATCAGACAGTCATTCAACTTCGATATTTGGAGGACTTTATGATAAAAGACATCGCAAAAGTAATGGATTCTTCAGAGAATACCGTGAAAACGTGGTTGAGAAAAGGCTTGGAAAAATTACGTCTGTATTGGGATGAGAAGGGAGGAAGCAAGCATGTTTGAAAAAGAAGAAGAGAAGTTGCTTGAGTGGAAGAAGAAGTACGGTACCGTAGAAATCCCTCATGATATTGATGATTACATTAGAAGTGGAATCAGAAAAGGGAAAAAGACTACCCGACCTCCTTTCTGGAGAATTGGCATGGTTGCTGCAAGCATCCTCCTTATCATTTTCCTTACCACTATTAGGGTATCCCCGGCATTCGCAAACTACGTAAGCACCATTCCCGGAATGGAGAGGATAGTGGAGCTGATTCGTCATAATAAAGGAATTATGTCCGCTGTAGAAAACGACTACCTTCAAGAAGTGGGAATTACAAAAGAGAATGATGGCGTTTCATTGACAATAGATGCCATCATAGTGGATGAAACGCAGATGCTGGTGTTTTATACCATAGAAAGTGAAAACAATCATTCCACAATCAATCTGAGTAATATCAAATTGACATCACATTCAGGTGAAAAACTCGGTGAGTATGGGATGACTTATGGAAGTCATAGTGAAGTAAAGAAAGGTGAAAAGGTTTCAGGTGAATTAAAAGTTACCTATCCGCATGGAATGATGATTCCTGAAAAATTTAACTTAGAAACTGGCATGAATTTAAATGAAGTAGATGTGATAAATGGCCTTTATTTTCCTATTGAAGTTGATACACAAAAATTTTCATCAATAACGAAAGAGGTATTTATTGACAAGGCAGTGGAAGCTGGAGGGCAGTCCATCTACTTTGAAAAAATGGAAATTCATCCAACCCGAATTGCGTTATTCTTAGAATATGATGAGTCTAACACTCACGATATATTCCGTTTTGATGATATAGCCCTAGAAGATGAAAAAGGGAACAGATGGACTTCAGACGGTGGCTCTTCAATCGATGATAACAAAATAGTAATGTACTTTGAGAGCAATTATTTTTCTGAACCTCAGCAACTTGACCTCGTCTTCTCCTCGTTTACCGCTCTCTCTAAAGACGAACTGGAAGTTGTTATGGACTTAGAAAATGAAAGCTTCATTAAGGCACCAAGTGATGAGCGGTTAAAAAAGGTTTGGCTGGAAGATGGAGAAAAAGACGTGAAAGGGATATATTTTCAGATTGAGGTCGACCCAAAAGACCATAATTACTTCTTTTCGCTTTTTGATAACAACATCGTGGATGCGAGTGGGACCATTCATGAATATAACACGAGAACATATTCATATATCGACGGAACAAATATGTTTGAACAAGGGATGATCTTGGATACGGATAAAATGGACAGTCCAATTACGTTGAAAATTACAGAATACCCTGCAAGAATTACAGAACAAGTCAAAGTGAAAATAAAATAAGAGAATGTAGGGGACACATCTTGGAAAGCGATGTGTCCCTTTCTTTTATATAGATGATTCCAGTATTCATACAGGTTGTACAGATTTCATACACTTATCTTGAAAACACTACTAACTTTACTGGCATGCTTTTTGCATAAACTTTAGCAATACATTGAAGGAGGTAGTTTTCTATGAACATTCAAAACTGTGTAGCACTCGTGACGGGGGGAGCTTCCGGACTTGGGGAGGCAACTGTCAGAAATATCGTTTCTAAAGGAGGAAAAGCAGTTGTTGCAGATTTATCAGAAGAAAGAGATGAAAGGTTAAAGGCAGAGTTAGGTGACTCCATCTTATTTGTAAAGACAGACGTTACAAAGGAAGAAGATGTTTGCAACGCATTAGATAATGGTATTGATACTTTCGGGTACATAAATACGGTGGTGAATTGTGCAGGAATCGGAGTGGCACAAAAAGTATTGAACCGAAAAGGGTCCCATTCGCTTGATGACTTTTCCAAAGTTATCTCTATTAATCTGATAGGTTCATTCAACGTTATTCGTCTAGCAGCTGAACGAATGAAAGAAAATGAACCGAACTCAGAAGGGGAACGGGGAATTGTCGTCAATACTGCTTCTGTCGCAGCATTTGACGGACAGATCGGCCAGGCAGCTTATTCTGCTTCAAAGGGCGGGATAGTTGGAATGACCTTGCCGATTGCCAGGGAATTCGCGTCATTTGGAGTCCGAGTTATGACCATTGCTCCAGGACTTTTTCACACCCCAATGTTTGATTCCTTACCAGCAGAAGCAAGAGATTCCCTTGGGAAAATGGTGCCATTTCCATCCCGACTGGGGTACCCGGAAGAATATGCCCAACTTGTACAGAGTATCATAGAAAATCCAATGTTGAATGGTGATACTATTAGGCTCGATGGAGCAATTAGAATGCAACCGAAATAAGGATGTTAATAGGAAGAGTTTAAACGGATTTCATAGTGGAGATCCGTTTTTTTGTGTTTAACAAGACTTTTTGAAAAACTCCCAAGGTCTCAAGTCCTTAAGTTATTGAAAAAGATGTTAAATGGTAAGAGAGAGGGCGTCTCAAGCCCCGAAGCAGTCGGAGAAAAGGTAAAACGGTAACAGATAGGCCGTCTCAAGACCCGAAACAGCGAAAGGGAAGGTCAAATGGTATCAGAGAAGGCGTCTCAAGCCCCGAAGCAGTCGGAGAAAAGGTAAAACGGTAACAGATAGGCCCTCTCAAGAACCGAAACAGCGGAAGGGAAGGTCAAATGGTATCAGAGAAGGCGTCTCAAGCCCGGAAGCAGTGGAAGAGAAGTTCAAACGGTAAGAGAGAAGGCGTCTCAAGACCTAAAGCAGTGGAAGTTAGTTTATACGGACGTGAAACCTAGTACAAGTAGTACTAAAGAAAGATGTTATTTTTTTAGAAAAGTTTTACTATGATAAGGTCCCATATAAGTGTTGTAACTTCAAATATTTACAATAAAAGGGGATTATTTGTTTAATACATAGGGAATCGTTTTATAGAAATTTAAAGATTGATTGTTGAAAGAAGGTAAACAATGAATATAAAGATGTTATTAGGAGTTTTAAGTTTAGTAACAATACTAGTTGGTTGTGGGATGCAAAATAAAGAAGATGTGCCTGATACAGTAGCTTTCCAAGATGAGTTTACAAAAGACTTTCTACAATCGTCTGAAGAAGTTGTAGAGGGACACTATCTCTTTAAGTCCCGAACGGACGGATATACCGTTCTCTTCCCTGTAAATGCTTCAATGGACAAAGCTGTATATGAAAGA